>JAXMCE010000038.1:0-1789 GCA_046349515.1 Alphaproteobacteria bacterium | reverse complement strand
GGCGGCGGCGGGTTCGGTGGCTTCGGCGGTGGGCGCGGCGGGATGGGCGGCTTCGGCGGACTCGCGGGCGGGCGCGGGGGCTTGGGCATCGGCGCCATCATCGTGCTCACGCTCATCGGCTGGGCGCTCGGCATCGACCCGCAGGCGCTGCTGAGCGGGGCTGACATCGTCAGCTCCGGCGGCAATCAGGTCGCGATGCAGCCCGCCCCCCACAATGCCGCACCCCAGGACAAGGCCGCGCGCTTCGCCTCGGCCGTGCTGGCCGAGACGGAAGACGTATGGGGCACGGTCCTGCCGGCCCAGGCCGGCATCGAATACCGCCGGCCCCACCTGGTGCTGTTCACGGAAGCGACACAGTCCGGCTGCGGATTCGCCCAGGCCGCCATGGGCCCGTTCTACTGCCCGGTCGACCAGAAAGTGTATCTCGACTTGTCGTTCTTCCACGATCTGGAGCAGCGCTTCCACGCGGGCGGCGACTTCGCCAACGCCTATGTCATCGCCCACGAGGTCGGCCACCACGTCGAGAACATGCTCGGCATCCTCGAGAAGGCGCACGCGGCCGAGCGCAAGATGTCGCAGCGCGACGCCAACGCCGTCTCCGTGCGCGTCGAGCTCATGGCGGATTGTCTCGCGGGCGTCTGGGCGTCCCAGGCCGACCAGCGCTGGAAGGTGCTCGAGCCGGGCGACGTCGAGGAGGCGATGAACGCGGCCTCGGCCGTGGGCGATGACCGGCTCCAGCAGGCCGCGGGGCGCCGCGTCGTGCCCGACAGCTTCACCCATGGCAGCGCCGAGCAGCGCGTGCACTGGTTCATGAAGGGCTTGAAAGGCGGCACGATCAATTCCTGCAACACCTTCGCGGGCAAGCAGGTCTAGCCAGCGGCTATGGCCCGCATCGCGGTCGGCGGCTGGCACCACGAGACCAACACCTTCGCGCCGACGAAGGCGGATTACGACGCCTTCGAGCGCGCGGACGGATGGCCCGGCCTCTCCCGCGGGCCCGTCATGGTCGAGGCCGTCAAGGGCATCAACATCCCCGTCGCCGGCTTTCTCGACGCGATGAGTCGCCACGAGATCGCGCCGCTTCTCTGGTGCTCGGCCACGCCCTCGGCCCATGTGACGAAGGATGCGTACGAGCGCATCGCGGCCATGATCGTCGAGGACGTCAGGCGCGCGCTGCCGCTCGACGCGCTTTACCTCGACCTCCACGGCGCCATGGTGACGGAGCATCTCGAGGACGGGGAGGGCGAGCTTCTCGATCGCATCCGCCGCGTCGTGGGCGCCGAGCTTCCCATCGTCGTGAGCCTCGACTTCCACGCGAACGTCACGCCGGCGATGGTGGGGGCGGCGACGGCGCTCGTCGTGTATCGCACCTATCCGCATGTCGACATGGCGGAGACGGGCCAGCGTTCGGCGGCGCTTCTGGAGCGGATTCTCAAGGACCCGGGCGTCGCGCGCCACAAGGCCTACCGACAGATCAACTACCTCGTGCCGCTCACCTGGCAGTGCACGATGATCGAGCCGGCGCAGTCCCTCTACGCGACGCTGCCCGACCTGGAACGCGACGGGATCGCGAGCGTGAGCGTCGCCATGGGATTCCCCTTGGCCGACATCCACGATTGCGGCGCGACCGTGCTCGCCTACGGCGAGAGCGCGGAGGCCGCGAAGCGCATGGCCGACCGGCTCCAGGCCATGGTGGACGCGCGCGAGTCCGGCTTCGCTGGCAAGCTCTGGGAGCCGCGCGAGGCCGTGCGCCACGCCATGGGTCTTGCGAAGCGAGGCGCGCGGGGGC
>JAXMCE010000037.1:0-2844 GCA_046349515.1 Alphaproteobacteria bacterium | reverse complement strand
AGGTGCGGCCGAAGACCCATTTCAACTGCTCCTTGATGGCGGAGGCGACGATGACGCTCGTGCCGAGGCGGAGGACCAGATCGTCGAACCGGCACAGGCGGGCCCTCGCGACACGCCGGAGTGCCATGATGACGAGCGCCACGGCCGCGGCCGGCCGGAACGGGTCCGGTATGTAGGTCAGCCACACGAACCAGGGAATGCCATGAAGGTGGTCGTGGCTCACCGTCGCCACGGCACGATCGAGGAAGAAATAAGAGACGACCGCGAGTCCGATGCAAACCGTGGCCGCGATCACCCAGGCGCGTTGCTCCGTCGCCATCTCTCCACCCCCCTCTGCCACCCTGAACTTGCGAGAACCTTATCACGCGATGCACGCCCCACGCTTCGTCCCTCGACAGGCCCGGGACGAGGACGCTCAGCGTGAGGTTTTCTCATGGCGTTCCCTTCCGAGCCGGCCGAAGGATGCAGTCGGCGTGACGCGCCGCGGCGCTTCCCGGTAGAAACCGGCATGGCGCGGATCCGCGATCTCGACGACATCGTTCGCCACGGACTCTGCATCGGCTGCGGGCTCTGCGAAAGCATGGCCGGGCGCGAGCGCGTCGCGATGACTCTCGTCGAGCCGGGGCAGATTCGCCCGCTCACTCGGCGTCCGATCGAGGACGGCCTCATGCGCCGCATCCTCGATGCCTGCCCGGGCATCAGCCTCGTCGGCCCGGACGAGGCGCGCGCCAAGGCCGAGGGGGCCGTCATGCACACGATGTGGGGGCCCATCCATTCGCTCCGGCGGTGCTGGGCGGCGGACGGCCGGGTGCGTCACAAGGCGGCCGCGGGCGGCGCGCTGACAGCGCTCGGCCAGTATCTCCTCGCGAGCGGAGAGGTCGACGCGATCCTCCATGTGCGTGCGTCGGCGACCGAGCCGATGCTCACGGACGCGCTCGTGAGCACCACTGCCGATGACGTGCTGTCGGGCGCCCAGTCGCGCTACGGCCCCGCGGCGCCGCTTGTCCATGTCATGCGCCTTCTCGATGAGGGCCGCCGCTTCGCCGTCATCGCCAAGCCCTGCGACATCGCCGGCATCCGCAACCTCGCGCGGCAGGACGGGCGCGTCGAGGCGCAGGTTCCCTATCTTCTTTCGATCTTCTGCGGCGGGGTCGCCAACCTCGAGACCGCCCGGCGGATCGCACGCTACCACGGCCTCGCGCCCAAGGACGTGGCCGTGTTCCGCTGGCGCGGCGAAGGCTGGCCGGGCCCGACCCATGTCGAGGCCAAAGACGGGCGCGTCTTCGACCTGACCTATTTCGAGACCTGGTACGCGGGCGAGAAGCCGTGGACCTACGACCTCCAGTTCCGCTGCAAGCTGTGCCCCGATGCGATCGGCGAGCTGGCCGACGTGGCCTGCCCCGACGGCTGGATCATCGAAGGCGGCAAACGCATCTTCCGCGAGGCGCCGGGCGTCAACCTGGCCGTCGCGCGCACGGCAAAGGGCTCGCGCCTCGTCGAGCGCGCGGCCGCCGCCGGCGCCCTCACCCTCGCGCCCTGCACGATCGAGGACATGGCGATCCAGCATGGCGATCACCGGGCGCGGAAGCTCGGCCGTCCCGCGCGCGCCTTGGGCATGCGCTTGGCCGGCGCGCCCACGATCCGCGCCCGCCGGTTCCGCGCCTGGCGCCACGTGCTCGCGAACGGCTTCAAGGAGAATTGGCTGGCCCTCCGCGGCGCCTTCGCGCGCGCACGAGCAGGAGCCAACCGCGAGAGCACGCCCGCGCCCGGCTGAGTGGTGAGACTGTCCGCCCGTCGGGCGCACGACGGGGAGACACGCGCGCCGGCTCAAGTCTTCGGTGCCCAAAGCGGGTGAAAGCGGCGAGACTTCGCGCGGTCCCTTCCCCTTTCGCTGCCCCGCCCCATGACCGTCGCGCCCTGGCTCTGGATCGTCTTCACGCTCATCGCGTCGGTCTGCCAGACCGCGCGAAATGCCATGCAGCGCAATCTCATCTCGGATCTCGGCACGGTCGGGGCGACCCATGTGCGATTCCTCTTCGGCCTGCCCTTCGCGCTCCTCTTCCTTCCGGCGATCGTGATCGCGAGCGGTGAGGCGCTGCCGCCTCTCACGCTCTCCGCCTTCCTTTGGACGGCCGCGGGCGGCCTCGCGCAGATGGTCGCGACGGGCCTCATGCTGGCCGCCATGCGCGAGCGCTCCTTCGTCATCGCCATCGCCTATACCAAGACCGAGCCCGTGCAGGTGGCGATCCTCGGCGCCGTGCTTCTCGCCGACGATGTGACGGTCGGCATCGCGCTCGCCATCCTCATCGCGAGCCTGGGCGTCATCATGCTGTCATGGCCGGGCCGCGGGTCCTGGCGGGAGGCCATTTCGTGGCGGCCCGCCGCGCTCGGCATCGGCGCGGGCGGGCTCTTCGCGCTCGCTGCCGTCGGCTATCGCGGCGGCATCAAGGCACTCGACGCGCCGAGCTTCCTCGTCGGCGCCTCGGTGACGTTGACGATTGCCCTCGCCGTTCAGGCTGGAACGCTCACCGCCTTCCTTCTCGCGCGCCGGGACGGCACGCTCGGCGCCATCTTCCGCGCCTGGCGCCCGTCGCTGCTTGCCGGCTTCACGGGCGCCTTTGCCTCGCAACTCTGGTTCTTCGCCTTCGCGATCGAGACGGCCGCGCGCGTGCGCACGCTCGCCCTCGTCGAGATCCTGTTCGCGCAAATCGTGTCGCGGCGCTTGCTCGAGGAACGCCTGGCCGCGCGCGAGATCGCGGGCATCGCGCTCCTCATCATCGGCGTCGTGCTGATCCTGCGGGGCTGAGCCACCGCGTCACGACGACGCGTCCGCGTGCGCCAGCG
>JAXMCE010000036.1:0-5180 GCA_046349515.1 Alphaproteobacteria bacterium | reverse complement strand
GGGGCGCGAGCTCGAGAAGATCGGCTCGACCGGCCGCGCGCTCGCCCATGTCGAGGTGCGCATCGCGGACGAGGAGGGCGTCTCCCTGCCGGCCGGCAAGGAGGGCGAGATCTGCCTCCGCGGCCCCAAGGTGACGGAGGGCTACTGGCGCGACGAGGCCAAGACGAAGGCCAGCTTCTTCGGCGCCTGGTTCCGCACGGGCGATGTGGGCTATCTCGACGAGGAGGGCTTCCTCTACATCACCGACCGCAAGAAGGACATGATCATCTCGGGCGGGGAGAACATCGCCTCATCCGAGGTCGAGCGCGTGATCTACGAGCTCCCCGAGGTGCGCGAATGCGCGGTCGTGGGCCTGCCCGATCCGCTCTGGGGCGAGCGGCCGGTCGCGGTCGTGGTCTTGAACGAGGGGGCGGCGCTGTCGCTCGCCGACCTCGCGCGCCACTGCCGCGAGCACCTCGCGAGCTTCAAGGTGCCGCGGCAGTTGAGCCTCATCGACGCGCTGCCGCGCAATCCGTCGGGCAAGGTGCTGAAGCGCGTGCTCCGCGACCGCCTGATGAACCAGCCGATCCAGATCGCGGAGCGGTGAGGGCGCCCCCACCGACGCTCGCGCTATTTCCCCCTCACGACTTCGCGGTCTGGCCGCCATCGACCGGGAGCGCCACGCCGTTGATGAAGCCCGAGAGGTCGGATGCCAGGAACGCGACGGCGTGGGCGACATCGGCCGGCGCGCCCACGCGATCGAAGGGGATGACGGCCTTGAAGAACGCGACGCGCTCGGGATCGGCGAAGGAGTCGGCCGACATGTCCGTCTTGATGACGCCGGGGCAGACGGCGTTGACGCGCACGCCGTGGGGCCCGAACTGCGTCGCGCCGAGCTTGGTCAGTACGACCACCCCGGCCTTGGCCGTGTAGTAGCCCGCATTGGGCGTGAGCTCGACGTTGGGATAGCGCGCCGCCACGAGCCCGCTCATCGAGGCGATGTTGACGATCGAGCCGCGTCGCCTCTCCTTCATGTGGGGGAAGACGGATTGCATGCCGAGGAAGACCCCGGTCGCGTTGACGTCGAGCGCCTTCCGCCAGGTCTCGAGCGACGTGGATTCGATGGACGCCCGCCCGCCGAGGCCGGCGTTGTTGATGAGCGCGTCGAGCTGGCCGTGTTTCGCGATCGTGGCCGCGACGACGCGCTGCCAGGCCGCGGGATCGGTCACGTCGTGCTCCATGAAGGTGCAGGGGCCGAGGTTCGAGAGGCGCTTCTCCGTCGCGCACCCGAGCTCGGCGTTGATGTCGGTGATGACGACAGCCGCACCCTGATGCAGCATGAACTCGGCATCGCTCGCCCCCATTCCGCGGGCGGCGCCCGTCACCAATATGGTCTTTCCCTTGAGCATCGTCTCCTCGACATGGACGGCATGGAACTCGCCCGGCGGTCCCGGCGCCGTCGCGGCCGGCCCGACCGATCCGCCATGCTGGCACCGAGGCCGGCGAAGGTCGATGTCAAAACCGACCCTCGCGGCGCTTGCCGCGCGCGGCGAAGCGCGCTAGGCAGTCGCCTTCAATGTTTCAAAGCGAAGCGCCGGCCCGGAGCCGGGCCGGTCGCCCCGTCGTCGAGGACAAAGAAAGAAACCGGAATGACCATTCACGCGCTCACCATGCCCAAGATCGGCCTCACCATGGAGGAAGGAACGGTTGCCGCCTGGCATATCGGCGAGGGACAGGTCGTCGCGACCGGCCAGCACGTGGCCGACATCGAGATCGAGAAGTCGACGAACGAGCTCGAATCGCCGGTCTCGGGCGTGCTCCGCCGTCACGTGGTGCTGGAAGGGGCGACGGTGCCCGTGGGCGCGCTCATCGCCGTGGTCGCGGACGCGACGGCGTCGGATGCGGAAGTCGAGGCGTTCGTGAGCTCGTTCGTGCCGAGCGTGTGAGAGACCCGGCGGTCGCCTGATCGCCGGCGTGCGAGTGTGGGGGGCAGCGCCGTGAATCTTTCGCCGCGTTCACAGAAATGGTGGATCGTCGGGGCGATGGCTTCGCCGGTGCTGCTCATCTGCATCGATTTCTACGGCATCATCGTGGCATTGCCGACGATCGGGGACGCCTTCGGCGCGGATTCCGAGCTGCTCGAATGGACGATCAACGGCTTCTTCCTCGGCTTCGCGGCGCCGCTCGTCGCGGTCGGGCGCTTGGCCGACATCGTCGGCCGGCGGCGGATCGTGCTCCTGGGCTCGCTGCTCTTCGCGCTGGCCTCGGCCTTCTGCGGCTTCGCCGAGGATGCGGCGGCGCTCATCGGCGGGCGCGCGCTCCAGGGCATCGCCTCGGCGCTCATGTTCTCGGCCTCGCTCTCGATCGTGTCGAACGCCTTCACGAAGGAAGAGAGGGGCCACGGCATCGGCGTGTGGAGCGCCATCGGCCTTTTGGGTTCCGCCATCGGCCCCGTCGTCGGCGGCCTGTTGACCGAGGATTTGTCCTGGCGCTGGTTCTTCTACGTGAATCTCCCGGTCGCCGCGGCGGGCATCGCCTTGACGCTCTTGGTCGTGCCCGAATCGCGGGATGAGAGCGCGCCGCGCGCGATCGACCTGCCGGGCTTCGTCCTCGTCACCGCCGCGTTTGTCGGGATCGTGCTGGGGCTCCAGCTCTCGAGCCGCCTCGGCTTCGGCTCGCCGGTCGTGCTCGGCAGCCTCGCCGTGGGCGCTCTGTTGCTCGCCCTCTTCGTCGTGGTCGAGGAGCGGACGGCCAACCCGCTCGTCCAGTTCACGCTCTTCCGCGGCCACGACTATCTCGGCGGCTCGGCGGTCGGCTTCATCGCGAACTACGCCTTCGCGTCGCTGACCTTCTTCGTGACTCTCTATCTTCAGGACATCCTGCGGGCCTCGCCGGACCGCACGGGCGCCGTGTTCATGACGTTCTCGGTCCCGCTCGTCGCGACCTCGCTTCTCGTCGGCTGGGCGCAGCGCCTGTGGGGCGTACGCCTGCCCATGGCCGTGGGCATGGTGCTCGTGGCGGCGTCCTTTCTCTTCATCACCGGCGTGACGCCGTCGGAGGGCGTCGATCTCGTCGTGGCGGCGCTCGTCATCTCCGGCTTCGGCCAGGCGCTTGCCTACAACATCTCGACCAATGCGGCCATGTCGGCAATCCCGGAGGAGAAGGCGGGGGCTGCCTCGGGCGTGCTCAGCAGCTTGCGCATGCTCGGCCTCGTCATGGGCGTCGCCGTCACGGGCGCCCTTTTCAACGGACTCGAGCAGGCGAAGCTCGAACAGGACATGACGGCTGCAGGGGTGAACTTCTCGGCGATGGACAAGGTCGAGATCCGCGGGCTTCTCTCGGGTACTCATGACGCGAAGGAGCGCCTGAGTGCGCTGGCGCCGGACCTTGCCAATCGGATGGAGGCGATCGTGGGCGATGCCTTCGTCCACGCGCTCACGATCAGCATGGTGGTGTCGTGTCTCGTCACGATGGCTGGCGTCGGTGCGTGCTTCCTCGTCCGCGCGCCGGCACCCAAGCGCGGCCAGCATACGGACATCACGGTCTAGGCTGTGACGGGCGTCATAGCGCGCATGGCCGAATGGGCGTATAGGTAAACAAAAATGCGGCCGGCAAGGCCGCTCCCGGCTCTCGGATCCGGTGGGGGAACGATGAGTCTTCGCACGCTTCTCGGTGCGGTGCTTTGGGCCGTGGTCCTCGCGGGCGGCGGCGCCGTGTCCGCGGCCACCCTCGATCCCAACACCACGTACAAAGGACCGGTGTCGCGGATCGACCCGAACATCTCGGTGCAACCGGGCACCTCCGACGGTGCGCCGAGTACCGACGGCACAGGAACGCCGACCAAGCCGCCGCCCTCGACCAGCGAGACGCCGCCGCCGCCGACGAATTCGACCGACAACCCCAATCCGCCGCGCCGCCGCCCGCCGCCGGTGTCCTACCCGCCGCCGACGGTCTCCTACGTGATCGTCCCCGATGTCGTCACGCTCGAGCTCGCCGAGGGCGAGGCGCGACTCTTCGAACGCCGGCTGCGCATGGCGGTCGTCGAGGCGCCGCCCGAGGGACAGATCTCCCAGATCACGGCCCAGAGGCCTCCGGCCGGCGCGCGCGTGCCCGTCGGCACGACCGTGCGCGTCGCGGCCAAGGCGGCGGAAGTGCTGACCAAGGTCCCGGACCTCGTCGGCAGGAAGCCGGAAGAGGCCTCCTCGCTCGCGCGCCAGGCGGTCTTGAGCCTCGTCTCGTCGAAGGCCGAGCCGAGTTCGGCCGACGACATGGTCGAGGAGCAGCAACCGGCCCCCGGCACCGCGGTCGCCGTGGGCTCCAAGGTCTTCGTCGTTTGGAGCGCGCCCATGGCCGTCGTGCCGAAGCTCGTTGCGCTCTCGACCGCGGCGGCGCGCGCTTCGCTCGAGAAGGCCTCGCTCTCGATCGCGGTGAGCGGGGAGCCCGGCGTCGACGGGCGCATCGACACGATCGAGCACCAGTATCCGGTCGCGGGCACGCGCGTGCCCAGCGGCCAGACGGTCCAGGTCGCGCTGGCCGCGGCTCCCCCGCCGGCACCGACGAAGCCGCCGACGGAGAAACCTCCGGTCGCCCAGCCGCCCGTGGTACAGCCGCCGGTCGCGCAACCTCAGCCGCCACCCGCACGGCCAGCACCACCGCCCACGGCGACACGGCCGCAGCCCTGGTTCTCGATGGGCATGCTTTTCGCGGTGCTCTCGGTTCTCGGCGCTGGCGCCGCGTGGCTGGGCCTGCGCTTCGCCAAGCACAGGCTCTCGCACGAGCACAAGATCGAGGCCCATGGCGGCATCCGCGTCACCGCGCGCCGCGACATCGGCGTGCAGGACAGCAAGGAGCCCAAGCTCGCCCAGCCGCTCGTCGGCGTGCGGGTCAACTGGATGTCGACGACGAGCATGCGCACGATCTAGAGCCGGAGAAGACCGATGTCGGACGAGAACGTCACGCTCAAATGGTTCCTCTGGGAGAACCCGCCGGTCGAGGGCGCCAAGCTCTGCCTCGACGGCGCGACCGTCGCCATCAAGACATCGCTCACCGCGATTCCCGGCCTCGATTGGGGAATCGTCGGCGATGCGATCCGCGAGAAGATCGAGGAGATCTTCGATGTGAGCCTGATCGACATCCTTTCGGGCGCGTGGCTCGGCTACCAGCAGATCCGCGACTGCGCCGATCCCGTGAAGCACCCGGCG
>JAXMCE010000035.1:0-5943 GCA_046349515.1 Alphaproteobacteria bacterium | reverse complement strand
CGATCGAGATTCTCGAACGCATCGAAGCCGACCGCCGCCCGGCCGATCGCCTGATCGAGGCCTACACGCGCGCGCGGCGCTACATGGGCTCGCGCGACCGCGCCGCCGTGCGCGCGCTCGTCTTTGGTGTCTTGCGCCACCGCGCGCGGCTCGACTGGTGGTGTGCGCGGCTTGATTCTGGGCAGCCTGTCGGTGTCCGCTCGCGCCTCCTCGCCGAGCTCGTGCTCGCCCAAGGCTGGGACAGCGCGGCGATCGCGGAAGCCTTCGCGGGCGCGCGCTACGGCCCATCGCCGCTCGCACCAGAGGAAAGCGCGCTCATCGCGGCACTCAGGGGGAAGGCGCTCGACCACGCGGATCAGCCGCCGGCTGTCCAGGCGGAGCTGCCGGACTGGCTCGCGCACGAGGCCCGCGACCACCGCCCGGGCGACCGCGCGCCGCCCTTCGACCTCCGCGTCAACCGGCGGAAGACGAATCGGGAGGAAGTGCGGACGCTCCTCGCGGGCGCGGGCATCGAGGCGGCACCCACGCCCTTCTCGCCCGCGGGTCTCCGCATCGCCGCGCCGGTGCGCATCGAGCACCTGCCGCTCTTCCGCGACGGCCTCGTCGAGATCCAGGACGAAGGCTCGCAGCTCGTGGCGCTCCTCATGGACGCGCGGCCCGGCATGACGGTGGTCGACTATTGCGCGGGCGCCGGCGGCAAGACCTTGGCGCTCGTCGACGCCATGGCGGACCAGGGACGGCTCGTCGCCTGCGACATCGACGAGGCGCGCCTCGCGCGGATGGCGGAGCGTCTCGCCCGCGCCAGCACCTCGATCGTCGAGACCCGCGTGCTCGACGGCGCGCTCCATCGTGAGGCCGACAGCCTCGAGGCGGACCGCGTGCTGGTCGACGCGCCGTGCAGCGGCTCCGGCACCTGGCGCCGCCACCCGGAGGCAGCCTGGCGCCTCGCACCCGCGGAGCTCGAGCGCTACCGGCGGGAGCAAACGGCAATCCTCGACCGCGCCGCTGCCCTCGTCCGGCCGGGCGGTCGGCTCGGCTATGCCACCTGCTCCATCTTCGAATCGGAAGGGGAGGCACAGGTCCGCGCCTTCCTTGCCGCCCACCCGCAATTCGCGACCCTTGCCGTCGGCGATGTTTGGCGCGCGGTTCTAGGCGACAATGCGCCCGACGGCGTGGGGGAGGCGATGCGCTTGCGGCCAGACCGGCACGGCACGGACGGTTTTTTCCTGGCACTCCTGGAGCGGCGGGCATGATCGCACCCGCCATCCGGCGCGCGCGGGCGGCGGACGCGGACGCCATCGCCGAGGTCTATGTCGCGACCTGGCGCTCGGCCTATCCCGGCATGCTGCCGGACCACGTCCTCGTCGGCATGTCGGCGCCGCGCCAGGCCTCCTACTGGCAGGGCGCGATCACGCGTTCCGACCAGTCGGTGCTCGTGGCCGAGGACGAGGCAGGCTCGATCGTCGGCTTCGCCGCGGCCGGCCCCGCGCGCCCCATCGTCCCGCGCTACCGGGGCGAGGTCTTCACGCTCTACGTCCTCCAGGATCACCAGGGCCAGGGCATCGGCCGGAGCCTCCTCGTCGGCGCCTTCGAGGCGTTGAAGGGCCGCGGCCTCGCGCCCGTCATCGTCTGGGTGCTGGCGGCCAATCCCGCGCGCTTCTTCTACGAGCGGCTCGGCGGCCACCGCGTGGCCGAGCGCATTGCCCCCCTCGGCGGCGCCGAGCACATCGAGGTCGCCTATGCCTGGCCCTGAGCACGACGTCCTCGATCCTTGTTCCATGAGGTACCGATGGTCTATCTAACTCCCGCCCGTTCGCTTCCCCCTCGCTCGCGCAGCACCTGACATGACCGACCGCATTCTCATTCTCGATTTCGGCTCGCAGGTGACCCAGCTCATCGCGCGGCGCCTGCGCGAGATCGGCGTCTATTGCGAGATCCACCCCTATGACGTGACGGAGGCGATGGTGCGCGGCTTCGGCGCGCGCGCGATCATCCTCTCGGGCGGCCCGGCCTCGGTCACGCTCGCCCACACGCCCCGGGCGCCCAAGGTGGTGTTCGACCTGGGCGTGCCGGTGCTCGGCATCTGCTACGGCCAGCAGGCCATGTGCGCGCAGTTGGGCGGCGAGGTCTCGCCCTCGGACAAGCGGGAGTTCGGCCGGGCGGTGGTCGAGCTCTCGGGCGACTGCGCGCTCTTCGACGGGGTGTGGCGCGCGGGCGGGCGCGAGACCGTGTGGATGAGCCACGGCGACCGTGTGACTAGGCTCCCCCCCGGCTTCAAGGTCGTGGGCACGAGCGAGGGCGCGCCCTTCGCCCTCATCGCGGACGAGGCGCGGCGGTTCTACGGCACCATGTTCCACCCCGAGGTCGCGCACACCGAGCACGGCACGGCCTTGCTCAAGGCCTTCACCCACCGGGTCGCGCACTGCACGGGCGATTGGTCGATGGCGGCCTTCCGTGCCGAGGCGACGGCGCGCATCCGCGCGCAGGTGGGGAAGGGCCGCGTCATCTGCGGCCTCTCGGGCGGCGTCGATTCCTCCGTCACCGCGGTGCTGCTGCACGAGGCGATCGGCAACCAGCTCACCTGCATCTTCGTCGACCACGGGCTCTTGCGCGCGGGCGAGGCGGAGGAGGTGGTGAGCCTCTTCCGCGGCCACTACAACATCCCGCTCGTCCACAGGGACGCGAGCGCGTTGTTCTTGAGCAAGCTCGCCGGCGTCGAAGATCCGGAGAAGAAGCGGAAGATCATCGGCGCCACCTTCATCGACGTGTTCGACGAGGAATCGACGAAGCTCGGCGGCGCCGACTACTTGGCGCAAGGCACGCTCTATCCCGACATCATCGAATCGCGGGCGCCGTCGGGCGGGCCCAGCGAGACCATCAAGAGCCACCACAATGTGGGCGGCTTGCCCGAGCGCATGAAGCTGAAGCTCGTCGAGCCGTTGCGCGAGCTGTTCAAGGACGAGGTGCGCGCCTTGGGCCGCGAGCTCGGCCTGCCCGAGCCCTTCATCCGCCGCCATCCGTTTCCAGGGCCCGGCCTCGCGATCCGCGTGCTCGGCGCCGTCACCGCCGAGGCGCTCGCCGTGTTGCGCAAGGCCGATGCGATCTACCTCGAGGAGATCAGGAACGCCGGGCTCTACGACAAGATCTGGCAGGCCTTCGCCGTGCTCCTGCCCGTGCGCACCGTCGGCGTCATGGGCGACGCTCGGTCGTATGAGAACGTCTGCGCGCTCCGCGCCGTGACCTCGACCGACGGCATGACGGCCGACAGCTATCCCTTCGACCACGCCTTCCTCGCCCGCGTGGCGACGCGCATCGTGAACGAAGCGCGCGGCATCAACCGCGTCGTCTACGACGCGACCTCGAAACCGCCAGGGACCATCGAGTGGGAGTAGGTGTAACGCTGGCGGCGAACCTGGCCCACCGGACCCAATGGCCCGAGACACGATGCCTGAACGGAGAGGCGCGATGACCAATCCCCATTACCGCTGGGTGATCGTGGGGGCCGGCGGTCTCCTCGGCTGTGTCGCGATCGGCGCCATGTTCTCGCTGCCGGTCCTTCTCCAGCCGATCGCGCGGGACACCGGGTGGTCGGTCACCGGCGTCTCGAGTGCCATGACCATCGGCTTCCTCGCGATGGCCTTCGCCGGCGCGTTCTGGGGCGCCCTCTCCGATCGCGTGGGGCCTCGCTTCGTCGTGGTGACGGGATCGCTCATCCTTGCCGCGAGCCTCGCTCTCGCCGGACGTGCCACGTCGCTCATCGAGTTTCAGCTCGTCTTCGGTCTCGCGGTCGGCGCCGGCACCGCCGCGATCTTCGCGCCCGTCATGGCCACCGTCACCGGCTGGTTCGAGACGCACCGGAGCCTCGCCGTGTCCCTCGTCTCCGCCGGCATGGGCATGGCGCCGATGACCATGGCGCCCTTCGCCGCGTGGCTCGTCTCGATCTACGATTGGCGGACCTCGATCGCAATCATCGCCGCGCTCGCCGCCGTCGTGATGGTGCCGGCGGCGCTGCTGGTGCGCCGCGCGCCGGCCTTGGCGGGCGGCCATGCGTCCGCCGCCGCGGACAGCGAGCCGCAAGCCGGCATGTCGCTTCGCCAGGTCGTGCGCTCGCCCCAGTTCATCGTGCTGATGCTGACGAACTTCTTCTGTTGCGCCACCCATTCGGGTCCGATCTTCCACACGGTGAGCTACGCCGTGAGCTGCGGGATTCCCTTGATCGCGGCCGTATCCATCTACAGCGTCGAGGGGCTTGCGGGGCTCGGCGGCCGCGTCGGGTTCGGCATCCTGGGCGACCGCTTCGGCGCGAAGCGCATCCTGGCGATCGGCCTCCTGGTGCAGGCCTTCGCCGCGCTCGCCTATTCCTTCGTCCGCGACATCGGCGCGTTCTACGCGGTGGCGGTGGTGTTCGGCTTCGTCTACGCGGGGATCATGCCGCTCTATGCCGTCCTCGCGCGCGAGAATTTCCCGCTGCGCCTCATGGGGACGGTCATCGGCGGGACGGCCATGGCCGGCGGCCTCGGCATGGCGACGGGGCCGGTCGCGGGCGGCCTCATCTACGATGCGTTCGCGAGCTACGCGTGGCTCTATGTCGGCGCCTGGGCCATGGGGATCTGCGCCTTCATGGTCATCATGACCTTCAAGCCCATCCCGAAAGACCGCTACGCCCTCTCGCCGGCCGCGCCGTAATTTCAATCACCGCGATGGCGGAATGAATTTCTGCGCGATCGCCTTGAAGGCCGGCAGTGCCTCGAGCTTCTCTGAATGCGCGCGGAGCGCGGGGAACTCCGCCATCGTGACGAGGCCGGGATGCGCCTCGGTGATGAAGCGGATCGCGACCGCCACCGCGACGTCGGCATGGCCGATGCGGGGGCCGAACCAGTAGTCGCTCTTGCGCGTCACGCGGTCGGCCTCGAGCACGGCGAGCGTGCTCGCGAGCTGCGTGCGGCAGCGGCTCGCGAAAAGGTCCGAGACCTCGTTGTGGAAGTTCTTCTCGTAGAACAGCGCGACCGCCTTCTCGGCGAGGCCCGTCCCGAGCGCTGCCACCTTGAGCGCGCGGTGCCGCTCGGGCTCGGCGCGGGGGAACATGGCGCGCTCGGCGGGCACCAGGCTGTCGAGATAGTCGAGGATGGCGTGGCTCTCGATGAGCACGTCGCCGTCATCCAGCACGAGCGTCGGCACGCGCGTTAGCGGGTTGTGGGGCCGGAGCTTGTCGGCGTCGCCAAAGGTCGACCACGGCCGGTGCTCGAAGGCGAGGCCGTAGAGCGTGAGCGCGATGCCCACGCGCCGCACGAAGGGCGAATCGTACTGGCCGATCAAGATCATGGATAAGCCTCCAGAGTTCGGGAGCGCTGGGCGGATCGGCCGGGGAAAGCCTTGAAACGCACCCAGGGTTCGTGGGCTTGAAATCTGGCATAGTGATAAGTGTGGCGGGCAGCGCAGGGAAGGTCCCTGTTCCGCCGTATAAGAGTCGTACCGTGGGCGCTGGCGGTGCGTGTCAGCATGAGCGCGCTTCGACGGAAGGGAGTACGGCCGTGAAAAGATCAGCCATATCGGGCCTCGTCCTTACCCTGGTGGCGTGTGCCTTTGCCGGGGAGGCGGCGGCTTTTTCCGCCGAGACCGGGCGCTATACGAGGAGCGCCGCGGGATTGAGTGATCCCGATGAGAACCTCCCGGTCCAGCCGACCCCCTTCGGGCCTGCGGGGACGACCTACAAATCTCCGGGCTCCGGCTTCAGCTTCCATTTTTCAGGCCCGCAAAGGGGCCAGCCCTCCTCGGACACGCAGTTCACGCCGGCCGGGCAGGACGCCTTGGGTTTCCAATCCAGGACCCTGCCGAGAAGCATTTTTCCGGGACAGCCCTGACCGTCCCGTGACGAGACATCAAGCCGCGTTGCCTCTTGAGGCGATCCGGCACGAGGCGTAGGCTTTCTCCACTGCGGATTTC
>JAXMCE010000034.1:0-6582 GCA_046349515.1 Alphaproteobacteria bacterium | reverse complement strand
TGGGACCATGATCGAATTGCCGCGTGCGGCGCTCCGCGCCAAGGAGATCGCGGAGAGTGCAGCGTTCTTCAGCTTTGGCACGAACGATCTGACTCAGACGACCTTCGGTCTTTCGCGCGACGATGCGGGGCATTTCCTCGAATCGTACCAACGACAGGGCGTGTTCGAGCAGGATCCCTTCGTGACACTCGATACGGAGGGTGTGGGCGAACTCGTCGCGATGGCGGTCGAGCGGGGCCGTGCGGCTCGTCCCGAACTCAAACTCGGCATCTGCGGCGAGCATGGCGGCGACCCGGCGTCGATCCGCTTTTGCGAGCACGTCGGGCTCGACTACGTGTCGTGCTCACCCTATCGCGTGCCGATCGCACGCCTCGCAGCGGCCCAGGCGGCCTTGGCCGGCGCGATCGACCGCGACGTCTAACTCATCCAATCCGGCCGAGTTGGTCGAAGCCGCACGCCGCCGGCGAGGAGGACACGGTCGCCTTTGAGGGCATTTTCGATGCAATCAAGGCGCAAGAGGGCAAGGCCGTATCCGTCCGCGGCGCTCCGCATGTCGCCGATGTCTCCACCGTCGAGGGTGACGGGCGTGCCAGGCGCAGGGGCGGGTCCGTCGAGCGTCACGGGAAAGAGGCGCTTCTTGACGAGGCCACGATACTTCGTGCGCGCGGTCAGTTCCTGCCCGACGTAGCAGCCCTTGTCGAAATCGACGCCGTGGAGTTCCTCGAAATTCGACTCGAGCAGGGTCGACTTCTCGACCTCGAGGTCGCGGCTGCCGTCAGGGACGCCGATGGCCAGCCGATGCCTGTCGTAGGCACTGGCCTCGGTCCGGGTGAAGCCCAGTCGGCTCAGCGTCGCCTCGGCTTCGTCTTGGGGGAGGATCGCGCGGAGACCAAGGTGTGGGAGGCGCGGATCCGCGAAGGCGATGCCGCGTCCGAGCGGCTTTTCGCGGCCCGCGTCGCTTGGAAGCGTGAGTGTGCGGGGCGCATTCTCTCCCCAGAGAGCTGCGACCACATGGCCCTCGACCCGTTCGATCGTGACCTTGGCCCTGAGACGATAGAGCGTCAGCCGACGCTCGAGATCCGCGAGCCGGGCGGTTTCCGCGTCGATGAGTAATCTGCCGTTCGCTTCGGCAACGAAGAAATCATGGAGATACTTGCCCTGGGGGGTCAGCAGCGCCGCATAGATGGCGCGACCCGCCGCCACCTTCTCGACATCGTTCGACACGAGACCCTGGAGGAAGCTTCGCGCATCCTCGCCGGAGAGGGCGATCAAACCTCGCGATGCCAAAAATGCAAACCAAGCCATGGCCGGCAGCCCAATGCGGTGTCTCAACGAAAATGGTTAGCAACACCCGCCCTGGCAAGTCCCTCGGGGCGAGGCCGCGCGGTGCGGCCGTCCCCGCGACGATCCGGCTGGCGCGAGGCGGCATGCCACGGTAAAAGTCGCGCCATGCGCGTGACCTTCGTCGACGACAGCATTCCGTTCGACGGCAATACACCGGCCACGGAGCCGCTCGGCGGACCTGAGAAGGCCTTGGCGAGCCTGCCGGGCGCGCTGGCCCGCTCGGGCCATGTCGTCGAGGTTTTCAATCGTTGTCTCGCACCGGCGACGATTGAAGGCGCCAACTGGCACCCTTGGCATACACCGCGTCCGGCGGAGACCGACATCCTCGTTGCATTTCGCAAGCCGGAGCTCCTGGGTGTGGTGGCCAAGGCAAAGCGCCGGTTTCTCTGGATCACGGGCGCGCCTGACTACTTGGGGCATGCCCGCAATCGCGCCTATCTGGAGCGCTGGAAGCCTGTTCTCTTGTTTCTGTCGCGGTCCCATGTCGAAAGCCATGACAACGAGGACAAGCTCCGGGCGGCGATCCTGACGCCGGGATTGCGCCCCCCCTTCCTCGCGGTCGAGGCGAATAGACCCGCCGATCCGCCCCGCGCGATCGTCACCGCCCATCCGCTCCACGGTCTCGATTGGCTTCTCGACGTGTGGCGAGGGACCATTCACGCGATCGCGCCGCAAGCGGAGCTGCATGTCTATTCTGCTGCGCTCGAAAAGGCGCAGCGGGGCGAGCCGTTCGATCCCGCGTTCCGTGCGCTGGTCGAGCGGCTCGGAACCGCGAAAGACGACCGCATCGTTGTGAGGCGGCCGCCGGCGGATCCTGAATTGGCCGAAACCTTCCGGCAGGCGCGCGTCCACCTCCACCCGGGACATGAGTCCGACATGTACGCTTTCAGCATCGCGGAATCGCAGTCCTGCGGCCTGCCGGCCGTGGTGCGGCCCAAGGGGGCGGCGCGCGAACGCCTCATTGCGGGGACGACCGGGTTCGTCGCGGGCGACGAGGATGCATTCGCCAATGCAGCGCTTCGCCTCTTGAACGATAATGCGACCTTCGAGCGCATGAGTCTTTCGGCGCGGACGACCCAACTTGGCCGTCGGTGGGACGAAGTGGCGGCCGAATTCGAGGTTCATTGGTGAAGCGGGTCCTCTTCATCACCTCCACGCGCATTGGCGACGCCATCCTGTCGACCGGCGTCTTGTCCTGGCTCATCGACCGCTTTCCGGATGCACGGTTCACCATTGCTTGTGGTCCGGTCGCAGCGCCCCTGTTCAGCGCCGTGCCGCGGCTCGAACGGGTGATCGTCCTGACGAAGCAATCCTGGAGCCGACATTGGCTCGGACTCTGGGCGCAATGCGCGCCCCATGCGTGGCAGGCGGTGGTCGATCTCCGCGGTTCGGCCGTCGCCTACGGTTTGATGTGCGGCGAGCGCTTCGTGAAACGCTCGAACGTTGGCGGCATGCACATGGTCGAGGAACTGGCCCGGGTGGTGGGGCTGTCCGAGCCACGGGCACCCAAGCTCTGGACCGCGCCCGAACATTGGCAGCAGGCGGAAAGCCTCATTGCGCGCACGACACCTATCCTTGGCGTGGGACCGGCCGCGAACTGGCGAGGCAAGGAGTGGCCATCTCATCGTTTCGGCGAGCTTGTGTCCCGCCTCACCGGGCCGGGTGGCATCTTGCCCGGCGCCCGCGTTGCGCTGTTCGGCGCAGCGTCCGAGCGACGCCAGGCCGAAGATATCCGCCTCGCGGTCCATCACGATCGGCTGATCGATCTCATGGGCCGCGTCGATTTGCTCACGGCCTATCTCTGCCTTCGGCGCTGTGCGTTCTATGTCGGCAACGATTCCGGGACGATGCACCTGGCCGCTGCGGCCGGCGCGCCGACGCTCGGCCTCTTCGGGCCCAGCAGGGACGAAGTCTACGGACCCTGGGGCCCGCACTGCGCCGTCGTGCGGACTCCTGAATCGATCGAAGAATTGACGTCCCGGCCGGGCTACGACCACCGCACGACGGGGACGCTCATGGGGAGCCTCACGGTCGATGCGGCAGCATCGGCGGCGCACGAGCTTTGGCGCCGATGCCGGGACCGCGCGGCATGACCGGCCCGCGCCTGTCCGCCTTGATCGTCGCTCACAATGAGGAAGCGGAGCTTCCGGCGTGCCTCGGGTCCGTATCATTCGCCGATGAAATCGTCGTCGTTCTCGATCGATGCACGGACGGGTCGCGGTCGGCTGTCGAGCGGTTTCCCGCGAAGATCGTTGAGGGAGCGTGGGAAATCGAAGGGCCACGCCGCATGGCTGGCATCGAGGCCTGCTCCGGCGATTGGATCTTTGAGATCGATGCCGATGAGCGCGTATCGGCGGAACTTGCTGCCGAAATTCGGGAACGCATTGCGACGGCGCCGGCTGGATATTTCCTCGTGCCCGTCGACAACTATATCGGCGATCGGCTCGTGCGCCATGGGTGGGGTGCCTCCTGGGGGACCGCTGCCAAGGCCTGCCTCTTTTCGCGCGGCGCCAAGCGCTGGGGCGACCAGCGCGTCCATCCACGCATCGACATGTCCGGCGAGCGTCAGTGGCTCTCGAAGCCGATCGCGCATTATGTCGACCGGGACATCTCGGATATGATCGCGCGGCTTGACCGCTACACCTCGGCACGCGCGAAGGATCTCCGCGCGAGCGGGGAGATCGGCAGTTTCGGCCCCAATCTCCGGCGCCTCTTCTCGCGGTTCTACAAATGCTATGTCCGTCGAAAGGGCTACCGCGAAGGGGGGTATGGCTTTCTCATCGCGCTCTTTGCTGGATTGTACCCGTTACTGTCCTTCCTCAAGGCCAAGTTGGAACGGGAATGAGCAGCGTGCGGCCGATCGACCGCGTTTGCTGAGCGAGGGTGATGCGGGTACTCCAGGCGATGGCCGGCGCGCCGCATGGCGGCGCCGAGGCGTTCTTCGAGCGGCTGGTGCCGGCCCTCGCGCGTGCCGGCCTCACTCAGCGTGTTCTCATTCGGCGCAATGCCGGGCGGGCCCAGCGGCTGCGCAAGGCGGGTATCGATCCGGTGGAGTTGTCATTCGGTAGCATGCTCGACCTCTCGACGCGGCGGGCCTTTCAGCGCGAAGTGCGCCGCTTCCGGCCAGACATCGTGCTGACCTGGATGAGCCGCGCGACGCGCTTCTGTCCGCGCGATGGCTTCGTTCATATTGCGCGGCTGGGCGGGTATTATGACGTGAAGCATTATCGGCATTGCGACCACTTGGTCGGCAATACGCGGGACATCGTGAAATACCTGACGGAGAGCGGCTGGCCAGCGGAGCGCGCCCATTACCTTCCGAATTTTGTCGATTCCCAGCCGTTGGCGGCCCTTCCGCGCGCCATGTTCTCGACCCCCGATGGTGTTCCACTCGCATTGGCGCTGGGGCGGCTCCATGAGAACAAGGCGTTCGACATCTTGATTGCCGCGCTTCGCGACGTGCCGAGGCTCTGGCTGTGGATCGCGGGGGAGGGGCCCGAGAAAGCCAGCCTTGAAGCCCAGGCGGCATCGCTCGGTGTCGGCGAGCGGCTGCGTTTCATTGGCTGGCGCGAGGACGTGCCCGCTCTCCTTGCTGCCGCAGATATGCTGGTCTGCCCCTCGCGGCATGAGCCCCTCGGCAATGTCGTGATCGAGGGATGGGCGCATCACCGCCCGGTGATTGCCGCGGCGAGCGCGGGTCCGCTCGCCCTCATCCGCGACGGGGACAACGGCCTGATCGTTCCCATCGACGATGCGGTTTCGCTTGCGAAGGCCATCGAGCGTATCATCGACGATCGCGGGCTCGCGACGCACCTTGTCGACGGTGGTTGGCGGGCCTTCGATGCCGAATTCACCGAGGCGGCCGTCGTGAGACAGTACCTCGACTTTTTCTCGCGGGTTATCCACTGATGTGCGGGATCGCTGGCCTCATGGTGTCGGAAGGCCAAATCCCCGATGGAAATCTGCTCGATCGGCTTGCGGCCGCCTTGAGCCACCGCGGTCCGGACGGGCACGGCCGGCATGTCTCGGGCAACCTTGGCATGATCCAGACGCGGCTGGCCATCATCGACCTCCGGACGGGCGATCAGCCGCTGTACTGGCGGGACGGCACGGCCCTCGTCGCGAACGCCGAAATCTACAACTATGTCGAGTTGCGGGCCGCCGATCCGGATGTCAATTACCAAACAGGATCCGACTGCGAGTCGCCGCTGCACCTCTATGAGCGCCACGGCCTCGATTTCGCGCAGCACTTGCGCGGCATGTATGCAATCGCACTTCACGACCCGCACCGACGGCGTCTCGCCCTCGTGCGCGACCCCTTCGGCATCAAGCCGCTTTACTATGCCGAGACCGCCCGCGGCTTCGTCTTCGCATCAGAGCCCCACGCGATTCTTGCGGCGGGTCTTGCCGCACCACGCGTGCAGGCGGCGCGGCGCACGGAGCTTCTCCAGCTTCAGTTCACGACCGGCCGAGCGACCGTGTTCGAAGGCATCGAGCGTCTGTTGCCGGGGGAGATGGTGGTGGTCTCGGACGGGCGCATCGTCGAGCGCCGCCGTGTTTCCGCCCTTCCGAGCGGCGGCCCGCTCTCGATGTCCGACGATGACGCGCTGGCCCAACTCGATCGTATCCTTGAGGACAGCGTGCGGATTCACCAGCGCTCGGACGTGCCCTACGGCATGTTTCTCTCCGGCGGTATCGACTCCTCCGTCGTGCTGGCCATGATGGCGCGGCTGAATGAGCGGCCGGTCGTCGCGTTTACGGCGGGATTTCCCGACGCAAGCGTCCATGACGAGCGGAGCCATGCCCGCGCGCTCGCGCGTTCCTTCGGCGCTGAGCATGTCGAGATCCCGTTCACCGCCCAAGACTTTTGGAGCCTCTTGCCCGAGGTCGCGGCCTCTCTCGATGATCCGGTGGCCGATTATGCCGTTCTGCCGACCTACAAGCTGGGAGCTGCCGCCGCCGGGCAAGTCAAGGTCATTCTGTCGGGTGAAGGGGGGGATGAGATTTTCGCGGGCTACGGCCGCTACCGCAGTGTCATGCGGCCGTGGTGGCGTGGCGGGCGGACGCTGCGCGCGCGGGGGGTGCTCGACGGTCTCGGTGTTTTGCGCCAAGAGAATGCCAGCTGGCGCGATGGCATCGCAGGCGCCGAGATCACTGCGACCATGGCCGGCCGGACGCCGCTTCAGGTCGCTCAGGCAACGGATTGTGCCGATTGGCTGCCGAACGATCTCCTCAATA
>JAXMCE010000033.1:0-8426 GCA_046349515.1 Alphaproteobacteria bacterium | reverse complement strand
CCGCGATCTCGCCTAGCATGGGCCCACGCAATGGGAGGGAGGCCCATGGCACGTCTCGCGATCGTGGCGGGGGGCGAGAAGCCCGCACCCGCCGCGCGCCCTACGGCCGTTCAACGCGCATGGCTCTCGCGCGGGCTCGATCAGCCCGGCGGGAAGCTGCCGCTTTTCGACGAGAGCGGCAAGAAGGTCGACCCGCGCACGATCCGGCGCTGCGTGGATGAGGGTTGGGCCGAGCCATGGTTCGACAATCCGTTGAAGCCGGACTGGCTGGTCTGCAAGCTGACCGACAAGGGCCGCGCCGCGCTTGGCAAGCGCTGACGCCGTGATCGCCCGCGCGCGGCCGACCGTGGCATGCCTGAGGAAAGGTACCGGCCGATGAGCAAGACCTTTCCCCAGATCGCCTCGCTTCTTCTCGGCATGGGAATCGTGCAGCTCGGCAACGGGCTGCTCACCACGATCATCAGCCTCCGGATGAAGATCGAAAACTTCCCGGCCGAGATCATCGGTCTGGTGCTGGCCTGCTATTTCGCGGGCCAGATGATCGCCGCGCGCACGCTGCCGCGGATCGTCGAGCGCGTGGGTCCCGTGCGCACCTTCGCCGCGGCGGCGGCGCTCCTCGCGGCGGCCGCGCTCTCGCAGATCCTGCTCGTGACGGGACTCGTCTGGACCGCGCTGCGGACGGCGACCGGCTACGGCATGGCCGGGCTCAACATGGTGGTCGAGAGCTGGCTCAACGCGCGCGCATCGAACGAGAACCGCGGCCAGGTGCTCGCCCTCTACATGATCATGGTCTATCTCGCGACGGGGCTCGGGCAGTTCCTGCTGAACCTGGCGAGCCCGGGCGGATTCGAGCTCTTCGCGCTGGCGACCGTGCTCATCACCGTGGGCCTCATTCCGGTGGCGCTCACGCGCGCGCCGGCACCGGTGTTCGGCGAGCGCTCGACCCTGGGCTTCCGCGCCCTCTACCGGGTCTCGCCCTTGGGAGTCGTGGGCGTGCTCGGCACCGGCCTCGTCAACGGCGCGTTCTACGGCTTGGGGCCGATCTTCGCTCGCGACATCGGCCTCGACGACATGGGCGTCTCGAGCTTCATGGGCGTCACGATCATCGCGGGCCTCGCCATGCAGTGGCCCGTGGGCCGGTTGTCCGACATCTACGACCGGCGCACCGTGCTGATGGCGGTGTTCTTCGCGGTCGCCGGGGCCTGCATCCTGATGAGCGCCGCGCTCCGCCTCCATCCGCAGTGGACGCTCCTCGTGGGCGCGCTCTACGGCGGCCTGTCCTTCACGACCTACTCGCTCTCGGTCGCCCATGCCTGCGATTTCTTGACGCCCAAGGATCTCGTCAAGGCCAGCGGCGGCTTCGTCTTCACTTACGGCATCGGCGCCGTCATCGGGCCGCCGATCGCGTCGATCTTCATGTCGACGATCGGGCCCGACGGGCTGTTCATCTACTCGGCGCTCGTCAATCTGGTCCTGGCCGGCTTCGCGATCTACCGCATGTTCCAGCGCGCGCCCATGCCCAAGGAGCAGCAGCGCGACTACGTCTCCCTCCCCGAGACGACGCCCGTCGTCCGGGCGCTCGATCCGCACGCGGTCGCGAGCGGCCCCGTGCGTCGCGAGGGCCATCCGCTCGTCGCGGACTAGCGGACGCTCCGATGGAGAGCGACGCCTCGCAGCCGGGCGTGCGCGCCGTTGGTCCCGTCGCGGTCGCGCATGAGCCCGCCCTCGCCCGCGCCATGCTGCTCATGGCCGGCGCGGTTTCGCTCTATCCGATCAGCGACGCCATCGCGAAGTACCTGGCGCTCACCTACCACCCGATCCAGGTGACCTGGGCACGCTACGTCTTCCAGTCCGTGATGCTCGCGGCGGTGCTCGGCGGGCCGCGGGCCATGCGCTGGTTCCGCACGGCGCACTTGAAGCTCCAACTCGCGCGCGCGGCCCTCGCCGTTCTCTCGACCGTGTGCTTCGTCTCCTCGCTTCGCTTGATCGAAGTGGTGGACGCGATCGCCATCATCTTCATCGGCCCCCTGCTCATGGTCGCCTTCTCGGTGCCGCTCTTGGGCGAGCGCGTGGGAGTCCACCGCTGGAGCGCTGTCATCGTCGGCTTCATCGGCATGCTCATCGTGTTCCGCCCCGGATTCGGCATGGCGGTCGGCGGCGCGCTCCTGGCGCTCGTCTCCGCGGTCTTCAACACGCTCATGCAGATCATCACGCGGAAGGTCGTGCGCACGGACCCGCCGATCACGACGCTTCTCTATCTCGTCGCGGGCGGCGGCGCCTTCATCAGCCTCGTCGTGCCCTTCTACTGGACGCCGCCGCAGGGCACCGCCTGGATGCTCATGATCCTCGCGGGGCTCATCGGCGGGATCGCGCATTTCGGCGTCATCAAGGCGATCCAGCTGGCGCCGCTCTCGGCGCTCGCCCCCTTCTCCTACACGCAGATCGCCTCGGCCACGATCGTGAGCTTCGTCGTCTCGCACTATCTGCCCGACGGGATCAGCGTGCTCGGCGTCCTCATCGTCATCGGCTCGGGTCTTTACGTCTTCCACCGCGAGCGGCGCCTGGCCGCACGGGCGAGCGCCCCCCAATGACGGCCGAGCGCGGCCACGTCCTGAAGGGCATCGGCATCATGATCCTCGCCGTCTCGCTGTTTCCGGTGAGCGACGCGATCTCGAAGCATCTCACCACCGACTACCACGTGCTGGAGATCCTGTGGCTGCGCCACATCGTGCAGCTGGCCGCCGTCGTGGCGCTCATCGCGGCGTCGGGGCGATGGGCGCTCACCCGCACGCGGCGCCCGCGTCTCCAGCTCGTGCGCGCGGGACTCACGGTCGGCGCCACGATCCTCTTCATCACCGCGCTCAAATACGTGCCGCTCGTCGACGGGGTGACGATCCTTTTCGCGCAGAGTCTCATGACCGCGGCCTTGTCCGTCCCGCTGCTGGGCGAGCGGGTCGGGGCGCATCGCTGGGGCGCGGTCGCCGTCGGCTTCGCGGGTATCCTCATCGTCATGCGCCCTGGCCTCGGCGTCGTCCATTGGGCGGCCTCCCTCGCCCTCCTCGCGGCGCTGTGCAACGCGCTCAATCAGATCTACACGCGGCGGCTGGCCGCCTCCGATGCCGCCATCACCACGTTCTTCTACGGCAGCCTCGTCGGCGTCGTGGCCCTGGCGCCCGCCATACCCTTCGTCTGGACCGCAGTCACGGACGAGACCTGGCTGTGGTTCGCGGCCGCGGGCCTCATCGGCGGGCTCGGCCACTTCCTTCTCATCAAAGCCTTCGACTTCGCCGGCGCCGCGGTGCTGGCCCCGTTCAACTATGCGCAGCTCGGCTCGGCGACGGTCCTTGGCCTTCTCTGGTTCGGCGACGTGCCGGACGCCTGGACGATCCTCGGCCTCGTCATCGTCATCGCATCGGGCCTCTACATCCTTCATCGCGAGCGGCGCGCCGAGAGGCGCGCAGCCGGCTGAGAGGTGCCGATGGCCAAGGGCGCGCTGCGCGGCAACGCACTCACGGGCATCCTGCTCATGATCGCAGGGGTTTCGCTCATACCGGTGAGCGACACGGTGACGAAATATCTGACTGCCACCTACCCCGTGATGCAGGTCATCTGGATGCGCTATGCGGCGCAGTGCGTCATCGTCGCGATCCTTTTCAGCCTGTTCGGGCGATGGTCGCTCGCGCGCACGGCCCGGCCGGGTCTCCAGGCGCTCCGCGGGCTCTTCACCCTCGTCTCGTCGATCTTCTTCGTGAGCGGCCTCACCTATCTGCCGCTCGTCCAGGCGATCGCCATCACCTTCGCGAATCCGCTCTTCGTCGTGGCGTTCTCGGTGCCGCTTCTCGGCGAGCGCGTGGGCATCCACCGCTGGTCGGCCGTGTGCATCGGCTTCGCGGGCATCCTCGTCATCATGCGTCCCAACCTCGACACCGAATGGGCGACGCTCCTGCCGCTCGGCTCGGCCGTGTTCGGATCGCTTTTCCAGATCGCGACGCGCGCGCTCGCCGCGACCGACCACGCGCTCACCACCTTCCTCTATTTCAATCTGTTCGGCGCCGTCGCCTTGAGCCCCATCCTGGTTTCCGTTTGGATCGAGCCGTCCTTCGTCGACTGGCTGTGGTTCGCCGCGGTCGGCCTTATCTACGGCGCGGCCTCCTACCTCATCATCAAGGCCTTCGACCACGCCGATGCCTCGGCGCTCGCACCGTTCTTCTACACGCAGATCGTGTCGGCCACGGTCATGGGCTTCCTCGTCTTCGGCGACCTGCCGGACACATGGACCGTGGCCGGGCTTGTCATCGTCATCGGCGCCGGGCTCTATGTCGTCCATCGCGAGCGGCAACGACGGGCGCCACGGCCCGAGAGGGCATAAGCGATGGAGCAGCCGAAACGAGTCTCCCGGCCCGTCCTGCCCTCGACCGAGGCCATGCACCGCCTCGTCGAGAGCGAGCCGTTCCCCCCGAACCTCGGCGCCTTCTTGCGCGAGCGCGCCGAGACGCTCGGTGACCGGACGGCTTTCACCTTCTTCGAGGCGCCGGGCGATCTCAGCGACCGGACGCTCACCTACCGCGCGCTCGATCGCCGCGTGAGCCGGCTCGCGAGCGCGCTCCACGACCGCGGGCTCAGGAAGGGCGCGCATGTGGGCGTGATGATGGCGAACTCCCCCGCCTGGCCGATCGCCTGGCTCGCGATCGCGCGGCTCGGCGCTGTCATGGTGCCGATCAACGTGCGCTACACCGCGCGGGAGCTTGCCTATGTGCTCGCCGATTCGGACGCATCCTGGCTCGTCATCGACCACGGCTTGACGGACCTTCTCGATGAGCTTGGCGCCGCACGGCCGGCATCGTCCCGCACCATCGTCTTCGGCGGGGATGCGGGCGCCATGCCCGCCTGGGACGAGGTGCTCGCGAGCGGCCGCGAAGATTTCACCGTCGCCGACGCGCCCGCGCTCGACGATCGCCTCACCATCCAATACACCTCAGGCACGACCGGATTCCCCAAGGGCGTGATGCTGTCGCACCGCCACTGGTTCACTTTCGCCAAGATCGGCACGCTCGAGCTTCGCCATCTCGGCATCGGCCGCGTGTTCCTGGCTCATCCCTTCTATTACATGGCGGGCCAGGCGGTGTTCCTCTTCGCCCTCCATCTCGGCGCCACGCTCTCGATCGCGCCGCAACTCTCGATCCGCCGCTTCATGTCCTGGGTGCGGGAGACGCGCTCGGAATACACGCTCGTTACCAACGCGATCCTGAAGCAGGCACTGCCGCCGGAGGATTCGCGGAACGACCTCAAATTCCTCCACGTCTCGGCCGCCTACCTGCCCGAAGTGCAGACCGCGATCGAAGGGCGCTTCGGCTGCCCCGTGCGCAACATCTACGGCATGACGGAGAACGGCATCGCGACCTACATGCCGCTCGCCGCGGCCCACAAGATCGGCCCCGATTGCATCGGCGTCGCCGCGCCCTTCCGCGAGGTGATGATCGCGAATGAGACCGGGCGGGCGCTCCCCGACGGCGAGACAGGCGAGATCTGCGTGCGCGGACCCGGCATCCTCGAGGGCTACTACAAGAAGCCGGAGGCCAACCGCGATTCCTTCTTCGGCGACTGGCACCGCTCGGGCGACCGCGCCTATCGCGACCCTGATGGCTTCTTCCACTTCCTCGGCCGCATGAAGGACATCATCCGCCGCAACAACGAGAACATCTCGGCGGTCGAGATCGAGACGGTGCTGCTCGGCCTTCCGGGCGTCGAGCGCGCGGCCGCGGTTCCCGTGCCCGACGACCGGCGCGGCGAGGAGGTCAAGGTCTACCTCGTCCTCCATCCCGGTCTCGGCCCCGAGACGCTGTCGCCCGAAGCGGTGCTGGCGCATTGCGCCAAGCACCTCGCGCGCTTCAAGATGCCGCGTTACATCGAGTACAGAAAAGAAGTGCCGACGACGCCGTCCGACAAGATCGAGAAACAGACGCTCCGCAAGGAGAAACCCGATCTCCGCATCGGCGCCTACGACGCCGAGGACAAGGTCTGGCGCTGATCGCTCAGCTCTGGCTCACGCCCCGGAACGCCTTCCGCGCGATGTCGAATCCCCGCTCCAGGACCGAACGCTTCCACGGATCGTCCTCCCCGTAGAAGGCGTCGCGGATCTGGCGCTTGATCGTGCGGCCGAGCGGCGAATCGACTTTGCCGCGAAGATAGAGCCAGTTGTCCGCCCGAAGCGCGCCCAGCACATCCTCCACCGGCCGCGTGCCGAATTCGAGCGCGACCGTCGTCACCTCGGGCGCGTGGGGACCTGACTCGAACGCGCGCGAGGTGTCGCCTTCGACGACGGCCGAGGTCGAGGTGCCGCCCCGCGTCGAGGTGACTTCCGCACCGTACCAGGCGCGGGCGCGGTGGAAGACGGGCGAGTCCGGCGCCTCCCGCGAGATGGGCTCACCGTAGCCGCGGGGGCCGAGGCCGGTGTGGAAATCGACATAGGCCACGCGCCGAACGGGCGCCACATGGGTCTTGATGATCTCGCGCCAGGTCCGGTGCGACCAGACGGGCGCTCGCCCGCCGTAGAAAAGCCCGTCGGGATGCGTGTACTGCCCGCCGGTCACCGCCGCCTGGTACGTCTTCATGCCGTGCGCCGCGATGTAGGCCGCGATGTGGCGATCGGCCTCGGCGCGCGCCGGTCCATCCCAATCCTCCGGGACTTGCATCGCGTGAATGGCGTCATAGGCCGCATTGGGTGCGCGCGGTGCCGCGTGGTCGACGAAGTTGCGGTTGAGGTCGACGTTGTCCTCGTTCACGCGCCGCTCATGGGCGAAGCCATGGGGGTTGATCGCATGGACGAGCACCATGGCGGTGCCCCGCGGCAGCTCGGCGTGGAGGCGCTTCTCGAGGAACCCCACCATGCAGCCCGAGCCGCAAAAGCCTTCGACGCCGTGGGTGGCCGAGGTCGCGATGAAGAGATTGGGCGCGTTCGACTCGCCCAGGCGCGCGACGTCCGTCGCGAGCGCGCCGCCATCGGGTCCCTGGCCCGGATGGGCATAGGTCGTGAGGGCCGCGCCCGCTCCCTTCGCCGCATCGAGGAACTTGCCGCGCGCTTCCGCGTAGGTGCGCGAGAACGTATCCGTCATGTGCTCCTCCCCATCGGCCAAGGAATCCGGTTATCCAACATGCCGTCTTAGCTTCCGGCCAGTCCACGCAGCGTCTTCCGGGCGACCGAGACCGCGCGCTCGAACACATCCGTCTTCCAGCGCTCGTCCTCGCCGTAGAATGCGTCACGGATCGCCCGCTTGATCGTCCGGCCCAACGGCGAATCGACCTTGCCCCGCGCATACAGCCAATTGTCCGCGCGCACGGCGTCGAGAACCTGATCGAGCGGGCGCGTACCGTACTCGACGGCAAAGCAGCTTCGAACGGCGTCCGGGCATTCCTCCGCCACGGCCGAGGCCATGTAGCCGCTGATCGCGGCCGAGCTCGAGCTGCCGTCGTCGGGCGAGGTCGCTTCCCCGTCGAACCATGATTGCAGGCGCAGGTATTCGGGATCGTTCGGTCCCCGCTCGAATTGGATCTCGCCGTAGCCCCTGGGACCGAGGCCGGTGTGGAAATCGAGCACCGCGACGTGCCGCCGACGCGCGGCATGCGTCTTCAGGATCTCGCGCCAGGTCCGGTTGGACCACGTCGGCGCCGTGCCGCCGAAGAAAAGCCCATCGACATGGCTGTATTGCCCCTGGGTGACGGCGGCCTGGTACGCCCCGTGGCCGTGACGCGCAATGTAGGCCGCGATCGCTTGATCGGCCGTCTGCCGCGGCGCTCCGTCCCAGGCGCTTGGCACGAGATGGGCGTGCAAATCCGCGTACCCCGCATTCACGGGATAGGGCCGCGCGTGGTCCACGAAGTTGCGATTGAGGTCGACATTGTCCTCCGTCACCCGCCGCTCGTGGGCGAAGCCGTGCGGGTTGAGCGCATGAACAAGAAGAATGGCCGTTCCCTTCGGCCGTTCGCGGACGAGGCCCTCCGCCATCCAGCCGACCATCGAACCCGAGCCGCAGAAGCCCTCGATGCCGTGGGTGGCCGAGGTCGCGATGAAAAGATTGGGAGCGTCCTTCTCGCCGAAGTGCGCGACATCCGTTGCCAAGGCCCCTCCATCCGGCCCACGGCCCGGATGCGAATGGGTCGTGATCGCGGCACCGGCCGCTTTCGCCGCGTCGAGGAATTTTTGCCGGCCCTCGCCGTAGCTCGCCGAGAAATGTGTGATGGCGGTCACCGTGTCCTCCCCGAAAACCGACGCACTATAACGCCCCGATCGACGGCACGGCGAGGCCGGTCGCCAGTCATCCCTTCGGTCACTGGTCCCTCCGAGCCTATGACGCTAGAATCCACCTTTGGCCTTCCCATGGACTTGCCCCCCATGCCGTCTCCAACAGCTTCCCGCGGATCATGGCGAC
>JAXMCE010000032.1:0-9570 GCA_046349515.1 Alphaproteobacteria bacterium | reverse complement strand
TGCCGATGATGAGGCCGTCGACCGCCGCCTCCTCGGCGACGGCCGCGATATCGCCACGCTCGTCCGGTGACAGGTCGGGAGCCACTTTGACGAGGAGCGGCGGGTACGGCCGCACATCGGCGATCGCGCGCCGCACCTCTGCGATCAAGTCGAGAAGCGCCGACCGGCGCTGCAGCTCGCGCAAGCCGGGCGTGTTGGGCGAAGAGACGTTGATGACGAGGTAGTCGACCAGCGGCGCGAGCCGGGCGGCGCCCGCCGCATAGTCGGCCGCGGCATCCTCGCTGTCGCGATTCTTGCCGACGTTGGCGCCGATGAAGCCCGGCACGGCGCGGCCATCCGCGCGGAGTTGCCCGAGCCGCCCCGCCGCGGCTTCGAGCCCACCGCTGTTGAACCCCATGCGGTTGATCACCGCTTCGTCTTCGATGAGACGGAACAGCCGTGGACGCGGATTGCCCGGCTGCGGACGCGGCGTGACCGTGCCGATCTCGACGAAGGCAAATCCGAGCCGCAGCGCCGCACGCGGGACCTCGGCGTCCTTGTCGTATCCGGCCGCAAGCCCCAGCGGATTCGAAAAATCGCGATCCCACAATCGGATCGAGAGCATGGGGTCGTCCGCGCGCTGTCCTGGCCACGGCAGGCCCGACGCAAGAGCACGGATCGACAGGCGATGGGCGCACTCCGGCGGCAGGCGCCGAAGCAGCGGGCCGATCATGCGATAAGGATCGATCACGACATCGCGTCCCTCGGCCGCCATGGGACCAAGCACCGGGAATCATCCCTCGCGACCCTGCTGCTCGACATCGCCTACCGGTCCCCCGCAATATCGTATAGTCGTATAGCATTCCTGCCGCCCATCACCACGGGCGCAAGACGAAGGCGCCGGTCGGTCGTACGCGGCGCTGGGTGCGCGCCAACCGCGGTCGCGTCAGCCTCGCGCGAGGGAGAAATGGCATGAAAAGCCTCGTATACATCGACGGCGTCTGGCATGAGGAGAACGTGCCCATCATGGGCCCCATCACGCAGTCGGTCTGGATGGCGACCGCCGTCTTCGACGCGGCGCGCTCCTGGAATGGCGTGGCGCCCGACCTCGACCGGCATTGCGAGAGACTGATCGCCTCCGCCCATGTCATGGGATTGAAGCCCATGTTGACGGCGCGCGAGATCGAGGACATCGCGTGGGAGGGCATCGTCAAGTTCCCACGCGAGTCCGAACTCTATATCCGTGCCATGTTCCACGCCGAGGACGGATTCGTCCTCCTCGAACCCGACTCGACGCGCTTCACCTTGGTCATCCTCGAGCGGCCGATGGCGAAGCCGACCGGCTTCACGGCCTGCCTCTCGCGCTACCGCCGCCCCGCGCCCGACATGGCGCCGACGGAGGCCAAGGCGGCGTGCCTCTATCCCAATGCGGGTCGCGCGATCCGCGAGGCCCAGGCGCGCGGCTATACGACGGCGATCCTGCTCGACCCCAACAGCCATGTCGCCGAGTTCGCCACGGCAAACCTGTTCCTCGCCAAGAACGGCGTGGTCCAGACGCCTGTCTACAACCGCACTTTCCTCAATGGCGTCACGCGGCGCCGGGTCATGCAGCTTCTCCGCGACGACGGAATCGAGGTCGCCGAGCGCTCGGTGACGTTCGACGACGTGCTCGAGGCCGACGAGGTCTTCAGCACCGGCAATCTCGACAAAGTGCTGCCCGCCGTCCGCATCGAGAATCGCGACCTCCAACCGGGTCCCATGATGAAGCGAGCGCGCGAGCTCTACATGACCTTTGCAAAGGGCCAGGGCCGGCGCTGAGCGCGGCCGCGCAGATCAGGCCAGCGCCTCTCCGGCCAGCACCTTGCGCACGCGCTCGACCATTTCCTGCCGGCCGTAGAGCGCGATGAACGAGCCCATGCGCGGGCCTTGCGTCTGGCCGAGCAGGATCTCGTAAAGCGACTGGAACCACGCCCGGAGGTCCGGGAAGGGATGGCGCTTCCCCACCTCGTAGACTTCGTTTTGGATGGCCTCGGCGTCTGCCGCCCGCGGCATTGCCGATAGCGCCCCGACGAGATCGTCGAGGGCCGCGCGCTCCATCTCGCTCGGCGCCCGGTAGCGCTTCGCCGGCTTCACGAAGTCCCGGTAGTAGGCGACGGCATAGTCGAGCAGGCGATCGAGAAGACGGTGCGTCTCCGGCCGCGCCTCGGGCGCGTAACGGCTGACGAAGCCCCAAAGGATCGACTTGTCCTCCGAGTTGCAGACGCTCGCGAGATTCAGGAGGAGGCCGAAGCTCACCGGCACGGCCTCGCTCGGCGGGCGGCCGCCATGGATGTGCCAGACGGGATTGTCGAGCCGCTCCGACTCGCTTTGCCGCGGGAACTTCTCGAGCGATGAGAGATACTCGTCCACCTGCCGCGGAATGACGTCGAAGTAAAGGCGCTTCGCGCGCCGCGGCTGCTGATACATGAAGTAGGAGAGACTCTCCGGCGGCGCGTAGGCCAGCCATTCGTCGACCGAGAGGCCGTTGCCCTTCGACTTCGAGATTTTCTCGCCGTGCTCATCGAGGAACAGCTCGTAAGTGAATCCCTCGGGCGGCCGGGCGCCAAGCGCCCGCGCGATCTGGCTCGACAGGCGCACTGAATCGATGAGGTCTTTCCCCGACATCTCGTAGTCGACATCGAGCGCGACCCAGCGCATCGCCCAGTCGACCTTCCATTGCAGCTTGCAGTGACCGCCGGTGACCGGGACTTCGGTCAGCGATTCATCTTCGTCGCGGAAGACGACCGTACCTGCCTTCGCGTCGCGCTCGAGGATGGGGACCTGGAGCACGCGGCCCGTCTTGGGCGAGACGGGCAGAAAGGGGCTGTAGGTCTGCTGGCGCTCGGCGCGGAGCGAGGGCAGCATGATCGCCATGACCTGGTCATAGGCTGCCAGAACGCGGAGCAGCGTCGCGTCGAACTGACCGCTTCGATAGTAGTCGGTCGAGCTCTTGAACTCGTACTCGAAGCCGAACGCGTCGAGGAAGGCGCGAAGCCGCGCGTTGTTGTGGTGACCGAAGCTCTCATGCGTGCCGAAGGGATCGGGAATCGCCGTCAGCGGTCGCCCGAGAAATCCCTTCATCATCTCCTGCTGCGGGACGTTGTCGGGCACGCGGCGGAGACCGTCCATGTCGTCGGAGAAGGCGAAGAGACGGGATGGCGTGTCGGTAAGAAGGGCGAAGGCGTGGCGCACCATGGTCGTCCGCACGACCTCGCCGAAGGTCCCGATGTGAGGCAAGCCCGAGGGGCCATAGCCGGTCTCGAACAGGAGATAACCCTTGGCCGGGGGCTTGCCGCCCAGGCGCTCGACGAGTTTGCGCGCTTCCTGGAACGGCCAGGCATTGCTCGCTTCCGCGGCCTGACGCAGCGTGGACGACACGGACAACATCTCCTTGAGGCTGGCGAACGGCACGCGCAAGCTAGGCACAGCGCCGGATGGCGTCAATCGCCGGCGCCCGATCTTTACAGCCGAAGGCGGGGGCCTCTAGGTTTCTAAGGACGCGAACCCATCGCGCGCAAAACGAGAGAACCCACCGCTCACCGAATGTCGACCGCAGGACGCCCGATCCGGCGCCGCTCCGGATGCCAAGGCCTCGCCGCCCTTTGCCAGGGCGGCGCGATCGGCGGCGATGGATGCGCGCCTTTCGCCAACGGCACCACGCTCACCGACGCGTTCACGGACCGGTCGGCCATCGCGCGCCCGCGGCGGGCCGGATGATCGGACCCGCGGCCCCCGACGCCTTCAACGACGCCGATCGGTTGCCGATCCTCGTCGCCGGGATGGGCGACGCGCTCTTCCTCGGGGCCAAGGGCCCCGAACGCCTTTCCCATCGCGACGCGGTCGAGCGCGCGCGCTCGGGGCCCGCCCCGCTCGTCTGTCACGCGCCCTCCCTCTTCCGCCGCCTCGGCGCGGCGGCGTTCCCCGTCTGCGACGCGCTCGAGCTGTTCGCCTTCGTTCGGCCCGCGCGATTCTGCCTGCCGACGGTGCGCGGTCTCGCATCGGCCCTCGATCTGCCGAAGCCCATGAGCTTAGAGGCCGAGGCTCGCGCGGTCGCGACCGTCGTTGCACATCTCCTCGCCGAACTCTCCACTCTCGACGAGGAATCGAGGGCGGAGGCCGCCGGCATCGCGCACACCATGACCGAAGCCGGATGGAAGTGGGGCAAGGCGGTGGTTGCGCGACTCCGCGGTGACGTGCGCGCGGATGCCCTCGAGGTGTGGCGGCAACTCCCCGAATGGTCGGAGCAGGCGCCGGAGCCGCCACCCGGAAACGTCCCGGTCGACCCCGGCGAGTCCCGCCGCCGCCTTGCCGAGCTCGTCGGGCGTTCAGCCGAAGCGCGACCACAGCAGGCAGACTATGCTTCGGCGGTCAGCGCCGCCTTTACGCCGCGCGACGTGCAGGGCGTGCCGCGTTTCGTCCTGGCCGAGGCCGGAACCGGCGTCGGCAAGACGCTTGGCTACCTCGCACCTGCGACCCTTTGGGCCGAGAAAAATCGTGGCCCCGTGTGGATCAGCACCTACACACGCAACCTTCAGCACCAGATCGACGACGAGCTCGACCGTCTCGTGGCCGACCCGGTCGAGAAGGCGCGCCGCGTCGTCGTGAGAAAAGGCCGCGAGAATTACCTGTGCCTTCTCAACCTCGAGGAGGCCGTCGCCGGCGCGCGGCTTCGGAGAACGGACGGAATCGCGCTCGGCCTCCTCGCGCGGTGGGTGCGCCACAGCCGGGACGGCGACATGACCGGCGGCGATTTTCCGAGCTGGCTGCCCGATCTCGTCGGGCGCGCGCGCACGATCGACCTCACAGACCACAGAGGCGAGTGCATCTATTCGGCCTGTGCGCATTACCATCGCTGCTTCATCGAGCGGAGCGTCCGGCGCGCGCGGCGCGCGGACATCGTCATCGCCAACCACGCCCTCGTCATGGTGCAGGCGGCGCTCGGTGGCCTCGACGATTCGTCCGTGCCCCAACGCTACGTCTTCGACGAGGGGCATCATGTGTTCGATGCCGCCGACGCCGCGTTCTCGGCGCACCTTTCCGGGTTCGAGATGGCCGAGCTGAGGCGCTGGGTCCTGGGCGCCGAGGCACGGCGCGGCAGCCGCGCGCGGGGTTTGCGGCGCCGGGCTGGCGACCTCGTCATCGGTGACGAGGTAGCGGAAGCGGCGATCGATGCGGCCGAAGCGGCCGCCCGCGCCTTGCCGGGCGAAGGCTGGCACCAGCGCCTTGCCCAATCCAATCCCATGGGTCCGGCCGAGGCGTTCCTTTCGCTCGTGCGCCAGCAGGTCTACGCGCGCGCGCAGGATGCCGAGCGATCCTACAGCCTCGAGACCGACACCGATCCGCCGGTGCCCGGCTTGATCGAGGCGGCGGTGGAGCTCGACCTCGCGCTCGGGCGCCTTGCCGCGCCGACGCTTCGCCTGGCCGAACGGCTCGAGGGACAGCTCGAGGAAAAAGCCTCCGAGCTCGACACCGCAACGCGCCTCCGGATCGAAGCCATCAGCCGAGGGCTCCGCCGGCGCGCTTCGGTCGACCTCGCCGCGTGGCGCGCGATGCTCGCGGCCTTGTCGGTCCCTCCGGATGAGGAAACAGAGGGCCCCGGCCGCTTCGTCGACTGGTTCGCGGTCGAGCGGAGCGATGGGCGCGAGATGGACATCGGCCTCTATCGCCACTGGATCGACCCGACCTTTCCCTTCGCGGAGCACGTCGCCTTGAAGGCGCACGGCGTGGTCGTCACCTCCGCCACCTTGCGCGACGGCACGGGCGAGGAGGAGTCCGATTGGATAGCGGCCGAGGCGCGAACGGGCGCCGCGCACCTCATGGTGCCTGCCACCCGCGCCGCGGTGCCTTCGCCCTTCGACTACGCCGGCCAGACCGCGATCATCGTCGTCACCGATGTCCGCAAGGATTCGATGGACCAGGTGGCGGCCGCCTACCGGGAGCTCTTTCTCGCGGCGGGTGGCGGTGCGCTCGGGCTCTTCACCGCGATCGCGCGCCTCAGGGCCGTCTACAACCGCGTCGCAAAGCCGCTCGAAGAGGCGGGCCTCACGCTTCTCGCCCAGCATGTCGACAGCCTCGACACCACGACACTCGTCGACATCTTCCGCGCCGAGCGCGATGTGTGCCTTTTCGGCACCGACGCGGTGCGGGACGGCATCGACGTGCCGGGCCCCGCCTTGCGCCTCATCGTCTATGACCGCGTGCCGTGGCCGCGCCCCGACATCCTCCACCGCGCGCGGAAGGCGGCATTTCTCGGCCGCGGCTACGACGACATGATCGCGCGCCTTCGATTGAAGCAGGCCTATGGGCGGCTCGTGCGCCGCGCGGACGACAGGGGCGTGTTCGTCATGTTGGATGCGCAGACACCGTCACGCCTCGGCGGCGCCTTCCCCCCCGGCACGGCGATGCGCCGGCTCGGCCTTGCCGAGGCGGTAGCGGAAGTCCGGCGCTTCTTCGAGGATCTTCCGCCGGCCTGATGCCCGTCGATGATGCGGGCTGCCCCGTTACATATACCCGCCGACGCGCAAACGCTCGAAAGCGTCTTCCGACTCCTTGTCCTGGGCGCGTCCCGCGCGCTCGGGCACGCGCGTGCGCTCGAGCTCGGCGATGATCGCATCGAGCGTGTCGGCCGAGCTTTCGATCGAACCCGTGCAGGGCGCGCAACCGAGCGAGCGGTATCGCCGGCCGCCCTTCGCGAAGTAGAGCGGCACCACCGGGATGTTCTCCCGGCGGATGTAGCGCCACACGTCGAGCTCGGTCCAATGGACGATGGGATGGATGCGGACATGGGTTCCGGGCGCAAAATCGGTCTTGTACTGGTCCCAGAATTCCGGCGGCTGATCGCGATAGTCCCACTCGGCCTGCGCGCCGCGCGGGCTGAAGACGCGCTCTTTCGCGCGCGTGCCTTCCTCGTCGCGCCGGATCCCGGCGATGATCCCTTGGAAGCCGTGCTGCTCGATCACGCGCTTCAAGCCGTTCGTCTTGAGCGCCGTGCAACACTCGACCCGCCCGCGCGTATGGTTCATCCCGTCAGCCAAGGCCTCTTTGTTCTGGCCGATGATGAGATCGAGCTTCCATTCCCGCGCGACGCGGTCGCGGAACTCGATCATTTCGGGAAGCTTGTAGCTGGTGTCGATATGGATGATCGGGAACGGAACGTGGCCGAGGAAGGCCTTGCGGACGAGCCACAGCATGGCGTTCGAGTCCTTCCCGATCGACCACAGCATGCCCAGCTTCTCGAACTTGTTGTAGGCTTCGCGCAGGATGTAGATGCTTTCGCTTTCCAACGCGTCGAGATAATCCATGGCAATCTCCGGCCGAACCCAATCCTCCGACCAACATGGGACCAACGCTGGCCAAATTCAATCGGCGAGCGTCCACCCCGGGGTCATCGCGTGGCTTTTTGCCTGCGCGGTAATGATCTTTACCATGGTCGTGATCGGCGGAATCACGCGATTAACGCAATCGGGCCTTTCGATCGTCGAGTGGCAGCCAATCATGGGCACACTGCCGCCCCTCGACGACGCCGCATGGCAGGCGGCCTTCACCGCCTACCAGAACTTTCCCGAGTACCAAAAAGTTAACGCGGGCATGACGCTCGATGCCTTCAAGGGAATCTTCTGGGTCGAATACGTGCACCGGCTGTGGGGGCGGCTCATCGGCATCGTCTTCGCCGTCCCGCTCGTCCTGTTCTGGATCAGGGGGCGATTGCCGGGACGATTGCGCTGGCCGCTTGCCGGCATCTTCGCTCTTGGGGCGCTCCAGGGCGCGCTCGGCTGGTACATGGTCAAGAGCGGCCTCGTCGACCGGCCGGATGTGAGTCCCTATCGTCTCACGGCCCATTTGCTCCTGGCGGTGGGAATCTACGCCGCCATCTTGTGGATCGCCTTCGATCTCATCCGGCCGCGCGAACGCGGGCGTCCGTCACCCGCACTCATCCGCGCGCTCCTCGTTCTCGTCGTGCTGACGATCACCGCCGGCGGGTTCGTCGCGGGCCTCGATGCGGGCTTCGCCTACAACACCTTTCCGCTCATGGACGGCTCGTTGATCCCGAGCGACTACCTCGCCCTCTCGCCGGCGTGGCTCAATCTCTTTGAGAACATTCCCGCCGTCCAATTCGACCATCGCTGGCTGGCGATCACGACCCTCGTCGTCGCGATCGTCCTGTGGCGCTCGACCGCGGGCGCGGACACTGGCATGCGGAGGGCGGGCCTGGCCGTCGCCATCGCCGCCTGTCTCCAGGTCGCGCTCGGCATCGCGACGCTGATTCTGATCGTGCCCGTACCGTTGGCGGCAGCTCACCAGGCCGGAGCGCTCGTGCTGTTCACAGCCGTCCTTTGGGCGATGCATCAGTCGCGGGTCGGGCGATTCCCTGCCGCGCCCGCCTGAATCGACGCGGAGACGAAGCCAAGCTTGACACATGTCCGTTGATGGCCCATTCGGAGCGAGAGCTTCACTAGGCCCGACACGATGCGCTCCTCCATCCGCCGCCGACTGACACTCTTGGCCGTCGCACTTTGCGCCGGTCTCCTCCAGGCCGTGCCGGCCGCGTCCCTCCCGACGGGGGCCTTCGAGTACCGCATCGATCGGGACGGCTCGCCCATCGGCAAGCAACGCCTGACCGTCACACAGCACGGCGACAAGACCACGGTGTCGATCGACGTCAAAGTCCAGGTCAAGGTGGCGTTCGTCACGGTCTACCGCTACGAGCAGGCGCGCAGCGAGACGTGGCAGGGCGACCGGCTCACGGCCCTTGACACGCGGACCAACGACAACGGCGACAAGCTGTTCCTCAAGGGCCATGCCAACGCGAGCGACTTCGCGATCGAGACCGAGAAAGGCCACACCACGGCGCCGCTCGGTTTGGTCCCCGCGAGCTATTGGAACATCGCGACGGTGGATCAGAAGCGCCTCCTCGACGTCGAGGACGGGCGGGTGCTCAATATCACGGTAACCGCTGGCACGAACGAGTCTGTCGATCTTGGCTCCCGCCAGATCCAAGCGCGCTACTTCCAGATCGCGGGCGATGTCGACAAGGAGCTCTGGTACGACCCTTCGGGCGTGCTCTTGAAGATTCGCTTCAAGGCGCGCGACGGATCGCTGATCGAGTTCGTGCTCCGCTGAGCGCGGTCAATTGGGCAACAGGTGACTCGCGGCGATCGCATGGACTCGCCGGTCGCCGAGCGCATGGACCTGAAGCGCGCCGGCGAAAAGAAGCCGCATGGCGGGATCGAGGACGTTGAGACCGCCCGCATAGGCGCCGAACGCCGGCAGCACGAGGCGCCGTCCATCCGTCGCGAAGCACCGGGCATGGAGCGCGCGGCCACGCGTGCGGACGATCGCTTTCGGGTGGAAGTGGCCGCTGACCTCGCCCGTGGGGATCGTCTCTTCGGAGGCCTGGTGGCGGAAGACCAGTGGTCCGCGACGGTATTCAGCCGCGACCCCGCCCCCCAGGCCCGGCGGCGGTTCCGGATCATGGTTGCCCTTGATCCAGATCCATTCGCAGACGCCTGACAATCGGGCGAGCATCGCGCGATCGTCGACAGCGAGGCGCGC
>JAXMCE010000031.1:0-11067 GCA_046349515.1 Alphaproteobacteria bacterium | reverse complement strand
AGGCAAGACCAAACGCGTTGTGAGAACGCCGTGATCCGCACGGGCGAATTCCGCTCTTACGAAGCGGAGTCGACTTTGGCATGATGCGCCGCCCTCAACGATGAGCAAAACGGGACAGGTAATGATGGGACGTCGACTGGTGCAAGCTGTCGTGCTCGCGGCCTCGATCGCGCTCGGCGCGACGCAGGCGCTCGCGCATGCCATCGTCCTCGAAGCCAAGCCGGCTCCAGGCGCCATCGTCGCAGGCCCCGATCTCACGCTTTCGCTCCGCTACAACGGCCGCATCGACCATGCGCGCTCGCGCCTCACGCTGATCGGCCCCGACGGCGCAACGAAGCGCATCGCGATCGCGCCCGACTCGCCGGCAGACAGCCTCACCGCGGCGCTCCAGGGCCTCTCGCCCGGCGCCTATCGCCTGCGCTGGCAAGTGCTGTCGGTCGACGGACACATCACGCGCGGGGAAGTCCCGTTCCAAATCTCGGCCCCTTGAGCGTCCCGTGCTGACCGCCTATTTCGACGTCGCCGGGTTTCTCGCCGTCGTCCTCCGCGGCATCGTTCTCGTGGCGGAGATGGCGGTCGTCGGCGGCGTCGTGTTTCACGTCGCCATCGCGGCGCCGGCGCTGCCGCAGCTCGGCACAAGCGGCCCGGACCTCCTTCGCGCATGCAATCGCGTGATGCGGGGCGCGGCCCTGGCCGCCGCCGCCGCCATCATTGCGAGTCTCTGGCTGACGTCCGAGATCCTCGTTGAATCGGCAGAGGTCGAGCGGGCGGCGCTCCTCGACGCGAGCTTCGTGGTGGCGGGTCTCACGAGCGTGTTCGCCTATCTCGCGCTCGCGGTCCTCGGCCGGCCGAGCCGGCCCTTCCTGCTCGCAGGCTTGGCCGCAATCGTCATCGCCGGCTCGGCGGCCACGAGCCACGCCGCGGCACAACTCCACGGGCGCGCGCTTCTCCTCGCGGCGGATGCGCTCCATGAGGCGGCAGCCGCGTCGTGGATTGGCGGCATTCCTTATCTCCTCATGGCGCTCGCACGCTATCCCGACGGCGTCACGACCCGGCTGATCGGCAAGCGCTTCTCGCTCATGGCGATGGCGGCGGTCGCGGCGCTCGCGCTCGCAGGCGTCGTCATGGGCTTCGCCTACATCGATTCGGTCGCGGCTCTCTACGGCACGGCCTATGGCCTCATGGTCTCGACCAAGGTCGCTCTCTTCGGCGTGCTGCTGGCGTTCGGGGCCGCCAACTTCCGCACCGTCGAGCGCTTGCGCGCCGATCCCACCGTGCCGAGCGTGCGCTTCCGCCGCTTTGCCGAGGCCGAAGTGGGAATCGGCCTCGCCGTCCTGTTCACGGCGGCGTCGCTCACCTCGCTCCCGCCGGCGACCGATTTGCGCCTCGACCGGCCGACGGCCGCCGAGGTCATCCAACGCCTGACGCCGCGCTGGCCGAGCCTCGATGGCCCCATCCTCGTCGACCTGCCGACCGGCCAGCGCTCGATCATCGGCGTCCGCGAGGCAGCGCGCCTCATCGCCGCGGGCGACGTCATCGATTCCGGCCGCAAGGACGCCACGCTCGATGTGCTGTGGTCCGAGTTCAACCACAACTGGTCCGGTGTGTTCGTTTTCATCATCGGATTTCTCGCCCTCCTCGAACGGACGGGGCACTTTCCGTGGGGCCGGCACTGGCCGCTTCTCTTCGTGCCGCTCGCGGTCGCGATCTTCATCTTCGCGGATCCGGAGAACTGGCCGATCGGTCCCATCCCGTTCGCGGAGGGATTCAAGAACAGCGAGATCACCCAGCACCGGCTCGTCGTGCCGCTGCTGGCGGTCTTCGGCGTGTTCGAATGGGCGGTGCGCACCGGGCGCATCACGTCGCAACGCCTCGCCCTCGTCTTTCCCGTGGCCAGCGGCCTCGGCGCGGGCCTGCTCCTTCTCCATTCCCACTCGGTCGGCAATCCGAAACTCGAGCTCCTCATCGAATGGACGCACGTGCCGCTCGCCCTTCTCGGTCTCGCGGCCGCGATCGCGCGCTGGCTCGAATTGCGCCTTCCGCCATCCGCGCGCGCGATTCCGGCGACGGTCTGGCCGATCTGCTTCATGCTGGTAGGTCTCCTGCTTCTCACCTATCGCGAGACGTCCTGATGGCCTCGGATCGCGCTCTCGCGCAAGATGGCGCGATGGAGCGCTATGACTTCATCATCGTGGGCGGCGGCTCCGCAGGCGCGGTGCTTGCCCATCGCCTGTCGCAATCCGGGCGGCATCGCGTTCTCCTGATCGAGGCGGGGCCGGACACCCCGCCGGACCGCGTCCCGCCGAGCGTGCTCGACAGCTATCCAGGGGTCGCCTATTTCGATCCGCGGTTCCATTGGCGGAACCTTCGCGTCTTCCACGAACGGATCGACCGCAACGAGACCTTTGCGCCGCGCCGCTACGAGCAGGCCAAGATCATGGGCGGGGGTTCCTCGATCAACGGCATGTTCGCGATCCGCGGCCTGCCGCAGGACTACGACGAGTGGGCGACGCACGGCGCCGCCGGCTGGACCTTCGCCGACTGCCTTCCCTACTTCATCAAGCTCGAGCGCGACCTCGATTGCGGCGGACCGCTCCACGGCCAGACGGGACGCATCCCCATCCGGCGTGTCTTCGAGGCACACTGGCCCGGCTTCACCCGCGCGGTGGCCCAAGGCTTGCGCGGCCAGGGCGTGCCCTATTTCGACGACCACAACGGAGTCTTCACCGACGGCTGGTTCCCCATGCCGATCACGAACGAGAACGACCGCCGCGTGTCGACGGCGATCGCCTATCTCGACGCGGCGACGCGGGCGCGCCCGAACCTCCGCATCCTCGCAGGCGCGACCGTCAGCGCGCTCCTCCTCGAAGGACGGCGCGCCGTGGGCGTCCGCGTGAGGAAGGACGGCGCGGAAAGCCGCTACGACGCCGAGGAGGTCATCCTCGCCGCGGGCGCGCTCCATTCGCCCGCCATCCTCATGCGCGCGGGCATCGGACCCGCCGCCCACCTCAAATCGCGCGGCGTCGCCGTCCTTCACGACCTGCCGGGCGTCGGCCGCAACCTCATGGAGCATCCGACGATCGCGATGGCCGCGCATCTCGCGCGCGGGGCGCGGCAGCCGCGCAGCATGGGCCGGCACATCCTCATCGGGTGGCGCTACTCCTCGAAGCGGCCCGGCGGCACGCCCGGCGACATGCACGTGATCGCGGTCAATCGCGCAGGCTGGCATCCCTTGGGGCGCACGCTCGGCTCCCTCGTCTGCGCCTGCAACAAATCTTACTCGCGTGGCTTCGTCGAGCTGCGCTCGGCAAATCCGGAGGACGAGCCCATCGTCCACTTCAACTTCCTTGCGGACCGGCGCGATGCCGAGCGCATGGTCGAGGCCATGCGAGTCCTCCACGGTCTCCTCACCACTCCCCCCGTCCGCGCCGTGACGACCACGATCTTCCCCACGGCCTATTCCGAGCGCACGCGCGACATCGCCATCGTCTCTCCGGCCAACTGGATCAGGACCGCGGCCGGCGCCTGCCTCATGGATGCGAGCGGAGCGACGCGGCGCTGGATGATGGAGAACCAGGTCAGCCCCGGCTACGACATCCACGACATGGTCAAGGACGAGCGCGCGCTCGAAGCCTGGGTGCATGAAAAGGTTTATGGCGGCTGGCATTCGAGCGGCACGTGCCGCATGGGCGCCAAGGACGATTCGCTCGCCGTCCTCGATCCCGCCTGCCGCGTGCGCGGCATCGAGGGGCTGCGCGTGGTCGACGCCTCCATCATGCCGACGATCCCCACCGCCAACACCAACATCCCGACGATCATGATCGCCGAGAAGGCGTCCGACATGATCCTTGGCAACACGCCGGCCTGAGGCCGGTCCGGCGCCTCCCGCTCAGCCTGGCTTGTCCTGGAGGCCCAAGAACGAATCCTCCGTGTCGGACGCCGGCCGACTCGCCGTCCTCCGGCGAGACCGATAGGATCGCACTCGTGCCGATCGAATCGCAGGGAGGAGCCTCGAATGACGACACTCGACATGGTCCGCGCCGCCTCGACGACGCCGGTCGTGACCCTGAGCGACACGGAAGCCCGCATCGACATGGTGAAGCTCCGGCAATACAGGCTCGGGCGCATCCGCAAGCAGCTCGCCGCGAGCGGCTGCGGCGCGGCACTCCTGTTCGACCCCATCAACATCCGCTACGCCACGGGTCGGCGCAGCCACTCGGCCTTCGGGCTCCATATCCTCGGGCGCTCCGTCTTCATCCCGGCGAGCGGGCCCGTGGTGCTGTTCGACTCCGAGTCCTATGCCTATCTGTCAGAGCCGCTCGAGACGATCGACGACGTCCGGCCCGGACGCCCCATGAGCTTCTTCTTCGGCGGTCCGCGCGCCAAGGACAACGCAGCCTGGTACGCCAAGGAGGTCGCGGCGCTCGTGAAGAAGCATTGCCGCGGCAACAAGAAGCTCGCGCTCGACAGGGGCGATCTTTACATCTCGGCGGCGCTCGCGGGGCACGGGCTGAAACTTCTGGATGGCCAGGAGCTCGCCGAACGCGCGCGCGCGATCAAGTCCGCCGAGGAAATCCTCTGCATGAACTACGCGATCACGGCAGCCGAAGTCGGCATGGCGCGCATGCGCGAGGCTCTCCGCCCTGGCATTACCGAGAACCAGCTGTGGTCCCTCCTCCACCAAGCCAACATCGCCCACGGCGGCGAGTGGATCGATGCGCGCCTCATGGCCTCGGGCGACCGGACCAACCCGTGGGGACAGGAGACGAGCGACCGGGTCATCCGCGCGAGCGAGCTCGTCGCCTTCGATTGCGACATGGTGGGCCCCTTCGGCTATTGCGCCGACATCTCGCGCACATGGTTCTGCGAACCGGGGAAGCCCACGAAGCAGCAGCGCGAGCTCTACAAGCTGGCCTACGAGGAGGTGCACCACAACATCTCGATCCTGAAGCCCGGCATGACGTTCCGCGAGTTCTCCAAGAAAGCGTGGAAGCCGCCCAAATCCTGCATCCCGACGCGCTACGTCGTGGTCTCGCACGGCATCGGCATGTGCGACGAATATCCGAGCATCTACTACCAGGTCGACTGGAAGGACCGCGGGTTCGACGGCGTGATCGAGGAGAACATGACCCTCTGCATCGAGAGCTATGTGGGGCCGGTGGGATTGAACGAGGGCGTCAAGCTCGAGCGCCAGGTCCTCGTCACGAAGAAGGGCGCGGTGCCGCTCGACAAGTTCCCCTTCGAGGACTCGCTTCTCGCGTAATCACCCGGCGGGGACGAGAGGGAGAATCGCATGGCCGAGATGGTGAAGACGGTGAAGCGGGGCGGCGTGCTCGAAATCACGCTCGACCGCCCGCCAGCGAACGCGATCAACCGCGCGACGAGCTACGCGCTCTACGATGCCTTCAAGATGCTGAAGGACGATCCCGCGCTCATTGTCGGAATCATCACCGGCAGTGGCGAGCGCATCTTTTCGGCCGGCTGGGATTTGAAGGAGGTCGCGAGCGGGGACGAGCTCTCCGATCCGGCGGTGATGGATCTCGGGCCCGGCGGCCTCGGGGGCCTGACCGAATTCTTCGACCTCCACAAACCGGTGATCGCGGCGGTCAACGGCCACGCGGTCGGCGGCGGGTTCGAGCTCGCCATGGCCGCCGACATCATCATCGCGGCTGAACACGCGGAGTTCTTCCTGCCCGAGATGCAGCGCGGCTTCGTCCCCGACGCAGGGGCCGTGCAGCGGCTCGGGCGCATTCTTCCCTTCAACGTCGCCATGGACTTGCTCCTGACCGGGCGCCGCATGGGCGCCGCCGAAGCCCGGCAATGGGGCATGGTCCGCGATGTCGTTCCTTCGGCCGAGCTGATGCCGCGGGCACGCGCGCTCGCGGACGCCGTCGCCGAATGCGCGCCTCTCGCGGTCCAGGGCCTCATGGAAATCATGGATGCGCTCGCGCCGCTGTCGGTCCGCGACTCCTTCGCCCTCACCCACCGCGGCTGGAAGGGCGTGAGCGGACTGAACCACTACGAACGCATGCTCCGGTCTGAGGACTACAGCGAAGGGCCGCGCGCCTTCGCGGAGAAGCGCAAGCCCGTCTGGAAGGGTCGCTGAGCCGCGGGTGACGCCATGCCCCATTGGCTGACGCCGCTTTTCGCGCCGCGGCACGTCGCGGTCGTGGGGGCCTCGCCGCGGTCCGGATCCCACGGCAACGAGGTCCTGCGCGTGCTCCGCGACGGCGGATTCGGCGGGACCATCTCGCCCGTCAACCCGAACTATGGCGAGATCGACGGGCTCCCGTGCCACGGAAGTGTCGCCGCCCTTCCGAGCCCGCCGGACATGGCGATCCTCGCGGTTGCGGGAAGCCGGCTCGAAGCAGCGCTCGACGATGCGATCAAGGGCGGCGCCAAAGGCGTCGTCGTCTTCGACAACTGCTACCTCGAGGGGGACAGGGCCCCGCCGCTTCTCGAGCGCCTCAAGGCCCGCGCGGCCGAGGCACGCATTCCCGTCTGCGGCGGGAACGGCATGGGCTTCTACAACTACGAGACCGCGACCCATGCGAGCTTCTATCACCCGGCGTTCCGGACCCCCGGGTCCATCGCCCTCATCGCCCATTCGGGCTCGGTGTTCACCCATCTCGTCAACAATGATCCCCGCTTCCGGTTCAACCTCGCGATCTCCCCCGGCCAGGAGATCAACGCGACGACAGCGGATTATCTCGACTACGCGCTCGACCTGCCCTCGACGCGGGTCGTCGCCATCTTCCTCGAGGCGGTGCGTGATCCCGCGGGCTTCGCAGCCGCCCTCGACAAGGCCCGCGCCAAGGACATCCCCATCGTCGCGGTCAAACTCGGCCGCACCGAGGAGAGCGTGCGGCTCGCGGCGACCCACACCAAGGCGATTGCGGGCGACGACGCGGTGTATGACGCGCTCTTCGACCGCTACGGCGTCCGCCGCGCGCGCGACCTCGATGAGATGATGGCGGCGGCCCAGCTCTTGGCGCTGCCGCGCCGCGCGGGGCCAGGCGCGCTCTCCGGCATCACCGATTCGGGCGGCCTCCGCGAGCTGTGGATTGATCTTGCGTCCGAGCAAAGCGTCGCATTCGCGCGCCTCGGCACCGAAACGAGCGCACGCATCCAGGCACGGCTTCCGACCGGTCTCGAAGTCTCGAACCCACTCGATGCGGCGGGACCCCTCCACGACGATTTCGGCCAGGTGTTCGCCGATTGCCTGGCGCTTCTCATGGCGGACCGGAACACGGCGATCGGGGCCTTTGAATTCGACCTTCGCGACGACTTCGCCTACTGGCCCGCCCTTGTCGACACCGCAAAGACGATTCCGGCCGAAAGCGGCAAGCCCTTTTTCGTCTTCCACAGCTTCAGCCGCGCCAACAACGCCGGTCGCGCGGCCGAGCTGATCGATGCGGGCGTTCCCCTCATCAACGGCGTCACGAATGCCCTTGCGGCCGTGCGGCATGCACTGGCCTATCGTGACTGGCGCGCGCGGGATACCGCTTCGCCGCCGCCTGCGCCGGAAGGAGCCGTCCGGACGTGGACAGCGCGGCTCTCCAAGACTTCCGCGCTCAGCGAGGCCGAGTGCTTGGCCATGCTTCGCGATTTCGGCGTGCCGGCCGCCGAAAGCCTCCCCGCCTCGAGCGCAGGCGAAGCGGTCGCGGCGGCCGAACGGCTCGGATACCCGGTCGTACTCAAGACCGCGGCTCCGGGCATCCTTCACAAATCCGAACGCGGCGGCGTGCGGCTCGCGCTCGCCGATACGGCGGCCGTGCGCCGTGCCTACGAAGATGTCGCGAACCGGCTCGGGCCTCAGGTCATCCTGCAACGCATGGCGGAGAAAGGCGTCGAGCTCGCCCTCGGCATGATCGCCGATCCCCAGTTCGGCCCCGCGGTGATGGTCGGCGCGGGCGGCGTGCTCGTCGAGTTCGCGCGCGACCGGGTGTTCGCGCTCGCACCCTTCGATGCAGGCGAGGCGCGGCGCCTCATCGATCGGCTCCGCATCCGCCCGCTTCTCGACGGCGTGCGCGGCGCGCCCGCGGCCGACATCGCGAAGCTCGCCGACGCCGTCGCGCGGTTCTCCGTGCTCGCGGCGTCCCTCAGCCGGGAACTCGCGGAGATCGACGTCAATCCGCTCATCGCGGGGCCCGGTGGCCCGCTCGCCGTCGACGCGATCGTCCTCGTGCGTCCGTGGGTCGCGCCTTGAACCTCGTCAAATTCCGACGATCGTGTAGCCGCCGTTCGGACTGATGCACTGGCCCGTGATGAAGTCGGCCTCGGGCGAGCAAAGAAACGTAATGGCGTAGCCCATCTCCTCGGGCTGGCCGTAGCGGCCGAAGGGAATCGACTTGGCCTTCTCGGCGAGCACCGCCGGACTGTCCTTCGACATGGGCATGGGCGTCATGCAATGGCCGGGGGCCACCGCGTTGACGCAGATGTTCCAAGGCGCGAATTCCTTGGCCCAGCCCTTGGCCATGGCGAGCACGGCCCCCTTGGCCGCGTTGTAGGTGGCGCCGTTCGCGGCCCCGACCGTGCCCTGGATCGACGAGATGTTCACGATCTTGCCGAACTTGCGCTTCTTCATCCCGGGCACGACGGCCTGGGTCGTGAACATGGTGCCCCTCACATGCACCGCGATCGAGCGCTCGAACATGGCTTCGGTCACGTCCTCGATCGGACAGCGATCGGACGCGATGCCCGCGTTGTTGACGAGAATGTCGATCTTGCCGAAATGCGCTTCGGCCTCGGAGACGATCTTGCGCATGGCCGCGACGTTCGACACATCGCCAGTCCAGACGCGCGCCTTCCGCCCCTGACCCTTGACGATCTCGGCCGTCTCGCTCGCCCCCTTCTCGTTCTGGTCGTGGATGATGAGGTCGGCCCCGCGCTCCGCCATGAGGCGCGCGGCCGCGCGCCCGATGCCCGAGCCCGAGCCCGTGATCATCGCCACCTTTCCATCGAGATAACCCATCGTCCGACGCTCCTCTCTCCCCCACGCGACCCGCGACGGTGGCGGGTCGGCGATTGTTCAAATCCCCACGATCACGAAGCCGCCATTGGGGCTGATGACCTGGCCCGTGATGAAGTCGGCTTCCGGCGAGCAAAGGAACGCGATCGTGTAGCCCATCTCCTCCGGCTGCGACCACCGCCCGAGCGGAATGCGCTTCACCTCGGCCGCGATCTTCTCGGGACTGTCGCGCGAGAGCGGCATGGGTGTCAGGCAATGGCCCGGTGCTATGACGTTGACGCAGATGTTCCAGGGCGCGAACTCCTTGGCCCAGCCCTTGGCCATCGCGAGCACGGCACCCTTGGCCGCGTTGTAGGTCGAACCCTCGGCCCAGCCGACCGTGCCCTGGATCGAGGACAGGTTGACGATCTTGCCGTATTTGCGCTTCTTCATCCCCGGCACGACCGCCTGGGTCGTGAACATGGTGCCGCGCACATGGACAGCGATCGAGCGCTCGAACATCGCCTCCGTCACGGACTCGATGGGACAGCGGTCGGAGGGAATGCCGGCATTGTTGACGAGAATGTCGATCTTGCCGAACTCGCCCTCGGCTTCCGCGACGACTCGGCGCATGGCCGCGACGTCGGACACGTCGGAGACGAAGACGCGCGCCTTCCGCCCGAGGGAGCGGACCTTCTCCGCCGTCTCGTTGGCCCCCTTCTCGTTCTGATCGTGGATGATGAGGTCGGCGCCGCGCTCGGCCATGATCGACGCGGTGGCCCGTCCGATGCCGCTGCCGGACCCGGTAATCATCGCCACCCGGCCGTCGAAGTGACCCATTTCCCTTCCCCGCTTGTTTGATGGCTTCAGGCTGACTGCGTCACGTCGAATCGGGCAGCTTGCCGTCGAACGAGGTGATCGGCGGCACCGCCTCGGGATCGCTCATGACATCGATGAGGGTCGGGCGATCGGCTTTGGCCGCCGCCGCAAGCGCCGGCGCGAGCGCACCGGGCTCCTCGATGCGAACGCCATGCCAGCCGCAGGCGCGCGCGATGGCGGCATGGTCGACCGGCTCGAAATGGCAGACTGTCGCGTGGCCGCCGAAGTGGATGTCTTCGGCGTCCTTCTCGTAACCCAGGACCTGGTTGTTCAGGATGATGGCGGTGAGCTGGATGCGGTGACGCCTCGCGGTCTCGAGCTCCGCCCAGGCATGGGCGAAGGCGCCATCGCCGCCGAGGTAGATGACCGGCCGGTCGGGTGCCGCGAGCTTCGCACCGAGCGCCAAGGGGAATCCCCAGCCGATGCCCGCGAGACCGCGCGGCGTGATGAAGCGCATGCCCGCGCGCAAGGCCTTCAGGTAGTTGACGACCCAGATCGTCGCATAGCTCGCATCGCCGACGACGATCGTCTCGGGCGTCACGATCTTGGCGAGTTCCTGCATCACGCGCTCGGGGCGGATGGGCTTCGAGTCCGATGACACGACCGGCCGGGCCTCTGCCGCGTGCGCGGCGCGTCCCTCGGCGATCGCCCGTTCGAGGTCCGGACGCGCCGCACGGCGCTTGCCGAGATCGCGCGAGGCCAGCGCCTCGTTCAACGCCGCGAGCGTGAGCTTCGCATCGCCCACGAGACGCACGGCGGCCTCGTAATTCCGCCCCACTTCGAGCGAATCGACGTCGAGATGGATGAAGCGCGCGCTGGGCGAGAAGATCGACCAGGAATCCGTCCCGCCCTGGTTGGTCCTGTTGCCGATGAGGACCACGAGGTCAGAGCGCTTGAGGAGCGGCTTGAACGGCCGCGCCGCGCCGCGCTTGCCCATGATGTAACCGACGACGCCCAAGGAGAGCGGATGGGTCTCATCCACCGCACCCTTGCCCATGACGGTCGTGCCGATGGGAAGGGATGCAAGGTCCTGAAGGCGCGCGAGCTCGGCATAGGCCTCCGAGACGTGGATGCCGCCGCCGGCAACGACGACGGGATGGGCGGCGCCCGCGATGAGGTCCGCAGCTGCGGCGACCGCGGCGGGATCGGCGATGGTGCGATCGATCGGGTAGCGCCCGAGCGTCGCCACGCGCGCATCGGATGGCGGCGCCGCATCCTCGAACAGGTCCGGCGGCAGC
>JAXMCE010000030.1:0-11790 GCA_046349515.1 Alphaproteobacteria bacterium | reverse complement strand
GCCGAGGAGGCGGCGGTCGACGGCCTCATCATCGGCAACACGACGACGAGCCGTCCCGCCGGACTTAAGAGCCGATGGGCGGGCGAAGCCGGCGGCCTCTCGGGCCGGCCGCTCTTCGCGCTGTCGACGGAGGTGCTGGGCGACATCTATCGCCGAACGGGCGGGCGCATTCCCCTCATCGGAGTCGGCGGGATCGCGAGCGGCGCCGATGCGTATGCGAAGATTCGCGCTGGTGCCTCGCTCGTCCAGCTCTACACGGCGCTCGTCTACCACGGCCCGGGCCTCGTCGCGTCCCTCAAGCGCGAGCTGGTCCAGTGCCTCCAGCGGGACAGATTTTCGACCGTGACGGCGGCCGTCGGGGCCGATCACCGCTGAGGATGCGCTCAAGCATTCCAAACGGTTAACGATCCATAAAACCCTTGGAAGGACACTGCCGTGTCGTCATCCCGCAACGGTAGGGCCTGCCCCGTGTCGAATCGCCGGCTGCCGCATCTCGTCGGCATCATCGCCTATGTCAGCGCCGCGGCGGCCATCGCCGTGGTGCTGCCTGCTGCCGCGCGGTCGGTCAGCCCCGCAATCGCCCAGCTTTGGGGCGCGGTCGTCTTGTTGACGGGTGCCTTCCTTCACGAACTCATCCGCCGACACGAGCGCGAGCGCATGCTTGCCAAGGCCGTCGTCAAGCAGAGCCGCTCATTGGCCGATGCGGAGCGCGAGCGCACCCATGCGCGGCTCGAGATCGATGCCCTTCGCGAATCGCTCGAAGCCTCGAGCCGGCGCTTGCCCAACGATGCCGCGCCCGAAGTGGCGCAGATCAGGGGCGAGATGCAGCTCCTGCGCAAGATGATGGACAAGATCATGACGCAGGCCGACGCGCACGGGGCGCTCTCGCGCTCGCCCGTGGGCCTGGACGCGCTTGGTCAACTCGTGCCGGGCACCGTGGCCGCGGAGCCTGTCATTCCGGACTCGGTCCCCGTCGACCACCCGGTCCCGCTCGACCAACCGATGTCGTTCGAGCGGCCGGAGGGGGAGAGCGCCGCCACACGGTCCGCAGAGCCGCGCCCGACTCCCAAGCCCGGCGACATCGCGGTCCTTCACACGATCCGGGAGGCGTTGACGGCTGATCGGGTCGAGCTCTACCTCCAGCAGGTCGTCTCGTTGCCCGAGCGTCGGCGCCGCTTCTTCGAGTGTTATTCCCGCCTGCGCACGGCCGAGGGGACGCTCATTTTCCCGCAACAGTACCTGCCGGTCGCAGAACGAACGGGGCTGACCAGCACAATCGACAACGTGCTTCTCCTGCGCTGCGTCCAGCTCATCCGGAAGCTACAGGCACGGAACCTCGACATCGGCTTCTTCTGCAACATCTCGCCCTCGACCTTGAGGGACCGCGTCTTCCTCGAGGAGTTCGCGGGTCTCCTTGCCAACAATCGCGCGCTCGCGCGGGGCCTCGTCTTCGAATTCCGCCAGGCCGATTTCGCCTTGATCGAAGCCGAGGCGTCGGCCTACCTCGAGCGGCTCGCCGCGGCAGGGTTCCGCTTCTCGGTCGACCACGTCACGACCTTCGACATCGACCTCGACATCCGCGCGCTGGCGGAGCGCCATGTGCGCTTCCTCAAGATTCCGGGGGCCATGCTGGTTGCGGCCGCCGGGGGCACGTCGACCGTCCCCCTCCGCGAGATCCAGGAACGCCTCAAAGCCGCCGGCATCGAACTGGTGGCCGAACGGATCGAAACCAAGGCCGTTCTTCGCGGTCTCGAGGCCCACGGCGTCACGCTCGGGCAGGGCTATCTCCTTGGCGAGCCGGTGATGAGCCAGGATCGCTGAGCCGCATGCGAACGAAGCGTTAACCCTATCTCAAGGGCTCCCGCCCAAACTTCGGGGGTCGCACCCAGCCGAGGCCGCTCTCCTCCCATGCCCATGGTGGTTCATCTCGTCATCGCATTGTCCTACGTCGCGCTGGCCGCGGTCGTGGGGCTGGGCCTGCCGCTTCTCTCCGGAACGGTCGCATCGACCACCTCGCTTCTCATGGGCGCGCTCACGCTGATGACCGGCATGGTCGCCCACGAGACGATCAGCCGCCGGATGGACGGCCGGCGCTTCAATCGCGAGATCGAGGCCCAACGCAAGGCCGGCGCCCACGTCCTCGGCGAGCTGAGCCGCGCCCGCGCCGAACTCAAGCTTCTCCATGAAGCGCTCGAAGTGGCGGCCCGCAAGCGCACGCGTCCCCCCACGCGGGAGATCGACGTGATGAAGGGCGAGGTGCAGATGCTTCGCCGCCTCGTCGATGAGATCGTCCATGAGCGCAGTGGCGCCCACGAGGTCATCGAGGAGCGCCGCGCCGTGGTGAATGGCAGCGATGGGAGTGCGTCGGTCACGGAACTTCGGCCGCGACCCGCGCCCGGAACCGCGCTCGACCTCGACGAGAAGCATGTCCTCGATGCTGTCCGTGATGCCTTGAGCGCCGATCGCGTCGACCTCTACCTGCAGCCGATCGTGAGCCTCCCGCAGCGGCGACGGCGTTTCTTCGAGTGCTTCTCGCGCATCCGCACGGCCGACGGCAAGCTTCTCCTGCCGAGCCAATATCTCTCGATTGCCGAGCGCGAAGGTCTCATCTCCGCCATCGACAACCTGCTGCTCTTCCGGTGCGTGCAGCTCGTGCGCAAGACGCAGGAACGCCGCTTCAACGTTGGCTTCTTCTGCCACATCTCGCCGCACACGCTCGAGGACAAGAGCTTCCTCAAGGATTTCACCGACTTCATGCTCCACAACGACGAGCTGTCGCAGAATCTCTACTTCGAGTTCAGCCAGGCCGAGGTGATGGGGCGGGACGTCAAGTTGATGCGCGAGCTCGATCGTCTGGCCGCGGCGGGATTCCGCTTCTCCATGGATCAGGTGGAGGATGTGGATCTCGATGCGGCCGAGCTTGCGGCGCGGCACGTGGCCTTCGTCAAGATCGGCGCCCGGCAGGTGCTCGATGCCGCCAACGGCCGAGGCCCCGTCGACCTCGAGGCGCTCAAGTCCTCGCTCGATCGCCACCGCATCGACCTCATCGTCGAGAAGGTCGAATCGGAGCCCATGCTTCTCGAGCTTCTCGATCAGCCGGTCGATTTCGGCCAGGGCTACCTCTTCGGCGAGCCGCGCTTGAGCCGCGAGAGCTGAGCGGGCTCGATCCCGCGCATTCACAACGGACGGGCGGCGTGGCAAAAAGCACGCCCATGACCCGTCTCAACGAACCGTCCCGGACCGGACAAATCCGAATGCTCGACGGCGTGGCCGAGCTGGCCAGCCGTTACGACGGCTATGTGCTGGATCTCTGGGGGGTGATCCATGACGGCATCCACCCCTATCCGGGGGCTGCCGATTGCCTCCAGCGTTTGAAGGACCGGGGCGCGAGGATCGTTCTCTTATCGAATGCGCCGCGACGCGCCGAGGCCGTGATCGCCGGCATGGTTGCGATGGGCTTGCCGCGCACGCTCTACGATCATGTGCTTTCCTCGGGCGAAGCGACGTGGCTTGCCCTCAAGTCACGGACCGATCCGTGGCATGCGCGCCTTGGCCGCCGCTGCCTGCATCTCGGTCCCGAACGGGACAAGGGCCTTCTCGACGGACTCGATCTCGTGCGCGTGCCGACGCCCGCCACCGCCGAGTTCATTCTCAATACCGGCGTCGATCGCGACGAGGAAACCGTCGATGACTACGCGGCGATTCTCGAGGACGGCGCGCGGCGCAAGCTTCCCATGGTCTGCGCCAACCCCGATCTCGAGGTCATACGTGGCGGCCGCAGGGTCATTTGCGCGGGCAGCCTTGCCGCGCATTACGCCGCGCTCGGCGGCGAGGTCGCCTACCACGGCAAGCCTCACCCCGCGATCTATCGCTTGTGCCTCTCCCTCATCGAGGGGATCGACAGCCACCGGGTCGTCGCCATCGGCGATTCGCTGAGGACCGATATCGCGGGCGGGCAGGATGCGGGCTTCGAGACGGTCTTCGTCACCGGCGGAATCCATGCCGAGGAGCTGGGGCTCTCTGCCGGCGCCAAGCCCGATGCCGCAACGCTCTACGAGGCCTGCCGGCGCGCCGGGCGCATCCCGGACGCAGCCCTGGCGGCCTTCACCTGGTAAACGGCGGGGTCGAAATCTTTTTAATTGAACGACCGTTCTAAAATAAGGAAAATCTCCCCGAGGAGCCTTGGGGAGAGCCGGTGGGACGCCGTAAATCCTTCGAGCCGACCGATGTCCTTGATCGCGCCATGCGGGCGTTCTGGCGCCGGGGTTACGGGGCGACATCCGTCGACGACCTCGTCACGGCGACAGGCGTCAACCGGGCGAGCCTCTACGCGACGTTCGGCGGCAAGGCCGAGCTCTTCCATGCCTGCCTCAAACGCTATGCGCGCGAGGTGGCGGGCCCGTCCCTGGCTGCGATGCCGAGGGCCGATCAGGAGGCGCCGAAGCGCTTCCTCAAGGCCGTCGCGGCCTATGCGGCATCGGACCCCATGCGGCAGGGCTGTCTCATGGTCAACACTGCCGCGGAGACGGCGGCCCACGATGCCGAGACCCTCGCGGTCGTGCGCGGGCATGTCGCAAATCTCGAAGATGCTTTCGCCGAGGCCTTGGGGAGCGGGACGGATGCCTCGCGCCGGCGGGCACGACTCGCTCTCTGCCTCTCCGTCGGTCTTCTTGTCTTGGGCAAAGTCGGCGTCGAGCGCGCCGCCCTCGAGGAGGCGGTCGAGGCCGCGTTCGACTAGGACGGCTCCGCTCTCCGCGAAAGCCTGATTGAAGTATTCACATTTTGGAACGTTCGGTTTTTTATAATCAAGATCTGACCTCCGATCGAAAAAGCCGGCGCGCATGTTTCACATAGGGTCGTATGAATTTTAGAATGATTGTTCTATTTCGTGTTTGCGCTCGACCCGAGGCCTGCGGTTGGCCCGGGGCAGGGCGCGAAAAATATCGCCGGATCAAGCCCTCGCGTGACGCTTGCCCGGTGCCTCCCTATACTTTTCCACGAGAGGCCGGAGCGAGCGATGGCTGACACGCCGCGGAAGACACTGGAAGACTGGCGCAGGGCGGCACAGGACGACCTTCGCGGCGCGGATCCCGATTCGCTCAACTGGGAAACGCCCGAGGGGATTCGGGTCAAGCCGCTCTACACCGAAGCCGATCTCGAAGGGATCGAGAGTCTCGGGAGCCTTCCGGGCTTCGCCCCCTTCCTCCGCGGCCCCCGGGCGACCATGTACGCGAACCGCCCCTGGACGATCCGCCAATATGCCGGGTTCTCGACGGCGGAGGAGACCAACCGCTTCTACAAGACCGGCCTCAAGGCGGGGCAGACGGGCCTCTCCGTCGCTTTCGATTTGGCAACACACCGCGGCTACGACTCCGATCACCCTCGCGTCGTGGGCGATGTGGGGAAGGCGGGCGTCGCCATCGACACGGTCGAGGACATGAAAGTCCTGTTCGCGGACATCCCGCTCGACCGGGTCAGCGTGTCCATGACCATGAATGGTGCCGTCCTGCCGGTGCTGGCGGCCTTCATCGTCGCGGGCGAGGAGCAGGGCATCGGCGAAGAGAAGCTCTCCGGCACCATCCAGAACGACATCCTCAAGGAGTTCATGGTCCGGAACACCTACATCTATCCTCCGGCTCCGAGCATGCGCATCGTCGCGGACATCATCGCCTATACCGCGAAGCGCATGCCCAAGTTCAACTCGATTTCGATCTCCGGCTATCACATGCAGGAAGCTGGTGCGACGGCGGTGCAGGAGCTGGCCTTCACGCTGGCCGATGGCCTCGAATACGTGCGGGCGGCGCTCGGGCGCGGCCTCAAGATCGACGACTTCGCGCCGCGTCTCTCCTTCTTCTTCTGCCTCGGCATGAATTTCTTCATGGAGATCGCGAAGCTGCGGGCGGCGCGGCTCCTCTGGGCCAAGCTTCTGGCACCTTACGCGCCCAAGAATCCGCAGAGCCTCATGCTGCGCACGCATTGTCAGACCTCCGGCGTGAGCCTCACCGAACAGGACCCCTACAACAACATCATCCGCACGACGATCGAGGCGCTCGCGGGCGTGCTCGGCGGCACGCAATCGCTTCACACGAATTCCTTCGATGAGGCGCTCGCTTTGCCCTCGCCCTTCGCCGCGCGCATCGCGCGCAACACGCAATTGATCCTGGCGGAGGAGAGCGGGATCCCCCATGTCATCGATCCGCTCGGCGGCAGCTACTACGTCGAGAGCCTGACGCACAGCATCGCCGCGGCGGCGGAGGCGCTCATCCAGGAGGTCGAGGCCATGGGGGGCATGACCAAGGCGGTCGAGGCCGGCATGCCGAAGCTCCGCATCGAGGAAGCGGCCGCACGCCGCCAAGCCCGGGTCGACCGAGGCGAAGACGTGATCGTCGGTGTCAACAAGTATGCGCCCGACTCGGTCGAGCGCGTCGACATTCTCGACATCGACAACAAGAAAGTGCGTGATGCCCAGATCGCACGGCTCGGCACCGTGCGCGGCGCGCGCGACCAGGCGCGTTGCCAAGCGGCGCTCGATGCGCTCACGGCGGGTGCTGCGGGCGACGCCAATCTGCTGGCGCTCTCGGTCGAGGCCATGCGGGCGCGAGCGACGGTTGGCGAAGTGTCGGATGCGCTCGAGGAGGTGTTCGGCCGGCACCGGGCGATGATCCGCAGCGTCTCTGGCGTCTATGGCGCCGCCTACCAGGACGACGCTTCCTTCCGCCGGATTCAGGATGAGGTCGCGCGCTTCGCGGTCGAGGAGGGGCGCCGCCCCCGGATACTTGTCGTCAAGATCGGCCAGGACGGTCACGACCGGGGTGCAAAGGTGATCGCGACTGCTTTCGCTGACCTCGGCTTCGACGTCGACATCGGACCCCTATTCCAGACACCCGAGGAGGCGGCGCGCCAGGCCATCGAGAACGACGTCCATGTCATCGGCGTCTCGAGCCAAGCCGCCGGCCACAAGACGCTGGTGCCCGAATTGATCCAACATCTCCGCGCCGCGGGTGGCGAGGATATCGTCGTCATCTGCGGCGGAGTCATCCCGCCGCAGGACCACGCGGCCCTTCTCAAGGGCGGCGTGCATGCCATCTACGGTCCCGGCACGAATATTCCGGAGGCGGCCGCCGAGGTGTTGCGTCTCATCCGCCGCCAGCGCAAAGCCGCTTGAGACGGTCGGCCCCGATCGGAGGCGGGTCTTAGCGTGAGGTCGCTCGCCTCGCCCGAGCTCGTCCGCGGCCGCGGCGACCTTCGCACGGTCGGCACGCTTCTGCCGTATCTCTGGCCGAAGGCCACTTGGAATATCCGCGCGCGGGTGGCTCTCGCCCTGACTTGCGTGCTGGCGAGCAAGGTGGCCGCTGTTTTCGTGCCGCTCCTCTACAAGCGGGCGGTCGACGCTCTGACCGCGCGGGTCGATCTCGTCATCGCGGTGCCGGTCGCGGTGCTGATCGGCTATGGCTTGCTCCGCATTCTGGCGACCGGGTTCGGTGAGCTCCGCGACGCGGTTTTCGCCAAAGTCAGCCAGCGCGCGGTCCGTACCCTTGCGCTCGGGGTCTTCCGGCACCTTCACGGACTTGCGCTGGCGTTCCACCTCGACAGGCGCACGGGCGGGCTCAGCCGCACGATCGAGCGCGGCTCCAAGGGAATCGAGACGGTCCTCACCTTCACGCTGTTCAACATCCTGCCGACTCTCGTCGAGATTCCGCTCGTCTGCGCGATTCTGTGGTCGCTCTACGACGGCTGGTACGCCCTCGTCACGTTTCTCACCATCTCGCTCTACATCTGTTACACGCTTCTTATCACCGAGTGGCGCATGCGCCACCGGCGCGCCATGAACGAGATGGACACCGAGGCCAACAGCAAGGCGGTCGATAGCCTGCTCAACTACGAGACCGTGAAGTATTTCGGCAACGAAGCGCACGAAGCCCGGCGGTACGACCAGGCGCTGCAGCGCTACGAACACGCCGCCGTTCTGTCGCGCACGAGCCTTTCCATCTTGAACGTCGGCCAGGCCTCGATCATCGCGGCGGGCGTGACGATCATCATGATCATGGCGGGATATGGGGTCGTCGGCGGCACGATGACGGTCGGCGACTTCGTGCTCGTGAACAGCTATCTCGTCCAGCTCTATCTGCCGCTCAACTTCTTGGGTGCCGCCTATCGGGAGATCAAGCAGTCGCTCGCGGACATGGAGGTCATGTTCGACCTCCTCGACGTGCCCGCGACCGTCGCGGACCGGCCCGATGCCTCGCCGCTCGTCGTGCGCGAGGCAAGGGTGAGTTTCGAGCACGTCTCCTTCGGCTACGACCCTCGCCGACCCATCCTCGACGACGTTTCGTTCGAAGTGCCGCCCGGGCGGACCGTCGCGATCGTGGGGGCGAGCGGCGCGGGGAAGTCGACCATCGGCCGGCTCTTGTTCCGCTTCTACGACGTTGGCGCGGGCGCGGTCCGCATCGACGGGCACGATATCCGCGCTGTCACCCAGTCCAGCTTGAGGCGCGCGATCGGCGTCGTGCCGCAGGACACGGTGCTCTTCAACGACACCATCCGCTACAACATCGCCTACGGGCGGCCGGACGCAGCGGCGGCCGAGGTCGAGAGCGCCGCGCGGCTCGCCCATATTCACGATTTCATCTTGGGCCTGCCCGACGGCTACGACACGAAGGTCGGCGAGCGTGGCCTGAAATTGTCCGGCGGAGAGAAGCAGCGAGTTGCGATCGCGCGGACGATCTTGAAGGCGCCTCCCATACTGCTTTTCGACGAGGCGACGTCCTCGCTCGATTCCCACACCGAGCGGGAGATTCAGGAAAACCTGCGGGAAATCTCGGCCGAGCGGACGACGATCGTCATCGCGCACCGGCTGTCGACCGTGGTGGATGCCGATGAAATCCTCGTGCTGGATGCCGGCCGCGTCGTCGAACGGGGACGGCATCGCGAACTCCTCATCCGCGATGGCCGTTACGCGTCATTGTGGCGGCGCCAACAGGAATCGGCCGAGGTCGAGAGCGCCGAGGCGAGCCCGGCGGAAATCGGCGCGGCCGCCAGGGCCCAGCTGTGACGCCACCGAGGCCGGCTGCTACCATCCGCGCATGACGATCGCCTGGCCCATACCACTCGTCCTTGCTCGTCCGATGGCCGTCGGTGGAGAGCGCCGCCGATCCGGCCTTGCCGGTTGGCCCGACTGAGTCCGATGGCAGGCCGCCCGAAAAACGCGAGCCCATCCTCCGCGGTCACGGCCGAGGCGGTGCGGACGGGCGACCGGCGGGCGCTCGCACAGGCGATCACGCTCGTCGAATCGACGCGCGCCGACCACCGAGCCCGCGCGGAGGCCCTCCTCGGGACATTGCTGCGAGATACGGGGCGGGCGATCCGGATCGGCATCTCGGGCGTGCCCGGCGTCGGCAAGTCGACCTTCATCGAAGCCTTCGGGTTGCACATCATCGAACGCGGTCACCGCGTTGCGGTCCTCGCGGTCGACCCGTCCTCGAAACGCAGCGGCGGCTCCATCCTCGGCGACAAGACGCGGATGGAGATGCTGGCGCGCGACACGCGCGCCTTCATTCGCCCGTCCCCGGCGGGCTCGACGCTCGGCGGCGTCGCGCGGCGCACGCGCGAGGCCGCGCTTCTCTGCGAGGCGGCGGGTTTCGATGTGGTGCTCATCGAGACGGTCGGCGTCGGCCAGTCGGAGACGGCGGTCGCCGACATGGTCGATCTCTTCGTGCTGCTGATCCAACCGGGTGGAGGCGACGAGCTTCAGGGTCTGAAGCGCGGCATCGTCGAGCTCGCCGATCTTCTCGTCGTCACCAAAGCCGACGGCGATCTCGCGCCGGCGGCGGGGCGCGCCACGGCGGACTACCGGAAGGCGCTGACCCTCTTGCGGCAGGAGGATGCGTCCTGGCGTCCTGAAGTTCTCTCATGCTCGGCGCTGACGGGTGAGGGTATTGAGGCGGTATGGCAGGCGGTCGAGCGGTGCCGGGCGGCCAAGGAAGCATCGGGGGCCCTGGAGCGCCGGCGCCAGGACCAGGCCCGGCGGTGGCTGTGGAGCGAAGTGTCGGAAAGTCTCCTCGATTCGGTGCGGTCCCACCCCGGTGTGCGATCGAAACTGAAAGCGATCGAGGCCGAAGTGGCCTCGGGCCGCCTCGCGCCCGGCGCCGGGGCCGCAAGGCTCCTTGCCATCTTCGAGGGGCGGAAAAGCGGCTGACGGACCGAGGGGGGCCCCGCCCGCCCTTGACGGGGGGTACGGCAGTAGCCTAAAAGCCTGCCCTTCTCACGGCGAGCGGCCCAAAGCTTCGTACCGGCAATTGGTTAACCGGAAAGAGACTGCCATGGCGAGACGATGTGCGATTACCGGCAAAGGCGTGCAGCGGGGCAACAATGTCAGCCACGCTAACAATCGGACCCGGCGGTCGTTCCGGCCGAACCTCCAGGTGGTGTCCATGCTGTCGGAGATTCTCGGCGAATCGATCCGGATGCGGCTCAGCACGAACGCGATCCGCACCATCGAGCATGCCGGCGGGTTCGACGCCTATCTGACGAAGACGACGGCGGCCAAGCTGCCGCCTGAACTGAGGCGGATGAAGCGGCGCCTCTCCAGGGCGCGCGCCGCGGCCTGACGGCTTTGCGCCTCCGCCCGTATCAGGGCGGGGACCCGATTGCGAGAAATGACAGGCTTGGTGTCCTGAGCGCGCGCCGTCCATGAGGACGGCGATTGCGGCCGCGCGGCTCCCGAGCACCCTCCGACAAGAGTTTTGAATCGCCGCGCTAGCGCGACGCGGCGCGGCGCGGCGGGACAGAGCCGCGCTCTGTCTCGTTCTCCTCGAAGAGCGAAGCGAGCTGGTCCATCATCGCGCCGCCGAGCTGTTCTGCATCCGTGATCGTGACGGCGCGCCGATAGTAGCGCGTCACGTCGTGGCCGATGCCGATCGCGACGAGGTCGACCGGCGAGCGCGTCTCGATCCACTGGATGACGTCGCGTAGGTGCCGCTCGAGGTAGTTGCCCGGATTGACCGACAAGGTCGAATCATCGACCGGCGCGCCGTCGGAGATCACCATGAGCACGCGCCGCTGCTCGGGCCGGCCGACGATGCGGTTGTGCGCCCACAGCACGGCCTCGCCGTCGATGTTCTCCTTGAGGATGCCTTCGCGCAGCATGAGCGCCAGGTTCTTCCGCGTCCGGCGCCAGGGCGCATCGGCCGACTTGTAGATGATGTGACGGAGATCGTTGAGCCGGCCGGGATTGGCCGGCTTGCCGTCGGCGAGCCAACGCTCCCGCGACTGCCCGCCCTTCCAGGCCCGGGTCGTGAAGCCCAGAATCTCGACCTTGACCGCGCAGCGTTCCAGCGTGCGCGCGAGGATGTCGGCGCACATGGCGGCAACCGTGATGGGCCGGCCGCGCATCGAGCCCGAGTTGTCGATGAGGAGCGAGACCACCGTGTCGCGGAACTCCATCTCCTTCTCGCGCTTGTAGGTGAGGGGCTGGAGCGGGTTGGTCACCACGCGCGACAGGCGGGCCGCATCGAGCAGGCCTTCGTCGAGGTTGAACTCCCAGGCGCGTGTCTGCTTGGCAAGCAAGCGGCGCTGGAGGCGATTGGCGAGGCGGCCGATCACGCCCTGGAGGCTCGCGAGCTGCTGGTCGAGGTGGAGGCGGAGGCGCGCCAGTTCCTGCGCATCGCAGAGGGCGTCCGCTTCGACGGTCTCATCGAACTCGCCCGTATAGGGGCGGTAGGGCGGCTCGCCCGGCGCGTTCCTGAGACTCTGGTCCGGGCGGTAAGGCCGGCCTGGACGCGCCGGCTCCTC
>JAXMCE010000029.1:0-13445 GCA_046349515.1 Alphaproteobacteria bacterium | reverse complement strand
CCGCCGACACCCATGATGGCCGAAAGGATGCCCACGAAAAATCCGATCCCAAACGGCAGGAACGCGCTCACATAGAGGCGTGATTTGTGAAAACGGAGCTTGAGAGGCAGGCGTCTCACCCAATCCGGGTGGCGCATGCGCCGGACGGGCACCGTTCGGTTGCCTCGCCTCAAGATCGCTCGACCGCTCTCGATCAGCATCAAGATGCCGACCGAACCAAGGAACACCACATAGCAAATCGAAATCACCAGATCGATCTGCCCCAGCCCGCGCAACAACCCAAAGAGCCATACGCCGAGGCTCGAGCCGAGAAGGCCACCGACGAGCAGCACCCCGCCCATGCGGAAATCGACAGTCCGCCGCCGCCAGTGCGCGAGCGCCCCCGACACGGACGCTGCGACCAATTCGTTCGCGACCGACGCAACCGCGACCGGGGGTGGGACACCAATGAAAATAAGCAGTGGCGTCAGCAAGAACGCGCCGCCCGCGCCAAAAAGGCCTGAAAGAAATCCCACCACGCCACCAAGCACCAGGATGACAAACACATCCACGGACATCTCGGCAATCGGGAGATAAATCTGCATCGGTGGCGGCGTCGCCCGTCGCCACGCGACGCACGCCGCCGTGGCGTGCGCGGAGCGTTCGGCCGAGTCAAATTACTGCGCTCTCCGTCGAGACGAAAGGCCCTTTGAGCAGAGCCTCGGCTCCGAGGTGCCCCGAGCCGATCAGGGCCTCAGAAATCCGACGAGGTCGTGGATCTCGCGAAGGATGGGCGCCGCGATCGCGCGGGCCCGGTCAGCCCCCGACCGCAGGATCCGGTCGATCTCCGACGGATCGTCGAGAAAACGGCGCATTTCCGCCGCAATCGGCGACAAGGTCTCGATTGCCAGATCGGCCAGGGCCGCCTTGAAGTCCGAGAAATTCTTGCCGGCAAAGCGGCCGATGACTTCCTCGCGCGTGAGGTCGCCGAGGGCCGCATAAATTCCGACCAAGTTCGCGGCTTCCGGCCGTCCCTCGAGGCCGGTCACCGAATCCGGAAGAGGTGCAGGATCGGTTCGCGCCTTCCGGATTTTGACCGCGATATCGTCGGCGCTGTCCGTCAAATTGATCCGCGACATGTCGGACGGTTCGGATTTGCTCATCTTCCGTGTGCCGTCCCGAAGGCTCATGACCCGGGCCGCCTCCCCAAGAATCAGCGGCTCGACCAAAGGGAAGAACTCGACACCGTAGTCATGATTGAATTTCTGGGCGATGTCCCGGCACAACTCGAGATGCTGCTTCTGATCTTCGCCAACCGGAACATGCGTGGCCTTGTACGCGAGGATGTCGGCAGCCATCAGGTTCGGATAGACGTAGAGACCGGCGCTCGCGTTTTCGCGATCCTTTCCGGCCTTCTCCTTGAATTGAGTCATGCGATTGAGCCAGCCGAGACGTGCGATGCAATTGAAGATCCACGCCAGCTCGGCATGGGCCGCAACCTGGCTTTGATTGAAGAGGATGCTGCGCTGGGGATCGATGCCCGCAGCAAGAAGACCCGCGGCCACCTCCCGCGTGCTGTCCCGGAGAGCCTTCGGCTCCTGCCACACCGTGATCGCGTGCATGTCGACGACGCAATAAAGACAATCGAAGTCGGGCTGTAGCCGGACCCAATTGCGAATGGCCCCGAGGTAGTTGCCAAGGTGAAGGTTTCCTGTCGGCTGAACCCCGGAAAAAATGCGCCGCATATAGTCTCGCCCTCCCATGCGCCCGGGGAGTTATCGCCGCATCGACTCGCTGGGGTCAACCCCGGGGGAATATCCGCGCCGCGGTGCGGCGGCGCACATGCGGAATAGCGACGGCCGAGTCAAGTTCGGCGTGACGCTATTGTGCAGCCGCAGATGTCTCACGTGGTATCGCAGAACCATCCGGATCAGCGAGAACAGCAAGGAGCGTATCGCGGAGCGTGGAGAGCAGGCGCGGATGGCTGACCTTCAATCCAAACGAGTCCTTGACGTAAAAGACGTCGACCACGCGCTCGCCATAGGTCGAAATTTTGGCGGATGACACCTGGAGTTTGAGATCGACAAGAGTGCGGGTGAGTTCATAGAGAAGACCCGGTCGATCCCGCCCGTTGACTTCGATGACCGTATGCGTCGCGCTGGCCTTGTCATCGATGAGCACCCGGGCGGGCACCGCGAACACTCGCGTGCGGTCCGCGCGCCGGCGCCGAGCCGCCAAGACCGCGGTCATGTCGAGCGTGCCGTCGAGGCTGCGCTCGACGATCGACTTGAGGCTCTCCAGTCGATAAGGATCGGCGAGCGGTGCCCCGCCCGAAGATAAAGGACCGTCCGCATCCTGGATCCAAAAACTGTCGAGCGCCAAACCATCCGTGGTCGTGAAAATCCGCGCATCGACGATGGTGGCTCCGGCCGCCGCGACGGCGCCCGCCAAACGGGCGAACAATCCCGGCCGGTCAGCCGTACAAATCAACACTTCCGTCACCGCCCGCACGCGATCGATTCGAAGATTCAACACAAGCGGATCGCCGGACAAATCGGCTTGCCGGAGGAGCCGCGCGTGGCGTGCCAGCAGATCGACGTCGACGGATGTCGGATAGGATGGCGGAAGCCGCAGGAGGTGGGTGTCGATCTCGGCCGCCGTCCAGCCCGGAAGCGCGTGCCGCAGGTCGTCCCGCACCGCGGCGAGGCGCGTCGCCGCCGGCGCGCCGCCTAACCCGCCCGACATGACTTCCTCCGCGCGGTAGTAGAGATCGCGCAGAAGCGCGGCCTTCCACCCATTCCAGACGGAGGGTCCCACCGCCCGAATGTCGCAGACAGTGAGAACCAGGAGAAGACGCAAGCGCTCCGGGGACTGCACGATCCGAACCAGCTCGGCGATCGCCGTCGGATCCGACAGGTCGCGCTTGAACGCCGTCGCGCTCAACACGAGATGGTAGCGAACGAGCCAGGCGACCGTATCGGTCTCTTCCGTGGTGAGGCCAAGGCGAGGACACAGTCGTTCGGCGATCTCGGCGCCGATCTCGGAGTGATTGCCCCCGCGACCCTTCGCAATGTCGTGAAGAAGAACCGCCAGGTAGAGGACGCGGCGAGACAGCACCTTATGGACGATGTCGCTGGCGAGCGGGTGGTCCTCCTGCAAGAGACCCCGTTCGATCCGAGACAAAATGCCGATCGCCCGAATCGTGTGCTCGTCCACGGTGTACACATGGTACATATCGTGCTGCATTTGCGCGACGACGCGGCCGAAATCCGGGATGAATCGGCCGAACACGCCCGCTTCGTTGAGCCGTCGCAGAATACTCTCGGGGCCCTTCGGCGACGTCAGCAGATCGAGAAAGAGGCGGTTCGCATCCGGATTGGCGCGCAAGTCGCCATCGATCAATCGCAAATTGCGCGTGACGAGGCGAAGCGCTTGGGGATGGATGTCGAGATTGCGCAGATGCGCGACATGAAACAGCCGAATCAGCGCGACGGGGTCGCGCTCGAAGATCGTGTCATCGGTGAGCGTCAATCGATCGCTCTCAAGGGCAAATCCCTCGACCGTCGACTCTGTTCCCCCGGGGGAAAAGGGTTTTCGCTTATGCTCGGACTCGATCGCTGCGCATAGGATACGAGTGAGGTCACCGACGGTTTTCGCCGTCAGGAAGTAATGCTTCATGAAGCGTTCGACGCCGCGCGTCCCCGCGTGATCGGTATAGCCAAGGCGGCGGCCGATCACCGTCTGCACGTCGAAGGTCAAGAGATCGCCGGGCCGGCCAGCCGCATAGTGAAGATGACAGCGAAGCGTCCACAAGAAGTTTTGAGCCTTGGCGAACCGGCGCGCTTCCTTGTCAGTGAGCACGCCGAGCTGGACCAGATCGTCCATCGTCTTTACGCGATAGAGGCACTTCGCAATCCACAACAGCGTGTGAAGGTCGCGAAGCCCGCCCTTGCCGTCCTTAATGTTGGGCTCGAGCACGTAACGCGAATCCCCCAACCGCGCATGGCGCGCGTCGCGCTCGGCAAGTTTCGCCTCAACGAACGAGATCTCGGTTCCTGCGACGACCTCCGACAGGAAGTGCCGTTGCATCTCGTTGAACAGGCGTCGGTCTCCGGCAACGCAGCGAGCCTCGAGAAGGCTCGTTTGAATGACATGATCGGCGCGGGCCAGCCGCAGACAATCATCGAACGCGCGCACGGCGTGTCCCACCTTGAGACCGAGGTCCCATAAGACGTAGAGAATCTGCTCGACGATGTGCTCGGTATGGGGCGTGGGCTTGTAGGGGCACAAGAACAACAAATCCACGTCCGAATAGGGCGCGAGCTCTCCACGGCCATACCCGCCAACGGCAATGACAGCAAGCCGTTCGCCCGCCGTCGGGTTGGCGGCACCGTAATGGGCAGCGGCCTGCTCGAAGAGAAGACGGATGATCTGATCGAGGAGGAGCGCGCCGGTGGCGACGGTCTCAGTGCCGGACGCACCTCCCTCGAATCGCCTGCGGATTTCGGCGCGCCCCGCCGAGAGGGCTTCTTTCATGACCGCGAGCACAGCGCGGCGCGGAACAGTCCGGTCCGCCTCTGACGCCTTGGCCATGCGCGCACGCACGGCGCGTCGATCGAATATGGCCCGTGGGTCGGCGATCTTCCGCATGCGGACGTTATGTCGTTGTCGTGACCCGCGCGTCAGCCGTCTCGCGGTGAAGCTCAAATTATATCAGCCTTGAATGACCACGGGCCCCAACTCTCTCGCAGGCCTCATGGTGCGGGGGCAGGCTATTCCCTCTCTCGCCCGTCGGTCGCTGTCGCAGCGGCGCGAAGCAAGGCTTTGAACTCATACATCATTTCGAGTGCACGGCGCGGCGTAAGCTCGTCCGGATTGAGTGCGGCAATGGCCTGCTCGAGCGGCGAATCATCAGCGGGGCGAGGGATCGGCCCCTTCGCCACGCGAAAGAGCGGTAGGTCGTCTGCCAGCCGACCGAGCGCTTCGGCCTGCTCGCCCCGGCCCAGGGCGGCAAGGACTTCCTCGGCACGGGCAACCACCGATTCCGGCAGACCCGCGAGACGGCCGACATGGATTCCATAGGACCGGTCGGCCACGCCGGGCGCAACCTCGTGAAGGAAGACGACATTGTCCTGCCATTCTTTGACACGCATCGTGTGACAGGCCATGCGCTCGAGGCGCGAGGCCAGCGCCGTGAGTTCGTGGTAGTGGGTGGCGAAGAGAGCCCGGCTTTCATTGACCGAATGCAGATGCTCGAGGGACGCCCATGCGATCGACAGGCCATCGAACGTCGCGGTGCCGCGACCGATCTCATCCAAGATGACGAGGGAGCGGCGCCCGGCCTGATTGAGGATCGTCGCTGTCTCGACCATCTCCACCATGAACGTCGAGCGACCGCGGGCCAAGTCGTCCGCCGCCCCGACGCGGCTGAACAACCGGTCGACGACCCCGACATGAGCCGCTTGCGCAGGCACGTAGCTACCCATCTGGGCGAGAATCGCGATAAGTGCGTTCTGCCGGAGAAATGTGCTCTTCCCGGCCATGTTAGGGCCTGTCACGAGCCAAAGCCGGCTCGCACCCGCGCCATCGGAGAGGTCGCAATCGTTGGCAATAAACGGCTCGTCCCCTCGTTGTGCCAGCACTGCCTCGACAACCGGATGGCGCCCGCCTTCGATCCGAAAGATCAAGCTGTCGTCGACGATGGGACGGCAGTAGCGCCGCTCGACCGCGAGGTCCGCGAGACCAGCGGCGACGTCGAGCGTTGCCATGGCGCGTGCCGTCTGCCCGATCCGCTCCGCACGTGTTTTGACTTCGGACGACAACTCCTCAAACAGCTCGAGCTCCCGCGCGAGTGCGCGATCGGCCGCTCGATTGATCTTGTCCTCAAGTCCACCAAGCTCGACCGTCGTGAAGCGCATCGCGCCAGCCATCGTCTGGCGGTGGATGAAAGGGCTTGGTGTCTGTCCCTGCAGCTTCGGTGCGTGCGTCGCACTGACCTCAATGTAGTAGCCGAGGACATTGTTGTGCCTGATCTTGAGGTTCGCGACGCCGGCCTCGCTCGCATAACGGCTCTGGAGTTCGGCGATCAGCCGGCGGCTGCCGTCGCGTAACGCCCGTTGCTCGTCGAGCAGTGAGTCACAGCCTGGAGCGATAAATCCGCCATCGCGGACGAGGATTGGCACATCGCCCGCGAGCGCTTGGCGCAATCGCTCGATGAGCGCCGTCTCGTCCGCCAAAGACGCGACTGTTGCCTCGACGGCCGGCGGAGGTGCCGGGAAGCGAGCCTCCGCCAGCATCTCACGAATGCGGACAGAGGCCCCCAAGGCGTCTCGGATCGCCGCGAGATCGCGAGGCCCCCCGCGGCCAACCGTCAGCCGCGAGAGAGCACGCTCGAGATCGGGGGCCCGCCGCAGCGTCTCACGCACACTGTCGCGCGTGGGCGCCGCATCTGCGAAGTACTGAACGGAGTCGAGCCGATGGCGGATTGCGCCCGCATCGGTGAGAGGCGCTGCGAGCTGCGTCGCAAGCAAGCGCGCGCCGCCACCCGTCACGGTCCGATCGATGACGGAGAGGAGACTGCCCGAGCGCTCGCCATTTAAAGTGTGGACAAGCTCCAAATTCCGTCGCGTCGCGGCGTCGATTTCCATGACCGCGCCCGAAGGCATGCGGCGGGGCGGCGAGAAGCGCGGCAACCGTCCCTTCTGCGTCAGCTCGACATAATCGATGAGCACGCCGGCCGCAGACAGCTCGGCCCGGTCGAATTGACCAAAAGCATCGAGCGACCGAACGCCAAACAATCGCTCGAGCCGCAACCGGGCGTTCTCGCTGTCGAAGCGGCTGTTGGGCAGGCGCGTCAGGATCGAGGCCCATTCACCGAACCCTTCGCGGAGGTCATCGCGCTCGACGAGGCGATCGGAGACCAGGAGCTCGCCGGGCGCCAGACGCGCCAAGGCCGATGCCAAGGAGGGCACCGAGATCGTCTCGACTTGAAAATCGCCGGTCGACATATCCAGCCAGGCCATGGCCAGTCGGCCATGCGCCTCGGCGACGGCGGCCAGAAAATTGTGTTGCCGTGAATCCAGGAGCGTATCTTCGGTCAGCGTTCCCGGCGTCACCACGCGGACGATATCCCGGCGGACGAGCGCTTTGCCGCCTCGGCGCCTGGCCTCGGCGGCATCCTCGACCTGTTCGCAGACCGCCACGCGAAATCCTTTGCGGATAAGGCGCGCGAGATACCCGTCCACGGCATGGACAGGAACGCCGCACATCGGCACGTCTTCACCCGCATGGCGACCGCGATGCGTGAGCGCGATGTCGAGCGCGCCCGCAGCCGCCTTGGCATCGTCGAAAAAGAGTTCGTAGAAATCACCCATCCGGAAGAACAGCAGGCAGTCGGGATGGACGCGCTTCGCCTCGAAGTACTGCGCCATCATGGGCGTGAGAGGAGGATCGATCACTTCTCGTGATCGCCTCAAATCCTCGGGTTCACTTAGGGCTTGCTCGTTTGCCGCCGACACGAGGCGTGCTCATGCGTGTTTGGGGAATCGACCATCGCCGCGCGGCGACAGCCGGCCGCGACCATATCACATGACATGGAACGTCCGCTATGCGGACACCGACCGCCATCGGCCTGCTTCCTGGCGCTTTGACGACTGTGAGGCCAGCGCCTAACATCGCGTCTTCGTGCTACCACCAGGGTACCGCGAACCCACGACCGAGGCGAGGATCGCCATGAGCGAGGAAGACGCACACGTCACCGAACAAGAGTCGTTGCTTCTCCACTCGAGCGGACGGCCCGGGAAGATCGAAATCAATGCGACGAAGCCGCTGACGACTCAGCGCGATCTGTCGCTGGCCTATTCGCCGGGCGTGGCCTGGCCGGTCAAACACATCGCGCGCGATCCCACTCTCGCCTACGACTACACGGCAAAAGGCAATCTTGTCGCCGTGATTTCCAACGGCACCGCCATTCTCGGTCTCGGCGATCTCGGCGCGATCGCCGCCAAGCCGGTCATGGAAGGCAAGGCCGTCTTGTTCAAGCGGTTCGCCGACGTCGATTCGATTGATCTTGAGATCGATACCAAGGAGGTCGAAGAGTTCGTCAATTGCGTCCGCTTTCTGGGCCCGAGCTTCGGCGGCATCAACCTCGAGGACATCAAAGCTCCGGAATGCTTCATCATCGAGGAGCGGCTGAGAGAGCTCCTCGATATTCCCGTTTTCCACGACGACCAGCACGGCACGGCCATCATCGCGGCCGCCGGCCTTATCAATGCGCTCCATCTGACCGACCGCGACATCAAGAAGTGCCGCCTCGTCGTCAATGGCGCCGGGGCTGCGGCCATTGCATGCGCCGAACTGCTGGTCAGCATGGGAATGCCGCGAGCCAACATCCTTATGTGCGACAGCAAGGGCGTGCTCTACGTCGGCCGGCGCGACGGCATGAATCAGTGGAAGTCCGCCTATGCCGTCGAGACGAAGGCGCGCACTTTGGCCGAAGCCATCGAAGGCAGCGACGTCTTTTTCGGCCTGTCCGTCAAGGGCGCAATGTCCGCCAAGATGGCCGGGTCCATGGCTGCGCGCCCGATCATTTTCGCGATGGCCAATCCGGATCCCGAAATCATGCCCGAAGAGGTCAAAGCAACGCGGAACGACGCCATCATCGCAACCGGGCGCTCCGACTATCCGAACCAAGTAAACAATGTCTTGGGATTTCCTTACATCTTCCGCGGCGCGCTCGATGTCCGCGCCTCGACGATCAACAACGAGATGAAGATCGCAGCAGCCGAAGCGATTGCCGCGCTCGCGCGCGAGGATGTGCCGGACGAAGTGGGTGCGGCCTATGCGGGGCGCCAGCTTCGCTATGGACCGGAATACATCATCCCGGCGCCCTTCGATCCCCGACTGATCATGAATGTTCCCATGGCAGTCGCCAAAGCCGCCATGGATTCGGGCGTCGCGCGACGCCCGATCATCGACATGCCCGCCTATCGCAGCGAACTCTCGGCGCGCCTCGATCCGACGGCAGCCGGCCTCCAGCGCATTCTCGACCGCGTGCGCAACCATGACATGCGCGTGGTCTTCGCAGAAGGCGAGGAAGAGAAGACGATCCGGGCGGCCGTGACGTTTCGCAATGCCGGCTACGGCACGCCCGTCCTCATCGGCCGTGAAGAGCGCATCCATCGGACCATGGAAGCCATGGGGCTCGTGGGAGGCGGAAGTCTCGAGATCCACAATGCGCGTCTCTCCCATGACAACGCGCGGTACGCGGAGTTCCTCTACGATCGCCTCAAGCGTCGCGGCGCGCTCTTTCGCGATTGCCAGCGCATGGTGAACCAGGATCGCAACGTTTTCGGCGCTTGCATGGTCGCGACCGGCGCCGCGGATGCCATGGTCACAGGCCTCACGCGAAGTTTCTCCGCGAGCTACGAAGAGGTACGCCGCGTCATCGGCCCCAAGCCGGGTGATCGCGTCTTCGGCCTCACGATTCTCCTTGCGCGCGGTCGAACCGTGTTCATCGCCGACACGACCGTCCATGAGCGACCGACTCCGGTCGAGTTGGCCGACATCGCGTCCCAGGCGGCCCAGAAGGCGCGCCAACTGGGGCACGAGCCGCGCGTGGCTCTTCTCTCCTTCTCGAATTTCGGCAATCCGCAGCGTGAGCAGGCCCAGCGCGTGCGCGACGCCGTCGGCATGCTCGATGCCCGTTCGCAGGACTTCGAATACGACGGCGAGATGTCCGCCGACGTGGCCCTCGACCACGACCTTCGGAGGCAGTTCTACCCGTTCTGCCGCCTGTCGGGACCAGCCAACGTCCTCATCATGCCTGAGCTCCACAGCGCCAACATCTCGGCCAAGCTCCTTCAGAAGCTCGGCGGCGGGACGGCGGTTGGACCGCTCCTCATCGGGCTGTCGAAGCCGATCCACATCGTGCAAATGGGCGCCACTGTTTCGGACATCGTCCACATGGCGGCTCTCGCCGCGGATGATGCGATCGGATCGTCGCGACGCTGACTATGCGAGAGGTCTCTGCGGGCCGCGGCGAATGACGCCGGTACCTCACACATAGGTGCGCTAGGACCGTGCCGTCACGTCACTCAGCTATTCGAAAAAGTCTTGCAGCAGCGACCTTGCTATCGCTTCCCTCGGCCGCGGTCTTGGCCGGGCTCTCGGTGTCCGGGTCGCTCGGCATCCTGCCGGCGGTGGCCCTTTGGCTTCTCGTGGTCGCGGCGACAGCCGTTTTAGTGCGAAAGCGCGTGGCGCTCCTCCTCACGGTGCGTCAGATCCTCGATGATTTGGGTCAAGCGGCCAACATCAAGGTCTCGGCACTTACCCTTCCCGGTGACTTGCTGGGCCTTGGGACATCGGTGCGACGCCTTGTTCGCATCTGGGACGACCGGGCGGCGCAGCTCGATAAGCTTCACCGAGAGTCCGAATCGATCGTCGACAAGCTTGCCGATGCGATCATCGTCGTCGACCATGCGATGACGGCACGCCGCGCCAACCAGGCCGCCACGCGCCTGCTCGGTGCGGAGCTCATCGGGCGCGATCTGGCGACCATCGTCCGGGACCCGGGCCTGCTCCAGGCGGCCGCACTGACACTGGGCGACGGGGTCGGGCGGGACGCTGAACTTCGCCTGCCCGGCCGCGTTGTTCTCGACTTGCGCGCGCGCCTTGAACCCTTGCCGTCGCTTCCCGGTGCCGAGCCGTGGCTTCTTCTGACCTTTCACGACCAGACCGAGATCAAGCGAACCGCACAAATGCGCGCCGATTTCGTGGCCAATGCCAGCCACGAGTTGAGGACGCCGCTCTCGGCGCTGATCGGATTTATTGAAACCTTGCGGTCGGGCGCCGATGAGAATCAGGACACGCGTCGCCGCTTTCTCAACATTATGGGCGAACAGGCAACACGGATGGCGCGCCTCGTCGGCGATCTTCTGTCCCTTTCGCGCATTGAAATGCACGAGCACAGCCAGCCCACCGATGCGATCGAACTTTCGCAAATCGTCAGGAGTGTCATCGACGTGTTGCAACTGCGCGCGCGCGACCGGCAGGTCACATTCGCGATCGACCTTCCACCGGACCTTCCTGCGGTCGCAGGTGATGCGGACGAATTGACACAGCTTGTGCAGAACCTCGTCGATAACGCTGTCAAATATGCGCGTTCCGGCACGGAAGTTGTGATCCGTGCTCGCCCGGAGACTCTCCCTCCGGCCGCGGCGCGGGACACCGACGGGCTGGCTGTCGTGGCCCTTTCGGTGCGCGATCAAGGCGAGGGCATCCCGAGAGAGCACCTGTCGCGCCTCACGGAGCGGTTCTACCGCGTTGACGCTGCTCGCTCGCGTGAGCTTGGCGGCACCGGCTTGGGCTTGGCCATCGTCAAACATATCGTCAATCGCCATCGGGGTTCGTTGTCGATCGAAAGCACCCTTGGCCGGGGAAGCACCTTTACGGTACGCCTCCCATCCCTTCAGTCACCCGCTCACTAGCCGTCCCGCTCACGATTCTTGGCGCCCACGACATGCCGAGTGAGTCGCGCGGTCGGCGCCGGTCTTCGCTTCTGTGGCATATCCGCCACCGCTCCAACCTGTTTCGTCGCTTCGCTGTTCTGTAATGCGACCGTCATCCATTCGTCATCGCGCGTCCCTAGTGAAGCTCGCCTGATTTCGTGCGCTAGAGATGAAACTAGGGGACAACGAACATGACTTGGGGGAACACCTATCTGCGGCCATTGCTTCTTGGTTCGGCGGCCGCTCTGGCCTTTCAGGGTGGCGCAGTTGCGGCCAATGAAGCGACAGAAGAGCAAAAGCGAGAGCTGAGAGAGCGGCTCGAAGCTCTCAAGAGCCGAATCGATTACCTGGAGCAAAAGCGCCTCGACCAGTCGAACGGGGAGAAGGAGCGGATTGCGCCCGCGCAGGCCGTCACGGCCGGTGAGTTCCCGGGCTCGTGGAAGCTGCCAGGCACGGATACGTCCATGAGTTTCAGCGGTTACGCCCGGGTGGATGCGTTCTACACGATCGGGAGACCCCATACCTCGCCTGGCGGTGGTGGCGTCGGCGGTGGCACGCTGGGTACCAGTTTCGTCGTCTCGTCGATTGCACGCGACGGCACGGCCGCTGCCGGGCAGGGAAGCGACGTCAACATGCATGCGCGGCAGTCGCGGATCCGGTTCGATACGCGGACGCCGACCGATTGGGGCTCGCTGCGAACCCGGATTGAAGGCGATTTTGACGGCGCGGGCGGCAACGAGCGATTTTCGAATTCATCGCTCTTCCGCCTGAGGCAGGCTTACGGCCAGCTGGGCCCCGTTCTCGCCGGCCAGACGCACTCGACCTTCATGGACCAGGACACGGCCTTCGACACGGTCGATTGGTTCGGACCGGCGGGCCAGGATTACAATCGCCAGGCGCAAATCCGGTACACAGCGGATCTCATCGATACGCTCTCCATGGACCTTGCGCTCGAGAACCCGGAACAGACGAACATCCGGAACGTCGCGAACGCCGCTTCGGCCAACAACAACTTCACCGACCTTGCTCCAGACTTCATCGCGGCCCTGCGTTATCGCCCCTCCTGGGGAGCGATCAACGTCACCGGCGTCGCACGGTACTTCCACTACACGGATGGCGTCGGCGACAGCGACAGCGCGCTCGGCGGCGGCGGCCATGTGGGCGCAACCTTGAAAATGCCTTGGATCGGAGCAAAGGACGTCATCGCCGCATCCGTTCAATATGGCAAAGGCGTCAACCGCTATGTGCGCGGCGCTGGATCACGCGACTATGTCGTGAGCAACGCCAATAGCGGACCGGCCAACACCTGCGCAGGATCGCTCAGCGTCAAAGCAGGCTGCGGTGCCGACATCACGCTCAATACGGCGCTTGGTTACTGGGCGGGGTTCACCCACTACTGGACCAATGCGCTGCGTTCCAGCGCCTATTACGGTGAAGCCTTCAACACCGTGGACACGGCCAAGCTCGGCGCGGCCGCCAATGGCCAGACAAACCACACGCGGACGACCCACGCGAACATCATGTGGAATCCCGTTTCGCGCGTGACGGTCGGGCTCGAATTTATGCACGGGTGGAACTACACCGCCGCCGTGACTGGCTTCAACCAGGACAAGGACGGCCAGGCCAGCCGCGTGCAGCTCGGCATGCAATATAATTTCTAGGCGCGAATCGGACGTTCGAGTGTGTGCCCGGCCCTAAGACCTCGGGCCGTCCCGCCCGTCTGCAGTGGTGATCCGTATCGCGCCACCAGGTCTCCCGCGCCTTGCTCGTCGTCATCCGTTTTAGCCCAGACGCTCCTTAAGCCTCCCAGCGCCGGGCCAGCCCTGCGGGTCACCGCGCCGCCAAGCGAGCGATAAATGCAGTCTCTCGAGCCCCGGTCGCCTTTCTCGCTTCGTCATATAACTGCAACATTGCTGCAATAAATACGTTATTGCGCGCGCTTACGGTCGCCTCGATCAG
>JAXMCE010000028.1:0-13817 GCA_046349515.1 Alphaproteobacteria bacterium | reverse complement strand
GCACCTCTCGGCCGTGACCAAAGAGCTGCCGCCGGCGCCCGGCCTGCGAGCGCTCTATTGCGGCGGCGAGGGCGCGGCTATCTCCTGGTACGAGCGCCTCGAAAGCGAGTGGCAGGCGCGGGTCTACGACCGCTACGGCTCGACCCAGTCGCGCAACGACCACATGTTCTCATGCTCCCATGGCGTCGGCAGCGCCGCGCGGCCCGGCATGCTCCACAACGTCGATGAGCACGTGCTCGTCGAGGTCGTCGATCCGGCGACCGGCCGGCACGTCCCGGACGGGGAGCGCGGCGAAGTCGTGCTCACGAGCCTCTATCACACCGACACGCCCGTCATCCGCTGCCGGATGCGCGATCTCGCGGTCTATCGCCCGGGACGCTACTGCCCCTGCGGCCTTGCCTATCGCGGCATCGAGATCGGCTCGATCGGCCGGCTCGACAACATGTATCGCATCAAGGGAGTCAACGTGTGGCCGCAGGCGGTCGAGCAGGCGATGTTCGAATTTCCCGAGGTCGATGAATACCAGGTCGATCTCACCTCGGCCGCCGACGGCTCCGACGTCGCGACCATCCGCTTCATGCCGAAGGCGCCCCTTGGCGAGGCCGAGCGTGGTGCCGCGACGGCGCGCATCGCGGACGAGCTGCGCCGGCGCATCGGCCTGCGCTTCGTGATCGAGCCCGTCGCGCAAGGGACCCTCGCGCGCAGCGAGTACAAAGCCAAGCGTTGGCGCGACGAACGCGCCTACATCAGCCAGGCCGCGCGCGACGCGCGCAAGACGACCGCCCTCTGAGGAGAACCGCATGACCCGCGCCATCGATATTCTCTGCAACCACTTCACGCCCGAAAGCATCCGCAAGAACTACAGCCAGAATGTCGAGGAGGCGGCGCGATTCGAGCAGGTCGGCCTCACGGGGAATCTCAAGGAGATCGGCCCCGATGTCTTCGTCAAGCACATGGCGGCGCTCGGCATCGAGAAGCTGCTCGTCCCTTCGATCGTCACGTGGTCCTACTGGAACAATCACCCCGTCGAGCACACGACGGTCGATGAAGTCATCGAGCTGCGCCGGGCCTACCCGAAGCTCGTCTATGGGCTCTACGGGGTCGATCCGAGAAAACGCATGGACGGCGTGCGCGAACTCGAGCGCTGCGTGCGCGAGCACGATTTCCGCGGCATCCACATCCATCCGCACGGCTTCGGCTGGCCGCCGAGCCACAAGTACTATTTCCCCTACTACGCCAAGTGCCAGGAGCTGGGCATTGTCGTCGTGATCTCCATGGGGCACACGCTCGACTTGATGCCCATCGAGAATGGCCGTCCCATCCACCTCGATGAGATCGCGCTCTACTTCCCGGACCTCCCCATCGTCTGCACCCACACCGGCTGGCCCTGGGTCGAGGAAGCGATCGCCGTCGCCTGGAAGCACCCGAACGTCTATATCGGCACCTCGGCCTACAAGCCGAAATACTGGAAGAAGGAGATGGTGCACTTCATGAACTCCTTCGGGCAGGGCAAGGTGATGTGGGGAACGGACTACCCGCTCGTGGTGCACGACGAGGGATTGAAGCAGATCGAGGAGCTGGGCCTGCGGGATTCGGCCAAGCAGAAGTTGCTCTACGATACGGCTGCGAGGCTCTTCAAATTCAACTGATGCCGCTGTGATGGTCGGGAGGCCGTGATGGATGAGACCAAGCTGATCGCCGAGTTGCGCGGGAACGTCGCGGTGCTGACCATCAACCGCGAGAAGCGGCGGAACGCGCTCGACAACGACACGCTCTATCTCATCCGCGATGCGCTCGCGACCTACAAACAGCGGCAGGATGTGCGCGCGATCGTGCTGACGGGGGCGGGCACGCGCGCCTTCTGTGCGGGGTCGGACCTGAAGGCCATGGCTGAGCTCGATCTCGAGGGGCGCCTGGCGCACACCGAGCTCGGCCAGGGGGTCATGGACATGATCGAGGAGCATCCCTGTCCCGTCATCGCGGCGATCGAAGGGTTCTGCCTCGGTGGCGGGCTCGAAATCGCGCTGTCCTGCGACTACCGGCTGGCGGGGCGCAGCACGACGGTCGGCCTGCCGGAGGTCACGATCAACGCGCTGCCCACCTGGGGCGGCACGCAGCGCCTGCCGCGCATGATCGGCCTTTCGCGCGCGCGAGAGGTCGTGCTGTTCGGTCGGCGGCTCACCGCCGAAGAAGCTCTCGGCTGGGGCATCCTCAACAAGGTGGTCGATGACGGCACGACGGTCGCGAGCGCGATCGAGATGGCACAACACGTGATCCAGGGGTCCGCCCGACGCACCGTGTCGATCGCGAAGCAAATCGTCAATTTCGGCTACGGCACGCCCAATCGCACGGGACGCCAGCTCGAGTATCTGGCCGATGTGATCCAAATGTCCTCGCCCGACCTCGAGGCCAGCGTCGCAGGGTTCATCGACAAGAAGAAATAGCCGCCGGCGATCGCGCTCGCCGCCATGACCGCAGCGCATCACCGTCTCCAGCCGCTGCTCGCTCCTCGATCGATCGCGGTCGTCGGCGCCTCCCCGCGCCCCGACACGCCGGGCAACGACGTCATGCGCCAACTGCGGCAAGCGGGATTTCTGGGCGAGCTTTATCCCATCAATCCGAAATATGACTCGGTCGAAGGTGCGCGCGCCTATCCGGACCTCGCCGCGGTCCCGGGCCCCATCGACCACGCGGTTCTCGTTGTCGCCAACGACCGGGTGGAGCGGCAGTTCGACGAGGCGCTCGCCCACGGCGTCAGGGCCGTCACCATCTTCGGCAGCTGCTATCTCGAAGGCGACGGCGACCCGCCGCTCACCCGGCGCTTGGCCGCGAAAGCCCGCACATCACGCATCGAGATGTGCGGCGCCAATTGCATCGGCTGGGTCAGTCCCGAGGCACGAGCCGCCGCTAACTGGGCGCCGATTTCCCGCTTCGAGCCCGGCTCGATCGCCTTTATCAGCCATTCGGGCACGGTCTATTGCGCGATGGTCGAGCTCGACTTTCGCTTGAAGTTCAATATCGCCGTCTCGGCCGGCCAGGAACTCGCGACGACCGTCGCAGCTTACATGGACTACGCGCTCGAATTGCCATCGACGCGCGTCATCGCGCTTTTCCTCGAGACGGTGCGCGAGCCGGCCGCCTTCATCGCGGCGCTAAAGAAGGCGCGGGACCGCGGAGTGCCGGTCGTCGCGGTCAAGGTCGGACGCACACCGCTGTCGGCGCGGCTTGCCGAAAGTCACTCGGGCGCGATCGCAGGCGATGATGCGGCTTACCAGGCGTTGTTCGACCGCTACGGCGTCATCCGCGTCGGTTCGACGGACGAGCTGGCCGCGACGGCGTTGCTTCTCTCCGCGCCCAAGCGCGCGGCGGCGGGCGGCCTCGCCGCCATCCTCGATTCGGGCGGCGCGCGGGGCCTTCTCATCGATCTCGCCAAGGATTACGGGCTCCGCTTTGCCGACATCGCGGAGACAACGCGGGCGGTGCTCGCGGATCGGCTCGAATACGGGCTCGAAGCGGTCAACCCGGTCGACGCCTGGGGCAGCGGCAAGGACTACGAGCGCGTCTATCGCGACTGCCTTGGCGCGCTCATGGATGACCCCGACGCGGCAGCCGGCGTGTTCTTCTACGACATGACCCTCGAAGACTACATGACGCGCGGCCTCACCCGCGCGCTCAAGGACGCCGCCGCTCGCTCGGACAAGCTGGTCCTCGCCTCGACCACGATCGCTCGCATGCCGCGCACGACTCTCGCGACGGAACTGTCCCAGGCCGGCATCCCCGTCCTCGACGGCATGGATACGGCGCTCAAAGCCATCCGCGCCGCCTTCGCCCATCGCGACAGCCTGTCGCGCCCCGCCCTCGCACCACTCCCGGGGCCCGGCGCGGCGACCCGCGAGCGCTGGCTCACGCGCCTCGCCAATCCATCCCCGCTCGGCCTCGACGACACGCGCGCGCTCCTCGCCGATTACGGCCTGCCGGTCCTGGCATCGAGCGTGGCCGCCTCGCGGGACGCGGCGATCGAGGCCGCCGCGCGCCTCGGCTGGCCGGTCGTGCTCAAGACCGCGATGGGTATCGACCACAAATCCGATGTGGGAGGCGTCAAGCTGAACTTGCCCGATGCCGCCGCCGTCGGCCGAGCCTATGACGACCTTGCCGCGCGCCTCGGCCCGCGGGTCGAGGTCTCGCCGATGGCGGAGCCCGGCGTCGAGGTCGCCATGGGGATCGTCGTCGACCCACAGTTCGGGCCCCTGGTCATGATCGGCGCGGGCGGCATTCTCGTCGAGATCCTCCGCGATGTGCGGTTCGCGCTGGCCCCGACCGATCCCGTGGAAGCGAGGGGGCTCATCGACTCCCTCGGGATCCGACGCTTGCTCGGCGGCGTCCGCGGCCAGTCTCCCGCGGACATGGAGTCCCTCGCTCTCGCCTTCGCGCGCCTCTCGACCCTTGCCGCGGATTTGGCGCCGGTGCTGAGAGAGGTGGACGTGAATCCCTACATCGCCACGCCCACGGGCGGCGTCATCGTCGACGCCCTCATCAAGCCGCGCCAGGGAGGAGCCCCATGAGCGATATCTTGCGCCTCGACATCCAGGACGCCGTTCTCACCATCACGCTCGACCGCCCGAAGGCCAATGCGATCAACGCCGAGATGAGCCACGCCATGGCGGCCGCCTTCACACGCTTCAAGGAAGACGATTCGCTCCAGGTCGCCATCATCACCGGCCAAGGCGAGAAATTCTTCTCGGGCGGCTGGGACATGAACGAGGTCGCAGCGGGGGTGAGCGACGTCGACAGCCACGGCGCCGGCGGCTTCGCGGGCTTGCGCGTCCTCCTCGACTGCAACAAGCCGGTGATCGCCGCGGTCAATGGCTATGCCATCGGCGGGGGGTGGGAGATCGTGCTCGCGGCCGACCTCGTGATCGCGACCGAGAACGTGCGCTTCTGGTTTCCCGAAGTCCGGCGCGGCATCGTGCCCGACGCCGGCGGCTCGCAACGCCTGCCCTACCTCCTGCCCCGGCGCATCGCGCTCGAGGTCCTGCTCACGAGCCGCTGGTTCGAGCTCGAAGAGGCCGTGAAATACGGTCACGTCAACGCGGTCGTGACGCATGCCGAACTCCTGCCGCGCGCCCGCGCGATGGCCGCGGCCATTGCGGAAGGCGCACCGCTTGCGATCCGCGCGACGAAAGAAGTCATCCGCGCGGCCGAGACGCTGTCAGACCGCGATGCCTTCCTCAAGCTCGCGACCCTGGACCTCCCGGCCTACAAGAAGGCGCTGGCCTCGCCGGACTACTTCGAGGGCGCCCGCGCCTACACGGAGGACCGCAAGGCCGAGTTCCGCGGGCGATAGGACCGCCTCGCCCATCCACTTGGACAATCGACGCCGCGAGGGTCCCTCCCGTACTATGGGCGCCGGCCATCACGAAGGGGGAGCGCCATGAACCAGGATGTCATCGTCACTTGCGCCGTCACGGGCGGCGGCGACACGGTCGGCAAGCATCCGGCCATCCCGGTCACGCCGAAGCAGATCGCCGACGCGGCGATGGAAGCGGTCGAGGCGGGGGCCGCCATCGTCCACATCCACGTGCGCGACGTCGAGACCGGCAAGGGCGGACGCGACCCCAAGCTCTACGCCGATGTAGTGGACCGCCTTCGCTCGAGCAACCGCGACATGGTGCTGAACCTCACCTGCGGCATGGGCGGCGACCTCGTGGTCGACGACAAGAACCCGGCCGTGCCCGGTGCCGGCACGGACCTCGTCGATGCCATGACGCGCATGGTCCATGGCGAGCGGCTCCTGCCGGAGATCTGCTCGCTCGATTGCGGGTCGATGAACTTCGGCGATTCCAACACCATCGCCGTGCAAACGCCGAACATCCTGCGCGCCATGGCCAAGCGCATGAAAGAGCTCGGCATCAAGCCGGAGATGGAGGTCTTCGACACGGGGCAGCTCTGGTTCGCAAAGCAGCTCGTCGCGGAAGGGCTTATCGAGGATCCGCCGATGTTCCAGCTTTGCCTCGGCATCCCGTGGGGCGCCCCCGCCGACACGCAGTCCATGGCGCACATGGTCAACCAGCTGCCGCCGGGCGCCATGTGGTCGGGCTTCGGCATCAGCCGCATGCAGATGCCGATGGCGGCGCAGGCGGTGCTTCTTGGCGGCAATGTCCGCGTCGGCCTCGAGGATAACCTCTATCTCGAGAAAGGCGTGTTCGCGTCGAACGGCCAGCTCGTCGAGAAGGCGATCCGCATCGTCCGCGAGATGGGTGCGCGCACGCTCACGCCGGAAGAAGCGCGGAAGAAGCTTCGCCTGAAAAAGCGGAAGTAGCGAGCGGACCTGTCCTCACCGGCCTTGCCATGCCGTGCTGCGGCGGGCAAGGCGCCGCGTGGCGAGGGCGTGGAAGACCCGTACCGTCGCCGAGGTGTAGACGATCATCATCGCCATCGCCGCGGCCGGTGCCGTGTCGCCCGCGTCATCCATGTTGAGGACGGCAACCGAGGCCAGCGCGGTCGCGGGCGCGTAGAGGAAGACGACCGCCGAGACGGTCGTCATGGCGTTGACGAAAAGATAGATCGAGATGTCGAGGAGCGCCGGCACCGCGAGCGGCAGGCTCACGCGCCAAAAGGTGAGATAGGCCGGAACCTTGAGCGAGGCGCCGACGGCCTCGAACTCGGGATCCATCTGCTTCAACGCCGTCACCGCCGTCAGATGCGCGACCGTATAGAAATGCACGATGGTGCAGATCACCAGGATCGCCATGGTGTGATAGAGGACGTTCAAGGGATTGGCGGGATTGTTGAAGAAGAAGATGTAGGCCAAGCCCAGGACCAGGCCCGGCACCGCCATGGGGATCATCGCGAGGAAGTGCACGGCCGCCCGGCCCAGAACGAACCCCCGGACTTTCTCGGTGAGGTAGGCGCCGACGAACACGATGGCCGTGCCGAAAAGCGCCGTCCAAGCCGACATCTCGATGCTGTTGCGATAGGCAAGCCAGCCGCCGCCGTCCGTGTTGCTGAAGTCATAGTGGCCTAGCCACGGCGTGAGGTTGTAGGGCCAGAATTTGACGAAGGACGCTCCGGCGGCCGTGGCCAGGATGGCGAGGATGGCGAGAGCGACGAGCGCGCAAAATCCGAGGAGAAGCCCGTCGCGCAACCGCGACGGCTTCGGCGTGAACGCAACCGCACGCGCCGAAAGCAGCGCCACCTGCCGGCGCCGGACGAACTGGTCGACGCCGAAGGCGAAGACGGCAGGGATGATGAGCAGGACGCTTACCACCGAGCCCATCTGGAAATTCTGCTGGCCGATGACCTGCTTGTAGATGTCGGTCGCCAGCACGGCGTACCAACCGCCGATGACTTTCGGCACGCCGAAATCGGTGATGACGAGAGTGAAGACCACGAAAGCCGCGCTAATGAGGCCGTAGCGCGCGCTCGGAATCGTGACCGTGAAGAAGATGCGAGGCGCGCTGGCCCGGAGCGACTGCGCCGCCTCGTAGAGGCGCTGGTCGGAGAGTGACAGGGCGGTGATGAGGATGATGAGCGCGTGGGGAAAGCAGTAGAACACCTCGCCCATGAGGATCCCGATCGGCCCGTAGATGTCCTGCCCGAAGAGCATGCCTTTCAGCAGCCCTTGCTTGCCGAAGAGATAGACGAGCGCGATGGCGGGCAGGAGCGAGGGCGCGAGCAGCGGGATGAGCGCGATCGCCTTGAACAGCCTCCTGGCCGGCATGCAGGAACGGGTCAGGCCATAGGCGAAGACGAAAGCCAAGCCCACGGTGATGACTGTCGCGGCCAACGAGATCGTGATGCTGTTGAGGATGGATTGGCTCAGCGCCGGCGTCGCGAAGTATTTCGCGTAGTTCGCAAAGCCGACGAACGCGCCGGCTTTGTCCTCGAAGCTCTTGGACAGCATCGTGTAGAGCGGCAGGCCGACACCCACGAGGAGCCCCCCGCCGACGAGAGCGACCGCGCCACGCATCACCCATTCGTCGCTGGCAACCCGCTGGCGGACGGTCGACGTGGTTGACATGTCTAGCGCTGAGCGCGCGGAAAGACCCGCAGCCGGGCCGGTGGGAGCGCGATGGTGATCGCCTGACCGGGCCTGAGGCCGAGATCGACGACGGCATTGGTCGAAAATTCGGCCAGAACCGGCAGGGCGCCCGCACCAATCGCGAGGCGCGCCTGGTAGTGGGAGCCGAGGAACTCGAGATCGTCGAGCCGGGCGTCGACGACGTTCGCCTCGTGGCTCGCCGCATTGCGGACCACGATGTCCTCGGGCCGGAAACAGACGGCGGCCGGACCGCCCGAGACGCCGTTCACCGCGCATCGAAGCTCGAGCGTCCCCGCGCGGGCGAGACCGCCCGTCGTCAACTCGGCCTCGATCACGTTCATCGTGCCGACGAAATCCGCGACGAACCGGCTGGAGGGCCGTTGGTAGATCTCATGCGGCGTGCCGATCTGCTCGACCGTGCCCTGGCTCATGACCGCGATGCGGTCGGCCATGGTCAGTGCTTCCTCCTGGTCGTGCGTGACCATGATCGTGGTGACGCCGAGTCGCCGCTGGAGATCCTTGATCTGTTGGCGGAGATGGAGACGCACGCGCGCATCGAGTGCGGACAACGGCTCATCGAGGAGAAGGAGGCCGGGCGAAGGCGCCAAGGCCCGCGCGAGAGCGACGCGCTGCTGCTGGCCTCCCGAGAGCTGCCCGGGAAACTTGGCGCCCGAGTCTGGCAAGCCCACCATCGCGAGCAGCTCGGCCACCCGCCGGTCGATCGCCTCCCGCCCCATCCGGCGCGCCGACAGGCCGTAGGCGATGTTGGCCGCGACCGTCAGGTTCGGAAACAGCGCATAAGACTGAAAGACGATGCCGAAATCGCGCTGGGAGACAGGGAGAGACGAAATATCGCGGCCGCCCTGCTCGATCCGGCCCGAGGTCTGCACGTCCAGGCCAGCAATGGCACGGAGCAGCGTCGTCTTCCCGCACCCGGACGGACCAAGGAAGCAGACGAACTCGCCCTCCGCGACATCGAGCGAGACATGCCTCAGCGCTTCGAAGGTGCCATACCGTTTCGTAACATCGATGACCCTGAGATAGGGCGTCCTCGCCACGCGCGCGCCCTCAGCCATAGCCGGGTTTCTCCCGGCTCTGGCTCGAGAGCCTTGCCGCTTCCCTCGGCACGAGATTCTCCCGGTCGAACGAGCTGGCGATCAGCTCTTGGGCTCGGACTTCGCGTTATAGCGCTTCGTCCACTCTGCCAGGATCTTGTCGCGGTTCGTCGCCGCCCAGGCAAAGTCGTTCTTGGCCAGCCGCTTCTCGAAATCGGCGGGCACGAAATCGAGCGGCTTGCCCACGCCCGGCAGGGCCACGATCGCGAAATTCTTCGAGTAGAGCTCGTTGGCGTCCTTGGTCACCGACCAGTCCGCCAGCTTCTTGGCGCCGTCGGCGTTCTTGGCCCCCTTGAGGATGGCCGTCGCCTCCATGTCATAGCCGAGGCCTTCCTTGGGGAAGATGAGCTCGATCGGCGCACCCTTCTGCTTGTTCTGCGCGGCGCGGTATTCGAATGAAATACCGATGACGTATTCGCCCGAGCCCGCGAGGTTGCAGGGCTTCGAGCCGGAATGCGTATAGACGCCGATGTTCTGGTGGAGGCCATCCATGAACTCCCAGCCCTTCTGCTCGCCGAACATCTGCAGCCAGGCCGAGACGTCGAAGAAGCCGGTACCCGAAGAGGCCGGATTCGGCATCACGATCTGCCCCTTGTAGACAGGCTTCGTCAGGTCCGCCCAGGATTCGGGTTTCGGGATGTTCTTCTTCGCGGCCTCGACCGTATTGAAGCAGAGGGTCGCCGCCCACACGTCCATGCCGACCCAGTTCGGCGGGTTGCGGCTGTCGCGGAAAATGGGCTTGAGGGAATCGAGCCCTTTCGGCGCATAGGGCATCAACATGCCCTCGTTCTCGAGAACGAGGAGGCTCGTCGCGGCGACGCCCCAGACCACGTCAGCCTGGGGATTGGACTTCTCGGCAAGCAGTTTTGCGGTGATGACGCCTGTCGAGTCGCGCGTGATCACCATCTCGACATCGGGATAGGCCTTCTCGAACGACTCCTTGTAGGCCTTGATCTGATCCGCTTCGAGGGCGGTGTAGACATTGACCTTGGACTTGGACTGCGCTCCTGCGGGCGCCGCCCCCAGCCCCGCGATGGCGGCCGCGGCCACGAGCGATGTCAGAAGCAAACGCGCACTACCGAACCGTTCCATCCTCTAGTCTCCCTGCCAACCCACCTGTGTCCGTCACCCATTCGCCCGCGCCCGCCTCTTGGCATGGGCCGGCTTGCGACAGGCGCACTATCGTTGGTCTGTATTACAAAACGGAGACAGCCGGTTTGGCCACGATTTTATTAGGCCGGCCAGGGCAGGGAGTAGGTCTTGATGGTCGTGTAGCTTTTCATGGCCTCGACGACGCCTTCCTTGTAGCCGAGACCCGAATCCTTGATGCCGCCAAATGGTGACATTTCAATGCGATAGCCGGGAACCTCCCAGATATTGACGGTCCCGACCTGGAGTTCCGCGATGAAACGGGTGATGTGGTCGAGCCGGTTGGTGCAGACCCCGGAGGAAAGCCCATAGGCGGTCGAGTTGGAGACCGCGATCGCATCCTCGATCCCCTTCACCCGGATGATGGGGATCACGGGGCCGAAGGTCTCCTCGCGGACGAGCTCGCAGTCGGGTGGCACGCGGTCAAGCACGGTCGGCGAATAGAGGGCGCCCGAACGCTCGTTGCCGTAAAGAAGCGAGGCGCCGCGCCGCACCGCATCGTTGACGCGGTTCTCGAACAACATGGCCGCGCGCTCGTGGATGACCGTGCCGACATCGGTCTCGGGATCGGCGGGGTCACCGAAGCGGAGACGCTTCGCCCGATCGACGACGAGCGGCACGAAGTCGTCGGCAACAGCGTCGACCACGAGGATGCGCTTGACCGCCGTGCAACGCTGGCCCGAATTCTTGGTGGCGCCGGCAACGGCGAGCTCCGCCGCCTTCTCGAGATCGGCATCCTCCATGACGATGAGGGGGTCGTTGCCGCCGAGCTCGAGCACGACCCGCTTGTAGCCGGCCTTGGCCGCGATCGCCTTGCCCACGCGCACGCTGCCCGTGAAGGTGACGAGGTCGATCTTCGGATTCACGATCATCTCGTCGCCGATATCGTCCGGCGCGCCTGTCACCACCGAGAGCATCTCCGGCGGCAGTCCCGATTCGTAAAGAATGTCGGCCAGTGCCAAGGCGGTCAGCGGCGTCAGCTCCGTCGGCTTCAGGACGACGCAGTTGTTGGTCGCGATGGCGGGCGCGATCTTGTGGGCGACCATGTTGAGGGGGTGGTTGAATGGCGTGATGGCGCTGATGGCATTGAGCGGCTCGCGGAGCGTGAAGATCTTGCGCGCCTTGCCGTGCGGGGTGAGGTCGCAGGAATAGGTCTCGCCGTCGTCGCGAAGGCAGAGCTGGCTCGCGAGCGAGAAGACATCGAAGGCCCGGCCGACCTCATACCGCGAATCCTTGAGGCAGAGACCGCTTTCCGCCGTGATCAAATTCGCGACCTCGTCCCTTCGCGCGACGATCGCCTCGGCCGTCGCGATCAGGATGCGCTGGCGCTCGTAGCGCGTGAGCTTGGGCTTGTAGGCATGGGCGACGTCGAAGGCGCGCCGTACGTGATCCGCCGTCGCACGCGGCACGGTGCCGACGAGCGTGCCGTTATAGGGATTGACGACATCGATCGTGGCGCCGGTCGTGACGCGCTCGCCGGCGATCCTGAGAGCCTCGGTTCGGACGGGGGCCGTGGACGGGGCTCGGGCGGGCTTAGCGGACATGGTTGAGGGCCAGGTCGAAGACATCGAAATTCCTCAAGGCTGCGTCGGCCGGCGCGTCCACCCGGCGATTGAGGATGAGGGGGACTTTCTGCTCCGAAATGCCGCCGTGGGAGCGGAGCGGCTCCTTGAGGCCCGAGAGATCGTGCCGCGCGGCGCTCGTGCCAAGCACCTTGTGCTTCGTCGACACGACGATCAGGTCGCCCATCCGGTCTTCGGGCAATTCGAACCGCTTGCAGCCCGCGACACGATCGAGCACCAGCTCGATCCCCGGCATTGGCCGCAAACGGTCGAGCACCATCGGCACGGCGTTCGCCTCCCCCACATAGACGGTCGCGAAGGAGCCGAGCGCTCCGTGGTGGACGACATAGGGGTCGGTGATCGGAAGGATCACGCGCGAACGGTCCCGGCCGAGCCATTCGTCGAGGACGTCCTGGAGGTAGATCACGTCGGGCGCGCCCGTGCCGTTGTGCTTCGCGTTCATGCCGTGGTCAGCGGTCAACGCCACCACCGCCCCCATGCGGTCGAGCGCCCCGAGATAGCCATCCATCATCGCGTAGAAGTCGTTCGCGACCGGCGTGCCGGGCGCGTGCTTGTGCTGGATGTAGTCGGTGGTCGAGAGGTACATGAGATTCGGCCGGTCGCGCTCCATGAGAGCGACGCCCGCGGCGAGCACGAATTCGCTGAGTGCGGCGCTGTAGACGCTCGGCAGCGGACGCCCGACGAACGACAGCACGCCTTCGATGCCATTGTCCGCCAGAGTCGCCTTGTCGGCATGCTCGGAGGAGAAGCAGACAGCGCGCTCCGGTCCGATCGCGAGACCGTGGCCGAGAAGACGACGCAGCTTGTCTTTGGCCGTTACGATCGCGATACGGGCGCCGGCATCCTGGAACGCCTTGAAGATCGTGCCGGTGCGGAGAAATTTGGGGTCGTTCATCATCACTTCGGCGCCGGCCTCGCGATCGAAGAAATAATTGCCGCAGATGCCGTGGACCGACGGCGGGACGCCCGTGACGATCGAAAGATTGTTCGGATTCGTGAAGCTCGGAATCACGCAATCGACGACACGGTTCGTCCCATCCTTGAGCGCCCGCGCGAAGAACGGCGCGCGGCCCGCGGCGATGGCGGCCTCGATGTAGCCGGGCTCCGAGCCATCGACGCACAGGACGACCACGGGCTGGCCGGGCCACTGGTAGTGCCGTCCGTTGACCGTGACCATGGCGCGCCTCCCTAGGCCGCCCGGCGCGCGCGGCCGTGGGCCACGCCTATCTCGGCCATCACCGCCCGGACCGCCTCGACCGCACCCTGCATGTGCTGGACGTCGAGCCGCCCGATGCAACCGATGCGGAACGATTCGGCGACCGTCAATTTGCCGGGATAGATGACGTAGCCCCGCGCCTTGAGTTTGTCGTAGAAGGCCTCGAACACGAACTTCCCGTCGCTCGGCATGCGGAAGGTGACGATGATCGGCGCCTGAAGCCGGTCGGGGAGAAGCGTCTCGAACCCAAGCGCCCGCATGCCGTCCACAAGCACCTTGCGGTTGGCGGCGTAGCGTGCCCCGCGTCCCGCGACCCCGCCCTCGGCCGCATGCTCCGCAAGCGCCTGATGAAGGGCAACGATCACATGGATGGGCGGTGTGAAACGCCACTGCTTCGTCGCTTCCATGACCTGAAATTGATCGAGGAGATCGAAGCAGAGCGCCGTCGCGTTGCCCTTGGTCCCTTCGAGCGCCTGCCTCTCGCATACGACGAAACCCACGCCCGGCACGCCTTCGAGGCACTTGTTGCTCGAAGCCGCGAGCGCGTCGATCCCGAGCGTCTTGACGTCGATCGCTAGCGCACCGAAGCCGCTCATCGAATCGACGAGGAGACGCCGGCCATGCCGCCGCACCGTCGCCGCGATCTCCTCGATCGGATTGAGGATGCCGCTCGTCGTCTCGACATGGACCGCGAAGACGTGCGTGATGGCCGG
>JAXMCE010000027.1:0-15467 GCA_046349515.1 Alphaproteobacteria bacterium | reverse complement strand
TGCTGGGCGAGCCGGCCTTCCATCACGCGAAGGCCGCGTTGCGCGTAGCCGATCGCGCGCTCCATTTGGGTCAGCACCAGCGGCTCGTTGCCCTTGCGATACCGGCGCATGATGCGCAGCTGCGCCAAGCCGAAGAGCAGCTCGTTCTCCGAGAGGGCGAGCCACTGCATGACCTCGGCCATGCCGAACGGGTCGAGGGGCAGCCACCGCTCGCCGCCATGGGCGCGCGCGAGATAGACGAGGATGGCTTGGGAATCCCAGATGCCCTGTCCTTCGACGTCGAGGAAGGGGACTTGTCCGCGCGGATTCCTCGTAAGGAACATGGACGATTTGAGCGACGTCTCGTCATAGGTGAGCTCGATCGTCTCGTAGGCGAGGCCCAGAATCGAGAGGAACAGTTGGACCTTGTGGCTGTTTCCCGACCGTTCAGCGACGTAGAGCTTCATCATGGTGCGACCTCACGCATTCACCCGGATCAACTCGCCGTGGCGCGTGGAGGAGGCCTCGGCCAGGGCGACGAAGATGTCGGTCACGGATTCAGGAGCCGGCACCTCCGCCGGATTCTCGCCGGGAAAGGCCTCGGCGCGAAGCTTCGTGCGCAGGGGTCCCGGATCGACCAGATTGACGCGGACGGGCGTGCGCGCCATCTCGTTGGCGTAGAGCCTCACCATCGTCTCGAGCGCCGACTTGCTCACGGCATAGGCGCTCCAATAGGCGCGCGCCTCGCGCGCGACCGCGTCCGTCACGAAGATCGCGCGCCCCGAACCGGAGGCCCGCAGGAGCGGATCGAGGCTCCGCAGCAGCCGCCAATGGGCCGTCGCGTTGACGGCGATCGTCCGCTCCCAGACAGGCGGGTCGAGATGGCCGATGGGGGTGAGCGTGCCCAAGCTCGCGGCGGCGCCGACCAGGACGTCGACGCGGCCATAGCGCTCGAACAGCGAGGCGCCGAGCCTGTCGAGCGCCGGATAGTCCGCGATGTCCAAGGGTACCAAGGTCGCGCTCGCGCCGGCCGCGCGCACGGCGTCGTCGACCTCTTCGAGCCCGCCGGTCGTGCGCGCGACGAGAACGAGGTGGGCGCCCTCCGCGGCAAAGCGCCGGGCGATCGCGGCGCCAAGCCCGCGCGAGGCCCCCGTGATGACGGCGATTCGGTCCTTGAGACGGCCGGTCACGGTTGCGTCCTCAGCGTCGCGTGCGCCGACCCGTGCGCCGGCATCGGCACCGCTCAGGCAATTTCGGCGAGGAGCGAAAGCTGCTGTCCGCCGACGCCATCCGTCATGTCGGTCAGTGCTGTCGGATAGTCGCCCGTGAAGCACGCATCGCAGAATTGCGGTGCCAGCGCGTTGCGCTGGCGCTGGCCCATGGCGCGGTAGAGGCCGTCGATCGAGATGAAGGCCAGGCTGTCGACGCCGATGAGGCGCGCCATTTCCGCGACGTCGTTCTGGGCCGCAAGGAGCTGGTCGCGTTCGGGCGTGTCGATGCCGTAGAAGCAGGAATGGGTCGTCGGCGGGCTCGAGATGCGCATGTGGACTTCGCGTGCGCCGGCGCTCCGCACCATCTCGACGATCTTCCGCGAGGTCGTCCCGCGCACGATCGAATCGTCGACCAGCACCACGCGCCGGCCCTCGATGTGCGCGCGGTTGGCGTTGTGCTTCAGCTTCACGCCCAGGTGGCGGATGCGGTCTTCGGGCTCGATGAAGGTGCGCCCGACATAGTGGTTGCGGATGATGCCGTATTCGAAGGGCAGGCCCGCGGCGGCGGCAAAGCCGAGCGCCGCCGGCACGCCCGAATCCGGCACCGGCACGACCACGTCGGCCGCGACCGGCGCCTCGCGTGCGAGCTCGGCGCCGATGCGCTTCCGCGCCTCGTAGACGTTGCTTCCCTCGACGATGCTGTCGGGACGCGCGAAGTAGATGTATTCGAAGATGCAGAACCGCCGGCGCTGCTGGGGGAAGGGCTGGAAGCTCTGCACGCCTGATTCGTCGATGACCACGATCTCGCCGGGCTCGACGTCGCGCACGAACTCGGCGCCGATGATGTCGAGGGCGCAGGTCTCCGAGGTGAGGATATGGGCATTGTCGAGCCGGCCCAGGATGAGCGGCCGCACGCCCAGAGGATCGCGGAGCCCGATCAGCTTCTTCCGCGAGAGCGCGACCAGCGAGTACGCGCCTTCGATCTGGCGGAGCGCATCGACCATGCGGTCGAGCAGCTTGTGCTTGGCGCTCGTCGCGACGAGGTGGCAGATGACCTCGGTGTCGGTCGTGGACTGGAAGATGGAGCCGCGCCGGACGAGCTCGCGGCGGAGCGAGATCGCGTTGGTGAGGTTGCCGTTGTGGGCGAGCGCCAGGCCGCCGAACTCGAAATCGATGAAGAGCGGCTGGATGTTGCGCACGACCGTGTCGCCCGCGGTCGAATAGCGCACATGGCCGAGCGCGACCGGGCCGCCCAAGCGGCGGATCACCGCCTCCGAGCCGAAGATGTCGCCCACGAGGCCGAGCGCGCGGTGGCTGTGGAACTGCTCGCCGTCATAGCTGACGATGCCGGCGGCCTCCTGCCCGCGGTGCTGAAGCGCATGGAGGCCGAGGGTCGTGAGGGCCGCCGCGTCCGGATGGCCGGAAATGCCGAACAGGCCACACTCCTCGCGGAGGTGGTCGTCGTCGTAGGGGTGTGTTGTCAGCATCGAGCGGCGGCGTCTCTTATTGGTTGGTCTGTAACAGCCGATCCATCTCCTGGCGTTCCTCCGTCTTATAGCCTTTCTCCTCTCCCGGTGCAGCGCCTTTCGCGCCGCCTGGATGGATCGCATCGGAGGCGCGGGGGGCCAGCGCACGGAGCGTCGCCGCACCTTGTTCCACATAGGGCAAGGTGCGCGCCTTCTTGACCCAGAGCGGCATGTCGTCGGCAGGAATGAGCCAGCTCACCATGAGGAAGGCCAGGCTGATGAGGATGGCGCCCCGCACGAAGCCGAAGAGAAGCCCCAAGAGCCGGTCGATGCCGCGCAATTCGCTGGTCTCGATGCGGGCCAGGATGGGACGCGTGACGAGCGAGATGGCGATGAAGGCCAGGAAGAAGAGGCCCAGCGCCGTTCCGATGTCCGCGAGCCAGTCGGGATGGATGAAGCGGTGCGCGAGCGCGCGGAGCTTGGTGAATCCGTAGAGAGCCGCGAACGCCGCGCCGACCCAGGTGCCGATCGAGGCCATCTCGCGGACGAATCCCCGGCTGAAGGCGAAGAGCGCCGAGATCGCGAGCACGCCGAAGACCACGTAGTCGGCGGAGGTGAGGGCGAGGCCGCTCATGGCCGGGACCCGCCGCGGCGCGGCGCCTGCTGATCCGCGTCGAACAGGCCAACGAGGTCGGCAAGCCGTGCGATCTCCCGCAACTGGATGCCGTCGGGCCGGGGGCCTTCTTTCCGGCGGCGCGGCACGAGCGCGCGGCTGAAGCCGAGCTTGGCCGCCTCCTTGAGGCGCGCATCGGCCTGGCTGACGGCCCGCACCTCACCGCCGAGGCCGATCTCGCCGAAGGCGACCGTCTCGGCCGGCATGGGCGTGCCCGTGACGGAGGAGACGAGCGCCGCCGCGACCGCGAGATCGGCCGCCGGCTCCGAGACCTTGAGCCCGCCCGCGACGTTCAAATAGACATCGCGCCCGGCGAGCGAGAGGCCGCAGCGCGCCTCGAGCACCGCGAGCACCATGGCAAGGCGCGCCGAGTCCCAGCCGACGACGGCGCGGCGCGGTGTCGCGAAGGCGGTCGGCGCCACGAGCGCCTGGATCTCGACGAGCACGGGCCGCGTCCCCTCGATCCCGGCGAAGACGGCCGAGCCGCTCACGCTGTCTTCGCCGTGCTGGCGCTCGGAAAGGAAGAGGGCCGAGGGGTTCGGCACCTCGACCAGGCCCGCGTCGGTCATCTCGAAGACGCCGATTTCATCGGACGGTCCGAAGCGGTTCTTGACCGTGCGCAGGATGCGGAACTGGTGGCCGCGCTCGCCCTCGAAGTAGAGCACCGTGTCCACCATGTGCTCGAGCACCTTGGGGCCGGCGATGACGCCTTCCTTGGTGACGTGGCCGACGAGGAGGATGCTGAAGCCGCGGCTCTTCGCGAGGCGGATGAGCTCCTGCGCCGCACCCCGCACCTGGGCGACCGTGCCGGGCGCCGATTCGAGGTTGTCGACGAACATGGTCTGGATCGAATCGATGACGACGACGCGGGGACCATCGGCGCGGTCGAGCGTCGCCGCGATCTCGCGGATGTCGGTCGCCGCGGCGAGCGCCACCGGCGCCTGGCTCAGGCCCAGGCGATGGGCGCGCATGCGGATCTGGTCGACGGCCTCCTCGCCCGAGATGTAGGCGCATTCCGTGCCGCGCTTGGCGAGCGCACCGGTGATCTGGAGGAGGAGCGTCGACTTGCCGATGCCGGGATCGCCGCCGACGAGGAGGGCCGAGCCCGGCACCAGCCCGCCGCCCGTCACGCGGTCGAACTCGGCGATGCCCGTCGCGAGCCGCGGCACGTCGCTCGTCGCGCCCTTGAAGTCCTCGAAGACGAGCACGGGGGCACCCGCTGTCCCGCGGGCCGGCTTCAAGCCGCCGGGGCTTCGCTGGGGCACCGCTTCCTCGACGACCGAGTTCCAGCCACCGCAGGATTCGCAGCGGCCCACCCATTTGCGGAAGACCGTGCCGCATTGCTGACAGACATAGCGTGGGGCCGGTCGCGCCACGGTCACTCCTGTCCTAATGAACCGGCCGCATGGAGACGCACGTCTCCGGGCCGTGCAGCCAGCAAGCCCCGTCGGCGGCATGGGAATCGCGCCGGAACGACTGGATCATGTCCATGTGCCCCTTGCCGATCGCGGCGGCAAGCCGTGCCTCGGCTTCGGCGTTCCGTCCGCCGGCGCAGGAAAAGATCCCGATCCAGCCAATGCTCCGCGCGGCGTACCGTTCGCCGCGACGGGTGACGAGGAGCGTGAGGCCGCCTCGACGATCGGTCGTCAAAGGCACGGCGAGACGTCCGCCTTCGCTGAGCGCGTCGAGCCATTGGGGCAGGACATGGGTGGCGCCGGCACTGATGATGACCGCGTCCATCTCCCTCTCACTGAGGCTCGAGCCGTCGGCATGCCGCACGTCGATCCGGCGATAGCGGCCGAGGGCGTCGCGCGCGCGGGACGCCAGCTCCTTGTCGATCTCGACGGCAAGCACGCGCCCGTCGGGGCCGACGATCTCGGACAGGATCGCGCTGTAATAGCCCGTGCCGCAGCCGACATGGAGCACGGCCGCGCCGGGCGCGAGCTCGAGCGCATCGAAGTATCGTGCCCAGAGCGACGGCTCGCCGTTGTTGAGACCGCGCGTCCGGTCGATGGCGATGACGACATTGTGATAGACGTGGCGCGGATCGTCGTCCGCCGTCGTCCAGTAGCCGCCCAAGGGGTGAACGATGTGCCACGGTCCCGGCCCGAGGAAGTCCTCGCGCGCGACGGTTGCGAAGGCCGCGCGGATCCGCTCCGACGTGCTGCCGGCAACAAAGCACACGTCTTCGGCAAAACGATGTCGGATCGTTGACAGTTCCGCGGCCGTCGCGCGCGCGCTCAAGCCCGGACCTGCATCTTGATCGGCCCCTCGGCGCGGCCATGGATGAACTGGTCGACGAAGGCGTTGCCCGAGCGGTCGACCTCGGCGACCGACCCGGCCCAGATGATCGTGCCCTGGTAGAGCATGGCGATGCGGTTCGCGATCTTGCGCGCGCTCGCCATGTCGTGGGTGATCGAGAGGGCGGTGGCGCCGAGCTCGCGCACGGTCTTCACGATGAGGTCGTTGATGACGTCGCCCATGATGGGATCGAGGCCGGTCGTGGGCTCGTCGAAGAACACGATCTCGGGATCGGTCGCGATCGCGCGGGCGAGGCCGACGCGCTTCTTCATGCCGCCCGAGAGCTCGGCGGGCGAGAGCGGGCCCACCTCGGGCCCGAGCCCCACCTGCGCGAGCTTGGCGAGCGCGATGGGCTGAGCGTCGTGCGCGGCCATGCCCTTGGCCTGGATGAGGCCGAAAGCCGTGTTTTCCCACACCGAGAGGCTGTCGAAGAGGGCGGCGCCCTGGAACAGCATGCCGAACTTGCGGTTGACCCGCTCGCGCTCCTTGGTGGGCATGCCGACGACCTCCTCGCCGTCGACCGTGATGCTGCCGTCCTCCGGCTCGAGAAGGCCCAGAATGCACTTGAGCAGCACCGACTTGCCCGTGCCCGAGCCGCCGATCACCACGACGGATTCGCCGGGCCAGATGTCGAGGTCGAGCCCATTGAGCACGACCTTGGGTCCGAACGACTTATGCAGGTTGCGGATGCGGATCTTGGGCGTGCCGCTCGTCATGGCCATCAGGTGCCGAAGAAGAGGGCGGTGATCATGTAGTTGAACGCAAGGATCAGGATCGAGGCGGAGACGACCGCGTTCGTCGTCGCCTGGCCCACGCCCTGGGCGCCGCCCTTCGAGTGGTAGCCGTGGTAGCAGCCCATGAGCGCCACGAGGAATCCGAAAGCGGCGGCCTTCACGAGGCCCGAGACCACGTCGATCGTCTTCATGAAGTCGAGCGTGTTCTTGATGTAGGTCGCCGGATTGAAGCCGAGCTTGTAGATGCTGATGATGTAGCCGCCGAACACGCCGATGATGTCGGCGACGACGACGAGGCAAGGCAGCATGAGGAGCCCGGCGAGGAGGCGCGGCGCGATCAGGTACTTGAATGGGTTGGTCGAGAGCGTGACGAGGGCGTCGACCTGCTCGGTCACGCGCATGGTGCCGATCTCGGCGGCCATGGCGGCGCCGATGCGGCCCGCGACCATGAGCCCTGCCAGCACCGGCCCGAGCTCGCGCGTCATGGAGAGCACGACGACCGTCGCGATCGCCGATTCGGCATTGAAGCGCACGAAGCCCGTGTAGCTTTGCAGCGCCAGCACCATGCCCGTGAAGATCGCGGTCATGCCGACGACGGGGAGCGAGTAGTAGCCGATCTCGACCATCTGGTGCCCGGTGAGCCGGAGATAGTAGGGCGGCCGGATGCAGTGATAGAGGCCGAGGAGGGCGAAAACGGTGAGGCGCCCCGCCGCGGCGAGGAAGCCGAGGACGACCCGTCCGATGGGGGCGAGGATCGGCACGCTCACGCGTCCCCGCGCACGTAGCGGCGCCGGTAGCGGCTGCCGAGGCCCGTGAGAATCTCGTAGGCGATGGTGCCCGCTTCCTCCGCCACGGCGTCGACCGGGTGATTGGGGCCCACGACTTCGACGAGGCGGCCCGGTTCGATCAGGCTGGCCGGAACTTCGGTCACGTCGAGGGTGGTGAGGTCCATGGAGACGCGCCCGACCACAGGCACCCTATGGCCAGCGATATGGCAGAGGCCGCGCCCGCTCAGCGACCGCAGATATCCGTCCGCGTAACCGATTGCGATCGTTGCGATTTTGGTCCTCCGGGCGACGCGGTGGGCGGCACCGTAGCCAACCGTCCGGGGCGGGTCAATCTCGCGGAGCTGGAGGATCGGCGCCTCGAGCGTGATCGTGGGGCGCATGGGATTGGGCCGGTCGGGCGTGGGGTTGGCGCCGTAGAGCGCGACGCCCGGACGCGCGAGATCGAAGTGGTAGCGCGGTCCGAGGAAGATCGCCGAAGAGGCGGCGAGCGAAGCGCGCATCTTCGGCAGCCGCGCGCGCACGGCGTTGAACGCCGCAAGCTGCGCCTCGTTCATCGGGTGGTTCGATTCCTCCGGGCAGGCGAGGTGGGTCATCACGTAGCGGAGGTCGATCCCGCCGAGCCGGCCGGGATCGCCGGCGAGCCGCTCGACTTCGTCCTCCGGCAGGCCCAGGCGCGACATGCCCGTGTCGATGTGGAGGATGGCGGCGCGGCTGCCACGCTCGCGGCAGAACCGCGCCCAGCGGTCGATCTGGACGAGGGAATTGAGGGCCGGCGCCAGGTCGTGGGCCTCGAAGATCCGCTCCTCACCCTCGCCGGGCCCGTTGAGGACGAAGATCTCCGGGCTCGGCAGGTGCGCGCGGAGCGCCACGCCTTCCCCGAGATGGGCGACGAAGAACGTCGTGCAGCCCGCGGCCGCGAGGGCGGGTGCGACCTCCGCGAGGCCAAGCCCGTAGGCATCGGCCTTGACCACGGCGGCGCAGGGGACAGGTCCAAGGCGCGCCTGGAGCGTCCGATAGTTGGCGACGACGGCGCCGACATCGATGGTGAGGATCGCTCCCGAGCCGTGGCTGTCGACCATCGGAACCCTAGGACGGATGGTCGGGCAGATGATCTTCGGCCTGGTAGTCCTCGAACTTGGTCAGCTCCGGACGGAAGAACAGTTTGACCGTATTGGTCGGACCGTTGCGCTGCTTGGCCACGATGATTTCCGCGAGATTGTGGACCTTGTCCATCTGGGCCGCCCATTCGTCGTGCTTGTCCGTCCCTTCGGGCGGGCGCTGGCGTTGGAGGTAGTATTCCTCGCGGTAGACGAACATCACGACGTCGGCGTCCTGCTCGATCGTGCCCGATTCGCGGAGGTCGGCCAGCTGCGGGCGCTTGTCTTCGCGCTGCTCGGGCGCGCGGGAAAGCTGGGAGAGTGCCAAGACCGGCACGTCGAGCTCCTTGGCGAGCGCCTTGAGCGCGCGGGTGATCTCCGAGATTTCCTGGACGCGGCTTTCGGGCCGGCTGTCGATCGTGGGCCGCAGGAGCTGGAGATAGTCGACGACGATGAGCGAAAGGCCGTGCTGGCGCTTCAGGCGCCGGGCGCGCGTCCGCATGGCGGAGACGGAAAGGGCGGCCGTGTCGTCGATGAAGAGCGGCACCTTCGAGAGCGTCTGGGACGCCGTGACGATGGCCGGGAAATCGTTCGGGCCGAGCTCGCCCTTGCGGATCTTGTGGGAGGGGATCCTGGACTCTTCCGAGAGGATGCGCGTGCCCAGCTCCTCGGCCGACATCTCGAGCGAGAAGAGGCCGACGACCGCTCCATCGACCGCGCGCCGGCCGCCTGTCCCGTCCGGCTCCTCCCGGTAGCTGCGCGCCGCATGGAAGGCCATGTTGGTCGCGAGCGCGCTCTTGCCCATGGAGGGACGGCCCGCGAGCACGATCAGCTCCGCCTTGTGGAGACCGCCCAGGAGGGCGTCGAGGCCCGTGAAGCCGGTCGAGACCCCCGTCGTCCGGCCTTCGCGCTTGTAGGCGGCCTCGGCGATCTGCACAGCGTTCGTGAGCACGCTCTTGAAGGGCCGGAAGCCCTGGCCGTACTGGCCGGAGGTCGCGAGCTCGAACAGAGCCTGTTCGGCCAGCTCGATCTGGTTCGTCGCATTGACAGAGATGTCGTAGTCGTAGGCGCGATCGGCCGTGTCCTCGGCGATGGCGATGAGCTGGCGGCGGAGGAAGCGGTCGTAGATCGTGCGCCCGTAGTCGCCGGCGTTGGCGAGCGTCGCGACCGAGGCCGCGAGGCGCGCGAGGTACTGCGTCCCGCCGATCTGGTCGAGGTTGCCGTCGGTCTCGAAGAAATTCTTGAGGGTCACGGGGTCCGCGATCTGGCCCATCTCGATGAGCCGGGACGCGGCCGCGAAGATGCGGCCGTGCACCGCGTCCGCGAAATGCTCGGGCAGGAGGAACTCCGAGACTTTCTCGTAGGCGCGGTTGTTGGTGAGGATGGCGCCCAAGAGCGCCATCTCGGCTTCGAAGTTGTGCGGCGGCGTGCGATAGGTGGTGGCGTCGTCCCGGCTGTTGGGGAACGGTGTGACGGTCTGGCTCATCGATCCACGCGGTGATGGCGGCGACGAAGGTCGCCGTCGGGGAAGGGCGCGGACCCTAGCAAGGAATGATCGTGCGTGAACATGGCCAAATTGTCGACGCGCGCGCTACGCACAGGACAAATGCGCACACGATGATAATAGTGGGGACAAGTTTCCGACAGACCTTTCGTGGATGACGCTTGTGCGCGTCACGCCGCGGCCGAGCGCGCATTGGTCCCGGCGCGCTCCCAATCCGTGATGTAGTCGCGCGCGATCGGCACCGCGTCGTGCCGGCGCGCGATTTGCATCTGGAAGACCATCTGGTCGCAGTGCCGGAACGCCGCCTCGCAGCCCGTGAGGTAGAACTCGAACATGCGGCAGAACCGCTCATCGTAGAGCGCCCTAATGCGCTCGCGGTTGTGCGCGAAGCGCTTGGCCCAATGGGCGAGCGTCTCCGCGTAATGCAGGCGCAGAATCTCGATGTCGGTGACCCAGAGCCCGGCCTCTTCGATGGCCGTCAGCACCTCCGACATGGACGGTGTATAGCCGCCGGGGAAGATGTATTTCCTCAGCCACGCGCTCGTATGGCCGGGCGGCTCCATCCGGCCGATCGAGTGGAGGAGGGCGACGCCGTCCTCTTTGAGGAGCGCCTTCAGCCTGCGGAAGAACTCGCGATAGTGCTTGGCGCCCACATGCTCGAACATGCCGACCGAGACGATCCGGTCGTATTGGCCGTGCTCGTCGCGGTAGTCCTTGAGGCGGAAACGCACGCGGTCCGAGAGCCCGGCCTGGGCCGCCCGCGCCTCGGCTACCCTCTGTTGCTCCGCCGAGAGCGTCACGCCGGTGACGTCGACCTCGGCCATTTGCGCGAGAGAGAGGCCGAGCCCGCCCCAACCCGAGCCGATGTCGAGCACGCGCTGGCCCGGGCGCAGCAGCAGTTTCGCGGCGATGTGCCGCTTCTTGTTGTCTTGCGCTGCCTCGAGGCTGTCGTTCTCGCTCAAGAAGTAGGCGCAGGAGTACTGCATGTCCTTGTCGAGGAAGAGCCGATAGAGCTCGCCCGAGAGGTCATAGTGGTGCGCCACGTTCTTCCGGGCGCGCGCGACCGGATTGTGCTGGTGGATGATGCGGAGAAGGCGGCTCAGCCGCCGCAACGCGCGATGGACCGGCGCCTCGCGATAGCGCCCATAATTGAGGCTGATGACCTCGAACAGGTTGCGAAGCGTCCCGTCCTCGATCGTGAGCCGGCCGTCCATATAGGCTTCGCCGAGATGGAGCTCAGGGTGGAGGAACAGCTTCCAGTGGAGCGAGCGATCGTGGAGCCGCACTGTCACGGCCGGTGGCGAGCCGTGCCCGGCGCGATGCGCGACGCCGTTCGCATCGACGACGGTGAGCGTCCCAATTCGGACGACATGCTGGGCCAGTTGCCCGAACAGCATGTCCCAACCCTTCCTCTACGTCCGTCCCCACCTCTTCGACGGGCGAGCCCACATTCCGCTTCTGCGGATTCTCCTAGGACGCTCCCTCGTCCTTGGGCGCGCGCTGGCGTTTGCCCTTCTTGGGCGCGGCTTCGGCCTCTCCTTCGCCCTCGCTCGCCGGCGGGGCCGTGAGTTCGGGCGGCGCCTCTTCCTCGGTTGGCGCCCCGGTGATGACCTCGCCCCGCGCCTGGCGTTCGGCTTCCTCTTCGTTCCGCGCGACGTTGATCGTGACCGATTCGATCACCTCGGGATGGAGGGCGATCCGAACCGGATAAAGCCCGAGCGTCTTGATCGGCCGGTCGAGGAGCACTTGCTGGCGGCCGACCGTCGTGCCCGCGGCCGTGACGGCATCCGCGATGTCGCGGGCGCTGACCGAGCCGTAAAGCTGCCCTGTCTCCCCGGCCTGGCGGATGAGAAGGACCGAAATGCCGTGGATCTTCCCGGCGATCTCTCCGGCCGCTTCGCGCCGCTCCTTGTTGGCGGCCTCGAGCGCGGCCCGCTGGCGCTCGAAATGCGCGCGGTTCTCGTCGGTCGCCCTCAGCGCCTTCTTCTTCGGAAGAAGGAAATTGCGGGCAAAGCCGGGCTTCACGTTGACCACGTCGCCCATGTTGCCGAGCCGCTCAATTCGTTCGAGCAGGATCACTTGCATCGTCCAAGACCTCCTATGGGCGCCCGGATGCACCCGCGCGCCGCCTGAGCCCAAGCCACATCTCGGCAAAGCCCAGCGCCGCAACTAGAACCATGGCAACAAATCCGAGCAAGATCAATATCATATAGAAGATTACTAAAGCCAATGCCGGGGTCCGCAGGCGCCGTGCGAGAGAATGTGCCACCGCGACCCCGACAAAGAAATAAGGCATGGCCAGGACGGGCGCCAGATTTTCTCCGACGAAGCGGAGGCTCGGCGGCCCGATCGCACCGAGGATGACCGCGGCGCTGAACGCATAGGGGGTCCATCCAGGCGCCTCGATCGACAGCCAGGCGGGTTGCGGCCGCTTGGCGCGGCCCTTTCGGGCGAGCACGGTCTCGGCGAGCGCCGCGTTCAAGGCCGTCATCGCGATCCAGACCATGGCCAGCATGGCCGGGAAGAGCCTCGCCCACTGCTCGATCCGCCGCGCGAGCTCCGGCGGGACAGGGCCCTCGAAAAGGAGATTGACCGCTTCCGGCACCATCCGCCGGATTTCCCCTTCGAACCCGCCTTCGGACCCAGCGGCGGCGAACGCCGCCGCGACGATGCCGGCGAGCGCGAAAAGCGCCAGCCAGCCGAGGATGTTACCGACCGGATACCATTCGATCTCCTGTGTCGCTGTCGTCCGGGACGACAGCGCTTTCCAGACGATGAAGACCGCAGGCGCACCGAAGAGGACGAGGAACGGTCCCCCCATAGTGATGCCGCCCATGAACGTTGCTGCCGCGGTTCCGGCCGCGACGGCCAGGGCGCATGCGCCCGTGCCGAGGGAAAGGCCCGCGACGTAAAGCGGAAGCGGCACGGCGTAGAGGAAGAGCATCGCGGCGGGCACTCCCGTCATGAGCGCGCCGAGCATCGCCCCGCTCAAGATGCCGCCGGCCACGGGAAGTGCGTATTTGGCAGTCATGAAGGGACGAGGCCTTCGAGCGGCGGGGCCCCAGGATCCCGCGGGCGTTGCGCCGGCTCCTGCGGATCGGGCCGCCGGGCGCGCCCGCTCAGTGAATCAAATAAGGAAGGAGGCCGAGGTACCGCGCCCGCTTGATCGCCCGCGTCAACTCGCGCTGCTTCTTCGTCGACACCGCGGTGATGCGGCTTGGAACGATCTTCCCGCGTTCGGAGATGAAGCGCTGGAGAAGACGAATGTCCTTGTAGTCGATCTTGGGTGAGTTGGGGCCGGAGAAGGGACAACTCTTCCGCCGCCGGAAGAAAGGCCGACGCCCACCGCCGCCGCCACTCCCGCCGCCACCGGACCGCCTGCCTTCGTTCATGTCGACTCTCCCTCAGCGGCCGGCGCCGGTTCCTGCTCGCCGCGCGGCGGCCGTTGGTCGCGCCCGAAGCCGCGGTCACGGCCAAAGCCACGATCGCGTCCGAAGCCGCGGTCGCGCCCGAAGCCACGATCGCCCCGGCCAAACTCGCCCCGATCATCGCGATCGCGGCGCATCATCGCCGACGGGCCTTCTTCGAGCGTCTCGACGCGCACGGTGATGTAGCGCAGGACGTCTTCGTTGATGCCAAGGTTGCGCTCAAGCTCCTGCACGGCAGCAGGCGGCGCATCCAAATTCAGAAGCACGTAATGGGCTTTGCGGTTTTTCTTGATACGGAAGGTGAGGTTCCGAAGGCCCCAATATTCCTTCTTCGCGACGGTCCCACCGCCGGTGGTCACGATTTCCGTCGCGCGCTCGATCAGCGCATCGACCTGGGCGGGCGAGATATCTTGCCGCGCGAGAAACACATTCTCGTAAAAGGCCATGGACGCTCCTTGGCTGACTCACCCCATCAGTGCGTATGCCCGGGAACCGGCACGGTCCCCGTTTCGGCCCGCACAAGGCTGGCGTGAGCGGCCGCTTTATACAGGAAATCGCCGCCACTGCAAGGGGTTCTCCCCGTTTCCCAGCCCCGGGACCGGCCTGGCCCCGCGCCCCGGAGCCGCGCTTGACACACCCCTCTCAGACGCTATCACTGTGCCACACCAATTCGGACGGCGTTTCAGATACATGGCGCGTGCATTCGTCTTCCCCGGCCAGGGCTCCCAGGCCGTCGGCATGGGCCGCGACCTGGCGGAGGCCTTCCCTGCCGCCCGCGAGGTTTTCGAGGAGGTCGACGACGCGCTCAAGCAGCGCCTGTCGCGGCTCATGTTCGAGGGGCCCGAAACCGACCTCGTCCTGACCGAGAATGCCCAGCCGGCCCTTATGACCGTGAGCATGGCGGTCCTTCGCGTGCTCGAGCGCGAGGGCAGGCTCGTCCTCGCCGACGCGGTCCGCTTCGTCGCTGGCCACTCCCTCGGCGAGTACTCGGCCCTTGCCGCCGCCGGGACCTTCGCGCTCGCGGACGCGGCGCGGCTCTTGAAGGCGCGCGGCCAGGCCATGCAGGCGGCGGTGCCCGTGGGGCAGGGGGCGATGGCGGCGATCCTCGGTCTCGGTCTCGACGGGGTCCGGTCGGTCGTCGAGGAAGCGGCGGCGGGCGAGGTCTGCGCCGCCGCCAATGACAACAGCGACGAGCAGGTCGTGGTCAGCGGCGCCACCGCCGCGGTCGCCCGGGCGGTCGAGCTGGCCAAGGCCAAGGGGGCCAAGCGCTGCGTCATGTTGCCGGTGAGCGCGCCCTTCCACTGCGCCATGATGGCGCCGGCCGCGCGCGTGATGGAGGACCGGCTCGCCGCCGTCGCGATGAATGCGCCCGCGGTGCCTGTCGTCGCCAACGTGACCGCCGAGGGGGTGAGGGATCCCGGAATTATCCGCCGCCTTCTCGTCGAGCAGGTGACGGCCCTCGTCCGCTGGCGCGAAAGCGTCCATTACATGAAGGCCTCGGGCGTCGACACGGTCGTCGAGATCGGCGCGGGCAAGGTCCTCTCGGGCCTCGTGCGCCGCATCGACCGCGATCTCGCGTCGAGCGCCATCGGCACGCCGGCCGAGATCGAAGCCTTCCTCAAGACGACATAGGGGGCGACGTGTTCCAACTGAACGGAAAAGTGGCTTTGGTCACGGGGGCGAGCGGCGGCATCGGCGCTGCGATCGCCCGCTCGCTCCACGCGCAAGGCGCGGAGGTCGTCATCTCCGGCACACGTCTTGATGCGCTCGAGGCGCTCAAGGCTGACCTGGCCGCGCGGTGTGCGATCGTGCCGGCGAACCTGGCTGACGCCGGAGCTGCCGATGCGCTCCTCAAGGGGACAGAGGCGGCCTTCGGCAAGCTCGACATCCTCATCAACAACGCCGGTCTCACTCGTGACACGCTCGCCATGCGCATGAGCGACGAGGACTGGCAGACGGTGCTCGACGTCGACCTGACGGCCGGGTTCCGCCTGGCGCGGGCGGCGCTTCGCGGCATGATGAAGCGGCGTTGGGGCCGCATCATCGGCATCACTTCGATCGTGGGCGTCACCGGCAATCCGGGCCAGGCCAACTACGCGGCCGCCAAGGCCGGGATGATCGGCATGACCAAGGCGCTCGCGGCGGAAGTTGCGACGCGCGGCATCACGGTCAACTGCATCGCACCCGGCTTCATCGAGACGCCGATGACGGCAGTTCTCTCGGAGGACCAAACGAAGCGCTTGCTCGAGCGTATCCCGGCGGGGCGGCTCGGTACGCCCGCGGACA
>JAXMCE010000026.1:0-17357 GCA_046349515.1 Alphaproteobacteria bacterium | reverse complement strand
CCGTGCGTTGATGGGAAATTCCGCGATCGATGCGTTGTTCGGCATCGACAGGATGAGGGCGACGACGGCCGCGATCGTGTCGGGCGACATGCGGCTGCCCGCCGGAGTCACGCCCGGAAGGCCGCGGAGAAGGTCGGTCTCGACCGCACCGGGGCAGAGCGCCGTCGAGCGCACGCCGTCGTCCCACCCGGCGAAACGTGCGGCATGGCTCATGGCCACGACGGCATGCTTGGTCATGACGTAGCCGAGCGAACTCGATGAGTCGCGAAAGCGCTTGCCGTCCGTCGATGCCAAATTGACGATCCGGCCATGGCCGCATTTCTTCAGGTGCGGCAGGCAGAGGCGGATCATGCGGAACGCGGCCTTGACGTTGACGGCCCAGAGCTCGTCAAGCGTGGCCTCGTCGCCCTCCTCGAAGGTGACGCGGCGAAGGATGCCCGCGTTGTTGATGAGGACGTCGATCGCGCCGAAGCGCGCGAGCGTCTCCTCGACCCAGGGCGGGGCGCATTCGGGGCGGAGCGCATCGAACGGGTGGAGGAGGGTGCGCGCCGGATCGAAGCCGACCGTCGCCTTCTCGAGCGCCGCCATGTCCCGCGCGCCGAGCGAGACGCGATAGCCGTCGGCATGGAGGCGCTTCGCGATCGCAAGGCCGATGCCGCGATTGGCGCCGGACACGAGGACGACCCGGTCGCCAGGCGGCAATTGCACGGGGCCAGCGGTCATTCGTCACACCCCGCGTCGGTTCGCCTTTGCAGGTCTCAAATCCTCAGCGCGCGAAGGACGCAGCGAGGAGCCGCGCCGGCACGCGGAAGCGGCCCGCGATGTCCTTCAGCTGCTCGCGCTCCGTGATGACGTCCGCCTGATCGCCCGCGACGATGATGCTGGCCGGGAGGAGCTGCGCGTTGTAGCGCGCGGCACACGACTCCGTGTAGCCGCCCGCGTCGAGGAAAGCCACGTAGTCGCCGCGCTTCAGAGTGGGCATCGTCCGATGCGGGCCGACCTCGTCCGAGTTGCACAATGGTCCCACGAGATCGACCGTCTCGGTCCCTGCGGCGCCGGCATCGACCACCGGCACGGCGTGGTAGTACCAGTCGAGAATGGCGGCCCAGGAGAGATGGTTCGTCGAGAGGTCCATGTTGACCCAGGTCTTCTTCTCGCCCTTTTTGACCGCGCCCACGCGCCCCACCGCGACGCCCGCGGGACCGGAGAGCGCGCGCCCCGGCTCGAGCCTCAGTTTCGGCAGCGGCAGGCCGAGCTTTTGGGCCTCGTCCTTGATCGCGGCCGCGCAGAGCCGGGCGTAGTCGTCGGGCGTCGGCGCCTTCGCGTCGTCCATCTGCTTGTTCGGCCCCGTCCCGTAAGGCTTGCCGAAGGTCCAGCCGCCGCCGATGTCGATCGACGGCGGAATCCAGCCGGTCTTCTCCCGAATGTATCCCGACCACGTCACCATTTCGCGCGCCATGACCGCGAAGTCGTTCGGGTCGTTCGACATGCGGCTCAGATGGAAATGCGTCTCAGAGAGGTGGATGTGCGGCATCGCCTTCGCGCGCGTGACGATCTCGACGGTCTGCGCGCGCGTCATGCCCCACTTCGTCGAATCGCTCTGCTGCTTCAACGTCCCGCCCGCGCCGTGCATGACGACGCCGGTGCGGTTCGTGAGCGGCTCGAGGTCGAGCTTGAGGCGGATGCCGACGTCGACCTCCTTGCCGAGGCGCCGCGCGATCACATCGATGCGATCGAGCTCGTCCGTCGCGTCGATGTTGATGCAGAGCCCGTTGGCGATCGCCATCTCGAGCTCTTCGGTCTCCTTGTTCGAGCCGTTGAGAACGAGCGTCTTGGGATCGGTGCCCGCGAGAAGCGCCAGGTACATCTCGTTGACGCCGAAGCAGTCGCCGCCGGCGCCCTCCTGGTTCATGACATGGCGGATGGCGAGTCCGTTGTTCGACTTGTTGGCGAAGAGAATCTCGACATCGGGGTAGTGCTTGCGGAACGCGTCGCGGAATTGCCGGTAGGTGTGGCGAAGCTGCGATTCGCTGATGATGAAGAGCGGCGTGCCGAAGCGGTCCGCGAGCGCCTTCACGTCGCAATCCTCGACCCAGAGGTTGCCGTTCGCGCCGATGCCGATGAACTCGCCGAAGTTCTGCTTGTAGCGGCGGGGCTGAAGCGTCGCCGGAGCCTTGGGCGAAATGACGTTCATCGGAACCTCCCTGGGATGGTGTCCTATTGCGCGGCTTGGGCGACCTCGACCGCGAAACCGAGGCGCACGAGGCCGCGCCGGAGATCCGCGTCCTGCGCCGGGTCGAGCGGGCGAAGCGGCAGGCGCGGGAATCCTCCCGGCAAGCCGAGCGCGTTCATCGCGGCCTTGGTCGAGCAGTAGAGGTTGCGCCCGTTGGCGATGCAAAGATCGGTCAGCGCCCGGCCCTTGGCCTGGAGTGCCCGCGCCTGCGCCATCTCGCCCGCCTCCGCCGCGCGCCACATCTCGACCATGGGCTCGGTCCAGAAATTGGGGAAGCAGTCGATGTGGCCGACGGCGCCCAAGGCGGTCGCCGCGACGCCGAAGACGGAAGAGGGGCCGCAGAACACGCGGAGCCGGTCCTCGACCGTGATGAGCGTGCGGTAGAAATTGTGCCAGTCGCCCGAGCTTTCCTTGATCGCGACGACGTTCGGCACCTCCGCCAGCCGCTCGACGAGCGCAGGCAGGAGGGCGTTGGCCGCGACGCTCGGGATGTTGTAGAGGCAGATCGGGATGCCGCTCGCGGCCGAGATCGCGCGATAGTGCTCGACGATGTCGTCGGCCGAGGGCTGGACGAAGTAGGGCGGCAGGATGAGGGCACCGTCGGCGCCCGCGCGTTCCGCATGGCGCGTGAGGTCGATGGCCTCGGCCGTCGTGATGGCGCCCGTTCCGGCCAGCACGGTGCCGCGGCGCTTGACCGCGTCGACGGCAAGGGTGACGAGATGCTTCCTCTCATCCGTGGTGAGCGCCCAGAACTCGCCGGTGCAACCGCCGACGAGAATGCCGTGGCAGCCCGCGGCGAGCATGCGCTCGATATTGGCGCGGAACGCGCCCTCGTCGATGGCGCCGTCCGCCTTGAACGGCGTCACGAGGGCCGGAATCACACCCCGCCAGGCGACCGAGTTGCGATCCATGACTTCCTCCGGCTGGGGGTTCGCTCGAGTCCCGACTCTGGCGGGCCGGGCGGTTCCTTGGCAAGGCCATTCGGCGCCGCCGGGACTGCGCGATGCGACGATCAGTCGGCCGCGGAAGCGAGGCCGTGGCGCCGCGCATAGGCCGCATCCTCCGCCGCCACGAGCTCGAGTTCGGAAGCACGGAACAGCGCGCGGACGAGCGCCAGCGTGCCGCCGAAATAGGTCACGACAGGAAGCGGGTGCGGGTACTTGGCCTCGACCTCCCGGTGCAATTCCGCCAGGCGGAAGAACGGCACGCTCGGGAAGGTGTGGTGCGCCGTGTGATAGACCATGTTCCAGTGGAGCCAGCGCATGAACGGATTGGTTTTGAAGCTGCGCGTGTTTTCGAGCGTGTTCTGGATCTGGGTGAGCCCGGTGTGCTCCAGGAGGCCTTGGAAGTAATAGGTCCACTTGGCCACGACCATCGGCGCGATCCAATAGGTGAGGGGCCACCAGGATTGGAGCCAGACGGCGCTGGCGGCGACGGCTGCGTAACCGGCCAGGTGGATGCGCGAAGCGATGACGAGCGTCTTCCGCTGGCTCGCGGTGAACGCTGTCTCGGGGATGTGGCGGGCCGCGTAGCCGACGATCGAGGCGACGTGGTGGTAGTAGTAGGTGACCGCCGAGAACATCCAGAGGAACTGCCACGCATTGGCGAACGGTTTCCGTGGGAGCAACTCGGTGTCGCGCTCGAAATCCTGGGTGTGGCGGTGATGGGTGAAGTGCAGCCACTTGTGCGCATCGCTCGGGAACAGGATGACGAAACCGAAGACGCGGCCGAGCCACTGATTGGCCCAGCGGCTGCGAAAGGCCGTGTTGTGGTCGCATTCGTGGAGTGCCGCATAGAGATGGCCGAGCAGCATGCCCTGGAGGAAGAACAACGGCACGGCCCACCAGCTTCCCCAGGCAAGGGAGAGGAGATAGCTGTTGGCGCCGATGGCGCCCACATGGCTCGCGGCCTGCACGGCACCCCTGAGATCGGAGCGCTCGGACAGTTCCTTGAGACGTCGCGGCTCGATCACGCCGCGGACGCCGATGAAATCATCCACAATCGCCTCCCGCGCGGAACCTCCATTGTAACAGGGAGGACGCCCCGGGCCGAAGGCGTCCCATCGTCGACCGGCCTCCGTCGGCCTCCCCCGTCTTTGCGTCGGGACTAGGTCTGCCGCGCCGCGATGGCGAGGGTATGGGCGACGAGCCGGCTCGCGGTCATGGCGCTGATCCCGTCGATATCCAACGGCGGAACGAACTCGACGAAGGCGGCGCCGGCAATCCGCGCCTTCCGCGCGACGCCGTGGATGATTTCGACGGCCTCCCAATAGCCGAGGCCCCCGGGTGCCCGTCCGATGACGCCGGGCATGATCGTCGGATCGAGTCCGTCGAGGTCGAAGGAGATGATGACCTTGGCCCCTTTGGGGATCGCGGCGATGACCGGCCCGATTCCCTTGGCCGCGACGTCGCGGCCCGAGAAGAATTTGACGCCCCACCGTTTGGCGTCGGCAACGTCCTTCGGGCGGGCGGAGCCGATGGCGCGCTGCCCCACTTGCACGATGCGGTCGATCTGGCCCATCTCGGAGGCACGGCGCATCGTCGAGGACAGGCCCCACTTCTCGCCGCGCACCTCCTCGCGCCAGTCGATATGTGCGTCGAATTGGAGGATCGTGTACTTGCCGCGCCCTTCATAGGCCTGGAAGAGCGGAATCGGCACCGAATCGTCACCGCCGAGCAGGATGGGCACCGCGCCCGCATCGAGCACGCGGGCCGTCGTCTCGCGCACGCGCGCGCGATTGCGTGCGAAGTCCCGCGCGTCATAGGGCAGGTTTCCCAAGTCGACCGCGTTGATCTTGCCGCCGGGGAAGATCGACTCGCCGAGATCGAAATCCATGTGGAGCACATTGGCGGCATAGCCCGCGATGCCGGCGCGGATCGCCTTGGGCGCGTCCTTGCAGTAGGGGCCGACATGGGCGTAGGGCGTCGCCGAGGCGATGCCGAAGATGGCGGCCTTGGCACGGATCGGCTTTTTGGGGCTTGCCGCAGGCAGGCCGAGGAAGGTCTTGACCTTGGCGGCGCCGAACATCGCGCCGATGTGAGCTTTCGATTTCGCCACGACCAGATTCTCCGGATGTTTTGACGATGGGCGGATGCCCGCCGCGAGGAGACTAGCCGAACCCGTGCCGCCGATCGACGGTTCGGGCACGCCCGCCGCTTGCCCTCCGCTTGCCGCTGGTCGTGGCGGGTACTCGCTCGCTATTCTTCTGGCCCTCCATGCATGAGGGAGGAGTGGCCATGACCCCGTCCCGTCCCAACCGTTGGGCGTTGGGATTCATCGCAGGTGCCCTGGCGGTGCTCGTGTTCCACCAGGGGGTCGTCGCTGTCTTCTACCTTCTCTTCGACGGACCGCGCGCGCCCTACAATTGGAGCCCCACGGCGCCCTTCGGTGTGCCCGCTGTCCTGTCCTCGGCTTTCTTCGGCGGGCTTTGGGGGATCGTCATGCTCGAGGTCCTCCGGTCGCGCTTCGAGCGGGGCCGCGCCTGGCTCGCCGCCATCGTCTTCGGCGCGCTTCTTCCCTCGGCCGTCGCTTTGTTCATCGTCCTGCCGCTCAAGGGCCAGCCGGTTGCCGGCGGCTGGCAGGCGAAGATCATCGGCTTTGCGCTTCTCGTGAACGGCGCTTGGGGGCTCGGCACGGTGCTGATCGCGGCCGGGATGAGGCGCCTCGGACTCTTCCGCGCGGCACCCGATGGCAGCCAGCCGACATCCTGACGCGGCGCCAATGCCGCGCCGCTCAGGCCCGCTGCGCGGTGCTTGTCACCAGGTCTTGATGGGCGTGCCGCCCGAATCGTAGAGCGTCGATGGGTCCTCGCTGAAGACGAGTTCGTCGGGCGAGAACTTCGTCTGGCCCTGCGCTCCGATCTGGCTTGCGAGGGTGACGCGCTTCGAGCGGTCGAGCTTGTCCGCGTTCTTGAGGAAATAGGCCGTCGCATAGGCCTTGTCGGTTTTCCCCTTGGCGCCCTTGTTGATCGCCGCGACGAATTCGCTCGCGGTGAGCGGTCCCGCGACCCCTGCCCAGAACGTGGCCTGCCGACGGAAAATTTTGGGGAAGTTGGTCTTCCCGCCATCGGGCAGCTTGGCGTTGTTGACGTTCATCGAGGGATCGAAGGGACGGAGCGCCTTGTCGAAGGCCTTGCCCGCGCGCCCCGCAATCGCCTTTCCCGCCTTCCAGGCGGCGATGATCGTCGCGACCTCCTGCGCGGTCATGGAGTCGTAGAGCATCGGATAGGCCCAGCCGTTCTCGACGAGCCAGGTGTTGATGCTCTTCGCGGCCGCCGTGCCGACGAGGATGTCGCCGACGAACCGGCCATGGGAATCGATCGCCTGTTGGGGCCGGTCGATCTGGGTTTGGAACGTCGCTTGGACGATGGTGCTGCTGCCCGCGGTGAACGCCTTCAGGTGCGCATGCAGCGCGTTCGCCGCCCCAGCCCCGTAGGTCTGGCGGAATTCGTTGCCGAATTTCCCTTTCTTCGACGGGTGCCAGGTGGCGATGACGGGATAGTGGAGCTCCGGCGTGTCGATGCCCTGAAGGCGGATCTTGATCTCGCTCTTCGAGGTGATGACGTTCTTCTTCTTGCCGTGGTCGTTGACGTAGGCGCCGGTGAAGACCGTCGTGTGCTTGAGCTTCGTGCTCGACGGCGATCTGAAGATGAAAGCTGTCGCGGGGTCGACCTTCATGTGCACGGTGTCGCCGTCGGAGGAGTTGTTTCCTTTCGTTGCCGGCCAGAACTGGCCGATGTCCACCTGTCCGAGGATGGTGAGAAGGCCTTTCGACGTCATGGGCGTCTCCTCCGAGGCATGGTTGTTTCCGTCTGTCATCGGCGTGCGATGGCGGCGATGCGTCCGCCCATCGCGTGACGGGCGACGGCTCGTCCGGCCGCACCACACTCAAGGGGGTCCCACGGATGATGCCCATTGGATTGTGACAGGCGACCGCGCGAGCCGCGGTTCCTCGCCCCAGGCGCTCGAATGACCCCCACCATCGAGCCGGAAGAGATTAGCGAAGGGGCCGCGGCGCTGGAAGCGCCCAGCGGTCGTTGGGCTGATGGGTGCGGGCTCTAGCGGCTCTGCCAGCGATCGGCGAGGCCGTACCAGCGCATGACGATCGGCATGAACCAGGGGTTACCCACATGCCCTGGGATGAGCGGGAAGGAGCGGTCGGCGAAGATGGTGCGCGCCTCGGGCTTGCCCAGGATGCGCTGGGCCGCCTTGCGGCCGAGATAGGTGCCCATGGGCAGGCCGGCGAAGCAGTAGCCGCCCGCGAAATGGATGCCGTCGCGCTTCAAGAGGTGCGGCCACAGATTGAAGGTGCCGGCGCAGCGCCCGGTCCAGGAATGGGTGACTTTGAGCTTGCCCACCTCCGGAATGATGCGCGTGACATCGGCGTGGAGCTGGGCGCTCTTCTTCCGCGCGGTGCTGGGCCTCGTGCCCGTGCGCCAGAGAAACAGGATGCGCGTCCCGTCGGGCGAGCGGCGGATCGTGATCACGTCGTGGACGTGGTCGAGGTAGGTCCGGTCGGTGGGCAACAGTTGCGCCATGAGCGACGGTTGGAGCGGCTCCGTCGCGATCATGTAGGCATCGAAGGGGATGATCCGGCGCCTCAGCCACGGCAGCAGGGCGCCCGTATAGCCGTTCGTCGCGACCAGCACCTCGCGGGCACGGCACGTCCCTTGCGTCGTCGTGACCTCGAAGCCGTTGCCGTCGCCCGCGATGCCGGTCACCGGCGTGCGGCCGATGAGGGTGACGCCCGCCGAGCGCGCCCGGTCGAGAAGGCCTTTGTGATAGAGGCCGGGATGGATCGAGCCGAGGCCCGGAACGATGGCGCCGCCGCCGTAGAGATCGCTCGCGATCTCGTCGCGCACGGCGGATTTCGGAATCATCGAGAACTCGGTGCCGAGGTGCTTTCGGCGCGCCTCCAACTCGCCGGCGAGGTCGTCGTATTGACGCTGGGCTCTCGTCAGAATCAACCGGCCGCAAACCTTGAAGCCGCAGTCGATCTGCTCTGCCTCGACGCGCTCCGCGACGGAATCGAACGCGGCCTTCATCTCCCGATAGACCGCGATCGCGTAATCCGTGCCGTACCCTTTTTCGAGATCGCGGAAGCTGTGCTTCAAGGTCTGGCCGACGCAGCCGGCGTTCCGCGTGCTGGCACCATGGCCGAGGTCCTCCGAATCGAGCACCACGACGCTCCGGCCCGCGCGGGCGAGGTCGATCGCGGCATTGAGGCCCGTCAAACCCGAGCCCACGATGGCGACGTCGGCGACCTTGGGCGGCGCTTCCGGCACGGCGGGGCTGCGCGGTGCCGCCTCCCACCAATAGGGCGTGTCCTTGAAGTCGGCCGCGAAAATATCCGACGATGCGCGCGCCATCCCACCGATTGATCCTTCAGGCATCTCCCTCCTCCTTGGCCGCGCATCGCCGAGGCGCGGCCGGACATCCCTAACCATGGCACGTCCGATACGATCCTCGAAATCCTCTCGAATCGCAAATGCGCGGTGGCAAGGGGGCGCAGGCCGCCCGATGGCGCCATCCTTCAAGATTCCATTGGACCCGCTCGAATGCGCGATCCAAGATTTTCCGCGATGGAGCGAAGGGGGGCACGATGACGCTGTTCGAACGGTCGGAGTATCTCGAGCGCGTGGCGCGGACGAAGAAGAAGATGGCGGAGCGCGGGCTCGACCTTCTTCTCGTCGCGAGCCCGGCCAATCAATTCTACCTGACCGGTTACGACGGCTGGTCCTTCTATACGCCGCAGATGGTCGTGGTGTCACAGGCGCAGGAGGAGCCGATCATCTTCGTGCGCAAGATGGACGCCGTGGGCGCCAAGTTCACGGCCTTCGTGAAGGACGCGAACGTCGTCCCCTATCCGGACGGATTCGTGGCATCGGCCGAACGCCATCCCATGCAGCTCCTGGTGCAGCTCATCAAGGACCGCGGCTGGGACAAGGGCCGCATCGGAGTCGAGAAAGACGACTACTACTACACGGCGCGCTGGCACGAGATCCTGACCGGCGGGCTGCCGAACGCCAAATTCGAGGATGCCTTCCTGCTCGTGAACTGGGTGCGGATGAAGAAATCGGAACGCGAGATATCGTTCCTCATGCAGGCGGGAAAGATCGCGGGCGCGGCCATGCAGGCGGCGATCGACAAGGCAGGGGTGGGCGTGCGCCAGTGCGACGTCATGGCGGAGCTCTACAAGGTGACCACCGCCGGCACGTCCGAATTCGGCGGCACGTTCCCGTGCAAGCCTCCCAACGCCATGGTGGGCGAGCTGTGCTCGGCGCCCCATCTGTCCTGGACCGACGCGCCCCTTGTGGAAGGCGAGATCTTCTATATCGAGATGGGCGGCGTGCGGCACCGGTACCATTCGCCCCTCTCGCGCTGCGTCCATATCGGCAAGCCCGCGCAAAAGCTCGTCGACACGACGAACATCATCGCGGAAGGCCTGAATGCCGTGCTGGACAAGGTCAAGCCCGGCACGCGCTGCGAAGAGCTGGAGAACGCCTGGCGGACGACCATCGCGCGCTACGGCATCGAGAAGGAGTCGCGCATCGGCTATCCCGTTGGCATCGGCTATCCGCCGACCTGGGGCGAACTGACCTGCAGCTTCCGGCCCGGCGACAAGACGGTCCTCGAGGAAGGCATGACGTTCCACTGCATCCCCGCCCTGTGGATGGACAAGTATGGGCTGGTGGTCAGCGAATCCTTCGTCGTGACGGCCACGGGGGCCAAGACCTTCGCCGATTTCCCGCGAAAGCTGTTCGCATCGGCCTAGCGACGGCGGCGACCGGCCGCCGCATCGAAGCAGGCGGCTACCAAGGGCGTTGCTTGAACTCCGCCTTGAGAAAATCGATGAGAACGCGAGTCCGCCGCGGCATCGGGCTTCGATGCGGGAAGACAGCGACGATCGCCCCGTCGCGGACGCGCCAATCGGGGAGGACGTGGATGAGCGCACCGCTGGCGAGTCCCTCCGCCGCCGCATAGTCGGGCAGAAGGCCCAGCCCCGCGCCCCGTTCGACGAAGGCGCGCGTCGCGATGCCGGAGTTCGTCTTGATGGCCGGCACGAGCTTGATGGTGCGGCGCTGGCCAGATCCGTGCGCGAGCACGAGCCGGTCCGGGTTGGCGAGGTTCGTCGAGCTGATCCACGGCACAGTGAGCAGATCGTCCGGTCGCTTGGGTGGCGCGTGATCCGCGAGCAAGGCGGGCGCGAGGCACAGGATCATCCGGAACGAGGCAAGCGTGACGGCATAAAGTCCCGAGTCCGTGTTCCAGCCGGTCCTGAGTGCCACGTCGATGCGTTCTTCGATGACGTTGAGGAAGGCATCCTCGACGACGACGTCGAGCTCGATGCGCGGGTGAATGGTCCGGAACTTGGCGAGCCGGTCGATCACGAACGACAGCGCGAGATTGTAGGACAGGGTGAGGCGGATCGTTCCTTCCGGTGATCGCTGGACGCTGTCGAGGTTGCGAAACGCGCGTTCGGACTCTTCGAGGATCCGTTGGCAGGGCTCGAGGAATGCGCGGCCGTCCTGGGTCAACGTGACGGAGCGGGTGCTTCGGTTGAAAGCCGGACCTGGGTGGCCTGCTCCAGGTCCCGCACATGCTGGCTCACGACCGATTTCGACACGCCGAGAGCGCTGGCCGCGGCCGAGAACGAGCCATGCTCGACGACCTTGGCGAAGACGGCCATGCGATGAAGGTGCTTGAGCGCCATGGTTTTGATGATGGTTCTAAGAAACAGAACAATCAATTCGTTTCGTAGATATTGTTTTGTTTTATATTCCCGACCCAAATATCGGCGCGGCGCGCATTTGGCAGCACGCATTCGACGGAGCGAGGTTCACATGGCGGGCGCCCTGGATGGCATACGGATTCTCGACCTCACGACCATGTTGTCCGGGCCATGGGCGACGATGATCCTGGGAGACCAGGGTGCGGACGTCCTCAAGGTCGAGACGCCCGCGGGCGGCGACCATGTGCGGGCGCTCGGCAATCGCGCGGGCGGCATCGCCGCGATGTTCCATAACAATAACCGCAGCAAGCGCTCGATCGCGATCGATCTCAAGAAGCCGGACGGCCAGGCGCTGCTGAAGGAGCTCGCGCGCGCGTCCGACGTGCTCGTGCAGAACTTCAGGCCCGGTGTCGCGGACCGGCTCGGCATCGGCCCCGCGGCCATGCGGGAGGCGGCGCCGCGCCTCATCTATGTGTCCATCAGCGGCTTCGGCGCCTCGGGCCCGTGGTCGAAGAAGCCGGCCTACGATCCGATCATCCAGGCGTTGACCGGCCTCACGACGATCCAGGCCGGGTCCGACCACGCGCGGCCGCGCCTCGTCCGCACCGTGCTCGCCGACAAGATCAGCGCGCTGACCGCGTCGCAAGCGATCACCGCCGCGCTTCTTGCGCGTGAGCGGAGCGGCACGGCGCAGCACGTCGAGGTCGCCATGCTCGATTCGATCCTCGGCTTCCTCTGGGCGTCGGATATGGGCTCGCAGACCTATCCCGACCAGGCGAGCAAGCACGCGGAAGCCGCCAGCTTCATCGACCTCATCTATGAGACGAAGGACGGCTACCTCACGGTCGCCGTGATGAACGACAAGGAGTGGGCGGGCTTGACGCGCGCGCTCGGCCGGCCGGACCTCTTGACCGATCCGCGCTTCAGCACGCCCGCCGCGCGGGACAGGCATGTCAACGATCGCCTGGCGCTGACCCAGGACGCGCTGCTGACGGCGACCAGCGCCGAGTGGATCGCGCGCCTCGAGGCGGAAGACGTTCCCTGCGCGCCCGTCCTTCTGAGAAGCCAGGTGGTCGATCACCCGCAAGTCGTCGCCAACGGTTCGATCGTCGAATACGCCCACCCGCGATCGGGGCAGATCAGGCAAGCCCGCCCGCCCGTCAAGTTCGAGGAGACGCCGTCCGAGATCCGGCGCGGCGCGCCAGGCTTGGGCGAGCATACGGAGGAGATTCTCCGCGAGTTTGGCCTCGCGGAGACTCGGATCGCGTCGCTTATCGCGGACGGCGTCGTGGCCCGCCAGCCACCCGCGCCGTGAGGAGCGAGGGATGATCGATCTTTTCTACTACCCCACGCCCAACACGCGGAAGATCGTGATGATGCTGGAGGAGATCGGCCTCCCCTACAGGATCGTCTCCGTCGACATCACGGCAGGCGAGCAGTTCACTCCCGCCTTCTCGGCCATCAGCCCCAACAACCGCGTGCCCGCGATCGTCGATCCCGACGGGCCCGCGGGCCGGCCCGTCGCTGTTTTCGAATCGGGCGCCATTCTCCTCTACCTCGCGGAGAAATCCGGCAAGCTTCTGCCGCGCGACGCGGAACGCCGCCTCGACGCGCTCACCTGGCTGTTCTGGCAGACCTCGAGCCAGGGCCCGCTGGTCGGGCAGGCGGTGCACTTCGTGAGCTACGCGCCGCGGCGCGGCATCGACCTGCCCTATGCCGTCGAGCGGTATCGCGGCGAGGCGGAGCGGCTTTACGGCGTCCTCGACCGGCGCCTGGACGCGCGCGATTTCATCGTCGACGAGTTCTCCATCGCCGACATCGCGGCCTTTCCCTGGTGCCGTGTCGCCAAGGGGCACGGCATCGACATCGACGCCTATCCGAACGTGAAGCGCTGGGTCGAGAGGATCGCGGATCGCCCCTCGGCGCGGGTCAAGCCGCCGGTGCCGACCGATGCCGCCGGCAGGCCGGACGCGTTCGTGAGCGATGCCGCGTGGAAGACTCTCTTCGCGCGCGATTCCGAGGCGGGCCGTGCGCGTGCCGAGGCGACGACGAAATCGGGGTCGGGTGATTCGTGATCACGCCCTACGCAAGCGAACGCTCGGACATTTCCTAGAAGATCGTCCTCTTTCTCATATTGCGTGGCGTGCTTCCTCCATCGCGCGCTCGCGCATGAAGCGGGAATCTTTCCCGCCTGTCCGCGCGTGGCTCGATCGTGTCGGGCTCGGATTCTGAGAATTTGGCTGGCTGGGGGACTAGGATTCGAACCTAGACTAGCGGAGTCAGAGTCCGCTGTCCTACCGTTAGACGATCCCCCAAGGGGCCAGCCGCGAGAAGCCGCCCGGGAGTGAATCTCCCTTGGGCGGAGAGGCTTTGCCTAGCATAGGCCGAAAAGATTGAATAGATCGTTTCGATCGGCCCGCGCGGCCGCGGCCGGCGCCGCTTGCCGGGGGAGGCGCATATTGTCATGTCCTCCGTGACCGATATAAGACGACTATAAGAAAGTGTGGCGACAGGCGGAGGCCCGATGCAGCCTGGCGATGACGGCGGCCGAGAGGGGCGATCGGGCGGGGCGGTCCTCGCGGCCCTCGACCTCGGCACCAACAATTGCCGTCTTCTCGTCGCGCGCCCGCGCGCGGGCGGCTTCGAGGTCATCGATTCCTTCTCCCGCATCGTGCGTCTGGGCGAGGGGCTCGGCCAGAGCGGCCAGCTCGGCGCGGCCGCGATCGACCGCACGCTCGCGGCGTTGCGGATCTGCGCGGGCAAGATGCGGCGGCGCGGCGTCACGCACTCGCGTCATGTCGCGACCGAGGCCTGCCGGCGCGCGGCCAATTGCGAGGCCTTCCTCGAGCGCGTGGCCGATGAGACCGGCCTCGACCTCGAGATCATTTCGGCCGAGGAGGAGGCGCGCCTCGCGGTCGCGAGCTGCTCCCCGCTCCTCGATCAGGCGCTACCCTACGGCCTTCTCTTCGATATCGGCGGCGGCAGCACGGAGGTCGTCTGGCTCAAGACCGGGCCGGTCCCGGCGATCATCGACACCGTGTCCCTGCCGTGTGGCGTCGTCGGGTTGAGCGAGCGCCACGGCAGCGGCGCCATCACGCCGGCGGTCTACGAGACCATGGTGGCGGAGGTGGGCGGGCTCCTGGCGCCCTTCGAATCCCGCCACGGCATCGGCGCGCGGGTGCGCGAGCGGGCCGTTCAGATGCTCGGGACCTCGGGCACGGTCACGACCTTGGCCGGTATCCACATGGAGCTGCCGCGCTACGATCGCGCGCGCGTCGACGGCGTCCACCTCGCGATCGAGGATGCGTGGTCGGTCGCGGATCGCCTGCTGGCCATGGACTACGAGGATTTGGTGGCTCATCCCTGCATCCTCGATGCGCGCGCCGATTTCGTCATCCCGGGCACGGCAATCCTGGCCGCGATCTGCCGCCTGTGGCCGGTCGAGCGGCTGCGCGTCGCCGACAGGGGCCTCCGCGAAGGCATCCTCATGGACCTCGTCGCCCGCGCGCGATGACAAGACGGAAAGAGAGACCCTCCTCCCGGCGCTGGCTCGAGCGGCAGAAGAGGGATCCCTATGTGGCGCTCGCCGAGCGTCGCGGCTACAGGAGCCGGGCCGCCTTCAAGCTGCTCTCGATCGACGATTCGGCGCATCTCTTGCGGCCGGGCGCGGCCGTCGTCGATCTCGGCGCGGCGCCGGGCGGCTGGACCCAGGTCGCGGTCGAGCGCACGAAGCCGCGCTCGAGCGGGGCCCGCATCGTCGCCGTCGACATCCAGCCCCTTGAGCCGGTCGAGGGCGCCACGGTGCTGGAGCTCGACGTCTTGCAGCCGGATGCGCCGGCGCGAATCCGCGAGGTCCTTGGACGCGCGGCCGATGTCGTCCTCTCCGACATGGCGCCCGCGACGACGGGGCACCGCTCGACCGACCATCTCCGCAGCCTTGCGCTCGCCGAGACGGCATTGGCGCTCGCCGAGGCGCTGCTTGCGCCTGGCGGCGCCTTTCTCGTCAAGATCTTCCAGGGTGGCGGCGAGGTCGAGTTCGAGCGGGGTCTCCGCGCCCGGTTCGAGGCCGTACGTCGCGTGAAGCCGGAGGCGAGCCGCGCCGAATCGCGCGAGATCTACATCCTGGCCAAAGGATTCAAGCCCAAAGGGGTCTAGACCGGCACGACCTCGGCCAGCTGTTTCTCCAGGTCCTTGAGCGGAACATGGGTCAGGTCCTTGTTGACCTCGGCGACCACCATCTTCTCGACCTTCTCGGCGAGCGCCGCGCGGAGATCGCCCAGGGCCTGGGGCGGGGCCACGAGCACGAGGCGCTCATAGGCGCGCGCCTTGGCCCCTTCCTCCAGCACGTCGGCCAGGGATTTGAGGAAGTTCTCCTTGGCCTGGCGGTGCCAGTCGGCGCGGGTCTCGACCGCGAAGGGCCGGCCATGGGCCGAGGAGAAGCCGCGGCCGGGCTTGGAGGTGCCGAGCTCCCGCGTGGGCGGGATGTGGATTTCGAAGGATTTGCCCTCGACAGGCGTCAACCCGGACCCCCAGCCCTCCGAGAGCAGCACCCGCGCACGCGAGCCGTCTGCCACGAGAATCCAGGTTTTCGTCTTATGCATGGCCATTCTCTCCGTGCGGATTTAGGTGCCGTCGGTCGAAGAGCACAGTGCCGTCCTATTCGCGCGCACTCGTTGAGCCATGTCAAGGAGGGCAGCTTTTCCCCTCGGGGGGCGGCGTGTATAGTGCCGCCCACCGCCTGGGAGGCGACATGAGTTTTCCCGAAGCGCTTACCTTCGACGACGTTCTCATCAAGCCTGCCAAATCGTCCGTTCTTCCGACCGACACCGAACTCCGGACCCGCTTGACGCGCGAGATCGAGCTGGGAATTCCGCTCATCTCCGCCGCCATGGACACGGTGACCGAGGGCTCGCTCGCCATCGCCATGGCTCAGCACGGCGGGCTCGGCGTGATCCACCGCAACATGGCGGTCGACAAGCAGGCGACGGAGGTGCGCAAGGTCAAGAAGTTCGAATCGGGCATGGTCGTGAACCCGGTCATCATCGGGCCCGACCAGCCGCTCGCGGACGCGCTCGCGCTCATGGAGCAGCATCACATCTCGGGCATTCCCGTGGTGCGGCGGCGCGACGGGCGGCTCGTGGGGATCCTGACGCACCGCGACGTGCGCTTCGCGACCGACACGCGCCAGCCGGTGCGCGAGCTCATGACGCGCAAGGTCGTGACGGCGCGCGAAGGGGTCGACATGGAGGAGGCGCGGCGTCTCCTCCACAAGCATCGCATCGAGAAGCTTCTCGTCGTCGATGACGATCACCGGTGCATCGGCCTCATCACGGTCAAGGACATGGAGAAGGCGGCGCGCCATCCGCTGGCGTGCAAGGATCCGCAAGGCCGCCTCCGCGTCGGGGCCGCGACCGGCGTTGGCGAGGACGGGGTGAGGCGCGCCGAAGCGCTCTTTGAGGCAGGCGCCGACGTGATTTTCGTCGATACGGCCCACGGCCATTCGGACGGCGTGCTGTCGACCGTCGCGCGCATCCGCAAGCTGTCCAACTACGCGCAAGTGATCGCCGGCAATGTCGCGACCGCGGAAGGGGCGAAGGCGCTCATCGATCAGGGGGCGGACGCGGTCAAGGTCGGCATCGGGCCGGGCTCGATCTGCACGACGCGCGTCGTTGCGGGCGTCGGCGTGCCGCAGCTCTCCGCCATCCTCGACGTGGTCGAGGAGTGCCGGAAGCACGACGTGCCTGCCATCGCCGATGGCGGCGTCAAGTTCTCGGGCGATCTCGCGAAGGCGATCGCGGCCGGCGCGAGCGCGGCCATGCTGGGAGCCCTTTTCGCCGGCACGGACGAGAGTCCCGGCGAGGTCGTCCTCTACCAGGGCCGCTCCTACAAGACGTATCGCGGCATGGGCTCGCTCGGCGCGATGGCGCGCGGCTCGGCGGACCGCTACTTCCAGCAGGAGGTGCGCGACAGCCTGAAGCTCGTTCCCGAAGGGGTCGAAGGCCGCGTGCCCTACAAGGGACCCATCACCAACATCATCCACCAGCTCGTCGGTGGGCTTCGCGCCGCCATGGGCTACACCGGCTGCCGGACGATCCCGCAGTTCCAGAAGGAGCGGCAGTTCGTCCGCGTGACCTCGGCGGGCCTGCGCGAGAGCCACGTGCACGACGTCGTCATCACCCGCGAGGCGCCCAACTATCGCGTCGAAGGCTGATCCCCCTGCCTGTTCGCACACCGGCGCGCTGCGCCGGGATTCCCTGAGAGTGGCTGCGCGCGGCAGCGCGGGAGCGCGGGCGTGACGCCCGGCGCGCGCTTGGCTGCCGCGATCGAGATTCTCGAACGCATCGAAGCCGACCGCCGCCCGGCCGATCGCCTGATCGAGGCCTATACGCGCGCG
>JAXMCE010000025.1:0-23615 GCA_046349515.1 Alphaproteobacteria bacterium | reverse complement strand
GAGAACGGCGCCGGCGCAGCGGCGTTCCGCCGCGAGCTCGGCTGGCGCGAATTCTCCCACCACCTTCTCGCGGACCGGCCCGATCTCGCGGTGCGCCCCCTGCGGCCGGCCTTCGAACAGTTTCCGTGGCGCCGCGATGGGCGCCTTCTCGCGGCTTGGCAGCAGGGCCGCACCGGCTATCCGATCGTCGATGCCGGAATGCGCCAGCTTTGGCACACGGGCTGGATGCACAACCGCGTGCGCATGATCGCCGCTTCGTTCCTCGTGAAGCAGTTGCTTCAGCCCTGGCAAGACGGCGAGGCCTGGTTTTGGGACACCCTCGTCGATGCCGACCCCGCGAACAATCCCGCCAACTGGCAGTGGGTGGCCGGATGCGGCACCGATGCGGCGCCCTACTTCCGCATTTTCAACCCTGTGCTTCAGGGCGAACGATTCGATCCCGACGGGCAATATGTCCGGCGCTGGGTGCCCGAGCTCGCGCGCATTCCGGATCGTTTCGTCCACAGGCCTTGGCAGGCGCCGCAAGGAGAACGGCTGGCCGCCGGAGCCCGGCAAGCTGAGTCCTATCCCGTGCCCATCGTGGACCTCGCGGAGGCGCGGGCGAAGGCTCTCCGCGCATTCAGCCAGCTTCGGGCAGACTCTGGACCACCCCCCAAGGGCCGCCACAATTAAGGTAACATTCTACCGATTCGTTAACTATTTGGTAGACAGTCGATTTTCGGCATACTATATTTTGCTTCCGAGGCGCATGTAGCACCCATCATCTAGCGGAGGGATTTCGTGCGCGAGCATGATGTATCAATTGGCCAACGATTCCAAAAGGTTGACGGAACGGGGCTGATTTTCGAAGTGGTCGAGATCGTCTCGGCGCAGAATCTACCCCATGCACGCCTGACGCGCGTGGACAGCCCGACCGAGGTCCGCATCATCGCTCTCGCGGCCCTTCTCGATCGCCACCACTACCAGCAGACGAGCGACGGCAGCCTCCCTCTCATGCGGCGGAACGCGCCGCTCAATCTGACCGCGGTCGCGAGCAACTGATTCGTTGCGTCCGGCCCAAAGCCGGGCGCGGTTTTCCTGCCACTCACTCTGCCTTCCTCGCCATAGGAATGACCGGTGCCAGCGCGGCGCCGGTCGTTCGTCCGCGCGGCGGCCACCGTGCAATGCGCTGTGGTCCCGGGGCCAGCCTGAGGCACGAGCGCATTCAGGAGCGGCGAGCCTCTCCCGGCCAATCTTCCGACAGGCTGTAGATCAGGATCGCCAAGCACAGAATCACGGCGAGCGTGCCGAACATCGCGCGATAGGCCAGATCCGGCGCCACGCCATCGACCGCGGGAAAGGCGCGGACGATTCCGCCGCTCGCCACCTGAAGGATGGCGATGCCAGCGACGTTGACGCCATTGATGAGCGTGACGACGCGACCGATGCGGTGGAGCGGGAAGAACCCGCGCGCCTGGGCATAGATGACGATGATGTAGTTGCAGGCAAGCCCATCGAGGCAGAACAGCGCGATCGTCGCCCACAGGCCGGGCCGCGGAAGCGCAGCCAAGAGAGCGAGCGCCGCTGCCGTGAGGCCGGCCGCCACGAACACGATGCGCTTCCGCGATCGGAACACGCGATCGAGCGGGCCGATGGCGACGTTCCCCGCCAGCATGGCGATCGTGTAGAGAAGCAGCACGTTGCCGCGTTCGATCGCATCGAGCCCGTAGACGTCCGCGAGATAGGGCCCCGCCCACAGCGCGCGGATCACGAGAACCATGGAGAGGCTCGTGAAGGCGAGCGGCAGGAGCGGCCAGATGGCGCGCGTGCCCGCGACAGCGCCGGCGCCCCGCACGACGGCGCCGAACGTCTCGCGCGCGTCCGTCCGCTCCACCTGACCCGGCGGCGCGTCACGGACGAAGAAGACCATCTGGGCGACGAGCACGACGTTGAGCACCGCCAAGCCGTCGAAGGTGGGCCGCCAGCCGAATCGCTCGACCGCCACGGCGAAGGGCGTTGCCGAGAGAAGAATCCCCACGTTTCCCAGACCCGAGAAGAGCGCGATCATGGTCGCGAAGCGCTCGGGCGCAAACCAGCGCGTGAACAGCACCATGGCGCCCGAGAGCGCCACCGCGCAGCCGGCCCCCATGATGGCCTGGCCGAGCGCGAGCCCCGCCGCATCTCCGGCGCGCGCGACGGCGAAGGCGCCGAGCGCCGGCACGAGCATCATGACGGCGATCGTGCGGCGCGGCCCGAAGCGGTCGAGGAAGACGCCCACCGGAATCTGCGCGAGCGCGAAGGCCGCATAGAAGGCCCCGGTGAGCACGCCGAGCTGGCTCGCGGAGAGGCCGAGCTCGTCCCGGAAGACGGGCGCCAGCACGGCGTTGGTCGCCCGGTAGAACTGGCTCATGAGGAAGAGGAGAAAGAGGCTCGAGACGACGCGCGCCGCGGCGCCGCGATATCCCGCCCCCGCCATGGACGCTGTCCTCCGTCGGGAGGCTATTCCAAGCCCTTCAAGAGCGGCTTCATCTCCTCGTCCGTCTTGTGGCGGGCGATGGGGCCGGTGCGCGTCAAGCCGCACCAGACGAATTCCGCGGCGATCGCGGCGCCGTTCTTGAATTCGCTCACACGCACCTTGTCGCGCGTGTCGGCCGCCATGAGCAGGTAGCGCACGTCGCACTCCGGTTCATCGAAGCCCGCGACGAGCCTGAGCGCCGGGATGCCGCGGCGCGCGAAATTGTAGTGGTCGGAGTTGCGCTTGATCGGCCGGATGACCTTGATCGGCGTTCCGATGCGGCGCGCGATGCTCTCGGCCATCTCCGCGAGTTCGGGGAACTCGCTCGAGAGGCAGGTGATGTTGGGGCTGCCGGCGATCGTGTCGAGCTGCACCTCGAGGGCGATCGACCGGCGCACCTCCGGCGTCTGCTCGTCGACCCAGACCTTGGAGCCATGGAGGCCCCACTCCTCCGCCGTGAACAGCATGATGCGAAGGCTCCGCGGAAGATTGGCCAAGTGCGGCGCCATGCTCCGCAGGATCTGGACCGCTGCCGCGGCACCTGTCGCGTTGTCGAGCGCGCTCTGGCCGAGGTCGTGCCCGTCATAGTGGGCGCCGAGCACCACCCATTCGGACCCTCGCCCCTTCACGTCGGCGATCAGGTTCGAGGTCGTCATCTTGCGCCAGGTGCCCTTGACCTCCATGCGCACGCGCGCCGCGGGACCCATCGCCGCGATCGCGGCACCCGTCTCGAGGCTGACGCCGAGGCCGGGGATGTCCTTGGGCGTGGCGTCGGCGGCGAAACCCGTCACCGTCATCTCGCCGGGGACGCAATTCGCGATGAGGAATCCGGCGGCTCCCCGCTCGCGCGCCCACATGTATTTCCGCATGCGGTGAATCGTGTCCGACCCGAATGGGAATTCATGGCGGACGAGGACGATGCGACCCTTGATGCGCTCGCGATGGGCTTCGAACGCCTCGAGGGTGCCGCGCCCGAGATCGACGACCTCGCCTTCGAGCCCGCCCTTCGGCGTGTCGGGCGACCAGAGAAGCGAGTGGCAGGGACGCTCGCGCGGCACATTCCCGAGGATCGTGAGGCGCGCGAGCTCGCGCTCCCAGCCCTGGTACTCGAATGCGTGCTCGCTCACCGTGACGCCGGGGATGGCGGCGAGCTGGTCGCGAAGATAGGCGTGGGCCTTCCGCTCGCCTTCGCTGCCCGCGAGCCGGCCGCCGAAGGAGCAAAGCGCATCCAGATCCTCGATCATCGAGGGTGAACGCCAGATGTCGCCGATGACCGATTCGAGAACGCCCATGGTGCTTGCTCCTGCCTCCTGATGTCGGGATGCGCGAATCAGAACGGGACGCCCAGCTGCGCCACGCGCTCCCCGGCCGAGACGATGGGGAAGGTCGCGACGCGCACGACCCGGCCCGCGCGGGGCGAGCGCACCTCCTCGACAACCTCGCCGAACATGTTGCGCACGGTGGCCAGCACCTGCCCTTTGCGCACCGTCTCGTTGAGCTGGCAGTGACGTTCGAGAAGGCCCGCGCGGCTCGCGCGGATGACGAACTGGTCCTTGATGACCAGTCTGTGGCCGAGCCGCTTCACCTTGCCGGGAATCATGCCGACCGCGATGAGAACGTTGGTGAGGCCCTGGATCGCGCGCTTGGTGTCCTCGGGATGGATGTGGCTGCCCTCGCTCACCTCGACGCCGAAGGCGACCTTGCCCGCCCGCGCCATGACGACGTGGGGACTTTCCTCCATCACGTAGACGCCGTGCTCGGTGTAGAGGATGAAATCGGCGCCGAACGCCTTGGCAAGCTCCAAGCAGCGCCGCGAAACGGCGCCGACCTTGGGCGGCGGCAGGAAGGCGAAGGGCGCGTAGCGGCCGCCGGTCGTGGGCGTGTGGATGTCGATGAGGTAGTCGGCATGGCGCAAGAAGCGGTTGTAGATGAGATGGGCCACGCGCGCGGCCGTGTTGCCGTCGGGATTGCCAGGGAAGGCCGCCCAAGGATCGGCGGGGCTTTGGTCGAGGGGCGAACGGAGGAAGGTGCTGACGGCGTAGCGGTGCTGCGCCTGGACCGCCAGCGGATTCTGGACGGGCAGCACGATCACGGTACCCTTCAAGCGCCGAAGGTTGAGGGCGCCCGCGAACCTCGTCACGATCTCGATGCCGTTGATCTCGTCGCCGTGGACGGCCGCACTCGTCACGAACACAGGACCCGGCTTCGATCCGCGGAGCACGATGACCGGCAGCTCGACCCAACTGCCATCGGCCTGTTCCGCGACGCGAATGCGCGTCTGGCTGCGTTTGCCCCGTCGGAGCGTGAGTCCCTCGATACGCAGGCGCTCGTCGGACGCGATCAGTCTTTCTGCCATGGGCTCCCCCTTCCCCTCATTCGATCTAATGCCGCCTTGCTCGCCGTTTCGCAAGGGCGCGCTCGCCGCCGGCTGTGAGCCGGCGCACGATTCTGTCGAGGCTGCGGAACTCGCGGACGCTGAGCGACCCGAACATCGCGTCGTTGACCGCCTGGATCTCCGGCCCCGCCGCCGTGAGCGCGCGCCATCCCTTGGCGCTCAAGGACAGAAGAACGCCGCGTCCGTCCGCCGGACTGCCGCGCTTCACGATGAAGCCGCGGCGGGCAAGCTTGCCCGCCTCCGCCGTGACGAAGGCGCCGGTGACGCCTTGATGGCGCGCGACGGCTCCGACGTTCACGCCATGCGCCCCTTCGAGCTGGGCGACGGCGAGGACGAGGCCGAATTGCGGACCCGTCACCCCGAGCCGGGCCGCGAGGTGCGAGCGGAGCGCCGCGAGCTGTCCCGCCATCGCGATCAGGTTGCTGATGAGCGCGCGGAACGCCGCATCCGATCCCCCGACGAGAAGGGAGCGACGCGTGACCGAAAGCGGCGGCATCCGCCCGGCCCTCGCGCGTGGGCGCGCCCCGTCAGCGCGCGTGCGCACTCCGTCAGCGTGCGGGCACACCGGGGCGATCGTAGCTTGCCAGCAAACCGTCGAGCGTGCGGCCGAATCCCTCCCACGGGCACTCCCGGAAGCTGTGGTTGCGCACGATAAAGGACGGACCGGCGTAAAATTTCTCGTATTGCATGTGCCGGCCGCCGAACTCGCTGCCGAGCAGGTCCCAAGCAAGCTTGAAGACCTTCATGCGCTCGATGGCACTTTGGCCGGGTGCCGCCCAGTAGGTCTCGAACATGCGGCGCGCTTCAGGATTGTCCATCACGCTGACGTCCGCCGGCATCATGAAGGGGCTGCTCCCGAGCAACTCGCGCACCGCGCCCGTGATGAGCGGATAGTTATCCGTGCACCAATCGAGGGCGCCGTACATGATGCGGCGGTTGAAAGAGACATAACCGTTGCCGAGATCCTCGTGATCCATGCACTGGCCATGGACCATGCCGCTGATCGCCGCCTCGAAGGCGGCGAGGCGCCCGAGCGTCTCCTGCACGCCGGCGATCTTGAGCGTGCCGTTCAAGCTCGCGGCCCGGTGGGCGAGCGCCACGAGGAGCTGCAGCTTCGACCAGAAGCGCACGTTCGACTGGTGATTGCCGAAGCAGTGGGACGGCGTGCGGATGTAGATCTCGCGCGAGAGCGCGGCCTGGTTGTGGACGAAGATGTTCTCCCACGGCACATGGACGTCCTCGCAGACGACGACGCTGTCGGACTCATCGAAGCGCGCGGAGAGCGGCGCGTCGAACTCGCTCGGCACGTGGTCCTCGAAGGTGCGGCGCGACCAGAGGCTCAAGCCCTTCGCGTTGACCGGCACGACGCAGGTGATGGCCTGCGCCTCCTGGCCCTTGGCGATGGGCTGCACGTTGCCGAGCCAGATCTCGTCCGAAAAGATCGCCCCCGTCGCGAGCGTCTTGATGCCGCTGATCCGTACGCCGGCGTCGTCCTCGGCCACGACCGCGAGCGCGGGCGTCCTGAAATTCTCGCGCTGGCTGAATTCGGGATCGCGCGTGCCCTGGGGCGGCAGGACCGCGTAGGTGACGTAGGTGTCTCGTGCCCGCGCGCGGCGGTAATAGGCCAAGAGGTTCTCGCGATAGGGGCGGCTCGAGCCGTCCTCGAACACGTCGGGCTGGAGGGCGAGTCCCGCGACAAAACTCGGCACATGGTCCGGCGAGCGGCCGAAGAGCCCATAGGTCGCGTCCGCGATCGCCTTGTGCGCGCGCATGCGGCGGACGAGATCGTCGCGGGTCTTCGGCAGGAGGAAATAGGTGCTGTACCGCTCGCCGCCCTCCTCGAAGGACAGCACGTCACGCTGGGCCGGATCGCGCTTCAGGTCGTAGAGGCGCGCGACCGTCTCAGCCGCATTGCGGAAGGCCGGATGCGCCGTCACGTCGGCAACGCGCTCGCCGCCGATATAGACGACGCGCCCGTCGCGCAGGCCTTCGAGATGCTCCCGGCCCGTCTTCAGCATGGCGCCCCCCTCGCGGCGATGGCGAATTAGCTAAGTTGCTTAGCTAGTGCGCCACGCCGAGTCAACCGACGGAACGTCGCGTGCGAAACGCGGGGCGCCGGAGGCCGAGGCCTCGAGCGCCCGCGCGGCGCTCAGCGCGTCTTGCAGGACATGCCGCCGTCGACGAGGAGTTCGGCGCCGGTGATGAAGCCGGCGTCCTCCGAGACGAGGAAGAGCGAGGCATTGGCCACGTCCCAGGCGGTGCCCGCGCGGCCGATCGGGGCCAGCGATTCCCGATCACCCAGGATCTTCTGAAATTCCTGGGGGCTCACGCGCTGGCGGATGGGCTCCAGCACCAAGGGCGTGTTGATGACGCCCGGAAGCACCGCGTTCACACGGATCTTGTGCGGCGCGTATTCGAGCGCGATCTGGCGCGAGAAGCCGAGCACCGCGGCCTTGGTCGTGGTGTAGATCGAATAGTCTGGGCCGATGTAGCGGAGGCTCGCGACCGAGGCCAGGTTGACGACGGCGCCGCCCGTCCCCTGCTTCACCATCTGCGGCAGCGCGTATTTCGAGGAGAGGAACATGGTGGTGAGGTTGAGCGCGAGCGCGCGGTTCCAATAGGCGAGATCGCGCGACTCGATGCTGCCCGTCTCGTAGATGCCCACGTTGTTCTGCAGGATGTCGATGCGGCCATAGCGATCGAGGCAGGCCTTCATGGCGCCTTGTGCCCCGTCATCCTTGGTGAGGTCGGCGACATGGGCGGTGAACTCGCCTTTCTCAGACTTGACGATCCCGGCCGTCTCCTCGACCGCCGCGGGGTTGATGTCGATGCCGAAGACCTTGGCCCCTTCGCGCGCGAAGAGCACGGACACCGCCTTGCCGTTGCCCCAGCCGGGACCGCTCGATCCGGCCCCCGTGACGACAGCCACTTTACCCTTGAGACGATCTCCCATCGCACTCCCCCTCGGCTCGGCGCCCGCGGAAATGCGAACGCCCGACCTCCATTATAGGGAAGGGACTACGGGAACAATCGGCTTCAGGCGCTCTGCCGCTCGGCGATCTCGGCGGTGAGGCGCCGGCTGATGGGTGCGCGTGCGCCCGACATGATGCGGTGATGGAGGGCGAGAATGGTCCGGCTGCCCGTCCGCGTGAACAGGAACGGGAAGAGGCCGTGGATCATGCAGGCGAGGCCGCCCAGCACCATCCGGCCGCCGACAGTCGTCGCATAGGCGAAGTGCTCGCCGTAGCTCTCGCCGACGGAAGCCGGGTGGGAGGTGAAGGGATCGAAGATCGCCATGGTCCATGCCCGGAATGATGCGACTGATCGACGAAGCATGCCGCCCTAATCGTGCAGATTCTTGCCTTTTTTATTCGTATTTTTCGGTCAAATGAGCATAATTTCTCTAATTCTCCAATAAATAGGGGATAATTTTGCAACTCGACCCGATCGACCGAAAGCTCCTGGAGTTGCTCCAAGACGATGCCTCGCTCTCGATCGCCGAGCTGGCCGAGCGGGCCGGGCTCTCACCCTCGCCCTGCTGGCGGCGGGTGCAGGCGCTCGAACGCGCCGGCATCATCAAGAAGCGCGTGGCCATCCTCGACCGCGCGCAGCTCAATGTGGGCGTCACGGTCTTGGTCGCGATCCGGACCAACCAGCACAACAAGGACTGGCTCGACCGGTTTGCCGAGGCCGTGCGCGACATCCCGGAAATCGTCGAGCTCTACCGCATGAGCGGCGACATCGATTACATGCTGCGTGTCGTCGTGCCGGACATCGCGGCCTATGACGACGTCTACAAGCGCTTGATCGCCCGGATCGAGCTCTCGGACGTGAGCTCGAGCTTCGCCATGGAAGAGATCAAGTACACGACGGCCGTTCCCCTCGCCTACGCGCGCTGAGCGGGCCCGTCGCCCCTAGCGGCGCTGGGGCAGGGCGAGCGGATCGCTGCCAGTCTTCTTCAGCCAGCGATAGACCGGCGGCAGCGCGTCCGCGATCGATTCGACGACGACGTCGACGAAGCTCGGCCCCTTCGTGGCGAAGGCCTTGTCGAGCGCAGCGGAGAGTTCGTCCGGAGTCTCGGCGCGCCAAGCGGCGAGGCCAAAGGCCGATGCGACGCGCGCCATGTCGCCGGGCGTGAAGTCGACCGACACAAAGGGATCGTTCTCGCCCGGGCGCGCCTGCACGCGCTGCAGCGCCTTGATCCAGCCGAAGCTCGCGTTGTTGAAGTGGATCAGCACGGCCGGCACGTTGAGGCGCGCGAGCGTCTCGAGTTCGCCAGCCGACATGCCGAGCGAGCCGTCGCCGAAGAGGCCGATCGGCCGCGCGTCGGGCCGGCCGAGCCAGGCGCCGATCACGGCGGGAATCGCGTAGCCGAGGCCCCCGTAGCCGCGCGGAATGACGAGGCTCGATCCCGCATGCTTCAAGCAGAGAAAGCGCGACGCATAGGGCGTGGGCGTGCCCGCGTCCGAGATGACGATGACGGGCTCCTCAAGGCGCCGGTTGAGCTCGGCGATCACGCGCTGGGGCTTCAGGGGCACGGAGTCGGATTCGAGATCCGCCGCCATGGCCGACCAGAACACCGCGCGGTCGCGGTTGAGCGAATCGACCCAGCCTTTCGTCCGTTGCGCCGTTCCTTCGGCCGCGGCCTCAAGCACATTCTCCATCACGCATCGCGCATCGCCCGCGATGCTGAGCGCCGTGCCGGCAGCGTTGGCGAGCATCTCCGGATCGCAGTCGATCTGGACGATCCGGCGCGCGGGCGATGGCGCCGGGAACGTCCAGCCCATGGTGATGACCGAGCCCACGCGGCTGCCGACATAGACGAGAAGGTCGGATTCCTCGACCGCGCGGTGCGCATGCGGGTGATAGCCGTTGTCGCCGACGACGCCCAAGGCCAGAGGGTGATCGTCGGGCACGACGCTCTGCCCCGTGATCGTGGTCACGACGGGCGCACCGAAGCGTTCGGCCACGGCGAGGATCGCCGCCCTCGCCTCGCTCCGGTTGGCACCGCCGCCCGCGACGATCACCGGACGCTCCGCTTCGCCGAACATGGCGGCCAGCCGCGCCGTCGACGCCCCGTCGCCGCGCGCGGGATAAGCCGGCGCGCGGAGGCAGTCCCTCTCGACGCGCGTGTCCGCCCCGTCCGGCATCGGCTGGAGCATGACGTCTTCCGGCAGCACGACCTGCGCGGCACCCGGACGGCCCGAGGTCGCGGCGCGGAAGGCGCGCCGCACGGCATCCGGCAGCTTCTGGGGCAGCTTCACCTGCACGGACAGCTTCGTGATCGGCTCGAGAAGACGCACGCAATCGAGTTCCGTCAGCGTCCCGCGTCCCTCGCCCGCGAGCGGGATGTCGTTGACGAGAAGGATGAACGGGACGGACGAGCAAAACGCCTCCGCCGCGCCGGGCATCGAATAGAGAACGCCGGCGCCGCTCGGGCACTCGCAGACGCCGGGCTTGCCCGTGAGGCGCGCGTAGGATTCGGCCATGTAGGAGGCGGAGCGCTCATCGCGCGCCATCACGTGGCGAACACGCCCGCCGGCATCGCGGATCGCATGATAGAGAGGGACGTTCGTGTCGCCGGGAACGCCGAAAATGTATTCGACGCCGCAATCAGCGAGCATCCGGATGAGCGCATCGGCGACGTTCATGGAGCCCCCGCAAAGCCGCGCGGCGCCCCGGACGGGGCGTCGCATCCGATGCCCCCGAGTCTGCCGCGATTCGGGGCCTGAGGCTATGGAACTTAGATCAGCATTCCGCGGGTCCGGAGCGGAGCTGTGGAGGTCCGGCGCGACGAACACTCAGCGCAGAACCTGCCGTGCGGTCTTGCCGGCGACCGTGCCGAGATCCTTGCGCACCTCCGCGAGCGCCTTCTTCAGCTGCGGGCTCGCCCCTTTCTCGAGCTGCGCGGCGAAGCCCTGAATCTTCGCGACAAGCGCGCGATCGATCTTGGGCGGAGACTCGCTCTTCCGCCCACCGACGATCGCGGCACCGGCCGCGATGATCTGGCCCGCCGCTTTCCATGCCGCGCGGTTCTTGAGGAGCAGGACCAGGGCCTCCGCCCCGTGCGTCTCGAGCAGGTTCACCCATTTCTGCCCGCGGCCGCTCTTCATCATTTCGCTATCGCGGAAGGCGCGGAGATCGTCCAGGACCGACGGGTCGACGAGAGTCTTGCCGACCTCGCGCACGATGCACAGGCAGGACAGCATGTACTGGATCAGGCCCGACTGGACCTCCTTGCTCACCTGGAGCGCGACCGAGTAATCGGGCTGGAACCCTTCCGCGTTGCTGGCGCCGTGGTTGCTCTCGATCGACAGCGCCCAGACCTTGCGCTTGCCGCCGGTGCGGAAGAAACGGCTGTAGGCGTAGTCGGCCGACGTGCCTGAGGTTCCGTAGAGAGCGAATATCTGTTGCGCCTTGTAGACGCGGCCACGAACCGCCGCGATGGCATCCCGGACCGCATTGGCGATGGTCTTGAACCGGGAGTCGTCGGCGGCCGGAATGTACTCGCCGTAGCCGTCCATCGCGCCGCGTTGGCCGTCCCACACCGGGTTCTGGAAGTTCTGGCTGGGGTCGGTGCTCTGGTTCGTGTCATCGCCCCACGGATAGAGGACGAGCTCGGAATAGGAGTGGACGTCGACGAAGCCCATGATGTTCGGGAAAGCATCGAGCAGCCAGCGCACGTTGCGCGTCTCCGGCTCCGAGAAGGCCGCGCCGCCGTGATACAACTCGCTGCTCGGCACGTTGCTGGTGTTGCCGATGATCGACGACCAAACGAAGTCGTAGTTGCGGTTGAGGTCGGTGCCGCGGCTGCCGTCGGCATTGAATCCGCGGTTCTTCCGCCACCATTGGTCGAGCGGCTCGGCGGAGGCCCGGACGAACTCGCGCCCGTCGGGGTTGACGTTCGGCACGATGAAGATGTCCAGCCCCTCGACGAGAGTCCGGATCTGCCGGGCCGACCAAAAGGTCGAGCCGAGCGTGACGTCGACATTGTTGTCGTAGGACCAACACAGTTGATAGGCCAGTCCGACCAGCGCATCGGGGTTGATCAGCTCGCGCGCGTGATGGCCGGCGACCAGCAGGACTCCGTTTCGGTCGTCGCCGCCCGTGCCGCCTCGGATGCGCAGCGCTCGGATGACCCGCTGTTCGACCGAGGGTTCGGGCAGCGTGACCAGCTGGGTGAAGGCGGGATAGGCGGCGTTGAGGAGCGTGAGGACTCCCTCGATGCCGGCGCTCGTGAGATATCCTGAGGGCGGGGGCATGTCAGCGCCGCTTCCGCTTGCGCTGCGGTTTCAGCTCGCTCTCCATGCCCTTCATCCACTCTTGGGCGCCGATGAAGCGCGGGCGCCGCCGAGGTTCAGCGGACTCGGAAACCTGCACCTTGTAGCCGGCTTCGACGAGCTTGCGGACGTCGTCGAGCGAGATCAGGCCGTCGACCTTGTGCCCTGACTCGTCCGAGCGGGCCGCGAAGAGATCGAGGTCGCGGCCGAACACCTCCCGGAGGCGATGCCTGTCCGGGGCTTCGATGGTGACGAAGAAGCGCTTCGGACGTTCCGCCATGCTGCTTCCCCACACTCGGCGTTAGGCAGGCTGGCCGCGTTGAGCAGACTTATATCGGAGTATCGCGCTGGGCTTCAGTCCTCGGGCAGTCTCACCCACGGACAGGGTCCCGTCAACCCGTGCGGCCGCGCCTCGGCTTGCGCGTTACCAGGAAAAAATGGCCCTAGTAGTTTGGCTCGGCGAAGACGTTGACGGGAAGCTCCGCGATCGAGGCGGTGTTGGGGAGCGACAGGACCGTGGCGACGAGATCGGCCGCCGTCTCCGGGCTCAGCGCCTGGCCCTTGGGAAAGCCGAGACCCGCCGACATTTCCGTTTCGATGATGCTCGGACAGAAAGCCGTCGCGCGGATGCCGTGCTCCCAGCCTTCCTGGCGGATCGCGTGGGTGAGTGCCACCAACGCGAATTTGGTCATGGAGTAGCCGACGAAATCGAGGCGCCGCACCCGGAGGCCCGAGAGGGAAGAGACGTTCACGACACGGCCCGCCCCGCTCTTCTTGAGATAGGGAAAGGCCGCGCGCGCGAGCAGCATTGGCCCTTTGGCGTTGACCGCCCACATCGCGTCGAGCGCCTCGCCGTCCGCCTCCTCGACCGTGAACTGGCGGAGGAGCCCCGCGTTGTTGACGAGGCCGTCGATGCGGCCGAAGCGCGCGACGGTCGCACCGACCCACGCCTCGCCGGTCTTGGCGTCCATCGCATCGTGGCGATGGAAAAGGACGCGCGCGCGGTCCATGGCCGCATGCGCGGATTCGAGCGCGCGCGGATCGCGCGCGCCGAGACTCAGCGTGTAGCCGTCGGCGTAAAGACGCGCCGCGATCGCGCGGCCGAGCCCGCGCGCGGCACCGCTCACCATCACCACACGTTCAGATATTGGGCGTTCGGATATTGGTGCCATCGACTCGTCCCACATCGGCGATACGCGAGCCCTCATGCTGAGCTTGTCGAAGCATGAGAGCTTATCCCCCGTCCTCATCCTTCGACGGGCTCAGGATGAGGACCAACACGCTATAGACATCGTCATAAACATCGTCACGACGTCGCATGACGAATGAGCATCCGTGGCCCAGAATTGACCGCCTGCTTAATGCGCCGGCGCCGCGACGGCCGAGATCTCGACGAGCAGTTCGGGGAACGCAAGCGCGCCCACCTCGACGATGGCGCTCGACGGCCCGCCCTTGGGCCAATGTTTCAGCCGCGCCTTCTTGATCATGTCGAGATAGCGGATGTCGGTGACGTAGACGATCACCTGCACCACGTCCGCCATGCGCGCGCCGTTGGCCTTGAGGATCGTCTGGATGTTCTTGAGCGTCTGCTCGGCCTGCTTCGCGGGATTGCCTGCGCCGACGACGCGCCCCTTGGTGTCGAGCGCCACCTGGCCCGAGACGAAGAGAAGCGGTCCCGCCTCGACCTTCACGCAGTTGGAGTAGTAGCCCCGGATGGGCGCTGGTACGCCCGGCGGATTCCAGGATCGTTTGCGCGCAACCGGGCGTCGTTTCGCCTTGGCCATCGTGTCTCCTTGTCGTCCCCACCGGGTTGGGACGAGGCACTTATTCGACGCGCGCGTTCTGCGCCTTGCGATGGATCAAGCGAACGGAACTAGGCGAACTTGCAGGTGAGACCCCCATCGACCACGATCCCCTGCCCCGTGACGTAATCTGAATCGTCCGAGGCCAAAAACAAGGCGACCTTGGCGACATCCCATCCCGTACCCGCGCGGCCGATGGGAACTTTCGAATCGCGGTCCTTGAGCCACGCTTCGAGCTCGGCCCCCTGCATGCGCTGCTTCGCCGGCCCCATCATCAGAGGCGTGTTCATCATGCCGGGAAGGATCGCGTTGCAGCGGATCTTGGCCTTGGCGTGGTCGAGGGCGATCCCGCGCGTGAAGCCGAGGACGCCGGCCTTGCTCGTGTAGTAGGCGAGGAACGGCCGGCCATTGTGGCGGATCGCGGAGATGGAGGACAGGTTCACGATCGCCCCGCCGCCCTGCTTCTCCATGATCGGCACGACATACTTACAGGTTAGCATCATGGATTTCAGATTGATCGCCATGGTGCGGTCCCAGATCTCTTCGGTCGATTTGGGAGCCGTCATGTCGTCATCCGTGATGCCGACGTTGTTGTGCAGGATGTCGATGCGCCCATAGGTCGAGAGGCAGCGCTCGACGAGCGCCTTGACCTGGGCCTCCTTGATCACGTCCGCCTGGTGCGCCGTCGCGGTGCCGCCCTCGCCCGTGATGATCGAGTGCGTCTCCTCGGCGGCCGCCAGGTTCTGGTCGACACAGAAGACCTTGGCCCCTTCGCGCGCGAAGAGCACCGCCGTCGCCTTGCCGTTGCCCCAGCCCGGCCCGACCGAGCCCGCGCCGACGACGAGCGCCACCTTGTCCTTCAGCCGATTTGCCATCTGTCCCTCGCTCGATGAAGCGCGGATATTGGCAGCCGAGCCCCCCAAGGGGCAAGAAACCATTGAATTGCATGGCGATCCGCGGGCTTGTCGGGGTGCTCGGTTCCGTTATAGTTCCCGCGCGATATTCGCTCGACGGAGACCCCATGAGCACGAAAATCAAGACCGCGAGCCGCAAGGGCGGCGCGCCACGGGCAGGGGCACGTCTCGGCGTCGATATCGGCGGCACCTTCACCGACGTGGCGCTCGAGATCGGCGCCGCCAGCTATACCGCCAAGACCCTGACGACGCACGATGCGCCCGAGCGCGGCGTGCTCACGGGCGTGCGCGACGTCATCGCCAAGGCCGGCATCCGGCCCGAGGACGTCTCGATCATCATCTACGGCACGACGCTCGCGACGAACCTCCTCATCGAGCGCAAGGGCGCGCCGACCGCCCTCATCACGACCGAGGGCTTCCGCGATTCGGTCGAGATGCGGAATGAGAACCGCTTCGAGCAGTACGATGTGTTCATCGACCTTCCGACGCCCCTCGTCCCCCGCGCGCTGCGCTTCCCGGTGCCCGAGCGCCTCTCGGCCAAGGGCCAGGTGCTGATCCCCCTCAAGACCGAGGCCATCGAAGCGCTGGTGCCCACCCTCGAGCGCGAGAACGTGGAGAGCGTCGCGATCGGCTTCCTCCACTCCTATCTCCACCCGATCCACGAACAGCAGGCGCGCGACGTGCTGGCGCGCCGCATGCCCAAGGTCGCGATCACGATCTCGAGCGAGGTGAGCCCGGAGATGCGCGAGTACGAGCGCTTCTCGACGGCCTGCGCCAATGCCTATGTCCAGCCGCTCATGAGCCGGCACCTGGCCGCGCTGGGGCGCGACCTCAAGGCCGCGGGCTTCAACTGTCCGCTCTACCTCATGCTCTCGGGCGGCGGCATCACGACGCTCGAGACGGCGATCCGCTTCCCCGTGCGCCTCGTCGAATCGGGGCCGGCGGGCGGCGCCATCTTCTCCTCGCACCTTGCGAATGAGTGCGGCTTGAACGAAGTCGTCTCCTTCGACATGGGCGGCACCACGGCCAAGATCTGCCTCATCGACAACGGCCAGCCGCAGACCTCGCGCACCTTCGAGGTGGCGCGGGTCTACCGGTTCCTGAAAGGCAGCGGCCTGCCCTTGCGCATCCCCGTGATCGAGATGGTCGAGATCGGCGCGGGCGGCGGCTCGATCGCGCATATCGACGCGCTCGGGCGCATCGCGGTCGGACCCGAAAGCGCCGGCTCCGAACCCGGTCCCGCCTCCTACGATCGCGGCGGGTTGAAGCCCGCCGTCACCGACGCCGACGTCGTCCTTGGCAAGATCGATCCCAACAACTTCGCGGGCGGGCGCATGCGCCTCAATGCCGAGAAGGCGGCGGCCAGCTTGGGCCGCGACGTTGGCGCGCTCTTGAAGCTCGACGTGCCGCACGCGGCCTTGGGCGTCTCGGAGATGGTCGACGAGAACATGGCGAACGCGGCGCGCGTCCACGCGATCGAGAGCGGCAAGCTCATCGATACGCGCACGCTCGTCGCCTTCGGCGGCGCCGCCCCCATCCACGCCTCGCGTCTTGCCGAGAAGCTCGGCATCGGCCGCGTGGTGATCCCGACCGGCGCCGGCGTCGGCTCGGCCATCGGATTCCTGCGGGCCCCCGTCGCCTACGAGGTCATCCGCAGCCAGCACCAGCGGCTCTCGAAGTTGAACCTGCGCGAGATCAACGCGCTCATCGCCGAGATGCGCGCGGAAGCGAAACGCGTGGTCGAGCCCGGCGCGCCGGGGCAGGCGCTCGTCGAGACGCGCCTCGCCTTTATGCGCTATGTCGGCCAGGGCCACGAGGTCGCGGTGACGCTCACCATGGACCGGTTCGGCGCGGACGCGGAGACGAAGCTGAAGCGCGCCTTCGAGGTCGCCTACCGGAAGCTCTACGACCGGGTGATCCCCAATCTCGACGTCGAGATCCTGACCTGGGCGCTCCTCCTGTCGACCAAGCCCGCGTCAGTGCGCCACCCGAAGGCAGTCGGGCGCAGGGTGAAGGCCAAGGCTGCGGGCAAGCGCCGGCTCATGGACGCGAATACCGGCCAGTACGGCACGGTGTCGGTCTACTTCCGGAAGGACCTCTCGCCCGGCAGCCTCGTCCCCGGCCCCGCCGTGATCGTCGAGGACGACACGGCGACCGTCGTCGGCAAGGCCTTTGATGCCACCATCAACGGCCTCGGCTATATTGTCCTCGACCGCCGAAAGGGTCGGAAATAGAGCTCCTGATCGACTTTAGGAGTACATTATAGACAATTGAAACTCCTCATCCTTTGACAAATTTTGGATGAGGTCGACGAGAGAGGGAACGAACGATGGCCCGCAGCTCCGCCCTCGCCCACATCCACATGCAGGTGATGTGGAACCGCCTCATCTCCGTCGTCGAGGAACAGGCGCAGACCCTCGTCCGCACCGCCTTCTCGACCTCGGTTCGCGAGGCGGGCGACCTCTCGGCCGGCGTCTTCGACCGGAAGGGCCGCATGCTGGCCCAGGCGGTGACCGGCACGCCCGGCCACATCAACTCCATGGCCGAGGCTGTCGTGCATTTCCTCGCCAAGCACCCGATCGACACGATGGAGCCGGGCGACCACTTCATCACCAACGACCCCTGGCAGACCTCGGGCCATCTCCACGACATCACGGTGGTCTCGCCCACCTTCCACCGCGGCAAGGCGGTGGCGCTCTTCGCCAACACGATTCACATCGTCGACATCGGCGGGCGCGGCTTCGGCCCCGATGGGCGGCAGGTGTTCGAGGAAGGCGTCAACATCCCGATCATGCACCTGTTCCGGAAGGGCCAGGTCAACGAGACGCTCATGGACATCGTGCGCACGAACGTGCGCGAGCCCATGCAGGTCGAGGGCGACATGTTCGCGGCGGCCGCCTGCAACGACACGGGCTCGCACCGCCTCGTCGAGATGATGACGGAGTTCAACCTCAAGGATCTGGAGCACCTCGCCCAGTTCATCATCGAAAGCTCGCGGAAGGCCACGATCGAGCGCATCCGCACGTTGAAGCCGGGCGTCTACAAGAACACCATGCGCACCGACGGCTACGACCAGCCGGTGACGCTCGCCGCGACATTGACCGTGTCGAAGGACGGCATCCATGTCGACTACGAGGGCACCTCCGGCGCCTCCCAGTTCGGCATCAACGTCGTGCTCAACTACACCAAGGCCTACACCTGCTTCGGCGTGAAGTGCATCGTGGCGCCGGACATCCCGAACAATTACGGCTCGCTCCTGCCGATCACCTTCTCGGCGCCCGAGAACTCGATCCTGAACGTCCAGCGCCCCTTCCCCGTGGCCGCGCGCCACATCATCGGGCACCTGCTCCCGGACACCGTGTTCGGCTGCTTGAACCAGGTGGTGAAGGGCGGCGTGCAGGCGGAGGGCGCGGGCTCCCTCTGGAACGTGCAGCTCCGTGGCGGGTCGTCCGTCTCCGGCGGCTCGGGCTACCAGGGCAACATCCCCGATTTCGAGATGCTGCAGTTCAACTCGGGCGGCGCCGGCGCGCGTCCGACGAAGGACGGGCTCAACTCGACGGCCTTCCCCTCGGGCGTGCGCGGCATGCCGGTCGAGGCGAACGAGGCGATCACGCCGGTCGTCTTCTGGCGGAAGGAGCTGCGGCCCGATTCCGGCGGTGCCGGCACCCAGCGCGGGGGCTTGGGCCAGATCATCGAGTTGGGCGGCATCGACGGCCTGCCCTTCGACGTGCTCGCCATGTTCGAGCGGTGCGAGAACGAGGCGCGCGGGCGGAACGGCGGCAAGAGCGGCGCGCGCGGCCGCGTGTCCTTGAAGTCGGGAAAGCAGATGCGCGGCAAGGGCCGCCAGTCGATCCCGCCGGACGATCGCCTCGTGCTCGAGCTTCCGGGCGGCGCCGGCTTCGGCGATCCCAAGAAGCGCGACCCGAAGCGCGTCGCCCAGGACGTCAGGAACGGCTACATCACCAAGCAGGCGGCCGAGCGCGACTATCTCGTGGCACTCCGCGCGGATTTCTCGGTCGACGAAGCGCGGACGAAGGAGCTGAGGACGCAGCGCGCGGCGGAGTAGCGCGCATGCCGTCAGCCGCGACGCGCTCGCGGCGCGGCTGACGCATGGCAGCGATCCCCTATCTCCCGCCGGGCGTCACCTATAACGGGCTTCACGCGACGACGAACCCGACGCCCGCGGCCGTCGCGGCCGATCTCGCGACGACCAAGGCGCATTTCCAGGATGTGCGAGTCTACTACCCGCAATACGGCGGCGGTGCCGTCGATGTGGGGAAGGCGACGCGCGCGGCAGGGCTCGGCGTGTTGCTCGCCCTCTTCCCCTTCCCTGGCCATGACGACTGGACGGCAGAGAACTACGCGGCTTTCGTCAAGCCCGCGGTCGCGGGCAGCAACGTCCGCGCGCTCCTCGTCGGCAATGAGGACCCCGAGATGCTCGCGACCATCGCGACCTATCTCGGCCGCGCCAAGGCGGACTTCCCCGCGCTTCCCCGCGGCACGGCGCAAACCTCGGCCTTCTGGCTCACGGACGGACGCGCGGCCTCGCTCCTGCCGCTCGTCGACTTCATCGCGGTCAACCTCTATCCCGGATGGGACTGGGCGCTCGCGGATGCGAACAACCAGCCCATCGGCGTCACGCCCGAATCGGGCTTCGCCTCGTTCCTCGCGACCTACCAGGCGATCGCGACGAAATACCCGGGGCATCAAATCGTCGTGACGGAGACAGGCTGGCCCACCACCTACGGCCTCCCGAGCGCGAAGCAGTTCCCGATAGGCATCGCGAATGCGCGCGACTATCTCAACCGCGTGATCGCCTGGGCCGGCACGACGAAGACGGTCGTCTACATCCACAACATGTTCGACGACCAGTACGGGATCGATCCGCGCTCGGCCTTCAACGGCCATTTCGGGCTGATCGATGGCACCAACAAACCCAAAGGCGTGTTGTTCTAGACGGCGCGCCCCTCGCCGCCATCGCGGCGATTGGCTTCCACCGCGTGCGTGACAACGTGGCCTTACAACCCGACGATGCGAAACCGACAGGGAGGAACGAACCATGAGCCCAGCGCCCTCGACGAACACCGTTCGTCTCCATCGCGTCCTCGCGGCTCCGCCGGAGAAGGTCTACCGCGCCTTCCTCAGTCCAGAGGCGACGGCGCGCTGGCTGCCGCCCTACGGCTTCACCTGCACCGTGCACGCGATGGATGCCAAGGTCGGCGGGCGGTTCAAGATGTCCTTCACGAACTTCACGACCGGCAACAGCCACCACTTCGGCGGCGAGTACAAGGAGCTCGTGCCGCACGAGCGCATCCGCTACACGGACAAGTTCGATGACCCGAACCTGCCCGGCGAGATGACCATCACCGTCGTCCTGAAGGCCGTCTCGGTCGGATGCGATCTCTCGATCGTGCAGGAAGGCATCCCGGCCATGATCCCGCCCGAGGCGTGCTACCTCGGCTGGCAGCAGTCGCTCATGCAGCTCGCCCACCTGGTCGAGCCCGACATCCGGCCGTGAGTTGAGGGAAAGGCGGCGGCCCTAAGGTTAGGGCAACGGACGGCCATCGAGCGCCCGGCGGCGCGGCCGAGTCTCGGCGCTAGGGCTGGCCCGCGCCTTTCTTTTCCATCGAGCCGAGAGTCTTCTTGCAGTTCTCGATATGGGCCTCGCGCTGGAGACCCGTGAGCTTGTGGTAGTCGGCGTTCCGCTCGCACTGCTTTTGGATGCTGCCCTTGCCGCCGGCGCGCTCGAGCAGCGCGTCGGGTGAAATGCCTGCCGCCGCCCGCGCGGCCGCAATCGGCGCCGCCGAGGCGAGCGGGGGTGTCGCGAGCGACGCGACCACGGCCAGGGCCGTCAACACAGTCCTCATGGGCTTCACACTCCGTTCCAGGCGCGGCGCATTCACGCGAAGGCGCGCATCACCGTCGCACCGACGATAGCAAACGCACGCCGCCGCCATCATTAAAGAAATTTAATTGGACGGACACCGCCCAACCAGGAGGGCGCGCGTAGCGTCGGGACGTTCGCAGTTCACGCACGAATGAGGAGAACGCCCATGCGACGCTTCCTGTCTTCGAGTGCCGTGGCCACCGTCCTGCTGATGCTTCCCGTGGCCGCGATGGCGCAGACCGTCGGCTCCGAGGTTCAGCGCGACGTCAACCAGCAGCAGCGGATCGAACAGGGCTTGCAGAGCGGCCAGCTGACCACGGGTGAAGCGGCCCGGCTCGAGCGCGGCGAGGCGCGCATCGACCGCATGGAATCCCGCTCGCTCCGCGACGGCACGCTCACGAACGCCGAGAAGGCGCGCATCGGCGCGGCGCAGAACCGCGAGAGCGCGGCGATCTACGGTGCCAAGCACAACGGCCTCGTGGGCAATCCCGACAGCCCCTCGAGCCAGCGGATGCAGGCCGATGTCCAGCGCAACGTCAACCAGCAGCAGCGCATCGAGCAGGGCGTCCAGTCCGGCCGCCTGACCAACCGCGAAGTGGGCCGGCTCGAAGGCGGCCAGGCGCGCATCGACCGCAAGGAGGCGCGCGCCGGCGCGGACGGCCATGTCGGCCCCCGCGAGCAATGGCGCGTCCAGCACGCGGAGAACGCCGCAAGCCACCACATCTACCGCGCCAAGCACAACGGCCAATGGCGTCAATGACACTCTCGCGACGAGTGCGGCCGGAGGTACGAACTCCGGCCGCGCGCGAGCCTCTCCGCCGACAGGAGTAACCAGCCATGTTCGCCCGCCGCCTTCTCCTCGCCCTCGTCCTCGTCCTGGGCTCCCTTCCGGTCCGGGCCGAACCGGTCCAGCCCGATCCGCCCGGCCGCGTCGGACGTCTCTCGTATTTCGAGGGCACGGTCTCCTACCACCGGGCGAACGAGGACCACTGGTCGGCGGCCAAACGAAACTACCCCGTGACCTCGGGCGATTCGTTCTGGACCGAGCCGCGCTCGCGGGCCGAGATCCAGGTGGGCCCCGTGGCGCTCCGCATGGACGAGCGGAGCGAGCTCGACGTGGCGCGGCTCGACGACACGGTGACGGAGTTCGAGCTGAGGCAAGGGACGCTCGCCGTCACGGTCCGCGCGGCACCGCCGGACGGCGTGCATATCCTCACGCCGCGGGGCGAGGTCGTGCTGGCGCGGAAGGGCACCTACCGCATCGATGCGGGCGAGGCCAGCGACAGCGGGGCCGCCGATCCGCTCCAGGTCACGGTGCTCGACGGGTTCGCCCGCGTGCACGGGCCCAAGGGCATGATCGAGCTTCACCGCGGCGAGAGCGCCACCATCGACGGCGACCCCGCGGAGTATGCCGTGGGCGAGGCGGCTCCGACCGCGATCGACGACTGGGGGCAGGCGCGCGAGAAGCGCGCGGTCGCCCGCGCCGGCCGGCGCTACGTGCCCGAGGACATGACGGGCTATGAGGACCTCGATTCCTACGGTCGCTGGGAGAGCAATCCCACCTACGGTCCTGTCTGGTATCCGGCCGCCGTGCCGGCGGGCTGGGCGCCCTATCGCTACGGACATTGGGAATTCGTGGCCCCTTGGGGCTGGACGTGGATCGACGACGCGCCGTGGGGCTTCGCGCCCTTCCACTATGGGCGCTGGGCCTATATCGGCGGAGTCTGGGGCTGGTGTCCCGGCACCTTCGTCGCGGCTCCCGTCTATGCACCGGCGCTCGTCGCCTTCGTCGGCGGCTCCAACTGGGGCATCTCGCTCTCGATCGGCGCGGCGGTCGGCTGGTTCCCGCTGGCGCCCTTCGAAGTCTTCCGCCCCTACTATCCCGCGAGCGTGACCTACGTGAAGAACGTCAACATCACGAACGTGAACACGACGGTCATCAACAACATCTCCCGCGGCGACCGGCACCACGACATCGACCGCTACCAGCACCACCGCTTCGCGACGGTCATGGGCGAGCACGACTTCGCCCATGGCCGGAACGCGCATGACGGCCAAGTCCGCGTGCCGCGCGAGCGCCTCGCCCATGCGTCGACCGCCGACCGCCTCGACCATGTGCGCCCTCAAGCCGATGTCCGCGAGCACACGCGCGGCCCCGAGATCCGGACGGCCGACGGACGCGTGCCCCGGGACGGGCGTGGCGACGGCGTTCGCGGCGACGCGCGCCGCAATCCTCCCGGCACGGGTGACACGACGCGCATGGCCCATGCCGACCCGCGCGGCCGGACGCCGCAGGATCAGCCGTCGAATGCCGCCAATGGGCGCAGTTCCGGCGAGCAAGCAGCTCCCGGACCACGCTTCCGCTCGCGCGACGGCCATGCCAACGAAACCGGACGTTCGGCCGTGCCGAATGGGCGCGCGCCGGTCGCAAACGACGGATCGCGGCCTCGCTTCGAAGAACGCATGAGCCGCGCGCCGGGCGCGCCCGTCATGCGGCGCGACGACTCCCGCAATGCCCCATCCCATGATGCGGCCCCCCGTGACGCGGCGTCGGGCGCGGCGCGCGGGCCCGATGGCGGCCAGGCGACACGGAGCGCGCAACCATTTCCCTGGCCGAACGGCCATCGCGGTCCGGACAATCGCGGGACCGACAACGGGACGAACCCGCGCCTGTCGAGCGCCGCGCCTGGACCTGAGATCCGCCACCGCGCGCCCGTCGATGGCGCGCAGAGTCCCGGCGCGTCCCAGCCGAATGCGTCGCAGCCGAGCGCGCCCAATGTCGGCATGCCCAACGGTAGCGGACGCGTACCCAGAAGCGCGCGCGAGGAACCTTTCACCCGCTC
>JAXMCE010000024.1:0-34368 GCA_046349515.1 Alphaproteobacteria bacterium | reverse complement strand
ATGATCGGCGTCGTCCTGGCCGATCTTGCCGCCGCCTTCGCGCCTCTCTACCCGATTTCCTTCCGCCTCGATCGCCTCGAGACCAATCCGCGCTTTGCCACGATCGCGCGGCCGGGCAACGCCGCGATCGTCGCTAAATTGCGCGTCGACATGGAGGATCGTGGCGGCCGGTTGGAGCTCCTGTTCCCTTACGCAACACTCGAGCCGATCCGCAACCTGCTGCTCCAGATGTTCCTCGGCGAGAAGTTCGGCAACGACCCGATTTGGGAGGGCCACCTCGCGAGCGAACTCTGGCACACGAATATCGATATCGAGGCCGTGCTGGACCAGCAGGTGATGAAGCTCAATCAACTGATCAATCTCGAAGTGGGTTCGCGGCTTCTTCTCAATGCGCAGCCTAACAGCGAGGTGGAGCTGCGCTGCGGTGGCCAGCGGATGTTCGTGGGCCACATGGGACGCAAGCACAACAACATTGCGATTTGCATCGATCGGAAGATCGAGAAGCGGAGTGGAGGCGTATAGTGGTCAGCGTGTTGCTCGATACCGTCGTCGCTCTCCTGCTTGGTGCCACGATTCTGTTCGCGATCCGGCTCGACCGTCGTCTCAACGCGCTTCGGCAGGGGCGCGGAGAGATGCAGGCGCTGCTCATGGGCATTCAGGACATGACGATGCGCGCCGAGGCGGGCATCGCACAGTTCAAGGCCGCGGCCACCGATGGAGGCGCCGAGCTCGAGACGCAGGTGCGCGCCGCCGAGGCGCTTCGCGGCGATCTGGCCATGCTGATCGAACGCGCCGAACGCGCGGCCGAACGGATTCAAGAGACAACGCGGACGGGTCGCGCGGCCGAGATCCGCGGCCTCACGCCTGTGGGGGCTGAACGGCCGCAAACCGCGTCGAGGACGCCCGCCCGCCGCGCGACCGAAGCGCCAGCCGAGGCGGCGCCAGCGACGGAGACCGCATTCGTCAAAGCGCTGCGTCGGGCGCGCTAGGGTCCTGCTGCCATGAAACTCCGATTACGCCTTCTGCCGGCCGTCGTGATCGCGGGCGTTCTCGTGCTCTCGCTTCGCGTCGGTGACATCTGGCGGGGAACCTCGGTCATCGAGGCGGGCCGAAGCGCTGCGGCGCAGGGCGCTCGCCCGGCTGGGGCGAACGCTCAGGAGCAGCCCGCCAAGGCCGAAGCTGCCAAGCCCGAAACAGCTAAAGGCGAGGCGCCCAACGCAGAAGCCGCCAAGACAGAAGGCGCCAAGACAGAGGCTCAGAAAGCCGAGCCTGCGAAGGCCGAGGCTGGCAAGGCAGAGAAGAGCGAATCGGCGCCGAGTCATGCGACGACGCCCGGAAAATCGGGAGCGGCCAAGGTCGAGCCCAAGACAGGCGGCGAGGCCGCCGCGCCGGCCCCGACGCGCGCCGCGTCCTTGAAGGGCGATGTGGCCAATCTGAGCGAGGCCGAGATCGAGGTCTTGCAGAACCTTTCCGCGCGCCGCGCTGCCCTCGACACCCGGGCGCAGGAGCTGGAGCTGCGGGAAAAGGTCTTGAAGGCGACGGAGCAGCGCATCAATGAGCGCTTGAAAGAACTCGACACCATCAAGACCGAGCTCGAAGCGCGTCTCAAGGTCCAGGAAGATTTCGAAGCCGCGCGCTTGAAGAGCCTCGTCAAGGTCTACGAGACGATGAAGCCGAAAGAGGCGGCGCGCATCTTCGACCAGCTTGAGATGACGGTCCTGCTCGAGTTTCTCGAGCATATGAAGGAGCAGAAGACCGCGCCGATTCTGGCGGCCATGGATCCCACCAAGGCCCAGAAGGTCACGGCCGAGCTCGCCGCCCGTCGCCAGATTCAGCGGCCAAAGGGATAGGCCGCGCATTAAGCCAGCTTTAACGCGCCTCGACTATTGATGGAATTGTCGCCACGCCCGCACGGATGGGCACGAACGCGTAGGACTGCGAAGGAGAGTTGTTATGGCCGTCGACATGAACATGCCGATCCTGATCGTGGACGACTACAAGACGATGCTCCGGATCATTCGGAATCTCTTGAAGCAGTTGGGCTTCGACAACGTCGATGAAGCCACCGACGGGAGCGCGGCCCTGCACAAGCTTCGCGACAAGAAGTATTCCCTCATCATCTCCGACTGGAACATGGAGCCGATGACGGGCTTGCAGCTCCTCAAAGAGGTGCGCAACGACACGAAGCTCAAGGAACTGCCGTTCATCATGGTCACGGCCGAGAGCAAGACGGACAACGTGATCGCCGCCAAGGAAGCGGGCGTCAGCAACTACATCGTGAAGCCCTTCAATGCTGCGACGCTGAAGACCAAGTTGTCGACCGTCCTCGGCGAATTCTGATCATTCGGCCACCCGCCATGTCGAAGGAATCCGCGGAACGGGCACTCGACGTGCGCCCGCGCGAGGCCGCTCCACGCCCGGTCGCTGCTGATCCGGCTGAGCTCTCGCAATCGCTCAAGTCGGTCCTGGCGTCGATGCAAGGCGACTTGAGCGCCGAACAGCGCGCCATCCATCGCGACATCGGCGAGGTGATCCAGTCGATCGAGACGCTCCATCAGGAAATTCGCGGGCTCGAGCCCAGCAGGATCTGGCAGGAGCATATCCCGGAGGCCAGCGACGAGCTCGACGCAATCGTTCAGGCGACCGAAGATGCGACCAATCGCATCATGTCTGCGGCCGAGGTCATCGAACGGGTGGCCGGCGAGCTCGATGGGGACAAGTCCGCCGAATTGACGGATGTCGTGACGTCCATCTACGAGGCATGCAGCTTCCAGGACATCACCGGGCAGCGCGTCAAGAAAGTAGTCCGCACGTTGCAGCACATCGAGGTCGTGGTCGGCGCGATGGCCCGCCATTTCGGAATCGACGGCTCGACGTCTTTGCCTGCGGCTCCCCGGTTGGATTCCGATGATCCCGACGCGAAACTTCTCAATGGACCTTCGCTGCCCAGCGATGCGAAGACCCAGGCCGACATCGACGCCCTCTTCTCCAGTTAAGGCATGAGCGAACCGCTCATCGGTCGAGGCATGGACGACAGCGCCCTCTCCCGTCCGATCGAGACAGGGTCCGTGTCGCGTGACCAGAGCATGGTCATCTATCTCGGCCTGTTCCTCCTTCTCCTGGTCTTTTTCATCCTTCTCTCGACGATGTCCCAGCAGCACAAGGGCCGGGCATCCGCGGCGGTGGAAAGCCTCGTGGTGACCTTCGGCCACGAACCGGTCGCGGCCCCGACCGGGCCGGAGGCATCCGTTCCGGGATCCGCCCGCGCTGTCGTCGCCGATCGCATCGGCCGTCTCGTTGAGGATTGGTCCCAGCGGCTTCCGATTGCGGCCCGGCACGCCGGCGAGCGGATTCAGTTTTCGCTGCCTGTCTCGGCGGTCTTCGTCCGGGCGGACGGCGCGGCACTCCAGGCGGATGCCGACGCCTTTCTCGCCGACCTTGCCGCCCGCATCCGGGATTCGTCAGGCGACGTCGCGATGACGCTCGAGGTCGTGGTGGGCGGCACGATCATTGGAGGCTGGGGACCGGATACGCCGCCGCCCTTGCCCCTCGCGCGTGCGGCGTCGCTCGCGCGCGCCCTTGCCGAGCATGGTCTCGGATCGGCGTCGCTGGAGACGGGGGTCGAAGTCGTCGAGACGCCGCGCGTTCGAATCATCCTTCGCATGACCGATGGGGAGGGGGCCGATGCACGGCACTGATCCCGGGGCCATGCCCGCGACTGGACAGAGCCGGGCGCCGTCGTTGTTTGGTGGCGTCTGGCTCATCAGCTTCGCCGATCTCGTCTCCTTGCTCGTCTCGTTCTTCATCATGCTCTATTCGATGTCGGACGTGCCGCCGGCCGGCTGGGACGCCTTGCGCGGGGGCTTGGCGCAGGGTCTCGGCCAGGACTCGGCTCCTGCCGTCCTGCCGGAGGATCCGGCGCGAACGCCGCTCGGCGAATCGGCCGGGGCCAATCTCGACTACCTCGCCGTCCTTCTCCGCGATCGAATCGCGGCGGAATTCGGGGACTCGGCGCTCATGGTCGCGCGGCGCGATGACCGGGTCGTGGTCACCCTCGCGGATCCGGCTCTCTTCGTGCCCCATCAAATGGCCGTATCCGATGAATCAGCGGAACGGCTGGGCCGGCTCGCGTCTCTCTTGAGCCATGTGCGCAACCGCATCGAGGTGCTGGCGATTCCGGCGGAACCTGATCGCGGTGTCGATGAACGGTCTTGGGCTCTCGCGATCGGGCGTGCGCAGGCGGTGGCGCAGGCCCTTGAGCGGTCGAGCCACGCACGCGGCATCGTCGCGCTCGCGACCAACGGAGGCCCGACCCATGGACTCGCCGCCACGTCCTCGGCCACCGGATCAGAGCGAATCGAAATTCACATGCTGGGAGTGAAACCATGACGCGTCGTCGGCTGATGATGGGAGGCATGATCGGCGTCTCGCTCGCCGCCCTCGCTGGCTTGGCGCTGGCGGCGGGTTACGGGGATGGACCGGCGCCGAACCCGGCTGCGAAAGTCCCCGATGCGGCCGTTGCTTCTGACAAGCCGGCGCCCGCCGATACGTCGCATCAAACAGGAAACGCGAAGGGGCGAACGGCTTCGACCCTCGTCGCCAAGCGCGAGGGCGACCGGGCGTCGATGCGCATTTCGAGCGCGACCGCGCTCGCTGTCTTCCAGCGCTCGGGCACCATCTGGATCGCATGGGACGCGCCCGCGACCGTCGACGTGGGGATGATCGAGCGGGCGACGAAGGGCATGGTCCGCGCGATCGCGACCGTCGAGGCGCCGAACGCGAGCGTCCTGCGCATGACGGTCAATGCGGGGGTCGCTCCGCGTATCGAACGCGCGTCCGATGCGTGGACAGTCGAGCTCACGCGCCAGGATGTGCCGTCCGCGCGAACGATGACCATTCAGCCCGCGCGAGCGAACGACGGCGCGGCCGTGCTCGCTCTGCGCGGCGGTGCGCTCAAGGGTCTCTTCCGGGTCACGGACCCCGAGGTCGGTGACCAGATTCTCATCATGCCGTCGGCGGAAAAGGGCATGGGCGTTGCGAGCGAGCGCACCTTCGCGCAGTTCGCGATCCTGCCCTCTTGGCAGGGAGCCGCCATCGTATCGAGCGCGGATCGCCTGTCCGCCAAGGTGGTCGAGGACGGTGTCGATATCGGCGCCGAGGGCGGCCTGGCTCTTTCCTCCACGGCCGATATTCCGCGCAAGCCCGCGCTCGATCCCGACACGAAGCTGGTTGCATTCGACGCCTGGCGTCAATTGGCACCCGGCACCTTCGTCGAAGGCAGTCAGGCGCTCAGTGCCGCCGCGGCTCTTGCGAAGCCCGCCGACCGCAACAAGGCGCGGCTCGCGCTCGCGCAATACAAGTTCGCCTATGGCTTCCCGACCGAAACGCTCGCCATCCTCGAGGTGATCGGCCGTGACGATCCGGCGTTCGCCGATCGGCCGGACGTGACCATGCTGCGGGGCGCCGCCAGGGTCGTCGTCGGCGATCTCGAGCGCGCGCAGGCCGATCTTGGGTCCCGGTCGCTTGCCGGGGTCCGCGAAGCAAGTCTCTGGCGCGCGGCGTTAAGCGCGCAGAACGGCGACGCACCGGCGGCGCTTCAAAGCTTCGCCCAGGGCGTGTCCTATTTGCCGAGCTACCCGTCGCCCTACAAGGCTCGCCTCGGTCTCATTGCCGCCGAAGCCGCCCTGGCGCAGGGGGATGTCGATCAGACGGAGCTCTATCTCGACATCGTCGCGCGGACGACGCTGTCAGAGACCGATCGCAACCGCATTGCCGTGTTGCGTGGACGGATCCTCCAACTCGCCGAGCGGGAAGAAGAGGCCTTCGCCCTGTGGAACAAAGTCCGGAAAGGTCGCGATCCGCGCAACATCGTGCGTGCGACCTTGGCCAGCGTGGATCTCGGTCTTGCAAAAGGAAAGCTCGCGAAGGACGAGGCCATTCAGGAGCTCGAGCCCGCGCGTTACGCTTGGCGCGGCGACGATCTCGAGTTCCGGGTCCTCAGGACTTTGGGGCGCCTCTATCTCGATGTGGGCGAGCACCGCAAGGGGCTCGAAGCACTCCGCACCGCGACGATTCATTTCCCGACCCATAAGGAAGCGGGCGCGGTCGCGCGCGAGATGTCGGAGGCCTTCGATGCGCTGTTTCGCGACGGCGCCTTCGAGAAGATGCCGGCCGTATCGGCCGTCGCCCTCTACAACGATTTCGGCGAATTGACACCGCCCGGTGCCGAGGGGGATGCAATCGTCGCGAAGCTGATCGAGCGGATGGCGGCGATCGATCTCCTCGATCAGGCCGCGGTACTTCTCGAGCGGCAGATGTCGAGCCTGCCGAGCGGCGAGCGGCGTACCCATATTGCGACACAGCTCGCGGAGCTGCGTCTCGCCGACCAGAAGCCCCAGGCGGCCTTGACTGCGCTCGAAGCGAGCCCCATCCACGACATGCACCCGGATTTGCGTGCGCGTCGCCTGTTGGTCCAGGCCAAGGCGCTCGCCGCGCTCGGCCGCACCGATGCGGCGCTGGCCGCCCTCCGCGAGGAGGAGGGAGCCGAAGCCGTCCAGCTTCGCGCCGACATCGTCTGGCGCAGCGGACAATGGGGGGCGGCGGCGCAGGCTTACCGACCGCTCCTTGCGCACCTCAAGGCCGGCGATGGCAAGCTCGCCGATGCCGACGCGGAGACCGTGCTCAAGGGCGCGATCGCGCTTGCCTTCAGCCAGGACATGGGCACGCTCGAGCAGGTTCGGGCCCAGTTCGGTCCGCTCATGGCCAATGGGCCCTATCGTCACGCATTCGATGTGGTCACGTCGCGTCCCTCGAAAGCCGAGCTTCGGGCGCTCCTCGGTGAGCTTGGCGACATCGGCGCCTTCAAGGGTATTCTCGCATCGGGCAACGGGGCGAGCCGCCAAGCCAAGGCCGGGCCGTGACGGGCGGGCCCGACGGTCCGCTTTGACATATCGCCTTCGGCCCCCGACCATGCCCGCCCACAGGGAAGGCAAGAGGAGAGGGGGCCATGAAATTCGTGTTGCTCGGGACGATCAGCGCCAAGGGTGCCGCTAAATATAAGGAGCGCGGCCCCAAGGCCATGGCCAAGGGCAAGGCCCTCGGCTTCAAGATCGAGTTCCTCTACTACACCCAGGGTCCGTACGACTTCGTCGAGGTGCTGGATGCGCCCGACGCGGAGGCCGTTCTCGCCATGACGACCTGGTTTGCGCAACAGGGTTACGGGCGCGTCATTGCCCTGCCGGCGCATGACGTGGCAGCCATGAAGCGAGCCAACAGGCGCGCCCGGTCGCGATCACGCTGACTCGTACGCGTACGGTCACTGTACCTCCGAGGCGTGTCGGCACGGGTATCTCCGGCGCCCGTGCGGCCGCACTCTTTTCGTCAAATTTTTCAGAGAACTAGATTCGAATTTTTTCTGATGCGCAGGCGGGACGGGCGTTGGCCGTGCGCCCGTCCAGCTTCAGCGCTGTTCCCCCGTGGGGATGGGTTGGAATTTCCGGCGCTCGGATGACGTACGCGCGAGATTGGTAAGCGGTACTTATTTTTTAGCCGCCGCCAGGACCTCCTCGACATGGCCCGCGACTTTCACCTTCCGCCACATGCCGCGAATGACGCCCTTCTCGTCGATCAGAAATGTCGCCCGTTCCATTCCCATGTAGTTCCGGCCGTAGAGCGTCTTCTTGATCCACGTGCCATAGGCTGCCGAGGCTTTGCCTTCGGCATCCGATCCCAGGGCGAAGGGCAGATCGTACTTCTCCTTGAACTTGTCGTGACGCTCGACGCTGTCCTTGGAGACGCCGATGATCTCCACCCCGAGCTTCTTGAACGCCTTGTGTGCGTCGCGGAACTCGCAGGCCTCCTTCGTGCATCCGGACGTGTCGTCCTTGGGATAGAAGTAGAGGACGACCTTCTTGCCCTTGAGCTCCGAGAGCCGGACCGTGCCGCCGCCATCGGTCGGCAGCGTGATGGCCGGCGCGCGGTCACCGATCTTGAGCGCCATGGCGTGGAGCCTCCTTCGTTGAGTCATCTGTCGCGCGCTGTCCCTCGGCCACGCTCACGATGAGGGCCTTGAAGTGGCGTCGGACCTGGCGCGCGGTCGCGTTCATCGTGTTCTTTAGCGCGGCAAAGTCCTCGACGCCAGCCGCCTTCGCGAGGAGCGACTTGACGCCCTGAGGCGCCGATTGTTCCTCGAACGGACCTTCGAGCGTGAGGCGCAGGAGCGCCAGGATCTGCCGCCAGAGGAGCCCTGCCGCCGCGAGGTCGCGCGCGGTCCGCTCCACGAGAAGCCCTTCCCGCGCAAGGCGATCGAAGGCCTCCGTCGTATTGACGGCAAGGACAGCCTGATGCGTGGCCGCATGCCGGAGCTGGAGGAACTGCGCGATGAATTCGACGTCGAGCAAGCCGCCGCGGACGTGCTTGACGTCCCAGGGATTGCGACTGCCGTGTTCGCGCTCGATTCTGAGGCGCATGTCGTAGACGTCGCCGGCGAGCCGGGCGGGCTCGCGCGGGGCCGCGAGGATGGAGCGAATGGCTTGCGAGAGGCGCCGGGCAAGGTCGCCCGACCCCGCGATGATGCGCGCGCGCGTGAGGGCCATGTGCTCCCAGGTCCACGCCGATTCGCCGTGGTATTTGACGAAGCTTTCGAGGCTCGAAGCCAAAGGCCCCGATTGACCCGACGGCCTTAAGCGCATGTCGACCTCGTAGAGCGAGCCTTCCTCCGTGAGTGCGGTCACCGCATTGACGAAGCGTTGGCTGAGCCGCTGGTAGTAGTGGCTGATGGCGAGCGGCCGGGCGCCGTCGGACGGCGCCGAATCGGACGGCCCGTCGTAAATGAACAGAAGATCGAGATCCGAGCTCATCGTCATCTCGCGCCCGCCCATCTTGCCCAGTGCCGCAACGGCAAGCTCGGCGCCGGGCACCCGCCCGTGGCTTCGCGCGAAATCCGCCTCGACCGCCGGCAGGAGAGCCGCGATCGCGCAGTCGGCGACATCCGACAGCGCGGCGCCGGCGCGTGCGCCATCGATGGCGCCGCGCAGCATCTGGACGCCGACCTGGAACTTCCGGTCATGGGTCCAGCGCCGGACGATGTCGAGCGTATCTTGGAAGTCGTTGGCCTGACGGAGCATCCGCGCGAGATCGTCGGCTAGGGTCTCTTTCGGCGGCGGGGCCTCGAAGAATCCCGGCAGAAGGACAGCGTCGAGCACGGCCGGCCGGCGGCTGAGATGCCCGGCAAGGCTCGGCGCCTCGCCCATGATCTCGGCGACGAGATCGAGAAGGCCGGGATTCGCGTAGAAAAGCGAGAAAAGCTGCACGCCGGCGGGCAGGCGGCTCAGGAACTCGTCGAACTTGGCGAAGGCGCCGCCCGGATTGGACGTTTTGGAGAACGCGGCCAGAAGCGCCGGCGTCAGCTCCGTCAAGAGTTCGCGCGCGCGCGTACTGCGCATCGCGCGGTAGCGGCCGTGATGCCAGCCCCGGATCATCGAGGAGGCGGAAACAGGATCCGTGAAGCCGTAGGACGCGATGGTGCGGAGCGTCTCGGGATCGTGGTCGGCGCCGGTGAAGACGAGGTTGCCGGGGCCGCTCAACGCGGGCGCCTCCTCGAAAAGCTCCGCGTAGTGCCCCTCGACGATCTGCAAATGGCCGATCAAGTCGCGGCCGAACGCAGCACCGTCCGTGTAGCCGAGAAACGTCGCGAGACCCTCGATCCCGGCCTCGTCCTCCGGCACGCTGTGAGTCTGCTCATCGGCCACCATCTGCAGCCGATGCTCGACCGTCCTCAAGAAGCGGTAGGCACCGATCAACCGCTCGACCACGTGTTCCTCGACCCGCCCCGCCTTCGCAAGTGCCTTGAGCGCCTCGCACGTGCCCGCGACGCGAAGCTGGGGATCGCGCCCCCCCCAGATGAGCTGTTGCGTCTGGGCGAACATCTCGATTTCGCGGATGCCACCGCGCCCCAGCTTGAGGTTTTGTCCCGCGACGGCGATCGCGGCACTGCCGTGGTGGGCGTTGATCTGGCGCTTGATCGAGTGGATGTCCTGAATGGCCGCGAAATCGAGATGGCGGCGCCAGATGAACGGCCTCAGCTGCGAGAGGAACGCGGCACCCGCACCTCGGTCGCCGGCGACCGGGCGCGCCTTGATGAAGGCCGCACGCTCCCAGTTCTGGCCCAGGCTTTCGTAGTAGACCTCGGCGGCCGAGGTGGAGAGCGCCGGCGGGGTCGAGCCCGGATCGGGGCGAAGGCGGAGGTCGGTGCGGAAGACATAGCCGTCGGCCGTCCGCTCGGAGAGGTGGCGCACGATCGTATGGGTGAGCCGGACAAGCTGCTTTTGCAACTCGGCCGGATTCGCCGGCGCCATCCGCTCGTGGTCGTAGAGAACGATGATGTCGATGTCGCTCGAGTAGTTGAGCTCCCGCGCGCCGAGCTTGCCCATGCCGAGGATGATGAAGCCGGAGGGGCCGGTGCCATCGAGTCCTTCGGGCGGGCGGATCGCGCCGGTCGCGGCCAGGCCATGGAGGAGGCGCGCCGTGACGTGGGTCAGCGCCGCATCGGCGAAGTCGGAGAGCGCCGCCGTCACCCGCTCGAGGGGCCAGGTGCCGGCGATATCCGCGAGGCCGACGAGAAGCGCCGTCCGGCGCCGGGCGGACCGCACGAGGCGCATCGTCTCGTCCTCGCGCATGGCGGCGAGGTCGCGGAGAGAGGCGAGGACCGACTGGAATGCCCGATCCGGGCCATTCGCAAAAAGCTCGTGCGCGAACGGCAGTTCGAGGAGAAGGCATTGCCCGAGATACGGGCTGTTGCCGAAGACGGCCTCGAGTAGCGCCCGCCCGTGGTCGTCCGCGGCCACGTCGGACGCGAATCGGGCGAGTTCGGGCGTGCCCGTGGCTTCGGCCGCCTCACGCCATCGATCGATGCCAATTGTGGCAGCGTCCCGACGTCCGGCTTTCGGGAGCCGTGCGGGGTCGGATATAAGTCGCTCCAGCATGATCGATCGGACCAATTTCCAAGACAGTGCGCGAAGGCCTGCCGACGATCAAGGCGCGACCGTCGGCGATCCCACCTCACGCGTCCCGTTCCGGGCCTCCCATGCGATTCGAGTGGCCTCGGCCGTGCTGACGGCCGTCGTCGCCGTCGTCGTCATCGCGGGCGGAGTCCTAGCATGGCGGCTCACGACGGGTCCCATCAAGCTCGGCTTTCTCACGCCGTTCGTCTCGCGCGCTCTCGCGGCCGCAATCGGCGACGTCGACGTGCGGATCGATGACACGATCCTCGTCTGGGCGGGCTGGAAGAACAATCTCGAGACGCGCGCCGAAGGCGTCGAGATCGTGCGGCCGGACGGGACCGTCCTTGCCTCGGCCCCCGAGGTGGGAGTCAACCTGAGCGCCCAGGCGCTTCTTCGCGGCGTCATCGCACCGACGAGCCTCGACATCTACGGCGCCCGCCTTCGGATCCAGCGCGACAGCGAAGGCCGCTTCGCCCTTGGCCTCGGCGAGGGTGCGAGCGCGCCTGGCGAAAATTTGACGAGCGTGCTCGGCGAACTTCTGGGCGTGGCCGACGGGACCGGCGCCATGCGCTATCTCTCGGCCATCACGATCCGGGACAGCGCCGTGAACATCGAGGATGCGCGGCGCGACACCCCGTGGGAAACGACCATTCGCTCGCTCACCTTCCATCGCCGGGCGAACGGCGTGGAAATCGAGGGGACGCTCGGGGTCGTAGCGGGCGGGAGCACCCTCGACCTGAAATTCAAGGGACTCGACGATCGCGTGGCGAAGGCCATCTCGCTGTCGACGACCTTCTCGGGACTCGATCCAGCAGCCTTGGCCAAGGCAGTGCCCGAACTCGCGGACGTGAAGGCGATGTCCATGGCGCTCGGTGGCACGGTCGACGTGCGCATGAGCGAGGACGCGGTGGTCGATCGTGTTGACTTCGCGGTCACGGGCGGTCCCGGCCAGATCGACCTTCCGGCACTCTCCAAGGACAGCGTCCCGGTCAAACGACTCGATATCCAAGGGCGCCTCTCGGACCGCCTGTCGCGGCTCTATATCAAGAACGTGACTCTCGCGCTCGCGCAGCCGGTGATTACGCTTTCCGGAGTCGTCGACGACGTGTTCGGCAAGGGGCGCTTCCAGATCGAATCGACGATCGCCAACGTGCCGTTCAACGAGCTGGCTCAGTACTGGCCGCCGGGGGTCGGCGTGGGCGGCCGGCGTTGGGTGCTGGCCAACATGACCGATGGCATCGCGGAGACGGTGCGGCTCACGGCCGGCGGCCAGCTTGGGCTCGCGAGCCCCGAAGGCACGGCGCTCTCCTCTCTCCTCGGGACGATCGATTTCCACGGCATGACGGTGCGCTATCTGCCGAAGATGCCGCCCGTCCATGAGGTCCATGGCCGTGCGACGTTCGACCAGGGACGGATCGACGTCGCGATCAAGGGCGGTACGCTCGATTCGATCACCGTGACGGAAGGCGAAGCCAAGATCAGCGGCCTCGACAAATCGGCCCAATTCGCCGACATCAACCTGCGGACCACGGGCCCCCTGCGCGCGGCCCTCGAACTCATCGACCACGATCCGCTGTACTTCGCGCAGAAGCTCAACATCAACCCTGCCGATACGAGCGGGTCGGCCGCCGTCACCCTCGTCTTTCATATTCCGCTCATCGATGCGCTGCGGCTCGAACAGCTCGGCATCAACGCGGATGCTGTGATCGAGAAGCTCGGATGGCGCAACGTTCTCCTCGGGCGCGACGTGACGGACGGCACCCTTGATCTCAAGATCGATGCCAAGGGCATGGGCGGCAAGGGCACCGTGAAGCTGGCGCAGGTGCCGCTCGAGGTCCGCTGGACCGAGAATTTCTCCCGTACCGTGGCCGAGGCGAGCCGCATCGAGCTGAACGGCTCGCTCAATGAACCCGATCGCGCGGCGCTCGGCCTGTCCTTCGAGCCCTATGTGAGCGGACCGGTCGGCGTGCGCGCCGTCATGACCTCGGCCAAGCAGGGCATGAAGGTCGCGGCGGATGTCGACCTGACGCGCGCGACCCTCGTCGTCGACGAAGTCAGCTGGAAGAAGCCAGCCGGCACGGACGCAAAGGTGCACCTCACCTCGGAGATGACGCCGTCGGTGCCCATGATCTTGGCGTTCGACGGATCGGGGGCCGGTCTTCAGACACGGGGGCAGATCAAGTTCACCGAGCAGAACAAGGCGGTCCGCGAGGTCGCCTTCGACCGCCTCGTCTACGGCCGAAGCGACATGAAAGGAACGCTGGCGATGAAGCCCGGTGGTGGTTACGCCATCCAGGTCACGGGCGCCAGCATCGATGCCGAGCGCTGGCTCCACAATGAGACCGACAAGTCGGGCTCGAAGGAGGCCAAGCTGGCACCGGAGGCTCTCCGCGCCAAGCGCCGGGCCGCCGCGGCGCAAGGCTACACGCCGCTCGAGGCCCATATCGACGTGAAGCGCCTGTGGCTCGCGAGCGACCGGATGATCGACGGGTTCACGGCTTCCGCCGTGCGCGAGCGTACGGGCTGGCAGACGATTGAGGCCGATGCGAAGCTCGGGCAGCCGTCGGTGCCGATTCGCGTCCGCTATGGACCGGCGCCGGGCAAGTATCGCCAGCTCGCGATCAACGCGGACGATGCGGGCGCGACCCTCAAGACGTTCGGCATCTCGGATGGCGTGATCGGCGGCGCGCTTCAGGTCACGGGCGTCGAGGACAGCAAGGACGCGCCGCTCAAGGGCGAAGCGTTGATCAAGAACTACCGCGTGACCAACGCACCGCTACTGGCGCGGCTTCTCTCCGTGGCGTCGTTCACCGGCATCCTCCAGACCATGTCGGGTTCGGGTCTCAAATTCGACAAGTTCAAGGCCATGTACAGCTACGCCGACGGCATGATCGACGTGACGGAAGGGGCGACGCGAAGCGCCGATCTCGGATTCACGGTCGAGGGCAAAATCGATCTCGATGCGGAGACGCTCGACCTCAAGGGAATCATCATTCCCGCCTATACGATCAACAGCATCCTGAGCAACATCCCGATCATCGGGAGCATCTTCGCGCCCGGCGGCGGCATGTTCGCTGCGACCTACACGGTGCGGGGCGGGGTCGACGATCCGGCTGTGGCGGTCAATCCGCTGGCGGCCCTCACGCCCGGCTTCCTTCGCTACATCTTCAACATCTTCGATGGTGGGACGCCGCCCACGCCCAGCGAAACGCCGCGGCCCGGCGACGAGCCTCAGTAACCTAGGTCGCCCGCACGAGGGCGTGGCGCTTGCGCCCGGCGGAGATCTTGATGGACCCGTCGGGCGGCACATCGGCGGCCGTGACCATCCGCGATTCGTCGGCGATGGGCGCCCCGTTGATGCGTGCGCCGCCACCGCGGATGAGCCGTCGTGCCTCGCCGCGGCTCGACGCAAGGCCCGTCCGGTGCAAGAGATCGAAGGCCGCGACACCGGCCGCAAGCTCGTCCCGCGGCACCTCGATCGTCGGCAAGGACTCGCCCGCGCCGCCCTCCTCGAAGGTCTGCCGGGCCGTTTCGGCCGCGGCCTTGGCCGCCGCCTCGCCATGGACGAATCGCGTCGCCTCATGGGCGAGGCGCTTCTTGGCCTCGTTGATCTCAGCGCCCTGAAGCGCCTCGAGCCGTCCGATCTCCTCGAGCGATAGATCGGTGAAGAGGCGGAGGAACCGCCCGACATCGGCGTCCTCCGTGTTTCGCCAATATTGCCAGTAGTCGTAGGCCGGCATGAGGTCGTCGTTGAGCCACACGGCCCCTTGGGCGGTCTTGCCCATCTTGGCGCCCGAGGCCGTCGTGATGAGCGGAGAGGTGAGACCGAAGAGCGCGCGGTCGTCGGTGCGCCGGCCGAGCTCGACCCCGCTCACGATGTTGCCCCACTGGTCGGATCCGCCCATCTGGAGATCGCAGCCGTAACGCCGCGCCAGTTCGACGAAGTCATAGGCCTGGAGGACCATGTAGTTGAACTCGAGGAACGACAGCGGCTGCTCGCGGTCGAGCCGCAAGCGCACGCTGTCGAAGGTGAGCATGCGATTCACGGAAAAGTGCCGGCCGAAATCCCGAAGGAAGGGGATGTAGGCCAGCCGGTCGAGCCATTCGGCGTTGTTGACCATGAGGGCATCGGTCGGTCCGTCGCCGAAAGTGAGGAACTTGGCGAACACCTGCCGGATGCCGGTCATGTTGCGCGCGATGTCCTCGTCGGTGAGGAGCTTGCGCGCTTCGTCCTTGCCGGACGGGTCGCCGACCTTGGTCGTGCCGCCGCCCAGGAGCACGATGGGTTTGTGGCCCGTGCGCTGGAGTAAACGCAACAACATGATGGGCACGAGGGAGCCGACATGGAGGCTCGTGGCCGTGCAGTCGAATCCGATATAGGCGATGATCCGTCCCTCGATGCACCGCGCATCGAGGCCGTCCATGTCCGTGCACTGGTGGATGAAGCCGCGGGCCTGAGCTTCGTGGAGGAAGGTGGAGCGGGGGTGGGTCATCGCGTTCAGTCTATCGGAATCTCGGTCGCCGGGTGGCGATCTGCGTTCGGTGGGCGCAAGGCGGGTCTTGCCTTACCATAGCCGGCGGCCGCGGTCACGAAGGGCGCGGCCGGACGGAAGGATGGGGCGGCGTGACGAAATCTGAACCGATCTGGGCGCTCGGACTCATGAGCGGCACATCGCTCGACGGCGTCGATGCGGCGCTGGTCGAGACCGACGGGGAGCGGATTCTTGGCTTCGGCGCCGTTCTCACCGTGCCTTATGAGCCGAGCTTTCGCGAGCGGCTGCGCGGCACGCTCGGGGGGAAGGGCGACGTCGAATCGGTCGCGCGGGACCTGACGCTCATTCACGCTGAGGTGGTTCGGGATCTTCTTGGGCGCGTCGGCCGCCGCCCGGGCGAGGTGGGCGTGATCGGCTTTCACGGCCATACGATTCTCCACGAGCCGGAGGCGGGTCGCACCTGGCAGATCGGTGACGGCGCGTTACTCGCGCGCACGACCGGCATCGACGTCGTGTCGGATTTCCGGAGCGCCGATGTCGCGGCGGGCGGACAGGGGGCCCCGCTCGTGCCGGTCTTCCACTGGGCGCTCGGGCGCACGCTCGCGCGGCCGCTTGCTGTGCTCAACATCGGGGGCGTCGCGAACGTGACCTGGATCGGCCCGGACCTCGCCGCGGGCGAGCCCAATCTCCTGGCCTTCGACACGGGGCCCGGCAATGCCATGATCGATGATTGGGTGAGGCGGCACACGGGCCGGCTCTATGACGAGGACGGCGCGCTCGCGCGGAAGGGCACCGTGGATGCGCGAGCGATCGAGCGCTGGCTGTCTCATCCCTATTTCCAGCGCCGCCCGCCCAAATCGCTCGACCGCAACGCCTTCTCGCTCGATCCGGTCGAGGGGCGGTCGCCCGAGGACGGCGCGGCGACGCTCGCCGCCTTCACGGCCGCGGCCGTGCGGCAGGGGACGTCCCATTTTCCGGCAGCCGTGCAGCGCTGGCTCGTCGGCGGCGGCGGCCGACACAACCCCGCGATCATGGCGGCTCTCCGTTCGGCGCTCCCGGCCTCTGTCGATCCCGTCGAGACCGTCGGTTGGAACGGCGATGCGCTCGAGGCACAGGCGTTCGCATTCCTCGCGGTTCGCAGTCGGCGCGGCCTGCCTTTGAGCCTTCCCTCGACGACGGGCGTGGCGCGGCCGACCCCCGGCGGGGTCAGCCACCGCGCCGCTTGAGGAGCTGGGCGCCTTAGGAGGCCGCCGCCGCGAGCGGCTTGCCCAGAGCTTTGTCCATGTAGGAATCGAGATGGCCGACCAGTTCGTCCATCCGGTCCGAGAAGAAATGATCGGCCCGCTTGATCACGCGGAAATCGATCGCGATGCCGCGCTGGTTGGACAGGCGGTCGACGAGCTTCTTCACCGATTCGACCGGGACGATCTGGTCCTGGTCGCCGTGGACGATGAGGCCCGAGGACGGGCAGGGCGCAAGGAAGCCGAAATCGTACATGTTGGCCGGCGGCGCCACCGAGACAAAGCCGCTGATCTCCGGCCGGCGCATGAGGAGCTGCATGCCGATCCAGGCACCGAAGGAAAAGCCCACGATCCAGCAGCTCGATGCGTTCGCGTTGTAGGTCTGCAGCCAGTCGAGGGCGGAGGCCGCATCGCTCAGCTCCCCCTCGCCGCGGGCGAAACTGCCCTGCGAGCGCCCCACGCCCCGGAAGTTGAAGCGCAGCGCCGCGAAGCCCCGTCGCGCAAAGGCCTGATAGAGCGCGTAGACGACCTTGTTGTTCATCGTCCCGCCATGCTCCGGGTGCGGGTGCAGGAGGAGTACGACGGGCGCGTTCGCGTTCTTCGCCAAATGATAACGGCCCTCGAGGCGTCCTTCGGGGCCGTTGATGATGACTTCGGGCATCTCTTCTCGAACCTCTGCCTCGGGCCACCTCCTGCCAGGTGGCCAGATTATCCGAGCCAGGTACTGTGGTAACGCCGATCCGGCCCTTGAAAATACCAGTTCAGGGCTTCTACAATACTTGACTGCGTTGGTCGGGAAACCTATATCCCCAACGCACCGCATCAGGCGGACCGGGCACGTTTGCTCGCCGGTAATATCCTTCGCAAGTTCATGATGTTCAAGCGCATTCAAGACCTACTCGATTCGATCATGGCACGCGATCCGGCCGCGCGGTCGCGTATCGAAGTCTTGCTGTGCTATTCGGGGGTCCATGCCGTCCTCATCCACCGGCTGGCCCATGGGCTGTGGCAGCAGGGGTTCCGGATCCCAGCGCGGTTCGTCTCCCTCATCGGCCGGTGGCTGACCGGGATCGAGATCCATCCGGGGGCCTTTATCGGCCGACGCCTCTTCATCGACCACGGCATGGGCGTTGTTATCGGCGAGACGGCTGTCATCGGCGACGACGTCACGCTCTACCACGACGTGACGCTCGGCGGGACCTCGCCCTCGATCAATGCCCGGGCGCAGGTGGACCGGAAGCGGCACCCGACCCTCGCGGACGGGGTCATCGTGGGGTCGGGCGCCCAGATTCTCGGCCCTATCACCATCGGGCGCGGCGCCCGGGTGGGGGCAAACGCGGTCGTGGTCAAGGACGTGCCGGCCAGCGTCACGGTGATCGGCATTCCGGCCCGCATCGTCGAGGCCAAAGCTCGCCAGGCGCAGCCTGATTTCGTCGCCTACGGCACACCCTCGGCCGACATGCCCGACCCGCTCGTCGCCACCGTCGAGACCCTGCGGGCGCAGATCGCCGTATTGCGCGACGAGATGTCTTCTCTCGCGCGCCGGGTGAGAGAAGCCGAATCGAACGGCACGCCACCCGTCGAGCGGATCGTGGCGGCGGGATCGGAGGCGGACGAAGGCGTCGCCGCACGGACAGAAGGAGCCAAGTCGTGAAGCTGAGCACGAAAGGCCGGTACGCGGTCATGGCCATGGTCGATCTGGCGAGCCGGGGCGCCGAGCGTCCCGTGTCTCTTGCCGAGATCGCGGGGAGGCAGGGCATCTCGCTGTCCTACCTCGAGCAGCTTTTCGCGAAATTGCGCCGTCACGGACTCGTGCGCAGCGTGCGGGGCCCCGGCGGCGGATACCGCCTGGCGCGCGCCGCGGAAGGGACGCGCATCGCCGACATCATCGTCGCGGTCGACGAGCCGGTACACGCGACGCGCTGTCGCCCCGGTTCGGCCAAAGGCTGCACGAGTTCGGGGAGCCGTTGCTTGACCCATGATCTGTGGGAAGAGCTTGGCAACCAGATTCACCTGTTTTTGAGCGCCGTGTCCCTCAAGGACGTGTGCGAGCGGCGTGTCCTTGGCACGAGCGGGACGCTCCATCGGACAACGCCGGCGGACGCGCGTGAACTCGGCAATGCGGCCGACTGACCGGGACGCGATGGAACGTGAGCGCGACATGATCTATCTCGATCACAACGCGACCGCGCCGATTCTGCCCGCGGCGGCGGAGGCGGTTCGATCCGCTCTCGCGATCGTCGGGAACGCCTCTTCGGTGCACCGCGCGGGGCGGGGCATGCGGCGCGTCATCGAGGATGCGCGAGAGGTGGTGGCGGCCCTCGTGGGCGGCAAGGCGTCCGGCGTGGTCTTCACCTCGGGCGGGACCGAGGCCAACAATTTGGCGCTCGGCGGCGTCGAACGCGCGCGCGTTCTCGTGAGTGCGATCGAGCATCCCTCCGTTCTCGGCGCGCGGCTCGATGCCGAGACCGTGCGCGTCGGTCGCGACGGGGTCGTCGATCTCGACGCATTGCGCCGGCAGCTTGCCGCCGGCGCGCGACCGGCCCTCGTGTCCCTGATGCTGGCCAACAACGAGACGGGTGTGATTCAGCCCGTTCGCGAGGCGGCCGAAATCGCGCACGAATTCGGCGCCCTTGTCCATTGCGACGCGGTCCAGGCCGTGGGGCGAATGCCGGTCGACATGTGCGCGCTTGGCGTCGACATGCTCTCGATGTCCTCCCACAAGATCGGCGGGCCGCCGGGCGTGGGTGCGCTTGTTCTCGCCGATGGTGTCGAGATCCGTCCGCTCATCCAGGGCGGCGGGCAGGAGCGGCGCCGGCGCGCGGGCACGGAGAATGCTCCGGGCATTGCGGGCTTCGGCGCGGCCGCTGCGGCGCTCCCGCGGGAGACCGCGACGCTTTCAGCACTCCGTGACGGGTTGGAGCGCGACCTCACCGCCGCGGTGCCCCTTGCGCGCATCTTTGGTGTCCATGCTCCGCGCCTGCCCAACACGACGTGCATCGCCATGCCGGGTGTCCAGAGCGAGACGCAAGTGATGGCCTTCGACCTCGAGGGATTCGCTGTCTCCGCCGGTGCGGCATGCTCGTCCGGCAAAGTCGAGGCGTCCCATGTGCTGAGGGCCATGGGCGTGGGCGAGGCCGAAGCGCGGACGGCCATCCGGGTGAGCCTCGGCTGGCAGACGACGGCGGACGACGTCGCGCGCTTCGTCGAGGCTTGGACGCGTCTTTACAGGCGCCTCGGCCTTCCGTCCGTCGGCTCGGCAGCCTGAGGAGCGGGAGAATCGCGATGGCATCCACGGCAGAGACGCTCCAGTCGATCACGGCACCCTACAAGCACGGCTTCGTCACGGACATCGAAGCCGACCGCCCGCCCAAGGGCCTCGACGAGGGCACGGTGCGCTTCATCTCCGGCAAGAAGGACGAGCCGGAATGGTTGCTCGAATGGCGCTTGAAGGCTTTCCGCTTCTGGCGGGACCGCATGCTTCCGGAGGCCGAGCCGCGCTGGGCGCGCGTGAATTTCCCGCCGATCGACTATCAGGACTCCTATTACTACGCGGCACCCAAGACGAAGGCGGCACCCAAGAGCCTCGATGAGATCGATCCCGAGCTTCTCAAGACCTACGAGAAGCTCGGCATCCCGCTGCGCGAGCAGGAGCGCCTCCACGGCATTGCGGTCGACGCGGTGTTCGACAGCGTCTCGGTCGCGACGACTTACAAGGAGAAGCTGGGCGAGCTCGGCATCATCTTCTGCTCTTTCTCCGACGCGGTGAAGTCGCACCCCGATCTCGTGCGCCAGTATCTCGGCAGCGTCGTTCCCTATTCGGACAATTTCTACGCGACGCTCAACTCGGCAGTGTTCAGCGACGGCTCGTTCGTCTACATCCCGCCCGGCGTGCGCTGCCCCATGGAGCTCTCGACCTACTTCCGCATCAACGCGGCCGAGACGGGCCAATTCGAGCGTACCCTCATCATCGCTGACCGCGGCAGCTATGTGAGCTATCTCGAAGGCTGCACAGCCCCCATGCGCGACGAGAACCAGCTGCATGCCGCCGTCGTCGAGCTCGTGGCGCTCGACGATGCGCAGATCAAGTACTCGACCGTGCAGAACTGGTACCCGGGCGACGAGAACGGCAAGGGCGGCATCTACAACTTCGTGACCAAGCGCGGGGCCTGCCGCGGGGTGAATTCCAAGATCTCCTGGACCCAGGTCGAGACCGGCTCCGCCATCACTTGGAAGTATCCGAGTTGCCTCCTTCAGGGCGACAATTCCGTGGGCGAGTTCTATTCGGTCGCGATCACCAACAACCGCCAGCAGGCCGATACCGGCACCAAGATGATCCATATCGGCCGCAACACGCGAAGCACGATCATCTCCAAGGGCATCTCGGCGGGCCGCGGCCAGAACACGTATCGCGGCCTCGTCCGTGTCTCGCCCAAGGCCGAGGGCGCGCGCAACTACACGCAGTGCGACTCGCTCCTCATCGGCGATGCGTGCGGCGCCCACACCGTGCCGTACATCGAAGTCAGGAACCGCTCGGCCAAGGTCGAGCACGAGGCCACGACCTCCAAGATCAGCGACGACCAGCTGTTCTACTGCCGCCAGCGCGGGCTCTCGGCCGAGGACGCGGTCGCCATGATCGTCAACGGGTTCTGCAAGGAAGTGCTCAAGGAACTGCCCATGGAATTCGCGGTCGAGGCCCAGAAGCTTCTGGGCGTGAGTCTCGAAGGCAGCGTGGGTTGAGAGGGGACCACACCGCCATGGGACCGAGGGACAGATGATGCTCGAGATCAGGAATCTGCACGTCGCGGTCGAGGGGAAGCCGATCCTGCATGGCGTGAGCCTCGCGGTGAACGCGGGCGAGGTGCACGCGGTCATGGGGCCGAACGGGTCTGGCAAGAGCACGCTCGCCTATGTGCTGGCAGGCCGCGCGGGTTACGAGGTGACGGGCGGCGAAATTCTCTTCCAAGGCCGCGACCTCGCCGCCATGGCACCCGAGGAGCGCGCGCGCGAGGGTGTCTTCCTCGGCTTCCAGTACCCGGTCGAAATCCCGGGCGTCGCGGGATTGAGCTTCCTCAAGGCCGCGGTGAACGAGGTGAGGAAGCATCGGGGCTTGAAGGAGCTCGATGCCATGGAGTTCCTTCGCTTCATTCGCACCAAGGTCAAGCTCCTCGAGATGGACGAGTCCCTGCTCAAGCGGGCGATCAATGTGGGCTTCTCCGGCGGCGAGAAAAAGCGCGCCGAGATTCTTCAGATGGCCATTCTCGAGCCGCGCCTGGCCGTGCTCGACGAGACGGATTCCGGTCTCGACATCGACGCGCTGCGCGTCGTGGCCAACGGTATCAATACGCTCCGTGGGCTCGACCGGGCGATGCTGCTCATCACGCACTACCAGCGCCTGCTCGGCTACATCGTTCCGGACAAGGTGCATGTGCTGGCGCAGGGGCGCATCGTCACCTCGGGCGGGAAGGAGCTTGCCCAGGAGCTCGAGGAGAAGGGTTACGCCGCCTTCGGGCTCAAGGACGCGAACGCGGCATGAGTGCGGAGCCGACCCCTCACGCCCGCCCGGAAGCGGCGCACGCCGCGACGACACTGTCGCTCCATCGCGAGCGGTTCGGCGAACTCGCGGCGAAGCTGCCGGGTTGCAACCTACCGTGGCTCGCGCGCCTGCGGGAGGAGAGTGCCGAGAAACTTGGCACGTGGGGATTCCCCACGACGAAGGACGAGGCGTGGCACTACACGAATCTTCGAAGCTTGGCGGAGACGGCGCTCGCGCCCTCGCTCGGCTCGCTCGGGTCCGTCGGAGCGCTTCCTCCGTCGCCCGCCGGCAGCGCGCGGTTGGTCTTCGTCGGCGGGCAGTATCGCGCGGACCTTTCCGATCACGCGAAGTTGCCGAAGGGTGTCGTGGTCGCGCCCTTGGCTGAGGTCACCGACGGATCTCCGGATCTCCTCGAGCCCCATCTTGGCTCGGGAACGGTACGGGACGGCCTTGCGGCGCTCAATGCGGCCTTCATGTCGGATGGCGTCGTCATCCGTGTTCCCAGTGGCGCGCGGCTCGACGCGCCGGTCCACGTGATCGTCCACGGCGCCGCAGGCCGGGCCTCGCACTTGCGCCTCCTCGTGGTCGCCGAGCCGGCCTCCGAGGTGACCCTCGTCGAGCATTATGTGACGCAAGCGGCCGATCCCGCCTGGACGAACGTGGTGACGCAGGCCGCGATCGGGGAGGGCGCTGTCCTCCGCCACGTCAAGATTCAGGACGAGGCGGCAACCGCGTTCCATACCGCCAGGGTCGAAGCGATGGTCGGCGCCGGCGGAGCCTTCGAGAGCTTCGTCCTCGCGAAAGGCGGCCGCCTCGCGCGCCACGAGATCGACGTCTCGCTCGAGGGCGAGGGAGCGCGCTGCGCCCTCAACGGCATCACGCTCGCCCGCGCCCGCCAGCACATCGACAACACGACGGTCATCGACCACAGGGCACCCGGCTGCACGAGCGACGAGCTATACCGGGGCGTGCTCGATGACGAGGCGCGCGCGGTCTTCCAGGGCCGGATCGTCGTGCGGCCGGGGGCGCAGAAGACGGACGCGCACCAGCTGAACGAGAATCTTCTCCTGTCCGAGCGTGCGGAGATCGACACCAAGCCCGAGCTCGAGATCCATGCCGACGACGTCAAATGCGGGCACGGTGCGACGGCGGGCGCGTTGGACGAACAGGCGCTCTTCTACCTACAGGCGCGCGGAATCGGGCGGTCGCATGCGACGGCGATGCTGATCGAGGCTTTTGTCTCGGATCTTCTCGAACGCGTCGCGGATGACCGTGTCGCGCGCCTTTTGCACGATGCTGTTGCGGGATGGCTGCCCACGGCGCGGATGACGGAGGTGGCGGCATGACGGCGCCGGGCCTCCAGCGTATTTCCCCGCGGCGGGATGCCTTCGATCCCCACCGGGTGCGCGCGGATTTTCCCATCCTCTCGCGCTCGGTCCACGGCAAGCCGCTGGTCTTCCTCGACAGCGCGGCGAGCGCCCAGAAGCCGCGCGCGGTCATCGACGCGCTCACGGCCTGCTACGAGAACGAGTACGCCAACATCCACCGAGGCGTCTACTACCTCAGCCAGAAGGCGACGGACAATTACGAAGCCGCCCGCGAGACCGTGCGCGCCCTCTTGAAGGCGCGCGAGGCGCGGGAAATTGTCTTCGTGAGGAACGGCACCGAGGCAATCAATCTCGTCGCGGCGTCCTGGGGCGACGCCAATCTTGCCGCGGGCGACGAGATCATCCTCACCACCCTCGAGCATCATTCGAACATCGTGCCATGGCAGCTCCTGCGCGACCGCAAAGGCATCGTCATCCGCGAGGCGCCGATCGACGATGCGGGCGATCTCGACCTCGCGGCGTTCGAGCGGCTGCTCGGCCCCCGTACGAAGCTCGTCGCGGTGACTCATTGCTCGAACGTTCTCGGCACGATCCCGCCCATCGAGAGCCTGACCCGCATGGCCCATGCCGCGGGGGCCAAGGTTCTCATCGACGGCTGCCAGGCGGCGCCGCGTCTTCCGGTTGATGTGCAGGCCATCGGCTGCGACTTCTACGCGATCACGGGTCACAAGCTGTACGGGCCGTCGGGCATCGGTGCGCTCTATGCGCGGGCTGAGCTGCTCGAGGCGATGCCGCCCTATCAGGGCGGGGGCGGCATGATTCGCCGCGTAACCTTCGAGCACACGGACTATGCGGACATCCCCAGCCGCTTCGAGGCGGGCACGCCGGCTATTGCCGGGGCCATCGGTCTTGGCGCCGCCATCGATTATGTCGAGGCCCTCGGCATCGAGGCGATCGAGCGGCACGAGCGCGAGCTGCTCGATTATGCGGTTGCGCGCCTGTCCGAGATCAACAGCGTCCGCATCGTCGGCGCGCCCAAGCGCCGCGCGAGCATCGTCTCGTTCAACATCGGCGATGTGCATCCCCACGACGTCGGGACGATCCTCGATCAGGAAGGGGTGGCGGTCCGGGTGGGCCACCACTGCGCGCAGCCGCTCATGGATCGCTACGGCCTCGCCGCGACCGTGCGCGCCTCCTTCGGGCTCTACAACACGCGCGAGGATGTCGATGCGCTGTGCGCGGCGCTCGGGACCGTGCAGAGGTATTTCGGCTGATGTCGGATTTGCGCGATCTCTACCAGGAAGTGATCGTCGACCACAGCAAGCGGCCGCGGAACTTCGGCGCGCTCGCGGACGCCAATCGGAAGGCGGAGGGGCACAATCCCCTCTGCGGCGATTCGGTCACGGTCTATCTCTCGGTCGTGGATGGAGTCGTGAAGGACGTCCAATTCGAAGGGCGGGGATGCGCGATCTCCATGGCCTCGGCCTCGCTCATGACGGAATCGCTCAAAGGGATGGGTGTGGACGAGGCGCGCTCTGTCTTCGAGCGGTTCCACGGCATGGTGACAGGGAAGGACGAGTCGTTGGACGACAGTCTCGACCGGTTGGCGGTGTTCGAGGGCGTGCGGGAGTTTCCGGTCCGCGTGAAGTGCGCGACCTTGGCGTGGCACACCTTCATGGCGGCGCTTGAAGCGCGTGACGGCGCCATCTCGACCGAGTAGTCAGCCGATGGATGGGGATACGGAAGTGGCAAACGAGGGCCTGAACGTCGAGATGAGCGGAGCCGCTGCGGGTAGCGAGGCGGCCGCTGACGAGTGGGCGGAGGCCCGGCAGGGCGTGGCGCCCGGCCAGGAGGCGCTCCAGGCCGGCGTCATCGAAGTCATCCGCACCTGCTACGATCCCGAGATTCCCGTTAACGTTTATGACTTGGGTCTCATCTATTCTGTCGGGGTCGATGCGTCCGGCCGCGTCTGGGTCGACATGACCTTGACGGCGCCTGCCTGTCCCGTGGCAGGCACGCTGCCGGGCGAGGTTGAGGAACGGATCCGCATGACGCCGGGTGTCATGGATGCCAAGGTCAACGTCGTCTGGGATCCCCCGTGGGATCAGAGCCGGATGTCGGAAGCCGCGCGGCTCGAGCTCGGATTGATCTGAGCGGGAACGCGCCTATATTGAGGCCGGGACGAAGGAGTGCGTAGGTGGCTGAGCGGCGCAAACTGATCACCTTGACCGACCCAGCGGCCGAGCGGGTCCGCTACCTGCTGGCGCAGCGCGGCGCGCCGTCGGCGGGCTTGCGCCTCTGCGTCGAGACCAAGGGATGTTCCGGTCTCTCCTATCGGATCGAGTACGTCGATGCGAAACGGCCGCTCGACGAAGTGGTCGAGGACAAGGGCGTCACGATCTTCGTCGACCCGAAGGCCGTCATGTTCGTGCTCGGCACCGAAGTCGACTATGTCGAGGACAAGTTCCAGTCCGGGTTCGTGTTCAACAATCCGCTCGAGAAGGGGCGCTGCGGTTGCGGCGAGTCCTTCCACGTTTGAGTGGTGAGCGCCGCTCGCCCGGCGCCGATTCGTGATGCCGAAAATCATCTTCATCGAACCGAACGGCGCCAGGCGCGAGCTCGAGGCGCCCATTGGCAAGACTCTCATGCAGATCGGACGGGACGCCGGCCTCGACATCGAGGGGGCCTGCGACGGGGCGATTGCCTGCTCGACCTGCCATATCATCGTGGACCCGGCTTGGGCGAACCGCCTCCCGCCGCCAAGCGAGGACGAGGAGGATATGCTCGACCTGGCCTACGGCGTCACCAAGACATCGCGCCTTGGCTGCCAGATCACGGTGACGGCGGAGCTCGACGGGCTCGTCGTGTCGTTGCCGAAGTCGACGCGCAATTTGCTCGACCGATGAGGCGGGCGAAAAGACCATCCCGGACTCAAGCGCGTCCGGCACAGACTCTGTTCGTGCATCTCAAATCCGGCTGCCCCGCGGAGTGGCGCGCCTATACGGGCCATGAATTCGTCCGGCAGCTCGGCGCGGGGCGCTTGCCCGAGGCGTGTTTCCGACGCTATCTCGTCCAAGACTACCTGTTCCTCATTCAATTCGCGCGCGCTTACGGGCTCGCGGCCTACAAGAGCGACACGCTCCGCGAGATGCGGCAGGCGGCCGCGACGCTTTCGGCGCTCCTCGATACCGAGATGTCGCTCCATGTCGAATATTGTCGAGGCTGGGGCCTCACGGAATCCGCCATGGCGGCCGCGCCGGAGGAGCCGGAGACCATGGCCTACACGCGCTACGTGCTCGAGGCCGGGCTGTCGGGCGATCTCCTCGATCTCCTGGCGGCTCTCGCGCCGTGCGTCGTGGGCTATGCCGAGATCGGACGCGCGCTTCTCGGCGCGCCGACGACGCGCCTTCGGGGCAATCCCTACCGGTCCTGGATCGAGATGTATGCGGGCGAGGCCTACGGCGCGGTCGCGGACGCCGCCATCGAGCAGCTCGACCGTGTGGCCGCGGAGCGACTCGGGGCGCGCCCGTGGGCCCGCCATCCGCGCGCCGATACGCTCCGCTCGACTTTTCGCGAGGCGACGCGGCTCGAGGCCGATTTCTGGAGCATGGGCCTCCGTCCGCGCCAGCGTTGAATCGGAGCGCCAAGGCGCGAGACTCCGCGTCGGGTCAGCTCATCCCGCCCATATGGGGTGAGCGCATCTCGTCCTCGTAGCAGGCTTTGTCGCCATCGGTCCAGCCGCGGCGGTAATCGGCATCGCCGGCGAAGCGCTGCTCATCCTTGACGAACGTGCCGCCAAAGCCGGGCCGGCCGGCATCCGAATATCCGGTGACGCAGCCGTCCTGATGTCCCTTCTCATAGGGCGACAGGGGTTTCGCGCACGCGGCAAGGATGATGGCCAGCGGCGCCGCGACCGCGAGGAGGGACCGCACGGACGGGGTCCCGTCTCCCTCAGCGTCCGCCGCCGCCGCTCTTCATTTCGACGGCCCGCGTCGCGTCGGCGAAGCACTGGCGGTAGCCGTCGTACCACCCGCGACGATACGTGGCGTCCGTCGTGTACTGCCGCTCGTTCTTGTCGGCGGACCGCAGCACGGTCGAGCCAAAGGCCTGGCTGTAGCCGGAATCGCAACCATCGTCATAGGCGTCCCGGTAGGTCGTCGACGCGTCCGTCTTTGTCCCACTGCATGCGGTGAGCACCGCGAGCGCTGCGATCGCCCATGCACCCACGAAGCGTGCCCGTCCTGATTGTCTCGTCAAGAGAGTCATGATGTCCCCACTCGTGTCTCATGGCGGCCCGTTTCCCCGGACCGCTCGTCGTTACGCTGTCGTCACGCACCCAATGCGCTTGCCCATCGACGATACGGCACCTGTCATCGGCTCCAGACTCCGAACGTCAAGGTCGGGAAGCGCAGTTCCTTGTCATAGCACTCCCGATCGCCCTTTTCCCACCCGAGCCGGTATTGCTCGTCCGAGGCGAATCGCTGCACGTCCTTGCGGGCACTGGCTTCGTAGCCCGGCCTGCCGGCCTGGCTGTAGCCCGTATTGCAGCCGTCCCAATAGCCGATGTCGTAGGCGGCCGTCCGCTCGTGCGTCGTCCCCGTGCAGCCGGCGACGAGGACGACGGCGCTGGCCGCCCGAAGGCAGAGGGTCGATCGGCGCCGTCGGCTCATGGTCCGCGGAACACGCCGCGATCGGCCATGCCGCTCATGGTCGGGAAGTTCATCTCCGCCGTGTAGCAGGATTTCTCGCCCTCGGTCCAGCCGCGCTGGTATTCGGCGTCGGCGATGAAGCGCTTGTCGTCGCGGCGATAGACGCTCTCGAAGCCCGGCTTTCCGGCATCGCTGAAACCCGTGACGCAACCGTCGGTGTAGCCGGCGTTGTAGGAATCCGCGGCCGTCGGCGCACCCGTGGCGCAAGCGGCGGCGGGCCCGGCGAGGACGACGGCCAGGCCGAGACGGAGGAGTTGTTCGCGCATGTCGAGCTCCCTCATGAACGCATTCCTCCCCCGAAGGCATTAGATTACACCAAAAATGCCCGCTCCGGGCGCCCTTGCCACCCGTCCAGCGGCACCTATAGTTCGTCCATGATCGATCTCGGCCTTGAAAAAGCGCCATCCCGCAGCCGGGTGGTGGTGGCCATGTCGGGCGGCGTCGACAGCTCGGCGGTCGCCGCCCTCCTCGTCGAGGCGGGCTACGCGGTCATCGGGGTGACGCTGCAACTCTACGACCACGGCAAGGCCGTGGGGCGCAAGGGCACCTGCTGCGCCGGCCAGGACATCCACGACGCGCGGCGCGTGGCCGATCGGTTGTCGATCCCCCACTACGTCCTCGACTTCGAGGCGCGGTTCCGGGCCGAGGTGATCGAGCGTTTCGCCGATAGCTACGCCGTGGGCGAGACCCCCGTGCCGTGCGTTCTGTGCAACGAGACCGTCAAGTTCCGGGATCTTCTCGCGATCGCGCGCGACCTCGAGGCCGACGCCCTGGCGACCGGCCACTATGCGCGGCGCGTCGAGGGCGGGGAGGGGCCAGAGCTTCACGCGGCTGCCGATGGGACGCGCGATCAGAGCTATTTCCTTTATCGGACCACGCGCGAGCAGCTGCGGCACTTGCGCTTTCCCTTGGGCGCGCAGGCGAAGGACGAGACGCGGGCGATCGCGCGCGCCTTCGACCTGCCGGTCGCCGCGAAGAGCGACAGCCAGGATATCTGCTTCGTGCCCGAAGGAAATTACGCCCGCGTCGTCGAGCGCCTGCGTCCGGGCGCGGTCGAGCCCGGCGAGGTCGTCGACCTCGAAGGCCGCGTGCTTGGCCGTCATGACGGCATCATGCGGTTCACGGTCGGCCAGCGGCGCGGCTTGGGCGTGAGCGGCTCGGAACCTCTTTACGTCGTGCGGCTCGAACCGTCGCGCCGCCGGGTGGTGGTCGGCCCTCGGGCGGCACTGGGTCGCCAGCGCGTGGTGCTCAGGGCGGTCAATTGGCTCGGCGACGGCACGGCGCCGCCCGTCCGGTGGGCGGGAACGGTCAAGCTCCGCTCGACGATGTCGGCTGTTGCCGCGACAATGATTGCGGGACCGGCGGGCGAGGCGGTGGTCGAGCTCGATGAGCCCCAGTACGGCATCGCGGCCGGCCAGGCCTGCGTTTTCTACGATGGCGACCGGGTGCTCGGCGGTGGCTGGATCGGGCGCGAACGCTCGGAGGCGGCCGCGTGAGCCGGGACTTGAAGCCAGCGTTGACAGGGCGCCTCCGCCCGACCTAAATGCGGGGCGCTTTTCCATGAAGCGTCTGTGGCGGCGTAGCTCAGATGGTAGAGCAGAGGAATCATAATCCTTGTGTCGGGGGTTCGAGTCCCTCCGCCGCTACCAACATTACCCTTATTCCCGTTCCACTCGCGTTCTTCCCGGCCGCCAGATCCAAGATGCTGGCAATCTGACCGCGAAGCTCGACGCGGTAGTTTCCCCGGCCTTCTTCAGGATGGATGACGATGCGTTCAATGAGAGAACGCAGAATCTCGGACGCCTCCTGGCGTGACCCAGGTTCATTGAGCGACTTCTGGAGCTCCTGGACTTTTCGGCGATAAAGATCGGGCACGTTGGGGTGCAGCACCACGTTTGTGGACGGTTGCGGTTGCTGCAATGACTTCTCGATCTCTGCCTTGCGGGCTTCGAGTTCCACCAACTTAGCCCTTGATGCCGGTGTGTCCGTTCCTTCCACAATGGCACTGACGAGCCGCTCGATCTGTTGCGAAAGGCTCCGGATCTCTCGCTCGCATGCCGTAGCATTCTGCCGCAGTTCTAATTCTTGCCTTCGGAGCTCGCGTTTGAACTCTTTGGCGAACTCGACAAAGCATTCCGGCGTGAGTAACCGATCTTGCAATCCCATGAGGACCCGTTTCTCCAGAACATCGATATCAACACTTCTATTGTTGTCGCAGGTTCCCCGCTCATGCCGACCTGAGCACTCGTAACGATTTTGATTGTGTACGACAAATGGCGAGCCACAGATCGCGCAGTGGACGAGGCCGGAAAGCAGCCGTTTGGGTCGGCGCGAAAGATGAAAATGCTGCCCCTGATATCTCGCCTTTCTAGCCTGCGCCATTTCCCATATCTCATCACTAATGATACGCAGGTCGGGGACCTCCGTACTGACCCACTGATGGCGAGGATTGATCCGAGGAACGCGCTTCCCCGTGGTTGGATCTTTGCGCATTGTCAGACGATTGTAGATAAGCCGTCCGACATAAATCTCGTTATGGAGGATCCCGTCGCGCCGGGCCCGGTTCCCGTTGATGGTCGAGGTGTTCCAGGTTCGGCCACGGGGGCCGGGGATTCCTTCGCGATTTAGGCTCGCCGCGATGGCGCGAGGACTCTTTCCTGCCGTGTATTCCTCGTAGATGCGGCGCACGGTGTTAGCTTGCAGAAGATCGATTTGCCGTCTGCCCCGAACCAATTCGCCATCGGAATCCAGCTCCCGCACGACCTTGTAACCGTAGGGAAGACCACCGGCAGAAAAGCCAGCCTCGATACGGCCTCGCAATCCCCGTCGAACCTTAGCTGCGAGATCCTTGAGGAAGAGTGCGTTCATCGTTCCTTTGAGGCCGACGTGGAGTTCGTTGATTTCGCCCTCACCGAGAGTGATAAGTCGCACGCTTGCAAATGAAATCTGCTTGTAAAATCCAGCGATGTCTTCTTGATCCCGGCTCAGCCGATCGAGCGCCTCGGCGACAATCACATCAAACTGTCCGCTACGAGCATCTTCGACCAATTTTTGGTAGCCAGGTCGAAAGCGAGATGCGCCGCTCATTGCGTGATCAGTGTAGACGCTCGTAACGGTCCATCCCTCACGCTCGATGTGCTCCTTGCAAATTCTGACTTGATCTTCGATCGACGCATCCGACTGGAGATCACTCGAGTACCGGGCATAGATGACGGCGCGCATGGGAACGTCTCCTCAGCGTAAGTGCTTCAGTTTGGCGCTGCGCTTCAGCACCGTGGCGACGTGGGACCGCGAAGCGATGAGAGAACCAGTCATATTGTAGTGCCGCTCGGACGTTCGCGGCGTCGTGTGATGGAGGACGGAAGCCAGATCGTGGATGTTCTTGGGATCGGCATATGCCTTCGAGGTGGCAGTGGCTTGCCTGAAGGTATGGGGGTTGATCACGATGCCGAACAGCCGTTTGGTCAACGCGCGGATCTGCTTGGCGATCGACGCAATGTGCATCGACTTCCCTTGATTGGAGATCCACATGGCAACGGTGTCGGCTCCCTGCAGCAGCCTGGGACGGTGGTCGGCGAGATAGCGCTCGATGTACGGCGTGAGCGCTCGAGGCAGATAGGCGTCATAGGCCTTGCCCGTCTTGATCTCATCGGCACGGAAGCGAAGCCGATAGCAATCCTCCTCCCGGATCAGGTGCTCTTCGAGGCGGATCTGCCACAGCTCCTTGAGCCGCAGCGCCCGGCTGGCGAGGATGGCAATCATGAGCGCATCCCGGAACCAGGAGCTCTGGTCGGTCGGGAGCCGAGGCTTCCGGGTCTCGGCAGCTGCCATCTCCCCAAGGGCGGCACGGAAGATCTCGTCGACGGGACGGAGGCGTGCCGTCACGGATCGCACCGGCTTGGCATCCGCTTGGAGACGCCGGACGACGGTTTCGAGCCAGGACCAGTCCTGGCCCGGTGCGTGGCCCTTGGCCATGACCAGGAGCGTCACCGCATAGTTGAGCAGCGTCCGTGAGGCGAGGCCGAGGGACTGGAGCTCGACGAGGTATGCCTCCACACGCTCCTCTGTGATCCGGGCGGCCGGCTCCAAGTGCAACGCTCCGGAGTCCCGCCGCTCGAGATCACCGAGCCAACGGCCATAGGCCTTCTTGTGCTTGAGACTCGTTGCCGGCCGCCAGGACGCCGCGGGAACGGGGTTCTCGAAGAGGCCAGCCTTGCGCGTCATGCTCTCCCATGCGGTACGGTCGGCATTGGGCCATTCTGTGAACGGCAGAATGCGGCGACGGGGATCGGGTGTGGGGGCCATGATCCGCTCCTATGCCACCTTCTTGATCCGCAGTCGCCGACCGCTTGCCAGCTTCAAGACGATCTCGTCGTGGCGCCTGATCGCCCGCGCCGTGTCGAAGGAACAGTAGAACGTGATGGTCGTCTGGATGTTCTTGTGGCCAAGCAGCTGGCGGACGGTCTCGTACTCACCGGGGTGCTCGTCGAGGAAGATCTTGGCCGCCAGGTGCCGGAACAGGTGGACGTTCATCGTCAGCCCGGCATAACGGGCAATCACCTTGCAGACCTGTCCGCTAAGCGTGACGGCATGCTTGTGGCCCGCCGCAACCCCGGGGAAGAGCCAGCTTTCCCCGGGCTTGGTAACGAGCACGGCGCGATAGGTCGACAGATACAGGTTGAGAAGCCGCACGGTCCGAGCCGGCAACTCGAAGGTGAGGTCCCTCTCGTTCTTGACCTCGCTGGCCGGAATGAACAGGTGGGCGGTCCGGCGCCCCTGGCCGAAGGTGAAGTGCCGCTGGATGTCGAGGCTCATCAGATTGGCCAAGCGGATTGGGGCCATCAGCTCGATCTCGATGGCGAGCGCGCTCTGGACCAAGAGCGCCGCCTTCTTCGGGTTCTTCACCTTCTTGGCTTTGGCGACGAGCCATTCGGGAAGGTTGATGAGTACTGCCTGCTTGCGGAGGTCGTCGAACTGGCGCAGGCGCTCGAGGTTCTTCTCTGTCATGCCCCGCTTGCGGCACCGAAGGGATTCGAGGCAGGCCTCGAGCTTGGCCAAGTGCTCGGGGCTCACTTTGACCCAATGCCGCGCGAGGCCCACCAGGCCTCCGGCAAGCTCCTCCAGGCTCGGAATCGTCCTGCCGCCGGCCCGCTTATAGAGATATGTGAAGCCGGCCTTGAAGGCCTCGATCTCGACGAGAGCGCTGAGCCCGGTGATGGTCTCGGGTGCCTTGTAGAGATGGACGAGCACCGAGGCGAAGCGCAGGAAGCCCTCGCGGCGGTGGTGGATCGTGCGGGGCCGGAGGGCCCGCATCGGCGCCCTGTCGCTGAAGAGACCCTGGCCCCTGTGGCTCACGGCCGCTTCCCAGAGCGCCAAGTCCGCCAAGAAGGACGGCAGGAAGATATCGAGCGGCAGCTTCACGATGTTCCGGTAGCTCGGGATCCTGACCACGGTCTTCGGCCACCCCGGAACCTCCTCAGCGGCACGGTTCCACAACTTGCAGGTCCGCTGGTGGATCTTGTTCGGCTTCTTCTCCAGGCTCTCGGTCTTGAGGTGCGAGTGGAAGAGGGCCATGGCCGCATCATCGACCTCCTCGGGCCGGATGCCGGTCCGGTTGCACCAGTGGATGAAGCGGCTGAGTCCCCGGACGAGGGCAACATCGACGAGCGCATCCCGGAGGGTGCGCCACGCCGGCGCCAGCTCCTTCGGCAGCGGTGCCCGTAGCTCAGGCGAGTAACGCCGCAGCGCCCAGCTCACATCCGCGCGGATATTGGCCCAGCGCTTCCGTGAGATGCCGGCGATCAGCGGATCGAACTGCTCCATCGCCCGGCTGATCGCCGCGAAGTTCGCCGGCATGGAGAGGTCGTAGCCGAGATAGGACGCGAGCGAGCGCAGCGACGATACGACGTGGCGGCGCTTCGCAGGATCGAGGTCCGCATCGGCCTCGAGGGCAGCTACGATGTCGGCAAGGGTTGAAGGCTTGGTCATCAGATGTCTCCTATGTTGCTAGACGTTGCACACTTTCTCTACGTCAAACCACGACAAACTCTGTATAGATCAA
>JAXMCE010000023.1:0-36219 GCA_046349515.1 Alphaproteobacteria bacterium | reverse complement strand
CACGACCCGGACTTCGTTCATGGCTGAGCCTCGGGCCGGCGCCACCACGCCGCGGGCGGGACTGGTCCAACTGGCGCTTGCCTATATGCGAATCGCGCTGTCGAGTTTCGGCGGCGGCATGTCGGCGTGGGCGCACCGCGTCATCGTGCTCGAGCGGCGCTGGCTGAGCGAGGAGGAGTTCCTCACGGCCTACACCCTTTCACGCCTCCTGCCGGGATCGACGCAGACGAATCTCGCGATCTATGTCGGCACGCACCAGCGCGGAATTCTCGGCGCCTTGGCCGGCCTCGTGGGCGTTCTTCTCATTCCGATCGCGATCATTCTGGCGTTGGGCATTGCCTATTTTCGGTACGGCAACCTGCCTGGCGTGGCGCCCGTCCTCCATGGACTGGCTGCGGCGGCCGTGGGCATGGTGCTGTCCATGGGCTTCCGGATCGCGTCGGGCATGTCGCGCCGGCTCTGGACGATCGGCCTCGCGGTCGCGGCCTTTGCCGTTGCGGGTCCTCTCCATTGGCCGATGTGGAAAGTCATCCTCGTCCTCGCGCCGATCGGGATCGTTTTCGCCTGGCCGCGCAAGCCGGCGGCGGGACCAGGCCATGGATAACCTCCTCCGCCTTGCCGTTCTCTTCGGGACGCTGTCGCTTCTCTCGATCGGGGGCGGCAATGTCACCATCGCCGAGATGCACCACCAGTCCGTCTCGGTTTACGACTGGTTGAGCGACCGGCAATTTGCCGACCTCTTCGCGCTGTCCCAGGCGGCGCCGGGACCGGGAACGTTGATCGTCGTTCTCATCGGCTGGAAGGCGGCGGGCTGGCTCGGGGCAGCCGTGGCAGGCGTCTCCATGTTCGGGCCGTCCTCGGTCCTCATGTACGTCTCGATCCGGCTCTGGGACCGCTTTCGCGACTCACCGTGGCGCACCGCGATCGAGCACGGTCTTGCGCCCATCGCTCTCGGCCTCATCTTCGCGGCCGGCTATGCCGTGACGGAGGCCGCGGATCACGGACCCAAGGCCTATGCGATCTCGGCCGTGACGACCGGCATCTTCCTCTGGACTCGGATCAATCCGCTCATCGTCATGGCGGCGGTCGGCGCTCTCTCGCTGTGGCTGTTCTGAGTATCCAAGGACCGATCTGAATGCTGTATGAGGGCGGCGCTTAACAACCGGATGCTCGATAGCCATACTCTCAGGATCGGCACCAACACATCCGATCGGATGCGGTCGCGAGTCATCAGCAATTCCACCGTGCCTCCTGCGTCCCGGCTGTCGGGCAGCCGGGCCGATGCCGGATTGCCGTGAACTATAGGCACCGCTTTCATGCCGGCGGGTTCGCGGACGTCTTCAAGCACGCGATCCTCGCGCTCGTCATCGAGTCCCTGAAAGCGAAGGACAAGCCGTTCATCGTCCTCGACACCCATGCGGGCGTTGGTCGCTACGACCTTGAGTCCGAGGAGGCGCGGCGGACGAAGGAATACGAAGGGGGCATCGCGCGGTTGTTCGGCGTCTCCGATGCGCCGGCGGCGCTCGCACCCTATCTTGCCGCCGTCCGCGCCCTCAATCCGGACGGCCGGCTCCATTGGTATCCGGGCTCGCCGCGCCTCGCGCGCTCTCTCCTGCGGCCAGGAGACCGGCTCGTCGCGGTCGAGCTCCATCCGGACGATGCGAAGTTGCTCGCGGCCGAATTTGCGCGCGACCGCCAGGTCAAGGTGCATCACCTCGACGGCTATCAGGCTTTGAAGGCGTTCCTTCCGCCGATGCCACGCCGCGGGCTTGTCCTCATCGATCCGCCCTTCGAGGAAAAAGATGAATTCGACCGCATGGTGTCCGGCTTGAAGGCGGCCCACCGGCGCTGGGCGACGGGCATCTATCTCCTCTGGTATCCGGTCAAGGACCGGGCGGAGGTGCGGCGGTTTCACCGCGCACTCTCGGCCAGCGGGATCGGGTCCATGATGGCCGTCGAGCTGTCGGTCGAGCCGAAGGAGAAGGCGGGCGTGCTCACGGGGTGCGGGTTGATCCTCGTCAATCCGCCCTTCGGCCTGGACGACACCCTCAAGCGCGTGCTGCCGGACTTGGCGCGGCGGTTGGCCGTCGGAGGTTCGGGAGGGTGGGCGATCGAGCCCCTCGCTTCGGACGGCAGCGAGCCTAGGCGTGCTCCGCCTGCATCATCCCCACGAATTCCTGGAACGTCGCGACGCGCCCCGCGAGGCGGGCCCGCTCGAAGGCCCGGTTGAAGGCGATCTTCTGCGCGAGCGCATCGGCGAAAAGCGCCCGAAGCGCTGGGCGGGTGAGGCCGAATCCATCGCGTTCGAGATGCCGTTGCATCGTCGTGTAGCCCTGCTCCGCGAGCGCCGCTGAATTCTCGGCATGGCAGACAGAGCCGTGCCGCACGCGATAGTCCCTCAAGGGCGCATCCTCGACCGGAAACGACACCAGGCGATCGAACAGCTTCAAATTGTAGGCAACGTCCTCGCCGAGCCGCACGTCCTCCTCCCAACGGAGCTCGAGGTCGCGCCGGACAACGCACACGATGGGGACGGAGAGGGCGAGAAAGCTCGCCGCGTCGAGCCAAAGCATCGATCCCCGCTCCGGGAAATGGGTGGCGAGAGTCCTTCCCGTCTCGTCATCGACGACGCGCGAATTGTCGCCCGCGGCGCCATGGTCGAGGGCGAGGGGGGCGAGCCGGCGCAGGCGCGCGGGATGATAGATATCGTCCGCGTCGAGCCACGCGACGAGCGTGCTTTTGGCGAGCGCGAGGCCGACATTGCGTCCGGCACTGGGACCCGCGCCGACGGCACCGGTTGACGCGAAGCGGAGCGGCGCATCCGCGAATCCGGCGGCACCAAGGGTCGCCGCGTAATCGGTTCCGTCGTCCGAGACAATGAGGATGTCATCGGCCGGGCGCTCCTGCTCGAGAACGCTCCGGACCGCGCGGGCGATGGTCGCGTGAGCGCGGAAGGCAGGGATGATGACGCTAATGCTCGACATGCTGGCCGCCGCTTGAAACTGACCGCGTCTTACGGGGCGTCGAGCATGCCGTCAATCGGCGGAGCTGTGACGGGTGGGAGGATGAGACCCGAGAGCAGCGCGCCGCTGTCGTATCTCGGGGGAGGGAAATCGCTGGCTTGACGCAACCCTTAAGATGCGGCCGCCGCCGGCGTCTCGCTGGCTTTCGACTGGGGGGACGCGCTCGGCATCGCTTGTTCCGTCGGTGCCGCGAGAGACGAGGGAGCGCGGCGCGCGCGGATCTGCGGCATCACGTTGACCATCGCGGTGATGAGCGCCGCGCTGTAGGGCACCGACTGGCCCAGCAGCATGGCGCCCCAGAGCCAGGCTTCCGGGGACTCGGAGGCGTTCGCGATGATGATCGTCGCCGCGGCGATCCACAGAAGGCCCATGAGCGACGTCTCCTCCCACGCCATGGCGAGGCCGCGCAAGACGGCCGGCCGATTCTCCCATTTGGGCGTACGGAGGAACGGCCGATCGGAGGTGAAGATGCCCGTCAGCATCGCCTTGCCGATGGTGTGAGTCAGCGAGAGCGCCGCGATCGCCGCGCCGATGTTCTGCAACAGGCTGCAGCGGACCTGGAATCCATAAAGGACGAAGGATTTGAGCGTCTTGAAGACGAAAAGTCCCAAGGCCGAGGCGATGAACACGGTCAGCGGGAAGTCGAAATGCTTGGGCCAGGTGACGAGGCCGAAGGTCCAGACGAGCGCGAAGGCGGTGAAGAGGCCGTAGAGCGCATCGCCGAACCAGGGCATCCAGCCGGCGACGAAGTGGTAGCGCTGGGCCGCGGTGAGCGTGCTGCCACTCCATGGCATGAGCTCGCGCCAGTGGTGCTTCAAGATCTGGACGGCGCCGTAGGCCCAGCGGAACCGCTGGCCCTTGTAGCCGGCAAAGGTGTCGGGGGTCACGCCCTGGCCGAAGCTCTTGTTGAGGTAGAGCGACTCATGGCCACGCTCGAACAGGCGCAGGCCGAGCTCCGCGTCCTCGGTGATGCACCACTCGGCCCATCCGCCGACATCCTTGAGCGCGGCGGTACGGACGAGCGTCATGGTGCCGTGCTGGATGATGGCGTTGCGCTCGTTGCGGACGACCATGCCGACATGGAAGAAGCCGGCATATTCCCAGTAGCACATTTCCTTGAAGGCGCTTTCCCGCCAGTCGCGGTAGTCCTGCGGCGCCTGGACGAAGCCCACTTTCGGATCGGCGAAATAGGGCGCGAAGGTCTTGAGCCAGTCGACCGTGACGGAATAGTCGCTGTCGATGACGCCGATGATCTCGGCCGCGGGATCGGTTTGCGATAGCGCGAAATTGAGCGCCCCCGCCTTGAAGCCCGGGCACTTGTCGAGATGGAAGAAGCGAAAGCGCGATCCCTGCGCCTCGCAATAGGCCTTCACCGGCTGCCAGAGCTCGGGATCGGTCGTGTTGTTGTCGATGACGAGCACTTCGAAATTCGGATAGTCGACACGGGCCAACGCGTCGAGCGACTGGATGACGAGGCCGGGCGGCTCGTTGCAGATGGGAATGTGGACGGAGACGCGCGGCAGCGGCTTCGTCGAATCGAGAACGATGGGCTCCGGCCGCCGGCGCAAGTGCAGCCACAGCGCCTCGGCCAGCTCGAGCGCTTCGGCCAGGAGGATGGCCATCAAGAGGCCGAGCCCGCCGCCGAGCGCCAGCCACGTCACCATCTCGCCGAGCGTCAGGTATTGATCCGTCGCGACATGGGCCGCCCAGACGAGTGTCGTTGCGACGATCTGGATCATGCCCGCATAGAAGACGCGGCCGCCGGTCCGCATGTGGCGCGCGCGCATGAGAAACAGACCCATGGGGAACAGCGCCAGTGCGGTCGAGGCCGCAGCGAGGAACGGCCAATGCGGAACAGGGACGACGGGGCCGACGAAGCTGAACTTCCAGTTCCGGTTGTCATCGAAGAGGCCCCAGTAACTGCCGACGCTGCCCTCGAGATGCCGTTTCCAAGGCTGGTCGAAGGCTTCCATGATGTAGTAGTCGGCGTTCCGCGACTGGGCGAAGTTGAGAAATTTGCGCAGGAACACGGCTTGGTTCGCGAGCGAGGGCACCGCCTTCTTCTTGATGCGGCCGTCGCTCGGCCAGCCGACTTCGGTCAGCACGATCTGCTTCTTGGGATAGGCTTTCTGGAGTTGCGACAGTTTCGTCTGGATGAAGTCGATCGACTTGTCGAGAGGCTGACCTTCCCAGTAGGGCAGGATGTGGACAGCGATGAAGTCGGCGGCGCGCGCGAGCTCAGGATTGGCCAGCCAGACGTGCCACGGCTCGGCGGTGCTGACCGGCACGTTGATCTTCTGCTTCACGCGGCGCAGGTATTCGGCCAGCTCGGCCGGCGTGATTTCGCCGCGCAGGACGGCTTCGTTTCCGACGAGCGCGCGGTTGACGTTCGGATTGTGGTTCACGATCCAGATGAGGCTCTGGATTTCCCGCTCGTTGCGATCGTGGTCATCGCCAATCCACGCGCCTGCCGTGACCTTGAGCCCATACTTGGACGCGATGCGGGGCACCTGCTCGTTGCCGTCGAGCGCCGAATAGGTCCTGACGCTCGCCGTCTTGTCCTGGAGCAAGCGCATGTCGTCGTCGATGTCGGCGTAGGAGGCCACGTCCCCCTTCTGGGGATCCTGGCCGGCGCGGTAGGGCGAGTAGGAAAGGCCGCGGATGACGCCGCTCCAGCCTTTCTCCTCCATGGGCCGGTTGGCGACCGCCCAAAGCGCGATGTTCACGAGCGACAGCAGCCCGAGAATGAGAATCGTCGAAGGTCGGAACAGTGCTTTCATGGACTGCTTATGCGTTCCCTGCGCGCATTTGCGTGTCGTTCGCCTTGTCGCGACAACAGCCGTGCCAAATCCAACATATGCTGTCCAGGGTGCGGTTGTGAGGCTGGACCGGTCCGAGGCGATAATCTAGCGCCCCTGGCTCGGTGCCGCTACGTCCGCCAGGGGCCAAGCGCCCGCCCATGCCTCCCCGCATGGGTCCGCGCTCGACCGGTCGGATATGGGGGCTCGGCACCGGGCCGTCCAGGACCTAACAAATATTTCACGTTGCGGGAGGGTGGCGGCGGAAGCCTCCATCTGGGGGCGTCCTGTGGCGGGTCGGTTTCGTTCGCTCGTCCCAATGCGTAATATGCCGAGTGGTACAGCCTGGGCATCGTCCGGCCCCGGCCTCACAGAGACCCGAGCGATATGGCGACGTTCCGCCCCCCGTTTGGCCGACACCGATGCCGCCGGTTTGCGCGGCTGGCGGCGGCCCTCGCGATCATCCTCGCCGGGTGGGGGCTCGGTCCGGGTCTTGCGCAGCCGGTCACCTATTTCCGCATCGGTACCTCGGCCTCGGACACCGCGTTCTTTGCGGTCGGAGGCTTGTTGGCGAGCGCCATCAGCAAGCCGCCGGGGTCGCGTCCATGTGAGTCAGGCGGCAGTTGTGGCGTGCCTGGGCTTGTCGCGGTCGCGGTGTCGACCGAGGGCTCCCAGGCCAACATCGAGGCGGTCGCCGCCGGCCGTCTCGAATCGGGCCTCGCCCAGGCCGATGTCGCCTATTGGGCCTACAAGGGCACCGGCCTCTATGTCGGGCGGGAGAGGGTGAAGGGGATCAGCGCCATCGCGAGCCTCTACCCCGAGACGGTCCATGTCGTCGTTCGCAAGAGCGCCAAGATTCGGTCGGTCAAGGATCTCGTCGGCAAGCGTGTCTCGCTCGGGCCTGACCGGACCGGCACGAACTCGGCCGCGCGGGCGATCCTTCAGGCCTACGGCGTCTCGACCCGTTCCCTCAGGCTCATGTCGGAGACGGCCGGTCGCGCGAGCGAGCTCATGCGCAAAGGGCAGCTCGATGCTTACTTCACCGTTGCGGGCGATCCGGTCGCGGGCGTGGCGGATCTTGCCGAGGGCACCGAGATCGACATTCTGCCGCTCGCGGGCAAGCCCGCGGACGAACTCGTCGCCAAGCAGCCGTTCTTCTCGGCGACGATCATCCCGGCCGGCACCTATACGAACGTGGCCGAGGTCAAGACTCTGTCCGTTCGTACGCTTTGGCTCGTCGGGAACGCCGTCGACGATAATCTCGTCTACGGCATCACGCGCGCGCTTTGGCACGACAGCATGCGCCGCCTCCTCGACAGCCGGCCCGCCGATGGTCAGAAGATCAGGTTGAAGACCGCGCTCGACGGGCTTGTCGTTCCACTCCACCCTGGTGCCGCGCGATTCTATCGCGAGGTTGGCATGCTCAAGTGAGCGGGTGAGTCGGGCTCAGATCTCGTATTTCGGAATCATCCAGGGTTCGTTCTTCGCCGCGGCCTGCCATTCCTGGAATGGCGGGTGGTTGAGGATCGCCTGGCGGTAGGATTCGGATTCCTCGTCGAGCTTGACCTGGTAGGTCGTGAACCGGCTCGCGATGGGCGCAAACATCGCATCGGCGATCGTGAAGGCGCCGAAAAGGAAAGGTCCGCCCTTGCCGAATTGCTCCCGGCAGGTTCGCCAAATGGCCGTGATGCGATTGATGTCGTCCTGCACGCCGGGCGCCATACCCTTTCCCGGAGCCGAGGCGCGCATGTTCATGGGCATATTGAGGCGCAACGGCATGAAGCCGCCATGCATCTCCGCGGAGATTGAGCGCGCGAGTGCCTTGGCGGCGGCGCTCTCCGGCCAAAGACGTGCTTCGGGAAACGTGTCGGCAAGATATTCGGCGATGGCGAGGGACTCCCACAGGCGCACATCGCCGTGGTGGAGGGCTGGAACCTTGCCGGACGGCGACACGCGCAGGATCTGCTCTCGCGTCGTTGGCTGGTCGAGCGGGATCACCTCTTCCGTGAATGCGGCGCCCGTCTGCTTGAGCGCCAACCACGGGCGCAGCGACCAAGACGAATAATTCTTGTTCGCCAGATAGATAGTCATTGTCGTCACGGCAATCTCCCCCGCGCTCGCTTGCGCGGTCCCATTGGAGTGTATGGGAAGGGACCTGGCAAGGGGCGATCGCGGATGCCTGTCCTTTTCAGGAGGGCCGAACCGGGCCATGCTCCAGGACTGGATTCCCATGCGCGATGAGGCCGATGGTGCTGGACAGTCTCACTTCCCGACCTGACGGAAGAACCGTTGCGTTGTCGCCCGTGGCGAAGGAACGCTGGCGGCATTGGGTGTCGCGCCAGCCGTTGGCGCTCCGCCGCTGGGCAGAAAGCGCGGGCTTTGCGGCCGAACCCGGCAAGGTCTTGCTCGTGCCCGGTGCCGAGGGGCGCATCGGCCGCGTCGTCGTCGGGATCGATCCCGATGACAGGTTGTGGCAATTCGCAGGGCTTCCCGCGCTCCTGCCCAAGGGCAGTTACCGGATCGATGTGTCGCTCGATCGGCGCGCGGCCAATCAGGCGTCCCTTGGCTGGGCGCTCGGGGCCTACGCCTTCGACCGGTACAAGAAACGGACGCGCACCGGCATCCGTCTTGTCTGGCCCGATCGGGCCGACCGGGCCCATGTCACGCGTCAGGCCGAAGCGACATTTCTCGTCCGCGATCTCGTCAACACGCCGGCCAATGACCTGGGACCGGTGGAGCTCGCCGCCGCAGCTCGCGCGCTTGCCCGCCGTCACGGCGCGCGGTTCGAGCAATGCGTCGGTCAACGCCTTGTCGATCGCGGCTATCCGCTGATCCACGCGGTCGGTCGCGCTTCGGCGCGGGCGCCGCGTCTCATCGACCTTCGGTGGGGCCGCCAGAGCGCGCCGCGCGTGACGCTCGTCGGCAAAGGCGTGTGCTTCGATTCGGGCGGGCTCGACCTCAAGAGCTCCGCCTTCATGTTGCTCCAGAAGAAAGACATGGGCGGGGCCGCGCAGATCCTCGGCTTGGCCGACCTCATCATGGGCGCGAAGCTTCCCGTGCGGCTCCGCGTTCTCGTCCCGGCGGTCGAGAACAGCGTCGCGGGCGACGCCATGCGGCCGCTCGATGTCGTCAAGTCGCGCAAAGGTCTCACGGTCGAGATCGGCAACACCGATGCCGAAGGACGGCTCATCCTGGCCGACGCCCTTGCCGAGGCGGACCGCGAATCGCCCGAGCTCATCATCGATTGCGCCACCCTGACGGGCGCCGCTCGCGTGGCGTTGGGGCCTGACGTGCCGGCCGTCTATACCAACGACGACAAGATCGCCGATGAGCTCCTGCGGGCGGGCATCGAGGAATCGGATCCGCTCTGGCGCCTGCCTCTCTGGGCGGGCTACCGGAAGACGCTCGACAGCAAGGTCGCCGACATCCACAGCGTCTCGGAGGGCTCGTTTGCGGGCTCGATCACCGCGGCGCTGTTTCTCAAGGAATTCGTCGCGACGGACCGGCGCTGGATCCATCTCGACATGATGGCCTGGAACCCCTCGGCGCGGCCGGGGCGGCCGGTAGGCGGCGAGGCGCAGGGTATGCGGGCCCTTTTCCGCTTCCTCGAAGGCCGCTACGGACGGCGCTAGGATCAGTACTCTGCCGTCGGATCCACGACGTTGAGGAGCGGCTTGCCGGCGCGAAAGCGCTTGATGTTCTCCGTCACCTGCTGCGCGCAGGTGCGCGGGTTGAGGTCGCCGGCGATGTGCGGCGTTACGATGATCTTCGCGTGAGCCCAGAACGGGTGCTCGGGCGGCAGCGGCTCCTTCTCGAACACATCGAGCATGGCGCCGGCGAGGTGCTCTGAATCGAGTGCCGCGATCAAGTCCCGATCGACGACATGCGCGCCCCGCGCCATGTTGATGACGAAGGCGCCCTTGGGAAGCATGGCAAGAGTCTTGGCGTTCAAGATGCCGTGCGTCGCGTTCGTCAGCGGCAGGACGCAGACCAGGAACTGGCTGCCGGCGAGAAACGGCTCGAGACCGGACTCGCCGTGAAACATGTCGATGCCGGGGATCGTCTTGGGCGTGCGGCTCCAGCCGGACACCTGGAAGCCGAGCGCACTCAACTTGCGCGCGGTATCGCCGCCGATCTGACCCACGCCCATGACGCCAATGCGCGTCATCGGTGTGTCGCCGCGGCCGGCTTTGCGCCAGGCATGATCCTTCTGGGCCTGGGCGTAGCTCGCCATCTTGCGGTGATAGTGGAGCACGCCGTAGATCGCGTACTCGCTCATCTGCGCGGTCAGGTCCTCGTCGATGATGCGGCAGACGGGCACATGCTTCGGCAGCTCCCGATCGATGAAGATATGGTCGACGCCGGCCCCCATGGAGAAGATGACTTTGAGCTTCGGGTAGCGCTTCAGATCGCCGGGCTTCGGTCGCCAGACGAGGGCGAACTCGATCTCCTCGAGCGGGCCGACGTCGGGCCACACCCGCAGCTCCACATTGGCGCCGTATTCGGTGAGATAGCGCTGCCATTCGACGGGATCGTCGAAAATGCTGGTGAACATCATCGCCATGGAAGGTCCTCGGGGCTTTTCGTCCCCCGCGTTCTAACAGGCCGCGCGCGGTGCTGTCACTAGTAGCCGCGGCGGGCGTCCACCCGGTGGCGGAGGGGCCGGCCCGCCTCGAGCCGTTCGATCGCATCCAGCATCTGGTCGATGATCGCGAGCCGGTTCGAATTCCCGGCCCGGTGCGGGGTGACGGTCACGCGAGGATGCGACCAGAAGCGGCTTGTGGGCGGCAGCGGCTCCTCGTGAAAGACGTCGAGCGTCGCGTGGCTGAGATGCCCGGAATCGAGGGCCGCCAGGAGGTCGGCTTCGATGACGTGCCGGCCGCGCGCCAGGTTCACGAAGGAGGCGCCCGCGGGCAGCGTGGCGATGCTGCGGGCGTTCACGATGCCTCGGGTCTCGGGCGTCAAGGCCAGGAGGCAGACGAGGATCTCGGTCCGCGCCAGGAAGGTCTGGAACTCATCCGCGCCGGCATAGGTCTCGACGTCCTTGATGCGCTTTCGGGTCCGGCTCCAGCCCGCGACCTGGAAGCCGAGATCGACGAGCGCCTTGACGGAGGCGCGTCCGAGCGTGCCGAGGCCCATCACCCCGACCCGCCTGTCCCAGGCGCCTGGCTGCTTCAATTCCTGCCACAGACGCTCGCGTTGCTGGGCCTGGTACTCCGGCATGCGCCGGTGGTGCCGGAGCACGTGGAGGACGACGTATTGAACGATGCCGCGGGTCATGCGGTCCTGCACGACCTTGACCATGGGAAGGTGGCGCGGGAGCGCGGGATCGCGGAAGAGATGGTCGACGCCCGCGCCGGGCGAGAGGATGGCCTTGAGGTTCGGCAGTTTCGCGAGCTCGCCCGCAGGCAGGTTCTCGACGAAGGCATAGGCGATGTCGGCGCGCTCGCCCACTTCGGGCCAGACGCGAAGCTCGAGCCCGGGTATCCGATTGGTAATGGCACGGCGCCAAGCTTCGGGGTCGTCCCACTGGCTGTGGAAGAGGATGGCCGGCATCAATAGCCGAGGGTGATATCGACCGAATGGAGCAAGGGCTCGCCCGAGCGCGCACGTCGCATGTTCTCGACGACCTGGCCGATGACGGTCCGCGGATCGGTGTAGCTCGCGCAGTGCGGCGTCACGGTGACTTTGGGATGGAGCCAGAAGGGGCTCTCGGGCGGCAGCGGCTCCTTGCGGAAGACATCGAGCGTCGCGTGGCTGAGCTGTCCTGAATCGAGTGCCGCGATCAGGTCTCCTTCGACCACATGCGCGCCGCGCGCCACGTTGATGAAGGAGGCGCCGCGCGGAAGCTTCGAGAACGCGCGCGCGTCGAGGATGTTCTCCGTGTCGCGGGTCAACGGCAGGAGGCAGACGAGAATTTCGCTCGCGCCGAGGAAGGCGTCGAGCTCTGCGGTGCCGGCATAGCTCTTGATCTTTGCCGCCCGCTTCTTGGTGCGGCTCCAGCCGATGACGTTGAAGCCGAGGTTGACCAGCTTCTTGGCTGCATCGGCGCCGAGCACGCCCAACCCCATGATGCCGACGGTGCGCTGGTCAGCCGCCGGCTGCTTCAACTCCTGCCAATGCGACTGGCGCTGCTGCTCTTCATACGCTGGCGACTGGCGGTGGTGGCGCAGCACTTGAAGGACGACGTACTCAGTCATGCGGCGCGTCAGGTTGATGTCGACGACGCGCGTGATCGGCAGCTTCGGCAATTCGGGATCGCGGAAGAGATGATCGACGCCCGCGCCGAGAGAGAAGATCGCCTTCAGGTTCGGATAGCGCTTGAGCTCGCCCGGCTCCGGCAGCCAGACGAGGGCAAAGTCGATGTCGGCGGGGTTGCCCACCTCCGGCCAGATGCGCACCTCGAGATCGGGCGCCTGGCGCTTGAATTCGTCGAGCCACCATTGCGTGCGCGACGATCCGCTCTTGAACAGAAGGGCCATGTCAAGTCCTCACGATTCCGGGTTCGACGGTCTCAAGCTCGAAGGCCGCGGCGATGAGCGCGCGGGTATAGGCTTCGCGCGGCGCTTGGAAGATCTGGCTCGCGCGGCCGTGTTCGACCACGCGGCCGTCGCGCATGACGATGACTTCATCGGCGAGAGCCCGCACGACCTTGAGGTCGTGGCTGATGAAGAGATAGGCCAGCTTGTGGCGCGCCTGGAGCTCGCGGAGAAGATCGACGATCTGCGCCTGGACCGACATGTCGAGGGCCGAGGTCGGCTCGTCCAGCACGACGAAGCGCGGTTTCAGGACCATGGCGCGCGCGATCGCGACGCGCTGGCGCTGGCCGCCCGAAAACTCGTGGGGGTAGCGATTGCGCGTCTCGGGATCGAGGCCGACTTCGCGGAGCGCCTCCACGATGAGCGCCTCCCGTTCGGCCCCTGCCGCGCCGATCGAATGGACCTTGAGACCTTCCTCGACGATCTGCCCGACCGAAAGGCGCGGCGAGAGCGAGCCGAACGGATCCTGGAAGACGATCTGCATTTGCCGCCTGAGTGGCCGGATCGCATTCGAGGTCCAGCCCTGGATGTTTTCGCCCTTGAAGCGGATCGGGCCCCGGCTCGCGATGAGGCGAAGGAGGGCCAAGCCCAAGCTCGTCTTGCCTGAGCCGCTCTCGCCGACGACGCCGATCGTGTGGCCTTCTCGGATCGAAAGATCCACGCCGTCGACCGCGCGCACATGGTCGACCGTCCGGCGCAGGACCCCCTTGCGGATGGGGAACCAAACCTTGAGCCCGTCGGCCCCGATGATCTCGGGCGCGCCGTCTGCGGGCTGGACGGGGGCGCCCTTGGGCTCGGCCGCGAGCAGTTGCCGGGTGTAGGGATGCTGGGGTCGCTCGAAAATCTCGCGGACCGGGCCCGTCTCGACGATGCGCCCCGCACTCATGACCGCGACCCGATTGGCCAGCTTCCTCACGACCGCCAGGTCGTGGGTGATGTAGAGCATGGCCATGCCGAGGCGCTGCTGCAGCTCGCGCAGCAGCTTCAGGATCTGCGCCTGGATCGTGACGTCGAGGGCGGTCGTCGGTTCGTCGGCGATGAGAAGGCTCGGCTCGTTCGCGAGCGCCATGGCGATCATCACGCGTTGGCGCTGCCCGCCCGAAAGCTCGTGCGGATAGGCGCCGAGCCGGCGCTCGGCTTCGGGCAGGCCGACGAGATGCAGGAGCTCGATCACCCGCTGCCGGACCGCGTCCGCGCCGAGTTTCTTGTGGATGACGAGCACCTCGCCCACCTGGCGTTCCACCGTGTGCAGCGGGTTGAGCGACGTCATCGGCTCCTGCGGCACGAGCGCGATGCGATTGCCGCGCACGGTTTGGAGAACCGGCTCCTTGGCGCCGATCAGCTCCTGACCATCGAAGATGATGCTCGATCCGGCTCCGTGCTCGGCCGTCGGATAGGGCAGGAGCTGGAGAACGGAGAGAGCGCTGACCGTCTTGCCCGAGCCGCTTTCGCCCACAAGCGCCAGCGTCTCGCCCTTCGCGATCTCGAAGCTGACGCCCGCGACGGCATCGACCGTCCGGCCGCCGACGTGGAAGCGGACCGAAAGGTCCTTCGCGCGGAGGAGGGGCTCGGCGCTCATCGCAGCGTCTTCCGCGGATCGAAGGCGTCGCGCGCCGCTTCGCCCACGAAGATCAAGAGCGAGAGCACGATGGCGAGGATGAAGAACGCGGTGAAGCCGAGCCACGGCGCTTGGAGGTTGGTCTTGCCCTGGGCAAGCAGCTCACCCAAGGACGGCGAGCCCGGCGGCATGCCGAAGCCCAGGAAGTCGAGCGAGGTGAGCGTCGTGATCGAGCCGCTCGTGATGAAGGGCAGGAAGGTGAGCGTCGCCACCATCGCGTTCGGCAGAAGGTGCTTGAACATGATGACCGCATTGCGTACGCCGAGCGCGCGCGCCGCGCGGACGTAGTCGAAGTTGCGTGCGCGCAGGAACTCGGCACGCACGACGGAGACGAGACTCATCCAGCTGAACAGCAGCATGATGAGGAGAAGCCACCAGAAACTCGGTTCGATCACGCTCGCAAGGATGATGAGGATGTAGAGGGACGGCATGCCCTCCCACACCTCGATGAAGCGTTGGAACAGAAGGTCGGTCCAGCCGCCGAAGTAGCCTTGGACCGCGCCCGCCGCGACCCCGATGATCGAGCTCAGGATCGTGAGGGTGAGGCCGAAGAGCACCGAGATGCGGAAGCCGTAAATGAGGCGCGCGAGAACGTCGCGTGCCTGGTCGTCTGTTCCGAGCCAGTTCTGGGCCGAGGGGGGCGTCGGTGCCGGCCGCCCCAGGTCGAGGATGATCGTGTTGTAGCTGTAGGGGATGAGGGGGCGGAGCATCCATCCCTTCTCGTCGATGAGCTTCACCACGAACGGATCGCGATAATCCGCCTCCGTCTCGAACTCGCCGCCGAAGGTCGTCTCGGGATAGGCCTTGAAGATCGGCATGTAGAAGCCGCCGTCGTAATAGACGAGGAACGGCTTGTCGTTGGCGATGAACTCGGCGAAGAGGCTCGCGAAGAACAGCGCGAGAAAGATCCACATCGACCAGAATCCGCGCCTGTTGGCCTTGAAATTCCGGAGGCGCCGCGCCGTCAGCGGGGTCATCGGCATGCCGAAGAGGCGGTCGGATGCCATGGCCTAGATCTCCCGCCGCTCGAAGTCGATGCGCGGATCGACCAGCACATAGGTGATGTCGCGCACGATCCCCATGAGGAGGCCGAGAAGCGTGAAGAAATACAGCGTGCCGAACATGACAGGATAGTCGCGCCCGAGCGCCGCCTCGTAACCAAGCCGTCCCAAGCCGTCGAGCGTGAAGATGATTTCGATGAGGAGCGCGCCCGTGAACAGGATGCCGACGAAGGCGGACGGGAATCCGGCGATGACGATGATCATCGCGTTGCGGAAGACATGACCGAAGAGCACCCGGCGCTCGGTGAGGCCCTTGGCGCGCGCGGTCACGACGTAGTGCTTGTTGATCTCCTCGAGGAACGAGTTCTTGGTCAACATGGTGAGGCTGGCGAATCCGCCGATGACGAGCGCCGTGATGGGCAGGGCCATGTGCCACAGATAGTCGAGCACGAGCTGGATCGTGGACAGGCTGCGCCAGTTCTCCGAGACGAGCCCGCGCAAGGGGAACCACTGGACATAGCTGCCGCCAGCGAAGAGGACGACCAGCATGATGGCGAAGAGGAAGCTCGGCACCGCGTAACCGACGATGACGACCGCGCTCGTCCAGACATCGAAGGGTTCGCCGTCGCGCACGGCCTTTGCGATGCCCAAGGGAATCGAGATGAGATAGACGAGAAGCGTCGTCCAAAGCCCGAGCGAGATCGATACCGGCAGCTTGTCGATGACGAGATCGATCACCGAACGGTCGCGAAAGAAGCTTTTGCCGAAATCGAAGACGACATAGTGCCGCATCATCAGGAGAAAGCGCTCGAGCGGCGGCTTGTCGAAGCCGAACATGCGCTCGAGATCCTTGATGAGCTCCGGGTCGAGGCCGCGCGCGCCCCGGTAGCGGCTTGACCCGGAATCGGCCGCCGTCGGGCCCTTCTGCGCCTGGCTCGTTTGGGTCGTCTCCCCTTGGGCGCTTCCGCTGATCCGTTCGGTCGCGCCGACCGCCGTTCCCTGGATCTGGGCGATCAACTGCTCGACGGGGCCGCCGGGGGCGGCCTGCACGATCACGAAGTTGATGATCATGATCCCCAAGAGAGTGGGGATCACGAGGAGGAGCCGGCGGATGATATAGGCCAGCATGGCGTCAGGGCTTCTTCGTCTGTTGGAATTCGCCGCGGCGAGCCGCGAGAGCCTCGTCCTTCGCCCGATCGACCCACCAGGTGTCGAATCCGTAGGTGTATTTGGGAACGATCGCCGGGCGGCCGAACTTGTCCCACCAGAGAACACGGAAGACGCCGATGTGCCAATTGGGAACGACGTAGAATCCCCAGAGTAGCGCCCGGTCAAGGGCGCGGGTGCGGTCGATGAGGGACTGGCGGTCGGGGGCAGAGATGATGAGGTCGATCAGCTCGTCGACGACGGGGTCCTTGATGCCGATCTCATTTTTACTGCCGGGCGTGTCCGCCGCGAGCGAGCCCCAAAAGTCGCGCTGTTCATTGCCCGGTGACAGCGACTGGCCGAAGCTGCCGACGATCATGTCGAAATCGAAATATTCGACCCTGCGCTGATACTGGGCCGTGTCGACGGTCCGCACGCGCATTTCGATACCGAGGCGCTTCAAGTTCCGCTTGTACGCCAAGAGAACGCGCTCGAAGGCCGCCTGCGCAAGCAGCACCTCGAATTCGAACGGCTTGCCTGTCTCGGCATTGACGAGCTTGCCGTCGCGCACGATCCAGCCCGCTTCCTTCAGGAGCCGGAACGCCTCGCGCAGATTGTCGCGGATGTTGCCGCTGCCGTCTGTCGTGGGCGGCTCGTAGACCTCGGTGAACACCTGATCGGGAATGCGCCCCCGGTAGCGTTCGAGGATCGCAAGCTCACCCGGCAGCGGCAGCCCGCTCGAGGCAAGATCGGAGTTGGAGAAGTAGCTCTTGGTTCGCTTGTATTGTCCGAAGAACAGGACTTTGTTCGTCCATTCGAAATCGAAAGCGTAACCAAGCGCTCTCCGGACGCGCGCATCCTTGAAGATCGCGCGCCGCGTGTTGAAGACGAAGGCCTGCATGCCGGTCGGCAGCTCGTTGGGTATCGCTTCCTTCTTCACGAGGCCGGCCCTGAGCGCGGGAAAGTCATAGCTGAGGGCCCACTCCTTGGCCGTGTTCTCCTCGAACACGTCGAAGGCGCCGGCCTTGAATGCTTCCCGCTGGACCGTTCGATCGGTGTAATAGTCGTATCGAATCGAGTCGAAATTCTCCCGCCCGACATTGACGGGCAGCTTCTCGGCCCAATAGTCGGGAATGCGGCGGTAGGTGATCGAGCGCCCCGCATCGAACGCCTCGATCCGGTAGGGGCCGCTGCCGAGCGGCGGCTCGAGTGTCGTCTTGGTGAAATCGCGGCCTTCCCAGTAATGCTTCGGGATGACGGTGAGCTGCCCCATGATGACCGGAAGCTCGCGGTTCTCCCCGCCCTTGAAGGTGAACTTCACTTTGAGGCGATCGAGCTTCTCCGCTTTGACGACATTCGCGTAATAGGCGCGAAAATATGGATGACCCTTCGACTTGAAGGTCTCGAACGAGAAGACGACGTCGTCCGCCGTGATCGGCTTGCCATCGTGGAAGCGTGCCTGGGGTCTCAGGTTGAAGATCACCCAGGAGCGGTCCGGCGGGGTCTCGACCGATTCGGCAATGAGGCCGTATTCGGTATTCGCTTCGTCGGCGGCGGAGACCATGAGCGTCTCGAAAACGTGGTTGAGCCCGGCCGCCGACACGCCTTTCAGGATGAAGCCGTTGAAGTTGTCATAGGTGCCGAAGGCGGAGAGGCGCACGTCTCCACCCTTCGGGGCATCCGGATTGACGTAGCGGAAGTGCTTGAAGTCGGCCGGGTAGCCCGGCTCGCCGTGGATCGCGATGCCGTGCCGCGGGCGGATCGCCGTATCGGCCGCGAGCGCCGTCGTGGCGCTCGCGAAGGCGAGGAGAAGTACGGCGAGGGCGGTGGCTCGCATCCTTGGGGTTGGCCGGTTGTTGAAGGGCCCTGGAACGGGCGAGGGTAGGTAGTCTCGGCGGGCGCCGCAAGGCTGTGGGCTCGCGGACCGACGGACGGCGTTAACCCGCGAGGCGGGCCAGGGCCTGCTCGTGGATGCGCCGGTCGCCCGCGGCGATGACGCGCCCGTCGGAATGAAGGCCGAGGGGCTTGCCCTGCCAATCGGTCATGACGCCCCCGGCGCTCTCGACCACCGGGACGAGTGCGCAATAGTCATAGGGTTTGAGGCTTGCCTCGGTGATGACGTCGATGAAGCCCGACGCCAGGAGCCCGAAGGCATAGCAATCGCCGCCGAAGCGCGCGAACTGGACGGCCGCCTTCAGGCGCTCGAACGCGGCCACGTTCGGGCCCTGGTACATCTCGGGCGTCGTCGTGAAGAGATAGGCATCCGAGAGTTTCTCGCAGGGTCGGGTCTCGACGGGCCGGCCATTGAGCAACGTCTTGCCACCTGCGACCCCGATCCAGCGCTCCTTGAGCACCGGCTGGTCGATGACGCCGAGCACGGGCCGGCCCCTGTGGAGGAGCGCGATCAGGGTGCCGAAGAGGGGAATGCCCGTGATGAACGCCTTCGTGCCGTCGATGGGATCGATCACCCAGACATATTCGGCATCGGTGCGGACAGTGCCGTGTTCCTCACCGAAAATGCCATGGTCCGGGTGGTTGTGGTCGATGAGGTCGCGAATCGCCGCTTCGACGGCGCGGTCGGCTTCGGTCACCGGGCTTTGGTCATGTTTGGTGTCGACCGAAATGCCCGTGCGGAAATAGCGGCGCACGATGGCGCCGGCGACATCCGCCATCTCGTTGGCGATGCCGGCGAAGGACTCGGGCGTGGCGGTGGCGTTGCTCATCGCAAGACGACAATGGTCGCCGCAGGACGCGCGGCGGTTCGGCGCGAGTAGGGAATCACCAACGAGCCGTTCGACGGCCGAACGCGCTACGGAAGCGGCTTCGGCGAATCGCTGAGCGTCCGGAGATAGGCGATCACGTCGGCGCGTTGCTTCGCGTCGCGGAAACCCTGGAAGGTCATCTTCGTGCCCGGCACATAGGCGCTCGGCTTGGTCAGGAACTCGTTGAGCGCCTCGTAGCTCCAGTCGCCGGGCGACTTCTGCATGGCATCGGAGAACGCAAAGCCCGCGACGTGCGCCTTCTTGTCGCCGACGATGTTCCAGAGATTGGGGCCGACCTTGTTCGGCCCGCCCTTCTCGGCCGTGTGGCAGGCGGCGCAAACCTTGAACAGCTTGGCGCCTTCCTCCGGGCTCGCGGTCTTGAGCAGCTCGGCGATGGGCTGGTCGGGCGCGGCCGGAGCCGCTGCCGCGTGCTGTTGCGCCGCCCCGCCGCTCTCGCCATGGGCCGCGACGGCGGCATCATGTGCGGCCTTGGGAATCGGAACCAGGAAGTTCCCGATATGGCCGATGACCACGATGATGAGCAGCGACATCAGGATGGCGCCGGCGATCTTGTTGGCTTCGAACATATTCATGGCGTTCCCCCGGCGCACACGGCCCGCGGACGATTGGAGCGGGCGGCACCTTACCGGCTCACCCGGCCCCTGTCCACGCCAGGAGGGGGCGGCTTGAGGCTCGGCGCGATGAGCGGGTTCCGGGGCCCTCGCCGGCGCGTTAAGCTTGATCCCATCGTCATTCCGGCCCAAGGACGCGCACTTCGGCATGCCCAGCCCCGTGAACCCGATCGTCGTGATTCCGGCCCGCATGGCGTCGACCCGCCTGCCCGGCAAGCCGCTGGCCGACATCGCGGGCGTGCCCATGATCGTGCATGTGTGGCGGCGGGCGATGGAGGCGGAGCTCGGTCCGGTCCTGGTCGCGTGCGCCGAGCAGGAGATCGCGGACGCGATCGAGCGGGCGGGCGGGCGGGCTGTCCTGACCCGGCCGGATCTCCCGTCTGGATCCGACCGCGTCCATGCGGCGGTCGAGGCCGTCGACCCTAAGGGCTCCCACGACGTGGTGCTCAACGTGCAGGGCGATCTGCCCGCACTCGACCCCAAGCTCCTTAGCGCGGTCCTCTCGGTGCTCGACGACCCCATCATCGACATCGGAACATTGGCCGTCGTGATCCGGGAGGAGGCCGAGCGGACCGCGTCGAGCGTCGTCAAAGCCGTCGTCTCGGCACCGATCGGCGCGCGCCACGGGCGCGCGCTTTACTTCAGCCGCTCGGCGGTCCCGTGGGGCGAGGGGCCGCTCTATCACCACATCGGTCTTTACGGCTTCCGGCGCCACGCGCTTGCGCGCTTCGTCAGCTTGGCGCCCACGCCGCTTGAGCAGCGCGAGCGGCTTGAGCAGCTCCGCGCGCTCGAGAACGGCATGCGCATCGAGGTGGCGTTCGTTGACACCGTTCCCCTCGGTGTCGATACTCCGGACGACCTTGCGCGCGCGCGGCTGCGGCTCGCGCATCCTTCCCCCCGTTGAGCGTTGCACCGTCGGTCCTGCCATGCCGAATGCCTCCGACACGATCATCGCGTTCCAGGGCGTGCCCGGCGCCTATTCCGATCTGGCCTGCCGGATCGTCTATCCCGACTGGACGACGCTCCCGTGCGAATCGTTCGAGGACACCTTCGCGGCGGTGACCGAGCGGCGCGCGCAACTCGCGATGATCCCCATCGACAATTCGGTCGCGGGGCGAGTCGCCGACATCCACCACCTTATGCCGGGCTCAGGTCTTCACATCATCGCCGAGCACTTCCAGCGCATTTCGCACCAGTTGCTGGCGCCCAAGGGCGCCACGCTCGAAGGGCTTCGGACGGTCCACAGCCATGTTCACGCGCTCTCGCAATGCCGCGCGGTCATCCGCAGCCTCGGCCTCAAGGCGGTCGTCCACGTCGATACGGCAGGGGCGGCTCGCGACATCGCGGAGCGCGGCAACCCGACCGAGGCGGCCATTGCGTCGAGCCTGGCCGCCGAGCGCTATGGTCTCGCCATTCTCAAGGCTGATATCGAGGACGCGGAGCACAACACGACGCGCTTCCTCGTGCTCGCGCGCGAGGCGGTCGATCCGGATCCGCGCCGAGGGCCGGTGATGACGTCGTTCGTCTTTCGCGTGCGCAACGTGCCGGCGGCGCTCTACAAGGCGCTCGGCGGTTTTGCCACGACGGGCGTCAACATGACGAAGCTCGAAAGCTACATGCTCGGGGGCCGGTTCTCGGCGACGCAGTTCTATGCCGATGTCGAGGGCCATCCGGAGGAGCGCAAATTGCGTCTCGCGCTCGAGGAGCTGAGCTTTTTCTCGCGTGAGGTGCGCATCCTGGGCGTCTACCCGGCCCACCCGCACCGCTACCGCGTCGAGGCGGCGATCGACGATTAGCGCTGTCGGCTAACCCCCACGCAGCCAGTGCTCGACAAGCTGGCGCGCGATAGAGATGCGCCGCGGCAGGCGGAAAGTCTCGTTCTCGGGACTCGCAAGAAGATCGGCCCGCGAGTACCAGCGCGCGTCCTGAAGCTCCTCGCGGTTAATGTCGAGCGTGGTATCGATCGCTTCGGCATGGAAGCCGAGCATGATCGAGCCCGGGAACGGCCAAGGCTGCGAGGAATGGTAGCGCACGTTGGTCACGCGAACGCCTGTCTCCTCGAACACCTCGCGCGCGACCGCCTCCTCGAGGCTCTCGCCCGGCTCGACGAATCCCGCGAGCGTCGAATACATGCCCGGAAGGAAACTGGCCTGCCGTCCGAGAAGGCACAGCTCGCCGTGCGTCACCAGCATGATGACGGCCGGATCCGTTCGCGGGAAATGCTGGGCCTTGCAGGCCTCGTTCACGCAGGCACGCATGTGACCGGCATCCTGGCTCCGCGTCGGGCTGCCGCAGGTGCCGCAGAAGCGGTGCCTCAGATGCCAATACATGAGGCCGCGCGCGTAAGCGAGCAACGAGCCTCCCTTCCGGTCGAGCAGCGCACCCGCGTTGCGCAGGTCGACGAACTGGCCGCGGCCCTGAAGCGTCGGATGGTCATCGGGCTTGTCGAGGTGGGACAGCTCCACCGCGAAGTGCGGCGCGCCGTCGAGGACACCGAGGAAGGCGATGATCGCGTCATCGCCGAGAAAGTGGCTTGCCTCGAGGCTGTCGAGCAGCACGGGCGTCGGCGCATCGCCCATGACCACGAGGCTTTGGGAGCGCCAGACCGGCACGATGCGCGTCGTCGGCGCGGCCAGGTGCTGGCGCAGCCAGTCTTCGTCGCGCCTCCGATGCGCGCTCCGGTCGACGCCGCCGCCCGCAAAGAAATTCACATGCATGGGACCCACGTTGGCATAGCGAACGGCGCTCTGCAATCGGCCGAACGGCGCCTCTCGCGCCGAGCTTCGTCCTTGCCTCGCCGACCCTGAGTCCTGATATAGTGTTGCGGGAGGTTGGCGGCGGACGGACTTCTCGCCAACCCGGTCAGGTCCGGAAGGAAGCAGCCGTAACGAGTTTCGGTCCGGGTCGTTGTCCAGCCTCCTTCTTCCGATCCTCGCCGCCTTGGCGCGGCCCAATACTCCAGCGGCATGAGCGAGTCGCAAGAGTCCAACCTCTTTGGCCCCGAGGCCGCCGCGTCCGGCGGCCCGTCCTCGGGCGCCTACCGCGTCCTGGCCCGCAAGTACCGGCCGGCGACCTTCGCCGAGCTCATCGGCCAGGAAGCGCTGGTCCGAACGTTGACCAACGCGATCAAAATGGATCGCCTGGCTCACGCATACCTTCTCACGGGCGTGCGCGGCGTCGGCAAGACGACCACGGCGCGGATCATCGCTCGCGCCCTCAACTGCGTCGGACCTGACGGGACGGGCGGCGCGACTGCTGCGCCCTGCGGCGTTTGCGAGCATTGCAAGGCGATCGGCGAGGACCGGCATGTCGACGTCATCGAGATGGACGCGGCAAGCCGGACGGGCGTCGAGGACATCCGCGAGCTGATCGACGGCGTGCGCTACGCGCCGATGTCCGCGCGCCACAAGGTCTATATCGTCGACGAAGTGCACATGCTGTCGAAGTCGGCGTTCAACGCGCTCTTGAAGACGCTCGAGGAGCCGCCGGCGCACGTCGTCTTCGTGTTCGCGACGACCGAAGTGCGCAAGGTTCCGATCACCGTGCTCTCGCGCTGCCAGCGTTTCGACTTGCGGCGCGTCGACGCCGACCGGCTGGCTCCCCATCTCACCCGCATCGCCGAGGCGGAGGGTGCGAAGCTCACCGCGGACGGCATTGCTCTTCTTGCCCGTGCCGCCGACGGATCGGTGCGCGACGGCTTGAGTCTCCTCGACCAGGCCATTGCGACCTACGGCGGCACCGAGGCGATCACCGCGGCCCAACTGCGCGACATGCTGGGACTCGCCGACCGGACCCAGATCTTCGATCTCTTCGAGGCCGTGATGGCGGGCGAGGCGGCGCGCGCCCTCGATCTCATGACCGAGGCGCGGCATCGGGGGGCCGACCCGCTCATCGTGCTCCAGGACCTGCTGGAACTCGTCCATTGGGTGACGCGAGTGAAGGTGGTGCCGGCAACGGCCGACGAGCCCATGGTGCCGGAGGCGGAACGCGTCCGCGGCCGGGCGGCTGCCGAGCGCCTGTCCATGGCCGAATTGACGCGCGCCTGGCAGATGTTGCTCAAGGGCCTTTCCGAGGTGCAGTACGCGCCATCGGTGACGGACGCCGCGGAAATGGTGATCGTGCGCTTGACCTATGCCGCCGCGCTGCCGACCCCGGCCGAGATCGTGGCTCGGCTGGAGTCGCAGGGATCACCGCCGCCGGCGGCATCCGGGGCCGACAGCGGCGCGAGCGTCGCACGCCCTGGGCCGTCGCGCCCCGCTCCGGCGGCACCCCGCGGCGGCGCTCCGCGCGCGCAAGCCGCCCTCGCGGCCGAGCCTCAGGACCGTGCCCCGGCAGACCCTCACCATGATCCGCGCACCTTTCCTGAAGTCGTGGCGCTGTTTGCCGAGAAGCGCGAGGCCGTCCTTCACGCAAATCTCATGGGCAACGTCCATCTCGTCCGCTTCGAGCCGGGCCGGCTTGAGTTCCGGCCGGGCGACCATGCGCCGCGCGACCTTGCGAATCGGGTGCAGACCCTTCTGACGGGCTGGACCGGACGGCGCTGGGTCGTAAGCGTGTCGCAAGACAAGGGCGAGCCGACGCTGAATGAGCAGGCCGCGGCCCGCGCCGCTGCGCGGAAAGCGGATGCGGCGGGCCATCCTGTCGTGCGCGCGGTTCTGGAGACGTTTCCGGGCGCCGAGATCGTGGCGGTGCGCGATCTCAACCCCGTCGACGGGTCCGACGAGGCGTCGACCGATAGCGACATTCCTGATGCGACGGAGCCGGAGGAGTCGGGGTCATGAAGAATCTCGGCCAGCTCATGAAACAGGCGCAGGAGATGCAGACCCGCATGGCCGAGATGCAAACGAAGCTCGCGGCAATGGAGGTGGTGGGGAGCGCCGGCGGCGGCATGGTGACGGTCACGATGAACGGCAAGGGCGATGTCAGGCGCGTGAAGCTTGATCCTTCGCTGCTCGATCCGAAGGACGCCGAGGTTGTCGAGGACCTCATCGTCGCGGCCTGTACGGATGCGCGCGGCAAGGTCGAGGCGCGCACGTCGGAAGAGATGTCCAAGCTGACCGGCGGCCTTAATCTGCCGCCGGGATTCAAGTTGCCGTTCTGAGGCGGCCGCGACGCACCTGCATCCGATGAGAGAATGGCCGGCTCCGAAATCGAGCAACTGATCCAGCTTCTCGCGAAGCTGCCGGGTCTCGGGCCGCGCTCGGCGCGCCGCGCCGCCCTTCACCTGTTGAAGCGTCGGGAGACGCTTCTCGAGCCCCTGTCCCGTGCGATCGCCGCCGCCGCGGCCAACGTTCGCACCTGTTCCCTCTGCGGCAATCTCGATACGCGCGACCCGTGCGCCATTTGCGCTGATCCCCGGAGGGACAGCGAAGTGATCTGTGTCATCGAGGGAGTCGCCGATCTTTGGGCGATCGAGCGGACCGGATCCTTCAGGGGTCGCTACCACGTTCTGGGTGGCACGCTCTCGGCCCTCGACGGGATCGGGCCTGAGGATCTCGCGATCGCCGGGCTTCTGCGCCGGATCGAGGACGGCAAGGTCCGCGAAGTGATCCTGGCCTTGAGTGCCACCGTCGACGGCCAGACGACGGCGCATTACCTGACCGATCGCTTGAAGGGCACGAGCGCCACGGTGTCGCGTCTGGCCCATGGCGTTCCCGTGGGCGGCGAGCTCGACTATCTCGATGACGGGACCTTGACGGCCGCCCTCAAGGCGCGGCGGCCGTTCTAGAAGGTCTTCAGCTGACGATGCGGCGCGGACCCGGCAGGGTGTCGGACGCCGCCTCGATCGGCTCGTCGAGCTCAAGGCTCTCGATGCGCTCGCCTCGCTTCTGAATCTTCTCGGTCGAGGTGCGAATCTCGCGGATGTCGTCCGTCGTCTGGCCGATGTGGCGCTGGAGCTTGCCGACGCGTTCATCGAGCCGGCGGATGTCGTCGAGAAGGATCGTGACCTCGCGCTGGATGACGCTGGCCTGTTCGCGCATGCGCACGTCCTTGAGTACGGCTCTCAGCGTGTTCAGCATCGCCCACAGAGTCGTGGGCGACACGATGAAGACGCGCCGCCGGTAGGATTCCTCGACGACGGCCGCGAAATTGGCGTGAAGCTCGGCATAGACCGCTTCGCTCGGCAGGAACATGAGCGCCGATTCGGCCGTCTCGCCCGGAATGATGTACTTGTCGGCGATGGCGGCGATGTGGGTGCGGAGGGCAAGCGTGAAAGCGCGCTGGGCCGCGACAAGTGCCGCGTCGTCCTTCGCCGCGCGAAGGGCGTTGTAGGACTCGAGCGGAAACTTCGCATCGACCGCGATCGGGCCCGGCGGGTTCGGCAGCTTCAAGAGGCAATCGACGCGCTTGCCGTCGCCCAAGGGCGCCTGGAGCGCATAGGCCGAGGGCGGCAGGACGTTCTCGACGAGATCCTGCAGCTGGATCTCGCCGAAGGCGCCCCGCGCTTGCTTGTTGGCCAGGATGTCCTGGAGGCTCACGACCTGGGTCGAGAGCTCGGTGATCTTCGTCTGTGCGGCGTCGATGACGGCGAGCCGGGATTTGAGGTCGCCCATCGTCTCCTGGGTCAACTGGCTCGACTTCGCGAGGCTTTCGGAGAGGCGCTGGCCCATGTCCCCGAGGCGCTTTTCGACCGATTCGGAAACCGCGCGCTCTTGCGCCTGCAGGCGCTGGCTCAGCTGGCTCTGCGCGATCTCCTGCTGCTCGGTCAGTTGCTTCAGTCGCGCGGCGAGTTCGCCGATGGCGGCACCGTTTCGCTCGCGGCGCAGAAAGAGCGCTGCGATCACGGCACCGGCGAGTGCCGCCAGAGCGGCCAGAAGGATCGTCTCGGATTCCATCGTCGAACAGCCTGGGCGGTGTCGGGACGTGCGGCGGATGTTATCACGCGGACGGCGCGTGCCGCACGCACGGCGGCGCTGGCTTGACGCGACCATGGGGCAAGCCTACCTAGAGGAACGAGGCCGCCCGGAATTCCGGGCGGCTGCTCTATTCGGAGCCTCCATGGCCGTCTTGCCGATCATCACCGCGCCGGACCCGCGTCTCAAGATCGTCTCCAAGCCCATCGCGCGCGTCGACCGGGCGATCCGGACGCTCATGGACGACATGCTGGAGACCATGTACCTGGCGCCCGGCATCGGCCTTGCGGCACCCCAGGTGGGCGTCGCCAAGCGCATCATCGTCGTCGACATCACGAAGGATGACGAACCGCGTCGGCCCTATCGCATGGCCAATCCCGTGGTCGTTTGGACGTCGCCCGAGCTCGGAATCTACGAGGAGGGTTGTCTCTCGCTTCCCGATCATTATGCCGAGGTCGAACGTCCGTCGCGCGCGCGCATCCGCTATCTCGACCAAGACAATGTCGAGCGAGAGGAGGAGTTCGACGGCGTGCTCGGAACCTGCCTCCAGCACGAGATCGACCATCTCGACGGCGTTCTCTTCGTCGACCACATCTCCGCGCTCAAGCGCAACATCATCCTCCGCAAGCTTGTGAAGGCGCGACGCCTGAAGGCGGCGTCGAACGCCTGAGGACGAGGTCGATGGCGCGGCTCCGCGTCGTCTTTTTCGGGACGCCCGATTTCGCGGTGCCGACCCTGGCTGCGCTCCTTGATGCGGGGCACGCCGTCGCGCGCGTTTATACCCAGCCGCCGCGGCCCGCCGGGCGTGGGCAGAAGCCCCAAGAGAGCGCGGTCCATGCCTTCGCCCTCCGCCGCGGTCTCGGCATCGCTACGCCCAAATCGCTCAAGTCCAGGGAGGAGCACGACGCGTTCAGCGCGCTCATGCCGGATGTCGCGGTGGTCGTCGCCTATGGGCTGCTTCTTCCGAGCCCCATCCTCTGCGCGCCGCGTTTGGGTTGCCTCAACGTTCATGCCTCGCTCCTTCCGCGTTGGCGCGGCGCGGCGCCCATCCAGCGCGCGATCCTCGAAGGTGACGCGGAGACAGGCGTCACCATCATGCAGATGGACGAGGGCCTCGACACCGGGCCCATCATCCTCACCGAGGCCACGCCGATCGGGCCCGCCGACACGGCCGAGACGATCCACGACCGCTTGGCCGCCGGGGGCGCGACGTTGCTGATACGCGCGCTCGACGGGATCGAGGGTGGAACGCTCAAGGCGACGCCGCAGCCAGCCGTAGGCGTCACCTATGCCGCGCGGCTCACCCGCGAGGAAGGGAAGCTCGACTGGAGGCGGACGGCGGAATCGCTCGCGCGCCAAGTGCGCGCTTTCACGCCGTGGCCGGGCGCGTGGTTTGAGCATGGCGGTGAGCGTCTCAAGGTCTTGAAGGCCGAGTGTGTTGCCGGAGGCCCAGGCGGCGCACGGCCGGGGACCGTGTTCGATGACGCATTGTCGGTTGCCTGCGGCGAGGGCGTGCTGCGCATCCTTGCGGTGCAACGCCCTGGCCGCTCGGCGATGGAGACGGCGGCCATGCTGCGCGGCCATCCGATTCCCGCCGGCACCGTCCTCTCTCTCGGCGCCTAGGTGCTGCCATGCCGCGCTACCGCCTGAGACTGGAGTACGATGGTTCGGGCTTCGTGGGCTGGCAGCGGCAAGCGAATGGCCTCTCGGTCCAGGAGGCGATCGAGGTTGCGATCGAGCGGTTTTGCGGGGAGACCGTCCGGCTCCATGCGGCGGGGCGCACGGATGCGGGCGTCCACGCTCTCGGGCAGGTCGCCCATGTCGACCTCGAGCGGGATACCTCAGAGGACACGCTCCGCGATGCGGTGAATTTCCACTTGAAACCGTTGCCCGTCGTGATCGTGGAAGCGGTTCGCGCGGCGGAAGACTTCCATGCGCGGCTCGATGCACGCCGGCGCGTCTACCTCTATCGCATCGTCAACCGCCGTTCGCCGCTGGCGCTCGACGTCCATCGCGCCTGGCATGTGGGGCCGCTTCTCGATGCGGAGGCCATGAGTGCGGCGGCGCGGATGCTCCTGGGCCGGCACGACTTCACCACCTTCCGGGCGACGTCGTGCCAGGCGCGCTCGCCCGTGAAGACGCTCGACGTGCTCGAAGTCCGCCGTGAGGGGGACGAGATCCGCGTGGTCGCCGAAGCGCGGTCGTTCCTGCACCACCAGGTTCGCAACATGGTCGGCACGCTCAAACTGGTGGGCGAGGGGCGTTGGACGCCTTCCGACGTCAAGACGGCTCTCGAGGCCAAGGACCGGGCCGCGGGCGGTCCGACAGCGCCGCCGGACGGCCTCTATCTCGTCCGCGTCGACTACTGAGAGGGCCAGCCTAGATGAGCGCGTCCGCGACCGCCGCGATGGCGAGCGAGAGCACGACGTCGACAGCGACGACCCCGCCCGCCAGCAGCCCGCTGACCGCCAGCGCCGTGCGCGCAATGAACCATTGGTAGAAGAGGATCGCGGCGAGGGCGATGAGCGCGAACGGAGCGGCCGGCTCGGGCCAGGCGGAGCGCGCGAGCTCGACAGGCAGATAAAGGATCATCTGCGGAACCGACGCCCAATTGTAGGCAACCATGAAACGGAAATAGGCGCCGCTTCGGCCCATGGCCTGGGCGAGGGTGTGCATGACGAGCGGGAAGGCGACCCAGCCGATGACGAAGGCGATGCCGCGGACGGCGAAGACGCGGAACCAGTCGATTTCGCCCGTCTCCCCGGCCTTAGCCGAGAACTCGAGCACCACCAGCACCGCATAGGCCGGCGCCGTCAGGAACGCGGCGGTGAAGGAACGCCAGAACCCTTCGAGCGTCGCGTCGAAATCGTCGAGGCCGCGCGGATCGAGCCGAAGCAGGCGAAACGCGCCACGGATCGCGCGCGCGATCTCCGCCGCGCCGATCATCAGCCCGGGAAGTAGCCGTCGAGGACCGCCTTGTAGACGTCGGCGAGTCTGCGCACGTCGTCGACGTTCGTGTTCTCGTCCACCTTGTGCATGGTCTGGCCGACGAGGCCGAACTCGATGACCGGGCAATAGTCCTTGATGAAGCGGGCGTCCGAGGTGCCCCCGGTCGTGGTCAGTTCGGGCCGCCGGCCGAGCATCTGGTGCACGACGCCTGCGACGAGATCCGACAGCGGCCCTTCCGGCGTCAGGAACGCGTCGCCGTTGCCCTCGACCGTGAGGTCGTAGCGCCCGCCGGCTGCAGCCGTCACGCGGTCGAGCCGCTCGCGAAGCCACCGTTCCAGCGTCGTCGGCGTCTGAAGGGTGTTGAACCGCGAGTTCATCTTCACTTCGACCTTGGCCGGGATCACGTTCAAGGCCGGATTGCCGACATCGACGCTCGTGACCTGAAGGATGGTCGGCTGGAAATGCTCCGTGCCCTTGTCGATGGCCTCGCCGGTGATCGCGACCAGCATCTGTCCGAGCCGCGGGATCGGATTGTCGGCGAGGTGGGGATAGGCGGTGTGCCCTTGCGCGCCGTAGACGGTGAGATAGGCATTCGCATTGCCTCGGCGGCCGATCTTCGCCATGTCGCCGAGCGCCTTGGCATTGGTCGGCTCGCCCACGATCGAGGCATCGATCGTCTCGCCGCGCTCCGCCATCCACTGGAGGACCTTGCGCGTTCCGTTGATGGAGACGGCTTCCTCGTCATTGGTGATGAGGAGGCTGATCGAGCCTTTGAAATCGCGGCCGCGCTCGGCAAGGAAACGGGAGACGGCGGCTGTGAAAGAGGCGACGGCGCTCTTCATGTCGACGGCGCCGCGGCCGTAGAGCTTGCCGCCCACGATCTCGGCGCCGAAGGGATCGGTTGACCAGGCTTTCTGGTCGCCCACGGGAACGACGTCCGTGTGGCCGGCAAAGCAGAAATGCGGCGAGCCGCTGCCGATGCGCGCGTAGAGGTTGTCCACGTCGTCGGTTCCGACCTCGGAGAATTTAAGCCGGTGGCAGGTGAAGCCGAGAGCCTCCAGCTCTTTCTGCACGGTCCCGAGCACGCCCGCATCGATGGGCGTGACGCTCGGGCAGCGGATGAGCGCCTGGGACAGCAGGACCGGATCGACGAGGTGCGCCATCAGTTCCTCAAGAGTTCATTGATCGAGGTCTTGGCGCGCGTGCGCTCGTCGACCTTCTTCACGATCACGGCGCAGTAGAGCGAGGGCGATGCGCTGTTGCTGCCGCCGGAGCCCGGGCCGCCCGGCAAGGAGCCGGGAACCACGACCGAGTAGGCGGGGACGCGCCCGTAGTGCACCTCGCCCGTGGCGCGATCGACGATCTTGGTCGAGGCGCCGATATAGACGCCCATGGCGAGAACGGCGCCCGTCTCGACGATCACGCCCTCCGCAACCTCGCTGCGCGCGCCGACGAAGCAGTTGTCTTCGATGATGACCGGATCGGCCTGAAGCGGCTCGAGGACCCCGCCGATGCCGGCACCGCCCGAGATGTGGCAGTTCTTGCCGATCTGCGCGCAGGAGCCGACAGTGGCCCAGGTGTCGACCATGGTGCCGCTGTCGACATAGGCGCCGATGTTCACGAAGCTCGGCATGAGCACGACACCCGGCGCGATGAAAGCCGAGCGGCGCACGACGCAGTTGGGGACCGCGCGGAATCCGGCCGCGCGGAACCGCGCCTCGTCCCAGCCGGCGAATTTGGATGGCACCTTGTCGAACCAGCTTGAATGCCCCCGCGCGGAGTCCGAGGGGCCGCCGGCGATCGTCGTCATGTCGTTGAGGCGGAAGGACAGCAGCACGGCCTTCTTCAGCCACTGGTTGACGTGCCATTTGCCCTCTGTCTTGACGGCGACGCGTTCAGCGCCCGAATCGAGGGCATCGAGGGCCGCATCGACCGCGTCGCGCACTTTGCCTTGTGTCGAGGGCGAGACGTCGTTGCGGCCTTCCCAGGCCGCCTCGATGGTTGATTGAAGTTCGGCGCGGTTCATTGTGGGCTCACTCGTTGCGATCGTGGCGTCTCGGGGCGAGGCCGCGCTCGCCGATCGAGGCAGATCCGGCGCGGCGTCGGGCCGAAGATGGGCCAGGGTCCCCGAGGTGTCAATGTCGTGTCAGGTGCTGTGCGATCGCGTGTCGAGTGCCTCGTCCAGCCAGCTGACGAGGTCCGCCGCCACGTGGTGGACGTGGTCGCCATCGGACCCTTCCCTGCCGTAGGCCGACTCCGTTCTCACCCACACTGTGGTCATGCCGAGGGCCGCAGCGGGCTCGAGATTGCGCGCGGCGTCGTCGAACATGATCGCGCGGCGCGGATCGAGGCCGAAAGTGCGAATGAAGGTCTCGTAGGAGACCATCGATGGTTTCGGGACGTAGGCGGCGGCCTTGATGTCGAAGATGGCCTCGAAATGGTGCGGGATGCCGAGTCGCTCCAGCACGCGTTCGGCATGGGCGACGGAGCCGTTGGTGAAGATGATCTTGCGGCCCTCGATGCGTGCGAGCGCCGAATCGAGGGCCGGATCGGCCGGCACGACGCTGTGGTCGATGTCATGCACGAAACCCATGAACGCCTCGGGGTCGGTGCCGTGATGGTCCATGAGGCCCCGCAAGGTCGTGCCGTGGCTGTGGAAGTAGCCCTTCTGCAGTGCGCGGGCCTCGGTCTCGTCGACCCCCAGGGTGGCGACGATGAACGCACGCATCCGCGCGTCGATCTGGGAGAAGAGATCGCAACGCGACGGATAAAGCGTGTTGTCGAGGTCGAAGACCCAGCTCTCGAATGCGTCGCGCACCGCGGGGCCGATCCTTTGTGATTAATGTTTGGCTAATCTGCGTCCGGCGCGCGCGGTTCGCAAGGTGGGAAGGGCATGCGGTCGATCGTGCCCGATTGATCATGAATGATTAACGACTCCCGCCTATCGTCGGCGGAGACTCGCATGGACCGTGTCGGCGCCGGCCGGCCCGGGCGCAATGCTGGAACGCAGGTGATCGAATGCCGTTGGGGCAGCCTATTCAGTCATGGCAGCCACCCGACCCAGAACAGGTGTGGGTCGATGACGGCCGAGCTGCGCCTCCGTCTGCCCTGTCGCAGCTGAAGAACGGCCTGGGCGACTTCGCCCATCGCATTCTCGACAGGCGGTTGCCGGCGAGCCATGAAGTCGCCGGCGGGCCCCTGAGCGAGCACGAGCTTGCGCGCGCGTTCATTCACACGATCGGGCAGTACAGTCACCGCCGCGGGACGGGACTTTCCATCTCGGATCTGGCCGACAATCTGCAGGCGCTCTCACAGGAGGCCGCCTTCCGGCTCGACCGGTTCCGCACCTTCGTCGCCGGCGGCGGGTTCGAGGTCGCCTACCAGCCGATCATCAATCTGGCGACAGGGCGGGTCCATCACTTCGAGGCCCTCGTTCGTTTCAACCGCGCGAAGCTCGACGTGGCGCCGTACGAATTCATCACCTTTGCCGAGAACATCGGCCTGATCCACGAATTCGACCTGGCCATGTGCCGAAAGGTGCTCGACGTCCTGGCATCGGAGAACGCCCCGGAGTGCAGTGTCGCCGTCAATCTCTCCGCGGGCTCACTCGAGACTCCATCCTTCAGTTCGGCCCTCGAATCCCTCCTTGAGCATTACGGAGAGTTTCGCGGCCGCCTCGCCTTCGAGGTGACGGAGACGGCCAAGATCAACGATCTCGCCTCGGTGAACCAGTTCATCCAGGGCCTGCGGGCCGCGGGTCACACCGTCTGTCTCGACGACTTCGGCGCGGGCTCGGCGGCCTTCCAGTACCTTCGGGCACTGCAGGTCGATGCGGTCAAGATCGACGGCGGCTACGTCAAGAACGCTGGCGCCACGCCCGAAGGCGCCCGGTTCTTGAAGGCCATGGCCGGCCTCCTCCACGAGCTCGACATCGATACGATCGCCGAGATGGTGGAGGACCGTTCGCACCTCGACGTCATCCGGGAATGCCACATCACCTACGGGCAGGGCTATCTGTTCGGGAAGCCGTCCGTGGCCTTCGACCAGCACGACACGGCATGGATGGCGGCGGGCGATCTCACCCGCACGACGGTCTAACAGCCGCCCGGCCTTTCGCGCTGCGCCTCAACCGGCGCGGATGAGCGTGCCGATGCCGCGGGCCGTGAAAATCTCGAGAAGAAGCGCATGCGGCACGCGACCGTCGAGGATGACGGCCGCTTCAACGCCGCGTTTGACCGCGTCGACGCAGGTCTCGACCTTGGGGATCATGCCGCCTTTGATCGTGCCGTCGGCGATGCGCTCCTGGACCTGGCCGATCGTCATCTCCTGAATGAGGGCGCCCGACTTGTCGAGCACCCCTTGCACATCGGTCAGGAGGTAGAAACGCTTGGCGCCAAGGGCGCCTGCGATCGCGCCCGCGGCGGTGTCGGCGTTGATATTGTAGGTCTGCCCGTCCTCTCCGAAGCCGACCGGCGCCACGACCGGAATGACATCGGACTTGGCCAGGAGGGTGAGGACATCCGCGTGGATGGTCTTGGGCTCGCCCACGAAGCCCAGGTCGAGCACTTTCTCGATGTTCGATTCCGGGTCCTTCTTGGTCCGCCGCAATTTCTGCGCGACGATCAGATTGCCGTCCTTGCCAGACAGCCCGATCGAGCGCCCGCCCACGGAATTGATGAGCGCCACGATCTGCTTGTTGATCGTGCCGGACAGCACCATCTCGACGACCTCGACCGTGGCTGCGTCGGTGACGCGGAGTCCGTCGACGAATTCGCTCTTGATCTTGAGGCGCTCGAGCATGTGGCCGATCTGGGGGCCGCCGCCATGGACGACCACCGGGTTAATGCCGACCTGCTTCAGGAGGACGATGTCGCGCGCGAAATTGGTGCCGGCTCCCTCGTCGCCCATCGCGTGGCCGCCATATTTGACGACGAACGTCGTGCCAGAGTAGCGCCTCAGATAGGGCAGCGCCTCGCTGATGGTCTGCGCCGTGCGCAGCCAGTGCTTGATGTCGCCGATGTCTTTCGCGTCGACCATGCGTGGGACTCTATCGCAATGGCTCCGGGCTCGCCAGCGCGGCCAAGCTCGCGCGCAAATGTTCGATGCCTTCGCCGCTCCGGGCGCTCGTGAGCGCGACGATGGGAAAGGCCGCGCCGTGCCGGGCGCTCTCGCGCTCGACGGCCTCTCGCATGATGACCCGCGCCGAGGGCGGGAGCGCGTCGGCCTTCGTCAGCACGATCTGATACGAGACGGCGGACCGGTCGAGCAGGGCCATGAAGTCGCGGTCGGTGGGCTTGAGCCCGTGGCGCGCATCGACGAGCAGGAGGACGCGGCGCAATGTCGCGCGTCCGCGGAGATAGGCGCGGGTGAGATCCGTCCAGGCCGACTGGGCCGTCTTGGCGACGCGGGCATGCCCGTAGCCCGGCAGATCGACGAGGTCGAGCCGCCCGTCGAGACGGAAGAAGTTGATCTGCTGCGTCCGGCCGGGCGTGCGCGAGATTCGGGCGAGCGACTTCTGGCCCACGAGGGCGTTCAGGAGACTCGATTTGCCGACGTTCGATCGGCCGGTGAACGCGACCTCGGGAAGGATCGCCGGGGGGAGGGCAGCGACCGAATCCGCGCCGGCCATGAAGAGGCAAGGGCGGGCGAAGAGCCGGCGGCCTTCCTCGACCGCCTCCTCCGACGGCTCGCCTCGCTCGCTCAGCGCTTCGCGGACTTGGTCCGCTTCATGATCACCCATTGCTGCGCTATCGAGAGGAGGTTGTTCCACGTCCAGTAGATGACCAAGCCCGACGGAAAGGATGCCAGGATCACGGTGAAGATCACCGGCATCATGAGGAACAGGCGCGCCTGGATCGGGTCCGGCGGCTGCGGATTGAGTTTTTGCTGGAGAAACATGGTCACGCCCATGATGAGCGGCCATGCCCCGATCATGAGGTAGTGCGGCGGCTGATAGGCGATGAGTCCGAAGAGGTTGAAAAGAGTCGTGGGATCCGGCGCCGACAGGTCCTTGATCCAGCCGAAGAACGGGGCGTGGCGCATCTCGATCGTGACGTAGAGCACCTCGTAGAGGCAGAAGAAGACCGGGATCTGCACGAGGATGGGCAGGCAGCCGGAGGCCGGATTGACCTTCTCGCGCTTGTAGAGCGCCATCATCTCCTGCTGCATGCGCTGCTTGTCTTCGGCGTAGCGCTCGCGGAGCTTCGTCAGCTCCGGCTGAAGCGCCTTCATGCGGCTCATCGAGCGGTAGGATTTGTTCGCCAGCGGGAAGAACAGGAGTTTGACGAAGACGGTCAGCACGAGGATGGCGAGGCCGAAATTGCCCGTGACCTTGTTGATCTCGAGGAGGCCGTAGAACAGCGGTCGCGCGACGAAATAGAGCCAGCGGAACACGACGGCGCGATCGAGCTTCTCGATGCCGTATTTCTGGGCATAGGTGTCGAGGAGCGGAACCTGCTTGGCGCCTGCGAACATGAGGCTGTGCATCTCGACCGATTCGCCCGGCGCCACCGCGCGCGCTTCGGTTCCGATGTAGTCCACCTGGTACTTGTCGTGGCCGTTGCGTCCCTGGTAGGTGAAATTGGCTTCGAGCCGCTCGATTTTTTCCGGGACGAGCACGACCATCCAGTACTTGTCAGTGAGCCCCACCCAGCCGCCGGTGCCGCTCGTCTTCTTGATCGCCTTGTCTTCCTTCAGGTCCTTGTAGTTGGGCTCGTCCAGCTGGTTGTTGAGGACCGCGATGGGCCCTTCGTGAAGGATGTAGAACCCAGCCGTCGCCGGCGTCTCCCAGCGCGAGATGAGGCCGAAGGGGTAGAGCGAAACCGGCGCCGGGCCGGCATTCTCGACACGATCGGTGATCGTGAACATGTAGTTCTCGTCGATCGAGATCGTGCGCTT
>JAXMCE010000022.1:0-38457 GCA_046349515.1 Alphaproteobacteria bacterium | reverse complement strand
TGGTGCGATCGATCGGGTAGCGCCCGAGCGTCGCCACGCGCGCATCGGATGGCGGTGCCGCATCCTCGAACAGGTCCGGCGGCAGCATGAGGACCACGGGTCCCGGCCGTCCGCTCGAAGCGACGGCGAAGGCCATGTCGAGATAATCCTCGACCCGGTCAGCGCGATCGACGCGGCGCACGAGCTTGGCGCACGGCTTGAAGAGGTCGAGGTGGTCGAATTCCTGGGCCGGGTTCTTGTCGGTGTGCGACCGCGGCACGTCTTGGACAATGGCAACGATCGGGATCGAGGCCTTGAACGCCTCGCCCAATCCAGGCACGAGCAGAGCGGCACCCGGCCCCGCGATCGAGGTCACGACCGGTACCTTGTGCGCGATTCGCGCATAGCCGTCGGCGATCATGGCGCCCGCCTTCTCGGTGCGGATGCCGATGGTCGTCAAGCCGTATTCGGAGCCGAGAAGGAAGAGGCGCGTCGGCGCGCTCTGGCCGATGAGAAACTCGACGCCGTGCCGCTTCAGGGCCGCGGCGACGAGATGGGCGACCGTCCGGTTGGACGCACCACGCGCCGCCGCGGGACCCCCGCGCGCATCCGGCCGTCCCGTCGCTTCCGGTGCCATGGTCTCCCCCGATCCGCCCCTGCCGCGGCATCTTGCGCCCGGCCCAGGCGAGTGGCAAGACGCACCGAGCGCCCAGGGGAGGCCGCCATGACCGCACCACGGACACGTCTTGGATCCAGCGTCATCGCGACGCTTCTTCTCGTCCTCGCCGCGAGCCGGGCGGTGGCCGGCGATGCGGATGCGGCGCTCGCCGATCTCAACGCGGCGTTCCGCACGCATTATGCCGAGGCGCGCCGCGCGACGCTCGCGCGGGAGAGTCTCGTCCTCGTCATCGCCTTCGACCGCGCGATCGTCCTCCACAACGGCGCGCGCATCGAGGAACCGTTCACGCCACCCGTCTACGATCGCGTCAAGGCCGTCGCGCATGTCCCGCTCGCGCTTTACGTCCTGACCGCGCGCTGGGGCGACGACGCGCTGCCGGCAGAGGCGGTCGAGATTCTCAAGGCCTATCGCGCGAAGGTGTCGACGGCGCGCGACGAGCTTGCGGCGCTCGAGCTCTCGTCCGCATCGCTCGCCCGGCAATACGCGATCATCGATGCGGCTCTCTCGGAGGTCGATCGCACGCTCGCGGCCGGCCACTACGACAGGCGCTCTGTCGCGTCGCTCTGCCGCGCGCTTCTGCCATCGATCCTCGACAATGTACGCGACGCCGCGCGGGCGCAGCTCGACGGCCTCGATTCGGTCGCGCAACGCTGGCGCGCGACCGTCGGGGAGGAGCGGTGGCGCGAGGCCAAGGTGGTCGTCCTGGGCGTCCGCCAGGCGCGCGTGGACAACCTCCAATTCGCCTATTTCCGTCGGACGCTCGGCGAGGACGCGGTCAACCGGCGCCTCTTCTATGCCGAGGGGTTGTTCACCGAAGAGCTCGGCCTCGATCTCCTCGGCACCATCCTTCTCGACCGCGGCGTGAGCATGGCCTTCTTCGGGAACGAGACCCGGATGGAACGCGATCTCCTGGGCGACGCGGCCAGCGCCTATCTCGACGAAATGCTGGCCAAACGCTGAGCGGGGTTTGCCTCGCGCGGGCCCCTGCGGCAAGCTGTGGCGATGGCCATCCGAATCCTCGGGCTCGACCACGTCGTCCTGCGCACGGCGGACGCCCCGCGCATGATCCGCTTTTATTGCGAGGTTCTTGGCTGCACGCTCGAACGCCAGCGCGAGGATCTCGGCCTCATCCAGCTCCGCGCGGGCGGCTCGCTCATCGACCTCGTGACGCTCGACGGACCGCTCGGGCGCGCGGGCGGTGCGGCACCCGGTGCCGAGGGCCGCAACCTCGACCACTTCTGCTTGCGCATCGAGCCCTTCGACCACGCGGCGTTGAAGGCTCATCTCGAGGCGAAGGGAGTCTCCTGCGGCGAGCCGTCCGAGCGTTACGGGGCGGAGGGGTTCGGGCCGTCCGTCTACATCCGCGATCCGGACGGCAACACGGTCGAGCTCAAGGGCCCCGCGGAGCGCGCTTAAGCTTCCGGCGTTCTTGTCGGGCCGTCACGCCGAGCGCTTCTGTGGAATAACAAGTGCGTCGAGCGCGGATGCGCCCGCCGGGCCCACGAGGAACGGATTGATGTCGATCGACTCGATGACGTCGCCGAGCGCATGGATGAGTGAAGACAGCCGCGCGACCGCCTCTGCGAGGCCGTCCATGTCGGCGGCGGCGCCGCCGCGCACGCCATCGAGAAGCGGCCGCACGCGAAGGCCGTCGATCAAGGCCTTTGCCGCCGGCGCGTCCAACGGCGCGAGCGCGAACCGCACGTCCTTGAGCACTTCGACGAGGATGCCGCCCGATCCTGCCATGACCAGCGGCCCCCACTGGGGATCGACGACCGCGCCGAGCGCGAGCTCCGTCCCGCGCGCCGCCATGCGCGCCACGAGCACGCGCGGGCCGAGGCGCGCCGCCAGATCCGCATAGGCCGCGGCGAGCGCCCGGCGATCGGCGAGGCCGAGCACGACGCCCCGCTTCTCAGTCTTGTGATGGATGCCCGGCATGGCGGTCTTGAGCGCGACCGGATAGCCGATCGCCTCGGCCGCGGCGAGGACGGCCGCCTCGCTCTCGGCGATCCGGTGGGGCTGGACTGGCACGCCGAAGTCCTGAAGAAGAGCCAGGCTCTCCGCCTCATCGAGGGCGCGCCCATCCCCGAGCCGCTCGCGCCACTTGCGAACGGCATCGCCCGCCGGCGCGATGGCCGGTCCCACCGGCGGCCGCAAGCGCGAGTCGCGATGGCGCATCAGGTTCCGCGCGGCCTTGAGCGCGGGGATGACGCCGTAGATGACCGGCACGCCGCGCTTCGCGAAGCGGACGCCGTAGTCGCCATGGTCCGAGGCCGCGAACATGCTGGCGATCGCGAGCGGCTTCGCGTGGCGCTGGGCCAGCTCGACCATCACTTCGCCTTCGCTCTCATAGACTCCGATGCCCGCGACGACATTGCCGAAGTAGAAGCCGAGCGCGGTGTCGTCGTCATCGAGCAAGGCATCGAAGCACTCGGCCAGCGTTTCCTTGAATTCGTGCGGCGTGCTCCAGAAGTCGACGGGATTGACCGGTGCCAGGCCGAAAGCCAGGCGCTTCCTGAGCCGCGCCGTCGTCTTCGGCGCGATCGCCGCGTAAGGCACGCCCATCTGATCGGCGAGATCGACCGCGAGCTCGCGCTCGCCGCCCGAATCGTGGATCGCGGCGAGGCCGCCCGCCCGCGCCCGCTTGCCTTCGCCGAAGAGCTGGAGCGTGGCCACCATCTCGTCGATGTCGTCGGCGCGGATGACGCCGTAACGCTCGAAGAGCGCATCGTAAGCGGCCGCCTCGCCCGCGAGCGCGCCCGAATGCGACAGCGCGAGCCGCTTGCCGTAAGCCGTGCGCGCGAGCTTGATCGCAACGATCGGAATGTCGAGCGCGGCGGCCTTCTCGAGCGCCGCGCGGAACGCCGGAGGATCCCGGACTGTCTCGAGCATGAGGCCGATGGCGCGTGTCGATTCCATGCCGAGCGCGTAGTCCATGTAGTCCGCGACCGTCGTCGTCAGCTCCTGCCCGGGAGAGACCAGCAGGTTGAAGCGCAGGCGCCGCTCGTTGCGGCACAGCCCGCCATAGGTCGAGCCGGAGTGGGAGATGAAGGTGACGTGGCCCGCCTCCATGTCGTGGTTGGGCGGATAGGCGTTGACGCGCACGCGCTCGGCCAGGTTCATGAACCCGGTGCAGTTGCCGCCCATGATGTGAACGCCAGCGGATTTGGCCATGCGAGCCAGGCGCTGGGTCAGCGGCGGGTCGCGATCCTCCGCGAGATACCCGCTGTCATGGATGACGACGCCCTTTGCGCCGGCGGCAATGGCCTCGGCGAGAGCGCCTTCGAGCTTGTCGTTCGCGACGAGCAGATCGACGCAGTCGGGCGGTTCCGGCAGATCCTTGAGCGAGGGGTAGCACGCGACGCCCTCGATCGTCTTGTAGCGCGGATTGACGGCGTAGAAGCGCCCCGCGTAGCGGCCGCGCAGCACTTCACGCACGGCGGCGTTGCCGGGCGAGCCCGCGCGATCGGACGCGCCGAGAATCGCGAGACTCCCGGGTGCAAGCAGAGGCGCGAGCGGATGCGCGCCCATGGCCGATTCCCTCATTGTCCGGACAGGTGCCGGTGACGGTCCGGCTCCGCATGTCCCGGGCCCACGGCCCCCGCGCCGTTGCCCGGTTCATGGTCCCCCGAACCGACGCGGGATGATCCCACGCCGGAACGCGGTCGTCAGTCGGCCGAGGTCAGATCCACAGCCTTCTGACCGCGGCGATCACTGATCACCTGATAGTTGACCCGCTGACCCTCCGCCAGCGATTTGAGCCCGGAACTCTCCAGGGCCGTGACGTGCACGAACACGTCCTTGCCGCCGTCGTCCGGTTTAATGAAGCCATAGCCTTTCGTGGTGTTGAACCACTTCACAGTCCCAGTCGCCATCAACGTCGTCCTTCCTCAAACGTATCGCGATCGGCATCCCCACAGGAGCGTTGCCGACCTCTTCGTTGGCCTCATGACATCGATCAGCCTCGGCGCACTGCAAAATGCAAGACAACGAGGATGTTCGGCACCACAATGCCACGCAGGATGCTACGGCCCTCGACCGCGAAAACAAGAGAATTTTTCCAGTTTTTTCGAATGACACTTTCGTTTGAATCACAACACTATTTGCAAAATACCACAATCGTCATGCGGCTGTGATCGACCTCGGCGACGTGCCGAAATTCGTCCTCGTCGCAATGGTGCAAAGGCTGAATTTGGCGGCATGGCGATCGGGTGTCGTTCAGCAGGGAAAGGAGAGCCACGATGAGAGAGCCGGTTCGAGGCAAGATAGTGAGCGACGAGATTGTGCCGGCGCGCGCACCCTGGAGTGCCACGCTCGAAGGCGGACAGATTTTGCGCATCGTCGACGTCGAAGGTCAGCAGGGCGTCGACTTCCTTTGCTACAACGCGGCAGACCCGCTCGAGCGCTACCACGCGCCCAATACGATCAAGCGGGCTCGCACGCTCGCGCTCACGACCGGGCATAGCTTCTACTCCGACATCGCGCGGCCGATGATGACGATCACGGCCGACACCGTCGGCCATCACGACACGATCGGGGGCTGCTGCAGCGCGCCCTCGAACGAGATGTTGTACGGCGCCAAGGGCGTCCCGGGATGCCGGGAGAATTTCCTCACCGCGCTCTCGCGCTACGGTTTGGGGCGGCGCGACATCGTGCCCAACCTCAACTTCTTCGCGAACGTGCCGGTGCGCCAAGGCAACGCGCTGGCTGATCTCGTGTTCGAGGAATCGTTGTCGCGCGCCGGCGACTTTCTCGACATCCGCGCCGAGATGGACGTGATCTGCGCGATCTCCAACTGTCCGCAGGTGAACAATCCGGCCTCTGGCGGGAAGCCGACGCCTATCCGCGTCATCATCTACACGCCCGCGTGAACGGGCTCCCCATCGCGGCGATGGCGCGCTAGGCTTCGGCGGCACTTCTCCACGAGGCGACATCATGGCTGTCGACATTCCCTTTGGCTTCACCGTGGCGCCGGTTGACGCACCGGGCACGTCTGATGCCGCGCTCTACGACGAGGTCATCGCGGACGCGCTCCTCGGCCAGTCGCTCGGCTACGAGGCGGCGTGGTTCCTCGAGCATCACTTCACGGACTACTTCCCGACGCCCTCGCCCCTCCTCCACATGGCCTACACGGCCGCCCGCGTGCCGGGCTTGGGTCTCGGCACCTGCGTCGTCGTGACGCCGTGGTACCACCCGATACGCTTGGCGGAGGAGATCGCCATGCTCTCGATCCTCTCCCGGGGCGATCTCCACATCGGCATCGGGCGCGGCACGGCCAAGCTCGAATACGATGCCTGGGGCGTCGACCAGGAAGAGGCACGCACCATGTTCAAGGAATCGCTCGAGGTCATGCGTCTCGCGCATTCGGGCGAACCCTTCCAGTTTCGGGGATCATCGCTCGCCATGAACCGGCGCGTGCGCATGCGCCCTGATCCGGTGCGCGAGCGCATCCACATTTACGGCGCCATCGGCAGTCCGGGAAGCGGCGCGCTCATGGCAGAGTACGATCTGCCGCCGCTTTGCGTCGCCAATTTCCCACACCACATCATGAAGTCGATCCTCGACCAGTGGACGGCCGGGATGGCCGCCAAGGGCAAGCCTGCGAGCGGACGGAAGACGCTCATGTTCTTGGCCTATGTCGCCGACACGGACGAAGAGGCGCGCCGGATCATGAAGCAGTATGTGCCGCCCTTCTTTTCGGTGCAGGCGCGCCACTACGAGGCCGACAAGGACTACTACAAGGACATCAAGGGCTACGAGCAGTTCAACAAGTTCTTCGCCAACCTGAAGCGCATGGGCGATCCCGCCACCATGGATCCCTGGATCGACCAGCAGATCTGCGGCTCGCCCGCGACCGCACGCCGCCAGATCGAACGTTATGTCGAAATGGGCTTCAACTCGTTCATCGTGCAGCTCGCGACCTACGAGGTGCCGCGGAGCGTCCGCCACGAGATGCTGACGCGCTTCGCACGCGAGGTGGCGCCCGAATTCTCGAGCGCCTTCAAGGGCACCAAGGCGGCGGAGTAGGACGCCCGCGGAACGCGGCAGCCGATCGCGGCTTGGGCGTCTCCGAGATCGCGCTTAGCGTCGAAATCGCGGACTACATCCGCGGAACACCGCGCCTTTAATCCGCCTTTCAGCCTTCTTAACGCTCCGTAAACCGGTGCGCCCCTACTTTGTTGTCCGACATCACGCGGCAGAGGCCGTCGCGTCGCCGCCAACGGGGAAGGACCACCGGAGATGAAAGCACTGCCGCTCGCTCTCGGCCTTGCCCTCATGAGCCATGCGAGCTTCGCCGCCGACGGAGCCTTCGCCGTCGCCGAGTCCATGCAGAGCGCGAGCATCACCCTCACGGCGAGCGCGCCTCATGGCAGCACGGTCCTAGCGGCGAACAGCGTCGCCGCATCCTTCAACGGCTCGGCGGCACCCGTCACCCTTCTCCAGAACAGCGGCGACACCGTGGTCCAGAACGGAGGGAACGCGCTCGCGCGCGCCGTGGCAGGACCGAGCGGCCCGGCCGTGGCCGAAGCCCTCGGCACGCAAATCACGCACGTGGCCCTCGACCATGCGCGCATCGAAGCTGCGGGCGGCATCAATTCGATCGCCCAGGCCTTCAACGGCGCGAGCGCCATGGTCAATGTTGTCCAGAACACCGGCAACAACGTCGCCCAGAACGCCCAGAACGCGCTCGCCCTGGTGATCCGCCGACCCTAGCTAGAGACGCCTCTCACGCTCGCCATACAATCGGGAAAGCCGGTCCGCCGAGCGCGTCGCCGGCCCTAAGGCCGCACTCGGGAAAGACGGGATAGGTCTCCGGACCTCGGTCGGCGAACACGGCGCCGTCACCCGCCCAGCGGCTAACGAAGGCGCGTCGGCGATGGCCGGTCGTGTTGCCGGGCGCGCCGTGCACGACCATCCCATCGAAGGCCTGGATGTCGCCGGGTTCCATGGCCCACGAGAAAATCTCCAACTCGTCGCGGCGCGCGTCGACATCGGGAATCGGGCGCAAGGCCGATGACGTGAAGGCGTCGGCGTTGTAGTCCTTCTCCGGCTCGAAGAAGCTGCGCGGACGGAAGGATTGGCCCCAGCGGTGCGAGCCAGCGACGTACTCCGGACTGTTCTCCTTGGGCACGGAATCGAGCGCGAGCCAGAGGTTGCACATCGCTCCGCCCCCCATGGGTACGTAAGGAAGATCATGGTGCCAAGGCGTAGGTGCCGTCGTCCCCGCATCCTTGATCATGATGTTGTCGAAAAAGATGTGGACCTGGCGCGCGCCCATAAGCCGGCCGGCGATCGCTGCGGCGGGCGAGTGGAAGAGGAACTCGCGATATTCCGGTACGCTCTGCCACACGGCCGCGTCGGCGAAGAAGAAGCCGGTACCCTTGCCCTTGTTGTAATGGCGGGCATTGCGCCCAGGGGCGGCGAGATTGCGCTCGATGCCCTTGGCGAGCAACGCGAGCCAGTGCGGCTCGATGAGGCCGCGCAGGCACGTTGCCCCCTTCTCCCTGTAGGCGCGCACGGCGCCCTCATCGAGACGGATGTCCGGCGCCGTGTTCATGATATCCCTCGCCGTGCCACAAGGACCCTGCCCAGCTTGCATCGATCCCCACGGACCGGCAACATCGAGCGAGCAATTCACCCTGGGGGATGCCATGAAGATCCGTTCCATCGAGACGATTCCGGTCGACGTGCCGCGCTCCGCCCGCGTGCGCATCCAGGCGGCGCACGGCGTCTACGCGGCCTCCCGTTTCGCCATCGTCATCGTGCGCACGGAGGACGGGCTCGAGGGCTTGGGCGAGTGCTGTCCCGAACTACCTTGGACGGGCGAGGACCAGGGCAGCTGCTGCCACTTCATCAACAAGTATTTCGCGCCGGCCCTCATCGGGAAGGACGCGCGGCGCATCACCGAGGCCGTGCGCATCATGGACTCGCTTCTGACCCGCAACGAGTACGCCAAGGCCGGCGTCGAGATGGCCCTCTGGGACCTCGCGGGCAAGGCGGCGGGGAAGCCGCTCTACGACCTCTGGGGCGGACGCGTGCGCGACGCGGTCGCGGTCAAGTTCGTCGTGAGCGGCGCGCCCGAGCATGCGGCGGAACTCGCGCAAGCGGCCCTCGCCAACGGCTTCAATTTCATCAAGATCAAGACCGGCCTCGGTCTCGACGTGGACCTGAAGCGAGTCCGCGCGGTGAGGAAGGCCATTGGTGATTCCGTGCCGCTCGGCATCGATTCGAACCAGGGCTGGTCGTTCGCCGACGCCTACAAGGCGCTCCCGGTCCTGGAAGAGGTGCGCTGCGCCTTCATCGAGCAGCCCTTCACGCGCGATCCGCTCGATGCCACGCTCAACTTCGCGCGGGCGACGCGCATCCCGCTCGTGGCACATGAGGGCATGTTCAGCCGGGACGATGCGTTGCGCCTGGCATCGAGCCGCGCGGTGTCCATCTTCGCCATCACGCCGCCGACCCACGGGAGCTATGTGGCAACGCGCGACATCCTCGGCATCGCGCACGCGGCGTCGATCCCCTGCCTTCTCGGCAGCACGATCGAGCTCGGCATCGCCTCGTCCTTCATGGCCCATATCGGCGTGTCGGCTCCCGCCTTCGACGGCACGGTCCCCTCCGACATCATCGGCCAGTTCTATCACGACGAAGACATCACGACCGAGCGCCTGGCCTTCAAGGGAAGCGCGGTCAGACCGCCCGAGGGGCCGGGCCTCGGCGTCTCCCTCAATCGCGAAACCGTCGCCAAATTCCGGGTCGACAAGCGCTAGCGGCTCCGCGCGAGGCGCCCCGGACTGCGATCTCCGCGCCCGAGGACCGCAAGGTCCGCTATAATGCTACCCGCAGCACGGCGTGAGAGAGCCATGGCCAAGATCGGGATACATCCCATTGCGGGATACATCGGCGCCGAGATCGAGGGCGTCGATCTCTCGCGGCCGCTGGATAGCGATACGTTCGCGACCGTTCATCAAGCGCTTCTCGATCATCTGGTCATCTTCTTTCGCGACCAGGACCTCTCGCCCGATCGGCACGTCGCGTTCGCGCGCCGGTTCGGCGAGATCGATTTGAATCCCTTCACGCGGCCGCTCGAACTCAAGACCCTCGACGGCCACCCGGAAATCCTCGAGGTCGTGAAAGACGCCTCCGACCATTCGATCAATTTCGGCAATCTCTGGCACCACGACGTGAGCTATCGCGAGAAGCCCAATATGGGCGCGGTCCTCCTCGCGCGCGAGGCGCCGAGCCACGGTGGCGATACGCTGTGGTCGAACCAGTATCTGGCCTACGAGACGCTGTCCGACGCGATGAAGGAGCGGCTCGCGGGTCTCAAGGCCGTGCACAGCTCGATCCGCGGCTATGATGCGGACCGCTATGCCGAGCACTACAGGGTGCCCAAGGAGAGGCTCAACGAAGCCTCGATCAAGCGCTCGATCGAGGCCTCCGAGAAATCGGAATGCGAGCATCCGGTCGTCCGCACCCACCCCGAGACAGGCCGGAAATGCCTGTTCGTCAACCGTGCCTACACCATGCGCCTGTCCGGCATGACCACGGGCGAGAGCCAGCCGCTCCTCGACTATCTTTTCGAGCATGCGGGACGGCTCGAATTCACCTGCCGCTTCCGCTGGCGGAAGGGCTCGGTCGCGCTCTGGGACAACCGTTGCACGCTCCACTACGCGCTCAACGACTACCACGGCCAGCGGCGCGTCATGCACAGGGTGTCGATCCATGGCGACCGACCGTATTGAGCGGCGCAATTACCGGCGGATCGAGGCGCACCCGATCGCGGGCGCCCTCGGCGCCGAGATCGTGGGTGCCGATCTCTCGGCGCTCGATGACGAGCTGATCCGGGACATCCGCCAGGCGCTTCTCGACCATCTCGTCATCTTCTTCCGCGACCAGACCTTGACGCCCCAGCAGCACAAGGCCTTCGGCCTCCGTTTCGGGCCCATGGACCGCCATCCGTTCATGAACCCGGCCGAGGACGATCCGGACATCCTCCTTGTCCTCAAGAACGTCGAAGACCGCGTGAATGTGGGAGGGATCTGGCATTCGGACGTCACGTTCCAGGAGTGCCCCGCGCTTGGCTCCGTTCTCTATGCGAAAGAGCTTCCGCCCAAGGGCGGCGATACGCTCTTCGCCAACATGTATCTTGCCTACGAGTCGCTCTCGGACGGCATGAGGGCGATGCTCGACCGGCTCACGGCGGTGCACAGCGCGGCCCATGTCTTCGGTCCGAATTCGAAGCGCTATGCGGGCAAGCTCTCGACGCGCCTCCACAACCAGGAGGCCGCCATGAGCGAAACCGAGCATCCGGTCGTCCGCACGCACCCGGAGACAGGGCGGAAGCTCCTCTTCGTCAACTCAGGCTTCACCGTGCGCTTCAAGGACATGACGGAAGAGGAAAGCCGGCCGTTGCTCGACTTCCTCTACCGGCACCTCTCGCGGCCGGAATTCACCTGCCGGTTCCGCTGGACGCCCAATGCCGTCGCCTTCTGGGACAACCGCTCGACCCAGCACCTGGCGATCAACGACTACCATGGCTACCGGCGCCTCATGCACCGCGTGACCATCGCGGGCGACCGACCGGTCTAGCGCCGCGCTCGACGTTCTCAATATCCGAGATCGAGATCGACCTCGCGCGGGATGCGCTTGCCGCGGAAGAAAGCCGCGAGGCTCTCCGTGCCCATGTCGATCTCGAGACCCGTGATGCCGTCGACGTTGGCCGCCTGGTCGCCCGTGCAGATCACGTTCGGAAGCTTGTGAAGACCCGTGCGCGAGACAATCGGAAAGTGGTAGCTCGGCGGGAAGGTGTTGTCGTAGGTCCACCACACATCGGCCGCGTAGCCGCGCAGGCGCCCGCTGGTGAGCGCCCCGTGGAGCGCCTGCTCGACGACCAGATTGCCGCGCGCGATGTTGATGAGTGAGGCGCGCGGCTTCATGGCGGCGAAGGCGGCCTCGTCGAAGAAGCCCACGGTCTCCTTCGTGATCGGCGTCGCAAGCACGACGAAATCGGCGCGCTTCAAGACCGCGTGCAGCTTGCCCGGCCCATGCATCTCGTCGGCGTAACGCCCACCGCGCTTGGGGTTGCGGCGGACGCCGATCACGGTCATGTCGAAGGCCTTGGAGCGCCGGCCCACCGCCGTGCCGATCATGCCGTAACCGACGACGGCCACGGTCTTGCCCTCGAGCAGCGTGCCCGTGTAGTCGGGATGCCAGGTCGGCTGCCAATGGGCCTCCTGCACCCATCGGTGCCGCTCGACCAAACGCTTGCCGAGCCCCAGCATCAGCGCCATGGCGTGCTCCGCGACGGCGATGCCGTTGCCGCCGCGGATATTCGCGAGCTTGATGCCGCGCCGCTTCAGCATTGGGAAATCGAGCTCGTCGCATCCGGCATGAAGCCAAGCGACGGCCTTCAGGTTCTTGGCCACGGCCCAAAGGTCGGGCGGCATGATCCAGCCCATCATGGCGTCCGCCTTGGCCGCGGCCGCCGCGAGGTCGTCGCGATGCGCCGTGAAGCGCAGCATGGTCGAGCGAGTCTGGCGCGGTGCCAGGACGACCGAACCTTTGGGCAACCCGCGCCGGACGCGCGCCACCTCCTCCGGCGTCGCGTACCAAGTGAGCATCACCGTTGCCATTTTTCCCTCCCCCGTTGGCGCTCAGCGGAGCAGCAGCAGCGCCATCATGCCGGCGCCCACGACGATCCGGTACCAGCCGAAGGGCGCGAAGCCATGGCGCGAGACGAATCCGATGAGCGTCCGCACGACGATGAGCGCCGCGAAGAACGCGGCGACGAAGCCGATCGCGATGAGCTCGATTCCACTGCCGTCGAGACTCGCCCAATTCTTGTAGAGGTCGTAGACGGTGGCACCGACCATGGTCGGAAGCGCCAGAAGGAACGAGAACTCGGTCGCACAGCGCCGCTCGGCGCCAAGCAGCATGGCGCCGAGGATCGTGGCGCCGGCCCGCGACACGCCGGGAATCATGGCGAGCGCCTGGCAACATCCCACCTTGAGCGCGAAGAGGGGCGTGAATTCGTCGACGCTTTGGAGCCGCGCCTTCGGGCTGAGACGCTCGATCCACAGGATCGCGATGCCGCCGAGAAAGAGCGTGACGCTCACCACATAGGGTGAAAACAGCACGCTCTTGATGAAGCCGTGAAGGAGCGCGCCCAGCACGCCCGCTGGCAGGAACCCCATGATGAGCAGGAGCACGAAGCGCTGCGACTCCCGGCTTCGCGGCAGGGTCACGAGCACGTGCCAGAGCCGGGCGAAATAGACGGCCAGGACCGAGAGGATCGCACCCAGCTGGATGACGATCTCGAAGACGTGCCCCGGCGGCCCGTCGAAGCCGAGGAGGTCATCGAAGATGATGAGATGCCCCGTGGAAGACACAGGGAGGAATTCCGTGAAGCCTTCCACGAGGCCGAGGATGATCGAATCGATGAAAGGCTTGATCGCCACGGGACGAAGACCTCAATTGAGAGAGAAACCGCCGGAGGCCCCGCGCCCGGGCACGCCGCACGCGGGCGCTAGAACCACTTCTTCCGCCGGAAATAGATGAGCGGCACGATCGCCGAGACGATCATCAGAAAAAGCGCCGCCGGATAGCCCCACTCCCACGACAATTCGGGCATGTTGTGGAAGTTCATGCCGTACATGCTCGCGACCAGGGTCGGCGGCAGGAAGATGACGGCCACGATCGAGAAGATCTTGATGATCCGGTTCTGGTCGATGTTGATGAGGCCGAGCGTCGCATCGAGCAGAAAATTGATCTTGTGCGACTCATAGGCGACATGCTCGCTCAGCGAGTTGATGTCGCGCTGGAGCGAGCGCACGCGCACCTTCATGTCCTTGTCTTCTTTCTTCGTCGGGGCATCGAAGGTCGCCACATGGAAGCTGGTGAGGCGCGTCAAGGTCAGCAGGCTCTCGCGCACCGCGGAGGCCAAGTCCTCGTTGCGTCCCAGCGCGGTGATGACGTTCTGGAGGTCGCGCCGGTCGCCGTCGCCCGAGGACTCGCCGAAGATCATGGCGCTGACGCGATCGATTTCCGCGCCGACCTTCTCGGCCAGGTCGGCAAGTCGATCAACGAACGCATCGAGAAGAGTTATGAAGACGTCCTCCCCGCCCGTGACGCCGGCGGGTTGGCGCATGAGGCGGCCTGCACAGGCGGCCAGTGGCCGCGGCTCGGTGTGGCGGAGCGTGATGAGCGTCCTGCGAACCAAGATGAAGGTGATGGCATCGGAGACCGGACGCGGTCCGTCCGCCTGCGAGAGCACCGTCGCCGTCATGAATGTCGAGTCTCCCTCGACATAGAGACGGCTCGACGGCTCGATTTCGCGCATCTCCTCCGGGCTCGGCAACTGGAGGCCATAGGCGGCCTCGATGCGCGCGCGCTCTTCCTCGGTCGGGCGCAGGACATCGAGCCAGAGCGATTCGGTCGGCAGCGCGTCGCGGGCGCCGACTTCGAGCCGCTCGATGGCGCCGCCTCGCGCCAGATAGATGTGAATCATCGCTCCACCGCTGCGACCTTGCCCCTGGCACCGCGCCGACGGTCCGGCCGCGCACCCTAAATCAAGTCACGCGAAGTGCGAACACTTTCGCGCATCCCGCTCTCGATGCGCGCGGCCACGATAAGGCGCGCTTCCTCCGCACTGGCAAGGACAAAGTTCGTGACATCCATCGCTGACGGCTTATCGCGACGGCGCGCGGGTCACTCAGCCGCTCGACAGCACGGCGACCGATCTTGAGCGCGCGCGGACATGGACGCGCTCTCCTCGACGACGTCGCCATCCAAGGATGGTGGAGGAGGCGAGCGTCCGCATCGCTCGACCCTCGCCCTCCCTCTCAAAACACGAATGCTGCGATGCAACAGCGCGCCCGGGAGATCGAGGCCGGGCCTGGCTTTCCAGAGTTACGCGCCGCAATATCTCGTGGGGTTCGACGAAAATCGCCCCCAAGATTTAGTTTTACCCGGTTGACTCGCCATAGCGACACGATCAATATCTGCGGTCCTGGCCACGCCAAACCTACTACATTTGGATAGTCCGGCCGGGACTTTCTGTATAACCCATTGGGATCGTTCTCTCTTCTGAACGGGACCAAGGGTCGCCCGAGACAAACGACGTGGGGGACGTCCAATGCGCATCCGCCGGCTGTTCACGGAGGACGGAAAATCGCCGTACGACGGTATCGAGTTCCGAAAAACGACGAGCGAAATCCGAAATCCAGACGGCTCGGTGGTGTTCAAGGCGGAGGACGTGGAAGTCCCCGCGAGCTGGTCGCAAGTCGCGTCCGACATCCTCGCGCAGAAGTATTTCCGCAAGGCCGGCATCGCGCGGCGCCTCAAGGCTGTCGAGGAATCGACGGTCCCCTCCTGGCTGTGGCGGCGCGTGCCGGATGACGCGGCGCTTGGCGCGCTCGCGCCCGAGCACCGCATGGGCGGCGAGACCAGTGCGACGCAGGTCTTCGACCGCTTGGCCGGGACGTGGACCTACTGGGGTTGGAAGGGCGGCTATTTCGACCAGGAGGAGGATGCGCGCGCCTTCTTCGACGAGCTGCGCTACATGCTGTGCCGGCAGTTCGCGGCGCCCAACTCCCCGCAGTGGTTCAACACCGGTCTTCACTGGGCCTACGGCATCGACGGCCCGTCGCAGGGCCACTTCTACGTCGATCACGAGACGGGACGCCTCGAGGCGTCGGCCTCGGCCTACGAGCGGCCGCAGCCGCACGCCTGCTTCATCCAGGGAGTCGCCGACGACCTCGTCAACGACGGCGGCATCATGGACCTGTGGGTCCGCGAGGCGCGCCTCTTCAAATACGGCTCCGGCACGGGCAGCAATTTTTCGCGCCTGCGGGGCGAGGGCGAGAAGCTTTCCGGCGGCGGGAAATCCTCGGGCCTCATGAGCTTCCTCAAGGTGGGCGACCGCGCCGCGGGCGCCATCAAGTCGGGCGGCACCACGCGCCGCGCCGCGAAGATGGTGGTGGTCAATGTCGACCACCCCGACATCGAGTCCTTCATCGACTGGAAGGTGATCGAGGAGCAGAAGGTCGCGGCGCTCGTCACGGGCTCCAAGCTCGCGAACCAGCATCTCAGCGCCATCATGGCCGCCTGCCACGCGATGAAGCGGAACGGCGATGCGGCGGCGCCCTTCGACCCCAAGAAGAACCCTGCGCTCCGCCAGGCCATCCGCGCGGCGCGCAAGGTGCTCATCCCCGAGAATTACGTGCAGCGCGTCATCCAATTCGCGCGGCAGGGCTATACCGACATCGAATTCAAGACCTACGACACGGATTGGGACTCGGACGCCTACCTCACCGTCTCGGGCCAGAACTCCAACAATTCCGTGCGCGTGACCGACGCGTTCTTGAAGGCGGTCGAGGCGGACGGAGAATGGCGCCTCATCCGCCGCACGGACGGCAAGGTGTCGCACACCGTGAAGGCGCGCGAGCTGTGGGAGAAGATCGGCCACGCCGCCTGGGCCTGCGCGGATCCCGGCATCCAATTCGACACCACGGTCAACGACTGGCACACCTGCCCGAAGAGCGGACGGATCAACGCGTCGAATCCGTGCTCGGAATACATGTTCTTGGACGATACGGCCTGCAATCTCGCTTCGCTCAACCTCATGGCCTTCCGCAAGGCCGACGGGCGCTTCGACGTCGAGGCCTATGAGCACGCGGTCCGCCTCTGGACGGTCGTCCTCGAGATCTCCGTCCTCATGGCCCAGTTCCCCTCGCGCGAGATCGCGCGCCTGTCCTACGAGTACCGCACGCTCGGCCTCGGCTTCGCCAACATCGGCGGACTCCTCATGGCCGAGGGCCTGCCCTATGACAGCGCGGAGGCCCGCGCCATCTGCGGCGCCCTGAGCGCCATCATGACCGGCGTCTCCTACGCCACCTCCGCCGAGATGGCGGAGGAGCTGGGCGCCTTCCCCGGTTACGCGCGCAACCGCGACGACATGCTGCGCGTCATCCGCAACCACCGCCGCGCAGCGCATGGGGAGCGTAAGGGCTACGAGGCCCTCGCGACGCTGCCGGTCCCGCTCGATGCCGCGGCCTGCCCCGACCGGGCGCTCGTCGAGGCGGCCCGGCGCGCCTGGGACCAGGCCTTGGCCTTGGGCGAGCAGCACGGCTATCGCAATGCCCAGTCAACGGTGATCGCGCCCACCGGCACGATCGGCCTCGTCATGGATTGCGACACGACCGGGATCGAGCCCGACTTCGCCCTCGTCAAGTTCAAGAAGCTCGCGGGCGGCGGCTACTTCAAGATCATCAACCGCACCGTGCCCGAGGCGCTCCAGGCGCTCGGCTACGGCGAGGCCGCGATCGAGGAGATGGTGCGCTACGCGGTCGGGCACGGCACGCTCAAGGAGGCGCCCGGCATCAACCACGCGACCTTGCGCGCGCGCGGCTTCAACGAGAGCGCGCTCCAGGCGCTCGAATCGGCCCTCGCCTCGGCCTTTGATATCAAGTTCGCGTTCAACAAGTGGACGCTCGGCGAGGAGTTCTGCACGAAGGTCCTGGGGCTCGAAGCGGCGCGGCTCGACGATGTCGCCTTCGACATGCTCGGCGCCCTCGGCTTCTCCAAGGCCGAGATCGACGCGGCCAACGCCTATTGCTGCGGCGCCATGACGCTCGAAGGAGCACCGCACCTGAAGCCCGAGCACCTGCCGGTCTTCGACTGCGCGAACCCCTGTGGCCGGACCGGCACGCGCGCTCTTTCGGTCGACAGCCACATCGAGATGCTGGCCGCCGCCCAGCCGTTCATCTCGGGCGCCATCTCTAAGACCATCAACATGCCGAACGCGGCGACGGTCGAGGACTGCAAGGCCGCCTACATGCGGTCCTGGCGCCTGGGCCTCAAGGCCAACGCGCTCTACCGCGACGGCTCGAAGCTGTCCCAGCCGCTCTCGGCGAGCGTCCTCGATGACGAGGATGGCAGCTTCGTCGAAGAGGTGATTGAAGCGCCCGCCGCGGCGCAGGCGCCCATGGTGGCCGAGCGTATCGTCGAGAGGATCGTCGAGCGCATCATCGCCGATCGCCGCCGCCTGCCCGCGCGCCGCAAGGGCTACACCCAGAAGGCCATCGTGGGCGGGCACAAGGTCTATCTCCGCACGGGCGAATACGAGGACGGCCAGCTCGGCGAGATCTTCATCGACATGCACAAGGAAGGGGCCGCCTTCCGCAGCCTCATGAACAACTTCGCCATCGCGATCTCGATCGGGCTCCAGTACGGCGTACCGCTCGAGGAGTTCGTCGAGGCGTTCACCTTCACGCGCTTCGAGCCCTCGGGTCTCGTCGAGGGGAATGACGCGATCCGCATGTCGACCTCGGTGCTCGACTACATCTTCCGCGAGCTCGCGATCTCCTACCTTGGCCGGAACGATCTCGCCCACGCCAAGACCGACGATCTCCGCCACGACAGCCTCGGCACGGGCGACTACGAGCGCGCGCTCCGACGCGAAGTCGAGGACGCGGCGCTCGACGCCGTGAAGCGGGTCGCGAGCGTCGGCTATGTGCGGAACAAGCTCTACGTTCTCTACGGCAATGGAGAGGGTGCCGCGCGACGGGATGGCGGTGCTGTCCCTGAGCGTCTCGGCGAGGGCGCGTCCGGCGAGATGCAAGCCGCGCCGGGCGGAATGTCCCTGTCCCACGATCACGGCGGAACCGACGGCTCCGATGGCAACGGAGCCGTCCTCGAGACCACGGCTCTCGGCTTCTCCCAAGCCGTCGCCGTGGATGCCGCGGTCGCCGCCGCCGTCGATGCCCGACTCGACCGTGCCCGCGAGGCGCGGATGAAGGGCTACGAGGGCGATGCGTGCGGCGAGTGCGGCAACTTCACCCTGGTGCGCAACGGCACGTGCCTCAAATGCGTCACGTGTGGTTCCACCAGCGGGTGTAGCTGAGGCGCAACGCCTCAGTGTGCTCCTCCCTGTGACTCGGGGGTGCGGCGGCTCGGCCGCACCCCCTTTTTTCGCGTCTCCGCGCCGCGCGTGACCGGCCGTCCCGGAGCGCTGGATCGCTCTCGCTCGAGCGACTAAGCTCGCCCTCGAAGAGCAGGGAGGATGGCATGGCCGGGCGGATCGAGGCGCGTCTCAAGGAACTCAAAATCGAGCTGCCGGAATCCTCGGCGCCCGTCGCGAACTACGTGCCTTTCGTGACGGTGGGAAAGCTCGTCTTCGTCTCGGGCCAGGTGCCGCGCGACAAAGGCCAGTTCCAGTACGTCGGCCGGCTCGGCGAGAAATTCACGGTCGAGGACGGACAGAAAGCGGCGCGCATGTGCGGGCTCGCCCTCATCGGCCATGCCAAGGCAGCGTGCGGCGGGGATCTCGACCGCGTGAAGCGCGTTGTGAAGTTGGGCGGCTTCGTCAACTCGACTCCCGAATTCCGCCAGCAGCCGCTCGTGGTCAACGGCGCCTCCGATCTCATGGTCGAGGTGTTCGGCGATGCCGGCCGGCACGCGCGCTTCGCGGTGGGCGTGCAGGACCTTCCCGCCGGCGTCGCGGTCGAGGTCGACGGCATCTTCGAGATCGCGTGAGGCGCCGATGGGCTTAGCACTCAAGCCGGGCCGGGTCAGCGAGCGTCTCAAGGCGCTCGGCGTCACGCTGCCGAATCCCGCGACTCCCGCCGGCAACTACGTGCCGTGGGTCAGAAGCGGCAACATCGTCTTTCTCTCGGGCCAGGGGCCGGTGCGCGACGGCACGTTCGTCTATGTCGGCAAGGTCGGCGTCGATCTCACGGTCGAGGATGGCCGCGCCGCCGCGCGTCTCGCGGCCGAGAACGCCGTCGCCCATCTGGCCGCGGCCTGCGACGGCGACCTCGACCGCGTGCAGGGCGTCGTCAAGTTCGTCGGCTTCGTCAATGTCGAACCCGGCTTCGGCCAGTTGCCGAAGGTGCTCGACGGCACGTCCGACTTCCTGACCGACATCTTCGGCGCCTCGGCCAAGCATGCGCGCTGTGCGATCGGCGTCGCCATGCTCCCGTCCAACCTCGCCTTCGCCGCCGATCTGACGTTCGTAACCGCCTGATCGCGAGCGACGCGATGTCGCGAGTGCCGGCGCCCGAGAGCTTACTTGCGCTGGTGGGCGCCGACGCGACGACGGTTCCCGAGGCTTTCGCGGCGCGCGTTGCGGCCTCGCCTGGCCGCGACTTCCTCCTCTTCGATGGACAAGGTTGGACCTACCGCGAGGCCGACGATCGCGTGCGGCGCTGGGCGGGATTCCTGGCTCCTCTCATGGGGCCGGCGCGCCGCGTCGCGAGCTACATCACGAACCAGCCGGCCGCCATGTGGACCTGGCTCGGCACCGCGTGGGCGGGCGGCGTCTATGCGGGCCTCAACCGGCTCCATCGCGGCGCGGTGCTCGAGGACATGCTCAAGCGTTCGCGCGCCTCCGTCCTCGTGACGGAGAGCAGCGCCACGGACGAACTCGGCGCGATCGACCGCAGCGGCCTCTCGACGATCGTCTTCGCCGATTCGGTTCCCGATCTCGCCCGGGCATGGCCGCAGCGTGTCGTCTCGGCGCGCGATGTCGACGACGCGGATGCCGTCGCCATGGCGTCATCGAAACCCGGCGCGGCGGCATCCATCCTCTACACTTCCGGCACGACGGGACGTTCGAAGGCGGCGCTCATCCCCCACAACCAGATCTGCCGCGGTGCCGCGCGCCTCGTCGATTCCTTCGGCTATCGCCCGGGCGACGTGTTTCACAACTGGCTGCCGCTCTACCACCTGGGCGGGCAGATGCACATGACCATGACAGCGATCATCGCCGGCGGCACGGTCGCGCTCTTTCCGCGCTTCTCGCGGAGCCGTTTCTGGCAGGAGGTTGCCGAGGTCAAGGCGACGGTCATCTGCGGCTTCTCGGCCATCGTCCAATTCCTGTGGTCCCTGCCGCCGGGACCGCAGGACAAGGACAACACGCTGCGTCTCGGCCTCATCTCCGGGATCCCACGGGACATCCACCGCGACTTCGAGGCGCGCTTCGGCATGACACTCCACGAGGAGTATGGCGGCACGGAGGCCTCGGCCGTCACGGTGCCCGAGCCGGGACGCCCGGCGCCGCTCGGCACCTGCGGCCGCGCATCGCCGGAGTTCGAGATCGCCATCGTCGATGCGAACGACCGGATCGTCCCACCCGGCACGCTCGGCGAAATCGTCATGCGCCCCCGTGTCCCCGACGTCATGTTCCAGGGATACGAGGACGACGGTGCGGCGACCGTCGAGGCGTGGCGGAACCTCTGGTTCCACTGGGGCGATCTCGGCGAGATGGACGCGCAGGGCGTGCTCACCTACAAGGGCCGCCTGAAGCACGCCATCCGCCGCCGGGGCGAGAATATATCGGCCTACGAGGTCGAGCGGATTCTCAGTACCCACCCCGATGTCGAGGAGGTCGCCGTTCTCGGCGTCCCCTCACCGCTTGGCGAAGAGGACGTGAAGGCCGTCATCGTGGCCAAAGGCGGCCGGACGCTCGATGGACAGGCGATTCACCGTTTCGCGGCGGAGCGCATGGCCCGTTTCATGGTCCCGCGTTATATCGAGTTCCGCGACGCGCTGCCTTACACGAATCTTGGTAAGCTCGAACGCGACAAGCTCAAGGACATGGGCGCCCGCACCTGGGATGCGGAGCGCGATCGGTGACGAGGCGAGGTGAGAGATGAAAGTCCTACGCGAGCGGCGCGGTGCCGTCGAGATCATCACGATCAACCGGCCGGAGGTGCGGAACTGCGTCGACGGCGAGACAGCCGGGGCCATGCGTGCCGCGTTTGACGAGATCGAGCGAGACGAGAGCGTGCGCGCGGTCATCCTGACGGCCGCGGGCGACAAGGCGTTTTGCACGGGCCTCGACCTCAAGGCCTTCGCCAAACACGGCGCGCCCGTCATCGACCAGGTGGTCTTCAAGGACGTGGGTTGGGCCGGCATCGCCCAGCGCCACCTGCCGCAGCCGCTCATCGGCGCCATCAACGGTCCCGCCATCGCCGGCGGTCTCGAACTCGCACTGGCTTGCGATTTCCTCGTCGCGGCGGAGCATGCCATCTTCGCAATCGGCGAAGCGCGGGTCGGCGGCCTGTCCGATGCCGGCGCGTGCCTGCGCCTGCCGCACTGGATTCCCCTGCCGCTCGCCAAGGAGATGCTGTTCACGGCGCTCCCGATCGACGCCGCGCGCGCCTATTCGGTCGGCCTCGTCAACCACGTCGTGCCGAAGGAGCAGCTTCTCGACAAGGCGATCGAAGTTGCCGAGACGATCGCGCGCCTGCCACAGGAATCGATCGTGCGCATGAAGCGCCTTGTCCACGAGGTGCTGGATGTGCCGGAGAAGGACGCCTGGCCGATCAACAACCGCTATCTCGCCTGGTCGCAGCAATCGGCCGAGCTCGCCCAAGGGGCCAAGGCCTTCACCGAAGGCAAGACCGAACGCTACCGCCGGTGAAGCCCGGCCGCTTCTAGAACGGCCGGTCGCCCTCGGCGGTGACGCGGCGCATCCGGCGGCGCTTTCCCTGGTAGTCATTGATCGGGTAGTGCATCGCGCAGCGGTTGTCCCACATGGCGAGCGTGCCCTGGCGCCACCGGTAGCGGCAGGTGAACTCGGGCCTGACCGAGTGCGCGTAGAGGAAGTCGAGAAGCGGCTTCGATTCGGCCTCGGTCCAGTCCTTGAAGCGCAGCACGTAGGCGACATGGACGTAAAGCGCCTTCCGCCCTGTCTCCGGATGCGTGCGGACGACCGGGTGTTCGACCTCGGCGCCGGCGGCGGCCTTCATCACATCGTCGAAGCGCAGCTTGATGCTGCGCTTCTCGTTGTAGTTCCCGGCGTCGACTTCCTCGTTGTAGGACTTGGCGCCGTGGACGGCCTTGAGGCCGTCGAGCATCGCCCGCATGCCGGGCGAGAGCGTTTCGTAGGCGAGATACTGGTTCGACCACATCGTGTCGCCGCCGAAATCCGGCACCTCGAGCGCGTAGAGGAAGGAGCCGAGGGGCGGCTTCTCCATGAAGGTCGAATCGGAATGCCACATGTTGGCGAAATTCTTGGTCTCGTGGACGTCCTTCTTCACCTCCATGACCTCGGGCTCGCCTTCGGGCGACTTCACGAAGGGGTCGACGATGAGAGGGCCGAAGCGGCGCGCAAACCCCTTCTGCCGCTCCGTGGTGAGGGACTGTTTCGGGAAGAACAGCACGTGGTGGTCGAGGAATGCCTGATGGACGCGCGCGAACATCTCCTGGGACAGGTCCTTCGACAGATCGACGCCATACACCTCGGCGCCGATCGCGCCTGCAATCGGCTTCACCTCCATGACCGCCTCATCCATCACGCGCCCCTCATCGTCAGCTGACACACGATTCTGGCTGAAACCCCGGCGGGCGGAAACCGGAAATCGCGCTTGCCGTCAAGAACGCTCTCCGTGACACTTTGCCATGCCCGACGGAATCGAGCCTCTCTCGGTCGCGCTTGCGCACCGGATCGCGGATATCAACGCCGCGGCGTGGGATGCCTGCGCGGGCGTCGAGGGGGCCGCCGAGGGCAATCCGTTCGTCTCCCACGCCTTCCTCAGTGCGCTCGAAGACAGCGGCTCGGTCGGGACCAAGACCGGCTGGGCGCCGCACCATCTCATCGTCAAGGATGCGGGCGGACGGCTCCTCGGTGCGGCCCCCATGTACCTCAAGGGCCATTCCTACGGCGAGTACGTGTTCGACTGGGGCTGGGCCGAAGCCTATGAACGCGCGGGCGGGCAGTACTATCCGAAGCTCCAGGTCTCGGTCCCCTTCACGCCCGTCGCGGGGCCGCGCCTCATGGTGCGCGGCGGCTGCGCGGGCGAGCTCAGCGCGACGGTCCAGCGCACGCTCATCGATGCCATCCAAGGCATCGCGCGCGAGAACAAGCTCTCATCGGCCCACGTCACCTTCCCGACCGAGGCGGAGTGGACGCGCCTCGGCGAGGCCGGCTGGCTCCAGCGCACCGGCCAGCAGTTCCATTGGGAGAACCGCGGCTACGCGACGTTCGACGACTTCCTCGGCGCCCTCGCCTCGCGCAAGCGCAAGACCATCCGCAAGGAACGGCAGGATGTCGCCGCGAGCGGCGTCACCATCCGTCCGCTTACCGGCGACGCGCTGAAGCCCGAGCATTGGGACGCGTTCCATCGCTTCTACATCGCGACGTCGGAGCACAAATGGGGCCATCCGTATCTCACGCGTGAGTTCTTCCACCGGATCGGCGAGACCATGGCCGACCAGATCGTCCTCATGTTCGCCGAGGATGGCGGTCGGCCGATCGCGGGCGCGCTCAACCTCATGGGCGGCGGCGTGCTCTACGGCCGCAACTGGGGCTCGCTCGGCGAGTACAGGTTTCTCCACTTCGAGGCGTGCTACTACCAGGCCATCGAGTTCGCGATCCGGCACGGCCTGAGGCGCGTCGAGGCGGGCGCGCAGGGGCCGCACAAGATCCAGCGCGGCTATTTGCCCTCCCCGACCTACAGCGCGCATTGGATCGCCGATCCGCGCTTCCGCGCCGCGGTCGAAAATTTTCTCGACCGCGAGCGCCGCCACGTCGCCGACGAGATGCAAGAGCTCGGCGAGTACAGCCCGTTCCGGAAGGATCAGACGAACGAGCCGCCGGCCTGACAGAGCGGCCCTTCACGGGCGAACCCCGCCGGCGCATTCGCGAGGCGGGGTTCCTTGGGCCTTGGCCCGAATCCGGCATCGATGCCGGAGATCAATGCTTCGTCAACGTCTGCGCTCGCGCGCTGTCTACGAAGCGACAGAGTTCGGATTGTCGGCGGTCCCGACCGTCAGCGATCGCTCACAGTCGGCCGTGGCGTCAGGACCGTGGCCCCGCGTTGCCGCGAGGCCCTGGACAACTACCAGGTGGAGTCATCTCCTCCTCGCTCTCGTTGCGCATTGGCCGCATCGTGCGGCGGCGCGATCGTGAGACCCGTCGTCTTTCCCGATCGGCGTCCCGCATGCGCGACGATGAAATGCTCGCGCTTCGCGCGCGCATCGTCAAGGGAGTCGAAGTGGTAGCGACACGCGCGATGCAAATTGCATCGCAGCCCGCGCCTCGCCGTCAGTTGACGAGTTCGGGAACCTTGTCGTCGCTCTCGGAATCGTCCGTCTTGGGCGGAGGCGTTGCCGGCTGGAAGTCGAAGACGAGCGCTTCGCCCTCGAGTCGGACTTCGACCGTGCCGCCCTTGGCGAGGCGCCCGAACAAGAGCTCCTCGGCGAGCGGCTTCTTCACCTGATCCTGGATGACCCGCGCGAGCGGACGGGCGCCATAGGTCGGGTCGTAGCCTTTCTTCGCGAGCCAGGCGCGCGCCTCGTCCGTCAAGCGAATCGAGACCTGGCGATCGGCGAGCTGTTCCTCGAGCTGCATGACGAATTTGTCGACGACGCGCAGCACCGTCTCCGGCGCCAGATTGGCGAACTGGATGATCGCGTCGAGCCGGTTGCGGAACTCCGGCGTAAACATGCGCCGGATCGCATCCTCCTCCTCGCCCTGGCGTCCTTCGCGCGCGAAGCCCATGGCGTGCTTCGCGAGATCGGACGCACCGGCGTTGGTCGTCATGATGAGGATCACATTGCGGAAGTCGACCGTCTTGCCGTTGTGGTCGGTCAGCCTGCCGTAGTCCATCACCTGGAGAAGGATGTTGAAGACGTCGGGATGCGCCTTCTCGATCTCGTCGAGGAGCAAGACCGCGTGGGGATGCTGATCGATGGCATCGGTCAAGAGCCCGCCCTGGTCGAAGCCCACATAGCCGGGCGGCGCGCCGATGAGGCGGGAGACGCTGTGCCGCTCCATGTACTCGGACATGTCGAAGCGGTGCATCTCGACGCCGAGGGTGCGCGCGAGCTGGCGCGCGACTTCGGTCTTGCCGACGCCCGTGGGTCCCGCGAAAAGGTAGCTGCCGATGGGCTTCTCCGGCTCGCGCAGGCCCGCACGCGCGAGCTTGATGGCGCTCGCGAGCGCCTCGATCGCCTTGTCCTGGCCGTAGACGACGGTCTTCAAGTCCCGGTCGAGATTCTTCAAGACCTCACGGTCGTCGCGCGAGACCGATTTCGGCGGAATGCGCGCGATCTTGGCGATCACGGCCTCGACGTCCTTGACCGTGATCGTGCGCCGGCGCTTGGACGGCGGCAGGAGCATCTGGGAGGCGCCCACCTCGTCGATCACGTCGATGGCCTTGTCAGGCAGCTTGCGGTCGGAGATGTAGCGCGCCGCGAGCTCGACCGCCGTGCGGATGGCCTCGGCGGTGTAGCGCACCTTGTGGTGCTCCTCGTAGTAGGGCTTCAAACCCTTCAGGATCTTGACCGCATCCTCGACCGAGGGTTCGTTGACGTCGATCTTCTGGAAGCGACGGACGAGCGCGCGGTCCTTCTCGAAATAATTCCGGTACTCCTTGTAGGTGGTCGAGCCGATGCAGCGGAGTCCCCCGCTTTGCAAGGCCGGCTTCAAGATGTTCGAAGCATCCATGGCACCGCCGCTCGTCGCACCCGCGCCGATGACCGTGTGGATCTCGTCGATGAAGAGAATCGCGTTCGGATGCCCTTCGAGCTCCGACATCACCGCCTTCAAGCGCTCCTCGAAGTCGCCGCGATAGCGCGTTCCGGCGAGCAATGCACCCATGTCGAGGGCGAAGATCGTGGCACCCTGGAGCACTTCGGGCACCTCATCGAGCACGATTCGGCGCGCCAAACCCTCGGCGATGGCGGTCTTGCCCACGCCCGGCTCGCCCACGTAGAGCGGATTGTTCTTGGTGCGCCGGCACAGGACCTGGATGGTGCGCTCGACCTCGGCCTCGCGCCCGATCAGCGGATCGATCTTGCCGGCTTTCGCTTTCTTGTTGAGGTCGACGCAGTAGGCCGAGAGCGCCTCCTGGCCCTTGCGCACGACCTTCTCGGCGCCGGCCTCCTCCTCCGCGCCCTCGACGGTGCGCCGCTCGGCGCGGCCGGGCACCTTGGCGATGCCGTGGGAGATGTAGTTGGTGGCGTCAAGCCGCGTCATGTCCTGGGTCTGGAGGAAATAGACCGCGTGCGACTCGCGCTCGGCGAACATCGCGACGATCACATTGGCGCCTGTCACCCGCTCGCGCCCCGAGGACTGCACGTGGACGATTGCGCGCTGGAGCACGCGATGGAACCCCGCGGTCGGCTTCGCGTCCTCGAGCCGATTGGTCACGAGGCCGGCAAGTTCGGTGTCCACGTATTGCGTCAGGTCCTGGCGGAGACGGTCGAGATCGACGCCGCAGGCGCGGAGCACGGCGACCGCATCCTGCTCCTCGACGAGAGCGAGCAGAAGGTGCTCGAGGGTCGCGAGTTCGTGGCGCCGCTCGTTCGCGATGTCGATCGCACGACGCAGTGCCTGCTCGAGTCCGGGGGAGAGGATTCCGCTCATTCGCGCTCCAGCGTGCACTGAAGCGGATGTTCGTGCTTCCGCGCACAATCCATGACTTGGTTGACCTTGGTCTCAGCGACTTCGTAGGTGTAGACGCCGCACACGCCGACGCCGCGCCGATGGACGTGCAGCATGACCTGCGTCGCGCGCTGGCGGTTCATGTTGAAGAAGCGTTCGAGCACATAGACGACGAACTCCATGGGCGTGTAGTCGTCGTTGAGCATGAGGACCTTGTAGAGGTCCGGCTTCTTGGTCTTCGCCCGGCTCTTGACGACGACGCCCGTATTGGGGTTGTCGCTCCGGCGATTGTTGTCCTGTCCGTTCCCACCACCCATCGTCGACGCGGCCGTTTCTCCGAGACCTTAAGAAGCCTCATTCTATCACATTCAATGATATGGGATTTTCCGGCCGCGGTCCAAGAGCGGCCCCGACCGTGCCCGAGAGGCCCAATTTGCCGTCCGTGACGCAAAAAGCCCGGCGACCAGAGGGGCCGCCGGGCTTTTCCGAGGGAACCGGATGGGTGCCTAGGCCGCCTTGAGAGACGATTTCATGGTCTCGTTGACGGTCGCGGAAATCGGCTGGACCGACTCGTTCGCGACCTTGAGCGTAAGCTCTGAGACCTTCGCCCCTTCGGCGACCACCGTCTCGAGCTGTGTCTTCGCCCAGTCGGTCTGCACCTCGACGACGTCCTGGAGGTTCTTGCAACCGACGAGCGCCTGGAGAGAGTTCATGTGCGCCTCGACCATCCGCTGCATGAGCGAAGTCCAGGCCTTGCCGATCTCCTCCACCCCCTTGAGAAGGATGGCATTGGTCTTGATCGCGGCTTCGACGTTCGCTTTGCCGATGGTGGACATCTGTTCAAACGTCTTGAGCGTGGAGTTCGACATGGATTCGAGCTGTTCTCGTGTCACGGTCGTCGCCTCCTTCGGTGGATCGATAGGCTCCTCGGCGTGGCGGGAATGGGGCTTCTCGATCGGGTGCTGAAGTCTTGGGACTGTCGTCGCGGGTCGATGTGAGCTTCTGGCTTTGGGCGCGGACATGACGGCCTCATCCCTTGATACTGCTGCGAACCGGTCTCGCGGGACGACCGGCCTAGCCGAATTGTGCGCTGCAATATGGACTATGTAGTGACCGCCCCATGACCAGTCAATGAATTTGTCCTTTTATGCACAGGCAGCGCATGGTGCCGGCAATCAACCGCGGCACGGCCCGAGGGCGAGCGAAACCGCGCTCAAGCCGATCTGCTCCCTAATTGATGTGGCGTGAAAGTGGGTAGACACAGAGTCTTGTATTTCTTAGAATCTTTCCTATCGAATAAGAACCTTCACGCGAAAATCCCGACGGGCCGTTAACCATAAACGTCTCATTAACCATCCCCGTTTAACTTTCGCGGAACAGGGGATCAGTCCTGGGAGGGGACCGAGACCCTCGGTATGCCAAGGGATGCCATGAACCCATTCATCCGTGCGCGTTTCGTGTCGTTGGCCCTGGCTCTCCTGTCGGCGATCGCCGTCCTGGCATGGTCGGCCGCACCAGCCGATGCCCGTTCCAACAGGCCTAAGCAGACCTCACAGACCGCCAAATCGGTCAAGGCGCCGACCAAGCTCAAGACGGCTGCCGTCCGGGCTTCGGCGGCGGCCCGTGCGAAAGCATCGGCCCGTGCGAAGGCAGCCGCCCATACGGTTTCGGGCGTTACCTCCTCCGCGATTGTGGTCGACGCCGAGACGGGCGAGGTCCTGCACGCGGTCAATCCGGACGCGCAGACCTATCCCGCCTCGCTCACCAAGATGATGACGCTCTATCTCACCTTCGAAGCCTTGCGCACGAAGAAGCTCGCACTCAACACGCCGATCTACGTCTCCGACTATGCCGCGCAGCAGTCGCCCACGAAGCTCAATCTCGAAGAGGGCGACACGATCATGGTGGAGGACGCCATCCTCGGTCTCGTCACGAAGTCGGCCAACGACGCCGCCGTGGCGCTGGCGGAGGAGCTCGGCGGATCGGAAAGCGCCTTCGCCCAGCGCATGACGCGGAAGGCACAGCAGCTCGGCATGGAGAACACGGTCTTCCAGAACGCCTCCGGCCTGCCCAATCGCGCCCAGGTCACGACCGCACGCGACATGGTCATCCTCGCCCGCGCCCTCCACCACGATTTCCCCGAGCGCTATCACTACTTCTCGCGCCCGAGCTTCAGCTACCACGGTCTCAGCCACAACAATCACAACCACCTTCTCGGCCGCTACCAGGGGGTCGACGGCATCAAGACCGGGTTCATCCGCGATTCGGGCTACAATCTCGCGGCCTCGGCCGAGCGCGATGGTCGGCGCATCTTCGCCGTGGTCCTCGGCGGGCACTCTGCCTTCGCCCGCGATCAATACATGGTCTCGTTGCTGAACAAGGGATTCCAGACGCAGCCGACCATGGCCGTGGCGCGCGCGCCGGCACCCGCACGTCCGGCCCCCCAGGCCACCGCTACCTCCGCCGTCACGCTCGCGCCCCTAGCCCTCGCGACACCGGCTGTTCCGGCGCCGCCCGCCTCCCCGCCGGCCGAGATCGCCCAGGGCGATGCCGCCCAGCCGCGCATCGCCGAATCGGTCCTCAATCCTCCGGGCGAATGGGGGGTGCAGGTCGGCGCCTTCCAGCGCTACGTGCAAGCGCAGCTGACCGCCGCGCGTGCGGCGCGCATAGCGCCGGAACTGCTCGGACAGACGACCGCCGTTGTCGTTCCGGTCGAGGCGTCCAAGGGACAGATTTTCCGCGCGCGCCTCATGGGCCTTTCGACGAAAGAGAATGCCGAGGAAGCCTGCCGCGTGCTCATCGAGCAAAAGATGGAGTGCCGGCCCATCAACGCCCACGACAGCCCGGACCTCGCCCGCCTCGGCGGGAGCAGCGGAAACTAGGCGTCAACCAGCGTCCCACGCCTCGCGCGCCAGCGTCGGAACGCGCTGAGCCGCCCGGGCCCCGGGAAGGCGCGCATCATCTCGACAATGGCCGGAAGATCCTGCGGTTTGTGTCGTCGCTGCCAGTCCGCGAGCGACCAATCAGTGGGGAGCGCCACCATCCGCCGGCTCGGGATAAAGACCCACGCGTTCGTCGTCCGGCCCGGCGCGACCCTGACCGGAACCTCCTGCATCGTGTAGCCCGCGTCTTCGTAGTAGACGAGGCGCGCCACGTCCCAATCGGAAAGACCGGCCACGAGCATTCCCTCCGTCCTCGCGCCGAGACGCGAGACGAGGATCGGGTAGCGCACGCCGCGCGCGCGGGCGGGCCGGAAATTCTCGAGCACGGCCGCCCGCATCGTCTCCGCGGCGATCCCGCGGCCAAAGACGATGCGCTGGACCGCCGCGTCGAGAAGCGTGCCGTAGAAGAAGAACCGCGCCACCGGCGAGCTCCGCTTCGACCCCTCAGAGAGCCGGCGGCTCGACGCCGCTCCGCGTCACCTCGTCCACCAGCGTTCGCTTGAGACGCTCGAGGCCTTCGGCCGTGCGCGCCTCGCAACGCGCGACAAGAACGTCCTGCGTATTGGAGGCGCGCAGCAGCCACCATCCATCGGCCGTGTCGACGCGCACCCCGTCCACGTCATTGACCTTGGCCTGTGCCGCGACGAGGCGGGCCTTGACCTCGTCGATAACGCGGAACTTCCGAGCCTCATCACAGGGAAAGCGCAGCTCCGGCGTGTTGACCATGCGGGGCAACTCGTCGCGAAGCGCTGCGAGGCTCTTGCCTGACCGGCTGACCACGCCGAGCACGCGCACCGCCGCGTAGAGCGCATCGTCGTAGCCGTAATAACGGTCAGCGAAGAAGAGATGCCCGCTCATCTCACCCGCGAGCGGCGCGCCGAGCTCGGCCATCTTGGCCTTGATGAGCGAATGTCCGGTCCGCCACATGAGCGGCGTGCCCCCGAGCCGCGCCACCTCGTCGAACAGCGCCTGGCTGGCCTTGACGTCGGCGATGATGGTGGCACCCGGCCGCGCCGCCAGCACGTCGCGCGCGAGGAGCATCATGATCTGGTCGCCCCAGAGCACGCGGCCCTCGCCGTCGATCACGCCGATCCGGTCGCCATCGCCATCGAAGGCGATGCCAAGGTCGAGCCGTTCCTTCGCCACCGTTTGCTGGAGCTGCTTCAAGTTCTCGAGGACGGTCGGATCCGGGTGATGGTTGGGGAAGCGGCCATCGATCTCCTCGAAGAGCAAGACGTGCCGGCCCGGCAGGCGTGCCGCGAGCGAGGCCATAGCCGCCCCCGCCGCGCCGTTGCCCGCGTCCCAGCCGACCGCGAGCGGCCGGCTACCGTCGTAATCCTTGAGCAGGCGCTCGACATAGGCCTCGAAGACCGGCGTATGCGCGAGAGAGCCTGCCCCCTCGGCGAAGGCGCCCCCGGCAGCGAGCTCGCCAAGCGCCCGGATGGCTTGGCCGTAGAATGCGCCGCCGCGGCCGAGCATCTTGAAGCCGTTGTAATGGGGCGGGTTGTGCGAGCCCGTCACCATCATGCCGGCATCCGCGCCCAGGTGCTTGACCGCGAAATAGAGCATGGGCGTCGGCCCAAGGCCGATCGCGATCACATCAGTACCGGCGGCCCGAAGACCCTCGATCAGTGCCGCCTCGAGGACCGGCGAGCTTTCGCGCCCGTCGTAACCGACGGCGACGCGCCTGCCGCCCTCGCGGCGCGTCACCGTGCCGAAGGCGCGCCCGAGCGCGCGCGCGTCCTCGGGCGAGAGCGTCTCTCCCACGACGCCCCGGACGTCATATTCGCGGAGGATCGTCGGATGAAAACGGTGACCCATCGCCATCTTAGCCTCCTGAGGCGGGCCGCGACGGCCGGCCGATCGAGCGGTAGTCGAACCCGAGCGCGGCCATTTCGCGCGGATTGTAGATGTTGCGAAGGTCGATGAAGACCGGCCGGCGCAGGAGCGCCTTCGCGCGCGCAAGGTCGAGGGCGCGGAATTCGTTCCACTCGGTGATGATGACGACCGCGTCCGCCCCCTCCATGGCGTGATAGGCATCGGTGCACCAGGTGACGCCATCGAGCATCTTCCTCGCTTCCGTCATCCCGGCCGGATCGAAAGCCCGCACCACAGCACCGCCCGCGACGAGACCGGGAACAATGACGAGGCTCGGCGCATCGCGCATGTCGTCGGTATTGGGCTTGAAGGTAAGGCCCAGCACCGCAATGGTCCGCCCCCGCACGGATCCGCCGCAGGCCTCGACGATCTTCTCGACCATCTGACGCTTGCGCGCCTCGTTCACCTCCGCGACCGTCTCGACGATGCGGACAGGCGCGCCCGCTTCCCTGGCCGTGCGGGCGAGCGCGATCGTGTCCTTGGGGAAGCACGAGCCGCCATAGCCGGGCCCGGGGTGGAGAAACTTGCGGCCGATACGGCCATCGAGCCCCATGCCGCGCGCGACGTCATGGACGTCGGCGCCAAGGCGTTCGCAGGCATCGGCGATCTCGTTGATGAAGGTGATCTTGGTCGCAAGAAACGCGTTGGCCGCGTATTTGACGAGCTCCGAGGTCTCGAGCGTCGTGAAAAGGATCGGCGTCTCGATGAGGTAGAGCGGACGGTAGATGGCGCGAAGGATGTCGCGCGCGCGCTCCGACTCGGTGCCGATGACGACGCGGTCGGGCCGCATGAAGTCGCCGATAGCCGAGCCTTCGCGAAGGAACTCGGGATTGGACGCCATGTCGAAGGAGGCATCTGGCCGCGTCTCGCGGATGATGCGGGCGATCTCGCGGCTCGTGCCGACCGGCACGGTCGATTTGGTGACGATGACCGCATAACCCGTCAGTGCCGCGGCGATCTCGCGGGCAGCAGCGTAGACGTAGCTCAAATCCGCGTGCCCGTCGCCGCGCCGGCTTGGCGTGCCGACCGCGATGAAGACGGCCTCCGCCTTGTCGACCGCGCCGGCGATGTCGCCGGTGAAGGACAGGCGGCCCGCGCGCAGGTTCGTCGCCATGAGCGGCTCGAGGCCCGGCTCGTAGATCGGCGCCTCCCCGCTCTTGAGGCGCGCGAGCTTCGCCGCATCCTTCTCGACGCAGATGACGTCGTGCCCGAACTCCGACAAGCACGCGCCCGAGACCAGGCCGACATATCCGGCGCCAATCATCGCAATGCGCATGGGAGAGGTCCGGCCCCGTCAGCGCGCAGACGGCGCGCCCTTGGCCCGCGCCGCATACGTCTCAAGAACGCCGCGCACGCTGGCGCCCAGATCGGGTCGCGCGAGAGCGAAGGCGACATTGGCCTCGAAGAATCCGACTTTGTCGCCGCAGTCGAAGCGCGTGCCTTCGAAGCGGTAGCCGTGGAACGGGACCTTGCCGATCATGCGCGCGAGCGCATCGGTCAGCTGGATCTCGCCGCCCGCACCCTGCTGCTTCTCGGACAGGATCGCGAAAACACCCGGATCGAGGATGTAGCGGCCAATCACGCACAGGGTCGACGGCGCGTCCTTGGGCGCCGGTTTCTCGACCATGCCCTTGACGCTCACGAGGCGTCCGTCGTCCTTCGCGATGTCGAGGACGCCGTAGCGCGAGACGTGGTCGCGCGGCACATCCATCGCCGCGATGAGGTGACCGCCTTGATAGGCCGCGCACATCTGGGCGAGGCACGGAGTCTTCGAGAGCACGAGGTCGTCGGCCAGCAGCACGGCGAACGGCTCGTCCTCCACGAGGTGGCGCGCGCACCACACGGCGTGTCCGAGGCCAAGCGGCTCCTGCTGGCGGAGATAGGTGAGCTGGCCCGGCGCCATCATCATCGAGCGGGCGGTTTCCAAATCCTTCGCCCGCCCGCGATCGGTGAGGACTCGGTCGAGCTCGTAGCTGAAGTCGAAATGATCCTCGATGGCGTTCTTGCCACGGCCGGTGACGAAGATGAATTCCTCGATGCCGGCTTCCCGCGCTTCCTCGACCGCATATTGAATGAGGGGCTTGTCGACGACGGGCAGCATCTCTTTCGGCATGGCCTTGGTGGCCGGCAGGAATCGCGTCCCGAGGCCGGCCACGGGAAAGATCGCCTTGCGTACGGGTTTTGTCATCGGCCCTCGTTCCATCGTGACCGGGACGGCGGCGCCCGCCGCGCCCATCCCGAGGCGGGTCTTTCTGCCATGGGCCCTTGGGTCGCGCAACCCGCGCCTCAGCCCCCGAGGAGAAGATCCTTGGCCTGGTTGATCTGCGCCGCGAGGTAGTCGGAACCACCGCGGTCGGGATGAAGCTTGCCCATCAAGCGGCGATGGGCGTCGCGAATCTGCTCCTCGCTCGCGTCCGAGTCGATTCCGAGAATGCGAAACGCCTCCTCCCGCGTCATGCCCGTGCGGCCTGGGGGCGGCCTCTCCCCGGAGTCCGCAGCGGATTTGTCCCGCCAATCCGGATGTTCACGATCGAGATAGGCCTCGAGGAGTTGGACCGATCGGGGATCCTCGCCCCGGCACCGGTCGAGTAGGTCGAGAAGATCTTGGAGGCTCAGACGTCCGATGTCGCCCGCATGCGGCCCTTCGCGCACGATGCCCGTCATGGCGCCGCTGTCATGGTCGAGCGACAGCCGGAGAAATCGCGTCTCGACGGAAGAGGTCTTGCCCCGGCTGAACAGTCCGCCCCGCGACCTGCCGGCATGGAGGCGAGAGAAGGCCAGGGCAACGGCGCCCGCGATGGGAATCAGCAGCGCCCAACGGCCGGTGAGAATGAGAAAAAGCGCGAACACCGCGGCCAGGACAACACCTGTCCATCGCAGGACCTTCGCAACCTGTCTCACATCGGCGGCGACGAACCAGCGCACCAACAAGAAAAGCGCGATGGCCACCACCCCGCCGACGACGAGGTAGATCATGGACGTCCGCGCATGCCGTGCGTCAGGCGAAGCACCACGCCGCCCTTCTTGCGGCCATAATCCTCGAGCGCCTTGCGGCCTCCGGCCGCGAAGACCGCGACCGCCGAGAGAAGGTCGCGCAACTGCTTCGCGCTCGACGAATCGAACGGACAATAGGCGCCGCCCGACAGGCGCGCGATTTCGCGGAAGCCGTGGGCCGCCATTTCGTCATTGCCTTCGTGGAAGACGAAAACCGGAACGCCGAGCAATCCCAGCTCGCCAGCGGACTGACAGAGTTGGTCCAGTTCCTCCTCGAGGCTGTCGCCGACGAAGACGAGGGCATTGATGCGCCGCCGCCCGGTCTCGGCGATCGCGTGACCGAGGACGCGGCCGATCTGGGTCTGGCCGCCCCGGCACGCGACGCCGGTCATGGCGCGGACCAACTTGGCCGAGCTGTCGACCCACGGCGTCGCCTTGAACTCGCGGAATCCCCGATAATAGACGAGCTGCACGTCGAGCCCACCGAGGGCCGCCGTCTCGAGGAACATGTCGCCCTGGATCTCGCAGGCTTGGTCCCAGCTGGGCTCGCGGCTCGCGGTCGCGTCCATCGCGAAGAGGAGGCGCCCGCGCGACGTCCCGGCCGCGCGCTGAGGGCGCGGGGCCAGCGCAAGGTTGCGCAGGAAGGCATCGACCTGGCTTTGCGTCGCGGTGGCGGGAACCTTGTCCTTCGTCATCGCGGGCGCGCCCCTAGCTCTCGGCCGCCGCGGCGGTCGGCTCGGTTGGCGTGGCCGGCTCGGCCGGTTCAGCCGGCCGCACGAAGCCGAGCGCCTCGATCAAGGCACGCAGCTCCTGGCGCGCCGCCACGTGAGACATGGTGAGCGCAATGTCGACGCCCGGCTCGCGGAGGTCGAAGACCGTCAGACCCTTGAGGTAAAGCTCGCGAAAGACGACGCGCTCGCTGATACCCGGCACGATGCGGAAGCCGAGGCGTTTCGACAGCTTCTCCAGCACGTCGGCCATCATGCGCTTGTTGCGCGCGTTGAGGTTCGACAACCGATTGCGGAGCACGATCCAATCGATCGAATGGCGATCGCGGGCCGCACGCTGCTTCTTCTGTTCCCAGACGAGCGCGCTGTAGTGGCTCGGCCGCAGAATCTCCATCCTGTCGCCGTCGACGCGCGCGATCACATCGAGGTCGATGAAGCTGTCATTGAGCGGCGTCACCACCGTATCGGCATAGGAGTGGGCGAGCTGGGAGACAGGGCTGTCGCTGCCGGGCGTGTCGATCACGATGAAGTCGCAGCGCCGGCGCATGCCTTCGAGCGCGCCGAGGAATCGGGTGCGCTCGTCCTCGCGCGCGCGCTCGGCGGGCGTCTCCGTGCTGGGCTCGACGATGGCGTGCTCCGGCACCAGAAGCTCGACGCCGCGCCGCGCCCGGTAGCGCCGCCGATAGTCGACGAAGCGCGTCAGCGTCCCCTGGCGCGTGTCGAGGTCGATCGAACCGACCTTGAATCCGTCGCGCAGCAATGCCGTCGTGAGATGAATGGCGATCGTCGACTTGCCCGACCCGCCCTTCTCATTGCCGATGACGACGACGCGGGCGGAGCGGCCCTCGTCCATGGTCAGGCCGCCTTGAGCCACACGGCGGTATCGTGGAAGACGGCACCGCCTGCGGGATAACCGGGATCGGCGCTGACGAGCGTGTTGACGCCGATGCCTTCCTCGAACGCCGTATTCGGCCAGATGCTCTCGATCACGATGACGCCGCGCTGCTGGCCCTCGCGCGGCTCGGCATGCACGACGATCGAGCCGCGGTCGTTGCCGACCCTCACCCGGTCGCCTTTGGCGAGCCCCATGGCCGTGCAATCGGCCGGATGGATGAACGCCGTCGGCCGCCCCTCGCGCGCGATCGAGCCGGGCGTTTCGGTGAAGCTGGTGTTGAGGTAGCTGCGGGCCGGCGCCGTTACGAGCCTGAACGGCTTGGCACTGCTCGCCTCGTCGATCACCGCCATGTGGTCCGGCAAGGGCGGCATCGCCGCGTACTCGCTGCCAATGACACTCCAGTCGGGCCGGAAATGGAACCGGCCGTCCGGGGTCGGGAAGCCATTGAGGAAATGCGCTGTTTCGAAATCCGGCGCCATGTCGATCCCGCCCATGCCGTGGAGCGTGCCGGCGTCGGGCAGTTTCGAGGCCTTGAGCATGGAGTCGATCAACTCCCACGCCGTCATGCGAAAGCCCGGATGCTCGGCGCCGAGGCGCTTCGCGAGCGCGCAGATGACGTCGTGGTTCGAGCGCGTTCCTTCGAGCGGCTCGATCACCTTCTTCGCGACCTGGAGGTGGGTATGGCCGCTCGCCGTGTAGAAGTCGTCGTGCTCGAGGAAGGTGGTGGCCGGCAACACGATGTCGGCCATGGCGGCCGTGTCCGTCATGAACTGTTCGTGGACCGCGACGAACAAATCTTCGCGCATGAAGCCTTGGCGGACCTTGGCCGATTCCGGACACACGACCACGGGGTTCGTGTTCTGGATGAAGAGCGCCTTGACCGGCGGTCCCGCGCCGATATCGCGCGGATCGCCGGTGAGGATCGGGCCCATGCGCGACTGGTCGAGGCGCCGGATCGACGGATCCATGGCGTCGAGACCCATGATCATGGAGCGATCGAGCTGATAGAGGCCGCTCTGCCCATACATCGCGCCCCCGCCCTTGTACTGCCAGGCACCGGTCACCGCCGGCAGGCAGGACACGGCATGGAGCTGGGCCGAGCCGTTGCGCGTGCGCGAGAAACCGTAGCCCACGCGGATGTAGCTGCGCTTGGTCGCACCGTAAAGGCGGGCGAAGGCGGTGATATCCGCGGCCGGCAGGCCCGTGATGGCGGACGCCCATTCGGGCGTGCGCGTGCTGAGGTGCTGCGCCAACTCCTCGGGCACGTCGGTGTATTTCGCCATATAGGCGCGATCGGCGAAGCCTTCCTTGAACAGCACGTGCATGACCGCGCAAGCGAGCGCACCGTCCGTGCCGGGCCGTACGGGCAGGTGCAGATCGGCACCTTCGGCGGTCGGCGTCCGGTAGGGGTCGATCACCACGAGCTTCGCCCCGCGCGTCTTCCGCGCTCGGGCGATGTGGCTCATCAGGTTGACTTGGGTCGAGACCGGATTGCCGCCCCAAACGACGATGAGGTCGGATTCGACGACCTCGCGCGAATCGACCCCCCGCTTCTGCCCGACCCCGGCGACCCAGCCGCCATCCGCCAAGGCGACGCAGATCGTGTTGTATTGGCGCGAATAGCGCATGACATGACGCAGGCGCTCGATGCCGTCGCGCTGCACGAAACCCATCGTGCCGGCATAGTAATAGGGCCAAACGGCCTCGCTGCCGTCGGTGTCCGCAATGCGGATCAGCTTCTCGGCAATGATGTCGAGCGCGTCATCCCAGCCGATGGGCGCGAAGGCGGCGCGCCCGACGCCCTTCTCCCCAACGCGACGCAGCGGCGCGCGCAGCCGGTCCGGGTGATGGACGCGCTCGGCATAGCGCGCCACCTTGGCGCAGACGACGCCCGCCGTGTAGCTGTTGCGCCGGCTACCATGGACCCGGCCGATGTGGTGCGAATCGATCCGCTCGACATCGAGCGCACA
>JAXMCE010000021.1:0-42860 GCA_046349515.1 Alphaproteobacteria bacterium | reverse complement strand
GAACTAGGGGCCGCGGTGAACACGCTGCCGGAGCCGCTCCGCGAATCGATCAAGGCGCGGCTTCACGAAGCGAAGGACGACATCTAGAGGCACGATCCCGCGAGCGGCCATGCAGACCATCTTCATCATGGTGAAATGCGATCTCGGCAGGGCCTATGCCGTCGCCGACCAGGCGGTCCAGAACGTCGCGCAGGTGTCCGAGGTCTATTCCGTCTCGGGGCAATACGATCTCCTGATGAAATGCTATCTCGACGACGGGATGGACATCGGCCATTTCGTCAACGAACAGATCCACGCCCTCGACGGCGTCAAGGACACCTTCACCATCATCGCCTTCAAGGCATTCACCTGATCGGCAAGGCGTTCACCTGACCGGACGCCCAAAGCGCGAGCGAGACCCGTCATGCCCGAGACATCCTCCGTCGTCGTTCCGGCCCGCTACGGCAAGGCCATCGCGCTCGACCGCGGCCAGATCGCCAAGGTGATCAACACCCATGGCCAGCAGGTCCTCGACACCTGGGCCTTCAACCGGAAGGACCTCGGCGAATATCTCTCGATGGACCAGACGCGGTCGATCAACAGCAAGATCTACATCGCGGAGGGCGACCGGCTCGTGAGCAACCACCGCCGGCCGATCCTGACGATCCTCAAGGACACCTCGCCCGGCCGGCACGACACGCTTCTCTGCGCTTGCAACCGCGGCGTCTACGAGGAGCTGGGCGTCAAGGACTACCACCGCAACTGCGTCGACAATCTCCACGAGGCCTTGGGCGCGCTCGGCTTTTCCGTCCCGTTCACGCCGGCGCCGCTCAACCTGTTCATGAACATTCCCATCACGGCCGACGGGGCGGTCGAGCGTCTGGCACCCGCCTCGCGTCCGGGCGACTACCTCATGCTGCGCGCGGAGATGGACCTCGTCCTCGTATTCTCGGCCTGTCCGCAGGACATCACCGTCATCAACGGCGGCCAGCCGACCGACGCGCATGTGCAGGTCCTGCCGGCGGGCGCCGCGGGCGCCTGAGCGAAACGATCCATCCCAAGGACATTCCGGAGGCGCGCGTGGCCGACCCGTTGCCGACCAATTCGCTCGACGTGCCGCGCTTCTGCGGCGTGCCCACCTTCATGCGCCTGCCGATGGCGAGCGACGTCGCGGGCCTGGATGCCGCGATCATCGGCCTGCCGTCGGACGCGGGATCGCCCTTCCGCACCGGCGCGCGGTTCGGCCCCAACGCCATCCGCGCGATGTCGATCATGCTGAGGCCCGTCAATCCCTACCAGGGCAACATCAACGTGTTCGAGCGGCTCAAGGTCGCGGATGCGGGCGATGCGGGCGTCGTGCCGGGCTACATGCCGCCCACGCTCGAGCGGATCGAGGGCGCCATCGCGTCTCTCCTCGCGAAGGGCGTCGTGCCGGTGGCGCTCGGCGGGGACCACAGCGTGAGCATCGCCGAGTTGCGCGCGCTCGCCCGCACGCACGGGCCCGTGGCGCTCGTCCATTTCGATTCCCATACCGACACCTGGGACCGTTATTTCGGCGGCGAGCGCCACAGCGCGGGCACGCCCTTCCGTCGCGCGGTCGAGGAAGGTCTCGTCGATCCCAAGCGCTCGATCCAGATCGGCATGCGCGGCTCGCTCTTCACGCCCGCGGACATCCAGCAGTCGGTCGAGCTCGGCTACGACGTCGTCGACACTGACGCGATCTTCCGGGACGGCGTCCGGACCTTGGCCGAGCGCGTGAGAGCGCGCGTGGGCCGGCACCCCGCCTTCCTCACCTTCGACATGGATTTCGTCGATCCGGCTTCGGCCCCCGGCGTGCAGACACCGGAAGCCGGAGGCCCGAGCGCGCGCGAGACACTGACCATCGTCCGCGCGCTCACCGGCCTCAACCTCGTCGGCTGCGACGTGGTCGAATGCAATCCGCTCTTCGACGGACCGGGTCAGGTGACATCGCTTCTTGCCGCCACCATCGCGTCGGAGCTCCTCGCCCTCATCGCGCTCGAGCGGAAGGCGCGCTAGCGCCCGGGCGCCCTCGCCTCACGCCGACGGGCGCGGCACCTCGCGCGGCGGCGAGCCCAGGCGGAAACCCTGGGGCAGCGGATCGTCGGGGTCGAGGATGAACTGGTGAAAGCCGGTCAAGTAGGCGCGCCCGCTCACCTTGGGCTTCACGTAGAGGATGCCGCCGCGCTTCTCCGCTGAGACGGGCGTGCCGACGAAGCAGGTGCCGAGCGGCCCCTCGCAGCGCACCGATTGCCCGAGCTTCAGCTGCCCGCGCGTGTGGAGAAGGGCCACGCGCGCGCTCGTGCCCGTGCCGCAAGGGCTCCGGTCGAGGGCGCCGGGCGGGGCGACGATCGTCTGCTTCACGTCCCCCGTCGTCGTCTTCCGCGACCAGAAGAACATCTGGTAGCAGCGGTTGATGTCCGGGCGCTCGGGGTGGCGGATCGAGAGCTGCGCGTTCACGGCCGCGCCGATCCGGTGCGACATGGCGATGATCGCGGACTCGTTCTCGGGCACCAGCTCGAGCTTCAAGGCATCCGCATCGACGAAGGGATAGAAGTCGCCGCCATAGACCACGTCGACCGTGACGGCGCCGATCCCATCCACGTTCACCTTGGCGTTGTCATGCAGCACGAAGGAATCGACGTTGACGAAGCTGGCGCGCCCGACGCGCCCGCCCTCCACCTCGACCTCGCACTGGACGAGGCCCGCCGGCGTCTCGAGATTGACCTTCGTCACGGGCTCGCGCATCGCGACCATGCCGGTCGAGACCACCGTCGTCGCGACGCCGAGGATGCAATGTCCGCACATGGGCACGTATTCGTCCTGCTCCATGATGATGACGGCGAAGTCGGTGTCGGGCCGGAGGGAGGGCAGCAGCAGCACCGAGCACATCATCGAGTTGCCGCGCGGCTCGAAGTTGAGGAGGCGGCGGAGCGCGTCGTCGTGCTGCCAGAGCCATTCGCGCTTCTCGAGGAGCGTCTTGCCCGGCGGCACCGGATAGCCCCCGACGACGACGCGCGTCGCGTTGCCCTCGGTGTGGGAATCGACCGTCTGGATCGTGCGGCGGAAGGCGGTGCTCATCGAGGGACTCCTTCGGGGCGTGGTGCTGGTGCCGCCGCATGATGTACCCTGTCCCGGACCGCCGTTCCAGTGTCGGCATCGAGCGGATCTCAAGGGGGGCAAGGTGGCCAAAGCCAAGAAGAAACTTCGCTCAATTCTCATCACCGGATCGGGCAGCGGGATCGGCGCGGCGATCGCCCGGCGAATCGCAGGCCCCGGCATGGGCTTCGTCATCCACGCGCACAAGAACCGCGAAGGGTGCGAGCGCGTGGCCGAAGAGATGCGCGCCATGGGGGCCGAGGCCGTGGTGCGTCTTGCCGACCTTGCCGACCCGAAAGCCGCCCGCCGCCTCGTCGACCAGACCGCCGCCGCCTTCGGCGGGCTCGACGTGCTCATCGCCAACGCCGGCTTCCCCGATCTCCGCGTCTGGGGCGAGATCGACCGGAAAGGCATCGACCAGTGCATCAAGGTCATCGCGGGCGGCTTCTTCGAGATGGCGACGCGCGCGATTCCGCACCTGAAGCGTGCGGGCGAGCGCGGGCGCGTCGTCACGATCAGCACGCTCAACGCCCATGTCTACCGCCGGACCTACCCGATCTATCCGGGCTCCGCCGCCGCCAAGTCCGCGCTCGAATCGCTGACCCATACGCTGGCCATCCAGTTGGCACCGCACAAGGTCACGGTCAACTGCGTCGCGCCGGGCATCATCGAGAAGGACAAGGACACGATCCAGTTCTACTCGGACGAAGAGTGGGCACCCTTGATCGCCAACGTGCCGCTCGGGCGCCTCGGCAAGCCCGACGAGGTCGCGGCCATGGTCGCCTTCCTCGCGAGCGCGGATGCCAGCTACGTCACGAACCAGGTCATCCACGTCAATGGCGGAATCGCCTGAACGCCCCTCGACCGCGTCTGGCGGTCGCGCGCCGGACGCGGCATGAGCACGGCAGTCATCGACGCCGCGCCGTCGGGATTCCGGCGCTACGCCGTGATGGTCTCGACCGTTATGGCGGCGACCGTCTACGAGATCAACATCAGCAGCATCACCGTGGCGCTCCCGCACATGCAGGGAACCTTCGCCGCGACGCACGACCAGGTGTCATGGGTGGTCACCGCCTTCATCGTGGGCATGACCGTGATGTTCGCCTGCGCGGGATGGCTCTCTGACCGGTTCGGGCGGAAGCAGGTGTTCGTGGCCTGCACCGCCGGCTTCACGACGGCGTCCTTCCTCTGCGGAGCCGCAACCTCGATCGAGCAGGAAGTGCTGTGGCGCTTCCTTCAGGGCGCGCTCGGCGCGCCGCTCATGCCGCTCTCCCAGGCGATCGTGCTCGATTCCTTCCCGCGCGAGCGTCACGGCATGGCCAACGCCATCTGGGGCATCGCGGTCATGGTCGGCCCGGCCTCGGGGCCCGCCCTCGGCGGGCTCATCGTCGAGCACTACGCCTGGCCCTGGGCGTTCTTCGTCAACGTGCCGTTCGGCGTGGCGGCCACGGTCGCCACCTGGATGCTGCTCACCGAATCGAAGGCGCGGACCGATCGGCGAATGGATTGGCTCGGCCTCATCACCTTGGTGACGGCGGTCGCGGCGCTCCAGCTCATCCTCAACCGGGGCGAGCGGCTCGACTGGTTCGACTCGCGCGAGATCGTCATCGCCTCGATCGTGGTCGCGCTGTGTCTCTACCTCTTCGTGGTCCACAGCGCGACGACGCGGCACCCCTTCCTCGAGCCCCAGATGTTCCGCGACCGCAACACGGTCATCGGCCTCGCGATCAGCTTCGTCTGGGGCTTCGTTCTCCACGGCAATCTGGTGCTCATCTCGCTCCTCATGCAGGAGCTGCGCGGATTTCCGGTCATGACGCTCGGCCTCATGATGTCGCCGCGGGGCTTCGGCGTGATGGTGGGCATGCTCGTCGCGGGCCAGCTCGTGCGCCACATGGACCCTCGCGTCCTCCTCGGCTGCGGGCTCTCGACGCTCGGGCTCTCGGCCTGGGCGATGTCGCAGTGGACGGCCGATGTCTCGGCCTGGGACGTGCTGTGGACGGGCGGCCTTCAGGGCATCGGCACCGGCCTCGGTTTCGTGCCGCTCAGCACCATGACCTTCTCGACGCTCGATGCGCGCTACAGGACAGAGGGCCTCACGCTCTTCAACCTGGTCCTCTTCAGCGGCATCAGCTCGGGCATCGCCGTCGCGGTCAACATCCTCACGCGCAGCATCAACATCAACCACGCGACGCTCTCGGAATACGTCTCGCCCTTCAACGAGCTCCTGCGCCTGCCGGGTGCCGCGGGCCTGCTGGGGCACGCGCAGCGGAGCGGCCTCGCGGCCCTCGACTGGGAGATCTCGCGCCAGGCCACGATGATCGGCTACCTCAACAATTTCCACCTCGTGGCGCTGCTCTCGCTGCTCGTCGTTCCGCTGGCCTTCATGTTCCGCCGGACGCGCGGCGCTGCCGGAAGCGGAGGCGGCGGCCATTGAGCGCGACCGGCAAGGGACGGCGGCCGTGATCGGCTTCGAGAACGCCACGCGAATCGCGGCGCTCCTGCCCGTCCTCGCCATCCCTGTCTCTCTCCTCATCCGGGATGTCCGGCCACCCGATGCGGAGCGCACGCGATGAGCCTCGAGGCCCTTCGCTCGTCCTTGAACATCCCCGAGGGTTCGCGCCTTCAGCGCCGCCTCATCATGGCGACCTGCATGCTCGCGGCCAGCATCTATTCCATGAACCTCACCATCGTCAGCATCTCGCTGCCCCATATGCAGGGGACCTTCTCCGCCACGCCCGACCAGATCGCCTGGGTGGTGACAGGGTTCATCCTCGGCCTCACCATGATGGTCGCCTGCATCGGCTGGATCGCCGAGCGTTTCGGCCGGAAGCGCGTCTATCTCGGCTGCCTGACGGTGTTCGTCTTCGCCTCCGTCATGTGCGGCAACGCGCGAACGCTCGAGGCCGAAGTATTCTGGCGCTTCGCCCAGGGAATCTCGGGCGCCGGCATCCTGCCGCTCTCCCAGTCGATCATCCTCGACGTCTATCCGAGCGAGCTTCACGGCAAGGCGCTCGGAATCTGGAGTCTCGGCAACATGGCGGGCCCGATCCTGGCCCCGCCCATCGGCGGCTACATCACCGAGCTCTACGGCTGGCCAACCGTCTTCGACATCAACATCCCGACCGGGCTGCTGGCACTCGCGGGCTCGGTCCTCTTCGTGCCGACCAGCCCCGCGGTCAAGCGACCGCTCGACGTCGTCGGCCTCGTGACTCTCGTCGCGAGCGTCGGCCTTATCCAGCTCATGGTCAATCGCGGGGCGCGGCTCGACTGGTTCCAGTCGACCGAGATCGTCGTCGAATTCGCGGCCGCCCTCGTCCTTCTCTACGTCTTCATCGTCCACGTCATGACGGTCAGGCGTCCGTTCATCGACACCACGATGTTCCAGGACCGCAATTTCACGGTCGGCATCATCGTCATCACGGCGTTCGGCGCGTTCTCCTTCCTGCCGATCGTCACGCTCCCGTTGTTCCTGCGCAACCTCATGGCCTATCCGGTCGAGATGATCGGCCTCCTCCTCGTGCCCCGCGCGCTCGGCGTCGTCATGGGCAACCTGACGGTCGGCCGCCTCATCATGCGCATCGACCCGCGCTACCTCGTGACGGCTGGCCTCGTCTGCATCGTGCTGTCGTCCTGGAACGTCTCGACCTGGACGCTCGACGTCGACACCTGGGAGATCGCGATCAACGGCGTGTTCCAGGGCCTGGGCAACGGTCTCATCTACGTGACGATCAACACGCTCACCTTCCGCGACCTGCCGGCGCGGCACCGGCCGCAGGGCGTGCCGTTCTTCTTCCTCACCTTCAACCTGGCGGCAAGCGTCGGCATCGCGGCTTTCATCACCTATTGGGTCGAGAGCACGCAGTCGAACCACGCGGTCCTCTCGGAATACGCCTCGCCCTTGAACGACCTCTTCCGCACCGGGCCTCGTCCCCCATGCCTGGGACCTGAAGAGTGCCGCGACCGCCGCGGCGCTCGACAGCGTGATCACGCGCCAGGCCGCGATGATCGGCTTCGAACATGCGTTCCAGGTCGTCTCGCTCGCCGCGCTCCTGACGATCCCGGCCGTCTATCTCCTGCGCAACCCCCGGTCGCGCCTGCGCCGGCCGGCACCGGCCGAGCGATGACGACGCACGCGATCGCCGTGGCCGGCACCATCCGGCACCGCCCCGTCGTCATGATGACGACGATGCTGGCGGCCAGCATCTACTCGCTCAACCTCACCATCGTCAGCATCTCTCTGCCGCACATGCAGGGAACGTTCTCTGCGACGCCCGACCAGATCGCCTGGGTCGTGACCGCGTTCATCGTCGGCATGACGACGATGATCGTGGCGACGGGATGGCTGAGCCGCCGGTTCGGGCGGAAGCAGCTTTTCACCCTCTCGCTCGTCCTCTTCACCATGGCCTCGCTCATGTGCGGCCAGGCGACGACGCTCGAGGCCGAGGTGCTGTGGCGCTTCCTCCAGGGCATCGCCGGCGCGCCGATCATCCCGCTGTCGCAGGCGATCGCGATCGATTCCTATCCCGACGAGGATCACGGCAAGGCGATCGGCATCTGGGGCATCGGCAACATGATCGGGCCGATCATCGCGCCGCCCATCGGCGGATATCTGACCGAGCTCTACGGCTGGCCGGCGGTCTTCTCGATCAACCTGCCGCTCGGCCTGCTGGCGATTCTCGGCTCTGCCCTCTTCGTGCCGGCGAACAGGCCGGCGCGCGGCGAGCGATTCGATCAGCTCGGCTTCGCGGTGCTGGTCGTGGCGCTCGTCTCCCTCCAATTGGCACTCAACCGCGGCGCACGCCTCGACTGGTTCGAGTCGTCCGAGATTCTGACGGAGGTGATGCTCGGCGCGGTCCTGCTCTATGTCTTCGTCATCCATGCCTTCACCGCTCGGCATCCCCTCCTCAAGCCCGCCATGTTCCGCGAGCCCAACTACGCGGCGGGGCTGCTCGTCGCTTTCGGCTTCGGCCTCCTCGTTTTCCTGCCGACGATCTTGCTGCCGTTGCTCTTGAAGAACCTGCGCGGCTACCCGATCGAGACGATCGGCCTTCTTTTGGCGCCGCGCGCGGCCGGCGTGCTCGCGGGCAACTTGATCGTGGGCATGCTCGTGCGGCGGCTCGAGCCGCGCCGCCTGATGGCCGCCGGCTTCATCGGCATGGGACTCTCGGCCTGGTTCATGTCGCGCTGGACGCTCGACGTCGGCACCTGGGACGTCGCCTGGGCCGGCTGCCTCCAGGGCTTCGCGTCATCCTTCGCCTTCGTGCCGCTCGCCGCGCGCGCCTTCGTCCACGTCGAAAGCCGGTTCAGGGCGGACTCGATGCCGATGTTCTACCTCGCGCTCAACATCGGCGGCAGCCTCGGGATCGCCGGCGTCATCACCTATTGGAGCGAAAGCGCGCAGGGGAACCATGCGCTCCTGGCCGAGCACGTGAACGCCTTCAATCCGCTGTTCCGCTCGGGGAGCCTGTCCGGATTGTGGAGTCTCGACCGCGGCTCGAGCGTCGCGGCGCTCGACGGCGAGATCGTGCGCCAAGCCTCCATGATCGCCTACGACAACAGCTTCACGCTCGTCGCCATCGTGGCCTTCGTCGTCGCCCCGCTCGCCTTTCTCATGCGCCGGCGCGAGAGCGGGCGCCCGGCGCCATGAACGCCGATTCGCACCGCGCTCTCTACGCCTCGCCGCTCAAGCGCTGGCTCGTCATCCTCTCGGTGATGATCCCCTCGGCGGTCTACGTGCTCGACTTGACCGTCGTCACGGTGGCGCTGCCGCACATGCAGGGAACCTTCTCCGCGACCCACGACCAGATCTCCTGGGTCATCACCTCCTACATCGTCGGCGGCACGATCATGACGGGCTGTTCCGGCTGGGTCAGCCGGCGCTTCGGGCGGAAGGAGGTCTTCCTCGCCTCCTGCGCCCTCTTCACGGCCATGTCGCTCATGTGCGGCCTCGCGCGCTCGCTCGAGGCCGAGGTGCTGTGGCGCGCCATCCAGGGCCTCTCCGGCGCGCCGATCCTGCCGCTCTCCCAGGCGGTCATGTTCGACCTCTATCCGAAGGAGCGGCACGGCACCGCCAATTCGATCTGGGGCATGGGCATCTTGCTCGGCCCCGTGCTCGGCCCCACGGTCGGCGGCTACTTCACCGAGTGGTATGGCTGGCCTTGGGCGTTCTTCATCAACGTGCCGGCCATGATCGTGCCGCTCGCGGGCGTGATCTTCATCCTGCCGCGCGTGCGGCGCGAGACGGACCGGCGCCTCGACTGGTTCGGCTTCCTGGCGCTCCTCATCGGCGTCGGCGCCTTGCAGCTGGCGCTCAACCGGGGCGAGCGCGAGGACTGGTTCGCCTCGACCGAGATCTCGATCGAGGCCGGGCTCGCGGCCGTGTTCCTCTACCTGTTCGTCGTGCAGATCGCGACCGGGCGCGATCCGTTCATCCGGCCCGCGGTGTTCCGCGATTGGAATTATTCGCTCGGCCTCGTCTTCGCCGTCATCTTCTCCTTCGTGCTCCAGTCGCCGATCGTGCTTCTCTCCCTCTTCTTCCAGAATCTCGGCGGCTATCCGGTGTTCGATGTGGGGTTGCTCCTGACGCCAAGGGGGATCGGCGCCTTCACCTCCATGGCGCTCGGCGGCGTGTTGATCGCGCACTTCGATCCGCGCTGGGTGATGGCGACGGGCTTCGTCTGCTTCGGCTTTTCGGCCTGGCTCATCGCCGGCTGGACGACCGATGTGAGCGCCTGGCAGGTGGCGTGGACCGGGATCATCCAGGGGCTCGGCTCGGGTTTCGTCTGGGTGCCGCTCGGCACCCTGTCGGTCGCGACCCTGGCGCCCGAGCGGCGCGATGAGGCGCTGGCCTTCATGCACATGATGTTCAACGTCGGCGCCTCGCTCGGCATCGTCATCCTGATCAACGTGGCGCTTCGCACCTCGACCATGGCGAATGCCTGGTTCACGGAGTTCGCGACGCCCTTCAACCCGTCGCTCCAGTTGGGCATGGCGCAGGAGTTCTGGGGCCTGGCCAAGGCCAAGGGCCGCGCGGCGCTCGCCTCCGAGATCGCGCGGCAGGCCAGCATCATCGGCTACAACAACTGCTTCTACGCGATCGCGGCGATCGCCGCCGTCTCGCTGCCCTTCAGCTTCCTCATGAAGCGCGCGGTGGGGAGCGCGAACGCCGGCCATGTGGGGTAGGATCGCGCGCGCCTTCGCGGAGGGTTCACCATGAAGAGACGATTGCCGCTCTTGGCGCTTGCCGTGCTCGCATGCCTCTCGGCACCGCAGCGCGCGGGCGTCTCCGATCCCGGCATCGCCTATGGGATCGACTTCAGGGACTACAAGGGCGGCGCGGTGCTCGAATGGCTCCGCCACAAGAAGTTCATCGCGAAGCAGGACGCCGACAACCGCAGCAAGATCGCGCTCTCGATCCACGACGCGGCTCTCGTGCTCGAGGCCAAGGAACGGGCGCTCGGCTTGCTCCTCAACGAGACCGACGTTCCCGGCACCGGACGCATTCGCATCGAATGGGGCGTCGATGCCTTCCCCGAGGGCGTCTCCTACGAGCAAGGCATCCGCAGCGAACCCATCATGGTCTACACCTTCTTCGGCAAGAAGAAGATCCCGAGCGGCTCGATGCTCGTGCCGGACAGCCCCTATTTCATCGGCCTCTTTCTTTGCGAGGCCGGCCGCACCGACCATCCCTACACCGGGCGCTACTTCAAGGCGGGCGGGCGCTATGTCTGCGTCAACACGGTCAAGGTCGGCGAGACGGTCGTCTCGGAGTTCGACCTCGATGCCGCGGCCAGGGAGTACTTCCAACTGAGCGAGGCGCCGCCGATCAGCGGCTTCGCCATCGGCATCGACACCGACAACGCCAAGGGCCGCGCGACCGCCAAGTCCTACGTGAAGAAGATCGAATACCTGAAGTGAGGCGCAGCGGTGTTGGGCCGTTGTCCACGCGCGACCTGAGATTGCAACGTGCGTGGGTCCACCACGTCTCGAGCGCCAGGGCAAACGTCTCAGTTCCGGCGCGCGAATTCGACTCTTCCCTCGGCGAAATGATTGGCTATTCAAGCGGATAGCAGAACCAACAATTGTCACAGTGAGGTTGCTGACGAATCACAACATCCGTCGTAGGTGAACCCTTGGGCGAAGCTCGCGCCCGCATCTGCCGCAAGGGAGAGCGACGAAGATGGTCCGCCGGTTCGTTGCGCGTTCGCTCCGCTGGCTCCGTTGAGCGCCGCGGCTTCCAACAGAAGACGCGTTCCGTTTGCCCGCGAATTTTTCTGCGCGGCGTCGCTCCTGTGCGTGCTCGCCGCCTGCGCCAGTCACGGCAACAAGAGCCGCAGCACCGCCAACGCCGAATCGGCCGTCTCGTGTCCTGCCGAACAGTCGGCACGCGCCAACGGCGAGATCGGCCTGGCCTCCTGGTACGGAAGAGATTTCCAGGGACGGCGGACCGCGAGCGGCGAGCCGTTCGACATGAACGCGTTGACCGCGGCGCACCCGACCTTGCCGATCCCGAGCGACGTTCGCTTGACGAATCTGGAGAACGGCCGCTCGGTCGTTCTCAAGGTCAATGATCGCGGTCCCAGAGCCGGCGGGCGCGTCATCGACGTTTCGCGCCGCGCCGCCCAGCTCCTCGGATTCGAGCAAGCCGGCACCGCACGGGTGCGCGTCGAGCCCCTTGCGGCGACGGAAGGCCAGGTCGCCGCAGCCGCAAGCAGTTCCTCCGGCTGCGCTTCAGCCAGACCTAACGGCGCCGAATCGGCGACCCGGTAACGTGCCGATCCCGCATGCGGGAGCGCGGCTCGCGGACGCGCCTTGCCGGCGCGTGCCCGAGGAGCGGTCGAGCCAAACACGGCCGAGCCCGAGACAAGAGCCGCGCGAGATTCTATGGTTGGGCCGACAAGGCACATCCGAGGAGACGATGGAGACGCCCGATCGACTGCGCACGGCACGGCGCGTCGTCGTCAAGATCGGCTCGGCGCTCGTGATCGAGGGCGAGACCGGCACGGCACGGCGCGAATGGCTGGAGGCGCTGGCCGACGACGTCGTCGCCTGCCGCGCGCGCGGCAGCCAGGTTGTGGTCGTGAGCTCGGGTGCGATCGCGCTCGGACGCCGACGCTTGGGCCTCGCGCCCGGCGCCCTCAAGCTCGAGGAGAAGCAGGCGGCAGCAGCGGCGGGCCAGGCGCACCTCATGGAGGCGTATCAGTCGGCCTTCGGCCGGCACTGCGTCGCGATCGCCCAGGTGCTCCTGACGCTCGACGACACGGAGCAGCGCCGCCGGCACCTGAACGCGCGCGGCACGCTCCGGGCACTCCTCGACCTCAAGGCCGTGCCCATCGTCAACGAGAACGACACGGTCGCGACCGAGGAGATCCGCTTCGGCGACAACGACCGGCTCGCGGCGCGGGTCGCGGTCATGATCGGCGCGGATCTTCTGGTCCTTCTCTCCGACATCGATGGCCTCTACACGGCCGATCCGCGCCGCGACAAGAATGCCTCGCTCGTGCCCATGGTCGATGCGGTGACACCCGCGATCGAGGCCATGGCGGGCGCGGCACAGCCCGGCGACTCCTCGGGCGGCATGGTCACCAAGATCGCGGCGGCGCGCATCGCGACCACGGGCGGATGCGCCATGCTGATCGCCGACGGACGGCGGCCGCACCCGCTCCGCGCGATCGAGGCGGGCGCGCCCTCGACCCACTTCCGCGCCGAGGGCGAAGCGCGGAGCGCCTGGAAGCGCTGGATCGGCGGAAGCCTGAAGCCTGTCGGGCGGGTTGCGATCGACAAGGGGGCGGCGCGCGCGCTCAAGGCGGGCGGGAGCCTGCTCCCGGCCGGCGTCGTCGCGATCGACGGCGCCTTCGAGCGGGGCGATCCGGTGCGCGTGACCGACCGGGATGGACACGAGGTGGGGCGCGGTCTTTCCGCCTACTCGGCCGAGGACGCCAAGCGCATCATGGGTCACAAGAGCACTGAAATCGAAGCCATTCTCGGATACCGTGGCCGGGATGAGCTCATCCATCGCGACGATCTGGTCCTGGTGTGAGGCATGAGGGCGCGCCCGCTTGACGAGCCCGTCGAGACGCTCATGGCCGGGATGGGGCGCGCGGCCCGTGCGGCGGCGGCAATTCTCGCGCAGTCGAGCGCGGACGCGCGCGACCAGGCGCTCCGCGCGGCGGCCACGGCCCTCAGGCGCGACGGCACGCGCATCCTCGAGGCGAACGCGCGCGACGTGAGCGAGGCGCGCGATCTCTCCCCCGCCTTTCGCGACCGGTTGGAACTCAACGCCGCGCGCATCGAAGGGATGGCCGCGGGGCTCGAAGCCATCGCGGCGCAGCCCGATCCCCTGGGCCGCACCCTCGCCGAGTGGACGCGGCCGAACGGACTCCGCATCGCGCGCGTCGCCGTTCCCTTGGGCGTCATCGGCGTCATCTACGAGAGCCGGCCGAACGTGACGGCCGATGCGGGCGGCCTCGCCCTCAAAGCGGGCAATGCGGTGATCCTGCGCCCGGGCAGCGAGAGCTTCCATTCCTCCCGCGCCATCCTCGCCTGCCTCGTCAGCGGCCTCGAAGCGGCCGGCCTGCCGGCAACCGCGATCCAGCACGTGCCGGTCAAGGAGCGGCGCGCGGTCGACATCATGCTTGCGATGGACGATGCGATCGACCTCATCGTGCCGCGCGGCGGGCGCGGCCTGATCGAGCGCGTGATGGCGGAGAGCCGGATCCCCGTTCTGCGGCATCTCGACGGCCTCTGCCACACCTATGTCGATGGCGCCGCCGACCTTGCCATCGCGCGGCGCGTCGTCTTGAACGCCAAGATGCGCCGCACCGGCATATGCGGCGCGACCGAGACCCTCCTCATCGACCGCCGCGCGCTCGCGACTCACCTCGCGCCCATCGTCGAGGATCTCGTCGCGGCGGGATGCGAGGTGCGGGGCGACGAGGCGGCGCGCGCGTGCCATCCGAAAATCATCGCGGCAAGCGACGCCGACTGGGACACGGAGTACCTGGCGCCCATCATCGCGATCAAGACGGTCGACGGCGTCGACGGCGCCATCCGCCACATCAGGCGCCATGGCACGGGCCACACCGAGGCCATCATCACGGCCGATGCGGCCGCGGCCGAACGGTTCTTGGCCGAGGTCGATGCCGCCATCGTCATGCACAACGCCTCGACCCAGTTCGCCGATGGCGGCGAGTTCGGCATGGGCGCCGAGATCGGCATCTCGACGGGCAAGCTGCACGCGCGGGGGCCCGTCGGCGCCGCGGAGCTCACGAGCTACAAATATGTCGTCCGCGGCACCGGGCAGGTCCGGGCCTAGCGCCGGGCGACGCAGCGGAGAGGAACGCCGAAGGGAGGGATCGTCATGGGCCTCGTCGACCTCAACCACTTCTCGATCACGGTCGCACCGGATGCGATCGAAGGCACGGAGAAGTTCTACACCGACGTGCTGGGCCTGCGCGTGGGCGACCGGCCCGCTTTCACCTTCCCCGGACGCTGGCTCTATTGCGGGGAGACCGCGGTCGTGCACCTCATCGGCACGGGCGAGCCGGGCGCGGCCCCGCCCGACACCGGGCGCCTCGACCACATCGCCTTCCGCGCGACGGGACTCGCCGCGATGCGCGAGCGCATCGAGAAGAGCGGTGTCGAGTTCCGCGAGCGCGACGTGCCCGGCGGCCGCCTTCGCCAGCTTTTCGTGCGCGATCCCAACGGCATATTGATCGAGCTCAACTTCTCCGCGAACGAATAGCCTCAGAACAACGAACGAGACTCAAAAGCCCACCGGGAGGATCCTGCCGATGGACGACAAGGCCTATGTGACCGCGCTCAAGAGCGAGCCCATCCCCTCCGAGCTCGCCTTCCCGCGCGAAGAGTACGAGGCGCGGCTCCAGCGCCTTTACGCCGAGATGGATGCGCGCAAGCTCGACGCCCTCATCCTCGCGGACCCCGGCAACCTGTTCTACACGACCGGCTACTACACCTTCGAGACCTCGCTCCACGGTTGCGCGCTTCTGCCGCGGAAAGGCGCGCCCGTCATCCAGGTGGCCTCGCTCGAAGTGGGCGTGGCCGTGCTCAAGACCTGGATCGACGACGTCGTCGGCTACGACTGGTCGAAGTCGGGCGACATCGTCCAGCAGCTCGTGGGCTTCATCAAGGACCGCAAGCTCTCGACGAAGCGCATCGGCATCGAGGCGCTGCTGACCGGCTTCCGCATCCAGCATTTGCGCGACCTCGAGGCCGCGTTGCCGAGGGCGCGCTTCGTCGATGCCTCCGACATCCTCTACAAGGCGCGCATCGTGAAGTCGCCGGCCGAGATCGACTGCCACCGGAAGGCGGCGGACTACACCTGGGCGGGTATCCAGGCGGGGCTCGCCGCGATTCAACCCGGCAAGACCGACAACGACGTCGCCGCCGCGTCCTACGCCGCCATGGTGCGCGCGGGCAGCGAGTTCATGAGCATCCAACCCATCGTCAGCTCCGGCCACCGGCACGGCTGGGCGCACACCCACTTCCTGCGCGTGCCCTTGAAGATGGGCGACACGGTGTTCCTCGAATTCGGCGGCGTGCACAAGCGCTACTGCTCCCCCATGATGCGCACGGCCATCATCGGCAAGCCGAACGACCAGGTGCGCCGCGTCGCGGACGCGCTCAAGGAATCGGTCGAACGCATCATCGGCGCGGCCAGGCCGGGCCGCACCTGCCACGAGGTGGCCGTCGAAGCCAAAAAGGGCTTGGCCAAGGTCGAGACCGAAGCCTTCCACAGCGGCGTCTATGGCTACACGGTCGGCGCCCAGTTCCCACCCTCCTGGGTCGAGGGCTCGGCCTTCTTCGCCGAGGGCGACGAGACGGTGCTCAAGCCCGGCATGGTCTTCCACCTCCCCACCTGCTTCCGGGTGCCCAACCGCTTCGGGGTCGGGTTGAGCGAGACGCTGCTCGTCACGGACGGCGCCTGCGAGGCACTCACGCGCAAGGACCGCGACCTCCACATGGTGGCGGTCTAGGCCCTGTTGCGCCCGGTTCCATGGGTGTTCGCGACGACCATCGGGGGCCCATTGAGCGGAATCTGGGCCGGTCTTATGATCCGCGGCTGACCGAATACCAACCCGAAGACAGGGGATCCTCCGATGGCCCAGCTCGCCAATGAGCGCGTCGCCTACATCAACGGCAAGATCGTGCCGGAAAGCCAGGCCCTGGTGTCGTTCCGGGACCGGAGCTTCCTCTACGGCGACGCGGTGTTCGACACGACGCGCACCTTCGGTCACAAGATCTTCAAACTGAAGGAGCATCTCGACCGGCTCTTCCGCTCGCTCCGCTACGTCCAGATCGATCCCGGCCTCTCGGTGGCCGAGCTCGCCAAGATCACCGAGGAGGTGCTGGCGCGGAATATCCACTTGATCTCGAAGGACGAGGATTACTGGGTCTCGCAGCGGATCAGCCGCGGGCTCGAACTGCCGGGCGGCGAGTTCACCACGCATGCGGGTCCGACCGTCATCGTCGAGTGCAAGCCGCTGCCGCTCCGCGCGCGCGCGAAGCTCTACCGCGACGGCATCCACGTCATCGTGCCCTCGGTGCGCCGCGCCCCGCCCCAAGCCTTCAGCCCCCGCGCCAAGAGCCACAACTACCTGAACCTCGTCATGGCCGATCTCGAGGCGCGCGGCCAGGACCCCGAGGCGTGGGCCGTGCTCCTCGACATGAACGGCAACGTGACCGAGGGCATGGGCAGCAACTTCTTCATGGTCCAGGACGGGCGGCTCCAGACGCCGCGCGCGCAGTTCGTGCTGCCCGGCATCAGCCGGCAGACCGTCATCGACCTCGCGAGCAAGCTCGGCATCGCTTGCGTCGAGAAGGACATCGACTACTACGACATGTACACGGCCGAAGAGGTGTTCCTGACCTCGACGAGCCTCTGCATTTGCCCGGTCTCGAAGATCAGCGGACGCGCGGTCGCCGACGGCAAGGTGCCGGGGCCGATCACGAAGAAGCTGACCGATGCCTACATCGACTTCGTCAAATACGACTTCGTCGCGCAGTACCTGAAACATCTCAACGGTTGATTGTGGGCGCCCGGAGAGGCGCCATCGAAACACCACCAGGGAGGTTCATGGTGAGGAATTGGGTCCTGGCACTCGCCGTTCTCGGCGCCCTTGGGTCGGCGCAGGCGCATGCCGCCGAAAAGATCAAGATCGGTTTCGTCACGACGCTGTCCAAGGCGCCCGCCATCATCGGCAAGCACATGCAGGACGCGGTCGAACTGGCGCTCGACCATCTCGGGCGCAAAGTGGGCGGCTTGCCGGCCGAAATCGTCTATGTCGACGACGAGTTCGATCCCGAAATCGGCAAGCTCCGCGCCGAAGAGCTCATCAAGAAGGACAAGGTGGACTTCGTCTCCGGGTTCATCTGGTCGAACGTGCTCCTTCAGGCGCGCCAGCCGATCTTCAAGTCCGAGACCTTCCTCATCGGATCGAATGCGGGCCCGCATGAGCTCGCGGGCAAGGAATGCTCTCCCTATTTCTTCTCGACCTCCTGGCAGAACGATCAGACGCCGGAGGCCATGGGCAAATACATGACGGACGCCGCCGTTAAACGCGTCTTCATCCTGTCGCCCAACTATCCCGCCGGCAAGGACATGGTCGCGGGCTTCAAGCGCTTCTACAAAGGCGAGGTCGTGGGCGAGATCCTGACGCCCTGGCCGCAGCACGCCGACTGGTCCGCCGAGTTCGCCAAGATCCGCGCGACGGAGCCAAAGCCCGATGCGGTCTTCGTGTTCTATCCGGGCGCCGCGGGCGTCAATTTCGTCAAGCAGTACGCGCAGTCGGGCCTCAAGGATTCGATGCCGCTCTTCGCGGTCTATACGACCGACGGCACGACGCTCAAGGCACAGGCCGACGCGGCGCTCGGCGTGCTCTCGACCCTCTTCTGGAGTCCCGATCTCAAGAACGCGGCCAACGAGAAGTTCGTCGCGGACTTCAAGAAGAAGTACGGCTACATCCCGTCCTTCTACGCCGCGCAGTCCTATGACTCGATCATGCTGATCGACAGTGCCGTGCGCGCGACCGGCGGCAAGATCGAGGACAAGGCTGCCATGCGCGCCGCGCTCACCAAAGCCGACTTCAAGTCGGTGCGGGGGCCGTTCAAGTTCAACACCAACCACTTCCCCATCCAGAATTTCTACATCCAGGAAGTGGTGAAAGACTCCGAGGGTAACTACGACACGCGCATCCGCGGCACGGTTCTGCTGAATCACGCAGATTCCTATGCCAAGGAATGCAAGATGAAGGGTTGAATCCGGCGGCGTTGGGGCGCGCGGCCGCGACGGCGGAAGGTCCCGGCTGGACGGCCGGGCGCCGGCCGTTGCCTGCCATGACCGCATCGCCCGCCGGCCAGTATTGTCGATGAACCTCCTCCTTGTCCTCGAACAGACGCTCAACGGTCTGCAGTTGGGCGTCATGCTGTTCCTGGTGTCGGCGGGTTTGAGCCTCGTCTTCGGCATCATGAACTTGATCAACCTCGCCCATGGCTCGCTCTACATGGTCGGGGCTTATTTCGCCGCCGTGTTCCTCGAATGGACCGGCTCGTTCCTCCTCGCCGCGGCCTTGGCGCTGCCTGCGACGCTCATCGTCGGCCTCCTCATCGAGGTCGTCGTGCTGCGTCGGCTCTACGGCCGTGACCATCTCGACCAGGTGCTCGCGACCTTCGGTCTCATCCTCTTCTTCAACGAAGCCGCGCGCCTCCTCGCCGGCGCAGCCCCCCTCTTCATCAACCTGCCGAAAAGCCTCTCGGGCCAGGTCCCGCTCATCGGCGGCGCGCCCTACCCGGTCTACCGGCTGGTGGTCATCGGCGTCGGCCTTCTCGTGGCGCTCTTCCTCTCCATGCTCGTCATGCGCACGCGGACGGGCATGCGCATTCGCGCGGGCGCATCCAACCCCGCCATGGCCAGCGCGCTCGGCATCAACATCCGGCGCCTCTTCACGCTCGTCTTCGGGCTCGGCGCGGTTCTCGCTGGTCTCGGCGGCGTCATGGTCGCCCCGATCGTTTCGGTCCAATCCGGCATGGGCGAGAACATCCTCATCCTCGCCTTCGTGGTGATCGTCATCGGCGGAATCGGCTCGATCAGGGGCGCCTTTCTTGCGGCCCTTCTCATCGGCCTCATCGACACGATGGGCCGGGCCTTCCTGCCGGATCTCTTGCGCCTCGTGCTGGTCCAGGACGCGGCGCAGACGGCCGGGGCGACCTTGGCCTCGATGCTCATCTACCTCTTCATGGCGGGGGTTCTGTTCCTGAGGCCGCAGGGCCTCTTCCCCGCGCGCACGCGGTGAGGCGATGACCCGGCACCTGACGCCCGTTCTTGCCATGGCGATCCTGGGAGCGCTCTCCCTCGTCCCGCTGGCGGTCTGGGCCTTCGATGCGCCCTTCTACCTCGACCTCTTCAATCGCGTGATGATCTACGCGATCGCCGCCGTGAGCCTCAATCTCGTCATGGGCTATGGCGGGCTCGTGAGCTTCGGCCACGCGGCCTTTCTCGGCATCGGCGGCTATGCGGTCGGCATCCTCACGAGCCACGAGATCACGAGCGGCTACCTCCAATGGCCGGCCGCGATGCTGGCCGCCGCGCTGTTTGCGCTCGCGACCGGCACCGTGGTCCTGCGCACGACGGGGGTCCATTTCATCATGATCACCCTGGCCTTCGCGCAGATGCTGTTCTTCCTGTTCACGAGCCTCGAGAGCTATGGCGGGGACGACGGCATGACACTGTGGTCGCGGTCGAGCTTTCCCGGCCTCCTCGATCTCGAGAACGACACGGTGTTCTACTATGTCGTCTTCGCGGTCCTGCTCGGCGCACTCGCGCTCTCGCACCGCGTCGTCGAATCGCGCTTCGGGCGCGTGCTCCGCGGCGCCAAGGAGAACGACCGGCGCATGCGGGCCATCGGCTTCCCGACCTTCCGGTACAGGCTCGTCGCCTATGCGCTCTCGGGCGCGCTCTCCGGGCTTGCGGGCGCGCTTCTCACCAACGCGACGCAGTTCGTCGGCCCGAACATGCTGAGCTGGGCGCGCTCGGGCGAGATCATGGTCATGGTGCTCCTCGGCGGGCTCGGCACGATCTTCGGACCCCTGTTCGGCGCCGTCGCCTACGTCCTTCTGAGCCACTTCCTGGCCGACCTCACCAAGCACTGGCACATCATCATGGGCCCGTTCCTGGTGCTCGTCGCCCTCTATGCGCGGGGTGGCCTTCACGGGCTCGTCGCGCGGCTGGGGCGGCGGCCATGAGCGAGGTCCTTCTCGCGGCCGCAGGCATCACCAAACGCTTCGGCGGCCTTCTTGCCTGCGACGGCGTGTCGATCGAGGTGCGGATGGGAGAGACCCATGCCCTCATCGGGCCCAACGGCGCCGGCAAGACGACTCTCCTCGCGCAGCTCGCGGGCGAGCTCGCGCCCGATCAAGGGACCATCCGCCTCGCTGGCCGCGACGTGACCGCCCTTCCCGCCCATGCCCGCTCGGCCCGCGGCCTCGCGCGCTCCTTCCAGATCACGAGCGTGCTGCGCCCGTTCTCCGTCCTCGACAACGTGGCACTCGCGATCCAGGCCCATCAGGGGCACAGCTTCCGCTTCTGGCGGCCGGCGCAGCGCGATTCCGCCCTGATCGACCCGGCGCGAGCCGTGCTGGCGCGCATCGGGCTCGATCACCGCGCGGATTCGCTCGCCGGCGATCTGTCCCACGGCGAGCAGCGCCAGCTCGAGATCGGCATGGCGCTTGCGACGGCGCCGAAGCTGCTTCTGCTCGATGAGCCCACGGCCGGGATGGCGCGCGCGGAGTCGCTCGGCATGGTGACGCTCCTCAAGTCTCTTCGCGCCGAAATGGGGCTGCTTCTCGTCGAGCACGACATGGACACGGTGTTCGCGCTGGCCGATCGCATCACCGTCATGAGCTACGGCCGCGTCATCGCGAGCGGCGCACCCGAGGCCATCCGCGCATCGCCCGAGGTGCGCGCGGCCTATCTCGGCGTGGACGAGGCCGGTTCCCATGCTTGAGCTTCACGGGATCGAGACCGCCTACGGCGACAGCCAGGTGCTGTTCGGCGTGAGCGTCGAGATTCGCGCGGGCGAGGTCGTGACGCTCCTCGGGCGGAACGGCATGGGCAAGACGACGACCGTGCGCTCGATCATGGGCCTCGCGCCGATCCGGTCGGGCGCGATCCTGTTCGAGGGCCGCGCCATCCACGGCCTGCCGTCCTACAAAGTTGCGGCGGCCGGCATCGGCCTCGTGCCGGAGGGGCGGCAGATCTTCCCCAACCTGACCGTCCGGGAGAATCTTCTGGCGACGGCCGCGCGCGGGCAAGCGACAGGGGAACCCTGGACCGTCGCGCGCGTCTTCGCATTCTTCCCGCCGCTCGCCGACCGGCGCGAGGCCATGGGAAGCCTCCTTTCGGGCGGCGAGCAGCAGATGCTGGCGATCGGCCGCGCGCTCATGACCAACCCGAAGCTCCTCATCCTCGACGAGGCGACGGAAGGCTTGGCCCCTCTCGTCCGGCAGGAGATCTGGGCCTGCCTCGCGCAGCTCAAGGCGGCGCGCCAGTCGATCCTCATCATCGACAAGAACGTCGAAGCGCTGACGCGGCTCGCCGACCGCCACTACGTGCTCGAGAAGGGCGAGGTGGTGTGGAGCGGATCGTCATCCGCGCTCGCGGCCGAGGAGGAACTGCAGCACCGCTATCTCGGTGTCTGAGCACCCGCGCGTCCCAAACCTACTTCCCGCGGGACGCTCACTCGTAGGCACTGATGGATCCTTAGGGCGCGAGCGTGCGCTTCAACCACGCGACCGCCGTGTCGGGGCTGGTCAGCACCCGCCGGCCTTTCGCTTCGGGGATGAGGCGCGCGGCGGAGGCCGTCGAGTACTGGGCCAGCATGAGCGCGTCGCAATCGGGGAAAGCCTCCGCGGCCTTCGCCACAAGCCGGTCGTGGGCCTCGGCGTCGCCCGCTTCGAGCTTCGAGAGCGCGCCTTCGGCCACCTGGGTGCGAAGCGCGACTTTGATCCCGCGCCGCGCGGCCACGGCGCGAACCTCTTCGCCCAGTTCGTCGAGCGTCGGCCCGAAGGTCGAGAGCGCCACGACGCGCGGCCCCGCATCGAGCGCCGCCTCGACCATGGCCTCGTAGGGCTTCAAGACCGGAATCGCCATCTGCGCCCGCGCAGCCTCGATCGCGGCACCGAAGGCGGAGCACGAGAAGAGGACGCACCGCGCGCCCGCATCCGCGCTGTGGTTGGCCAGCATCGCGATGCGCCCGTACAAGGCTGGCGTCAGTTTTCCGGCCGCGCGCCGGTCCTGAAGCAATGTCTCGTCGAGGAGATGCGCGCGGTTCGCCTCCGGCCACAGACGCTTGAACGACACCTCGATCGGCTCGATCGAGAGCCGCGTCGCATGAATGACGCCGATGCGCTCCGCGCTCATCGCTAAATCCCGCTCAGGTTGCCGGTGACGAGACTCACCGCATCGTCGGCATGATGAACTCGGCGCCGGCGCGGATGCCGGTGGGCCAGCGCGAGGTCACGGTCTTGATCTTGGTGTAGAAGCGCACGCCCTCGGGCCCGTGCATGTTGACGTCGCCGAAGAGCGAGCGTTTCCAGCCGCCGAAGCTGTGATAGGCGACGGGCACCGGGATCGGCACGTTCACGCCAACCATGCCGATCTTGGCCTGGCTCGCGAAGGTGCGCGCGGCGTCGCCGTCGCGCGTGAAGATGGCCGTGCCGTTGCCGTATTCGTGGTCGTTCACGAGCTTGAGCGCCGTGTCGAAGTCGGGCGCGCGCACGACCGAGAGCACGGGACCGAAGATCTCCTCCTTGTAGATGCGCATCGAGGGCTTCACGTCGTCGAAGAGGCAGCCGCCGATGAAGTAGCCCTTCTCGTAGCCCTGCATCTTGAAGTCGCGGCCATCGACGACGAGCTTGGCCCCTTCCTTGACGCCCTGGTCGACGTAGCCGCGCACCTTGTCGAGGTGCTGCTTGGTCACGAGCGGGCCCATGTCGACGTCGGGATCGGTGCCGGGGCCGATCTTGAGCGCGCGCACGCGCGGCTCGAGCTTCGCCATGAGCTGGTCGCCCGCCTTGCCGACGGCGACGGCGACCGAGATCGCCATGCAGCGTTCGCCGGCCGAGCCGTAGCCCGCGCCCATGAGCGCGTCCGTCGCCTGCTCCATGTCGGCGTCCGGCATGACGACCATGTGGTTCTTGGCCCCGCCCAAGGCCTGCACCCGTTTATTGTTGGCGGCACCCGTGTGGTAGACGTACTCGGCGATCGGGGTCGAGCCGACGAAGCTCACCGCCTGGATGCGCGGATCGCTGAGGATCGCGTCGACCGCTTCCTTGTCGCCGTTGACGACGTTGAGCACGCCCGGCGGCATGCCCGCCTCGCGCGCGAGCTCCGCCAGGCGAATGCCGGCCGAAGGATCGCGTTCGGAGGGCTTCAAGATGAAGGTGTTGCCGCAGGCGATCGCCATCGGGAACATCCACATGGGCACCATGGCCGGGAAATTGAACGGCGTGATGCCCGCACAGACGCCGAGCGGCTGGCGCATCGACCAGCTGTCGACGCTCGTGCCGACGCTCTCCGTGAACTCGCCCTTGAGCAGGTGCGGAATGCCGCAGGCGAACTCCACGACCTCGAGGCCGCGGGTGACCGAGCCCTTCGCATCGCTGATCGTCTTGCCGTGCTCGGCGGTGATGAGGCCGGCGAGCGCGTCCATGTTCTCTTCGACGAGCTGCTTGAAGCGGAAGAGGATTCGCGCGCGCTGGATGGGCGGGGTGGCGCTCCATTTGGGGAAAGCCGCCTCGGCCGCGGCCGCGACTTCGCCCACTTGTTTCGCGCTCGCGAGCGCCACGCGGCCCGAGACCTCGCCCGTCGCGGGGTTGTAGACGTCGCCCCAGCGCCCGTCCTTGGGTGTCACGGCCGCGCCGTTGACGAAATGTCCGATAGTCTTGGCCATGGGTGCTCCTCCCGAACGGCGCCTCGGTCGCGGGCACCGCAATTCCCGCGCCTTATAGCAGCCCCGGAATGGCGATGGAACGCCCTCAGGGACCACCCGAAAATCCCGTTGTTTGACCGCGCGCACGCTTGGCTCTACCACTCTCGGCCTTCGCCGGAGGGTCCGCATCGTGGGTCTGCGCTTCCTGCCTGCCTCGGCCACGCCGGACGCCCGCCGTCTCATCGCGGCCAGGGGCCTGCGCGCGGTCGGCGACGGATTCGTGAGCGTCCTTCTGCCCGCCTATCTCCTCGAGCTCGGCCTCGACGCCTTCGCGGTCGGCATCGTGTCGACGGCGGCTCTTCTCGGCTCGGCCCTCCTGACCCTGGCCGTCGGCGCCACGGCCGCAAGCCGCGCGCGCCGCACCCTGCTCCTCGCGGGCTCGGCGCTCATGGTCGCGACCGGCTTGGCCTTCGCCGGGCTCTCGGGCTTCTGGCCGCTGCTCGTCATCGCGTTCCTCGGCACGATCAACCCGTCGGCCGGGGACGTCACGGTCTTCCTCCCGCTCGAGCACACGCTTCTCACCGATACGGTCGCCGATGTCGACCGCACGGCGCTCTTCGCGCGCTACAGCCTCGTGGGCTCGATGCTCGCGGCGGCGGGGACCCTGCTCGCGGCGCTCCCGGAGACGCTCGGCGTATCGGCAGGGTTTGCGCGTCTCGATGCCATGCGCCTCATGTTCGTGCTCTACGCGGCGATCGGCCTTGGTGCCGCGTGCCTCTACGGCACGCTCAGCCGCCCCGCGCCGGCCGCGGCTGCGAGGCCCGTGGCCCCGCTGGGACCATCGAAGGCCATCGTCTTCCGCATGGCCGCGCTCTTCAGTCTCGATTCCTTCGGCAGCGGATTCTTCGTCCAGTCGCTCCTGGCGCTCTGGCTCTTCGATCGCTTCGGCCTCTCGCTCGCCGCGGCCGCGACCGTCTTCTTCTGGATGAACGTGCTCAACGCCTTCTCGTTCCTCCTCGCGGCGCGCATCGCCGCGCGCATCGGCCTCATCAACACCATGGTGTTCACCCACATCCCCGCCAATCTCTGCGTGATGCTTCTCCCCTTCGTCGACCAGCTTTGGCTCGCGCTCGCCCTCCTCATGGGCCGCGGCCTTCTCTCGCAGATGGACGTGCCGACGCGCACCTCCTACGTCATGGCGGTGGTGACGCCGGAGGAGCGGCCGGCCGCGGCGAGCGTGACCGCCGTGCCGCGCAGCCTCGCCGCCGCCGCCGCCCCGATGCTCGCTGGCTATCTCTTCAAGCTCTCTCCCTTCGGCTGGCCGCTCCTCATCGGGGGCGCGCTCAAGATCGCGTATGACTTGGCGCTCCTCGCGCTCTTCCGCCACATCCGCCCGCCGGAGGAGATGCGTTAGCGACGGCGTCGCCGCCCCTTGATCGGCACCGCGCCGCACGCGACACTCGGCCTAACTTCGCCGCCGCAGGGACCGGAATCGCCATGGATCACTCCCCCACTTTCGAAGACGTGCTCAAGGCAAAAGAACGGATCGACGGCCACGCCGTCCTGACGCCGCTCCTCCACTCGCCGTCCTTGAGCAAGCGCCTCGGCTGTACCCTCTATGTGAAACCCGAAGTGCTGCAGCACATCGGCGCGTTCAAGTTCCGCGGCGCCTACAACAAGATCAGCCAGCTCGACGAGGCGGCCCGGAAGCGCGGCGTCGTCGGCTATTCCTCGGGCAACCACGCGCAAGGCGTCGCGGCGGCGGCGGCTCTCTTGGGCGCGCCCGCGACCATCGTCATGCCGTCGGATGCGCCCGCCATCAAGATCGCCAACACCAAGGCGCTGGGAGCGACAGTCGTCCTCTACGACCGCGCGCGAGAAAGCCGCGAGGAGATCGGCCAGCGCATCACGGCCGAGAAGGGCGCCACGCTCGTGAAACCCTACGATGACGGCGACGTCATCGCGGGCCAGGGCACCGCGGGACTCGAGCTCATGCGGCAGTTGGAGGAACGCGGAAAGCGCCCCGACATCGTCGTCGTGCCCTGCGGCGGCGGCGGGCTCATCGCCGGCTGCTCGATCGCCATCAAGGCGATCAATCCCGCGACGTCCATCTACAGCGCGGAGCCCATGGGCCTCGACGACACGGCGCGCTCCCTCGCCTTCGGCGAGCGCGTCTCGAACAACCCCAAGGCCACGTCGATCTGCGATGCCTTGCTGGCGCCCACGCCCGGCGAGATCACCTTCCCCATCAACAAGAAAAATCTCGCCGGCGGGCTCGTGGTGACCGACGCGGAGGTGCTTCGCGCCATTCGCGCGGCCTTCCTCGATTTGAAGCTCGTGGTCGAGCCGGGCGGAGCGGTGGCGCTCGCGGCCGTCCTCGAAGGCAAGGTCGACTGCAAGGGCAAGACCGTCGCGGTCGTGCTGTCGGGCGGCAACGTCGACCCGGCCGTCTTCGAGCGCGCGCTCAAGGCCACATAGGGCGCGCGGACGCGGGCGGCCCATGGATTGCGTCCTCACGAACGCCAATGTCCTCGACGTGCGCGCGGGCACGATCCTGCCCGGCCGCAGCGTATCCATCCTGGAGGGGCGCATCGACGAGGTCTCGGACGGACGCCTCCGCGCGAAGGATGCGGCGACCTTCGACCTCAAGGGCCGCACGCTCATGCCGGGCCTGGCCGATGCGCATGTCCACGTCACGGCCGTGACCGCGAATTTCGCGGCTCTCCGCGAACTGTCGCCAAGCTACGTCGCCGCCTGTGCCGTGCACATCCTCGAAGGCATGATCAATCGCGGCTTCACCACGGTGCGCGACGCGGGCGGCGCCGACTACGGTCTCGCCGACGCAATCAACGAGGGATTCATTCGAGGGCCGCGGCTTCTTTTCTGCGGCCATGCCCTGTCCCAGACAGGCGGGCACGGCGACATGCGCTCGCGCGGCACGATGAGCCTCGACCAATGCGCGTGCTGCGCGGGCCTCGGCACGGTCTGCGACGGCGTCGCGGAAGTGCGCCGCGCCGCGCGCGATGAGATCCGGAAAGGGGCGACGCACATCAAGATGATGGTCTCGGGCGGGGTCTCCTCGCCCACCGACCGGATCACCAGCACGCAATTCTCGCGCGAGGAGATCACGGCCGCGGTCGAGGAGGCGGAGGCCGCGAACCTCTACGTCATGGCCCATGCCTATACGGCGCGGGCGATCAACCGCGCGCTCGAGTGCGGCGTGCGCTCGATCGAGCATGGCAACCTGCTCGATGAGCGGAGCGCCGATCTTTTCCTCGAGAAGGGCGCCTTCCTCGTGCCGACGCTCTCGGCTTACCGGACCCTGGCGGAGCGCGGGCTTGAGGCGGGCTTGCCCAAGGACCTGCATGCGAAAATTTTCGAGGTGATGGACGCCGGCATGGCGGCGCTCGAACTCGCCCACCGGCGCGGCGTGACCATTGTCTACGGCACGGACCTTCTCGGCATGCTGCACGGCGAGCAGTCGCTCGAATTCTCGATCCGCCGCGAGATCCAGAAACCGATCGACGTCATCCGGTCCGCGACGATCCATGCGGCCGCGCTGTTCCAGATGGAGGGCGAAATCGGCGTCGTCGAGCCGGGCGCCCGCGCCGACCTTCTCGTCGTCGACGGCAATCCGCTCGAGGAGCTCGACTGTCTCCAGGAGCAGGGCCGGCATCTGCGCGCGATCCTCAAGGACGGCGAGTTCTATAAGAACGAGTTGGCGTAAGGGCACGTCGCGAGACCCGCGACACGACAGGAGAGGATGATGGCCAAGGCAAAGCGTGTCCCGCGCGTCGGCACCGACATCGATTTCGACAAGGGCGGAAAGCAGGTGTCGTATCTGCGCGTGCCCAACTCGCGGAACGAAAGCGGCTGGGGCACCCTCCTCATGCCGATCGCGGTCGTGAAGAACGGGCGGGGCCCGACCATCCTTTTTTCCGGCGGCAACCACGGCGATGAATACGAAGGACCCGTCGCGCTCTTGAAGCTCATCCGGAGTCTCCGCGCGCGCGATATCGCGGGCCGCGTCATCATCATCCCCGGGCTCAACTTCCCGGCCCTCATGGCCGGCAAGCGCCTCTCGCCCATCGACGGCCGCAACATGAACCGGACCTTCCCCGGCGACCGCAACGGCACGATCACGCAGGTGATCGCGGACTACGTCTACAGCGAGATCCTGCCCATGGTCGACGCGGTCTACGACCTGCACTCGGGCGGGTACTCGATGTTCATGATGCCGAGCGTGATGGTCCACTACCTGCCGAACAAGAAGCAGATGACGGACACGGTCGAGGCCATGAAGGCGTTCCGCGCGCCGGTCGGGCTCGTGATCGAGGAGCTCGACACCGAGGGCATGCTCGACACGGCGGTCGAGGCCATGGGCAAGATCTTCGTCGGCGCCGAGCTCGGCGGGGGCGCCGTCTTGACGCCCGAGACGGTCGCCATCACCGAGACCGGCATTCGCAACGTGCTCCGGCATTTCGGCATGATGAAGGGCAAGCCCGAGACCCCCGAATGGCGCGGCCGGCGCGAGAGCCGCGTCATGGAGACGCCGGACATGTCGTGCTTCACCATGGCGATGGATGGCGGGCTCTACGAGCCCTTCGTCGAGCTGCGCGACGAGGTGAAGAAGGGCCAGCCGCTCGGCCAGATCCATTTCCCCGACGCGCCCGAGCGCGCGCCGCTTGTCATGCGGGCCAAGACCGCCGGCATGCTCTACTGCCGCCGCGCGCCCGGCCGGGTCGAGACGGGCGACACGCTCGCGGTCCTGGCCAAGCCCACCAGCCGCTGGTGACGGCTCCGGAGCCGAGCCGCCGCGGGATCGCCGCGCGCCTTTCTTTCTTCTACGCCGCGATCTTCTCCGTCATCGGCATCCACCTGCCGTTCTTCCCCCTGTGGCTCCAGTCGCGCGGCATGGGACCGGCCGAGATCGGCGTGCTGCTCTCGGCCGTCTCCTTCGTCCGCGTCGTGACCACGCCCACGATCGGCACCCTCGCCGATCGCCTCGGCGAGCGCCGGCGGCCCATGATCCTCCTCACCTCCCTCGCGCTCCTCTGCTACTGCGCCTATTGGGCGGCCGAGGGGTTCTGGATGCTGCTCGTGATCGGCATCGCCGCAGGCGTGAGCCATGCCGCCGTGATGCCGCTCGGCGAGACGGTCACCATGGCGGCCGTCGCGCGCCGCGGCCTCGACTACGGCCGGCTGCGCCTTTGGGGCTCGCTCGCCTTCATCGCCTGCTCGGCCGGCGGCGGATGGCTCCTCGACGGCCGCCCGATCGGCCTCGTGATCGCGATGCTGGTCGCGACCGTCGCGCTCATGCTCCTCGCCATTGCCTTCCTGCCCGAGCCGCCGCTGGCTCCGGCACCGGCGCAGTCGCGCGCGGTCGGCCGCATCCTCGGCGACCCGCGCTTTGCGTTGCTCCTTGCGAGCTGCGGCGCGCTCCAGGCCAGCCACGCCGTGTACTACGCGCTCGCGACCGTCGATTGGAAGCGCTCCGGTTTCGATGAACTCACCATCGGCCTCCTCTCGGCCGAAGCGGTCGCCGCCGAAGTCGCGCTGTTCGCACTTGGTGCCGCAGCGCTCCAGCGCCTTGGGCCGACAGGCCTCCTCATCCTGTCGGGCGCGGCGGGGACCGTGCGCTGGCTCGTCATGAGCTCGACGAGCGACCTCGCCGTCCTCTCCCTTGCCCAGCTCCTCCATGCCTTTACCTTCGGCGCGGCCCATCTCGGCGCCATGCATATCGTGCAGCGCCTCGCCCCGCCCGGCCTCGCGGCCTCGGCGCAGAGCCTTTATTCCGCGATCGGCATGGGTCTCACGATGGGGGCGGCGCTTCTCGCGTCCGGTCCCCTCTATGCCCGCTATGGCAGCGGCGCCTATGTGGTCATGGCGGGATTGTCGGCCGCGGGCCTCGTGGGCTCGTTCGCCCTCACGCGCCTCGACGCCATGCGCCGGCGCTGAGGCGCCCGTTCAGCACTTGGGCTTCGGCAGGGGCTCCAAGCGGAGCAGCTTCGCGCGCACGCGGAAGTCGCCGAAATCCATGATCTGGTCGCCGGCGACGCCGTTGTCGTACATCTTGAGCGACAGCTCGTATTGCGGCTCGGCTGCGTCGGCCCCCGCATTGAAGAAGGCGAGCCGCACCGGCCAGGAGCTGCGGTTGGTCAGCGCCTCGCCCTTCTCCTTTGCGTCCGGCGTCTGCTGACCGCCGATGAAGGCGCTGATTTCCGCCATCCCTTCCTTCGTCGCGCCATCGAAGACGACGACCACCAGCGTGTGCTTGCCCGCCTCGGCCGCCTTCACGAGCTCCGCGCTGTGCACCATGGGAAAGAGGGTTCCCGCCGGAAGCGCCATCGTCCGGTTCTCGGGCACCGTGTAGCGCGCCTCGCCCGCCTTGCCGACGCCCGGAATCTTCGCGTCGCCCCGGTATTCCTCCGCCAGCTGGTCGTTGCGCATGGTGCGAAGGCTGAACCGATAGCTGAGACCGTCACGGGACTCCCAGCTCGTGAAGCCCGTGTCGGTCACGAGGCCCTCGTCATTTGCATTGACGAGTTCGAGGACGATGCGCTGCTGGACGGTCCAGCCATCGCAGCCCTCGGCCCACTCGGCTGTCATGGCGCCGCGCGCATCGACGACCGAGGCACCGGATCCCGTGCTGTCGAGGCGCAACGTATAGGCGGCGCGGTAGGGCGCGAGATCGGCCGCCCCGCCCGCGCTCGCCAGGATCACGGAGAGAGCCGCGCCGCCGAAGGCCGCGCGCGTCAACTTGCGATCGAAACGGTGATGCAGGACAGCCAAAGAGACCTCCGCGCGGCACCCGGCCGCGCCGGGGCGCGCATTATGGCATGAATCCGAGGGAGACGGTAGAATGCGCGCCTTTTCCGCAGCGAAACCAAAGGCTTCCCCCCATGCCGTCCAAGAAAGTCATCCTTGTGACGCGAAAGCTCACCGAGGCCGTCGAGGCGCGATTGAAGCGCGACTACGAGCCGCGCCTCAATCCGGCCGACCGGCTCTACGCGCCGCACGACATCCTCGGCGCCGTGGCCGGTGCCGACGGCCTTCTCGTCGCGGCGACGGACAATGTGGGCACGGCCGTGATCGAGGGCCTGCCCGAGAGCGTCCGCGTCATCGCGACCTTCTCGGTCGGCTACAACCACATCGACATCGAGGCCGCGAAGCGCCGCGGAATCTGCGTCACCTACACGCCGGACGTGCTGACCGACGCGACGGCGGATCTCACCATGCTCCTCATCCTCGGCGCGGCGCGGCGCGCGGCCGAGGGCGAGCGCATGGTGCGCATGGGCGAGTGGACCGGCTGGGCGCCGACCCAGCTTCTCGGCACCCACGTCACCGGCAAGCATCTCGGCATTCTCGGCATGGGCCGCATCGGGCGCGCGCTCGCCGCCCGCGCGCGCGGCTTCGCCATGACGGTCCACTATGCGAACCGCACGCGCCTCCCGGACTCGCTCGAGGCCGGCGCCATCTTCCACGCCGACGCCGAGGCCATGTTGGGCACGATCGACATCCTCTCGATCAACTGTCCCGCGACGCCGGAGACAACGCGCTTTCTCGATGCGCGACGGATCGGCCGGATGCGCGACCGCGCGATCGTCGTCAATTCCGCGCGGGGTTCGATCATCGACGACCAGGCGCTCATCGCGGCGCTCCGCTCGGGCAAGATCGCGGCCGCCGGGCTCGACGTCTATGACGGGGAGCCGCGCCTCGCCGAAGCCTATCGCACGCTTCCCAACACCTTCCTCCTGCCGCATCTCGGCAGCTCGACCATCGAGACGCGGGACGGCATGGGAAACAAATGCGTGGACAATCTCGATGCGTTTTTCGCGGGCCGTCCGCCGCCGGACCGGCTCGTCTAGCGCGCGTGCCGGTCTGCGCGCGCTGAGAGGCCTAGAACTGGAGCAGCCAGACGTGGGGTGCGCCGCTCCGTGCCGCGGCACTCAGCGCGGCATGGGCTTCGCCCGCCGCATAGGGGCCGGTCACCACGCGGTAGAGCCGACGCCCTCCGCGCGAATCGCGCCAGACGTGCGTCGTGAAATCGGCGTAGCGACGGACGGCGATATCGGCCTTCGATGAATCGGCGAAGGTTCCGAACACCAGATAGACGCTCCTTGCCTCGACCGTCGAGGTGGGGAGCCGGACGGACGAGGCCTTGCCCGATCCAAGCGCCCCGTCGAAGGCAGCCGCCAAGCCTTGCGGCTCTGGAGCGCCGAGCGGCCGCCACGCGCCGTCGGGAGCAAGCGCGAAGGGTCCGACGCCCGCCGCCTTCGCGGCCAGGATGCGCTGCGCCTCGACTTTGGCATTCGGATTGGTGGCTGCGACCGCGAGCCTGGGCCGCGGCGGGTCGTCCGTCGCATCCGTCGAAAGAGCACCATCGAACGTTTCCCCGCCACCTGTGAGTGGGCCATTCCGCGGCAATTCGGCCCACTGGATGGATGCGGTCTCCTCGACGACAAGGGCATCGGTCTCGACGACGCCGACGGTTCGCCCCTCGCGCGCGGGCTCCTCTGCCGCCGCCAGTTCGACGGGCGCCTCGGCCGCGGGCGAGGACTCCTCGCTCGCCGCCACGGCTGCCGACGCCGGCCGCTCGCCCTCTTCCGGCGCGGTCGCGGTGCGATCCGGGGCCGACGCCTCGAGCCCGGTCGGCTCACTCACGCCATCCCGCGTCCGCTGCGGCGGCTGGACCGGCAGGGCGGCGATCGTCGTCTCCGATTTCTCGACGCAGATGCTCCGCCCCGCGACCACGCGCCACAGCGCGCAGTCCTCATCGGCGACCATCGAAATTGCATGATCCTGGACGGACTTGCCCGTGGCGACGTAGCTCGCGCCATCGAAGGCAAAGGACGCGATCGACACGGCAGCCGGCAACACGCATCCGCTCAAAGCGAATGCCGAAAAAACAACGCCGACCATGAGGCCATATGGCTTGGCCATGGGCCGACCCCCCTCCCGCTCCCGCACCATACGGTGCGGCCATCCCTTGGAGCTCTCGCGGCTCCTTTGACGTTCATAATGGTTAATTTGGCATACCCGAGTCAAAGCCATTTGCCCCTATCGCAATGGGTACGCCCAAGGGGCAGCGCGACGGGCGCGGCACCTCGCCACGGAGGGACAGGGTCCGCAGGTGGGCGTTGTTGGCATCGGGCGATCCGTGTATAGCTCCGCGCCATGGACGTGATCGTCGACACGGCCTCGCTCGAGGCCCTCTGTTCCCGCCTGTCGCCCTCTCCCTACGTCACCGTCGATACCGAGTTCATGCGGGAGAAGACGTATTGGCCGCGCCTCTGCCTCGTGCAGATCGCGGGGCCCGACGACTCGGCGGTCATCGATCCGCTGGCCCCAGGCCTCGATCTCGCGCCGCTGCTCGCCCTTCTCGGCGACGAGCGGATCCTCAAAGTGTTCCACGCCGCGCGCCAGGACATCGAGATCTTCTTCCATCTCATGGACCGGGTGCCGATGCCGATCTTCGACACCCAGATCGCGGCCATGGTCTGCGGCTTCGGCGAGCAGGTCTCCTACGAGACGCTCGTCTCGCAGCTCGTCGGCGCCCGCATCGACAAGACTTCGCGCTTCACCGACTGGTCGCAGCGCCCCTTGAGCGAGCGGCAACTCGCTTACGCCCTCGCCGACGTCACGCACATGCGCAAGATCTACGAGCACCTGTGCATGCGCCTCGGCCGCTCGAAGCGCGAATCCTGGCTCGAGGAAGAGATTGCCTCGCTCGTCGATCCGTCCGCCTATCGCCTCGATCCGGATTCGGCGTGGCAACGCCTGAAGCCGCGCGGCATGTCCGCGCGCAGTCTCGCGGTCCTGCGCGAGACCGCGGCGTGGCGCGAGCGCGAAGCACAGCGCCGTGACCTGCCGAGGAGCCGGGTCGTGCGAGACGAGGCTCTCCTCGAGATCGCCGCGAGCCGCCCGAAGCGGGTCGCGGACTTGGCGCGAGTCCGCGCGCTGCCGCGGGCGGTCGCCGAGGGTCCCTTCGGTGAGGGGATCCTCGCCGCTGTCGCGCGCGGCGAGGCGCTGCCCGAGGCCGACTGCCCCGCCCTTCCCGATCGCCCGCAGCTCCCGCGCGGGATCGGACCCGTGGTCGAGCTGCTCAAGGTCCTGCTCAAATCGAAATGCGAGACCCACCACGTCGCGGCCAAGATCGTGGCGAGCGTCGCCGACCTCGAGCGCATCGCCGCGGGCGAGCGGGACCTCCCGGCGCTCCACGGCTGGCGGCACGAGGTGTTCGGCGCCGATGCGCTCGCCCTCATCGAAGGTCGGCTGGCCCTCGCGGTGACGGGCCGGCGGCTCGACATGGTCGAACGCGCCCCTCCCTTCGAGCAGCGGCGCTCGGGCCAGCGACGCGCCTGAAGCCCCTCAGACGGCGGCGCCTCGGCGCATGCCGGCGACCAGCACGGATGGCTTGCGATCGAGCGCATCGGCCAGCTGGTTGAGACGCTTCGTCACGTCTTCGCCGATGAGGGCCGCGCGGTGCGCGGCCACGTCGAGCGAGACCCGGTCGCGGTCGAGGACGAGAGACACGTCGTCGAGAATTTCCGGAGACCCGCCCGAGAGCGTGTAGCCCAGGCGCAAGGCGACACCGAGCCTGCGGGCACGGACGACGTCCTCGTCATCGAGCAGCGAGCGCACCAACTCCGTCGCCCCGCTCCGCACATCGCCGCCGTAGCGAGCGAAGACCGCCAGCGCAAGAAAGGCGCGACCCGGATGATCGCTCGGCAGGACGAGCGAGCGGATGACGCGCAGCAATGCCTGCTCGGCCCGGTAGTCCGGGTGGTCTGTCGCGGCAATGTCGCTGAGGAGGCAGGCTGCATGCCGGCGGCGGGCGTGCTCCACCGATTCGTCCGAAAAGAGCGGCGCCGTCCAACGCGCAAGACTCTCGCCCGCCTGGGGAAAGCGCGAGTGCTGCGCCGCCAATACCGTGCAGGCGGACAAGAGCGGGTCGAGGCGTTTCGTCTCCGCGGGCAGCCGGTCGTACACCACGCCCTCGCGGAGGCCGTTGGCCGAGAACACGACGCGTTTCGGCGCGACCCGGCGAAGGATCCGCTCGAGGAGGAGTGCGGCGAGGGGCAGCGTGTCGAGGCGACGACGCGGAAGACCCGAGAGGCGTTCAAGCGATCGACGACTCATCTTGCTCACGAGCTCGACGACGTTCTCCATCTTGGCGCGCTTGACCTCGTAGCGATGGATGACGCGAAGCGGGTAGTCGACCTGCGCCATGTGGATCCGCGCGAGCGCCCGCCAGGATCCGCCGACCGCGTAGAAGCGCTTGCCCTTGGCGTTAGCGAGCCAGGGCAAGAGATCGAGGGCCGCGTCGATCTGGGCCATTGCCTTCTTGAGCTCGCCGCCGCTCGAATCGAGGAGGCGCAGCGGGCCGAGCGGCAGCGTGCTCTGCGGCCCGACCTTGCCGCGCTCGAGCGTCACGAGTTCGAGGCTGCCGCCGCCGAGGTCGCCCATGAGGCCATCGGCCTCCGGGATGTCGGAAAGCACGCCCTGGGCCGAGAGCCGCGCCTCCTCCACGCCCGAGAGCACGCGGATCGAGAAGCCGCACCGCTTCGATGCCGCCGCGACGAAGGCGGCACCGTCTTCGGCGTCGCGCACGGCCGCGGTCGCGATGACCTCGAGGGTCTTGACCCCCATCGCGGCCGTCACGGCCGCAAAGCGCGTGAGATTGTCGAGGGCCAGCGTCACTCCCTCGGGCCTGAGCGCGCCTGTCTCGCCGAGGCCGCGGCCGAGGGCACACATCACCTTCTCGTTGAAGATCGGAACGAGGGGGCGCGACGGGGATTCGTAGACGACCAGGCGAATCGAGTTCGAACCGATGTCGATGACGCCGATCCGGCCAGATTTGACCGTCAAGGACCGGCGCTCCGCACCTGCCATCTCGCGCTTCCGCTCCCGTTTCGGCCGCCCGGCCGCTCGCCGCCGCTCGCGGGGCGTTATAGCGAATCAGGCCGCAGGGACGCTACGTCTTCTTGAGGACGAGTTGCGGAACCGTCGCAGCGCGGCGGAGCGCACTGCCCCGTCCCGACAGGCTAGGATTGGTCATGAAATAAGTGTGGGCGGAGAAGGCATTCGGCCCCGCCTGCACCCGGCGGTAGGTTCCTTCCGCATCGAGATGCCAGCTCTGCGCCTCATCGTTGAGATTAGCGATCATGATCTGGTCGAGGACCTGGCGGTGAACGGTCGGGTTCTCGACGGGAACGAGCGCCTCGACGCGCCAATCGAGGTTGCGCGGCATCCAGTCGGCCGAGGACACGAAGACCTTGGCATGGCGCGAGGGCAACGGGTGCCCGGCGCCGAAGCAGACGATCCGCGAGTGTTCGAGGAAACGGCCGACGATGCTCTTGACCCGGATGTTGTCCGAAAGTCCGGGCACGCCGGGCCGGAGGCAGCAGATGCCGCGGACCACGAGGTCGATCGCGACGCCGGCCGTCGAAGCCCTGTAGAGCGCATCGATGACCTTGGCATCGACGATGGAATTCAGCTTGGCCCAGATCTGCGCCGGCCGGCCGGCTTTCGCGTGGGCGATCTCGTCCTCGATGAGGTTCACGAGAGTCTTCCTCAGCGTCACCGGCGCGACCGCCACCTTCTCCAGCGGCTCCGGCCGGCCGTAGCCGGTCATGTAGTTGAACAGGCGGCTCGCGTCGCGCGCGAGGGCCGGATCGGAGGTGAAGTAGGACAAATCCGTGTAGATCTTGGCCGTGATCGGGTGATAGTTGCCGGTGCCGAAATGGACGTAGGTCCGCAACGCCCCACTCTCGCGCCGGACCACCATGGACACCTTGGCGTGGGTCTTCAGGTCGATGAAGCCGTAAACGACATGGGCGCCCACGCGCTCGAGATCGCGCGCCCAGCGGATGTTGCGCTCCTCGTCGAACCGCGCCTTGAGCTCGACCATCGCCGTGACCGACTTGCCGGCCTCGGCCGCCTCGATGAGCGCCTTCACGATCGGCGAGTCCTCGCTCGTGCGGTAGAGCGTCTGCTTGATGGCGACGACGGCGGGATCCGCCGCGGCCTGGCGGATGAACTGCACCACCACGTCGAAGCTCTCGTAGGGGTGGTGGACGATGATGTCCTTGGCGCGAATGGCCGCGAAGCAGTCGCCGCCGAAATCGCGGATGCGCTCGGGGAAGCGCGCCTTGTGGGGAACGAACAGAAGGTCGGGCCGCTCGTCCGTGATGAGCTGGGCCATGTCCGCGAGGCCGAGCAGCCCTTCCTGCGCGAAGACGTCGCCTTCGGGCACGCCGAGCTCGTCGGTGACGAAGGTCCGCAACGTCTCGGGCATGGACGCTTCGCACGCCATGACGATCACGCTGCCAAGCCGCCGGCGCTTCAGGGCCGATTCGAACACGCGCACGAGGTCCTCGGCTTCCTCCTCGATTTCGATCTCGCTGTCACGGAGCACGCGGAAGCAGCCCTGCTCGACGACCTCGCCGCCGGGAAAGAGCTCCGGCAGAAAGAGGCCCACCGCAACTTCGATCGGCACGTAGCGCACGGCCTTGCCCGGCAGGCGGACGAAGCGGCCGAGCTGGCGCGGCAGCGGCAGCAGAGCGGTCATCTCCCCGGCATTGCGCAGCCGCCGCACGCGGATCGCCATGGCGAAGCCGAGATTGGGGATGAACGGGAACGGATGGGCCGGATCGACGGCGAGTGGCGTCAGGACAGGAAAAATGGTCTCGAGGAAATAACGCTCCAGCCACTCGCGGTCCGCCGCGCTGAGATCGGCCGCGCCGACGACATCGACGCCGTTCGCGCTCAGCTCGGCACGGATTGACGACCACCGCGCCTGCTGCGCGGCCATGAGCCGCGTCGCGCGATCTTCGATCGCGTCGAGCTGCTCGCGCGGCGAAAGCCCGTCCTGGCTGCGCTCGCCGACGCCGGCCTGCACCTGGGCCTTCAGGCCCGCGACGCGTACCATGAAGAATTCGTCGAGATTGTTCGCCGAAATCGAGAGAAAACGCAGCTGCTCGAGGAGCGGGTGATTGAGATTGCTCGATTCCTCGAGCACCCGCTCGTTGAAAGCGAGCCACGACAATTCGCGATTGATGAAACGCGCCTCGTCGGTGGGCGAGGTCGTCGGCAGAGCCGGTTCCGGCAGGGCCGCAAGGGCCGATGGGTTGAGCGCGCTGTTCATGGCGAAAGAGGATAATCGTTTCGAATTGTCCCTGATGTCTTCAATATATGGGACCGGGCCCAACGAAATGATGACAGTTCGATGGCACAACTATTTGTAGGGCGGGCGTGAAGACCCTCTATCTCTTGCGTCATGCCAAATCGAGCTGGTCCAAGCCCGAGCTTCGCGACTTCGATCGGTCCCTGAACGCGCGCGGGCGCGACGCCGCCGCCGAGATGGGACACTATCTTGCGGACCACGCGATGACGCCGGCGCTCATTTTGTGTTCGGCCGCCCAGCGCACGCGCGAAACCCTGGCCCTCCTCCTGCCGGCATTCGCGGCGGACACGGTGATTCGAATCGAGGCGGGCCTCTACGGCGCAACGAGAGAGGAACTCCTCGACCGCCTCTCGCACGTGGAGGCGGGCGTCGCCAGCGTCATGGTCATCGGCCACAATCCGGGCCTCGAGGATCTCGCGCGAAGCCTGGCCGCGAGCGGGCCCAAAGACGATCTCGAGCGTCTCTCAGCCAAGTACCCGACGGCCGGGCTCGCGGTCATCCGCATCGACGCCAAGCGGTGGGACACCATCGCGCGCGAGGAGGGCGAACTCGAACGCTTCGCCGTGCCTTCAAACGCCAGGCTCTAATCGTCCCAGGGCCGATCCGTCGCGGCGACCTTCTCCCACAGCGCCCGGCTGAGCGCGATGTCCGACGCGATGCGCGCGGCAAACCAGCCGGAGAGGATCGCCTCGACGGCGCGATCCTCGATGTCGAGGCCCGCGACGAGTCTCTTGGCCACCGCGGCATCGTTGAGACTGCCGAGACTGTCCTGGAAGCGGCGCAGGCGTCGCAGATATTTGCGCGTCGCCTTGCGTCCGAAGAGGCTTCGGAAGAACTCACCCGTGTAGCGGCACTTCTTCGCGGCGATGCGGATCGCATGGAGCTGTTCGTGGGACGCGCCCGCGATCTCGCGTGCCGCTTTCTTGAGCCTGCGGTCGCGCCGGGCAAGCGTCTCGCGCGCAAAATCGAGAAGCGACGTCCCCTCGCTCTCGCCCTCCCCCAGCCAATGCTCGAAGCGAAGTTGAAAGAGCGCGTAACGCTGGGAGCGCAACGTCGCGCGCGCCTGCTCATGGGCCGCGACCCGCGCGGCAGAGGCCCGCGCCGCCAGCGCGCCGAGGCCCTGGTCGCTCGGAAGCTCCTGGCGCAACGGCGCCAGCGTCTCTTTGAGGAAAACGTCCCAATCGCGCGCCGGCCCGAGCTCGCGCTGCAGCCAGCGGAGATCGCTGCGGAACCGCGACACCGCGGACTCGGTCAGCGCCGGGCCGAACGCGGTGAAGGCCGCGCGCAGCCGGCGGACCGCGACGCGAAGCTGGTGAACGGCTTCGGCGTCGTCGCCGGCCAGCACGGCGATCTCGTTCCCGTAGAGCTGCTTGAGGCAATTGCGTGCGACCGCAACGAACCCCCGCCGCACCGTCCAGTCGCTCTCGAGGTCGATCCGCCCGGCAAATCGCGGCTCAGGCGCCCGGCCGACGGACAGGGCATAGCCGCGATCGGCCTTCGTTCGGTGCTCGATCGTGAGAGGCAGACGTTCGGCCAGCCGCCGCGCGACCTCGAAGAGGCTCCGCTCGTCGCCCGACTTCAGCTCGAGCTCGACTTCGGAGACAGGCTCCTGCCGACCCTTGGCGATGATCTCGCCATGATCGACGGCGAGTTCGATGACCGATCCGTCGATCGACAATGGGTAGACGCGCCGCGTGACTTCGGTCCGGAAGACTTCGGCAAGGTCTCCCGCGCCGTCATCCTTGAGCGCATCGGGCAGCCCCTCCTCGCCGAGCCGCGCGAGGTCCGGCGCATGGCCGCGGACGGGCGCCGAATACTCGGCGTGACGCTGCATGGCCTCGCCGCCGGTTCCGTTGGGCTGGGCGACTTTGAGAGTCTGGATGCGGTGCCGCCCGATCTGGCGCACGCGCAAGGCCATGCCCTGCTGTGCCAGGCGCTGGTCGGGCGTGTCGAAGTAGACGGTCTTCAGACGCTCGGTGCGCGGTCGTCCCGTGAGCGAATCGCGGACGATCGCCTGGCGGGCGAGTCGCCGGAGATGGCCGGCCGGCAGTCGAAGCTTGAGCTCGAGTTCTTGTTCCACGGGCCGTCGGGGATATCGTCCGCCGACCAAGCTAGAAAGCCGGGATGCTCCGCGCAAGACCGCTCTTGGGCCGATGACACAGCTCAATAATCAGAAAATGTTCCAGAATTTTCCGACGGTTATACGGATACCTTCTTCTGACGCCTGAGGACGACGTCCACGCGCCTAAAGCGTGCCGGGATAGGCGCCGCCGTCGAGGACGAAGTTCTGGCCGGTGATGAAGCTGGCCTGGGCGCTGCAAAGATAGGCGCAGGCATCGCCGAACTCCTCGGCCGTCCCGAACCGGCCGGCCGGATTGCCCTTCCGGCGCGCTTCATGGGCGGCCTCGTAGGTCTGGCCGGTCGCCTTGGCGGTCGCCGCGATCGTCGATCGGAGGCGGTCGGTATCGAAGGGCCCGGGCAGGAGGTTGTTGATCGTCACGTTGTGCTGCACGGTCTCGCGCGCGAGGCCAGCGATGAATCCGGTCAAGCCGGCGCGGGCGCCGTTCGAGAGGCCCAGGATCGGGATCGGCGCCTTCACCGAGGTCGAGGTGATATTGACGATGCGCCCGAAGCGGCGTGCGATCATGCCGTCGACGGTCGCCTTGATGAAGAAGATCGGCGTCAGCATGTTGGCGTCGAGCGCCTTGATCCACTCGTCCCGGTCCCAATTGCGGAAGCTCCCGGGCGGCGGCCCGCCGGCATTGTTCACGAGGATGTCGGGCTCGGGACACGCCGCGAGCACGGCATGGCGCCCGGCCTCGGTCGTCACATCGGTCGCGACCGTGCGGACGACCGCGCCCGTCGCCTTGCGGATCGCGGCCGCCGTCTCCTCGAGCGGCCCCGCGGACCGCGCGGCGATCGTGACCTCGCATCCCTCGCGCGCGAGCGCCTCCGCGCAGCCGCGGCCAAGCCCCTTGCTGGCGCCACAGACGATGGCCTTCCGGCCACGAATGCCGAGATCCATCCGCCGTCCCTCCGCTCAATTCGCCTTGTCGAGATGATGCGAACGCAGGACCTCGCGGACGAACGGAACGGTGATGTTGCGCCGCGCCGCCATGGCCGCGTCGTCGATGACGGCGACGGCGCGCCGGGCGGCCGCGAAGGAGCGTTCCATCCGCGTCACGAGATACTCGATCACGCCCGGCGCCACGCGCAGCTGCCGGTCGGAGAACATCTTGGCCAGCACCGCGGCGATGAGCACGTCGTCCGGCTCGGCCATCGCCACGGCCGGCAAGGCCGTGACGCGCGAGCGAAGATCCGCGAGCGCCACCGACCAGCGCGCCGGCGGACGCCGCGAGGTGAGAAGCAGGCGCCCGCGCAGCTCGGAGACGACGTTGTAAAGGTGGAGGAAGGCGCGGTCGCGCTGCTCGGCCGCGCGCCCCGCGTCCGCCAGCACGCAGAACCGCGAGCCGTGGAGAAGGATCGGCGGATCCGCCTCGTCCAGCATGTCGGGCGTGAGCAGGACCGCGCCCGTCGAGGCGCCGAACACATGGGCAAGATGGGTCTTGCCGCAGCCAGGCGGCCCGTAGATCGAGAGCGCGGGCGCCGGCCACTCGGCCCAGCGGTCGAGCCACGCGATGGCCTCCCGATTGCTCGGTGCCACGACAAAATCGTCCATGGCGAGCGCCGGCCGGAATTCGAACTTGAAGGGCAGCTGCTCTGTACTCACGGTACGGGCCCCCGCTCCGTATCCCCGCGGTAGTACGGGCTCGCGAGGTAACGCGCAACAGCAAATCGCGCGAGGACACCCAACGCCGCGGCAACCGGCACGGCCAGCACGACGCCGAGGAAGCCGAACAAGGCGCCGCCCGCGAGCAGCGCGAAGACGATCCACAAGGGATGGAGGCCGACCCGGTCGCCCACCAGCTTCGGCGACAGCACGTTGCCCTCGATGGCCTGCACGACGACGAACACCGCGGCGACGATGAGCGTGCCCTTCCAGGTGCCGAACTGGAGCGCCGCGAGCCCGATCGTCACCACCGCCCCGATCGTGGCGCCCACCATGGGCAAGACCGTGAGCACGCCGACCGCCATGCCGATCAGGAGGCCGAATTGCAGTCCCACGAGACTGAGGCCCAGCGCATAGAGCGTGCCGGTGACGAGACAGACCAGCGCCTGGCCGCGCACGAACCCGGCCAGTGTCCCGTCGATCTGATGCAAGAGGTCGCGGATCGTCTCGCGGTGGTCCCGCGGCAGCCAGTCATCGACGCGCGCAACGATGCGCGGCCAGTCGCGCAGGAGGTAGAACGTCACGAGCGGCGTGATGAAGACGAGCGAGAGAACGTTGAGGAAGGCGGTGCCCCCGCTCAGCACCCGCTTGACTACGGTGCCGAGCCAGCCCAGCACCTCGCCCGCGTGGCTGCCGACCGCCTCGCGCAACTTGCCGATGTCGTCCGCCGAGAGGCGCGATTCGACCTGCATGAGAAGGCGGTGGACGAGCTGCGAGCCGAGGTCGATATAGCTCGGCACGTTCGCGACGAACTCCATCACCTGCCCCTGCAGCACCGGAACGAGAAGAACCACGGCCACGGCCACCACGACGAAGAACACGGCGGAGATGAGGGCCGTCG
>JAXMCE010000020.1:0-43115 GCA_046349515.1 Alphaproteobacteria bacterium | reverse complement strand
GGGCCGGCTCACCCTGCGCGGATTAGCCTTGCGCAGGAACCCTTGGACTTTCGGCGAGAGGGTTTCTCACCCTCTTTGTCGCTACTCATGTCAGCATTCGCACTTCCGATACCTCCAGCAGCTCTCGCGAGCCACCTTCGCAGGCTTACGGAACGCTCCGCTACCGCGTGCGCGATCCGAAGATCACGCACACCCGCAGCTTCGGTGCATGGCTTGAGCCCCGTTACATTTTCGGCGCAGGACGGCTGATAGACCAGTGAGCTGTTACGCTTTCTTTAAAGGATGGCTGCTTCTAAGCCAACCTCCTGGTTGTCTAGGCCTTCCCACTTCCTTTCACACTTAGCCATGACTTGGGGACCTTAGCTGGCGATCTGGGCTGTTTCCCTCTCGACCCCGGACCTTATCACCCGAGGTCTGTGTGCCGTGCTGTACTCGCCGGTATTCGGAGTTTGGTTAGGCTCGGTAGGACTCGCGTCCCCCTTACCCATCCAGTGCTCTACCCCCGGCGGCAATCGCACGACCATCTACCTAAATAGATTTCGCGGAGAACCAGCTATTTCCGAGTTTGATTGGCCTTTCACCCCTAGCCACAAGTCATCCCCGACTTTTTCAACAGGCGTGGGTTCGGTCCTCCAGTGGGTGTTACCCCACCTTCAACCTGCTCATGGCTAGATCACTCGGTTTCGGGTCTCATCCTAGTAACTCAGTCGCCCTATTCAGACTCGCTTTCGCTGCGCCTACGCCTACCGGCTTAAGCTCGCTACTAAGACGAAGTCGCTGACCCATTATACAAAAGGTACGCCGTCAGACGCCGACGGACCCGAAAGCCCGCCTCGTCCTCCGACTGCTTGTAGGCATTCGGTTTCAGAGACTCTTTCACTCCCCTCATCGGGGTGCTTTTCACCTTTCCCTCACGGTACTTGTTCACTATCGGTCACCAAGGAGTACTTAGGCTTGGAGGGTGGTCCCCCCATCTTCAGACAGGATTACACGTGTCCCGCCTTACTCGAGGACGCTGATCGAACTCTTCCCGTACGGGGCTATCACCCACTCTGGCGCGCCTTTCCAGACGCTTCCGGTCGTTCGACCAACGCCACTGGCCTGGTCCGCGTTCGCTCACCACTACTAGCGGAGTCTCGGTTGATTTCCTTTCCTCCAGCTACTGAGATGTTTCAGTTCGCTGGGTTTGCTTCCATGCCCTATGAATTCAGACATGGATGACCCTTGCGGGTCGGGTTTCCCCATTCGGACATCCCCGGATCAAAGTTTGCTCCCAACTCCCCGGGGCTTTTCGCAAGGTGCTACGTCCTTCATCGCCTCTTGGTGCCAAGGCATCCACCAAATGCCCTTTTGGCGCTTGCTCAGCATCGCTCACGCAGACTCAGATCCGATTGCTCGTCCCTCAGTCTTCGTTCGCGACTTCGCATTGACCTATTTCGTGGCCAACTTGACATGGACCGCGTCTCCGGCCGTCTCCTCAGCACTCGCCCGAGTAAGGGCTCGCACCTTGCAGTCGGCCAGGGCCGCAGCCCTGCCAAAACTCTCTTCACCATGTCCAACATCACCGCTTCCTCGGCATCTCGCGAACGGCGCATCGCCGTCACGCGGGCATCCTTGGAAGGATTCTGTTTTCGCAAATCTCGCGCTATCCGCTCGCGGGCCCGTCAGTGGTGGGCCCGGGAAGATTTGAACTTCCGACCTCACGCTTATCAAGCGCGCGCTCTAACCAGCTGAGCTACGGGCCCTCACCAGAGACACGCGTCAAAACTGAAAAGGGCCATGGCTGGAAGCGTCACGCTCACTCGTCCTGCTTCCGGCTCCATCGGCGCGGCACTGGCCGCACGACACTGGTGGAGCTGAACGGAATCGAACCGTCGACCCCCTGCTTGCAAAGCAGGTGCTCTCCCAACTGAGCTACAGCCCCGATGATCGGGTCGGCACGCTCGACGCGGTGATCGCGAGGACCATCGCGCCGGCAGGAGATCCGACCTCTGTCATCTGGTCAGCGGATACGGGAAGGGATGCGCCGGCGGCGGTGCGCCCTCAAGTGAGGGCGGGTGTAAGGTTGTGTCCGGAATGTCGCCACTCCGAACGTCCTTAGAAAGGAGGTGATCCAGCCGCAGGTTCCCCTACGGCTACCTTGTTACGACTTCACCCCAGTCGCTGACCTTACCGTGGACGGCTGCCTCCTTGCGGTTAGCGCACCGGCTTCAGGTAAAGCCAACTCCCATGGTGTGACGGGCGGTGTGTACAAGGCCCGGGAACGTATTCACCGCGGCATGCTGATCCGCGATTACTAGCGATTCCACCTTCATGCACTCGAGTTGCAGAGTGCAATCTGAACTGAGACGGTTTTTGAGGATTGGCTCCGGATTGCTCCTTCGCTCCCCACTGTATCCGCCATTGTAGCACGTGTGTAGCCCAGGCCATAAAGGCCATGAGGACTTGACGTCATCCCCGCCTTCCTCCGGCTTGTCACCGGCAGTTTCCTCAGAGTGCCCGGCCGAACCGCTGGCAACTGAGGATGAGGGTTGCGCTCGTTGCGGGACTTAACCCAACATCTCACGACACGAGCTGACGACAGCCATGCAGCACCTGTGTGGGAGCCAGCCGAACTGAAGGAGCTGCTTTCACAACCCCATACTCCCCATGTCAAGGCCTGGTAAGGTTCTGCGCGTTGCATCGAATTAAACCACATGCTCCACCGCTTGTGCGGGCCCCCGTCAATTCCTTTGAGTTTTAACCTTGCGGCCGTACTCCCCAGGCGGCGTGCTTAACGCGTTAGCTGCGACACCGACAGGCTAGGCCTGCCAACGTCTAGCACGCATCGTTTACAGCGTGGACTACCAGGGTATCTAATCCTGTTTGCTCCCCACGCTTTCGCGCCTTAGCGTCAGAACCGGACCAGAGAGCCGCCTTCGCCACTGGTGTTCTTCCCAATATCTACGAATTTCACCTCTACACTGGGAATTCCACTCTCCTCTTCCGGTCTCAAGCCCCGCAGTCTCAAGCGCATTCCCCAGGTTAAGCCTGGGTCTTTAACGCCTGACTTGCAGGGCCACCTACGCGCCCTTTACGCCCAGTAATTCCGAACAACGCTAGCCCCCTTCGTCTTACCGCGGCTGCTGGCACGAAGTTAGCCGGGGCTTATTCTGCGGGTACCGTCATCATCGTCCCCGCCAAAAGAGCTTTACAACCCGAAGGCCTTCATCACTCACGCGGCATGGCTGGATCAGGGTTGCCCCCATTGTCCAATATTCCCCACTGCTGCCTCCCGTAGGAGTCTGGGCCGTGTCTCAGTCCCAGTGTGGCTGATCGTCCTCTCAGACCAGCTACCGATCGTCGCCTTGGTGAGCCATTACCTCACCAACTAGCTAATCGGACGCGGGCTCCTCCTATGGCGATAAGTCTTTCTCCCGAAGGACGTATGCGGTATTAGCCTCAGTTTCCCGAGGTTGTCCCCCACCATAGGGCAGATTCCCACGCGCTACTCACCCGTGCGCCGCTCGTGTATTGCTACACGCGCTCGACTTGCATGTGTTAGGCCTGCCGCCAGCGTTCGTTCTGAGCCAGGATCAAACTCTCAAGTTGACTGTTGCTCGCCCACCAATCGGCTCGCGCCGATCGGACGGACAAGCGTTCGTTGACCCACTCATCATTTAGCTTTGCGACAACCCGAAAGTCGGGTGTCACAGGAAGCGCACGACGAGCAGGAATGCCCTCTTTCGAGAACACACCGCCGCCTGCGCATCCCTTCCGCGCGATTCACAATGTCCAATAACCGGAGGAGCAGGACCGAGGTACGGCCCTGCCGTAACGGATTTTTATAAAGACTCGCAGGTTGCGGTGCAACACTTAATTTAACTCTCCCCCTACCCCCACGTGGCGGTGGGCCGCGAAGTGCTATTCAACATGTTTTCCGATGAAATCCGCAGTTTCCCGCGAAATCACCGTGTGACGACTCAATATCCACTCAGATCATCCTGATATTCCTGGGAATGATGAGTTGACAAGGGAGGGGGTGATTCGCATTGTGCCGTATGGTTAACGCGGCCTGCGGATGGGGAGGGCACCCCAGCCGGGGCACGCTGTTATTTCCATTGGCGAAAACGCTGGCCGGCAACGGCAAGGCTCGGGGGGTCGGATCGTCCATGGGGGTTCCCTTCACCTTTGAGGATCGCGAGAGAGCGCAGCGCCGCCGGCGCGCGCGGCCGCGCGCCGGCTTCGTCCTGTCCCTCGCCATGGGCCTCGGAACCGCAGCCACGCTCGGCTCCTTGATCGTGCTGGGCCTTCCCTATGTCGGCACGGCCATCGATGTCGGGGACTCGCTGAGGGCGGCCCGCGGTTGGAGCGACTATTTCGACGCCAGCCACCTCTCCGCCGAACGCGCCCTTCGCGCCGTCGCGCCCGAGCGGACCTTCAAAGTCGGCAAGGGTGATACGATCCTCGACATCCTGCTCGCGGGCGGGGCCTCGCCCAATGAGGCACATGAGGCCATCGCCGCTCTCAAGCCTCACTACGACCCGCGCAAGCTCAAGCCCGGCCAAGAGCTGACCATGCGGTTCGCCCCCGACGAATCGCGCAAAGACCGTCTCCGCGGCATCGTCGTGCCGGTCAGTTTCCGCGAGGATGTTTCGATCGAACGCAGCGAGGACGGAACCTTCGCCGCGAACTCCATCGAAAAGCCCGTTCAGTTCCAAGTGGCCTACGCCGGCGCGCGAATCGAATCGAGCCTTTACGAGGCCGGCCTCGAGCAAGGCGTGCCCGCGGCGCTCATGGCCGAGCTGTTCAAGCTGTACAGCTACGACGTCGACTTCCAGCGCGAGATCCAGCCTGGCGACGATTTCGAAATCCTTTTCGAGCGCTATGTCGACAATACGGACCAACCGGTCCATACCGGCGCCATCGCCTATGCGCAGCTGACGTTGAGCGGCAAGCGGATCCGACTTTTCCGCTTCACGCCCCAACAGGGCGAAGCCGACTACTTCAACGAAAAGGGCGAAAGCGTGAAGAAGGCGCTGCTGCGCACGCCCGTCGACGGCGCGCGGCTTTCGTCGCGATTTGGCCAGCGGCTCCATCCGATCCTTGGCTACACCACGATGCACCGCGGCGTCGATTTCGCAGCACCCGAAGGCACGCCCGTCATGGCGGCCGGCGCAGGAACCGTCGAGATGGCTGGGTCCAACGCGGGGTACGGCAACTATGTGCGCCTCCGCCACACCAGCGTCTACGCGACGGCCTATGCGCATTTGAGCGGCATCGCGCGCGGCGTCCGCCACGGCGTCCATGTCGCCCAAGGCCAGGTCATCGGTTACATCGGTACGACCGGACTCTCGACCGGGCCGCATCTCCACTACGAGGTCCTCTTCGGCGGCACACAGATCAATCCGACGGCGATCAAAATGCCGTCCGGCCGGAAACTCGAGGGACAGGAACTGGCCCGTTTCCGCAGCCAGGTGGCCCTCGTCGACGAGCAGCTCCGCGGCCTGCCGGAGGCCAAGCGCGTCGCGAGCCGCTGATCGGCCGGCCCGCGTTCCGGCCTCCTCCAACAGATGCCGTCTGGCTCGGCCTCTTAGCCGTACGCCATCCATAAATTTTCCTGAGCGATTGATAAGAAAGCTTCGATTGTCGTGGTCGAGGCCCGACGCCAGGATCGGCGCACCCGGAAGGACGCAGCGCCATGGTCACGCTCTACGACAACGCCGATTCAGGTAACGGCTACAAGGCAAGGCTGTTGCTGCACCTTCTCGACATCCCCTACCGGCGCGTCGAGCTCGATATCGACCGCAACGAGACGCGCACGCCCGATTTTCTCGCCAAGAATCCGAACGGCCGGATTCCCGCGCTCGAACTCGACGACGGAGCCTGTCTCGCCGAATCGAACGCGATCTTGTTCTACCTCTCCGAGGGAACACCCTACCTTCCGCAAGCCCGCCTCGCGCGCGCCCGGGTGCTCCAATGGATGTTCTTCGAGCAGTACTCGCACGAGCCCTACGTCGCGACGCCGCGTTACATCATCAAGCACCTCGGGCGGACGCATCCGCGCATGAAAGAACTGCCCGATCGGCTCGAGCGAGGGCGGCAGGCCTTGGCGGTGATGGAGAGCCACCTCGCATCGGCCCGCTTCTTCGTGGGCGAGAGGGTCACGATCGCCGACATTGCGCTCTACGCCTACACCCATGTCGCCCATGAGGGCGATCACGATCTCTCGCCCTATCCGGCCGTGCGCGCGTGGCTCGACCGCGTGGCTGGACAGCCACGCCACATTCCCATCACGGAAATCTGACGCCCCAGGACCGGACCGGGCGCGCGCCGGAGAGCTCCGCCCGCCAATCGCGACGGCCAGGCGCAGGCGAAGCACCCAACCTACGCGGCCTTGGCCTTCTTGCCGTTGATCGTCAAACCGTCCTTGCCCGCGCTCACGCTGACGGTCTCGCCGTCCTTGATCGAGCCGTTGAGGATGAGTTCCGCGAGCGGATTCTGGAGCGCGCGCTGGATGACGCGCTTCAGGGGCCGCGCGCCGTACACGGGATCGTAGCCGGCATCGCCTAGCCACGCGCGCGCCCTCTCGTCGAGATCGAGCGCGATGTGCCGGTCTCCGAGGAGCGCCTCGAGGCGCTTCAGTTGGATGTCGACGATCCCCTTCATCTGGGCGCGCGTCAGGCGATGGAACAAGAGGATCTCGTCGAGCCGGTTCAGGAACTCCGGCCGGAATGCGACGCGCACGGCCGCCATGACTTGGCCCCGCACGGCCTCTGAATCCTCGCCCTCCGGCTGGTTCGCCAGCGCGTCGCTGCCGAGGTTCGACGTCAGCACGATCAGCGTGTTGCGGAAATCAACCGTGCGACCCTGCCCGTCGGTGAGACGGCCGTCGTCGAGCACCTGCAGGAGCACGTTGAAGACGTCGGGATGCGCCTTCTCGACTTCATCGAACAGAATCACCTGATAGGGACGCCGGCGCACAGCCTCCGTCAGGGCCCCGCCTTCCTCATAGCCGACATAGCCCGGCGGCGCACCGATCAGCCGCGCGACAGCGTGCTTCTCCATGTATTCGGACATGTCGACGCGGAGCATCGCCTGCTCGTCGTTGAAGAGAAACGCGGCAAGGGCCTTGCACAACTCTGTCTTGCCCACGCCCGTCGGGCCCAGGAACAGGAATGAGCCGATCGGGCGATGGGGATCCTGCAAGCCTGCGCGCGCGCGGCGAACCGCGTTGCTGACGGCGACCAAGGCTTCTTCCTGGCCGATGATCCGCGCCTTCAGACTGTCTTCCATGCGGAGGAGCTTCTCTCGCTCGCCCTCGAGCATGCGATCGACCGGGACGCCCGTCCAGCGCGAGACGACGGCCGCGATGTCCTCGCTCGTCACCTCCTCGTTCAGCATGCGCGTGCCGTGCTCGCCCTCCGAGGCGCCAACCTTGCGCTCGAGATCGGGGATGAGCCCGTATTTGAGCTCGCCCGCCCGCGCAAGATCGCCTTTGCGCTGCGCGATTTCGAGCTCGCTCCGGAGGTGGTCCAGCCGCTCCTTGATCTTTTGCGTGTCGGAGAGCTTCTCCTTCTCCGACCGCCACACGGCCGTGAGCTCGGCCGACTTGCCCTCGAGCTCCTTGAGCTCGCCCTCGAGCTTCCCAAGGCGCTCGCGCGAGGCGCTGTCGCTTTCCTTCTTCAACGCCTCGCGCTCGATCTTCAGCTGGATGATGCGCCGGTCGAGCTCGTCGATCTCCTCCGGCTTCGAATCGACCTCCATGCGGAGGCGGCTCGCTGCTTCGTCCACGAGGTCGATCGCCTTGTCCGGCAGGAAACGATCCGTGATGTAGCGGTTGGAAAGTGTGGCGGCCGCGACGATCGCGCTGTCCGTGATCCGGACGCCGTGGTGGAGTTCGTACTTCTCCTTGAGGCCGCGAAGAATCGAAATCGTGTCGGCCACGTTGGGCTCGGACACGAAGACGGGCTGGAAGCGCCGGGCGAGTGCCGCGTCTTTCTCGATGTGCTTCCGGTATTCGTCGAGCGTCGTGGCCCCGACGCAGTGCAGCTCGCCGCGCGCGAGCGCCGGCTTCAGCATGTTGGAGGCATCCATGGCCCCGTCGGCCTTGCCGGCGCCGACGAGCGTATGCAGCTCGTCGATGAACAACACGATTTCCCCGGCCGCATGCCCGATCTCGCCCAGGACCGCCTTCAAGCGCTCCTCGAACTCTCCGCGGAATTTGGCGCCCGCGATGAGCGCGCCGAGGTCGAGGGCCATGAGGCGCTTCTCGCGGAGGCTCTCCGGAACGTCGCCGTTCACGATGCGCTGCGCCAGCCCTTCGACGATGGCCGTCTTGCCCACGCCCGGTTCGCCGATCAGCACGGGGTTGTTCTTCGTGCGCCGCGAGAGCACCTGGATCGTGCGGCGAATCTCTTCGTCCCGCCCGATGACAGGGTCGAGCTTGCCCTGGCGCGCGCTCTCCGTCAGGTCGCGCGCATACTTCTCAAGCGCCTGATAGCTGTCCTCGGCGGACGCACTGTCGGCCTTGCGTCCCTTGCGCAGCGCCTCGATCGCACGGGCGATGCCGTCGGGCTTGGCGCCGGCCGCGGCAAGCGCCTTGGCCGCCCCGGTCCCACCCACGGTCGCGAGCGCATGCAGCAGCCGCTCCGCCGCGACGAAACTGTCGCCGGCTTTCTCCGCCAGTTGCTTGGCGCTTTCGAAGACACGGGCGATCTCAGGCGTCGGATAGACTTGCCCCGCCCCGCCGCCTTCGACCTTGGGAATTTTCGCGAGCGCGGCCTCGGTCTCACCCAAGGCCCGGGCGGGATCGCCACCGGCCGCTCGAATGAGGTTGGCCGCCAGCCCTTCGGAATCGTCCAGCAGGACTTTGAGGAGATGTTCCGGCACCAGCCGCTGGTGGGCGCTGCGCAGCGCCAAGCCCTGGGCGGACTGGATGAATCCCTTGGAACGGTCGGTGAAAGTCTCGAAATCCATGGCCACTCCGTTTGCTTGATTCTGTCCCCCTCGACGAGGCGGGCGACAAACGTGGACCCGTCTTGCGGCGTCCGTTGCTCAATATGGGAACCGGGTGACGCGCCGCAAGATGGCACGCCACCCCGAGGATTTCGCGCGAGACCTCATGGAATGCGAGTTGGGCAGGCCCGTGCCGGCACCCGATGACGGTTTGGGATGATCCAGATCAACCGCGGATGGGATGGCGTCGACGGGCCCGGCCGATCCCCGGTCCCGGCAAGCGAGCGCCTTCTGACGACCGCGCCAGGCACGGCTGGTCGATATCCGCTTCGCCTGGCGCGAGGCCAAGCGTCACCATCGCGACCTTCACCTCGGAAGGTCGAACGAGCCGTCATCGTTCGAAGAGAAAACGATAACTCAGGCCGTCGGGGTCTGCTCGAAATCCTCGGATTCGACCGAATCGTGACCCTGATCGGGCCCTTCCTCGGAGCGATTCTCGGGCGCGCCGTTGCCATGCCCCTCAAAGGGACGGCCGCCGTTGCGCAGAGCCATGGCTTCGTTCGAGGCAGCAATGATGCGGAAGTAGTGTTCCGCGTGCTGCATCATGTTTTCCGCCATGACGCGATCCCCTGACCCCTGGGCATCACGGGCCAACGCCAAGTAGCGCTCGTACACTTGGTAGGCGTTGCCGCGAATTCGTCCTCCTGGTCCGTTACTGTCGAACGTCTGCGACCGAGGCGACATCATATGTCGCTTGCCATTGCCGCGGCCGCGTAAGCGCCTGTGGTTGGAGCCTTGTCTCATCACCGTGTCACTTTGAATTTATGGGCGCAGCGCATCCGGAACGTGTTGCCCCGCTTTGGCACACTGTGCCATCCACTGACGGAACACATGACGTGTGCGATCTGTTCGGATTGTTGTGAGCAATACGCGCTGAAGCGCGACAGCACTCTTAGCAAAAACCCCCCTCCCTCGCCACAACTTTTGGAGCCTCCCTGTTGACAACAATTAACGGTTCCGCGTGCGGTGCATCATGACCAAGCCGCGCTCGACGCCGCCAAGGTCGTGCCGCACGCAGCCAAGAGCGAGGCCCGCTTGACCGAAAAGCCGCGCGACCGGGTCGTGCATGCCGGCACCCACTTCGAGGACTGCAAATCCATCCCTTGCCATGAGACGCGGCACGTCGAGCGCGAGGCACCGGTAAGCATCGAGGCCATCCGGCCCGCCTGCGAGCGCGAGGCGCGGCTCGTGGAGCGCAACTTCCGGCGCCAGGGCATCGATCACGTCGTCCGCGATGTAGGGTGGATTGGCGACGACGACATCGAAGTATCCCGAAAGCGCCGATCCCCAATGGGAGGCGACGAAGGAAGCCCGGTCCGCGAGATCAAGCGCCGCGGCATTGGCCATGGCAATGCGGCAGGCAGCGATCGAGCGGTCGATGCCGATACCCGTCGCACACGGCAGCTCCGCAAGCAAAGCGAGCAACAGGCATCCGCTCCCGGTCCCCAGGTCGAGAACGCGCACCGATGCTTGCCGATTCGGCAGCATCTCGAGCACCGCTTCGACGATCGTCTCGCTGTCGGGACGCGGATCGAGCACATCGGGCGTCACCGCGAAAGGAAGGCTCCAGAACTCGCGCTGCCCGAGGAGGTGCGAGACAGGCTCGCGCGCGATCCGGCGTCGAATGAGCCGCTCAACCTTCTCCGCCTGGGCGTCCGTGAGCACGCCCGCGTGGTGCCCGATCATCGCCTCTGGCGACAGGCCCAGCGCGTGAGCGAAGATGAGCCGGGCATCAAGCCGTGGCGATGCGATGCCGGCCGCAGCCAGGCGTTCGGCCGCCGCGGCAAACGAGCGCGCGATCGTCGTGCCTTCGTTCACTCGAGCTCCGCCAGGCGCTCGGCCTGGTCGTTTGCGATGAGCGCATCGACCAGCTCGTCGAGCGCCTCGCCGGCCAGGATCTTCTCGATCTTGTGGAGGGTCACGTTGATCCGGTGGTCGGTCACGCGACCCTGTGGATAATTGTAGGTCCGAATCCGCTCGGAGCGGTCGCCCGTGCCGATCTGGCTTTTGCGCGCCGCCGCCCGCTCGGCCTCGGCCACGGCACGCTGGTGCTCGTAAAGGCGCGCGCGCAGGACCTTGAGGGCCTTGGCCTTGTTCTTGTGCTGGGACTTTTCGTCCTGTTGCTGGACGACGAGGCCGGTCGGGAGGTGGGTGATGCGCACCGCGCTGTCGGTCGTGTTGACGCTCTGCCCGCCCGGGCCGGACGAGCGGTAGACGTCGATCCGAAGATCTTTCTCAGCGATCTGGATGTCGACGTCTTCCGGTTCCGGCAGGACCGCGACCGTCGCCGTCGAGGTGTGGATGCGGCCGCTGGCCTCGGTCGCCGGCACACGCTGGACGCGATGCACGCCGGACTCGAATTTGAGACGGGCGAACACGCCGCGTCCCGTGACCGAGGCGATCACCTCCTTGTAGCCGCCGATGCCGATCTCGCTCAGGCTGATGAGCTCGAACCGCCAGCCGTGGTTCTCGGCATAGCGCTGATACATGCGACAGAGATCGGCGGCGAACAGCGCTGCCTCGTCGCCGCCCGTGCCGGCGCGGATTTCGAGGATGGCGCTCCGCTCGTCCGCGGCGTCCTTGGGGAGGAGCAGCACCGTCACCTCGCGCTCGATCGCGGGAATCCTGCCCTTGAGCTCGTAGTACTCCTCCGACGCGAGGTCCTTCATCTCCTGGTCGCTCGAGGGATCGTTCATGAGCTTGTCGAGTTCGGCCAGATCGCCCGTTGCCTTCTCGAGCGTGCGGATCCGTTCGACGACGGGCGTGAGGTCGGCATACTCCTTCGACAGGCGGACGAAGGTCTGCGTCCCGCCCGTGCCCGGCTCCGACATGGCGTGGACGAGCTCGTCGTAACGAGCCACCACACGCTTCAGCTTTGCTTGAAAATCGAGCATCCGTTCACTATGGGGGATCGAGGCCCGCTCAGCGATAGCGGGCGAGATCATCCTTCAAAGCCGACAGCGACACTTGGGTCTGTTCGCCGGAATCGAGGTCGCGCACCGTGGCGACCTCGCGCGCGAGCTCGTCATCGCCGATCAGGACGGCCACGCGCGCATTGAGCTTGCTCGCGCGCTTCAGCCGCTTGCCGAGCGCGCCCCGATAGCCGAGCTCGACCACGAAGCCGTCGCGGCGCAACGAATCCGCGAGCACCAAAGCGTGCCGTTCGGCCGTCTCGCCGATCGGGACGATCGCGACGGGGCGCATCGCCGGCGGGGCCGCCTCGATGAGCATGGCCAGCCGCTCGATGCCGCCCGCCCAGCCGATACCCGCGACCCGTGGGCCGCCCATGGTCTCGGTGAGCCCGTCATAGCGCCCGCCAGCCAAGACCGCGCCTTGCGAGCCGAGGGCGGTGGTCGTGAACTCGAACGCCGTGTGGCAGTAGTAGTCGAGGCCGCGAACGAGGCGGGGATTCATCGTGTAGCCGATGCCAAGCGCATCGAGCCCAGACCGGACGGCACCGATGAAATTGCGCGAAGGTTCGTTGAGATAGTCCGTGAACTCCGGCGCCGTCGCGATGATCTTGCGATCGCCTTCGTCCTTCGAATCGAGAATGCGGAGCGGGTTGCGCTCAAGGCGCGCCACGCTGTCGGGCGAGAGACTTGCGCGATGCCCCTCGAGATAGGCGACCAAGGCCGTGCGGTAGGCCGCGCGGCTCTCCCCGTCGCCGAGGGTGTTGAGCTCGAGCGTCGTCCGCTCGAGCACGCCGAGCGCCTCGAGGATGCGAGCCCCCAGCGCGATCACCTCGACGTCGCCCGCCGGTTCCGCCACACCCAGCAGTTCGACATCGATCTGGTGGAACTGGCGCAACCGGCCCTTCTGGGGCCGCTCGTAGCGGAACATGGGCCCGTTCACGAAGACTTTGAGCGGCAGGTCCTGGGCCAGCCCGCCGGAGATGAGCGCGCGCGCGACGCCCGCCGTCGCCTCGGGCCTCAGCGTCACCTCTTCGCCACCGCGATCGACAAAGGTGTACATCTCCTTCGTCACCACGTCCGACGTATCACCGAGCGTGCGCTTGAAGACCTCGCTGGCCTCGAGGATGGGCGTACTCATCTCGAGATAGCCGTAGCGTTCCGCGACGAGCCGTGCGGTCTCGATGACGTGGCGATGGCGCCGACTGTCATCGGGCAACAGGTCGCGCATGCCGCGAACCGGCTGGAGGGCCGACATGATGAACTCCTGATGCCCCTATTCGGCGGCGGCCGGGCGCCCCGCGCTCGACCCGCCGGCGTCTCCGCTCTTTCGCGCCTCGATCTCCGCGGCCTTCTTCTCGACGAGCTCGACCAGATGCTCGACGATATTACCGTCGCGCAGGACGTGGTGCTTCTCGCCGTTGATATAGACCTGGTGATGGTTCTGGCCGCCGCCGGTGAACCCGACGTCGGTCTCGCGCGCCTCGCCCGGTCCGTTCACGACACAGCCGATGATCGACAGGCTCATGGGTGTGCTGACATGGGCGAGGCGGCGCTCGATCTCCTCGACCGTCTTGATCACCGGGAAGTTCTGGCGTGCGCAGGACGGGCAGGAGATCACGTTGACGCCCCGGTGGCGGAGGCCAAGGGCTTTCAGGAGATCGAACCCGACATGGACCTCCTCGACCGGGTCCGCCGACAGAGAAACGCGGATCGTATCGCCGATGCCGGCCCAGAGAAGCGAACCCATGCCGATGGAGGACTTGATCGTCCCGCTGCGCAATCCCCCCGCCTCGGTGATGCCAAGGTGCAACGGGTAATCACACGCGCCCGCCAGCCCATGATAGGCCGCGACCGCGAGGAACACGTCCGAAGCCTTGCAGCTGACCTTGAACTCGAAGAAGTCGTTGTCCTCGAGAATCCGGATGTGGTTGAGCGCGCTCTCGACCATCGCATCGGGGCACGGCTCGCCGTACTTCTCGAGCAGATCGCGCTCGAGACTGCCGGCATTGACGCCGATCCGCATGCTGCAGCCGTGGTCCTTGGCCGCCTTGACCACTTCACGCACGCGATCCATGCCGCCGATGTTGCCGGGGTTGATGCGCAAGCACGCCGCACCCGCCTTGGCCGCTTCGATGGCGCGCTTGTAGTGGAAATGGATGTCCGCGACGATCGGCACCGAGACTTGCGGAATGATCTTGGCGAGCGCCGCCGTCGAATCCTCGTCCGGCACCGAGACGCGCACGATGTCGGCGCCGGCCTGCTCCGCGCGCTTGATCTCGGCAACGGTCCCCGCCACGTCGGTGGTGAGGGTCGTCGTCATCGTCTGGACGCTAATGGGCGCGTCTCCGCCCACGGCGACTGCGCCGACCCGAATCTTGCGTGACTTTCGGCGCTCGATGTTGCGATAAGGCCGAACGCTCATGCCAGACACCCGATTTCGTTGGTTTCGCTGGGTTTATAGCCCAAAAGACCTGTTTTCATAAAGACATATGGTCTCGCGGGCCTGCCGCGCCAACCGGTCAGGGCACGCTATTCGCCGATGGCGCCCGACGAGAGCTGGTCAGGGTCGAGCGGGATGTTGCGCCGGACGAATCCCGTCGGGCCCATGCGCCGCCCCGGCTTGCCGTCGACCGAAATCTCGATACCGCCGGCATTCCCCGTCATCAGGCTGAGACCGGGACGATTGGGTACGCGGAAGCTGTCGCCCGTGCGAAGAATCTGGCGCAGCAGAACCGATCCGTCGCCGTCTTGGATTTCGATCCAGCTGTCCGCGTTCGCACGGATGACGATGCGCGAATCGCCACCCTCGGATCCCGCCGGCCGCCGCGAGGCCAATTGCGGGTCCTGCCCCGCCATGGCCGGTGCCGCGCCCGCGATCGATCCAGTATCGCCGCCCGAGCTGGGACGCGCCGCCTGGCCGGTCGCCGCCGATGTTTGCTCCGTCGGAGCCGCCGCAACCGGCGCCGGCGCAGCCGCGTGCCCTTGCTCCTCCGCCTGCGCCGGTCCACGCGGCGTCTGGCCGTCTGTCTGTGCGTTGCTCGCGGGCTTCGATGGATCCGATGCGGCGCGTTCGGCCGGCGCCGACACGGCTGCGGACCCGTCCGCAGCCCCGATCGTTCCCGCCGAGTCGGTTCCGCCGTCTTGGCCTTCGGACTCCGACGGCGGCGGGCTGATCTGTGCCGGCACCGGCGGCACCGCCTCGACCATATTGCGCTCGCTCGACGTGAAGAAGTGCCATGCCGCGTAGATGAAGATCGCGACGACCGCCGATGCCATCAGGATGAACCGGCTCGGCACCCGTCCCTCCGAGACGGGAGATGGAAAGGAAAGCGCCGTGCGCCGCGTGAGGGTCTCCGTCTCTTCCCTGAACCGTCGGAGCACCTCGACCGCGTCGAGTCCGAGGAACTCGGCATAGGCCCGCACGAACCCGGCCGCATAGGTCGTGCCCGGAAGATCTTCGAGCCGGCTCTTCTCGATCGATTCGACGTAGGACGGCTTAAGGCGCAGAGCCTCGGCCGCTTGCTCGACGCTCAAGCCCAGCCGCTCGCGCTCCTCGGCGAGAAGCCTGCCCACCCTCGCCGTCAGCGGCGCATCGAAATCAGACGGCGTGCCATCCGTCATGTGTTCGTCTTGATCCGTCGAAAGCTTCAAACGCTTTCTTTCTACGGTTCGCCACAAGCCTTGCCGTGAAGGGCGCCGCCGCAGAGCGGCGGACCAGCGAAGCGCCCTCGCGGGCGTCTCAGGCACCACAGCCGATTGTCGCTCACAGCCCCGCGGCTCGGTGCAATGCGAACCGATACTTAGCAAACAATCCCGGGGCGAAGCAACCGCGGGCCCGCGCCGGCGGCGATTAACCTTTGCCGCGTTAATCTTTGTCGAGGCCGTAGGCCGTATGGAGCGCGCGGAGTGCCAGTTCCGTGTACTCCTCCTCGACGAGCACGCTGATCTTGATCTCCGAGGTCGAGATGACCTGGATGTTGATGCCCTTGGAGGCCAGCGTCTGGAACATGCGCTGGGCCACTCCGGCGTGGCTGCGCATACCGACGCCGATAACGGAAATCTTGACGACGTTCGAATCGGGCACGAGCCGCGTGAAGCCGAGATGGCTTTGCTGTTCGGTCAGAAGCTTGACCGCGCGATTGAGGTCGGCCTTGGTGACGGTGAAGGTCATCCCCGTCGTCTTGCCGTCCTCCGACACGTTCTGGACGATCATGTCCACGTTGATGCTCGCATCCGCGAGCGGTCCGAAAATCGCAGCCGCCATGCCGGGACGGTCCTGGACGCCCACCAGGGTGATCTTCGCCTCGTCCCGACTGTAGGCGATGCCACTGACGATTGCCTGTTCCACGATCTCACTCTCGTCGACAACAAGGGTTCCCGGCGCATCGATGAAGCTCGAAAGAACCTGCACGCGCACGCCGTGGTTCATCGCCATTTCGACGGAGCGCGTCTGCAGGACCTTGGCGCCAAGCGACGCCATCTCCAGCATCTCCTCGTGCGTGATCTTATCGAGCTTGCGCGCCTTCGCAACGATCCGCGGGTCGCAGGTGTAGACGCCATCGACGTCGGTGAAGATGTCGCACCGGTCGGCCTTGAGCGCGGCCGCAAGTGCGACGGCCGACGTGTCGGAGCCGCCACGGCCGAGGGTGGTGATGCGGTTGTCGTTGCCGACGCCTTGAAATCCGGCGATGACGGGGACCTGGCCTTCCTTGAGCCGACGCTCGAGTTCGGCGGTATCGATCCCTTCGATGCGCGCCCGGCCGTGCACCGCGTCGGTCCGGATCGGCACCTGCCAGCCGAGCCAGGACCGGGCGGAGACGTCCAGGCTCTGGAGCGCGATCGAGACGAGCCCGCTCGTCACTTGTTCGCCCGAGGCCACCACCACGTCGTATTCGCGGGCATCGTGCAAGGGCGAGACTTTCTGGGTCAGCCCCACGAGGTCGTTCGTGACGCCCGACATGGCCGAGACGACGACGGCCACCTCGTGGCCGGCATCAACCTCGGCCTTCACGCGCCGGGCGACCGCCTGGATGCGCTCGACGCTGCCAACCGATGTTCCGCCGAATTTCTGGACGATCCGCGCCATCTGCCGCTCTTGCCCTGCCGCCGCGCTTTTGCCTGTCCCCGTTGCCGGGACGCGCGCCCGTACCCATACTGTCAAGTGCCGGCGGGTTGCAACTGCCGGCGGCGACGGAAAGGGTTCTCATGAGCCGCAGCCCACGCCATTCCCCAGCGTCCCCGGGCGGGTCGATCGACGAGGCCGAGCTCGCCAAGTTCGCCGCCGTCGCCCATGCGTGGTGGGACCCCGATGGCGCGTTCCGGCCGCTCCACCAGCTCAATCCCGTCCGCCTGGCCTTCATCCGCGATCAGATCGCTGGCCTCCACGGGCGCGATCCCTTGGCGCCGCATCCGCTTCGCGGCCTGCGCATCCTCGACATCGGCTGCGGCGGGGGGCTGCTGTCCGAGCCGCTCGCCCGCATGGGCGGCGAGGTCTTGGGCATCGATGCGACCGAACAGAATGTCGACGTGGCGAAAGAGCATGCGCGGGCGAGCGAGCTCGCTTGCGACTATCGCCACGCGACGGCCGAGGAGCTCGCGGCCGAAGGCGCGATGTTCGACGTCGTGATTTCCATGGAAGTCGTCGAGCACGTGCCGGACGCGGGCGCGTTCATCGCGGCCGCGGGCGCGCTGGTTCGCCCGGGTGGCGCGCTCGTGTTGTCGACCCTCAATCGCACGATCAAGGCGTTCGCGCTTGCCGTGGTCGGCGCCGAATACCTGCTTCGCTGGCTGCCGCGCGGGACCCATGACTGGCGGCGATTCGTGCGGCCCTCCGAGATGGCGGCGGCACTCCGCCGCGCGGGGTTCGAGCTGCGGACACTCACCGGCGTCAGCTACAATCCCATTACCGATAGTTGGGGGCTGAGCCCGGATCTGGGCGTGAACTACATGGCCCTCGCCCTACGCCCCGGCGCGTGAGCCGCCGGAATCGGGCTTTACGAGTTCTGCCGCGCCCAGGGCAGGCGTTGGAACTCGATCCCTTCTTCGTGAAGGGAACGGGCATCATCCTCGGACGCCTCGCCGAAAATGTCGCGCTTGGCGGTCTCGCCATAGTGGATCTTGCGCGCCTCTTCGGGGAACCGTTCGCCCACATATTCGCAGTTCTTCTCGATATGCTCGCGGAGCTTGGCCAGCATCACGGCGGCATCGGGGGCTTGCTCGGTCGGCTCGGCCCCACGTCCTTTGCCGGTCGCGATGTTGGGCGCCATGGGGGCCTTGGTGACTTGGGTATTGCCGCAATTCGGGCACGCGACCTGACGCTTGGCCTTCTGACGCTTGAAGGCCGCGCTGTCGGGGAACCACGCTTCGAACACGTGTCCCGCCTTGCATTTGAGATCGAAGACAATCATGGCGCCGTCACGGATACTCGGTTCTTCCCGCCGCTACCATAGGAGCGGCTCCGTTAAGATGAGGTAAAATGCTAAAAAGACAAGGCTTTGGATAGGGTATGGCCGACGCGAGTCTGACCTCTCAAGCGCCATCCTCCTGGGTCAGGCGGTTCCAGCCGGCCATCCCCCTGGTCGCGGGCGCTCGTTCGACGGTTCTCGACATCGCGGCCGGCGGCGGACGGCACACGCGCTTCTTCCTGGCCCTGGGCTACTCGGTGGTCGGAATCGACCGCGACACGAGCGGCCTCGCCGATCTCCGTGCTAATCCGGCGGCCGAGATCATCGAGGCCGATCTCGAGGACGGAAGCCCATGGCCGTTCGAATCCCGACGTTTCGCGGGCGTCGTCGTCACCAACTACCTTTGGCGCCCGCTTCTTGCGCGCCTGCCGGACCTCGTGGCGCCCCGCGGCGCCCTCATCTACGAGACGTTCGCCCAAGGCAACGAACGGTTCGGCCGGCCGAGCAACCCTGCGCATCTCCTGCGCGAAGGCGAACTGCTCGAGGCTGTACGCGGCCGCCTTATGGTCGTGGCTTACGAGCATGTCGAGATCACCGAGCCGCGCCCCGCCATCGTCCAGCGAATCGCCGCGGTTCGTGTCGCGATCTCCTGACGCCCCACGCAAGCGAGTTGCCCGCTTCGTCGAATCAACCGATGGTAACGCCTGACCTGGTCGCCATCGTGGACCGCAGAACCACCGCCTTCGACCAATCGAGCGACGCACCTCGAGCCATGACGATCACCCGAGACGACATCGAGGCCGCCGACGGCCGCACGGCCTCCTACCTGCGCGTGACGCCCGTCGCGGTGCTGGAGGCCGACGCGTTCGGACTGGCCGCGCGCCTCACGCTCAAGCTCGAATGCTTGCAGCACGCCGGCTCCTTCAAACCGCGTGGCGCCTTCAATCGGATTCTCTCGGGCAAGGTGCCGGCATCCGGTGTCATCGCCGCCTCGGGCGGTAATCACGGCGTCGCGGTCGCCCATGCGGCGCGGCGCCTGGGCATCAAGGCCGAGATCTTCGTGCCCGAGATCGCCTCGCCGGTGAAGATCGAACGGCTGCGCGAGCTCGGTGCCGTCGTCAACGTCGTCGGTCGCGCCTATGCCGAATCATTCGAGGCCTGTCGGCGGCGCGCGGCCGAGACGGGCGCCCTCGACATCCACGCTTATGACCATCCGGCCGTGATCGCGGGTCAGGGAACGCTCGCGCGCGAGCTCGACGGTCAAGCGCCGGCGCTCGACACGATCCTCATCGCGGTCGGCGGCGGCGGGCTGATCGGCGGCGTCGCTTCCTGGTACGCCGGGCGCGGGCGGGTCGTCGGCGTCGAGCCGGCCCGGGCGCCCACCCTCGCCCGGGCGCTCGAAGCGGGCGCGCCGGTCGACGTCGAAGTGAGCGGAATCGCCGCGGATTCGCTGGGCGCGCGGCGCATCGGCTCGATCGTCTTTCCGATCGCAAAGCGCCTTGTCGAACGCGTCGTGCTTGTCACGGACGACGCCATCCGCGAGGCGCAGCGCGCGTTGTGGCGGGAATTGCGCGTCGTGGCCGAGCCCGGCGGCGCCACGGCGCTCGCGGCCCTGCTGTCGGGTGTCTATCGCCCCGCGGCGGGCGAACGGGTCGGCGTCGTCATCTGCGGCGGCAACACCGATCCCGCGCAGCTATCCGACACGACAAGGGCATCGTCCCCATAACATTCGCGGAGCAGGCGGCCATGACCGAGTCCATTCCTCGCACGATGAAAGCCGTGGTCACACGCGGCCATGGCGGGTTCGAGATGCTGGATTACACGGAGGTGCCGACACCCGTGCCGGCGGCAGGCGAGGTCCTGATTCGCGTGACCGCCTGTGGCCTCAACAACACGGACGTCTGGAGCCGCGAGGGGCGCTACGGCACCGATCGCGATCCCGAGGCGCAGACCGCGGCCGGGCGCGTCCCCGGGACTTGGCCCCGCATCCAAGGTTGCGACATCGTCGGCCGAATTGCCGCCGTCGGCCCGGCCGTGCCCCCATCCCGCATCGGCGAGCGCGTGCTGTGCAACTTCGTGATCTACGGCGATTCGCCTTCGACCTTGGGGTTCGTCGGATCGCTCGGCTCGAGCCGTGACGGCGGCTATGCCGAATACACGACACTGCCCGCCGAGAACGCGCATGCCGTCGGCGACATCGCGATGTCGGATGCCGAACTCGCGACCTTCCCGTGCGCCTACATCACCGCCGAGCATATGCTGGATGCGGCGGGCGTCGCCAAGGGCGAACGCGTGCTCGTGACTGGCGCGTCAGGCGGCGCGGGCTCTGCCATCGTGCAGCTCGCGCAGGCGCGCGGGGCCGAGACGATCGCCGTGACGAGCGCGCCGTGGTTGGAGCGAGTGCGCGAGCTTGGACCCACCTATGCCATCGCCCGCGACGGCGGCAACCTCCACGATATGGTGCGGCAGGCGATCGGCCAACGGGCGGTCGACGCTGCGGCCGACGTCGTGGGCGGGCCGCTGTTCACGGATATCTTGGCGCTGTTGCGGCCCGGCGGGCGCTACGTGACGGCGGGCGCCATCGGCGGCGCGGTCGTGCCCTTCGACATCCGGACGATCTATCTCAAGAGGCTGACGCTTTACGGCGTGTCGATCGGCTACGCGAAACACTTCGCGGCGCTGCTCGGCTACATCCGCGCAGGCCGCGTGAAGCCCTTGCTTGCTGCAACTTTCCCGCTCGCGCGCTTTCGCGATGCGCAGGCGCTGTTCGTCTCGAAATCGTTCTTCGGCAACATCGTGGTGCTGCCGACGACCGGCTGAGCGGCCGCTTCAGTCGCCCGAGGCTTGGGCCTTACCGCTGACGACGGGCTTCGACGGTCCCTTGTACGTCCGGTCGTGGGTGAGCGCCGGCACCATGCCGCGCGCCTCCTCGATCCGCGAGGTGTCGATGACGGCCGTCACGACGCCGACGCCTTCGCCGCCATCGGCCAGAATTTCGCCCCAGGGTGCGATGACGAGCGAATGGCCGTAGGTCCGACGGCCGTCCTCGTGCAAACCGCTCTGCGCTGGCGCGATAACGAAACAACCGGTCTCGATCGCTCGCGCGCGCAAGAGGACATGCCAATGCGCCCGCCCCGTGAACTCGGTGAAAGCCGCCGGAACGGAAAGGAAGCTCGCGCCTGCATGGGCAAGAGCGCGGTAGAGATAGGCAAAGCGGACGTCGTAGCACACCGTCATGCCCAAGAGCCCCCAGGGGGTCGGTGCGAGCACGGCTTCGCCACCGGGGCGGAACGTCGCCGATTCGCGATAGCTGTCGCCGCCTTTCAAGTCCACGTCGAACATGTGGATCTTGTCGTATTGCGCGACGGCGCTGCCCGAGGGATCGAAGAGGTAGGAGCGATTCGCTGTCTGCTCCTCGTTGAGCTTGATGGTGAGAGAGCCGGCGAGGAGCCACGCGCCCGTCTCGCGTGCCATCTCGCTGAAAGCCGGGATCGCCGGATGGTCGGATTCCGGCCGCGCCTTCGCGAGAAGCTGCTTGCGCGACCGGTCGAGCAGCGTGACGTTCTCCGGCGTCGTGATGAAATCGGCGCCCATGTCACGCGCGCGGCGCACGAGGGTCCGCGCGGCCTCGATGTTGGGCGCCAACTCACGGCCCGAGTTCATCTGCACGCAAGCGACGGTGAACTTGGTCATGGCGACACTCCCAGGAGTCGATCGAGCTTGCCTTCGTCTTCGAGCGCCACGAGCTCGTCGGAGCCGCCGATCGGCTGCCCGTCGATGAAGATCTGCGGCACGGTCGTCCGCCCCTCCGCGCGCGCGCTCATGGCCTTCCGTCCGTCTGGATCGTAGGACACGTCGATCTCCTTGTAGCGGATGCCCTTCCGGTCGAGCAGCGCCTTCGCCCGGTGACAGTAGGGGCAGAGCATCGTTGTGTAGATCTCGACTTCGGCCATGCGGGTCTCCAACCCTTCTCGCAGTATATCACCTTGGGTTGCTGGGGGCCGCCCGTCCAGCCCCTAGGCTTTGGCCTCGCCTCCCTTGGCGCCGTAGAAGATGACCCAGGTCTCGAAATCGTCGGTGAAATCGACGAACCGGTGCTCGACCCCCGCTGGCACGAAGAGAACGTCGTCTGGCCCGAACCGCACGCGGCTCCCCGCCACCTCGAACCAGCCCGTGCCGCGCTCGACCACGTAGACCTCGTCCTGGTCGTGGGGGGTCTGCGTATCGACCCCGCGGGGTGCGTAATGCCTGACAGTGAGAGTGCCGTGGCTGAACAGAAGGGCCGACAGCCGTCCGGGCGCGAGCGGTGTTCGCCGCGCCTGCTCCAATGTGAACCGCCAGTCCGCAGCTTCCGCCTGTCGCCCTGCATTCTCCATGGCACGCCTCCCCTTCGTCGCTCACGACGATGATACAACGCGGGCCAGCGTCAACACATCGACCGAGGCGGCACCCGCGCGAAGGAGCACGGCGCTGCATGCCTCCACCGTCGCCCCCGTCGTCAGCACGTCATCGACAAGGAGGATCCGGCGCCCGCCAAGCGTGCCATGCCGTCGCTCGCCGATCGCGAACGCCGCCTGAACATTGCGGCGCCGACCGGAGCGGCTCATCCGACCCTGAGAGGGCGTGGCGCGCCGGCGGCGCAGAAGATCGAGCGCGACCGGAACGTCGCTCACCTTGGCAAGCGACTGCGCGAGCAACGCGGCCTGGTTGTAGCGGCGGCGGAAAAGCCGCGTCCAATGGAGCGGCACCGGCACGATGAGGTCGGCTCGCGCCACGAGTTCATCGCCGGCGCGCGCGAGCCAGCGACCGAAGGCCGGCGCTGCTTCCGTCCGGTCTCCGTGCTTGAAGGAGAGGATCAAGCCCCGACTGCCGTCATCGTAGCGAAAGACCGCGCGCGCCGCGCCGTAGACAGGCCGCTCGGCAAGGCAGCCCCCGCAGAGTGCGCCGTCCGGCGACGGCAGGTCGAAGGGAACGCCGCACACCGCGCATTGCGGCGGGCCGAGGAATCGGACAGCACTCCAACATGCGGGACACAGCGCCCCCGGCTCCCGCACCTCGGCCCTGCAGGAAAGGCATTGCGGCGGGAGGAGCGCATCGAGCACGGCGGCTCCACTCCGCGAGAGGAACGATCGAATTCCCATCGCCGCACCCATGCCCTGACCCTCTTTGCCAAAGCCCGCCCGGAGAGACGGGCTGCCGACGAATCTTGCGCTGGGCACTGCGGCATCTCGATGGCATACATCCGCCATGCCTTCGGACATCGCGATCTTCGACCGGCGCCTCGTCAGGCTTCATCGGAGCCGGGCGGCCCGGCACCTCGATCGGCACGATTTCCTCATCGCGGAAGCGGGCGAGCGGCTCCTGGAACGTCTCGACGATGTCGAGCGCCGGTTTCCGCTCGCCCTCGATCTTGGCTGCCATGGCGGTGAGCTCGGGCGCCTGCGGGGCCAGCGCGGCGGGATCGAACGGCTCGTCCAGGTCGATGCCGCCCTGGCGATGGCCCGCCGGGCGGGGACTGAGGCGGTCGTAGCGGAGGAAGACGTCCTGCCCTTCGCCGATGCCTCTTTCGACCTCGTGATGAGCGGCCTGTCGCTTCACTGGGTGAACGACCTTCCGGGCGCGCTTCTCCAAATACGCCGCACCCTTAAGCCCGATGGCCTGTTCCTCGCGGCACTCCTTGGCGGCGAGACGCTCAAGGAACTGCGCGCCGTGCTGCTCGAAGCGGAGCTCGCGGAGGAAGGCGGCGCGAGCCCGCGGATCTCGCCCTTCGCGGACGCGCGGGAGCTCGGTGGGCTGCTCCAACGGGCCGGCTTCGCCCTGCCCGTCGTCGATGTCGACACCATCCGCGTGACCTTCGCCGATGCCTTCGCTCTCATGCACGATCTGCGCGGCATGGGAGAGGCGAACGCACTCCGCGCGCGCCGGCCGAACCCGACCCGGCGCAGCACCTTCATGCGGGCCGCCCATATCTATCGCGAGCGGTTCGCCGAGCCCGACGGTCGAATTGCCGCGACGTTCCAGATCGTCTTCCTCACCGCCTGGGCGCCCCACGAGTCGCAGCAAAAGCCCTTGGCACCGGGCAGCGCCCGCATGCGCCTGTCCGATGCGCTCGGCGCCACCGAGGTCGCGACGGGCATCAAGGCCAAACCGCGCTGACAGGCCGGTGCGCCTTGAGACAGATCAATGGAAACGCGCGCGACAAGGCCGAAGCTCCTTCAAAACGCGGAGCGCAGGCATGGCCAGTGCAAAGGCTGTCGTCATCGGACTGAGCCTCGGTATCGCGGCGATGGGGCCCCTGAGGGCAGATGCGGGAGACGCCGAGAGCGGCCACGCGCTTGCTCGGCAGTGGTGTTCGAGTTGCCACCTCGTCGAGCCTGGCACATCGGGCGGCGACCAAGCGCCGCCCTTCGAATCGATTGCGAACGATCCCACGCGGACGCCAGCCCGATTGCGCGGCTGGCTGGCCTCACCCCACCCGCCCATGCCGGACTTGAAACTCAGCCGCACGCAGATCGATGACGTGATGGCCTATCTCGAGAGCCTCAAGCGCAAGTAAGGCGGAGATCCGTTCACGCCAATGCCGCAGCAGGCCGCAGGTCCGGCCCGCGCCCAGGGATCGTAAGCACGATGAACCCTGCCGCGATCGCGAGCACGATCGAGGCGCTCCACACCCATTCGTACTGCGCGAAGAGATCATAGAGCACGCCGCCAAGGAAGGCGCCGAGCGCGCCGCCCGCCTGGTGACCCGCGGTCAGGAGACCCATGGTGAGACCCATGATCCTGAGGCCCATGTGGCTCGCGACGAGGCTGGCCGTCACCGGCACGGTCGCGTAGTCGGCCAAGCCGAACATGACCGCGAAGGTGAACAGCAGCTTGAGATCGCCCACAATCTGCATGAGCAGAATGAAGGACAGGCCGCGCACGATGTAGATCGTCGCAAGAAGCGTCGGGCGGTGTACGCGGTCGCTCAAGTAACCGGCCCCGAGCATGCCCACGAGATTGAAGGCCGACAGCACGCCGTAAGCGGCCGCACCGTCGAGCGGCGGGAACCCGCACGCGGCGGCATAGGGCAACATGTGAGTCTCGATCACGCCCGAAGTCGTGAAGCCGCAGACGGCATAACTCCAGAAGAGCGCGTGGAATACGGGACTTCTCAGGAGAGAACCCAGCCGCCGGCCGAGCGGCTCGGCCGGCGCCACCGCGGACCGGGCCGTCGCGATGGGGCCGGATTTCACGAAAATCATGACGACCGGCATGAGTGCCACGGCGAGCACCGCCAGCGTGACATAGCTGAGCCGCCAGCCGACGGTCTCGAGCACGAGCGCCAGGATCGGAATGATCAGGAGCTGGCCCGATGTCGAGCCCGCGCCGCCAATCCCCGTCGCAAGGCCGCGGTTCTCCGTGAAATAGAGCGCGATCGTCGTCGACACGACGTGCATGGCGACGATGCCAAAGCCTGCGCCCGCGAGCACGCAGTACAGCAGGATGAACTGCCACTGGCTCGACGTCGCGGACGCAAGGCCCATGCCGGCCGCGATGGCCGCAAGCCCGGCGAGGAACACCCGCCTCGGCCCGAAGCGGTCGACGAGGTTGCCGGTGACGGGCGCGATCAACGCCATGGTGAGGAGCGTCAGCGCGCCGCCGGTCGAGATGAAACTTCGCGACCAGCCGAGCTCCCGCTCCCAGAGCGGCATGGTCAGGCCCAAGATCGACCGCGCACTGAACGAAATGCTCAGGCCGAGGAAGCAGACCATCACGATCAGCCAACTGGTCAGGTTCGGGCGGGCGGTCGCGGCGGTGGGCATCGGGTCTTCCCCCGGGGGTCTCGAGCGGCCACAACAACTAGGGAGTTTCGCGGGGCCGGACAACGGCAATTCCCTCATGCGGGCGATGACATGCGCTCATGCGAGCGCCCGGCTAGAGGAGGTCCTGCAGCATGGCGACGAGCGGCCGGTCGGCGGGCGGCATCGCATAGTCGGCGAGACGCTCGGCCCTGACCCAGGCCAGACGCTGGCCCTCCCGCGGCTCGACCAGGCCCTGCCAGACGCGACACACGTACAGCGGCATCAGAAGGTGGAAGTCCTCGTATCGGTGGGACGCGAAGGTGAAGGGCGCCAGACAATTCGACGTCACGTCGATGCCGAGCTCCTCCCTGAGCTCGCGGATGAGCGCCTCCTCGGGCGTCTCACCCGCGCCGACCTTGCCGCCCGGAAACTCCCACAGGCCCGCCATGGATTTGCCCGCCGGACGTTCGGCGAGGAGGACGCGGCCGTCGGAATCGATGAGCGCCACGGCCGCGACGAGAATGGTTGGTATGTTCGTCACAACCGCCTTGCCTCGTAGGCCGCACGGGTGAGGGTCCGCACCTCGACGTCCATCGTGCCGCCGCGCGCCGGGGCCGTCTCCGTGGCCATGCCGGTCAGGACGAAGCCCAGCTTCTCTTGGACCCGAATGGAGGCACCGTTGCCGGGCATAGCCCTGATGTCGACGCGCGCGACGCGCCTCACGTCGAAGGCATAGGCAAGCACCGCACCGAGCGCCTCCGTGGCATAGCCTCGGCCCCAGTAGGGCTTGCCGATCCAATAACCGGGGATCGCGGTCCGGTGCTCGCGCACGAGGCGCATGCCGACGCAGCCGATGAGCGTCGCATCCTCCAGCCGTTCGATCGCCCAGACGATCTCGATGCTGTCCGACAGCCCCGCGATCCATTTGATTGCGGCACCGAACGGATAGGGGTGCGGGATGTTCGCCGTGAAGCGCGCCACGTCCTCGTCGTTGACGAGGGCCTCGATTGCGCGCGCGTCGGTCGGCGCGGGCCGGCGAAGAAGAAGGCGATCGGTCTTGAGCCGGCGCTCGCGAGACGAGGCGTCAGCTGCGGTAGTCCGCATTGATGCTGATGTAGCCGTGCGTGAGGTCGCAGGTCCAGACCGTCGCCCGCCCGCGTCCAAGCCCGATGTCGACCTCGAGATCGATCTCGCGCCCCTTCATGTGCGCGTTGACCGGCGCCTCGTCGTAGCCCGTGACGCGCATGCCTTTGCGTGCAACTTCGACTCCGCCGATCCGGACGCCGAGGCGCGCGGGCACGGCCCGCTCGCCGGACTTGCCGACGGCCATGACAAGACGCCCCCAATTCGCGTCTTCGCCGGCGATCGCGGTCTTGACGAGCGGCGAGTTGGCGATCGCCAGCGCAATGCGGCGCGCGGAGGCTTCGGACACCGCACCCTTCGTGGTCACGCGAATGAGCTTCTGCGCCCCTTCGCCGTCACGCACGACCTGTTGCGCCAGGTCCTGCATCACCTCGTCGAGCTTCGCGCGAAAATCGCGGAGTTGGGCGCTCGCCGCGGACGCGACAGCCTTGTTGCCGGCCTGGCCGGTGGCGCAGAGAAGAACGGTGTCGCTCGTCGAAGTGTCGCCATCGACCGTGATGCTGTTGAACGAGCGGTCGTTGGCGCTCCTGAGCAACGTGCGGAGAGCGGCCGCGGGTATGCGCGCGTCGGTGAAGATGAAGGCCAGCATCGTCCCCATGTTGGGCGCGATCATGCCGGAGCCCTTGGCGATCCCGTTGATGACGACGCGTTTGCCGCCGATCTTGGCCGTCCGCGTCGCCGCCTTGGCGAAGGTGTCGGTGGTCATGATGGCCGCGGCCGCCTCGGCCCAGCCTTCCGCCGACAGCGATCGGCGCAACTGGGGCAGCGCCGCCGTGATGCGTTCGTCCGCGAGCGGTTCGCCGATCACGCCCGTCGAGGACACGAAGACTTCGCGCTGCTCGCACCGAACGAGATGCGCCGTCGCCGCGACTGTGCGTGCGACCGAGGCCGCGCCGATTCGGCCCGTGAAGGCGTTGGCGTTTCCCGAATTGACGACGATCGCGCGCGCGCGCCCCGATCCCACGGCCTTCCGGCACCAATCGACGGGTGCGGACGGCATGGACGAGCGCGTAAAGACGCCGGCCGCGGTCGTCCCGGGCGCGAGCTCGACGAACAGGAGATCCGTGCGTCCCTTGTAGCGGATGCCGCAGGCGCCGGCGGCAAGGCGAACGCCGGCGATCGGAGGCAGTGCGGGAAACCGGTCGGGAGCGAGAGGGGAGCGTTCGGGCATGGCGGGGTGCGAGAGGCTCTGAGCCAATGTTATCCGGGCATTAACCACGAACCGCTACACAGGCACAAGGGCCGCGGCAACCTCGTTGACAGGGGAGAATCGCGTCCCTATCTGTGTTTAGCGAACTCTCCGGCGCCGATTCCCCGCTCGGGACGCGCCTCAATCAGGATCATCCCATGTTCGGCGCTCTCGCGCGAAAAGTCTTTGGTTCGGCCAATGAGCGCTTCCTGAAGCGCCTCCAAGCCCAAGTCGAGAGCATCAACGCCCTCGAGGCGAATCTGCGAACGCTGTCGGATGCGGATCTTGCCGGCCAGACCGCGGTGCTGCGCGCGAAGCTCAATAGCGGAACCTCGCTCGACGAGATCCTGCCGGACGCCTTCGCGACGGTCCGGGAGGCGGCGCGCCGCACCCTCGGCCAGCGCCACTTCGATGTCCAGCTCATGGGAGGAATGGTTCTCCATCGCGGCATGATCGCCGAGATGGCGACCGGCGAAGGCAAGACGCTGGTCGCGACGCTGCCTGTCTATCTCAACGCGCTCGGCGGCAAGGGAGTCCACGTCGTCACGGTCAACGACTACCTCGCCAAACGTGACGCCGATTGGATGGGGCAGATCTACAAGTTCCTCGGCCTCACCGTCGGCTGCATCGTCCATGGCTTGAGCGACGAGGAGCGGCGCCTGTCCTACGCCGCCGACGTCACCTACGGCACCAACAACGAATTCGGCTTCGACTATCTCCGGGACAACCTCAAGTTCCGCCTGGAGGACATGGTCCAGCGCCCCTACAATTTCGCGATCGTCGACGAGGTCGATTCGATCCTGATCGACGAGGCGCGGACTCCTCTGATCATTTCCGGCCCGGCCGAGGATTCCTCGGAGATGTACCGCAAGGCCGACAAGCTCATTCCCTCTCTCGCGCCCGAGGATTTCGAAAAGGACGAGAAGGCGCGCGCGGTCACGCTGACCGAGGCGGGCGTCGAACACATCGAGGACATGCTGCGCACGTCGGGCGAGCTCGGCGAAGGCAGTCTCTACGACATCCACAACGTCTCGCTTGTGCACCACGTGAACCAGGCGCTTCGCGCCCACAAGCTGTTCTCGCGCGACACGGACTACATCGTGAAGGACGGGAAGGTCGTCATCATCGACGAATTCACCGGCCGGATGATGGAAGGCCGGCGCTATTCCGAGGGCCTCCACCAGGCGCTCGAGGCCAAGGAAGGCGTCGAGATCCAGATGGAGAACCAGACCCTGGCCTCCATTACCTTCCAGAACTATTTCCGCATGTATCCGAAGCTGGCCGGCATGACCGGCACGGCGATGACCGAGGCGACCGAGTTCGGGGACATCTACAAGCTCGAGGTCATCGAGATCCCGACCAACTTGCCCTGCGTGCGCCGCGACAACGACGACGAGGTCTATCGGACGTTCAAGGAGAAGACCCAGGCCGTCATCACCCAGATCGAGGATTGCCACAAGCGCCGGCAGCCGATCCTCGTCGGCACCGTCAGCATCGAAAAGTCGGAAGCCTTCTCCGCCGAGCTCAAGAAGCGGCGCATCGCACACCAGGTGCTGAACGCGCGCTACCACGAGCAGGAAGCGCAGATCATCTCTGAGGCCGGCCGGCCCGGCGCGGTGACGATCGCCACCAACATGGCCGGCCGCGGCACCGACATCCAGCTCGGCGGCAACCTCGACATGCGCTTGAAGCGCGAGCTGGCCGAGATCAACGATCCGGACGCGCGCACGCGCCGCGCCGCGGCGATCGCCGAGGAGATCGCGGCCGCCAAGAAGATCGTGCTGGAGGCGGGCGGCCTGTTCGTGATCGCGACGGAACGCCACGAAAGCCGGCGCATCGACAACCAGCTGCGCGGCCGCTCGGGCCGGCAGGGCGATCCGGGCGAATCGAAGTTCTTCGTCTCGCTCGAAGACGACTTGATGCGCATCTTCGGATCCGAGCGCATGGACGGCATGCTGCAGAAGCTCGGCCTCCAGGAGGGCGAGGCGATCATCCATCCCTGGATCAACAAGGCCCTCGAGAAGGCGCAGCAGAAAGTCGAGGCGCGCAACTTCGAGATCCGCAAGCAGCTCCTGCGCTTCGACGACGTGATGAACGACCAGCGCAAGGTGATCTTCGAGCAGCGCAAGGAGATCATGAGCGCGACCGACGTGTCGGACACGATCGCCGACATGCGGCATCAGACCGTCTCCGACCTCGTCGCGCGCTGCATTCCGGAGCACGCCTATGCCGAGCAATGGGACTCCGCGAGCCTCCATGAGGAGTGCCGGCGCCTCTTCGCGCTCGACCTGCCGGTCGCAGACTGGGTGAAGGAAGAGGGCATCGCGGACGCCGAAATCCGCGAGCGCATCCTCACGGCCGCCGACCGCCACATGGCGGAGAAGGCCGCCAATGTCGGCCCGGACGTCATGCGCATGGTGGAGAAGAGCCTCCTGCTCCAGATCCTCGATCAGATCTGGAAGGACCACCTGCACTCGCTCGACCACCTGCGCCAGGGCATCAGCCTGCGCGCCTACGGCCAGCGCGACCCGCTGAACGAATACAAGCGCGAGGCCTTCGTCCTGTTCGATGAGATGCTGACGCGCCTGCGCGAGCGCGTGATCGAAGTCCTGAGCCATGTCGAGCTGCGCATGGCGGCCGCCCAGACGGAAGACGACCTCTTCCCCGAGCGCCCGCCCTCGGCGCAGGTCGAGACGCGCCGGGATCCCGCCTTCGCCGAACTCGACGGCCCAGAGCCGCCGGCGCCGGCCGCCGCCGAAGCGCCGCAGCGCCGTCTGTCGGGCTTCGCGATCAATCCGAACGACCCGTCGACATGGGGCAAAGTGCCGCGCAACCAGCCCTGCCCCTGCGGGTCAGGCCGCAAATACAAACACTGTCACGGCAAGATGGGGTGAGGCGCCGCGGGGCAGCTCCTCGCTGCCTCAGGTCAATCCCTTCCGTCCGATCGCGAGGAATTTCTCGCGCCGTCGCGCGCGCAGCGCGCTCCCGTCCAGCCCCGCAAGCGAATTGAACGCCTGCTCGAGCGCGTCGCCAAGCGCGGCGATCGCCTGCGGCGGCTCCCGGTGGGCGCCTCCCAAAGGCTCCGGCACGATCCGGTCGATGACGCCGAGCTTCAAGAGATCCTCGGACGTCAATTTCAGGGCCTCCGCAGCGAGCTGCGCCTGATCCGCGCTCCGCCACAGGATGGACGCGCAACCCTCGGGCGAGATCACGGAATAGATGGCGTGCTCGAGCATCAAGACCACGTCGCCCGTCGCGAGCGCGATCGCGCCGCCCGAGCCGCCCTCGCCGATGATCGCGGCGATGAGAGGGACCCGGATCGACAGGCAGGCTTCGATCGAACGGGCGATGGCCTCCGCCTGCCCCCGCTCCTCCGCGCCCACGCCCGGATAGGCGCCTGGCGTGTCGACGAAGGTGATGACGGGAAGGCCGAAGCGATCGGCAAGCTGCATGAGCCGCCGCGCCTTGCGATACCCTTCGGGATGGGCCATGCCGAAATTGTGCCGGACCCGCGCCTCGGTGTCGGCGCCCTTCTCGTGACCCATGATGACCGCGGCGCGGCCCCGAAACCGGCCGAGACCGCCGATGATGGCCGCGTCCTCGCCGTAGGTGCGGTCGCCCGCCAGCGGCACATAATCGTCGATCAGCGCGCGCATGTAGTCGGTGAAGTGCGGGCGGTCGGGATGGCGCGCGACCTGCACCTTCTGCCACGGCGCGAGGCGCGCATAGGTCTGGCGGAGCTGGCGGTCGACCTTGGACTGGAGACGGGTGACCTCATCGACGATGTTGAGGTCGCCGGAAAGATGCCGGAGCTCCTCGATTTTGGCCTCGAGCTCGGCGATCGGCTTCTCGAAATCGAGAAAATTGCGCATCCCGTCGTCGTCCCTTAGGGCGCTGTTCGCATCGTCATGATGGTGACCGGCATCTCACGCATGGCCTGCGACCAGATCGGCCTTGCGGACGAGCACTTCGGCCTGACGGATCGACGCGATGTCGATGAGCCGCCCGTCGAGCGCCACGGCGCCCCGCCCCTCGCGGGCCGCCGCCGCCATGGCGTCGATGATCCGGCGGGCCCGGTCGACCTCCTCGGCACTGGGGCTGAAGAGATCGTTCGCCAGCGCGATCTGATTCGGGTGGATGGCCCATTTGCCTTCGCAGCCGAGCGCCGCCGCGCGCCGCGCGCCGGCTCGGTAGCCGTCCGGATCGTTGAAATCGCCGTAAGGTCCATCGAGCGGCCTCAGGCCGTTCGCACGCGCCGCGACCACGACGCGCGACAGCGCATAGTGCCATTGATCGCCGTAGTGAGTCTCCCGAGCTTCGCCGCCCTTGGCATCGGTCAGGACCGCATAATCGGCATTGAAGCCGCCGATATTCGTCGTGCGGGCGCGCGTCGAGGCCGCGTAGTCGGCGACCCCGAAATGCAAGGATTCGTTGCGCGGGCTCGCGGCCGCGATCGCATCGATGTTCATCATGCCAAGCGCCGTTTCGATGATGAGCTCGAATCCGATTTTCTTCGCCCGACCTGTCGCCGTCTCGATCTGTGTCACGAGCATGTCGACCGCGTAGACATCGGCCGCGGTGCCGACTTTTGGAATCATGATGAGGTCGAGCCTGCCGCCCGTCTGCTCCATCACATCGACGACGTCGCGATACATGTAGGGCGTGTCGAGGCCGTTGATCCGAATCGACAGAGTCTTCTGGCCCCAATCGAGGTCGTTCAGCGCCGCGATCACGTTCTTCCGCGCCTGTACCTTGTCGTCAGGCGCAACCGCGTCCTCGAGATCGAGGAAAACGATGTCGGCAGCCGAGGCCGCCGCTTTCTCGAACATCCGTGGGCTGCTTCCGGGCACGGCGAGCTCGCTGCGATTGAGGCGCACGACCGCTTGCGGCACCGTCTTGAAGCTCATTCGCCCGTCCCGGATAGCCCCCCTCCGCGGCCCTGAAGGTCACGCGGCGGCGCGACAATTGCTCCCTCCGGCCCGGCTTGTCAACGCCCGGGAGCCCCGCCGGGCCTAGGACCGCGGCCGCGGTTTGGGCGGACGGGCCAGGGGATGGTGCCGGTCGACCAGCGCCCGCAAGCGATCATCGAGCACGTGGGTGTAGATCTGGGTCGTCGAGATGTCGGCGTGTCCGAGCATCCGCTGGACGCTTCGGAGATCGACACCGCGGCCGAGGAGATGGGTCGCGAAGGCATGGCGGAGGACGTGCGGCGATACCAACCTCGTCTCGAGCCCGGCTTCGACAGCGAGCTCCTTGAGAAGCTGCGCAAAGCGTTGGCGCGTGAGATGCCCGCGAGCGGCTCGGGACGGGAAAAGCCATTTCGAATCGCGTCCCGGCGCATGGAAATGCTTGCGCGCTGTCCTGTACCGATCGAGCGCCGCCCGCGCCTTCTCGCCCATGGGAACGAGACGCTCCTTCCCGCCCTTGCCCCGAACGATGAGGAAGCGCCGGTCGCGCCCGAGTGCCGAGAGCGGCAGGCCGACAAGCTCCGAAACCCTGAGGCCGGTCGAATAGAGCGTTTCGAGCAAGGCCGCGAGACGCGCGCCTTCGGGGCCGCGGCGCGAGGCGGCGGCACGCAACAGCGACTCGACATCCTCCTCGCTGAGGACCTTCGGTAAGACCCGCCCGCGTCGCGGGCTGTCGATCGCCGCCGTCGGGTCATCGCCGCGCACGCCCTCCGCGAAGAGAAAGCGATGGTACTGGCGAAGCGCCGAAAGGCGCCGCGCGACCGTCCGCTCGCCGAACCCGGCCTTGACCAGCCGACCGAGATACGCGCGAACAGCCTCCGCATTCGCGGAATGGGCATCCGTGCGTCGCTCGGCAAGGAAGCGCGTGAAATGCTGGAGGTCGCGCCGATAGGCGTCGATCGTATTGGACGAGGCGCCGCGTTCGACCGTGAGCATTTCGAGAAACGCTTCGAGATGGCGCGCATCGGACGGCCCGCGGCCAGCACCTTGGGCGCTCCCGCGCTTCCGCCCCATCAGGTCCCGCCAGCGATCGCGATCTCGACGGCCATGCGACGGGCATCCGCTTCGAGGCCCACATCGACGAGGGCCGGGATGACGAGACCGAGCACCGCCGGGTCGAGGACCGTGGGATCCTGGCCTGCGAGCAAGTTGAGCGACAGGAGAACGACCTCGCCCTTGCGACCGCCGGCCGCCGCCTGCCGCAGCTCTCGCGAAAGCAGCGGACGGGCGCTTGGGGCCGGATCGGAGGCAAGCGGCGGCTTCCACTGCTCTGGCTCCTCGGGCGGGCGTACCGAATCGAGAAGCGCCGCAAGGACCGCCGCACGCTTGGTCGTCTCGGCGCCGGCCTTGCGGCTCCGCAGCCACGTCTTGAGCAGAACCTCGTCTCCCTCCCGTGTGCCGCGCGCACCGGCAAGACGCATGGCGATCTCGAGACTCGCGGCCGACTCGCGCGTCGCCGGCGTCGCCCGCGTTCGCATCAACTGAAGCCACGGCCCCGCCGCATCGACCCGTCCACCGCCCAGCGCCGCCCGAACCCCGTCCTCGGCCAAGGCAGAGACCTCAGGGCCCGGCGTCAAGCCGAGGATGAAGGCCCCGTTCGTCCTCAACGCCGTGCCGTAGAGGCCATGCGTCCGCGCGAGCGTCAACGCGCGTTCGACGACCTTGATGCGAGCGTCCGTTGAATCCTTGAGACGCGCCGCCGTCCGATAGAGGAGTGCGCGCCCCCGCACCCCGTAAGGCGCCTCGGCGATCGCCAACGCATGTTGGAACTCATCGTCGCGGAATGGCACCCGGTCGTAGAGGCGGGCCAAGGCCTCGGCTTGAAAAACACCCGCTGCTTCGAGCCGTTCCGCCGCGGCAATGCGCTGAAGGAGATCGGTGCTGCCGCCATTGGCGATCGCCGCGAGCGTGCGCGCATCGCGCGTCTGCATCGTCTCAGAGGGCGGTGTCAGGCGCGCGGCCCTCACCATCGCCAGATGAAGCGCCGTCGGATCCGGCAGGCTTTCGATCGTGGGCTCGCGTCCGTTGATGAGCGCGCGCGCCAGAGACTCGAAGGCAGCATCCTTGAGCTGGCCCTGTTCGCGCAAGACATCGAGGCCGAGCGCGGCCGCATCGCGTTGCCCGGCAGCGGCCTGGCAATAGATCTGCGCCTTCTGCCAATAGGGATTGGCGTTCGTGCGAACGAGCGTCCCGATCTCCCCGCACGCGCCGTTCGTGTCGGCGGCGAGCAGCATTTGGTCGACGCGGAGGCGTTCGGCCGCGGCATCGGCGATCGGTGCCGGCGCCGCCCGAATGAGCGCCACGGCCGATTCGATGTCGCCTTGTGCCGCGAGCATATCGGCCCTCAAGGCGAGAAAACTCCGCGCGCCCGCGCCCGCTGGCGGCGTCGCCACGCTCAGCAGCAGTCGCTCCAAGAGCTCAACGCCCGCACGCAGCCGAATGGGCTGGTTGAGGCGCGCGATCAGCTCGTCAATACGCGCCCGGCTTGTGCCCTTCCATGTGTCCGCACCGAGCCCCTCGGGCGGCTCGAGCAATCCGACCCCGTCCGGATTGAAGGGATCGAGCGCCTGGATGCGCACGTCATCCGACGGAACCGGTTTGGCGGCGGGAGCGGGCGGAGCGGGGGGCGCTTGGGGGGACGCAGCCGGAGGCGGTTGGAGCGGGGTAGGAGGCGCCTGCGCCGAAGCGGCCCACCCGACCGAGAAGACGACCCAGGCGGCGCCAAGGACGAGGAAGACGAGGCTTGCCGCACGCCCCTCAATGCGGCAAACGGTCATCCGGTATGACTTTCTCGACCTTCTGGGTGGACGGGGCGATATCGGCCGTCCCGAGATAGACGACCCCGCCCACGACCAACACGACCACCAGGACAACGACGGCTAAGGCAAGCTTGGCCATTCCACAACATCCTCAGATTGCCACGAAAAATCGCCACCAGCCGTCGCCAAGCCGGGGCCCCGACGACAGCCACCGCCCTCTTGTGCTAGGGTCCGGCCGTGGCGATTTTATGACAGTCGAATCCGCCGACAACATCCTTTTGACGCAAAGCGTGCTGAATTCGCATTGACGATGGCCGTCGCGCATTCCTCGAAGATGGACCGGATCGTGGTGCTGGTCGGGCTCATGGGCGCGGGCAAGACCTGCATCGGCAAACGCCTCGCCCAGCGCCTGGGCCTGCCCTTCGTGGACGCAGACAGCGCCATCGAAGAAGCTGCGGGCTGCACGATCCCCGAAATCTTCGCCCAGCATGGCGAGGAGCACTTTCGCGACGGCGAACGGCGGGTGATCGCACGGCTCCTCGACGACCCGCCCCATGTCCTCTCGACGGGCGGGGGCGCCTACATGGACCCCTCGACCCGGTCCAAAATACGCGAGCGCGGCATCTCGATCTGGCTGCGTGCCAGTCTCGACATCCTCATGCGGCGCACGGCCCGGCGCAACAATCGGCCACTCCTGAAGCGCGGCAGCCGGCGGGAGACTCTCCAGCGCCTGATGGAGGAGCGCTATCCCATCTACGGCGAGGCCGACATCACGATCGACAGCGCGGATGCGCCGGCCGACGAAACCGTCGACAAGGTGATGGCGGCGCTCGAGGCGTACCTCGCCCGTACCCGCAAGGATGCCGAGGGGCCCAAGGAGCGGACGCGCAAGGCGGCGGCATCATGAATGCCAAGTCCCTCCCGGCCGAACGTCTGCGCGTCGAACTCGGCACGCGCAGCTACGACATCGTGGTCGGAGCGAATCTCATCGATACCGCCGGTTCCTATCTTCGCGACGTGCTGCCCCGCCCCCGCGTCGCGGTCATCACCGACGAGCGCGTGCAAGCGCTTCACGGCGCGACGCTGGCCCGCGCGCTCGACGACGCCCAGATCGCCCATGCCTGGATCGAGGTGCCGAGCGGCGAGAAGACCAAGAGCTTTTCGGAATTGGAGCGCCTTGTGGACGGGCTCCTCGAGCGGCGCGTCGAGCGCAGCACGATGATCATCGCCTTCGGCGGCGGGGTCGTCGGCGATCTCGCGGGCTTCGCGGCCAGCATCGTCCTCCGCGGCCTCGACTTCATCCAGATCCCGACGACGCTCCTGGCGCAGGTCGACAGCGCCGTCGGCGGCAAGACGGCCATCAACACCCGGCACGGGAAGAATCTCGTCGGCAGCTTCCATCAGCCGCGGCTCGTGCTGGCCGATGTCGGGTTGCTCGACAGCTTGCCCCGGCGCGAACTCCTGGCCGGCTACGCGGAGATCGTGAAGTACGGCCTCATCGACGACCCTGAATTCTTTGCCTGGCTCGAAGCGAACGGACGGCATCTCATCGGGGGCAGCGCCGAGCTCCGCCGCGAAGCGGTCCTCGTCAGTTGCCGTTCGAAGGCCCGCATTGTCGGCGCGGATGAGCGCGAAGCGGGCCAGCGGGCGCTTCTCAATCTTGGCCACACCTTCGCCCACGCGATCGAGGCCGAAGCCAGCTACGAGGGACAAGTCCTTCACGGCGAGGCCGTCGCCGTCGGCATGGTCATGGCGTTCGATCTCTCGGCGCGGCTCGGCCTCTGCGCAGCCGAGGACGTCGCACGGGTGCGGCGCCACCTGGCCGAAGTCGGGCTGCCGACGCGCCTTGATGCGCTGGGGGTCCGCGGCTGGCGGGCCGAACGGCTGATCGACCACATGCATCAGGACAAGAAGGTCAAGGACGGCCAGGTCACTTTCGTGCTCGCGCGCGGGATCGGGCGCGCCTTCGTCGCGCGCGACGTCGCGATCGGCGAGGTGCGCCAGCTCGTCGACGGCGCGATCGCCGCCTGAGCCCGGCCTCGAGGGAGACGCACCACCGTCGCCATGGACATCAGCATCTGGATCACGATCGGCATCATCGCCGTCCTGCTGCTGTGCTCGGCCTTCTTCTCCATGTGCGAGACGGCGGTGACCGCGGCCTCGCGCCCCCGCCTCTACCGATTGAGCCAGCAAGGCAACCGGCGTGCGCAGACCATCAGCCGACTGCGCGAGCATCAGGACCGGCTCATCGGCGCCATCCTTCTTGGCAACAACCTGGTCAACATCGCGGCCTCCGCGATGGCGACGGGCGTGCTGATCGCGCTCGTGGGCGAGGCGGGCGTCGCCTATGCGGCGTTCGCGATGACGGCGCTCATCTTCGTCTTCGGCGAAGCTCTTCCGAAAAGCTTGGCCATTTTCCGCCCCGTGCGCACGGCGCTGGCCGTGGCGCCGGCGCTCAACGTGGCGGTTATCGTCTTTGCGCCGGTCACGCACTCGGTCCAGGTCCTCGTGCGGTTCATCCTCCGGCAGTTCGGCATCCGGTGGGAAGCCGGCATCAACGCTGCGGTCGTCGAGGAGGAGCTGCGCGGCTCGATCGACCTGCACGCCGACTTCGAAAGCGAGACGCCCCACAAGCGCGAGATGCTGCACAGCGTTCTCGACCTCCCCGATGTCACCGTTGGCGACATCATGACCCACCGCAAGGACGTGATGATGGTCGATGGCGGCGACCGGCCGCGCGCGGTCGTCGAGAAAGTTCTCGCGAGTCCCTACACGCGCGTGCCGGTCTGGCGAGGGGAGCCCGACAACATCACGGGAATTCTTCACGCGAAGGCCGTGCTTCGCGCCGTCATCGGCGCAGGAAGCAACGCCGCTGCGATCGACCCCATGTCGCTCGCGACGCGGCCGTGGTTCATCCCGGACACGACGTCGCTCCTCGACCAGCTTCAAGCCTTCCGACGCCGCCGCGAGCACTTCGCGGTGGTCGTCGACGAGTACGGATCGTTCATGGGCATCGTCACGCTCGAGGACATCGTCGAGGAGATCGTCGGCGACATTTTCGACGAGCACGAGATTCCAGTCCCCGGCGTCCGCCAGCAACCAGACGGCTCGCTCATCATCCGCGGCACCGCCACCCTTCGCGAGCTCAACCGCCAATACAATTGGAAGCTGCCGGAAGACGAGGCGTCGACCATCGCCGGCCTGGTCATCCGCGAGGCGCGAATCATCCCGGAGCCGGGCCAGGTGTTCGAATTCCACGGCCTGCGCTTCGAAATCCTCCGCCGTCAACGCAATCAGATCACGTCGATCCGCGTCGCGCGCCCGATCGCGGAGCCGGCGGCGCAGCCTGATGCCGCCGCCAGTTGACGCGGCCACCCCGCTGACCTAATTGGCATTCGTCGACTGCCTGGAGAGGATCTGATGCCGCTGTCTCCGCCTGCCGAGCGCACCGAGTTCCATTTGCGACGCATCGAATGCCGCGGCTATCAGCGCGCCGATGGGCTCTGGGACATCGAAGGTCACCTCGTCGACACGAAGAGCTATGACTTCGACAACCAAGACCGCGGGCACGTCGGCGCTGGCGTTCCCGTCCATGAAATGTGGCTTCGCCTGACCATCGACGACGAGCTGGTCGTCCACGGCGCCGAGGCATCGACCGAGTTCGCGCCCTATGATCTCTGCCAGGGCGCCACGCCAAATTTCACGAAGCTCAAGGGACTCCGCATCGGGCCTGGCTGGCGGCGGGCGGTCCACGAAGCCGTGGGCGGCATCAAAGGGTGCACGCATCTCGTGGAGCTCCTCGGGCCGCTCGCGACGACGGCGTTCCAGACGATCTGGCCGATCCTCGCGCGCCGCGCACGCTCAACCGCGGAGCCGCAGAAAAAGCCGCGGACGATCGACAGCTGCCACGCCTATGCGAGCGACGGCCCCGTCGTGAAGCGCATGTGGCCGGCGTTCTACACGGGAAGTTAGGTCACGGCGGCGGCCCGCGCCGCCATCACGTCGCGTCCTCGCCCGGCGCGCGGGTCGACAGCGACAAGGCATGCACCGGGCCCCTGAGTTCGTCCGCAAGGACCGAGAAAACGAGGCGCTGGCGCTCGATCCGGGATTTTCCGGTGAAGGCGGCAGCGACAATCGACACGCGGAAATGCGACTCGCCGCCGGGACGCGCGCCCGCGTGACCGGCGTGCCTGTCTGAGTCGTCGATGATGTCGAGCTCTGTCGGCGCGAAGGCTTCTTCGAGTTTCCGCCGGATCGACGCCGCGACTGCTCCCATCATGGTTCCTCCCTTTCGCGGGGCGACGACGCTGGAGAGCGGCTCAGGCGCTGTCAAGCGGCGGGCTTGATGTGCGCATATCAGCTCCCCATTTTGACGGCATAAGAACGCGTTAACCGGTTCATCCACAGCGCGAATCGGACGCATTGTTCGATCGGCCGCTTGCCTCCGGCCAGCCGAGCCCACATACTGCCGGGAATGGCAAACAGGATGTCCAATGGCACGCGCCGGACTATGGCCGGCGACGAGGAAGGAATGCCGCGCTGCGAGCATCCCGGATGCGAGGCGGCCGGCGCCTATCGCGCGCCCCGTTCGCGCGCCGATCTGCGCAACTATTTTGCCTTCTGCCTCGACCACGTTCGGCAGTACAACTTGGCTTGGGATTTTTTTGCGAATATGACGCCGGAGGAAATCGAATCGCAGATTCGCCGCGATACGGTCTGGGAACGGCCAACTTGGCGTTTGGGCGGCATGCCGCGTTCATCCACCCGTGTGGAGGACAATTTCCACGATCCGCTCGGCGTGTTTGGCGCGACCCATGCGCGGGCGGACCGCGAGCATCCCGGCCATCGCCTGTCCACCCAGGAAGAGCGGGCCCTGGCTCTCCTCCAGGTCGAGCCGCCCATAACCAAGGATCGAATCAAAGCGCGTTACAAAACACTCGTAAAACGGCACCATCCCGATGCCAACGGAGGCGACAAGGCGGCTGAGGAGCGTCTCAAGGAAATCAATTTGGCCTATTCCACGCTCAAGCACGCCGCCTTTCCCTGACCCATCCCGTAGCGACAAGGAATCCACGTCCCGATGACCGCGACGAACACCAACGGCAACAGCAATTTCCTCGACAAGCCCGACATCACCGTCTCGGTTCGCCAGACGTTCGGCTTCGATGTCGACATGGAAGCGCCGGCCTTCAGCCGCGCAAACGAGTACGTGCCGGATATCGACGAGGCGTACCGGTTCGACCGCGACACGACGCTCGCGATCCTCGCGGGCTTTGCGTACAACCGGCGCGTCCTCATCCAGGGTTACCATGGCACCGGCAAATCCACTCACGTCGAGCAGGTCGCGGCGCGCCTCAACTGGCCGTGCATCCGCGTCAACCTCGACAGCCATATCAGCCGGATCGATCTCATCGGCCGCGACGCCATCGTGCTGCGCGACGGGAAGCAGGTGACGGAATTCCGCGAAGGCATCCTGCCGTGGGCGCTCCAGCATCCGACCGCGCTGTGCTTCGACGAGTACGACGCGGGACGCCCGGACGTCATGTTCGTCATCCAGCGCGTGCTCGAGCTCGAGAGCAAGTTCACGCTGCTCGACCAGAACCGCGTGATCCGGCCGCATACCTTCTTCCGCCTGTTCGCGACCGCCAACACGATCGGCCTTGGCGATACGACCGGCCTCTATCACGGCACCCAGCAGATCAACCAGGGTCAGATGGACCGCTGGAACATCGTGGCCACGCTCAACTACCTGCCGCACGATGCGGAGTGCAACATCATCCTGGCCAAGGTGCCGAGCTACGATACGCCGCAAGGCCGCGAGACGATCAAGGCGATGGTCGCCTTGGCCGACCTCACCCGGGCCGGCTTCATGAACGGCGACCTCTCGACCGTGATGTCGCCGCGAACGGTCATCACCTGGGCGCAGAACGCCGAGATCTTCCACGACGTGGCCTTCGCCTTCCGCGTCACCTTCGTCAACAAGTGCGATGAGGTGGAACGCGCGACCGTGGGCGAGTACTACCAGCGCTGCTTTGGAACGGAATTGCCCGAGGCTTCGGGGCGGGCAACCCTCGTCTAGTTTCTGGCCGTGGCCGACACCGAAGACAAGATCGAACGCTTCCGCCAGACGACCGCGGCGACCGTGCGCGCGATCGCGCACAAGGACGACCTGACCCTCGAATTCAGCGCCGAGGAGACCGGTCTCAGGGGGACGGAGGCCGTGATCTCTCTCCCCTCGCGCGACCTTCCGGTCGAGGAGCGGGCCAATTTACGCGGCGAATCGGACGCGATCGCACTCCGCGTGCGCCACCACAATGCGGTCGTTCACGCGCGACGGCGCCCGGGCGGCCCCATTGCCCGCGCGATCTACGAGTCGCTCGAGCAGACGCGGTGCGAGGCGCTGGGCGCACGCCAGATGACCGGCGTCGCCGCGAACCTCGCCGCGTCCCTCCAGGAGCGATGCCAGCGCGCGGGCTTCGCGAGGATTCGCGAGAAGGACGACGCTCCCCTTGCCGAGGTTCTGGGGTTGCTCGCGCGAGAGGCCCTCACCGGCCAGGCACCGCCGCCCGCCGCACGCGCGATGGTCGATCTCTGGCGAAACGACATCGAAGGGCGCGCCGGTCAAGACCTCAACGCCCTCGTCGAGCACATCCACGACCAGGAAAGGTACGCGAGCGCCGCGCGGAAACTCATCCGCGATCTCGAGCTCGGCGAGGACGAGAGCGATTCGTCCGAAAGCGAGATCGACGCTCAGGACGCCGAGAACAGCGAATCCGACAGCGAGGCCGACAGCGCGGACAGCGAATCGGCCGGCTCGACGGACGACCAGTCGGGCGACACGCGCGATGCCCAGGCCGAGGAAGGCGTGGAGGGCGAATCGGGCGCCGAGGAGGACGTGGACGCCGAGCTCGTTCCCGGCGGCGGGGACGAGGAGCCGGCGCGTCCAGGCCGGCCTTACCG
>JAXMCE010000019.1:0-52493 GCA_046349515.1 Alphaproteobacteria bacterium | reverse complement strand
CGACGAACTCCATCACCTGCCCCTGCAGCACCGGAACGAGAAGAACCACGGCCACGGCCACCACGACGAAGAACACGGCGGAGATGAGGGCCGTGGCGAGCGTGCGGGAGCAGCCCATCCGCTCGAGCCGCACCGCCGCGGGATCAAGGAAATAGGCGACGGCCGCGCCGACGATGAACGGGAAAAGAACCGTGCTGAGAAGGTTGATCAGGACGACCGCGCCGACAAGGAGCGCGATCCACAGCAGCCACCGTTGCCGGCCCATCACGCCGCGCCCTCGTAGCCGGCGGCGCGACGGCCCCACTTCACGAGATAGGCGAAGCCCGAGACGAGCGTCGAGAAGGTCACGGCCGTCACCAGGATGTTCGTGATCGACCCGTCGGCCAGATGAAAGCCGTGCTCGGCGAGCACATAGGCCGCGAGAAGAATCTGAAGAAGCGTGTTCACCTTGCTCACCCAGAGCGGGCGGATGTGCGTGAACGAGCCCGAGCGCATGATGATCGCGGCCCCGCCGAGAATCAGGACATCGCGGAGGACGACGAGCGCCACGAGCCAGTCCGGCAGCATGCCCTTGGCGCCGAGGAGGACGAAGACGCAGACAAGCAGCGCCTTGTCGGCCATGGGATCGAGAAATCCGCCGAGCGGCGTCTTCCAGTTGAACCGCTTCGCGAGGAAACCGTCGACGGCATCGGACGCGCCCGCGCCGAGGAACAGCCAGAACGCGGCTTCGATCCGGCCGCTCAGCACGAGCCACACCGTCGCCGGCACACAGAGAAGGCGCGCAAGGCTGATGACGTTCGGCGGATTCATTCCGAACCCTGGGACGCGCCAGCCAGGCGCAGGACGTGGTTGGGCGGCTGCCCTTCGAGGCGCAGCTCGGCCTGGGCGAGGGCCGTCGCGAGCTGCGACGGCTCGCCGACATAGAGAAGGGAGACCCGCGCCTCGTGGCGCGAGAGCGCGCGAAGCTCGCTCCGCCGGACGGCGCCGACGCGGGCGAGACGCGCGCGCACCTCGACCCAATCCTTGAGCCCGCCCAAGGGCACGACCGCCTCGAGCGTCTGCTCGCGGCCCGAGCGCACCGCGTTGTCCTGCTTCCAGCGATCCTCGACCTGGTTCGCCACGGCGTCGACCGCGCGGCCGAGGAGAGCCGCGGCACTTTCGCCCGGATTGGCCTTGAGCCGCTCGACGAGCGTCGAGGGCGGGGCGGCCGCGCCGACGCGGCTCACGGTGACCTGCATCTCAGAGCCACCCTCCGCCGCGCGCGCGACCGCCACGATGCCGTCCAAGGCGCCGTAGCGCGCGGCGAGCGCCTTGATGCGCCCCTCGTCGAGCGCCTTGGCCTGCTCCGCGTTGAGGGACGAGAGGTCCTGAAGCTCGCCCGCCGGCATCACGAACGGCACGAGGCCGTCGCGCGGCAGGCGTGCGTTCCAGGCCTCGCGCCACGGGTTCGGATCGTCCCACAACGTGCTGCGGCTGCCGCTCTCATAGACGGGCACGACCAGGACCGGGCGGCTCGCCGTCTCCGTGAAGGCCAGATTGTCCGCGCGCAGCATCGCGCGGATGGGCTCGGGCTTGAAGCGCACCGTGACTTTCGCGCTGTAACGGCTCGACGACACTTTCTCGTCGGCGACCTCGAAGTCCTGCACGAGCTCGGACAGGCGCGAGGCCGCCGGCGTCGGCACGCGCTCGGCGCCGCCGCCCGCGACGAGGCGGCGAATCAGGCGCTGGAAGGCCTGGCGCTGGCCCTCGGCGATCGCTTCGCTCCGCGCGGCGGCGGCCGTCGCGGCCGTTTTCTCGACGGCAATGCCGCTGACGGTATACACCTCCGTCGGCGCGCGCCGCGCCTGGGGTGCCGCCGTCTGTGCGAAGAGAGGGGCCGCCGCGATGATGAAGGCGCCCCATGCGGCGACGATGCCAGCCCATAGGGGCGCCCGGCGGTGAGCCATTGCAAACGGTCTCCGATGCAGTATCTTCCCGGCCTCGGAATCTCGAACCCCTTATACCCGCTCTGCCACAGGCGAGGAAGCCATTAGCGGCCGCACCTACAAGGACGCGGGCGTCGACATCGACAGAGGGGACGCGCTCGTCGATGCGATCAAACCCATGGCGCGTTCGACCGATCGCGCGGGCGTCATCGGTGCGATCGGCGGCTTTGGCGGCCTCTTCGATCTCAAGGCGTGCGGGTATCGTGATCCGGTTCTCGTCTCCTCGACCGACGGGGTCGGCACGAAGCTGAAGCTCGCGATCGCCCACGATCGGCACGACGGCATCGGCATCGACCTCGTGGCCATGTGCGTCAACGACGTGATCGTGTGCGGCGCCGAGCCGCTGTTCTTCCTCGACTACTTCGCGACCGGACGGCTCGAGCTCGAGCGCGCGCGAGCGATCCTCGCGAGCATTGCCGCCGGCTGCCGCGAGGCGGGGTGCGCCCTTCTCGGCGGCGAGACCGCCGAGATGCCAGGCCTCTATGCGCGCGCGGACTATGACCTCGCGGGCTTTGCCGTGGGTGCCGTCGAGCGCGACGCGATCCTCGACGGACGCGCGGTCGCGCCGGGCGACGTGCTTCTGGGACTCGCGTCCTCGGGCGTCCACTCGAACGGTTATTCGCTCGTGCGCCGGATCGTCGACGATCTCGGACTCGGGCTCGGCGAGCCGGCCCCCTTCGATTCATCCGTGAGCCTTGGTGACTCGCTGCTCGCGCCGACACGCATTTACGTGAAGAGCGTGCGCGCGGCCCTCGCGGCGGGCGGCATCAAGGCGCTCGCGCACATCACCGGCGGCGGCCTCGTCGAGAACCTGCCGCGCGTCCTGCCGGACGGGACGGCCGCGGAGATCGACGCGCGGAGCTGGACGGCACCGCCCGTCTTCACCTGGCTCGCGGAGGCGGGCCAGGTGGCGCCGCTCGAGATGGCGCGCACCTTCAACTGCGGGATCGGCATGATCGCGGTGGTGTCGGAAGCCGATGAAGCACGCATCCGCCGCACCCTCGCCGACGCCGGCGAGACGGTCAGCCGAATCGGGCGCATCGTCACGGCACCACCCGACCGGCCGCGCGTCGTGATGGCGAACATGGGCTCCGCATGGCCCCGCTGAGCGTGGGCGTCCTCATCTCCGGCCGCGGCTCGAACCTCCAGGCCCTCCTCGATGCCTCTGCGACGCCGGGCTTCCCCGCGCGCATCGTCCTCGTCGTCTCGAACAAGCCGGACGCCCAAGGTCTCGAGCGCGCGCGGCGCGCGGGCGTCGCGACGCACGTCGTCTCTCACCGCGATCATGGGACGCGCGAGTCCTTCGACCGCGCGATCGATTCGGCGCTCCGCGCGCACGGCGTCGACTTCGTCTGCCTCGCGGGCTTCATGCGGCTCTTGAGCGACTGGTTCGTCCAGACCTGGCGCGACAGGCTCATCAACATCCACCCCTCGCTTCTCCCGTCCTTCAAGGGGCTCGACGCACAGGCGCAAGCGCTCGCCGCCGGCGTCCGCCTCGCCGGCTGCACCGTGCATTTCGTGCGGAGCGAAATGGACACGGGGCCCATCATCGTCCAGGCGGCGGTCCCGGTGCGCGACGGAGACACCGCCGAGGCCTTGTCCGCGCGCATCCTCGAGGCCGAGCATCGCTCCTATCCCTTGGCACTCCGCCTCATCGCCGAGGGGCGCGTCCGCGTCGAGGACGAGCGCGTCGTCATCGACGGCGCGCAATCGGAAGGATTGTTGATCAGCCCCGATCCCGGAAGCCGTTAGACGAACACCGGCGCCTTCGAGCTCTTGGTGAGCGTCTCGACGCCCGTGTCGGTCACCAGCACGGAGTGGCTGACGCCGATGCCGAAGCGCGCGGGCTCGAGAAGATAGACGAGAAGGTGGAACAGCATGCCCGGCTCGAAGACGACGTCCGAGCCCGGCACGATGTTGACCGAGAGCGACTGCGCCCAGGTCGGCGGGAAGGCCATGCCGAGCGTGTAGCCGAAACGCGAATGCGCGTAGTTGAGGCATCCCGCCTCGCGAATGACAGAGCGCACCGCCCGGTCGACCGCATCGATCGCGACGCCCGGCCCCATGGCGGCGAGCCCCGCATCGTGCGCGCGCACGGCGCAGTCCGCGACGCGGCGAATCTCGGCCGACGGCTCGCCCGGGATGACGGTGCGGTAGAGCGGCGCGTGGTAGCGCTCGACGGACCCTGCGAATTCGAGACAGAGGGGCTCGCCCGGCTCGAGCCGCTTGTTGTCCCAGCCGGCATGGGCAAGTCCGCCGCGCCAACCGGCCATCACGTTCGGCCAGACCGCGCAGTATTCGCTGCCATGGCGGATGAGGCTCGCCATGATGACGGCCGCGACCTCGCTGTCGGTCGTGCCAACTTTGACCGCGCCCTTGGCCTCCTCATAGGCGGCATCGGAGATGGCGGCGGCGCGGCGGAAGCAGGCGATCTCCGCCGGCGATTTCAAGAGGCGCTGTCGGTCGACGAGGTGGCTCGCATCGACGAGGTCGACACTGGCGAGTCCGTCGCGGATCGCCTCGAAGCGGCTGACGCCGAAATACATGTTCACCTTCTCGACGCCCACGCGGCGCGCGCCCGCGTATTTCGACGTCACGAGCGCGACCAGCGCCGCGGTCGGCACTTCGGTGTCCCCGTAGGTCACGAACTCGTCGACCACGCTCTCCCGCGGCATGGCGATGACGTTGCCCGTCTCGATCGCCCGCGTGACGAGGCGCACCGCGCCCGAGGCCGGCACGAGCAGCATCTGGAAGGCGAAGATGCCCTTGGCCTGATAGCCCGTCAGCCACAGGATGTTCTCGGGCGAGGACACGAGGAGAAGATCGAGGCGGGCCGCCTCCATCGCCCGGCGCGTCTTCTCCAGGCGCGAAAGGTATTCTTCCCGCGTAAACGGCAGCCTGTAGGTCGTCACGATCGTCCCTCCCCCTCGGGCCCGCGGCCCGTCCCTCGCGTCGAGGCTTTCCCTCGGGCCGCCGTCGCGCTATAGGTTCCGCCGCCCGGACCATCCTATCCCAGCCGAGCGCACGAGGACGACCATGGCCGCCAATGACCCCCTGACCGAGATCACCGCGCACAACTGGCACAGTTTCAAGAGAGTCATGATCACGACGACGACGGCAGTCATCATCGTCGTCGGTCTGATGGCGATCTTCCTGCTCTAGTCGGGCGCGGCCCCAGGGCCGCGTCGCTCAGCCGGCGATCTCGATCTCACTGAAGAAAAAGGCGATCTCGCGCGCCGCGTTCTCGGCCGAATCCGAGCCGTGCGCGGAGTTGGCCTCGATCGATTCGGCGAAGTCCTTGCGGATCGTGCCCGGCGCCGCCTTGGCCGGGTCGGTCGCGCCCATGACCGCGCGGTTCTTCTCGACCGCCCCCTCGCCCTCGAGAACCTGCACCACGACCGGTCCGCTGGTCATGAAGTCGCAGAGGCTCTTGTAGAACGGGCGCTCCTTGTGGACGGCGTAGAAGGCCTCGGCCTGGGCGCGCGACAGGCGCAGGCGCTTCTGCGCGACGATGCGCAGGCCCGCCGCCTCGAGGCGCGCGTTCACCTGACCCGTCAGGTTGCGGCGCGTCGCGTCGGGCTTGATGATCGAAAGCGTGCGTTCAATGGCCATGGCTGTCCTCATTCGAGCGGTCGCGCGTTATAGCGGGTGGGCGCCCTCCGAACAATGGCCGGACGCTCACGCGCGTTTCTCCCACCGCCCCTCGTCGGTCTGCTGCCAGTAGGTGAGGTCGTGGCCGGCCGCCTTGTAGGCCTGCCAGCGCCGGCGCGCCTCCTCGACGGCGGCGGTGTCGTTCCCGTCGAACAGCTCGCAGCAGGTCTTGAACGACTCGATGTGCGCGGCCGAGGCCCCGTCGGTCAGCACGAGCACGTCCGAGCCGTTCGGATTTTCCTCCCCCGTCGTCAACCAGACCGGCTGGTCCTCCGCATGCCCGTCGCGCTGGCTGCCGTGCGGCAGGAACGAGCCCTGGCTGTAGGTCCAGAGATGGGCGTTCAAGGCCTCGACCCGCTCCGCGGAGCCCGCCATCACCACGGCCCGCGAGCCGCGCTCGAGGATCTTCTCGAGGAGCACGGGCAGCGCGTCCTCGAGCGACTTCCTCTGCAGGTGATAGAAGCGGATGTCGGTCACGGCGCGCGTGCTCAGATCTCCTCGTAGTGGTCGGCCACGAGCTGGTTCAGGAGCCGCACGCCGAAGGAGGTGCCGCCCTTGGGCACGGTCGGCGAATCCTTCTTGCTCCAAGCGACGCCCGCGATGTCGAGATGCGCCCACGGCACGTTGTTCACGAAGCGCTGGATGAACTGCGCGCCCGTGATGCTGCCGGCGCCGCCATCGCCGATGTTCTTCATATCGGCCGCATCCGAGTCGATGAGCTTGTCGTAGGCATCCGCGAGTGGCATGCGCCAGAGAAGCTCCTCCGACGCCTTGCCCGAGGCCACGAGCTTCTCCGAGAGGTCGTCGTTGTTGCTGAATAGGCCCGCATGCACATGGCCGAGGGCGATGATGATGGCGCCGGTCAAGGTCGCCAGATTCACCATGAAGCGCGGCTTGAACCGGTCCTGGGTGTACCACAACGCATCCGCGAGGATGAGCCGGCCCTCCGCATCGGTGTTGAGCACCTCGATCGTCTGACCGGACATCGACGTGACGATGTCGCCGGGACGCTGCGCCGTCCCCGACGGCATGTTCTCGACGAGCGCGATGACGCCCACCACGTTGACCTTGGCCTTGCGGCCAGCGAGCGCGCGCATGAGTCCAACGACGACGCCGGCGCCCGCCATGTCCCACTTCATGTCCCACATGTTGTTCGCGGGCTTGATCGAGATGCCGCCCGTGTCGAAGGTGACACCCTTGCCGATGAAGGCGACGGGCTGGGCGTCGCGGCGTGCGGAGCCGTTCCAGCGCATGACCACGAGGCGCGGCTTGTGCACGCTGCCCTGGGCCACGCCGAGAAGCGCTCCCATGCCGAGCTTCGCCATCTGCTTCTCGTCGAGCACCTCGACCGTGACACCGACCTTGCGCAGGTCGAGCGCGCGCTCGGCCAGGCTGATCGGATAGATGACGTTGGCCGGCTCCGAGACGAGATCGCGCGTCAGATGCACCCCCGCCGCGATCTCGCGAAGCGGCGTGAACGCCTTGCGTGCGGCGGCGGCACCCTTCACGTGGATCGCGAGCCGCTTCAAGCGCGGCTTGTCCTCCGGCTTCTGCTTGGTCCGGTACTTGTCGAACCGGTAGGCGCGCAAGATCGCGCCGAAGGCCAGGTTCGCCGCGGTCTCCGCCGCGTCGATCATGCTGCCGGGCGCCGGATCGACGAGGATCGCGGCCGCCTGCGCGCGAGCGAGCGCGGCGTAGGTCGCGCCACCCACGGCCTGTGCCGCCAGGGCATCGAAGGCGTCGGGATCGCCGAGACCGACGAGAACGATGCGATCGAGCTTCGTGCGCGGCGGGGCCAGGACGTCGCGGCACTCGCCCTTCTTGCCCTTGAATTGCGCCGCCGCGATCGCGCGCTTGAGCGCGCCGCCCGTGCGCTTGTCCAGCTGCGCGCCACTCGGCGCGAGCTTGCCTCCCTCGAAGACTCCGACCACAACGGCGCCGGTAGTCGGCACAGACGGTTCCGCAAAGCTGATGTCCATTATCGGCCTCGTGTCATGGATTCGCGTGTGTCATCGCTGGGATGCCGGGTCGAGCAAGCGGACCCGGCCGAGGACGACAGGACTTTATCCGATCAGGCGGCAAAGGGAAGTGTGGTACCCCCTTAGGTGGGCTAGCGCTCGGTGGTCTCGCGGGGCCCGCGCGCCACGCTCCGGCGCCAGGCGCCGCCCGCCATGCGCAGCCAGCGGCCGAGACCGGGGCGGGCTGCGCGTTGCGCGCCGGCAAAGCATTCGGGATGGACAAGGGGCAGGATCGCGGCGGGGTCGCCGACGGCGAGGCCGCTGAGGCGGGGCTCGGCCGCGCACAAGGCCGCATCGCAGAACAAGAGCAGATTCTGCCGATACCACCAGGCCACGTTCGGGTCATTCCAGGTCGCGTAGCGAAAATGGTCGATCGCGAGATATCCTCGCGCACGGAAATGCTCGGCCCAGTAACGGGGCCATTGCTCGTTCACGTGGCCTTCCCCGCCCTGTCCCGGAATCGCGGCGGAGAACAGCACGGCGGGTGCCAGGGCGCACAGCTCCGCGACGAAGACGCCCGCCCGGCCTTGCGGCAGATGCTCCGCCACTTCGAGCGAAAGGGCGAGATCGAAGCGGCGGTCGAGGCGCACCGGCTCGTCGAGCCGCATGCGCCGGAAACGCTCGGGCGCGATCTTGAGAAGGCGCGGTGCGATCCACGGCCCGTCGATCCCAATGACATCCTCGACGCCGCGGCGCGAGAAGGCGAGAAGCCAGCTGCCGTCCCCGCAGCCCACGTCGACCACGCTTTTCGGCGCCACGAGATCGATGAGGCGCGGAACGAGGCGTTCCGCCGACGGCGCGGCCGTCCGATCGAGGTCGCGGTAGAAGGCAGCCGTATATTGGGTCAAGCGCCGAGGCGCCGTCCGATTCGCGCCGTCATTTCCCGAAGAGCTTGCTCAACGGAATCGAATACGTGATCTCGGCCGTCTCGACACCCGGATTGATGTTGCTGAACACCTTTCCGTGGGACATGTGGTGGAAGGCGAGGCCGATCTGGGACTGGTTGTCGAAGCGGTAGCCGATCTCGATGCCCGAGCGGAGGACGCCCGCGCTGCCGAGGTCCTTCCCCCCACCCCGCGCGTAGAACGTCGGGGCAAGGCTCGTCGAGATGATGAAGCGCTTGAGGATGTAGGCATCGAGCCTCAGGCCGGCATAGGCGTAGAAACTGCCCTCGCTCGTGCCGATCGTGCCGACGAAGGGCTTGGCCTTCCATACCCAGAGATTCGACCGGTACTCGAGCCCGAAGAGCGCGGCGTTGTCCGTCTGTTGGACGACATCGAACCAGCCGCCGGTGACGGTCAGAAGGTCCGGATCCCGCGTGGTCGGCTGTTCTTCGAACAGCGCCCATAAAACGATCGGCGCGCTCGCGACGGCGATTCCCGTCACCGGCTTGTTGGCATGGGCGGGGGTCGCCCATCCGCTCCACCCCAAGGCTCCGCCGAGGAGCGCAGCCAGAACAATTTTTCGCATCGGACGCCGAATGTCACAAATCCCACGCGCATCATGGCGGGCCCCGGTGGAGGGACGCAAGGGATTTGACCAGCGCCCGAAAAACCCATGGCCGGCCAGGCCGGCCTCGGACAAGATGGCCCGCGCGCGGTGCTCCGCGACACGGGCCGGGTGCGGCGGCGGAAGCCGACGGGCAGCGCGGAGGACATGGAAAAGGCGCGCGAAATTTCAGCTTACGTCTGCCGCGGGTGGTGCTACGCCGTTCTCGCCATCGCGCTCGCCTTGGGCGCGTGGCTCATCGTCGATCCCAGCCTCGACCTCGCGGCATCAGCGCTGTTCTACCGGCCGGGTGAGGGTTTCGCCGCCGACCACTCCCCGCTCCTCTCGGCGGTGCGCCATGTCGGCAACCTGCTCGGCAAGGTCTTCGGCGCGGCCATCGGCGTCGCGGTTCTCTTTCGCATCGTCACGCGGCGCGACGCGTTGGGCATTCCCATGCGCGCCCTCGTCTTTCTCGCGGCCGTTCAGATCGCCGGCCCCGCCGTGCTCGTGAACGCGGTGCTGAAGGAACATTGGGGCCGGGCGCGGCCCGTGCAGATCACGGAATTCGGCGGCACGAAGCACTACACCCCGCCGCTCATCCCGGCCGATCAATGCGCGCACAACTGCTCCTTCGTGAGCGGGGAGGCATCCTTCGGGTTTTCCTTCCTGGCGTTCGGGTTCCTGCCGCGCACGCGCCGCTGGCGTCAGGCAGGTTTCGCGTTCGGCGCCGCGTTCGGAAGCGCGCTCGGTGTCATGCGCATCGCGCAGGGCGGACACTTCATGAGCGACATCGTGTTCTCGGCGGCGCTCATGCTCCTCGTCGCATGGGTGCTTGAGCGCCTCATCCTGGACCCGCGGTCAATAGCCTGGTTCGACCGGATCACACAGCTCGGGCGCCGGCAATCCGCAGACGGCTGAGAGAATAAAATACCATATATTTCAACACGTTGCTTGGATACGGGACGCTCGGTCCCGCGCGACCCTGCTCTCCCGGTCTCTCCTCGGCGCGCGAGTCCGATCGAGACGGTGCGCGGCCAGTCGGCATGCCATTCGGAGATGGGCCGAGCAACTAAAGCCTGTTCTTCGTTCCGCAGCCTCTACTATAACTAGAGGGATGTTGGCGATCGGCCGCTACATTTTCCGACAGTTGTTCGGGGCGCTGGTGTTCGTCACCGTGGTCCTGACCTGCACGGTATGGCTGACCCAGTCGCTTCGCTTCATCGAGCTCATCATCAACCGCGGCCTCACGCTGGGCGCCTTTCTTTACCTGACGGCGCTCCTCCTCCCGAGCTTCCTCATCATTATCGTGCCGCTGGCTTTGGCCTCGGCGATTCTCTTCGTCTACAACAAGCTCATCATGGACAGCGAGCTTGTCGTGCTGCGCGCGGCAGGCTTGAGCCAGGGCGTGCTCGCGCGCCCGGCGCTCGCCCTGGCCGCCTGTGTGAGCTTGTTCTCGCTGTTCGAGACCACCTACCTCCTGCCGGCTTCGCTGCGACAGTTCAAGGAAATCGAGAACTCGATCCGCAACGACTATTCGGGTCTCCTCCTCCGCGAAGGCGTGTTCAATTCGCTCGGCGAAGGCTTCACGGTCTATCTGCGCTCGCGGGAGGCCAATGGCGAGCTCCTGGGCCTTCTCGTCCATGACAGCCGCATCCCCAACCGGCCGATCACCATGATGGCGGAGCGCGGCGCCCTCGTGAAAGGCGAGGACGGGCCGCGCGTGATCCTCGTCGAGGGGAACCGCCAGGAGGTCGAACGGGAGACCGGGCGGCTGTCCCTCTTGTATTTCGACCGCTACACGGTCGACCTCAGCACGCTCACCAACCAGAGCCAGACACGTTGGCGCGAGCCCTCGGAGCGGTTCCTCTCCGAGCTCCTCCACCCCAATCCCAACGACGTCAACGACGTCTTCTACGCCAAGAATTTGCGCGCGGAAGCCCATCATCGCTTCGTGGCACCGCTCTATCCCTTCGCCTTCGCGCTCATTACGGTGGCGGCCCTTCTCTCCGGCGAGTTCGATCGACGCGGCCAGACGCGGCGCATCCTCGTCGCCGTGCTGGCGGTCGCGCTGACCCAGGCGGCGGAGCTCGGCCTGTTCAACTTGGCCAGCAAGTCGCCGCTCGCCATCTGGCTGATGTATGCGAACCCGCTGACGATCTGCCTCGCTGCGACGCTGTTGCTGCTGCGGCCGCTGCAACGCCGCCAGCGCCTGGCGTTGGCGGTCTAGAGGCGGACGCCATGCGTGTGGCTTCGACCTTTTCGCGCTACTGCGGCCGCCAGTTCCTTGCCTCCTTCGGTGCGATCTTCGTTCTTCTCGGCGCGGTGGCGCTGGTCATCGACTTCGTCGAGCTGCTGCGGCGAACGGCCTCGAAGAAGGACGCCGATTTCGGCATCGTCGTCGACATGGCCCTGCTCAAGCTTCCGAACGTGGTCGAGCACTTGGTCCCCTTCGCCGTGCTGTTCGGCGGCATCGTCGCCTTCGCGCGCCTCATGCGGCATCGAGAGATCATCGTCGTCCGCGCCGCGGGCCTGTCGGTCTGGCAGCTGCTCCTGCCGGCGCTCTTGATCGCCTTTCTCATCGGCGTCGCCAAGGTCACGATCTTCAACCCCATCGCCGCCGCGACGCTCGCCAAATACGAGCAGCTCGAAAACAAGTATCTCAAGGGAAAGAGCAGCCTCCTGGCCGTATCGGGCTCGGGCGTCTGGCTCCGTCAGGCCGATGCGAGCGGCCCCTCGGTCGTCCACGCGCGCGCGGTCTCGCCGGCGACCATGGAGATGTACGATTTCATCATCTTCCTCTACGACACGCAGAACCGCTTCGTCGGGCGCATCGATGCGGCCAAGGCCCGGCTCGAGAACGGGTTCTGGCGGCTCGAGGACGCCTGGCTCACCGGCCCCGATCGCCAGGCGCGCCATGAGGACGAGTTCACGGTGCAGACGGACCTCACGATCGAGAAGATCCAGGAAAGCTTCGCGACGCCGGCCTCCATTTCGTTCTGGGAGCTGCCGCATTTCATCAAGGTGCTCGAGACCGCGGGCTTCTCCGGCCTCCGCCACCGCATCCACTGGAACACGATGCTGGCGGACCCCGCCCTCCTCTGCGCCATGGTGTTGTTCGCCGCGACCTTCACCTTGCGGATGAATCTCCGCCGCGGCCTGCCCCTGTTCACGATCGCCGGCGCGATCGGCACGGGTATCCTTCTCTACTTCCTCTCGGACGTGGTCTTCGCGCTCGGCGCATCGTCCAGCATTCCGGTGGGGCTCGCCGCCTGGAGCCCGGCCGGCGTGAGCCTGCTGCTCGGCGTCTCGGCCCTTCTCTACACGGAGGAAGGCTGAGTGACGATGCGCCGGTGCCTTGCGCATCTCCTGGCCCTGGCCCTGTTCGTGGCCCAGGCCCGCGCGCAGGTTCCCGAACCCACGCACCTGCCGGTCGTGCTCACCGCGGACGAAGTGACCTACAACGAGGATCTCGGCACGGTCATCGCGAAGGGCAATGTGGAGATCGCCCAGGGCGAGCGCGTCCTCCTGGCCGACAGCGTCACATACAACCAGCGCACAAACATCGTCATCGCGACCGGCAATGTGAGCCTGCTCGAGCCCAAGGGCGACGTGATCTTCGCCGACTATGTCGAGCTGACCGACGACATGAAGGACGGGATCATCCAGAACCTGGGCATGCTCCTGTCCGACCGCTCGCGCTTCGCTGCGACCGGAGGGCGGCTCCAAGGCGGCACCAAGCGCGAACTGCGTAAGGCGGTCTACTCCGCCTGCGAATTGTGCCAGAGCGACCCCATGCGCGCGCCGCTCTGGCAGGTGAAGGCGGTCAACGTCGTGCACGACACGGAGACGCACGACGTGACCTACCACGACGCGTGGCTCGAGATGTTCGGCATCCCCGTCGCCTACACGCCCTATCTCTCGCACCCGGATCCAACGGTCGAGCGGCGGACGGGCCTCCTGGCACCCACCTTCGGCAACGATTCCCAGCTCGGCAAGTTGATCCGAATTCCTTATTTCTTCGATCTCGGCCCCGACAAGGACTTCACCTTCGAGCCCATCGTCACCACGAAGGAGCGTGCCGTGCTCGGCGGCGAGTATCGGCAGCGTTTCGCGAAGGGATTCTTCGAGACCTCTGGCAGCATCACGCGCGTGCCCGACCGCGACCCGACGGGACAGCAGCTCGACCGCGACATCAACCGCGGACATATCTTCGGCAAGCTCCGCTACGACATGAACGAGACATGGCGGAGCGGCTTCGATGGCGGATACACGAGCGACGACACGTACCTGCGCCGCTACAAGTACAGCTCGCAGAACGTCATCATCAACCGCCCCTTCGTCGAAGGATTCCGCGGCAACAACTACGCGCTCCTGCAGGGCTACTACTTCCGCGGCCTGCGCGCGCAGGACAATGAGCGGACATCGCCGCTCATCCTGCCCATGGCCGACTACAACTACGTGGGCCAGTCCGACTCGCTCGGCGGCCGATGGTACGCCGATGCCGGGACGATGGTGCTCTCGCGGTTCAGCGGCGCCAACAGCCGGCGCGCCTCGCTCCGCACGGGCTGGGAGCGTCCCTACACCACGACGCGCGGCGATGTCTGGACGACAACCCTCAACTGGGACAACGACCTCTACTGGGTCGATTCGGTCCCGAACGAGTCCCAACCGGGCGCCGAGAAGCTGCGCGGCGTCACGGGGCGATCCTTGCCGCAGGGCCGGCTCGATTGGCGCTATCCGTTCGTCCGCGAGCGCGGCGGATTCCGCCAGATCATCGAGCCGGTCGCTGGCGTGATCCTGGCCCCTGTCGGCAACAATCCCCAGCGCATCCCCAACGAGGACAGCCAGGACTTCGAACTCGACGACACGAACCTGTCGAGCCTCAACGTCTTCCCCGGCATCGACCGCATCCAGAGCGGCTCGCGCGCGATCTACGGCCTGCACGGCACGGCCTACGGCAACGGGCTCGGGGTGAGCGAGGCGTTCTTCGGCCAGATCTACCAGTTCCAGACCCAGCCCAATCTGTTCCAAAACGGATCGGGGCTGAATGACAAGCTGTCGGACTATGTCGGCCGGCTGCGCATCTCGCCCTCCACCTACTTCGATCTTCTCTACCGCTTCCGACTCGAGCACCAGGACCTGAAACCCGCACGCACAGAGCTGAACGCAACCGGCGGCGTGAAGGAATTCCGCCTCGGCGCGCGCTACCTCAACTTCGAGCAGAACGCGGACGTAACCAACGCCGGGGTCAGCGAGCAGCTCTACCTGTCCGTGACTTCCCAATTCACGAAGAACTGGTCGACACGCGCAGCACATATCCGCAACCTGGGCGCAGGCGGCGGGCCGCTCGCCCATGCCTTGGGCCTGACCTATGAGGACGAGTGCTTCTTGTTCGATATCGCCTATACGCGTACCTTCACCCAGGATCGCGACCTTCGGCCAAGCTCGTCGGTCCTGTTCCGGGCCATTTTTAAGACCTTGGGCGAAGTCCGCAGCTCGGCACGTTGAACGACGATGAATGACCGCACTGTCCTGCTCATGACCTTCCGGCGTCTGCTGACGCTCTCGATCGCCGTGTGCTTGGCCGCCATGCTTGCGACCGTGCCCCGCGGGCCCGCCCGCGCGCAAGACGTCGTCAATATCGCCGCGGTGGTCAATGACGACGTGATCTCGATGTTCGACCTCCTGGGCCGGACGCGCCTCGTGCTGTTGACGACGGGGCTGCAGGACAGCGCGGAAACGCGGCGGCGGCTGGTCCCGCAGATCCTGAGGACGCTCATTGACGAGCGTCTCCAGGTCCAAGAGGCCAAGCGTCTCACGATCTCGGTGACGCCGGAGGAGATCAAGGACGCCTATGCCGAGCTCGAGAAGCAGAACAACATCCCGCCGGGCGGTCTCGCCGACGTCCTGCGCCGCGGCGGGGTCGACATCTCGACTCTCGAGGCGCAAGTGCGCGCGACACTGTCGTGGAACAAGATCCTGCGCCGACAAGTGCGCAACGTCGTGCAGGTCGGCAATGACGAGATCGACGAATTTCTGGCGCGGCTCGAGGCTGCGCGCGGCAGGCCGCAGAGCCTTGTCTCCGAGATCTTCCTCGCGGTCGATTCGATCGACCAGGAGGACGCCGTCCGCAACTCGGCCGTCCGCCTTGCCGAGCAGCTGAAGGCCGGCGCGCCCTTCGAGGCCATGGCGCGCCAGTTCTCGCAGAGTGCCACCGCGGCCGCCGGCGGCGATCTCGGCTGGGTGCTCCCGGGCGAGATGCCGGAGGAACTCGACAACGCCGTGCAGCGCCTCCAGCCCGGCGAAATGTCGCCGCCCATCCGTTCAGTCGCGGGCTTTCACCTGCTCCAGCTGCGCGACAGGCGGATCATGCAGGCGGCCAAGAGCGGCGAGACGCTCGTCGGCCTGCGCCATATCTTTCTCCGCGTACCCCAGGGGGCGAGCAAGAAGGAGACGGAAAACGCGGTCAGCCTCGCCAACACGCTGCGCGAGAACGCGCAAGACTGCGCCGACATGGTGAAACTCAAGGGCGAGGTCAGCGGCGCGCCGTTCCCCTTGCCCGAACGGGCGAAGCTCGGCGAGCTGTCGGAGGAGTTGCGCGCCGTGCTGACGAAACTCGAAATCGGCAAGGCCAGCGATCCGCTCATGGTCAATGGCGGCGTGCTTGTGGTCATGGTGTGCGAGCGGACCGTGCAGAGTGATCTTCCGCCGCGCAATCAGATCGAGGAAGCGCTGCTCAATCAGCGCCTGGACATCCAGGCGAGGCGCTACATGCGCGACCTCCGCCGCGCGGCGTTCGTCGACATGCGGGTGTGATGCCCAACGCGGCCGTCGCCGTCACGATGGGGGAGCCGGCGGGAATCGCCGGCGAGATCACGCTCAAGGCGTGGCTGGCGCTCCGGACATCGGGACCGGCCTTCTTCGCAATCGCCGATCCGCGCGCACTCGAAGCGAGCGCCCGCGCGCTCGGCCTCGATGTTCCCGTGGTGCCGATCGCTGCGCCTGCGCAGGCGTCGGCGCACTTCACCGAGGCGCTGCCTGTCTTGCCAGAAAGACTCTCCGCGCCGGTTACGCTCGGTCAGCCCGATTCCCGGAATGCCCTCCATGTCGTGGCCGCGATCGACCGCGCCGTCGAATGCACGCGGCTGGGTCAGGCCTCGAGCGTCGTAACCAACCCGATCCACAAGGGCGTGCTCTACGAAACGGGTTTCCGCCACCCGGGCCATACCGAATACCTGGCCCACCTCGCGGGCGGCGGCATGCATCCGGTCATGATGCTGGCCTGCCGCGAACTTCGCGTCGTTCCCGTGACCGTGCATCTCTCGCTCGCCGAAGCGGTACGCGCCCTCGACAGCCACGCGATCGTCCGTGCGACGGAGATCACGGCCAAGGCGCTTGTCAGCGACTTCGGCATCGGCGAGCCGACGCTCGCCGTCGCCGGCCTCAATCCCCATGCGGGTGAAAGCGGCCATCTTGGCCGGGAGGAGATCGACATCATCGCGCCGGCCGTCGCGGCGCTCCGGGCGAAGGGCCTCCGCATCAAGGGACCGGCCCCTGCCGACACGCTGTTCCATCCGCGCGCCCGGGCTGCGGTCGATGCGGTCATCTGCATGTACCACGACCAGGCCCTCATCCCGCTCAAGACCATCGACTTCGAGGGCGGCATCAACGTGACCCTGGGCCTGCCCTTCGTGCGCACTTCGCCCGACCACGGCACGGCCTTCGACATCGCGGGCCAGGGCATCGCGAGCGCCGTGAGCCTGGTCGAATCGATTCGGCTGGCGGCCGCGATGGCGGAGCGGCGTCGGACGGTGGCCACGTCCTCGACCGCGGCGTGAGCGATCGCACAAGCCCCTCTCTCCCGCCCCTGCGTGAGGTCGTTGCGCGCCATGCGATCGCGGCGCGGAGCCGCTTGGGGCAGCACTTCCTCTTCGACTTGAACCTCACCGCGCGGATCGCGCGCGCGGCCGGGCCCCTGGCCGGACGGAACGTGATCGAAGTCGGCCCGGGACCCGGCGGCCTCACGCGGGCACTCCTCGACGAGGAGACCCGGCACGTCTATGCGGTCGAACGCGATCCGCGTTGCGTCGCGGCCCTGGCCGAGGTCGCCGCTGCTTATCCCGGACGGCTCACCATCGTCGAGGGCGACGCGCTCGAGATCGACTGGGCCCATTTCGCGCCGGCACCGCGAGTGGTCGTGGCGAATCTTCCCTACAACATCGCGACGGTGCTGCTCACAGGCTGGCTCCACGCGATCGGGCTTTTCGAAAGCCTCACGCTCATGTTCCAGCGCGAGGTCGCTCTACGGCTTCTGGCCGTGCCGGGCACCAAGGACTACGGCCGTCTCAGCGTGCTGACTCAGTGGCTGACCGAGCCGTCGGCGCTCTTCACCCTGCCGCCGCGCGCCTTCACGCCCCCGCCCAAGGTCCATTCGACGGTCGTGCGCTTGACGCCGCGCACCGAACCGCTGGCCCCCGCCTCCATCGCGATGATCGAGCGCGTGACCGCGGCCGCCTTCGGCCAACGGCGCAAGATGCTGCGCCAGAGTCTCCGCACGCTCGGCGTCGACACGGCACGCCTCATCGAAACAGCCGCCGTCCCACCCACCGCGCGGGCCGAGGATCTCGACATCGCCCAATTCTGTGCGCTCGCGCGGGCGCTCGAAACCGAGCGGGCGCTCAGCGCTCCTGGCTCAACGACGTGACGAAATCGGGCAGGCCGGTTTGGCGCTCCTGGCGGAGGCGCTCCGCGGCCAGGATGGCCGCCACGCTCGCCACGCTCTCTTCGATCGCGCGGTTGACGATGATGTAGTCGTATTCGGGCCAATGGCTCATCTCGTCGGCCGCCTTCGCCATGCGGCGCGCGACGACCTCTTCGCTGTCCTGGGCGCGGCTGCGGAGGCGCCGCTCGAGCTCCTTCCAGGACGGCGGCAAGATGAACACGCTCACGAGATCCTCGCGCGCGCTGTGCTTCAGTTGCTGCGTGCCCTGCCAGTCGATGTCGAACAGCATGTCGCGCCCGGCGCCGAGCGCCGCCTCGACCGGCCCGCGCGGCGTGCCGTAGCGATGGCCGAACACCAATGCCTGCTCGAGAAGCTCACCGCGGCGGTGCATGGCCTCGAACGCCTCGGGCGCCACGAAATGATAGTCGACGCCGTCGCGCTCGCCCGGCCGCATGGGCCGCGTCGTGCACGAGATCGACATGGCGATCGCCGGATCGCGCGCAAGGAGCTGCCGCGAGATCGTGGTCTTGCCCGCGCCGGAGGGCGAGGACAGCACGAACATGATTCCGCGGCGCCTGATCTCGCTCGCTGTCACGGCCTCACTCGATGTTCTGGACCTGCTCGCGGAACTGCTCGATGACCGCCTTGAGCTTGAGTCCGGTCGCGATCAAGGCCGCATCACCCGCCTTCGAGCAGAGCGTATTGGCCTCCCGGTTGAACTCCTGGCAGAGGAAGTCGAGGCGACGCCCGATCGCTGTTCCCTCGCGCAGGAGATCGCGGCTCGCGACGACATGGGCCGAGAGCCGGTCGAGCTCCTCGCGAACGTCGGCCTTGACCGCGAGCAATGCCGCTTCCTGGACGATCCGCTCCTCGGGCATCGCGGCTTGCGCGTCGAGCATGGCCTTCATCTGGGTCCGCAAGCGCGCCATGATCGCCTCCGGCCGCGCGGCGGCACTTCTCTCCGCCTCCGCCCTGAGACGGTCGATCTCATCGAGGAGGCGCGAGAGGACGCCGAGAAGTCGCTCGCCTTCCGCCCGCCGCATGGTCACGAGCATGGCGACCGCCTCGTCGAGCGAGGCCAGCATGGCCGCCTCGCGCTCCTCGACCACGCCCGGCGATTCCGGCTCGGGCACGGCCGGCTCGACCACGCCGCGCACCGCGAGAAGACCTTCGAGCCGGGGCGGCGACGGATCGACCCGGCTGCCGTAGCGCGCATGGAGGGCGAGGAGCTGCTCGAGCATCGCCTCGTTGATCGTGAGGCGCTCGTGCTCCTCGCGCCCGGTGAGCGAGAGCTGAGCCGTCAAATTGCCGCGGTGGAGCCGAGCGGTGAGTGCCGCACGGGCCTTCACCTCGAGATGGTCGAGGCCCGGCGGCAAGCGGAACCGGACATCGAAGCTGCGCGCATTGACGCTCTTGAGTTCCCAAGACCAGCTCAAAGCGCCGCGCTGCCCCGCCGCGCGCGCAAAGCCGGTCATGCTCGCAACCGACACCGCCCCTGCTCCCAATCCGAGATATGGTAGTTGAGAATTCGGGAGCCACTATATACTGGCGGTACCGTGCCAACAACCGCCAGAAACCGGGAGGTCCCGACGGGCCGGACGATCCTCATCACGGGCGCCTCCAGCGGAATCGGGGAAGCGCTCGCGCTTGCCTATGCGGACGCCGGAACGACGCTCGCCCTCACGGGCCGCGACGAGCGGCGCCTCGGCGCGGTGGTCAGCGCTTGCCGCGACAGAGGCTCGGTCGTCGACGCGGTGATGCTCGATGTGACGGATCGCCGGGCGATGGCCGATTGGATCGCGGCGATCGACCGCGACCACCCTCTCACCCTTGTCATCGCCAATGCGGGAATCTCGGGCGGAACCGGCGGCGGCGGGGAAAGCGAAGCGCAGGCGCGCGCGATTCTCGCGGTCAATCTCGACGGCGTGCTCAACACGATCCATCCGGCGCTCGACTGCATGCGGCGGCGGAACGCGCAAGGCAGAGAACTCAAAGGTCAGATCGCCCTCATGAGCTCGCTCGCGGCGTTCCGTGGGTTTCCCGGCGCACCGGCCTATTCCGCGAGCAAGGCCGCGGTCCGGTCCTACGGCGAGGCGTTGCGCGTCGAGCTCGCGCGAGAAGGAATCGGCGTGAGCGTGATCTGCCCTGGTTTCGTCCGGAGCCGCATGACGGAGGGCAATCGTTTCCGCATGCCGTTCCTCATGGACAGCGCGCGGGCGGCGGCGATCATCAAGCGGGGCTTGGCCCACAATCGCCCACGCATCGCCTTCCCCTGGCCGACCTATATCGGTGCCTGGCTCGCGGGCGCCCTGCCGCCGAGCCTAGCCGATCCCATTCTCGGCGCGCTCCCCGAGAAGGCCGCGCGTGACCCGCGCTAGGGCGCGGCGCCGCCCGTTCCGCGCTCGAGCTGCCGGAGGCGGGCGACATTGCGATTGTGCTCGTCCAGCGTCTCGGCGAAGACGTGCCCGCCGCTTCCGTCCGCGACGAAATAGAGGTCCTGGGTCTCGGCCGGGTTGAGCGTCGCGGCGAGGGCCGCGCGTCCGGGTGCCGCGATCGGGCCCGGCGGCAGGCCCGCATGGCGATAGGTGTTGTAGGGATCGTCGATCGCGAGATCCGTGCGGCTGAGGGGCCGGTCGAGCGGCTGCGCTCCGCGCGTGAGTGCGTAGATGACCGTCGGATCGGCATCGAGCTTCATGCCGCGACGGAGACGATTGATGAACACAGCGGCGACGCGCGGCCGTTCCGCTTCGTTTCCTGTCTCCTTCTCCACGATCGAGGCCAGGGTCACGGCGTCGGCCGGGGTCGCGAACGGCAGGTTCGGCGCGCGCTGCCGCCACAGCTCATCGAGCGCCTGCCGCATCGCCCCTTCCATGCGCCGGAGGAGCCCCGAGCGGCTGTCGCCGTAGCTGTAGTGATAGGTCTCGGGGAGAAGCGCGCCTTCCGCCGGCCGGTCGGTGAGCGGACCGTCGAGACCCTCCGCATCGGCGATGAGCGCCAAGATCTGGGCGGTCGTCCATCCCTCGGGCACGGTCAGGCGACGCACCACCGTCCGCCCGGCGACGAGCATGTCGAGGATTTCGTGCGGCGTGATGCCTGCCGGAAACTCGTACTCGCCCGCCTTGAGGAGATGGGCGCGCCGCATGAGCCGTGCGGCAAGGCTCAGCACGAGCGGCTGGTCAACGACTCCCGCCTCGCGCAGCCGGCGCCCGATCGCCTCGATGCCGAGACCCTTCGGAATGACGATGGTGACGGAGTCCTTGGCCGGCCCCGGCGCATCGAAGCGCTGATAGCCCCAGGCGAAGAGACCGGCCGCCCCGAGCACGAGAAGAAACACGGCGCCGAGCGCGATGCGCAATCCCCAGCGGCGCGGCGTCCTGGCCGGTGCGGGCGGAGGCAAATCCGCCGCGTCCCAACGGCTCACGACGGGGCGGTGAAGATCAACGAGACGTTGGTGCCGCCGAATCCGAAGGAGTTGCTGAGCACGTTACGGATGGAGCGGCGCTGCGCCTCTTTCGGCACGAGATTGATGTCGCAGCCCTCCGACGGATCGTCGAGGTTGAGCGTCGGCGGCGCGACGCCGTCGCGGATGGCCAGGACCGAGAAGATCGCCTCGACGCTACCCGCGGCCCCGAGCAGGTGCCCGATCGCCGATTTCGTCGACGACATGCAGAACTTGTAGGCATGGTCGCCGAACAGCCGCTTGATCGCCTTCAGCTCGATCTCGTCGCCGAGAGGCGTCGAGGTGCCGTGGGCGTTCACGTAGTCGATGTCCTCGGGATTGAGCTTCGCGCGCTTGAGGGCGCCTTTCATCGAGCGGAAGCCGCCGTTGCCATCCTCGGGCGGCGCCGTGATGTGGTGCGCATCCCCGCTCAACCCGTAGCCGATGAGCTCGGCGTAAATCTTGGCGCCCCGGCGCTTGGCGTGCTCGTACTCCTCGAGCACGACGACGCCGGAGCCCTCGCTGATGACGAAGCCGTCCCGTCCCTTGTCCCAGGGCCGCGAGGCGCGCTCGGGCGTGTCGTTGAACCCGGTCGAAAGGGCGCGCGCCGCGGCGAAGCCCGCGACGCCAATGCGACAGACAGCGGCCTCGGCCCCGCCCGCGACCATCACGTCCGCGTCGTCGAGCGCGATGAGGCGCGCGGCATCGCCGAGCGCGTGCGCGCCCGTCGAGCACGCGGTGACGACCGCGTGGTTCGGCCCCTTGAAGCCGTAGCGGATCGAGACGTGGCCGGAGGCCAGGTTGATCAGGGCCGAGGGGATGAAGAACGGCGTGAGGCGCCTCGGCCCACGCTCGTGGAGCGTGATCGAGCCGCTGTAGATCTCCTCGAGCCCGCCGATGCCGGAGCCGATGAGAACGCCCGTCCGCTCGAGGCTCTCCTCGTCCTCGGGCGTCCAGCCGGCGTCCTTGACCGCCTGCGCCGCCGCGGCGAGCGCGTAGACGATAAAGCGGTCCATCTTGCGCCGCTCGCGCGCGTCCACCCAGTCGTCGGCGTTGAAAAGGCCCGAGGCCGTGTCGCCGAGCGGCACCTGGCCCGCGACCTTCGACGGCAGGTCGGAGACATCGAAGCTTTGGATGGCGCTGACGCCCGACTCGCCGGCGATAAGGCGCGTCCACGTGCGCTCGACGCCGCATCCGAGCGGCGAGACCAAGCCAAGCCCTGTGACGACGACACGTCGCATGACAACTAGCGGCGAGCGGGTGCGATGGACAAAGGGGCGGTCAACGGTGCGGGACGCCGCCTCACGAGGGCGACGATCCTAGCCTGCCTGGCCGGCGATGTAGTCGATGGCGTCCTTGACGGTGACGATCTTCTCCGCCGCCTCGTCCGGGATCTCGCAGCCGAACTCTTCCTCGAACGCCATGACAAGCTCGACCGTGTCCAAACTGTCCGCGCCGAGATCGTCAATGAACTTGGCATTGCCAATCACCTTCGACTCGTCAACGCCGAGATGCTCGACAACGATCTTCTTCACACGTTCGGTCACGTCGTTGGTGTCTGCCATGTCCCTGTCCCTTGGAAATTCCGTCCCCACCGCACCGATGAATTCGGCCGCCCGATCGGGCCGTTCTCTGCGTCGCGGGCGCCGCTTGGTAACATAGATCGCCCACCTTGGCCAGATCGGTGGGCGCGGCACCCCTCATATCATCGCCATCCCGCCATTCACGTGCAAGGTCTGGCCCGTCAAGTAGGCCGCCTCCTCGCTGGCGAGGAAGACGGCCGCCATCGCGATGTCCGCGGGCGTGCCGAGCCGCCCCGCCGGGATACGCTCGAGCAGGCGCTTCGTTTGGTCCTCCGAGAGAACTGCCGTCATCGGCGTCTCGATGAAGCCGGGTGCGATGCAGTTGACCGTGATGCCGCGCGTCGCGACTTCCGCCGCGAGCGCCTTGGTCATGCCGATCATGCCCGCCTTGGCGGCCGCGTAGTTGGCCTTGCCCGGATTGCCGGTGACGCCCACGATCGAAGTGATGCCGATGATGCGCCCAACGCCGCTTCATCCGCGCCGCGAAGCGCCGCCCGCGCCAGGCGGAACCCGGCTGTCAGGTCGACGTCGAGCACCGTCTGCCAGTCCTCGTCGCTCATGCGCATGGCGAGCGTGTCACGAGTGAGACCGGCGTTGTTGATGAGGATGTCGAGCTTGCCGAAGGCCGCCTCTGTCCCCTTGAGGAGCGCATCGGCAGCTCCGGCGTCAGCCAGGTCTGCCGGCACGATCGCACACCGCGCGGCCAGGTCAGCCTTGAGCGCTTCGAGCGCATCAAGACGTGCGTGCCGGAGATGACGACCCGCGCCTTGCGCGTGGAGCGAGCGGGCGATCAGCGCCGATGCCGCCGCTCGCCCCCGTGACCAAAGCCACTTTTCCGTTCAGCTGGAACACGTCGCCCCCTATGTCGTCTTGAGGAAGGCTTCGATCTCGGCCGGCGTGCCGATGGCGCTCGACGCGAGATCGCGGTCGATGCGGCGCACGAGGCCCGAGAGGACCTTGCCCGCGCCGATCTCGACGACCGTGTCGACGCCCGAGGCTCATGTAATGCGGACGCTGCGCCAGCGGACGAGGGCCGTCACCTGCTCGACGAGAAGGCGGCGGATAATTCCGGGATCCCTCACCCTCGGCGGTCACGTTGGCGACGACAGGCACCGCGGGCGCATTCGTCGCGACGGCGGCGAGCCGGTCCTCCATCACGCGTGCGCGGCCGGCGCCATCATGGCGCAGTGGAAGGGCGCGCTCACCGGCAACATGACGCAGCGCTTGGCCCCTTGGCCTTGGCCAGCTCGACCGCCCGGGCGACCGCGGCGGTGGCGCCGCTGACCACGACCTGCTCGTCGCTGTTGTCATTGGCGGCGGCGCAGACCTCGCCCGCCGCCGCTTCCTCGACGACCGACCGGACCCCGTCGAGACCGAGACCGAGGATCGCCGCCATCGCCCCTTGCCCCACGGGCACCGCCGCCTGCATGGCCTGGCCGCGCGCCTTCAAGAGCCGCGCCGCGTCCGCGAGCGCGAAGGTCCCCGGCGGCGGCAAGGGCCGAGTACTCGCCGAGGGAGTGGCCAGCGACGAAGCGGACCGCGTCGGCGAGGACGAGCCTGCCCTCGCGCTCGAGCACGCGAAGGACCGCCATGCTCACGGTCATAAGGGCCGGCTGGGCAGGAGCCTTCGGTCAGGACGAGGTCGGTTTCAAGCTCCCTCGAACATGAGCCGCGACAGGCGCTGCTTGAGCGCGTCGTCGACCTCCCTCGAAACCCTCGCGGGCGGCAGGAAGGCCTCCGCCAGGTCGCGGCCCATGCCGACGGCCTGGGAGCCCTGGCCGGGGAAGACGAATGCACGCGCCATGTATCTGAAACGCCGTCCGAATTGCGTGGCACAGTGATAGCGGCCCGAGAGGGGTGTGCTCGGGGCAGCGCGGCTCCGGGGCGCGGGGCCAGGCCGGTCCCGGGGCTGGGAAACGGGGAGAACCTCTTGCAGTGGCGGCGATTTCCTGTATAAAGCGGCCGCTCACGCCAGCCTTGTGCGGGCCGAAACGGGGACCGTGCCGGTTCCCGGGCATACGCACTGATGGGGTGAGTCGGCCAAGGAGCGTCCATGGCCTTTTACGAGAATGTGTTTCTCGCGCGGCAGATATCTCGCCTGCCCAGGTCGATGCGCTGATCGAGCGCGCGACGGAAATCGCATCTTCACCGGCGGTGGGACCGTCGCGAAGAAGGAATATTGGGGCCTTCTCGGAACCTCACCTTCCGTATCAAGAAAACCGCAAAGCCCATTACGTGCTTCTGAATTTGGATGCGCCGCCTGCTGCCGTGCAGGAGCTTGAGCGCAACCTTGGCATCAACGAAGACGTCCTGCGCTACATCACCGTGCGCGTCGAGACGCTCGAAGAAGGCCCGTCGGCGATGATGCGCCGCGATCGCGATGATCGGGGCGAGTTTGGCCGGGGCGATCGTGGTTTCGGGCGCGACCGCGGCTTCGGACGCGATCGTGGCTTTGGCCGTGACCGCGGCTTCGGGCGCGACCAACGCCGCCGCGCGGCGAGCAGGAACCGGCGCCGGCCGCTGAGGGAGAGTCGACATGAACGAAGGCAGGCGGTCCGGTGGCGGCGGGAGTGGCGGCGGCGGTGGGCGTCGGCCTTTCTTCCGGCGGCGGAAGAGTTGTCCCTTCTCCGGCCCCAACTCACTCCAAGACTACAAGGACATTCGTCTTCTCCAGCGCTTCATCTCCGAACGCGGGAAGATCGTTCCAAGCCGCATCACCGCGGTGTCGACGAAGAAGCAGCGCGAGTTGACGCGGGCGATCAAGCGGGCGCGGTACCTCGGCCTCCTTCCTTATTTGATTCACTGAGCGGGGCGCGCCCGGCGGCCCGATCCGCAGGAGCCGGCGCAACGCCCGGGCGGGATCCTGGGGCCCCGCTACCGAAGGCCTCGTCCCTTCATGACTGCCAAATACGCCACTTCCCGTGGCCGGCGGCATCTTGAGCGGGGCGATGTGCTCGGCGCGCTCACGACGGGAGTGCCCGCCGCGATGCTCTTCCTCTACGCCGTGCCGCTTCCGCTTTACGTCGCGGGCCTTTTCCTCGGCACGGGCGCATGCGCCCTGGCCGTCGCGGCCGGAACCGCGGCAGCAACGTTCATGGGCGGCATCACTAGCGGGGGGACCGTTCCTCGTCCTCTTCGGTGCGCCTGCGGTCTTCATCGTCTGGTGCGCCGTCGTCCCGGACGACAGCGACAGGAGATCGAATGGTATCCGGTCGGTAACATCCTCGGCTGGCTGGCGCTGCGCTCGCCGGCATCGTCGCGGCGTTCGCCGCCGCTGGGTCCGAAGGCGGGTTCGAAGGGGAAATCCGGCGATGGTGCCGAAGCGGTCAATCTCCTCGAGGGCCCCGTCCCGCCGGAGCTCGCGCGGCGGGATCGAGCAGTGGGCGAGGCTCTTCCCGGCCATGCTGGCCATGGTCTGGATCGCGATGACGGCCTTGAACGCGGCGCTCGCCGAGACCGTGCTCGCCCGAAGCGGGCCGCGCCAAGCGGGCCGCAACCCGCCTGGCTGCCGATCGAGGCGCCTGGATGGGACTCTATGCGTTCAGCGCCGCGGTCATCCTCGGTGCGATCGGGCCGCCGAGCCTCCGCTTCGTCGGAGAAAATCTGGCGCCCGTCCTGGCCATGCCTTATTTCTTTGTCGGGGTCGCGGTGGCACATTCCCCGCACGGCGCCTGCGGACCCCGGCATTGGCTTTAGTAATCTTCATATGATATTGATCTTGCTCGGATTTGCTGCCATGGTTCTAGTTGCGGCGCTGGGCTTGCCGAGATGTGGCTTGGGCTCAGGCGGCGCGCGGGTGCATCCGGGCGCCCATAGGAGGTCTTGGACGATGCAAGTGATCCTGCTCGAACGAATTGAGCGGCTCGGCAACATGGGCGACGTGGTCAACGTGAAGCCCGGCTTTGCCCGCAATTTCCTTCTTCCGAAGAAGAAGGCGCTGAGGGCGACCGACGAGAACCGCGCGCATTTCGAGCGCCAGCGGGCCGCGCTTCGAGGCCGCCAATGGCGAGCGGCGCGAAGCGGCCGGAGAGATCGCCGGAAAGATCCACGGCATTTCGGTCCTTCTCATCCGCCAGGCCGGGGAGACAGGGCAGCTTTACGGTTCGGTCAGCGCCCGCGACATCGCGGATGCCGTCACGTGGCCGCGGGCACGACGGTCGGCCGCCAGCAAGCGCCTCGACCTGGCCGATCAAGACGCTCGGGCTTTATCCGGTTCGATCGCCCTCCATCCCGAGGTGATCGACCTGGTCACGATCAACGTCGCGCGGAACGAAGAGGGAAGCCGAACTGCGGCGCGGGGCGAGGTCATCACCGGGGCGCCAACTGAAAGAGGCGCCGCCCGGAACTCACGGCCCCGCCGGCGAGCGAGGGCGAAGGAGAGGCCGAAGCCGCGCCCAAGAAGGGCAAACGCCAGCGCGCGCCCAAGGACGAGGGAGCGTCCTAGGAGAATCCGCAGAAGCGGAATGGGGGTCGCCCGTCGAAGAGGTGGGGACGGACGTAGAGGAAGGGCCGGGACATGCTGTTCGGGCAACTGGCCCAGCATGTCGTCCGAATTGGGACGCTCACCGCTGCTCGATGCGAACGGCGTCGCGCATCGCGCCGGGGCGCGGCACGGCTCGCCACCGGCCGTGACAGTGCGGCTCCACGATCGCTCGCTCCACTGGAAGCTGTTCCTCCACCCTGAGCTCCATCTCGGCGAAGCCTATATGGACGGCCGGCTCACGATCGAGGACGGGACGCCGCAACCTGTTCGAGGTCATCAGCCTCAATTATGGATGCGCTATCGCGAGGCGCCGGTCCATCGCGCTGCGGCGCTGAGCCGCCTTCTCCGCATCATCCACCAGCACAATCCGGTCGCGCGCGCCCGGAAGAACGTGGCGCACCACGGCGACCTCTCGGGCGAGCTCTATCGGCTCTTCCTCGACAAGGACATGCATACCTGCGCCTACTTCTTGAGCGAGAACGACAGCCTCGAGGCAGCGCAAGACAACAAGAAGCGGCACATCGCCGCGAAACTGCTGCTGCGCCCGGGCCAGCGCGTGCTCGACATCGGCTCGGGGTTGCCGCGGGCTCGGCCTCTCTCCGCGCAAATGGCCGAGGTCGACGTCACCGGCGTGACGCTCTCGGCGGAGCAACAGAGGTAGCCGAGGCGCGGATGGCCCAGGCCGGGCTCTCGGACCGCGTGCGTTTCCGCCTCAAGGACTACCGCGACGAGCACGGCCAATACGAACACCGTCTCGGTCGGCATGTTCGAGCATGGGCGCCAAGCACTATCGCGAGTTCTTCCGCAGGCTGAAGGCGCTCCTCAAAGAGGACGGCGTCGCCCCTCCACTCGATCGGCCGTGGATGGAGCCGCCCGGCCATACGAGCGCGTGGCTGAGGAAATACATCTTCCCCGGCGGCTATACACCGTCCATGTCGGAGGTGCTGACGGCCATCGAAGAGGCCAGCCTGGGTCACCGACATCGAGATCTTCTGCGCCTGCATTACGCGGAGACGCTCGCCCATTGGGCCAAGCGCTTCGCGCACAACCGCGAGCGCATTAGGGCGCTCTACGATGAGCGGTTCTGCCGCATGTTCGAGTTCTACCTCACGGGCTGCGAGGCGGCGTTCCGGCACTGCGACCAGATGGTCTTCCAGATGCAAATCGCGCGCCGGCACGACGCGGTGCCGATCGCGCGCGCGACTACATCACGGATTGGGAGCGCGCCGGGACCCGCGCGCTCGGCCGCGGCGTGACGCGCACAAGCGTCATCCACGAAAGGTCTATGGAAACTTGTCCCCACTATTATCATCGTGTGCGCATTTGTCCTGTGCGTAGCGCGCGTCGACAATTTTGGCCATGTTCACGCACGATCATTCCTTGCTAGGGTCCGTGCCCTTCCTGACGGCGACCTTCGCCATCACCGCGTGGATCGATGAGCCAGACCGTCACACCGTTCCCCAACAGCCGGGACGACGCCACCACCTATCGCACGCCGCCGCACAACTTCGAAGCCGAGATGCAGCGCTCTTGGGCGCCATCTCACCAACAACCGCGCCTACGAGAAAGTCTCGGAGTTCCTCCCGCCTGAGCATTTCGCGGACGTAGCGGTGCACGGCCGCATTCGCGGCCGCGTCCCGGCTCATCGAGATGGGCCAGATCGCGGACCCCGTGACCCTCAAGAATTTCTTCGAGACCGACGGCAACCTCGACCAGATCGGCGGGACGCAGTACCTCGCGCGCCTCGCGGCCTCGGTCGCGACGCTCGCCACCGCCGGCGACTACGGGCGCACGATCTACGACCGCTTCCTCCGCCGCCAGCTCATCGCCATCGCCGAGGACACGGCCGATCGCGCCTACGACTACGACATCTCTGTCAATGCGACGAACCAGATCGAGCTGGCCGAACAGGCCTCCTTGCCCGAGCTCGCGACCTCCGGCCAGTACGGCCAGGGCTTCCGGGCTTCTTCAAGAGCGTGCTCACGAACGCTGTGCAGATCGCCGAGGCCGCCTACAAGCGCGAAGGCCGGACGACGGGGGTCTCGACCGGCTTCACGGGCCTCGACGCCCTCCTGGGCGGTCTCCGCTGCGAGGAGCTGATCGTGCTCGCGGGCCGTCCCTCCATGGGCAAGAGCGCGCTCGCGCATCAACATGGCCTTCCATGCGGCGCGCAGCCGCTCGGGAGGAGCCGGACGGGGCAGGCGGCCGGCGCGCGGTCGATAGGTCGGCCTCTTCTCGCTCGAGATGTCGGCCGAGGAGCTGGGCACGCGCATCCTCTCGGAAGAGCTCGATCCAGATCCCTCCCACAAGATCCGCAAGGGCGAGCTCGGCCCGAACGATTTCCCGGCCATCGTCACGGCGTCCCAGACGCTCTCGAAGGTGCCGCTCTTCATCGACGACACGGCCGCCCTTTCCGTCTCTGCCATGCGGACGCGCGCCCGGCGCCTGCGCGCCAGCACGGCCTTTCGCTCATCGTCGTCGACTATCTCCAGCTCCTGCGGCCCACGATCGACAGCCGGCCCGAAAGCCGCGTCCAGGAAATCTCGGCATCACCCGCGCGCTCAAGGCGTCGCCAAGGAGCTCGACGTGCCGGTCTTGGCACTCTCCCAGCTTCTCTGCGCGCCCGAGCAGCGCGAAGACAAGCGCCTGCAGCTGGCCGACCTCCGCGAATCGGGCACGATCGAGCAGGACGCCGACGTCGTGATGTTCGTCTACCGCGATGCGAATACCACCTCCAACGCCAGCGCCCGCCCGAAGGGACGGACAAGCACGACGAATGGGCGGCCCAGATGGACAAGGTCCACAATCTCGCGGAAATCATCGTGGCCAAGCAGCGCAACGGTCCGACCAATACGGTCAAACTGTTCTTCCGTCCGGAGCTGACCAAGTTCGAGGACTACCAGGCCGAAGATCATCTGCCCGACCATCCGTCCTAGGGTTCCGATGGTCGACAGCCACGGCTCGGGAGCGATCCTCACCATCGATGTCGGCGCCGTCGTCGCCAACTATCGGACGCCCCAGGCGCGCCTTGGACCCTGTCCCCTGCGCCGCCGTGGTCAAGGCCGATGCCTATGGGCTTGGCCTCGCGGAGGTCGCACCTGCCCTCGCGGCCGCGGGCTGCACGACGTTCTTCGTCGCCCATCTCGGGGAAGGCGTGGCGCTCCGCGCGCACCTGCCGAGCCCGGAGATCTTCGCTGTCCCCTCAGCGGGCCCGGCGAGGGTGAGGAGCGGACATCTTCGAGGCCCAGCGACCTGGCGCCGGCCCTCAATTCCCCGTCCAGATCGACCGCTGGGCGCGGTTCTGCCGCGAGCGTGGCAGCCGCGCCGCCATCCTCCACATCGACACGGGCATGTCGCGCCTGGGCCTGCCGGAGGACGAAGTCGAGCGGCTCGCCGGCGATCCCGGCCGGCTCGGCGGGATCGACTCCGCTACGTGATGACCCACCTCGCCTGCCCGGAGTGAATCGAACCACCCCGATGAACGAGGCGCAGCTTGCGGCGCTCAACGCCGTGCGCGCGGCTGCCGAAGATGCGCGCTTCGCTCGCCGCCTCTTCGGCGATCTTCCTCGACCGCGCTACCACTTCGATCTCGCGCGTCCGGGCGTCGCGCTCTACGGCGCCAACCCCACGCCCGACCGGCCCAATCCCATGCCCCACGATCACGCTCGAGGCGCCGATCCTCCAGCTCCGAGATTGACCCGCCCCGGACGGTTGGCTACGGTGCCGCCCACCGCGTCGCCCGGAGGACCAAAATCGCAACGATCGCAATCGGTTACGCGGACGGATATCTGCGGTCGCTGAAAGGGCGCGGCCTCTGCCATATCGCTGGCCATAGGGTGCCTGTGGTCGGGCGCGTCTCCATGGACCTCACCACCCTCGACGTGACCGAAGTTCCGCCAGCCTGATCGGAACCGGGCCGCCTCGTCGAAGTCGTGGGCCCCAATCACCTGGTCGACGCCGTGGCGGGAGGAAGCGGGCACCATCGCCTACGAGATCTCACGGGCCTCGGCAGCCGCTACCGGCGCCGCTACGTGCGCGGGGACGCGTGAGCGTGCCGATCCTCGCCCCCATCGGACGGGTCGTCCTCGGCTTCCTCGCCGCGGCGGGGGCGCCTCACCGTTTTCGCCCTCCTCGGCTCTATCACCGGCATCCGGCCGCCCTACTATCTCCGGCTCACCGGGCACCAGATGGTCGAGATCGGCTACTACTCGCTCCCCGTCGTCGGCATGACCGCGATCTTCACGGGCATGGTGCTGGCGCTGCAAAGCTACACGGGCTTCGTGCGCTTCAATGCCGAATCGGCGATCGCGACGGTCGTCGTGCTCTCCATGACGCGCGAGCTCGGGCCGGTGCTGGCAGGGCTCATGGTCGCGGCCGCATCGGCGCCGCCATGGCCGCCGAGATCGGCACCATGCGCGTGACGGAGCAGGTCGACGCCCTCGTCACGCTCTCGACCAACCCATTCAAGTACCTGATCGCGCCGCGCCTCCTCGCCGGGCTCCTCATGCTGCCTTGCCTCGTCGTCGTCGCCGACATCATCGGCGTGTTCGGCGGCTACATCATCACATCTACAAGCTCGGCTTCAATCCGGCGACCTACATCAAGAACACGCTCGACTTCATGAAGACGATCGACGTGGTCTCGGGCCTCGTGAAGGCCGCCGCTGATCCTCGTGGCGCCTGCGGGCTGCTACCACGGCTACCACTCGAAGGGCGGCGCCCAGGGCGTGGGCCAGGCGACGACGAACGCGGTCGTCTCCGCCTCGATCCTGATCCTTGCGTTCAACTACATGATCACCGCCCTCTTCTTCGGCACCTGATGGCCATGACGAGCGGCACGCCCACATCCGCATCCGCAACCTGCATAAGTCGTTCGGACCCAAGGTCGTGCCTGTACGGCCTGGACCTCGACATCTGGCCCGGCGAATCCGTCGTGGTGATCGGCGGCTCGGCACGGGCAAGTCGGTGCTGCTCAAGTGCATTCTGGGCTCCTCTCGAGCCGGAGGACGGCAGCATCACGGTCGACGGCGAGGAGGTCGTCGGCATGCCCACCAAGGAGCGAGCGGGTCAACCGCAAGTTCGGCATGCTGTTCCAGGGCGCCGCCCTCTTCGACAGCCTCTCGGTGTGGGAAAACACGGCTTTCGGCCTCATCCAGGCCAAGGGCATGGCCGCGCACGACGCTCAGCTCATCGCGCTCGCCAAGCTCGCGCAGGGGCTCGGGCCCGAGGTGGGCCTGCTCTCGCCCGCCGAGCTCTCGCCGGGCGGTACGAAGAAGCGCGTCGGCTCCGCCCGCGCGATCGCGACCGATCCCCGAGATCGCCTTCGACGAGCCCACGACCGGCCTCGATCCCCATCATGGGCGACGTCATCAACGACCTCATCGTGAAGACCGTGCGCGAGCTCGGCGCCACCGCCCTCTCGATCACCCACGACATGGCGAGCGCGCAAGATCGCGAACCGCATCGCCATGCTCTACCAGGGCACGATCATCTGGGCCGGGTCGGTCGCCGAGGTCGACCGCTCGGGCAACGCCTTCGTCGACCAGTTCATCCATGGCCGCGCCGAGGGGCCGATCGATGCAGGTCCGGGCTTGAGCGCGCGCGACGGCCAGGAATCCGTCAACGATCCGACATCGTTTTGCCGAAGACGTGTGCTTTGTTGCCGGCAGCACGTCGGAGCGATCCGCGCGGCCTTCGCAACCGTCGCGCGCGAGGACTTCCTCGGCCGACCGTGGCACATCGTTCACCCTTGGGCGGCTACTGGACGACGGCGGACGACGATCCGCGCCACGCGTCTATCACAATGTCGTCATCGCCATCGACCGGACGCGCGGTCTCAACAACGGCGAGCCGTCGCTCTGGGCACGATACTTCGATGCGCTCGAGTCCGCGCCCGGCGCGGCCGTGCTCCATGCGTCGGCTGCGGCACGGGCTATTACAGCGCGATCCTGTCCGAGATCGTCGGCCCCGACGGGCGCGTGCTTGCCGTCGAGATCGACAAGGAGCTGGCGTCCCGCGCGCGCGACGCCCTCGGCCGCTATCGCCGGATCGACGTGCGGCATGCCGGACGGCTCGAGCCTCAGTGAGAGGGAGATGGACGCGGTCATCATCAGTGCCGGCGCCACCCATGTCCTGCCCCAATGGCTCGACGCGCTCAGCGAAGGCGGACGTCTCGCCGTGCCTTTGACGACCGATCGTCGAGGCCTCACGCTCCCCGTCACCCGTCGCGGCGAACGGTACGCCGCGCGGAGCATTGGCTGGATCGGGATCTTCTTCCTGCGCCGGCGGACGGAACGCCGAAGCCGAGGCACGGCTTGCCGCCGCGATCGGCAAGGGGCACATGGACATGATCCAGTCGCTCCGGCGCGCGATTCCATGCCGCCGACGGGGCTTGTTGGCTGCACGGCCCGGAGACGTGCGTCTCCATGCGGCCGGTTCATTAGGACAGGAGGACCGTGGCGCGACCGGCCCCACGCTATGTCTGTCAGCAATGCGGCACGGTCTTCCGCAAATGGGTGGGCCGCTGCGAATCCTGCGGTGGCTGGAACTCGGTCGTCGAGGAAGCGGTGCCCCAGCGAAGCCTGGCGGCTTGAGGCCGGCCCGCGGGACAAAGCGGGTGCCCCCGTGCTCGTCTTCGAGGACTTCAAGGGCGCGACGAGCGACGTGCCGCGGCTCGCGACGGGCATCGCCGAGTTCGACCGCGTGACGGGCGGCGGGCTGGTGCCGGGCTCGGCTCCTTCGTCGGCGGCGATCCCGGCATCGGCAAGTCGACGCTCCTCCAGATCACCGGTGCGCTCGCCAAGCGCGGCACGGAATGCGCCTACATCTCGGGCGAGGAGGCCGTCGACCAGATCCGCATGCGCGCCCATCGCCTGGGCCTGAGCCAGGCGCCGGTGGCGCTCGCCGCGGCGACCGACATCCGCGAGATCGCGGCGACGCTCGATCGCGCCGATGGTCCCCGCGTCGTCGTCATCGATCTGATCCAGACCATGTTCGTCGACAACCTCGAATCGGCGCCCGGCACGGCTGCCCAGGTGCGGGGTGCGGCGCAGGAGCTCATCCGCCTCGCGAAGAGCCGCGGCTTCAGCATCCTCCTCGTCGGCCACGTCACCAAGGAAGGCGTCATCGCCGGCCCCAAGGTGCTCGAGCACATGGTGGACACGGTGCTCTACTTCGAGGGCGGAGCGCGGCCACCAGTTCCGCATCCTGCGCACGGTCAAGAACCGCTTCGGACCGTCCGATGAAATCGGCGTCTTCGAGATGACCGATGCGGGCCTGGTCGAGGTGCCGAACCCCTCGGCCCTCTTCCTTTCCGAGCGCCAGCACGGCGAAGACAGCGTGAGCGGCTCGGCCGTCTTCGCCGGGATCGAGGGGACGCGGCCCGTGCTCGTCGAGATCCAGGCGCTCGTGGCGCCGACCGCCTTCGCGGACACCGCGCCGCGCGGTCGTCGGCTGGGACCCGGCGCGCCTCGCCATGGTGCTCGCGGTGCTCGAGGCGCGCTGCGGCCTCTCGCTCGCCGGGCGCGATGTCTATTTGAACGTCGCGGGCGGGCTCAAGGTTCGGAGCCGGCGGCCGATCTCGCGGTCGCGGCGGCGCCTGTCTCCTCCGTCACGGGCACGCCCATGCCGGCCGAGACGGTCGCCTTCGGCGAGATCGGCCTCGGCGGTGAGGTGCGGGCCGTCAGCCAGGTTGATGCGCGCCTCAAGGAGGCGGCCAAGCCGGCTTCAGCCGCGCGCTTCGTGCCGCGCCGCCGGAAAGAAGGCCCCCGGCCCGACGGCATCCAGTTGCGGGAGATCGCGCATGGCTTGCCGACCTCGTTGGCCTGTTCGACGCGGATCAGCAGGCGCCGCGCCGCGGCGGGTCCTGGCCATGAGCGGCCTCGCCCTCACCTCCGCCGACTACGTGGTCTTCGGCGTGCTCGCGATCTCGGCGCTCTTCGCCTTCAGCCGGGGATCTGTCCGAGAGATGGCTCCGATCGGCACCTGGGTCGGCGCGGCGTTCGCGGCTCTCTACGGATTCACTGGGGTTCGCGCGCTCGCGCACCGCTTCACCCATCCCGACTGGCTCGCGGACATCGGAACGGCGCTGGGCCTCTTCTTCCTGGCCTTCATCGCCATCTCGCTCGTCACGCGTCCCATCCTGGCCCGCATCGAGACCAGCGAATTGCGCGGCATCGACCGGCTCTGGGGCTTCTCTTCGGCTTCGTGCGGGGCGCCATCCTCATCAGCCTGGCCTTTCCTTGGGCGGTGAGCTGGCTCATTCCCGCCGACGACATGCCGCTCTGCTCAAGAAGGCGCGCACCTTGCCCTATGTGGAACAAGGTGCGGCGACGCTCCGTGCGCGAAGCCCCCCGCGCCTCCGATGCGATCCATCCAGGCGGCGCGAAAGGCGCTGCACCGGGAGAGGAGAAAGGCTATAAGACGGAGGAACGCCAGGAGATGGATCGGCTGTTACAGACCAACCAATAAGAGACGCCGCCGCTCGATGCTGACAACACACCCCTACGACGACGACCACCTCCGCGAGGAGTGTGGCCTGTTCGGCATTTCCGGCCATCCAGACGCGGCGGCCCTCACGACCTCGGCCTCCATGCGCTTCAGCACCGCGGCAGGAGGCCGCCGGCATCGTCAGCTATGACGGCGAGCAGTTCCACAGCCACCGCGCGCTCGGCCTCGTGGGCGACATCTTCGGCTCGGAGGCGGTGATCCGCTGCTTGGGCGGCCCGGTCGCGCTCGGCCATGTGCGCTATTCGACCGCGGGCGACACGGTCGTGCGCAACATCCAGCTGCTCTTCATCGATTTCGAGTTCGGCGGCCTGGCGCTCGCCCACAACGGCAACCTCACCAACGCGATCTCGCTCCGCCGCGAGCTCGTCCGGCGCGGCTCCATCTTCCAGTCCACGACCGACACCGAGGTCATCTGCCACCTCGTCGCGACGAGCGCCAAGCACAAGCTGCTCGACCGCATGGTCGATGCGCTCCGCCAGATCGAAGGCGCGTACTCGCTGGTCGCGCTCTCGCGGAAGAAGCTACCCGGCTCCGCGATCCTCTGGGCGTGCGGCCGCTCATCCTGGGCCGGCTCGGACAATGCCCATATCCTCACCTCGGAGACCTGCGCCTCGACATCATCGGCGCCGAGTTCGTGCGCGACGTCGAGCCCGGCGAGATCGTGGTCATCGACGAATCAGGCGTGCAGAGCTTCCAGCCCTTCCCCAGCAGCGCCGGCGGTTCTGCATCTTCGAATACATCTACTTCGCGCGTCCCGACAGCATCGTCGAGGGAAGCAACGTCTACGAGGCGCGGAAGCGCATCGGCGCCGAGCTCGCACGCGAGGCGCCGGTCGCGGCCGACGTGGTCGTGCCGGTGCCGGATCTGGGCGTGCCGGTGGCGCTCGGCTTTAGCGCCGCCGCGGGCCTGCCCTTCGAATACGGCATCATCCGCAACCACTATACCGGGCGCACCTTCATCGAGCCTCGAAGACCGCATCCGCCACCTGGGCGTGAAGCTGAAGCACAACGCCAACCGCGCGCACATCGAGGGCCGGCGCGTGGTGCTGGTCGACGATCTGATCGTGCGCGGGACGACCTCGCGGAAGATCGTCGAGATGGTGCGGAGCGCCGGCGCACGCGAAGTCCACATGCGCATCTCGAGCCCGACGACCCATTCCTGCTTCTACATCGACACGCCCGAACGCGACCAGCTCCTTGCGGCCCAGAACGACGTCGCGGAAATGGCGCGCCTCATCGGCGTCGACAGCTCGGCCTTCATCTCGATCGACGGCCTCACCGCGCCATGGGCCAGCGCCAGCGCAACGCGCTGGCACCGCAATTCTGCGATGCGTGCTTCACGGGCGACTATCCGACAGCACTGACCGACATGATGGATGGCGTCGGCGGACAGCAGCTTTCGCTCCTCGCCGAAATTGCCTGAGCGGTGCCGATGCCGGCGCACGGGTCGGCGCACGCGACGCTGAGGACGCAACCGTGACCGGCCGTCTCGCGGACCGAATCGCCGTCATCACGGGGGCCTCGCGCGCTCGGCGCCGCGATCGCCCGGCGCTTGCCGCGGAGGGCGCCCACCTCGTTCGTCGCGCGCACGACCGGCGGGCTCGAAGAGGTCGACGACGCCGTGCGCGCGGCCGGCGCGAGCGCGACCTTGGTACCCTTGGACATCGCGGACTATCCGGCGCTCGACAGGCTCGGCGCCTCGCTGTTCGAGCGCTATGGCCGCGTCGACGTCCTGGTCGGCGCCGCCGCGAGCTTGGCACGCTCACCCCCATCGGCCATCTCGACCCGCCTGTCTGGGAGCGGGGACGTCGATCGCCGTCAACGCGACGGCCCATTGGCGGCTGCTGCGGAGCCTCGATCCGCTCCTGCGGGCCTCCGGTTCGGGGGCGCGCCGATCTTCGTGACGGACGCGGGTCGCGCGCGAGGCGCGCGCCTATTGGAGCGCCTATGCCGTGAGCAAGTCGGCGCTCGAGACGATGGTGAGGCCTGGCCAACGAGATGGCGCGCACGCCCGTCCGCGTCAATCTGGTCGATCCGGACCCCCTGCGCACGAAGCTTCGCGCCGAGGCCTTTCCCGGCGAGAATCCGGTGGAGGTGCCGGCTCCTGAATCCGGTGACCGACATCTTCGTCGCCCTGGCCGAGGCCTCCTCCACGCGCCACGGCGAGTTGATCCGTGGTGTGAGGTCGCACCATGATGAAGCTCTACGTCGCTGAACGGTCGGGAAACAGCCACAAGGTCCAACTGTTCCTCTCGATTCTGGGCCTCGGTCACGAGACGATCGAGCTACCCGCGACGAGACGTCGCTCAACGTCCATGTTCCTGCGATGGAGGAATCCGCGCGGACAAGTCCCCTTCCTCGACGTCGAAGGGCAGGGCATCTGGGATTCCCAAGCCATCCTCGTCTATCTCGCGCGCGCCCATGGCGGCGAGCGGTGGCTGCCCCTCGACCCGTTCGGCATGGCCGAGGTCATGCAGTGGCTCGCCCTCTCAGAGAACGAGCTGCTCTTCGGCTTGGCGCAGCTGCGCATCATGCGCCGGTATCGCAAGGGCAACGAGCCGCTGGTGCTGACTCAAATGGAGCGCGCGATCGGCTACGCGCAACGCGGCCTTCGCGTGATGGAAGGCCGGCTCGCCCAGCATGAGTGGCTCGCCCTCGACCGGCCGACCATCGCCGAGATGGCGTGTTTCACTTACCCGGCGCTCGCGGGCGAGGCCGAGCTCGACCTCGAACCCTATCCGGCCTTGCGGGCCTGGCTCGCGCGCGTACGCTCGCTTCCCGGCTTCGTCGCCATGCCAGGCATGTGATGGTCCACGATCCCGCCGCGACCGAGACGATCCCCCTCGCAGGCCTCGACCACGAGGTCGAGATCCTCGTCGACCGTTGGGGCATTCCACACATCTATGCGAAGAGCCAGGCCGACGTCTTCTTGGCCCAGGGCTTCAACGCCGCGCGCGACCGGCTCTGGCAGATCGATCTGTGGCGGAAGCGGGGGCTCGGCCTCATCGCGGGCGATCTCGGCGCCAGCTATGTCGAGCGAGACAGGGCCGCGCGCCTCTTTCTCTATCGCGGCGCGATGGACGCGGAGTGGGCGAGCTACGGCGCAAGCGCGAAGGCGTGGACCGAGTCCTTCGTCCGCGGGATCAACGCCTATCTCGATCTCATCGAGCGCGAGCCCGCGCGGCTGCCCGTCGAGTTCCGCCTCCTCGGCACCAAGCCGGCGCGCTGGACGGCGGACGACGTCGTGCGCTGCCGGGCGCATGCGCGGGTGCGCAACCTCGAAGCGGAAATCACGCGCTCCGCCATCGTCGCGCGGTTCGGCCTTGAGGCCGACCGCCTGCACAAGGGCCTGCAGCCGTCTTGGACGCCCGAGATTCCGGAAGGCCTCGATCCCCACCCGATCCCGCCCGAGGTCCTCAAGACCTATCTTCTCGCGACGGAGCCGAACGTCCTCACCACCGCCGATCCCGGCTTTCCCCTCGACGTCGCCGCGGCGGAGAGCGAGGGCAGCAACAATTGGGCGCTGTCGCCGCGTCGCACGACGACCGGCCGCGCCATCCTCGCGAGCGACCCGCATCGCATCCACGAGCAGCCCTCTCTCCGCTACATCGCGCATCTCGTGGCGCCGGGCCTCGACGTGATCGGCGCGGGCGAGCCGGCCGTCCCCGGCGTCAGCTTCGGCCACAACGATCGCGTCGCTTTCTCCCTCACGATCCATCCGAGCGACCAGGAAGACCTCTACGTCTACGAGCTCGATCCGGCCGATCCCGACCGCTATCGCTACGGCGCGGGCTGGGAGCGCATGCGCACCATCACCGAGACGATTCCGGTGCGGGGGAGTGCGCCGGTCGAAGCCGCGCTCAAATTCACGCGCCACGGCCCCGTGCTCCACGTCGACCGCGAGCGCCATCGCGCCTATGCGGTCCGCTCTGTCTGGTTCGAGCCGGGCTCGGCCGCCTACCTTACGAGCCTTGCCTTCCTCACCGCGCGGAACGGCGCCGACTATCGCCAGGCGCTCGACAGCTGGGGCGCTCCCTCGACCAACCATGTCTACGCCGACGTCGACGGCCATATCGGCTGGGCGGTCGGCGCCAGGATTCCCGTGCGGCCGAACTGGGACGGGCTCATGCCGGTGCCCGGCGACGGACGCTACGAGTGGGCAGGTTTCCTCACTTCCTCCCGACTGCCGCACCTCGATGATCCGGCGCGCGGATGGGTCGGGACCGCCAACCAGATGAACCTGCCGGAGGATTTCGACCACCGCCGCCACAAGACCGGCTTCGAATGGACGGACGGCGCGCGCTTCGCGCGGCTCTCCGAGGCGCTCGATGCGACGGCGCATTGGTCGATCGCCGCGACGAAGGAGCTCCAGACGGATTTCACCTGCGTGCCGGCACGGCGGCTCTGCGCGCTCCTGCCCGCACTCAAGGCAAGCGATGGCGACGCCTCGCGGGCGCAGGCACTTCTCGCGACATGGAACCACCGTCTCGACCCGGACAGTGGCCCCGCGGCGCTCTTCGAGATCTGGTTCATGCGCCATCTCGTGCCGGCCGTGATGAACACGCTCGGCCCGCCGGGCCTGTCATCCCTCGTCAGCGTGCCGGACACGGCGTTGATCGTCGATCTCGTCGAGCGGGCGGACGGCCGCTTCGGCGAGGATCCCGGCGCGAGCCGCGATGCGCTTCTCGTGAAGACGCTGTCGGCCGCCTGGGCCGACGTGACGGCCCGCCTCGGCCCCGATCCTGCGCGTTGGTCCTGGGGACGACTCCACCAGGGCTACTTCGAGCACCCGCTGTCGCGTCTGCTTCCGCCCCATCTCGCCACGACGTTCGATGTGGGCCCGGCACCCAAGGGCGGCTCGGGCCTGACGCTCAACAACAACGCCTACCGGGCCAGCGACGTCCGCGTCAATTTGGGCGTCACCTGGCGCATGGTCGTCGATGTCGGCAATTGGGACGCGAGCTGGACGATCAACGCGCCGGGGCAATCGGGCGACCCCGCGAGCGCGCATTACCGCGACCTGTTCCTGCTCTGGGCGAAGGAAGACTACGTGCCGATGCTCTACAGCCGGGCGGCTGTCGAGAAAGAGACGGAGCGGCGCATCGTGTTGCGCCCGGCGCCGGCCTAGAAGCAGCCGGTCCAGCTGAGATCGAGCAGGACGACCGCGCCGCGCGTCGCCCAGAGATAGCCTCCCGCCAGCACGAGAGTGGCACCGACCCCGCAGATCGCGAGGCGCAGCGGATGCGCGCGCAGATTCACGCCCGTCCCTCGGCCGCGGCGAGGCGCGCGACCGGGCGTTCCGCGATCGGCCAGTTGAGGAGCGCCGCCAGGAAACCGAGCGCGATGCAAAGCCACCACACGACGTCGTAGGACCCTGTCAGGTCGTAGGCGAGACCGCCGAGCCACGCGCCGAGGAAGCTGCCCACCTGGTGCGACAGGAACACGATGCCATAGAGCATGGACATGTAGGTCGGCCCGAACATGTGCGCGACGAGGCCGCTCGTCAGCGGCACGGTGCCGAGCCACAGAAGGCCGAGCGCGGCGGCGAACACGAGCACGGTCGTCTCGGTGACAGGAACGATGAGGAAAAGCGCGAAGACGGTGGAACGCAGGAAGTAGTTCAAGGCGAGAAGATTTTTCTTCAAGAAGCGCCCGCCCAACACTCCCGCGCCGTAGGTGCCGATGATGTTGAAGAGGCCGACGAGGGCGAGCGCCCAGGCACCTGTCCAGGCCGGCATCGCGCGGTCGGCAAGATAGGCCGGCAGGTGCGTCGCCACGAACACGACCTGGAAGCCGCAGACGAAGAATCCGGCGGTCAGGAGAAGGAAGCTCGGATGGCGGAACGCCTCGCGAAGCGCCGCCCGCGCGGACTGGGCCGCGATCGCGCCGGCGCCCGCTTGAAGCCCGGCGATGCCCGCCGACAACGGCACCATCACGCAAGACAGGAGCGCCAGGCCGATGAGCGCCAACGACCAGCCGTGATCGGCGAGCAACATGTCAGCGAAGGGTATGACCGCGAATTGGCCGAGCGAGCCGCAGGCGGACACGATGCCGAGCGCGACGCTCCGCTTCTCGGGCGGTGCCGCGCGCCCGACGGCGCCGAGGATCGTCGAGAACCCCGCTCCGCTCAAGCCGAGGCCGATCAGGATCTGGCCGAAGATGAGACTCGCGCCTCCCCCGGCCAGCCCCATCACGGTCAGCCCGCCCGCATAGAAAAGCGCACCGGCGATGGTCACGCGCGCCGTCCCGAACTTGTCGGCGACGACCCCCATGAAGGGCGAGGCCAAGCCCCACAGAAGGTTCTGGATGGCGATCGCGAGGCCGAACAGCTCGCGGCCGAACGACAGATCGAGGCTCATGGGCTTCAGGAACAAGCCGAGCGACGCCCGCGCGCCCACGCAGATCGTGATGATGAGGCCGCCACACAGGATCGCCAGCCACAGCTTCCGGCTCATGCCGTCACTCCGATGATCGATGTCGGCGTGAGAGTGCGTCGTCCGGCCCCGACCGGCAAGTCCAACCATGCACCGAGGGCAATGAATTTTTCTCGTGCTCGCATGAATCACGATGATTCTGCGTAAGGATTCTTGGTCTTTCTCAGGTGGAGGCGGAGCGGCACGCCTTCGAGATGGAAGGCGGCGCGGAGGCCGTTCATGAGGTAGCGCATGAAGGATTGGGGAACCTTGCCCGGCATGTTCGAGAAGACGGTGAAGGTCGGCGGCCGCGCGCCCGTCTGCGTCATGTAGCGGAACTTGAGCCGCCGGCCCGCGACCATGGGCGGCTCGTGCGCCTCGATCGCCCGCCGCAGCCAGCGATTCAAGGCAGCGGTCGCCAGCTCCCGCCCCCAGCGCTCATGCGCGTCGAAGACCGCGGCCATCATGCGCTCGATGCCTTCGCCCGTCGCGGCCGAGATCGGCACGGCGGCCACGCCGCGAATCTGAGGCAGCGAGATCTCGATGCGCTCCTTGAGGCTGCGGAGCGCCTGCCGGCGGTCCTGCACGCGGTCCCATTTGTTGGCCGCGATCACGATCGCGCGTCCCTCGTCGATCGCCATCTCGGCGATGCGCAGATCGTGCCGGTGCAACATGGCTTCGGCGTCGATCACGAGGACGACCACGGCCGCGCGGCCGATCGCGCGCTCTGAATCCTGTACCGCGAGGGCTTCGAGATCGTCGCTCATCCGCGTGCGGCGTCGGATGCCGGCGGTGTCGACCAGGCGAAGCGGCCGGCCGTCGTAGGACCAATCGACCGCAATCGCGTCGCGCGTCAGGCCGGGCTCGGGCCCGGTGAGGAGGCGCTCCTCGCCGATGAGCCGGTTGGCAAGCGTCGATTTGCCCACATTCGGCCGGCCGACGATGGCAATCTCGATCCGGTCCGAGGGCGCCTGGTTCTCCGGCTGCGATTCCGCTTCGCCCATGCGCAGGGCGATGGCCGCGTGAAGATCGGCGAGGCCCTGCCCGTGCTCGGCCGAAATCGGAACGGGATCACCCAAGCCGAGCGCGTAGGCCTCGTAGAACCCCTCCTCGGCCTTGCGTCCTTCGCACTTGTTGGCGACGAGGACCGTGCGCGCGCCCGACGTCCGGATCCAGCGGGCAAAATGGCGGTCGTGCGCCGTGATCCCTTCGCGCGCATCGATGAGGAGGAGCGCCAAATCCGCCTCGCGGATCGCGCGCTCGGTCTGCTCGCGCATCCGCGTTTCGAGCGCGCCTTCGCGCGCCTCCTCGAGGCCAGCGGTGTCGATGACGCGGAAACTGAGATCGCCGAGCTTGGCCGTCGCCTCGCGCCGGTCGCGCGTCATGCCGGGCGCCTCGTGGACGAGCGCCAAGCGCCGGCCCACGAGGCGATTGAACAGGGTGGACTTGCCCACATTCGGGCGGCCCACGATGGCGACCGTGAACGCCATGGCGCGGCGCGCTACTTGAACGCGATGAGATCGGCGTCGTCGGTGAGGACGTAGAGCATTTCGTTCGCCACCACCGGAGACACGTGGATGCCCGACGACAGCTTGATCTCGCCGAGGATCGAGCCGTCATAGGGCGAGAGCGACACCACGCGGCCGTGCGAGCTGGCGACGATGAGCCGGTCGGCGGCCAGGACCGGCCCCACCCAGAAGATTTTCTCCTTGGGCTTCTTCGGATCGGCAAGGGTGGGAAGCTGGACCACCCAGCGCACGCGGCCGTCGCGGCGCGACAGGCACGCGACCTCGTTCATCGTCGTCACGACGAAAAGGAAGTCGCCCGCGATCCACGGCGTCTGGACGCTGGCCAGCGGAATGTCCCAGACGCGCGAACCCGAGCGCAGGTCGATGGCCGCCATGCGGCCGCTGTGGCTGATCGCATAGACCCGCCCGCGGTCCATGACCGGAAGGGCGCGAATGTCCGCGAGGCCGGAGACCGCATCGACGCGCCGCACGGCGATGAGCGTGTCCTGCCAGACCTGCCGGCCATTCTCGATCCGGAGCGCCACGATCTCGCCCGACGTGAACGGCGCCACGACGACGCCGCTTTCGACCGCTGGGCTCGAGCCGCCGAGGAGGCTCGCGATTTCCGCAATGCCGGTATGCGTCCACAGCTTGTTGCCATCGCGCGCATCAAGCGCATGGAGCTGGTTGTCCACGCTCACCGCGAAGACACGACCGTTCGCGACGGTCGGCCCGGATCGCAAGGGAGCCGTCACCACCTGCCGCCAGAGGATCTTGCCGTTCTCGGGGTTGAGCGCGAGCACCTGCGCGGCGCCCGTCGTGACGTAGAGCGTGCCATCGTCAAAGGCGATGCCGCCGCCGATGGCGTCGCTCTCGGCGTCTTCCGGCAGCACGTTCGTGCGCCACAGCCGGCGGCCACTCTGGGCTTCGTAGGCGCTCACCTGGCCCTCGGCGTCCATGGCGAAGAGATGGCCGTTGGCGACGATGGGTTGGGTCAGCACGCGGCGCTCGCGCGAGGAGCCGGTGCCAATGGACGCCTGCCAGGCGCGCTTCGGCACTTCGGCGATCGCCAAATGGTGCATGGCGTGATCGGCGTAGCCGCCCGTCTGCGGCCAGTCGGGATTCACCTCGGGCGGCGGCAGGCGGACGGCGAGGTCAGCGATCCGGTCGTCAGCTTCGAGCTGGCGGTCCAGGAGCATGATCGGGATCCGCTCGCCCGGCAGCGGGTCCTTCTTCTTGTCGCCGAAGAGGCCGCAGCCCGCGAGCAGGACCGCGAGCACGAGACCGAGAAGGACGCGCATCATGGGGAACAGCGACAATGCGGCTCAGGCTCCGAGCACCGCCAGCATCTCCGCCGCGCGGGCGCGGAGGGCCGCCGGCGCCTTGAGATCGTCCGCCAAGGCCCGGTAGGTCTCCTTGGCCTTGGCCGCGTCACCCGTGCGGAGTGCCAGGACCGCGGTCAACTCCCGCGCGGAGAAGCGCCACGGCCCTTCGCTCGCGGCGAGCGGCTGCAGCTTCTCGATGCCCGCCGCGGGATCGATCGTGTCGAGACGGTGAAGGACGGAAAGGAGCACCGCGAGCTCGCGGAAGTCCGCCCTCGCGTCGCGGTCGGCGGCCAGCGAATCGTAGACCTTGAGCGCGGCGTCCATCTCGCCGAGCCGCGCCCGCGCCGCCGCTTCCTCGAGGCGCGCGAGCGCCCCGTACTCGCCGCTCGCCCCTTGAGACAGGGCGCCGAACGCCGTCGCGGCCTCGGCCGTCTTGCCCTCGGCGAGAAGAGCCATGGCCGCGGCGTAGCGTTCGCCGCTGGCTTCGCGCTCGCGCTGCCGATAGTCCTTCCACGCCACGTAGCCCGCCGTGAGAAGGACGAGCAGGACCGCGGCAGCGACGACGTAGTTCCCGTAACGCTTCCACAGCGCGAGCGCCCGGTCCTGCCTTAGTTCCTCGTCGACTTCTTGGAAAATGTCCGTCACGGCGATCTCCCGGCCGTTTACGCGGCGCTAACCATAGCCCGGCAGCGACCAAACCGTAAACACGGCTCCGGCCGTTACCGGAATTTTACCGAATTCGCTCCTAGAGTAGCTCTGTCCCCACTGCCACGGGTCCTGTCGATCATGGCTTCTCGCCGCATGCGCATTCCGGCCGCCGCCGTCCTGGCCGTCTTCACGACCCTCCTGCCCGGATGCGACAACGTTCGCGCGTGGCGGATGCAGCAAAACGACCAGGTCGTCAACTACGTCCCGGCGCCGGAGGAGTACTGCTACCGCACGCTGGCCGATATCGATTGCTACCCCCGACCGGACAAGCGCGACGCGACCCGCCGCGTCCAATAGCCCGCAAGACGGCCGGCGCCGCACGCCGAGCCTGGACTCACCAAGGGAAATGGGAAAGACTGCAGCCCGCGTTGCGCACGACGGGAGACTTGGCGCATGGCGAGTGTGGTTCGCCTCGCGGATTTTCGGCCGCGCCAGCGGCCGGTGTTCTTCAACCGGCCTGAACTCAACCAGCTTCTCTCTCTTTACAGCCGGCGAGTCTCACGGGGCGAATGGCGCGACTACGCCATCGACCACAGTGCCACCGCCGCCGTGTTCTCCGTCTTCCGCCACAGCGATTCGCGCCCCCTCTTCACGATCGCGAAATTCGCCCCCGGCACCCGCCGGCGCGGCGATTACGTCCTCACCGCGGGCGGGCGGCGCTTGAAGGAGGGCCGCACCCTCGGCGACGTGCTGGCCGCCGTGCCCGCCCCCTCCCTCATGATCGTCTCCTACGTCGTGTGAGAGCGTCGCCGGCTCCGGCGCCTCTCTTGACGAGCCACTCGTTCCTGATATGTTCCCCACCCCGTCGCAAAAGGGGCACGCGACACGATTTACGGATCGCGCGCCCATGGACGGCAACGGACCCGTCACGATCGGCGAGTTGGCCGAGGAAGGTCTTTCGGTCTTCTGCTGGTGCAACGACTGTAGTCACAATGCCATAATCGAGGCGTTCCTTTTGTGTCGGCGCGTCGATGCGCAAACGACCGTTGCGCGCCTCGCGCGGCATCTGCGCTGTGGCGGCTGCGGCGGCACGAACATCGCCACGCGGCCGGCCTGGCCGTCCCTCGGCCAGGTCACGCGACACGATTGAGCGCAAGACCGTATCAGCCCGCCACCCTCTCGAACGGAGACCTGCCATGCCAGATGATCTGAGAGCCGAAGTGAAAGCCCTGACCTCGATCGATGCGAATCTGTCGCGGCGGCGCTTCATGGCGACCTCGGCCATGGTCGCGGGCTTCGCCGTCGCGGCCGGTCCCTTGAACGCGCAGAGCGTCATCACGACGGATTCGACCGGCCTCGTCGCGGGCGATGTCGCCATTCCCATCCCCGGCGGATCGATCCCCGGCTACCGGGCCATGCCGGCATCGGGCGGCCCGTTCCCCGTCGTCGTCATCGCGCACGAGATCTTCGGCATGCACGAGCACATCAAGGATGTCGCGCGCCGCTTCGCAAAGGCCGGTTACTTCGCGATCGTGCCGGCACTTTTCACGCGCGCGGGTGACATGTCGCAGATGACGACCATCGAGCAGTTGCGCCCGCGGGTGGCCAAAGTGAAGGACAGCGACGTGATGGCCGACATGGACGCGGCCGTCGCCTTCGCGAAGGCCAGCGGGAAGGCCGACACGACGAAGCTCGGCGTCACGGGATTCTGCGGCGGCGGGCGCTATGTCTGGCTCTATTGCGCGCACAATCCGGCGGTCAAGGCCGGGGTCGCATGGTACGGGCCGCTCGTCGGCCAACCCTCGGAGACGCGGCCCAAGAATCCGATCGACGTGGTGGCCGACCTCAAGGCGCCGGTCCTCGGCCTCTATGGCGCTGCGGACCAGGGTATCCCCGTCGACACGGTCGAGCGCATGCGCGCGACGATGACAAGTGCCGGCAAGACGGGCGAGATCCTTCTCTACGAGGATACGCCCCACGGCTTCCACGCGGACTATCGCGACAGCTACCGGCCCGGACCCGCGAAGGATGGCTGGGCGCGCTGTCTCGCCTGGTTCAGACAGTTCGGCGCCGCATAGGCACGAATCAAAACCGGGCCGCCTTGGGCGGCCCGGATTCCATCTCTCCCGGTCAGGAAACGGACGGGCGGGCGATCAGGCCTCGCCGATGCGCGGCGGCTGATTCGGGCGCGCCGGGCCGATGGAATTCACGATGCGGGTCGAGTCCTCGGCCAGCTTGATGCACTTCGTGAGCAGGCCCAGGATCTCGATGTTGTTCTGCAGGACTCGCCGGGCCTCGTTCCGCGTGTCGATCACGATCTTGTTCGACCGGCGCACGAGCTCGTTCTGGATGTTGGTCAGCACTTCCTCGAGGCGATGGCCCTGGGGCTGGTCCGGCGTTGAGAAGAACTTGGTCATCGCGACCTCCGACGATTGCCACGGGGCCAGACCCCACAGACCTAGCCCCACGACAAGGCTAATCGCCTCCGTTTAACAGGCGGTTAAGGTCGGACATCCAGGGAGCCGCCGAGGCGTCGCGAAGAGGCGGGTGGCGCTAGCTTGGCCGGCGGAAGGCGCGCATGAAGGTCTCGACGGTCTCGTCGACGAGCGCCTCGAGTGTCGAGGAGGCGATCGTCCCCTCGAGCCCCAGGACCGCGCGGAGGTAAAGCTCGCCGCGGATCATCGCGATGAACTGGTCGGCGGCTCGCCGCGGATCGTCGAGAACCAACTCGCCTTTCGCAGCGGCATCCGCGAGATAGGCGGCAAGATGGCCGAGCCCGATCGCCGGTCCGCTCTCGTAAAGGATTCGCCCCAACTCGGGAAAACGCCTGGTCTCGCTGACCACGACGCGGAACACCGCGACCGTGCGGGGCGCCATGATGAATGTCGCGAAGGTGAGTCCGACGGCGCGCAGAGCCGCCCGCAGGCCCGTCTGCTGGCCGAAGGCGCTGCCCCAGGTCTTGCGCATCTCCTCGCAGGCATCGCGGATGATCGCGGCGAAGAGCCCCTCCTTGTTCTCGAAATGGGCATAGATCGTCGCCTTCGAGACACCGGCCCGGCGGGCGATCAAATCCATGCTGGCGGAGCCATAGCCATGTTCAATAAATTCCTCAGCCGCCGCCCCTAAGATCTTACCTGGAATTAATTTTCTCGATCCAGTCGACGGCGATTCCTCGCCGTGCCTTCCGGGATTCGACGCCTGTGCCAAGGTGCCGCTCACTGCCATGCCTCCGGTGCAGTTCAGACCTGAACTATACGGTTCAGTTTTACGTTGACAGCCTATCAGGCTTTGCCCACATTGCAACCAAGAAACTGAACCGTACAGTTCAATTTTAAAGACCGGTTGGTGCCATGGTGGCTCTGCCCCTCAAGTCCAAGACGCTCATCCTCCCCGCGGCCGGCGCGCTCCTCGGCCTCGGCATCCTCGCCTTCGGCTGGCATTGGCTGAGCGTCGGGCGCTACATCGAGACGACCGACAATGCCTATGTCCAGGCCGACATCTCGGTCGTGAGCCCGCAAGTGCAGGGCTACGTGCGGGAGGTCGCCGTCACCGACAACCAGCGCGTGAAGGCCGGAGACGTGCTCGTCGTCATCGACGACCGGGAATTCCGCGCGAAGGTCGCCGAGGCGCGCGCCGCCGTCGAAGGCGGGGACGCCGCCATCGCGACGGTCGAGCGGCAGCTCACGCATCAGCAGGCGAAGATTGCCGAAGCCGCCGCCGACCGCGCGAGCGCCGAGGCCGAGCGCGCGAAGACCCAGCAGGACCTCCTTCGCTACCAGGCGCTCGCGCGCGAATCCTTCGCGAGCCGCCAGCGTCTCGAGGCGAGCGAGGCCGATCACCGCAAGGCCGACGCCAATGTGCAGAAGATGGGAGCAGCCCTCGCGGCCGAGCGCGACCAGGTGAGCGTTCTCGACGCCAATCGCCACCAGGCCGAAGCGCAGCTCGAACAGGCAAAGGCCAATCTCGCCCTGGCCGAGCTCGATCTCGAGCGCACCGTCATCCGGGCACCGGTCGACGGCGTGGTCGGCAATCGCGGCGTCCAGGTGGGCCAGATGGTGAAGCCGGGCACGCAGCTTCTCTCGGTGGTACCCCTGACCGAAGCCTACATCGTCGCCAACTTCAAGGAGACGCAGATCGCGCGCATGGAGCCGGGACAGACGGTCGATATCAAGGTCGATACGTTTCCCGGCGTGGTTCTCCACGGCAGGATCGACAGTTTCTCCCCCGGCACGGGCGCGCAGTGGAGCCTCTTGCCGCCGGAGAATGCGACCGGCAACTTCACGAAGATCGTCCAGCGCGTGCCGGTGAAGATCACGCTCGAGCCCGACCAGGCGCTGAGCGGTCGCCTCCGCCCCGGCCTTTCGGTCATCGCCACCGTCGACACGCGGAGCGCGCGCCAGGGTGCCAAGGGTCTCGGCACGGCCGCGGCGCCGGCCGAAACCACGACGCGCTGATGGCGGCCCTCGAGAAAGGGGCCGGCGATTTGACGCCCGCGGCCAAGGCCGCGACGACGGGCGTCGCGCGGCCCCTTCCCGCCCCGTCCGCGGGTCCGACCCTTCGCCAGCAGGCCGGCTTCCTCGCCATGGTCTTCGGCATGTTCATGGCGATCCTCGACATCCAGATCGTGTCGAGCTCGCTCAACGAGATCCAGGCCGGTCTCTCGGCGAGCGCCGACGAGATCAGCTGGGTGCAGACCTCCTACCTGATCGCGGAGGTCATCATGATCCCGCTCTCGGGCTATCTCTCGCGGCTTCTCTCGACGCGGGTCCTGTTCACGGTCTCGGCCGCGAGCTTCACGCTCATGAGCCTTGCCTGCGCCTTCGCCTGGAACCTCGAATCGATGATCGTGTTCCGCGCGCTCCAGGGCTTCCTCGGCGGCGCCATGATCCCGACCGTGTTCGCGGCGAGCTTCGCGCTCTATCCGCCGGACCGGCGCGCGGGCGTGTCGGTGATGATCGGCCTCGTCGCGACCATGGCGCCGACGATCGGCCCGACCCTCGGCGGCTATCTCACGCAGGCGCTGTCCTGGCACTGGCTGTTCCTCATCAACGTCGTGCCGGGGCCCTTCGTCGTCCTCGCGGTGGCGCTCCTCGTCGACATCGACCGGCCGAACCACGCGCTCCTGAAGAGTCTCGACGGCATCGGCCTCGCCCTCATGGCCCTCTTCCTCGGCAGCCTCGAATACGTGATGGAGGAAGGCCCGCGGAAGGACTGGCTCGAGGACAGCACGATCTTCGCCTTCGCCGTCATGGCGGCCGTGGGCGCGGTCCTGTTCTTCTGGCGGACGCTCCGCTCGAAGACGCCCATCGTCGACCTCCGCGCCTTCCTCGACCGCAACTTCGCGATCGGCTCCCTCTACAGCTTCATCCTCGGCATCGGCCTCTACGGCTCGGTGTATCTCTTGCCGCTTTACCTCGCCCGCATCCGCGGCTTCAACAGCCTCGAGATCGGCACGCTCATGATCGTGACGGGGGCGTTCCAATTCGCCTCGGCCCCGCTCGCGGGCGCGCTCTCGAAACACCTCGACCTCCGCGTCATGCTCGCGATGGGCCTCGTGCTGTTCGGCACGGGCGTCTATCTCACGACCGCGCTCACGACCGACTGGGGCTTCTGGGAGTTCTTCCTGCCGCAGGCCTTGCGCGGCGTCTCGCTCATGCTGTGCTTCCTGCCGATCAACGCGCTCGCGCTCGGCACGCTCCCGCCCGAGAAGCTCAAGAACGCAAGCGGGCTCTACAACCTCATGCGCAATCTCGGCGGCGCCATCGGCCTTGCCGCGATCAACACGGTCATGACCGACCAGGTGGCGCTCCACTGGTCGCGCCTCGTCGAGCACACGAGTGCCGCGCGCCCGCTCGTGCAGAATTGGCTCGACGGCACGGCGGCCCATATGGGCGGCGCGATCGCGGGCGATCCCGAGGCGGCGGCGATCCGGCGCTTGGGCGCGCTCGTCATGCGCCAGGCGCTCGTCATGAGCTTCAACGACGCGCTCACCCTCATGGCCGGCGTGTTCCTCGCGGCGCTCGTGCTCATGCCGCTCGTGCGCAAGCCTCGCGCGGCACCCGCCGGCGCGCACTGAAGCGGCGCCCATGACGAAGGGGGCGCCGAAGCGCCCCCCGCCAAAACGACACTCTTTCGTGAGGCCGCGGGCCTCGCGCTCATCCCCCCGTCGGGGAGAGCGGTGCCGGCGGCATCGGCGTCATGGGCGGCTTCGTCTCCGCCGTCGTGGTGATGGGCTTGCCCATGGTGGTCTGGCCGGCCCCGCAGGCGAACGCCGCGCTCGAGATCGCCATCGCGGCGAGGGCGGCAATCACAACACTGTGGACGAAAGGTTTCATCTCTCGACTCCCTCTCTCGAAATCCGCAGTGGAGAAAGCCTACGCGTCGTGCCGGATCGCCTCAAGAGGCAACGCGGCTTGATGCCTCGTCACGGGACGGTCAGGGCTGTCCCGGAAAAATGCTTCTCGGCAGGGTCCTGGATTGGAAACCCAAGGCGTCCTGCCCGGCCGGGGCGAACTGCGTGTCCGAGGAGGGCTGGCCCCTTTGCGGGCCTGAAAAATGGAAGCTGAAGCCGGAGCCCGGAGATTTGTAGGTCGTCCCCGCAGGCCCGAAGGGGGTCGGCTGGACAGGGAGGTTCTCATCGGGATCACTCAATCCCGCGGCGCTCCTCGTATAGCGCCCGGTCTCGGCGGAAAAAGCCGCCGCCTCCCCGGCAAAGGCACACACC
>JAXMCE010000018.1:0-57922 GCA_046349515.1 Alphaproteobacteria bacterium | reverse complement strand
TGGACGCGGAGATCGCGCGGCGCCGCATCGGCGAAGGCGCCCTCGAGGACGTCGAGCCAATGGTGGGCGAGGCGGCGATGGACAAGCGATCGGACAAGAAAACTCGCGGCTCTGCTCCATCCGGAGGACGGGCCGATGTCGCGGGCATAGGAAAGGAGCAGAGCTTGAAACATGGGCTGAGTGACACACAGTACGGTCAAGGCGGATGGATTGGGTTGTCCATCGGCCGGGCTCGGATCCCTCTCGGACGACGAGCATGAACGGTTGGGATGACGATCCTCTCGTTCATCGTATCGCGGGGTTGCGGCGTGCCTCAACACGATAATACCGCTCGACGCCGATCGCGCCGGGGCGCCCAGGCGAATCGTCCAGTCGATCAATCGCGTTGCAGGCGGTCTGCCGGCCATCCTACTATCCGAGCCATCCATGGACCGGTCGTCGTCACCGGCGCGCCGGAGCAGGCGGGCGCCGGCCCCGGTTTGAGCCAAAAGACATCGTGCCAACGCTCTTCGAATCGCAAGCGCCGCGACCCCTGGCCGACCGGCTGAGGCCCAAGACCCTGTCCGAAGTGGTGGGACAAGATCACCTCATTTCGGATTCAGGGCCCATCGGCCGAATGGTGACCCAGCACCGCCTGGCGTCGATGGTCCTGTGGGGGCCGCCCGGCTCCGGCAAGACGACGATCGCGCGGCTTCTTGCGGAGAAGACCGATCTCGTCTTCGAGCCGCTCTCGGCTGTCTTCTCCGGTGTCGCGGACCTGAGAAAGGTCTTCGAGCGTGCGCGCGAGCGGCGCGTGGCAGGGCGCGGAACGCTTCTCTTCATCGACGAGATCCATCGGTTCAACCGCGCGCAGCAGGATGGCTTCCTCCCGTATGTCGAGGACGGCACGGTGACGCTCGTGGGCGCAACGACCGAGAATCCTTCTTTCGAGATCAACGCCGCGCTGCTTTCGCGCTGCCAGGTGATGGTGCTGCGGCGGCTTGATGACTCGGCGCTCGAGGAACTGCTCGGCCGTGCCGAGGCCGCCGAGGGGCGCCCGCTGCCCTTGACGGAGGAGGCCCGCGTGGCACTTCGCGCCATGGCCGATGGCGACGGGCGGTTCCTTCTCAACCTGGCCGAGGAGCTGTTCGCCCTGCCGCGCGAGCCGCGCCTCGATGCGGGCGCACTCGCCGCGACCGTGCAGCGCCGCGTTCCCATCTACGACAAGCAGCAGGAGAGCCACTACAACCTCATCAGCGCGCTGCACAAATCGCTGCGCGGCTCGGACACCGATGCGGCGCTCTATTGGCTCGCGCGCATGCTCGCGGGCGGGGAGGATCCCAACTACATCGCGCGTCGCCTCGTGCGGTTCGCGGTCGAGGATGTCGGCCTCGCCGATCCGCAGGCGCTGCCGCAGACGCTCGCTGCGTGGGACGCCTATGATCGACTGGGAAGCCCCGAGGGCGAGCTGGCGATCGCCCAGGCCGTGATCTATCTCGGCACCTCGCCCAAGTCGAACGCTGCCTACCGTGCCTTCGGGGCCGCGAGCGGCGCCGCGCGGGAGACCGGCTCCCTCATGCCGCCCATGCACATTCTGAACGCGCCGACGAAGCTCATGCGTGAGCTCGGCTACAGCGCCGGTTACGCCTACGACCACGACACGAGCGAGGCGTTCTCGGGCCAGAACTATTTCCCGGACGGCATGGCGCGTGCGAGCTACTACCAGCCGGTCGACCGCGGCTTCGAGCGCGAAATCCGGAAACGGCTCGAATATTGGTCGCGGCTTCGCGAGAAGATGGCCGAGGACGGCCAGGAGGAGCCGCACCGCTCCGATCGGGCCGGGCGCGGCTGATCGCGGCCATGGAGAATCGCGCGAGCCATCGTGAGGCCAGCGGCGGGACCGGGCCCGTCAGCGGCGTGCGCCACATCACGGTCGGTGCGGACGAAGCGGCCCTTCGGCTCGATCGCTGGTTCAGCCGTCATTTCCCCGACCTCACCCACGGTCGCCTACAGCGGCTCTTGAGGGCCGGCCAGGTGCGGGTCGATGGCGCGCGCGCCAAGGCGGGGCAGCGCCTTGCAGCCGGCCAGGTCGTGCGCGTGCCGCCCTTGGCCGAGGCCACGCATCCGCGAAGCACGGCGCAGCCCGCGCGACCGCGCGTCTCCTCGGCCGAGGCCGACGCCTTGCGTGCGCGCATCCTCCACAAGGACGATGAGATCATCGCGATCGACAAGCCCGCGGGCCTCGCGGTGCAGGGTGGCACCGGGACTGGCCAGCATCTTGACGCGATGCTCGATGCCTTGCGTTTCGAGGCGCCGGAGCGGCCGCGTCTTGTCCACCGGCTCGATCGGGACACGAGCGGCGTTCTCGTCCTCGCGCGATCGGCGCGCGCCGCCGCTGCCCTGGCGACTTCGTTCCGAAGCCGCGCGGCGCAAAAGGTCTATTGGGCGCTCGTCATCGGGGTGCCGCGGCCGCGGCAGGGCGAGATCGACCGGCCGTTGGCCAAGCGCTTTCAGTCGAAAGGCGAACGCGTCGTGGAGGAAAGCGAGGACGGCAAGGCAGCCGTCACCCGCTATGCCGTGGTCGAGGCGATGGGCAAGCGTGCCGCGTGGGTCGCACTCATGCCGCTCACCGGCCGCACGCACCAGCTGCGCGCGCATATGGCGGCCATCGGCACGCCCATCCTCGGAGATGGGAAGTATGGCGGCCGGGCTGCGTTCCTCCCTGAATTGCCTCAGGCACGCCGCCTCCATCTCCACGCGCGCTTGCTCATCCTGCCGCGGGCCGGGGAGCCGCCACTCCGCCTCGCGGCGCCTTTGCCGCCGCACATGGCGGCGACCTGGCGCTACTTCGGCCTCGAAGCCGAGGACGACCGAGATCCCTTCGCGTTGCGCATGGGAGGGCGCGGGTAAGCCATGGCCGATCCCTACCTCGTCGTCTTCGACTGCGACGGTACGCTCGTCGACACCCAGCACACGATCGTGAGCGCCATGGGCGCGGCGTGGCGCTCGGCGGGGCTGAGCCCACCCAATCCCGCTGCGATTCGGCGCGTCGTCGGCCTGCCGCTCATCGAAGCCATCGCGACGCTTCATCAAGATGGCATGGCTGCCGATCACGCCGCGCTCGCGGAGCGCTACAAGGAATCCTTCCACGCGCTTGAGCGCGCGAGCGGGGACGAGCCGCTTTTCCCCGGCATCCGCGAGACCCTGGCCTCCCTCGATGCCGCAGGGATTCTCCTCGGCATCGCGACGGGGAAAGGGCGGCGCGGCCTTGCGCTGACCCTTGGCCGTCATGATCTCGAGCGATACTTCGTCACCGTCCAGACGGCGGACGACAATCCCGGAAAACCGAGCCCGGACATGCTGTTGCGGGCGATCACGGAAGCCGGGGCCAGCGCCGCTTCGACGATGATGGTGGGCGATACGACCTTTGATATGATGATGGCGCGAAATGCCGGCGTGGTCGGCGTCGGCGTGGGGTGGGGCTATCACGATTCGGACGAGTTGCGTGCGGCCGGTGCCGCCATGGTCGTCGATGACGGCGCGGCCCTCACGTCCGCACTTCAATCCCTGATGAGGAGGCGATAATGCGTGCTCTGCGCAAGATTGTGATCGCAATCGTCGTGCTGATCGTCGTCATCGTGGTCGGCGTAGTGATCGCGGTGCAGACCATCGACGTCAACGCCTACCGCGGGAAGATCGCGGAGGAGGCTCAGAAGGCGACCGGCCGCGCGCTCACCATCAAGGGCGACCTGAAGCTCAAGGTTTTCACCCTGACGCCGTCCGTTAGCGTCGCCGACGTCACCTTCGCGAACGCGCCCTGGGGCAGCCGGCCCGAGATGGTGAAGCTCAAATCCTTCGGCGCGGAAGTGGAATTGATGCCGCTTCTTTCGCGGGAGATCCGCGTGCGGCGCCTCGTGCTCGACGGCGCCGACATTCTTCTCGAGACCGACAAGCAGGGTCGGGGCAATTGGGTGTTCGAAGAGACCGGCAAGAGCCAGCCGGCCGCGCCGTCGGGCGGGGGCAAAGGCGGGGAAGGCGGTGCCTTGCCTGTCGTCAACGACGTCGTCGTCAAGGACCTGGCGCTGACTTTCCGCGATGGGCGGACGGGGCAGCAGACGACGGTCAAGCTCGAACGGTTCAATGCGAGCACGAAGTCCTCGACAAGCCCGCTGGCGGTCGCGCTCGTGGGGTCGCTCAACGGCCAGGCTGTCACGGTCGATGGCAAGCTCGATCCCGTGGCCGAACTGATCGATGGCAAGAAGCCCTACGCGATGGCGCTGGATGCCAAGGTTGGACAGTCCCATGTGATCGCCGACCTGACGGCCCAGCTCAAGGCGACGCCGTTGCGCGTCGCCGGCAAGATCAATGCGCCTGTCATCAACGTGAAGGAGCTGACGAGCTTGAGCGGCGCGCCGGCCGAGAAGGGCAAGGACGGCGGAAAGGCGGCAGGGGGAGGCAGCAAATCGGGAGGATCCAATCGTCTTTTCAGCGACGATCCGATCGACCTCAAGAGTCTCCACGCTGCCGAGGCCGATCTCGATCTCCAGGCCGACCAGATCATCACCCAAGACATCACGCTCGAAAAACTCGCGGGCAAGGTGGCGCTCCACGGCGGAAAACTGTCGCTGAAGCCGCTCAGCGTCCAGGTCGCGGGCAGTGCCTTGCATCTTGATCTCGTGGCCGACGGAAGCGGCGCCAAGCCTGCCATCGACCTCGCGCTCAAGAGCAACAAGGTGGACGTCGGCGCGCTTCTCGCCACGTTCGGAACCGAGAAGATCATCGAGGGCAACGCCGATGTGGACGTCGAACTCGCCGGCAGCGGCGGCTCCGCCCATGCCATCGCGTCGAGCCTCGGCGGCAAGACCAGCATCGTGATGAACGAAGGGCGCATCAACAACAAGGCGTTGAAGCTCGTCTCGGCCGACCTCATGAAGGTCATCGATCCCTGGTCTCCCAAGGAGGACACGACCAAGCTCAACTGCCTCGTCTCGAAATTCGACGTGAAAGGCGGAACGGCGACGAGCCAGGCGCTCGTCATCGACTCGTCCGCCTTCACGATCGCGGGCGGCGGGCACATCGACCTCGGGCCCGAGACACTCAACATGATCATCGACCCGCGACCGAAGAACCAGAGCCTCATGAACCTGGCGGTACCAATCAAGATCACGGGGCCGATCCTCGATCCGTCCTATACGCCGGACGCGGCCGCGCTCGCGAAAGGCGCGCTCGGCGCGGCGGGCGCCGTCGCGGGCGCGAGTGGTGGTGCCATCTCGGGTGTGCTCGGCGCGCTCGCCGGCGCGGCGGGCGGACAGGAGAGTGCCAAGCCCGGCGAGAATCCATGCGTCACGGCGTCTCAGGCGAAGCCCGCGGCCCAGGAAGCGCCGGCGCAACAGAAGAGTGGGGTCGGCAAGGCGCTCGAGGGCGTGGGCAAGGGTATCAAGGATCTATTCAAGAAGTGACGGGAGGCCCGAAGCGCTTCTATCGCGCGGTCTCCGTCGTCCGGCGCGAGGGCGGCTTTGAGATCGCCCTCGATGGTCGCCCGGTGCGGACTCCGGGCAAGCGGCCTTTCGCCGTGCCGAGCGAGGGCCTGGCCGCGGCGATCGCGGCCGAATGGGACGCCCAGGGCGAGCGCCTGGACGCTGAGACCATGCCGCTTCTCTACCTGGCCTACCGGGCGATCGACATCGTGGGGGCCGAGCGGATCCGCATCGTCGAGGACATCGGGGGCTTCGCCGGCTCCGATCTCCTGTGTTACCGGGACGAAGGATCGTCCGACCTTGCGCGCCGACAGCACGCGCTCTGGCAGCCGTTGCTCGACTGGGCGGCGGCACGCTTCGATGCGCCGCTTGCCTCGACGCGCGGTGTCGTTTTCGTCGAGCAGGCGCCCGCCGTGCTCGCGATCTATCGGGATGCCGTCGGCCGCTATGACGACTATGCGCTGGCGGGCCTTGCCCAGGCGACCCAGGCGCTCGGGTCGCTTGTCCTCGGCCTCGCGCTCGCGGAGGGGCGCATCGATGCGGAAGAGGCGACCGCTCTCTCCGAGCTCGACGAAATCCACCAGATGGAGCGGTGGGGCGAGGACGCCGAGGCGCTGCGCCGGCGCCAGGGCCTCGCGCGCGACGTCGCCACGGCCGCGCGTTTCATGGCGCTCTCCCGCGGCTGAGGCGCTGGCGGGAGAGGCGTGTTGGTGCTATCTGCAGGAAACTATGCACCGTTCCGGCGGGAACCGCCTATGACGGAGGGAGTGGACCGATGAAGGACATTCTTCGCCAGCTTGACGAGAAGCGCGCGGCGGCTCGCCTTGGCGGCGGGGCACGCCGCATCGCGGCCCAGCACGAGAAGGGCAAGCTCACGGCGCGCGAGCGGATCGACGTCCTCCTCGACCCCGACTCCTTCGAGGAATACGACATGTTCGTCGGGCACCGCTGCGGCGATTTCGGCATGGCGGACCAGCTCGTGCCCGGAGACGGCGTCGTCACGGGCTGGGGCACGATCAACGGCCGCCAAGTCTTCGTCTTCAGCCAGGATTTCACGGTCTTCGGCGGGAGCCTTTCGGAGGCGCACGCGGAGAAGATCTGCAAAGTCATGCGCCAGGCCATGAAGGTCGGCGCGCCGATCATCGGCCTCAACGATTCGGGTGGGGCGCGGATCCAGGAAGGGGTGGCCTCGCTCGCCGGCTACGCCGACGTCTTCCAATTGAACGTTCTGGCCTCGGGCGTCGTCCCGCAGATTTCGGTCATCATGGGCCCATGTGCCGGCGGGGCCGTCTACTCGCCCGCCATGACCGACTTCATCTTCATGGTGAAGGACAGCGCCTATATGTTCGTGACGGGGCCGGACGTGGTGAAGACAGTCACCCACGAAACGGTGACCCATGAGGAGCTGGGCGGCGCCGTCACCCACACGACGCGATCGGGCGTCGCCGACGGCGCTTTCGAGAACGACGTCGAGACCCTGCTCCAGATGCGCCGCTTCTTCGACTTCCTGCCGGCTTCGAATCGCGAGAAGCCGCCGATGCGCCCGACGACGGATCCGGGTGATCGGGAGGAACAGGCCCTCGACACCCTCGTACCCGCCAATCCGAACAAGCCCTATGACATGCACGAGCTGATCGAGAAGGTGGTCGACGAGGGCGATTTCTTCGAGGTCCAACCCGAGCACGCGAAAAACATCATCACGGGCTTCGGCCGCATGGAGGGCTCGACCGTCGGTTTTGTCGCGAATCAGCCCATGGTGCTGGCCGGCTGCCTCGACATCGCGTCCTCGACCAAGGCCGCGCGCTTCGTCCGCTTCTGCGACTGCTTCAACATCCCGATCGTGACCTTCGTCGACGTGCCGGGGTTTCTTCCGGGCACCGCGCAGGAATACGGCGGCATCATCAAGCACGGGGCGAAGCTGCTCTTCGCCTTCGCCGAGGCGACCGTACCCAAGGTCACGGTCATCACGCGCAAGGCCTACGGCGGCGCCTACGACGTCATGAGCTCGAAGCATCTCAGGGGCGACGTGAACTACGCCTGGCCCACGGCCGAGATCGCCGTCATGGGCCCGAAGGGAGCGGTCGAGATCATCTTCCGCGAGGACCGCAAGGACGAGGCCAAGATCGCCGAGCGGACCGAGGAATATCGGGCGAAGTTCGCCAACCCCTTCGTCGCCGCTCACCGGGGTTTCATCGACGACGTGATCATGCCGCATTCGACGCGGCGCCGGCTTTGCCGCGCGCTGGCCATGCTGCGGAACAAGTCGCTCGAGAATCCCTGGAAGAAGCACGACAACATCCCGCTGTGATGCAGCCCGACGAACCAAAGCCGAGCGAGCCCCCGTCGCGCGGGCGCCTCAGGGGCTTCTTGCTCCACCTTGCCGGCTACGGCGTCGTGGCGGCGGCGCTCGTCGCGTTCTGTCTTGCGACGGATGCAGAGGAGCCGTGGTTCCTCCTGCCGATCGTCGGATGGGGCGCCGTGCTGGCCGTCCACGCGGCCTATGTTATGGGATTGCTCGACGGCTTCGTTCGCCGCTAGGCCAGGACCAGGGGGCGTCGGGCCGAGGCGGGCTTACGCCCGCCTCGGCACCGGACACCGTTACTCGTGGATGTGGATCTTGTGGTCCTTGGTCTCCCTGAGGAACAACGTCCCGATCACGAGCGACATGACTGCGACGCCGATCGGGTACCACAGCCCGTGGTAGATGTTGCCCGCCGAGGCGACCATGGCCGTCGCCAAGAGCGGTAGCATGCCGCCAAACCAGCCATTGCCGATGTGGTACGGCAAGGACATGGAGGTGTAGCGGATTCGCGTCGGGAACATCTCGACGAGGAATGCCGCGATGGGTCCGTACACCATCGTCACGTAGATCATCATGACGACGAGCAGCAGAAGCGTCATCGGATAGTTGATGGCCGACTTGTCGGCCGCGGTCGGATAGCCCGTGGCCTTGAGCGCTTCCTTGAGCTTCGCGTCGTCCCAGCCGGTGACCTCATAATCGCCGATCTTGGTCACGACGGTGGTGCCGGGAACCGAGGGCAAGGACTGGAAGGACAGGCCCGACTTGGTGAGGAAGTCCTTGGTGCGGTCGCAGTCCGAGAACACGGTGCTCGGCAGGACGAAGATGTGGAAGCTGCATTCGCTCGCGGCGACGGTGATGGGAGTCTTGGCCGCATAGTCTTCGAGCGCCGGGTTGACGTAGTGCGTCAGGCCCTGGAACAGCGGGAAGTAGGTGAGGGCCCCGATGAGGCACCCGGCCATGATGATCTTCAAGCGTCCGATCCGGTCCGACAGCCAGCCGAAGAAGATGAAGAACGGCGTGCCGATGAGGAGCGCGATGCCGATCAAGATGTAGGTGGTCAGGAAGTCGAGCTTGAGCGTGATCTGGAGGAAGAACAGGGCATAGAACTGGCCTGTGTACCAGATGACGCCCTGACCGGCCGTCGCGCCGAGAAGGGCGAGCGCGACGTACTTGTTGTTCGGGTATCTGAAGAAGCTGTCGAGAAGCGGCGACTTCGAGCCCTTGCCCTCGGCCTTCATGGCTTGGAAGACGGGTGATTCCTGCAGCTTCAGGCGGATGTAGACGGAGAAGACAAGCAGGATGATCGAGACGAGGAAGGGACCCCGCCATCCCCATTCGGCGAAGTCTTTGGCTTCCATGGTGACGCGGCACACGCCGATGACCAGGAGGGCCAGGAAGAATCCCAATGTCGCCGTGGTCTGGATCCAGCTCGTCGCGTAGCCGCGGCGGTTGTCCGCCGCGTGCTCGGCGACGTAGGTGGCGGCACCGCCGTATTCGCCGCCAAGCGCCAAGCCCTGCAAGAGGCGCAGGCTCACCAAGAGGATCGGTGCCGCGAACCCGATGCTTTGAAACGTCGGGAGGAAGCCGACGGCGAAGGTCGAGCTGCCCATCACGATGATGGTGATGAGGAACGTATATTTGCGGCCGACCAGGTCGCCCAAGCGCCCGAACAGCACGGCACCGAATGGCCGGACGAGGAATCCTGCCGCGTAGGTCGCGAAGGCCGATAGCAGCGCCGCAGTCTCATTGCCCTTCGGGAAGAACAACGCGGCGAAGAACGGCGCGAGCGTGGCGTAGAGATAGAAATCGTACCATTCGAACACGGTGCCGAGAGAGGATGCGAAGATGACTCGCCGCTCTTCGGCTTTCGTGACCCGACGTTCGCCAGGCGCGACATAGGCTGCCTCTGCACGTGTCGACATCAATTTCCCTCCAGATGTGAGCGTCTTGCCTCTCGAACGAGAGGTGACGTCTTCGCGGTGAGCGGGTTGGTCCGTGCGACCACGAGGGCGTGGCGGCCCATTGCCGGATTGAGGACGACGGTGTGCAGCAGCCGGCGGCTCATGCTGCTCCGCCTCTCAGAAGAAAGGTGTTCGTGCCCCAAGTTACGGAAATCACTGTTACGCCCGTGAACGTCCCGCCTCGTCTTCGTCTTCGCGAAGGCCCCCTCACGTGCGAAAAGGCTAACATTCATCGCATTGCAATACAATGGTAACCTCCATCTGCCGCGGGCGATTCGGACGTTCTCGGCCGGGGGAGGATCATGCGCATCGCTTGCACGGCGCCGGGAGGATCGGATGACGCGGAGCGAACCACGCGGTGCGGAACGAGCCTGGGCAACCATCGGCGGCGAGTTGCGGCGACTGTCTGGCCCTGGCGGCTCCGCTTCTGGCCGCCCGTCGGGCGGCCTGTTATAAGCTCGGCGGATTCGGGTCGTTCCAAAGGCTGTATTGCCTGATGTTTCGCAAGATCCTCATTGCCAACAGGGGCGAGATCGCGTGCCGCGTGATGCGGACGTGCCGCCGCATGGGCATCAAGACCGTCGCAGTCTACTCCGAGGCCGATGCGGCAGCGCTCCACGTCGAGATGGCCGATGAGGCGATCCCGATCGGCCCGCCCGCTGCGAGCGAGAGCTATTTGAAGATCGACGCCATCGTCGCAGCGGCGCGCGCAAGCGGCGCCGACGCGGTCCACCCCGGCTACGGATTCCTTTCGGAGAATTCCCGCTTCGCGGCGGCGCTGGCGGAGGCCGGAATCACCTTCATCGGACCGCCGACCGAAGCCGTCCGCCTCATGGGCGACAAGATCGAATCGAAGCGCCTCGCCCGCGAGTCGGGCGTAAGCACCATCCCTGGCGGCGAGGAACCGGCTCCCAACGCCGAGGACGCGGTGCGCCAGGCGCGGGCGATCGGCTATCCGGTCATGCTCAAGGCCGCGGCGGGCGGGGGCGGCAAGGGCATGCGCATCGCGCGCGATGATGGCGAGGTGCGCCAGGGCTTCCGCTCGGCGACGCACGAAGCTCAGTCGAGTTTCGGCGACGCGCGCGTCTTTCTCGAGAAATACGTCGAGGAGCCGCGCCACATCGAAATCCAGGTTGTGGCCGATACGAAAGGCCATGCGATCTACCTGGGCGAGCGCGAATGCTCGATCCAGCGCCGTCACCAGAAGGTGATCGAAGAGGCGCCGAGCCCGTTCCTCGACGCGAAGACTCGCGCCGCCATGGGCGAGCAGGCGGTCAAGCTTGCCAAGGCCGTCGGCTATGTCTCCGCCGGGACCGTCGAATTCGTCGTCGACGCGAAGCGCAACTTCTATTTCCTCGAGATGAACACGCGCCTCCAGGTCGAGCATCCGGTGACCGAGATGGTGACGGGGCTCGACCTCGTCGAGCTCATGATCCGCATCGCGGCGGGCGAGCCGCTGGGCCTCACGCAGAAGAGCATCAAGCCCAGCGGCTGGGCGATCGAAGCGCGCGTCTATGCCGAGGATCCGGTGCGCAACTTCCTCCCCTCGGTCGGCCGCCTGACGCGCTATGTGCCGCCGCCCCAGCGGGACGGGCTCCGCGTCGATTCAGGCGTGCGCGAGGGCGACCAGATCAGCATCTACTATGATCCGATGATCGCCAAAGTCATCGGCTCGGGCACTGATCGCGCGGCGGCCATCGGGACGCTCGGCCGTGCGCTCGACTCCTTCGTCATCCGCGGCATCGCGCACAACGTTCCGTTCCTCTCGGCCGTCTTGCGGCACGAGGCGTTCGGCGCGGGACGGTTCACGACCGATTTCATCGCGCGGACATTCCCAGACGGGTTCGCGGCCGTTGCCCATGGCGCGCGCGACGAGGCGCAGCTTGCGGCCATCGCGGCGGTCGTCCATCGCCGCACCGCCGAGCGCGACAATGCGATCAGCGGGCGCATGCGCGACCGGCGGCCTTCGCATCTCGGCGACTGGGTCGTCCGTGTCGACGACAAGGACCATCCCGTTCGCATCCAGCCCGTCGAGGGCGGCTACGCGGTGACGGTCGGGACCGAGGCCGCGCGGCGGATCGAATCGGACTGGCAGCCGGGCGCGCTTCTCTTCACGGGGCGCGTCGACGGCGCGCCGGTCGATGTTCAGGTGACGAGGCTCGGGGCGGCGTACCGCCTCCTTCATGGCGCGGCCAACTGTACGGCCCTCGTGCTGACGCCGCGTGCCGCGGCTCTTGCGGCCCTGATGCCGAAGAAAGTGCCGCAGGACCTCTCGAAGCAGCTGCTCTCGCCCATGCCGGGATTGCTTGTATCCATCGCGGTGAAGCAAGGGCAGACCGTCAAGACCGGCGAGGAGCTGGCGGTGATCGAGGCCATGAAGATGGAAAACGTGCTGCGCGCGGAGCGCGATGGCACCGTCGCGAAGTTGCACGCCGCGGCCGGGGACAGTCTGGCCGTCGATCAGGCGATTCTCGAATTCGAATAGGGCGCGCTAGTGCCGGACCGGGCCGTCAAGCTGCGCATCGAAGGCAAGGTCCAGAATGTGTGGTATCGCGCCTGGACCGCCGAACAGGCGGCCCGCCACGGTCTGCGCGGCTGGGTACGCAATCGTCGCGATGGAAGCGTCGAAGCCCTCCTGGTGGGGGCTGGCGAGGCCGTTGCGGCCATGGTCGAAGCCTGCCATCGGGGCCCGCCCGCGGCCCGCGTGAGCCGTGTCGTCGAGACGGCGGCGGAAGACGACGGAACGCCTGGATTTCACCAGCGGCCGACTGAGTAGGGCGCGATCGGCGCGACGGGCGGGCAGATAGCGTGAGAGCGTGCTGCGATCGACGCGGTCGCCCCTCAGGAGGCTTTGAGGCGGCAGCGGCCGATGCCAGTTGCGCCGAAGACCTCATCAAAGGTGAGGCGGAGGGCGGCGTCGAGCTCCGCCATGGTCGCGGGCACGCCGAGCGCCCGCAAGGAGGTGATGCCGAGATCGGGCTCCGCGATCCCGCAGGGCACGATTCCCGCGAAATGCGCGAGATCCGGCTCAAGGTTGATCGCGATCCCGTGATAGCTGACCCAGCGCCGGATGCGCACGCCGATGGCGGCGATCTTGTCCTCGCGGCCCTGGCCGCGCGCGACCCAGATTCCGACCCGGCCCGCGCGCCGCTCGCCCGTGACGCCAAACCGCGCGAGCGTCCGGATCACCCAGTCCTCAAGGTCATGGACATAGCATCGGATGTCGCGGCCGCGCCGCTCGAGGTCGAGGATGACATAGGCCACGCGCTGGCCCGGGCCGTGATAGGTGTATCGCCCGCCGCGCCCCGTGCGGTAGACGGGCAGACGATCGGGGACGAGCAGCTCACCGGGTGCAGCGCTGGTCCCGGCGGTGTAGAGCGGCGGGTGCTCGAGGAGCCAGACGAGCTCGCTCGCGGCGCCGCTTCGGACCGCCTCCGCACGCGCCTCCATGGCCGCGACCGCATCGAGGTAGTCGACAGGGTCGCTCGATTGGCGCCATTCGATGGGTGAATCGGGATGTCCCGTCACGCGGGGCCTTTCGCCTTGAAAGCGCGTAACCGTTTTGGTAAGTCCCCGGGCGGCGTCGCGCAAGGGCGACAGTGGGTCCCTGCAAGTTTGCGGTCGTGGCGGAACTGGTAGACGCGCAGCGTTGAGGTCGCTGTGGGGGAAACCCCGTGGAAGTTCGAGTCTTCTCGACCGCACCATCCTCGACGGCCTGTCGGACGAACCGCGGGCCGTTGTTTTGTGGCCTCATTTCGAGGCCGAGCGCACCGACCCTCGCGCGCCAGGAGGAGGGGGCGGCATGTCCGAGTCGGTGAACGCCCCGCCTCCTGAAGCGGCCGTCGGCCTCGACCCCGCGACCATCCGCGAAGTCCATGACGCGCTCGACGCGGGCACGCCCGAAGTGGCGGCCGCCGTCCTCCTGTCGCTGCCCTATGCCGACGCGGCGGACCTGCTCGAGGCGCTGACGCCCGAAGAGCGCGCCGTGTTGGTGCCCGCTGCGGGACGGCGGCTCGATCCGCTCGTCGTGAGCGAGCTCAAGGAAGACGTCCGCGAGGAAGTCGTCGAGTTCCTCGGCCCCAAGGAAACCGCCGCCGTCCTTCAGGGGCTCGATTCGGACGACGCGGTCGAGGTCGTTCAGGCCCTCGACGAGGACGTTCAAAGCCGGGTTCTGGACGCGGTCCCCGAGGCCGAGCGCAGGGTCATCGAGGCGGGTCTCGCCTATCCCGAGGAAAGCGCCGGCCGCCTCATGCAGCGCGAGTACGTGGCGCTGCCTTCGAGCTGGAGCGTGGGCCAGACCATCGACTATCTCCGCGACGCGGCCGAGCTGCCCGACGATTTCTATGATCTTTTCCTGGTCGACAACCAGCGCCGGCCGATCGGGACCGTGCCGCTTTCGCGCGTGCTGCGCAGCCGCCGCCCTGTCGTGGTTGGCGCGATCATGGAGCCCAAGGCCGAGTTCGTCACGGTTCCCGTGACAATGGACCAGGAAGACGTGGCCTTTCTCTTCCGCCAGCGCGACCTCGTTTCGGCACCCGTCGTCGACGAATCGGGACGCATGGTCGGCGTGATCACGGTCGACGACGTGGTCGAGGTCATCGAAGAGGAGCGCGAAGAAGACATCATGCGCCTCGGCGGCGTGGCGGAGACGGATCTCAACCGCTCCGTCATCGACACGACCAAGGGCCGTTTCACCTGGCTGTTCGTCAACCTCCTGACGGCGATCCTGGCCTCGCTCGTCATCGGTCTCTTCAAGGACTCGATCGAGCACCTGGCAGCGCTCGCCGTGCTCATGCCGATCGCGGCTTCGATGGGTGGCAATGCGGGGTCCCAGACGCTCACCGTCGTCGTGCGCGGCCTCGCGACGCGCGAGATCACCGTCGCCAACGCGGTGCGCATCGTGATGAAGGAAATCCTCGTCGGCAGCCTCAACGGCTTTCTCTTCGCCATCCTGGGTGCGCTCGTCGCTGGCCTGTGGTTCCACGACGCCGGCCTCGGCTTTGTGCTCGGTGCCGCGCTCATCTGCAATCTCATCGCTGCCGGGCTCGCCGGCGCGCTCATTCCGCTGGGCCTCCACTTTCTCAAGATCGATCCCGCGATCTCCTCGGTCGTGTTCCTCACCACCGTCACCGACGTCGTCGGCTTTTTCGCTTTCCTCGGCTTGGCCGCCTGGCTCCTCCTCTAGGAACAGGGAACCCGCCCTGCGTTCCCTGGTGGTTATCGTTCTTGACATTACCTTTACGTAAACGTAAAGAAGCGACTCAACATCGAAAGCGCCATGCCCGCAGACTTCTCCATATCTGACCTCAGGCAGGAGTTTGGGCTGACGGCTCGTGCGATCCGCCATTATGAGGATTGCGGCCTTCTCCGGCCCGAACGGCGCGGCACGGCCCGCATCTATAGCGAGAGCGACAGGAAGCGCATGCGGCTCATCATGCGGGGCAAGCGGCTGGGGTTCAGCCTCGACGAGATCCGGGAGATGCTGGAGCTGCACTATGCTCGGCCGGGCGAGATCGACGACCCGTCGCGCTATCTCAAACGGATCGAAGCCCACCGGACGACGCTCGCCGCGCTCAAGGAAGACGTACGGATCGCCCTTGATTGGCTCGATACGCTCGAGGCGCGCTGCGCCAGCCACTGGCGGAAGGGCGCCGAGCGTCCCGGGGCCATCTCGGCTGTCCGCCACGACAATGGGGGGCGTTGAGGATGCCTGACACGCCCTTCGAGCCCAAGAACCCCGACTATGCCGCGCGCTGCCGCGAAAGCTTCAGCCGCCAGCCTTTCATGGCCCATCTCGGCGCGACCCTCCGCACGATACGCCCTGGCTTCTGTGAGATCGCGCTTCCCTCGGGCAACCATCTCCGCCAGCAGCACGGCTACTACCACGGCGGCTCGATCGCGTCCGTGCTCGACAGCGCGGCCGGCTACGCCGCCTTCAGCCTCATGCCGGCCGACGTCACCATCCTGACGGTCGAGTACAAGCTCAACTTCCTCCTGCCCGGCGAAGGCGAGGAGCTCATCGCGCGCGGGCAGGTCGTGAAACCGGGGCGGACCCTCACGGTGGTCCAGGCGGACGCCTTCGCAGTCAAGGGCGGGGTCGAGCGGATGTGCGCGACCTCGATCCAGACGTTGATGGCGCTGCCCGGACGCCCTGACGGCTCGCGCATCGGCTAGGGGCTGCTTCGCCGCACCGCCCGGTGGCGCTAAGGTCAAGGGGAGGGAACGCATGATCGCCAATCGTCCGCCGTCTCTCGATTTCGGCCTCGGGGAGGATGCCGACGCGATCCGCGATACGGTCGCGAACTTCGCCACCGACGAGATCGCGCCGCGCGCCGACGCGATCGACCGCAGCAACGACTTCCCCCGCGACCTCTGGCCCAAGCTGGGGGCCCTGGGCGTCCTCGGCATCACGGTCGAGGAAGAGTATGGCGGCGCGGGGCTCGGCTATCTCGAGCATTGCGTGGCCATGGAAGAGATCAGCCGCGCCTCGGCTTCAGTCGGCCTCTCCTACGGCGCGCATTCGAATCTGTGCGTCAACCAGATCCGCAGGAACGGAACAGAGGCGCAGCGCCGCCGCTACCTGCCGAAGCTCATCTCGGGCGAGCATGTGGGGGCGCTCGCCATGAGCGAGCCCGGCGCCGGCTCCGACGTCGTTGGCATGCGCACGCGCGCCGAGAAGAAGGGCGACCGCTACGTCCTCAATGGCGGCAAGATGTGGATCACGAACGGTCCCGATGCGGAGACGCTCATCGTCTACGCCAAGACCGATCCCGATGCGGGCTCCCGCGGCATCACGGCGTTCCTCATCGAGAAGGGCTGGAAAGGATTCCGCACGGCGCAAAAGCTCGACAAGCTCGGCATGCGGGGGTCGAACACCTCGGAGCTCATCTTCGAGGATTGCGAGGTGCCGGAGGAGAACGTGCTCGGCCAGCTGGGCAAGGGCGTGAACGTGCTCATGAGCGGCCTCGACTACGAGCGCGTGGTGCTCGCCGCGGGTCCCCTCGGCATCATGCAATCCTGCATGGACGCGGTCGTGCCTTATCTTCACCAGCGAAAGCAGTTCGGCGAGCCCATCGGCAGCTTCCAGCTCATGCAGGGCAAGCTGGCCGACATGTACACGACCATGAATGCGGCCAGGGCTTATGTGTATGCGGTGGCGCGCGCCTGCGATCGGGGCGAGACCACCCGCAAGGACGCGGCCGGCGCCATCCTTTATGCGGGCGAACGCGCGACGTGGATGGCGCTCGAGGCCATCCAATGCCTCGGCGGCATGGGCTATGTGAACGATTCGCCGACCGGGCGGCTCCTCCGCGACGCCAAGCTCTATGAGATCGGCGCGGGCACGAGCGAGATCAGGCGCTGGCTCATTGGCCGCGAATTGTTCGAGGAGACCGCCTAGAATGCGGACGCGGCCCAAGGACCGTGGTCCATGGGACGACGTTCGCGGGAAGGTCTTGTTGATCGGGCTTCCCCCCCGATAAGGTGCAGCCATGACCGCTGATCCCATCGTCATTGTCGGTGCCGCGCGCACGCCCATGGGCGGATTCCAGGGCGAGCTCAAGGATTCGAATGCGCCGGCGCTGGGCTCGGTCGCCATTCGCGCCGCGCTCGAGCGCGCGGGGCTCAAGCCTGCGGACATCGACGAGGTCATCATGGGCTGCGTGCTGCCGGCCGGGCAGGGCCAGGCGCCGGCGCGCCAGGCTTCGCGGGGCGCGGGCCTGCCCGATTCGATCGGCTGCACAACGATCAACAAAATGTGCGGCTCGGGTATGAAAGCCGCCATGCTGGCGCACGATCTCATCGCCGCTGGTACGAACCGGGTCATGGTCGCAGGCGGGATGGAGAGCATGACCAACGCCCCCTATCTCCTCGACCGGGCGCGGGGCGGCTACCGCATGGGCCACGGCCGCGTGCTCGACCACATGTTCCTCGATGGGCTCGAGGATGCCTATGACAAGGGTCGCCTCATGGGCACCTATGCCGAGGACACGGCCCAGCACTACCAGTTCACGCGCGAGCAGCAGGATGCCTTCGCGCTCACCTCGCTCGCGCGCGCGAAGAAGGCCTCCGAGGACGGCACCTTCGCGCGCGAGGTCGCGCCGGTCGCGATCAAGGGCCGCAAGGGAATGGTGACCGTCGAGACCGACGAGCAGCCGCGCACGGCGGATGCCGCGAAGATTCCGACCTTGAAGCCCGCCTTCCGCGAGGGTGGGACGGTGACGGCCGCCAATTCGAGCTCGATTTCGGACGGCGCCGCGTCGCTCGTCCTCATGCGGCGCTCGGATGCGGACCGGCGGGGCGTGAAGGCGCTGGCCGTCATCCACGGCCACGCGACCCATGCCCAGGAGCCGGCCTGGTTCACGACGGCGCCGGTCGGGGCCATGAAGACGCTCCTCGACAAGATCGGCTGGCGGGCGGGCGAGGTCGATCTCTTCGAGATCAACGAGGCTTTCGCGGTCGTGACCATGGCCGCCATGCGCGACCTCGCGCTGCCGCACGACAAGGTCAACGTCCATGGCGGGGCCTGCGCGCTCGGCCATCCGATCGGCGCGTCGGGCGCGCGCATCATCGTCACGCTCCTCAACGCCCTCGAAACCTACGGCCTCACGCGCGGCGTCGCCTCGCTCTGCATCGGCGGCGGAGAGGCCACGGCCATCGCGATCGAACGGGTTCATTGAACATGGCACGGCAGCGCGTTTCCTCGGGCTCGGCCTTCGAGAAGATTCTCGGCTATTCGCGCGCGGTGCGCGACGGCAACTGGGTGTTCCACGCGGGCACCACGGGCTTCGACTACAAGCGCCACACCATCTCGCTCGATGTGATCGACCAGACGAAGCAGATGCTGGCCAACATGGAGTGGGGTCTGAAGGAGGCCGGCGCCAGTTTCGACGACGTCGTGCGCATCAACCTCTATATGACCGACCACCGCGACTTCGAGCGCGTGGCCCGAATCATCCAGAAGAAGATCGGCCGCGCGCGTCCCGCGGCGACGATGATCACCGCGACCTTCGCCGACCCGCGCATTCTCGTCGAGATGGACGCGACGGCGCTCATCCAGGAAAAGACGAAGCGGCCCGCCGCGCGCCCCAAGCGGCCGAAGCGGCGCGCACGGCGTTGACACATTGCATCAGGAACAGAGGACACGATGGCAGCAGTAACCATTCCGGCCCGCAGGGGTCTCGCGCTCAAGGTGAAGAAGGGCCAGCACTACCGGGTCATCAACACCCATGGCTACCAGGTGGTCGACCACTGGGCGTTCAATGCAGCCGACATCAAGGAATTCATGTCGATGGAGCATTGCCACGTGGCCATCGACAAGCTGACGCCCGTCGTCGGCGATTCGATGGTGACCAACAAGCGCCGGCCCATCATCACGCTCGTCGAGGACACGACGCCCGGCGTGCATGACACGCTCGTCGCTGCCTGCGACATCTACCGCTACGAAGGCCTGGGCGTGAAAGGCTACCACGACAACTGCACGGACAACCTGGCCGCGGCGATGAAGGCGATCGGCCTCACGGTGCCGGAGACGCCCGCGCCCTTCAACCTGTTCCAGAACACGCAGTACACGCCCGGCAAGGGATTCGCCTGGCTGCCGCCCGTCTCGAAGCCTGGCCAATTCGTGCGCTTCCGCGCGGAGATGGATGCGGTCGTCGTGTGCTCCTGCTGTCCGCAGGACATCATGAAGATCAACGACGGCAATCCGACGGACGCGGCGATCGAGCTGGAGTAGGAAACGACCGGAAGCGGGGAAGGGGGCGGTTATGGCGGAGCGACACACGATACCGGCGCGCAAGGGTCTTGCGCTCAAAGTCAAGAAAGGCCAGCGCTACAAGGTGGTCAACACCCACGGCACGCAAATCGTCGACCACTGGGCGTTCAACGCGGACGACATCAAGGAATTCATGTCGATGGAACATTGCCACGTGGCCATCGACAAGCTGACGCCGGTCATCGGCGACTCCATGGTGACCAACAAGCGCCGGCCGATCATCACGCTCCTCGAGGATACGTCGCCCGGCGTCCACGACACGCTGGTCGCGGCCTGCGACATCTATCGCTACCGCCAGCTCGGCGCAAAGGACTACCACGACAATTGCACGGACAATCTCGCCAACGCGATGAAGGCGGTCGGCCTGACCGTGCCGGAGACGCCGGCGCCCTTCAACCTGTTCCAGAACACGCAATACGTGCCCGGCAAGGGCATCCAGTATCTGCCCACGGTCTCGAAGCCGGGACAGCATGTGCTGTTCAAGGCGGAGATGGACGCGGTCATCGTCTTTTCGGCCTGTCCGCAGGACATGCTGCCGGTGAACAGCGGCGCGCCGACCGAGGCGCATGTCGAGCTCATGTGAGGATTCAACGCGCGGCGCGTCCGCGCCGCGGCACAGCGGGGGAAGCACAATGGCAAAGAGCAAGCTCATCGAAATTCCGGCGCGCCACGGCAAGGCCGCGTTCGCGAAAAAGGGACAGAAGATCAAAGTCATCAACACCCATGGCACGCAGGTCGTCGACACCTGGGCGTTCAACGCCCATGATTTGCGCGAATTCATGTCGATGGAGCATGTGCGGGTGTGGATCGGGCGCTACCGCGCGAAGCCGGGCGACGCACTCATCACCAACAAGCGCCGGCCCATCCTCAAATGGCTCGAGGACACCTCGCCCCGCGTCCACGACACGATGATGGCGGCCTGCGACCGCTATCGCTACCAGCTGCTCGGCTGCAAGACCTACCACCGCAACTGCAATGACAATCTGTGGGAAGCCATGATCGAAGCCGGCTACCACATCAGCGAGACCCCATCGCCTTTGAATCTCTGGCAGAACACGCCCGTCGAAGCGGGCGGCAAGATCGGCCAGTATCCGACCGTCTCGAAGAAGGGCGACTACGTCGTGTTCCGCGCCGAGATGGACCTTGTGATGGCCTTCTCGGCCTGCCCGCAGGACATCATCCCGATCAATTCGAAGTCGCCCAAATCGGCCCACTTCACGATCACCTAGCGCCGAAAGGCGGGAGCGATCATGCCGAACGTACTGGTCACGGGGGCGAACCGGGGCATCGGGCTCGAATTCGTGCGGCAATATGCGGGCGAGGGCTGGCGTGTCTATGCCACGTGCCGGGACCCGGCGAAGGCGACCGCCCTCAAGGCGCTCAAGGGCGAGATCAGCGTCCATCGCCTCGACGTGGGCGATCCCAAAAACGCCGCGGCGCTCGCCCGCGAGCTCGACGGTGTGCCGATCGACGAGCTCGTCAATAACGCGGGCATCTACGGGCCGCGCGGCGTCAAGCTCGGCGCCTTCGACTTCGACGCGTGGGAGGAGGTCCTGCGGGTCAACGTCATCGGGCCCATCGCGGTCGCCGACGCCTTCATCAAGAACGTCGCGAAGAGCAATCGAAAGCTCATCGTCGCCGTCTCGAGCGGCATGGGCAGTATCGGCGGAAACGCAAGCGGCACCGAGTACATGTATCGCTCGAGCAAGTCCGCGCTCAACATGGCGATGAAGTGCCTCTCGATCGAAACGAAGCCGCTCGGCATCATCTGCGCCATCATCTCGCCCGGCTGGGTGCGCACGGACATGGGCGGGCCCGAGGCCGACATCTCGGTCGAGGAAAGCGTGCGCGGCATGCGCGCGGTGATGGCGCGCATGACGCTGGCCGACTCCGCGCGCTTCTTCAACCACAAGGGTGGGGAATGGCCGTGGTAGCAAACAGTGCGCCCGCCGGCTGGCACCTCGCCCAACTCAACATCGCGCGCGCGGCCGAGCCGCTCGACAGCCCGCGGCTTGCCGATTTCGTGGCGGCACTCGATTCGATCAATGCCCTCGCGGAGTCCTCGCCCGGATTCGTCTGGCGCCTCAAGGGCGAGGCCGGCAACGCGACAGACATCAAGCTGAGCGACGATCCCAACCTCATCGTCAACATGTCGGTTTGGGAATCGGTCGAGGCGTTGTTCGACTTCGTCTACCGCACGGGCCATACCAAAGTGATGGCACGCCGGCGCGAGTGGTTCGAGAAGCCGGAGAAGGCCTATCAGGTCCTGTGGTGGGTCCCGGCCGGCCACCGCCCGACCCTCGACGAGGCTCTCGCGCGCTTGGAGCATCTGCGGCGCCACGGGCCCGCGGCCGAAGCCTTCACCTTCAAGGAGCGCCACGCGTCGCCCGGCTCGGCCTCCCCGCCGACCGCTCTCAAGCCTGAGCGATATTGCGTGGGTTGGTCCTAGGCAGGCCTTCAGCGGACATGATCCTCACCGAGCAGCAGATCATGATCCGGGACACGGCGCGTGCCTTCGCCGGCGAGCGCCTGGCGCCCTACGCCACTGAGCGGGAACGGAAGGGAGTCTTTCCCCGCGACGCCATGGCGGAGATCGCGGGACTTGGCTTCCTCGGCATGCTGGTGCCGGAGGCTTGGGGCGGTGTGGAGGCCGACCACGTGTCTTATGCGCTCGCTCTCGAGGAAATCGCAGTGGGCGATGGCGGCCTCGCCGGAGCCATGAGCGTGCACAACTCGGTCGCGTGCATGCCGATCCTCACTTATGGCAGCGAACAGCAAAAGGAACGCTACCTGCGCCCGCTCGCCAAGGGCGAGATGCTCGGCGCCTTCTGCCTGACCGAGCCCCACGCCGGGTCGGACGCCTCCAACCTCAAGACTCTCGCGCGCCGCTCGGGCAATGGCTACGTGCTCGAAGGCACGAAGCAATTCGTGACCATGGGGGCGACCGCCGATGTCGCGATCGTCTTCGCCGTGACCGACCCCGCGGCCGGCAAGCGTGGCATCAGCGCCTTCATCGTGCCCATGGATTCCGCGGGATTCGAAGTCGCCCGCATCGAAGACAAGCTCGGCCAGCGTCACATCGACGCGGCGCAGATTCGCCTGAATGACGTCACGCTGCCGGGCGATTGCCTCCTGGGACAGGAAGGCGAGGGCTACAAGATTGCGCTCGCCAATCTCGAGGGCGGGCGCATCGGCATCGCGGCGCAGGCGCTCGGCATCGCGCGCGCGGCCTACGAAGCGGCGCGTACCTACGCCCGCGAGCGCGAGTCCTTCGGCTCGAAACTGATCGAGCACCAGGCCATCGCCTTCAAGCTTGCCGACATGGCGACCGCGCTCGAGGCCGGACGGCTTCTCATCCACCACGCGGCCGAGCTCCGCGACGCGCGGCGTCCCTGCCTCAAGGAAGCGTCGATGGCCAAGCTGTTCACGACGGAGGCCGCCGAGACGATCTGCTCCGAGGCCATCCAGATTCACGGCGGCAACGGCTATACCGAGGACTATCCGGTCGCGCGCTATTTTCGCGACGTGCGCGTCTGCAAGATCTACGAAGGGGCGAGCGAGATCCAGCGCATGGTGATCGGCCGCGCCCTTGCGGCCGAATGAGCGAGGCGCGCATGGCCGGGCCGATCGAATTCTACTTCGACTTCTCCTCGCCGTACGGCTATCTCGCGACGGCCGAGATCGACGCGCTCGCGGCTAGGCACCATCGCGCGGTCCTGTGGCGCCCGATCCTTCTCGGTGTCGTGCTCAAGGAGACCGGCGGCCGTCCTCTCTCCCAGGTGCCGATGAAGGGTGACTACATGCGGCGCGACGTGCCGCGCGCGGCCCGCCGCCTCAAGCTCGCGTTCACCTGGCCCGCCGTGTTCCCGTTCGCGGCGCTCGCGGCGAGCCGGGCCTTCTATTGGCTCTTGGGCCGCGACGAGACTTTGGCCAAGTTGTTCGCGACCGCGATCTTCAAGGCCTATTTCGGCGACGGCCGCGACATGACGGCGCCGGAGGCCGTGGCGGAGGTCGCGAGTCACTTGGGCGTCGCCCGCGACGACCTCCTGGCCGCGATCCAGATGCCGGCAGTCAAAGACCGGTTGCGCGCGGAGACGGAGAGCGCGATGAAGAAAGGCGTCTTCGGCTCACCCTTCTTCATCGTCGATGGTGAGCCGTTCTGGGGTCACGATCGGATTCCGGAGCTTGGCGAATGGCTCAAATCCGGCGGGTGGTGATGCGAGAGAGAATCGGAGCCAAGGCGCCATGACCGTCATCCGCAGCGCCGTCGACACGCGGTCCGAGGCGTTCGTGGCGAACGCCACGTCCATGCGCGCCCTCGTCGATGACTTGCGCGCCAGGGTCTCGACGGTCAAGCAGGGCGGGCCCGAACCCGCGCGCGAGCGGCATCTCTCCCGCGGCAAGCTCCTGCCGCGCGAGCGCGTGCGCATGCTGCTCGATCCCGGCGCGCCGTTCCTCGAACTCTCGCAGCTCGCGGCCTACGGCATGTACGGCGGCGAGGTGCCGGCCGCGGGCGTCATCACCGGCATCGGCCGCGTCATGGGCCGGGAATGCGTCATCGTCGCGAACGATGCGACGGTCAAGGGCGGCACATATTTCCCCGTCACGGTGAAGAAGCACGTGCGTGCGCAGGAGATCGCGGCCGAAAACAACCTTCCCTGCATCTATCTCGTCGATTCGGGCGGCGCCAACCTGCCGAACCAGGACGAGGTGTTTCCCGATCGCGATCACTTCGGGCGCATCTTCTACAACCAGGCCACCCTGTCGTCGCGCGGCATCCCGCAGATCGCGGTCGTCATGGGGTCGTGCACGGCGGGCGGCGCTTACGTGCCCGCCATGTCGGATGAGGCCATCATCGTCCGCAATCAGGGCACGATCTTCTTGGGCGGCCCGCCGCTCGTGAAGGCCGCCATCGGCGAGGTGGTGACGGCGGAGGAGCTCGGCGGGGCGGACGTCCACACGCGCGTCTCGGGCGTCGCCGATCATGCGGCCGAGAGCGACGCCCACGCCCTGGCGATCGCGCGGCGCATCGTCGCGAATCTCGGCCGGACGAAATCCGTCACGCTTCCCGTGTGCGAGCCGCGGGCGCCGCTCTACGATCCCGAGGAAATTTACGGCATCGTGCCGACGGACGTGCGCAAACCCTACGAAGTCCGGGAGGTCATCGCGCGGCTCGTCGACGGCAGCGAGCTCGACGAGTTCAAGGCGGCCTACGGCACGACGCTCGTCTGCGGCTTCGCCCATCTCCACGGCTATCCCGTGGGCATCCTCGCCAACAACGGCATCCTGTTCTCGGAATCGGCGTTGAAGGCCGCGCATTTCATCGAGTTGTGCTGCCAGCGCGGCATCCCGCTCGTCTTCCTCCAGAACATCGCGGGCTTCATGGTCGGGAAGAAGTACGAGTCGGGCGGCATCGCGCGCGACGGCGCCAAGATGGTGACGGCGGTCGCGTGCGCGCGCGTGCCCAAGTTCACCGTCATCATCGGCGGCAGCTTCGGGGCCGGCAATTACGGCATGTGCGGCCGCGCCTATCAGCCGCGCTTCCTGTGGATGTGGCCGGGGGCCCGCATCTCCGTCATGGGCGGCGAGCAGGCCGCGAGCGTGCTGGCCACCATCCGGCGCGACAATCTCGAGGCCCAAGGCAAGGCCTGGCCCGCGGCGGAGGAGGACGCCTTCAAGGAACCCATCCGCGCCCAGTACGAGGCGCAGGGCCATCCCTACTATGCGAGCGCGCGCCTTTGGGATGACGGGGTGCTCGATCCTGTCGACACGCGCATGGCGCTCGCCCTCGGCCTCTCGGCCTCCCTCAACGCTCCCATCGAGCGCACCACCTTCGGCGTCTTCAGGATGTGATCAATGGCCGACGACACGGTTGAGATGCGGTTGGCCAGTGGCGAGGCGCTCGTCACGCTCAATCGTCCGGACGTCCACAACGCCTTCGACGACGCGCTCATCCAGCGTCTCGGCGATATGCTCGATGCGCTCGCGAAGCGCCACGACGTGCGTGTCCTCGTCCTCGCCGGCGCGGGCAAGAGCTTCTCGGCCGGCGCGGACCTCGCCTGGATGCGGCGCATGGCGGGCTACACGGAAGCGGAGAATCGGGCCGACGCGTTGCGTCTCGCCCAGCTCATGCACCGGCTCGACACGATGCCGATGCCCACGGTCGCGCGCGTCCATGGGGCCGCGATCGGCGGCGGGGTCGGGCTCGTCGCCTGTTGCGACATCGCGCTCGCCAGCACGGCCGCGAGCTTCGCGTTGAGCGAGGTGCGGCTCGGCCTTATCCCGGCCGTCATCAGCCCGTATGTCATCGGCGCCATCGGTCCGCGCGCGGCGCGGCGCTACATGCTGACGGCCGAGCGGTTCGATGCGGCCGAGGCGCGCCGGATTGGGCTCGTCCACCAGCTCGCGGAGCCCGACCAGTTGGATGGCCTCGTCAAGACGGTGGTCGATGCCTTGAAGCTCGGCGGGCCCAAGGCGCTCGCCGAGACGAAGCGTCTGGCGCTCGATGTCGGCGGCGCGCCGAGCGAGGCGGTGCGCGCGGATACGGCCGGGCGGATCGCGCGGCTCCGGGCCTCGCCCGAGGGCCGCGAGGGCGTCACGGCCTTTCTCGAGAAGCGCAAGCCGGGCTGGCAGGCGTGAGCGGCGATCCCGTCATCCTCTCCGCGATCGACCCGCGTGGGGTTGCGACCGTCACGCTCAACCGGCCGGCGGTCCACAACGCTTACAACGGCGAGCTGATCGACGCGCTCGGCCGGGCGCTCGAGGCTTTGGCCGCGGAGCCGCACCTCCGCGTGCTCGTCTTGAAGGCGAACGGCAGGAACTTCTCGGCCGGCGCCGATCTCGGTTGGCTCCGCCGCGCGGCCGATTTCACGCCGGACGAGAATCTGGATTTCTCGCTCCGCACGACTCGGGCGGTGAAGGCGCTCGCCGAGTTTCCGGTGCCCACGCTTGCCGCCGTCCACGGCGCCTGCTTCGGCGGCGGGGTAGGGCTCGTCGCGGCTTGTGACATCGCGCTCGCGAGCGCGGAGGCCAGCTTCGCGTTGACCGAAGTGCGGGTGGGCGTATTGCCTGCACCCATCGCGCCGGCGCTCGATGCCGCCATCGGGACGCGCCAGGTGCGGCGCTATGCGCTCTCGGCCGAGCGGTTCGATGCCGAGGAGGCCCGCCGCATCGGCCTCGTCCATGAGGTCGTGCCGCAAGGCTCGCTCGAAGCGCGGACGGAGGCGATCGTCGCGAGTCTCCTTCTCGGCGGACCGCGGGCGCTCGTCGAGACCAAGGCGCTTATCTTCTCGGTTGCCGCGCTCGCGCTCGATGATGGCCAGGTCGCGTCGCTCGCCGAATGGGCGGCCCGCATTCGTGCGTCCGATGAGGCACGCGAGGGACTTGGCGCCTTCCTCGCCAAGCGTGCGCCCGCCTGGGCCTCTGGTGGCGCGCCATGACGGAGGCGCGACGCCACCGTTTCGGCGCTGTCTTCTTCACGGCGGCCCTCGTCCTCCTCATCGCCTTCTCGGTCACCGAGGCCTTCGACTATTTCCTTCTCGTGTTGCTGGCCGTTGTCATCGGTGCGGTCGTCACGTTTCTCATCGTCTTTCCGGGCAGCCTGTTCTTCTCCCTGTCCTTCGCGAGTCTCCTCGGCGTCTATGCGTGCCTTTTCACTTTCCTCAAGCTCACCAACTTCGCTGCCGTGCCGCGCATCGACACGTTCATCGGTTTCGCCTTGCCCGTTATCGGCTTCGTTGCCGGCGCCGTCTGGCACAAGCGCGAAATCCGGTCGATCGTGACGGAGCGCCGCTTTCGCGACGTGCGCCACATCGGCGACGTCTTCGGCTGGCTCGCGCCCGTGTTCACGCTGAGCGCGCTGACCTTTCTCGTCCCCGACCGGCACCTGTCACCCGGAGAGGAGGGGATCATCTTTCTCGGCTCGATGGCCATCGTCTCGCTCGTCGTCCTCGCCGGCAGCCGGCACGTGTCGATTTTCCTCCTCGATACGGGCCTTCTATTCGAAGGGTTCTTCCAGCACATCGGCCGGCTGTTCATTCCGGCGTTCGCGTTCTTGACCCTCTATTCGCTTCTCACGATCGTCTTCGCTTGCGTGTACCGCATTCTCGATCGCATCGAGGGCGGCACCCTGTTCCAGATCCTGGGCGTGCCGCGGGAGATCACCTTTCCCGAGGCGCTCTATTTCTCCATCGATACGCTGTCCACTGTCGGCTATGGCGACATCGTGCCCATCACGAATCTGACGCGGCTCATCACGGCAACGGAGATCGTGTGCGGGCTGTTGCTGCTCATGTTCGGCGTGAGCGAGCTCATGACCTACGCCCGCGAACGGCGGCGCGAAGGCGTGCGGGAACGGGGGTAGGAGATGTTTCGCTCGGTCCTCATCGCGAACAGGGGCGAGATCGCTTGCCGGATCATCCGCACGGCGCGCCGGATGGGCTTGCGGACCGTCGCTGTCTATTCCGACGCGGACGCGCGGGCGCAGCACGTGGCGTTGGCCGAGGAGGGGCGCTGCATCGGCCCCGCACCGGCGCGCGACAGCTACCTCGCGATCGAGCGCATCATCGCGGCCGCGCGCGAGTCGGGGGCCGAAGCCGTTCACCCTGGTTACGGCTTTCTGTCCGAGAACGCGGGCTTCGCGGACGCGTGCCTTGCCGCCGGTCTCGTCTTCATCGGCCCGCCGCCTGCCGCCATTCGCGCCATGGGCTCGAAAAGCGCCGCCAAGGCCATCATGGAAAAGGCCAAGGTTCCCGTCGTGCCCGGCTATCACGGCGAGGCACAGGATGTGGCCACGCTCGCGCGCGAGGCGGACCGCGTCGGCTATCCTCTCCTGATCAAGGCGACCGCTGGCGGCGGCGGGCGCGGCATGCGCGTCGTCAATGCAGCCGGCGGCTTCGGCGAAGCGCTCGAATCGGCGCGCCGCGAATCGGCGGCGGCCTTTGGCGACGACCGGGTCCTGATCGAGCGCTATCTCAACCGGCCGCGCCACATCGAGATGCAAGTTTTCGCGGACGCGCACGGCCGGACGATCCATCTCTTCGAACGCGAATGCTCGATCCAGCGGCGGCATCAGAAAGTGATCGAGGAAGCGCCGGCGCCAGGCCTGCCCGAGGCGACGCGGCGCGCCATGGGCGAGGCGGCGGTCGCCGCGGCCGCGGCCATCGGCTATGTCGGCGCCGGCACCGTCGAGTTCATCATGGACGAGGACGGCCGGTTCTACTTCATGGAGATGAACACGCGCCTCCAGGTCGAGCATCCCGTGACGGAGATGATCACGGGCGAGGACCTGGTCGAATGGCAGTTCCGCGTCGCGGCCGGCGAATCCTTGCCTCCCGCGGCCGATCATTTGGCCATCAAGGGCCATGCCATCGAGGCGCGGATCTATTCCGAGGATCCGGGGCGTGGCTTCCTGCCGTCGACCGGCCGGTTGCGTCACTTGCGCTTTCCCGAGCCAAATGCGCATGTGCGCATCGATTCGGGCGTGCGCGCGGGCGACGAGATCTCGATCCACTACGATCCGATGATCGCCAAGCTCATCGCCTGGGGCCCCGATCGGTCGAGCGCGGTGCGGAGCCTCGCGGGCGCGCTCGGCCAGTGCCAAGTCGTCGGCGTCGCGAACAATCTCGCGTTTCTCTCCTCCGTTGTCGGTCACGCCGATTTCCAGGCGGGCCGCATCGACACGGGCTTCATCCCGCGCCACGAGCAGGATCTCTTGCGGCCGGCTGGCCCCGTGCCCGACCGGGCCTTGGCCGTCGCATGCCTCTATCTTCTTCTCGACCGCGAGCGGCAGGCGGCCGAGGCCGCGCGGCGCTCGGGCGATCCGCACTCGCCCTGGCACGGGACGTCCGGCTGGCGCATGAACGACGTGGGTCGCCATGTCTGGCGCTTTCACGACGGGGAAGTCGAGCGATCGATTGCCGTAACCTATGGCCAGGGCGGCTGGCGCCTGGCGTTGCCGGGCGGGACGGTCGCCGTGCGCGGTGCGCTGTCAGGCGGCGACGTGCGCGCGGAAATCGACGGCAGCACACTTTCCGCGACGGTCGTGAGGGACGGGGAGACGCTTTCGATCTTCATCGAGGGCGCGCGCCACAGTCTCGTGATCGATGACCCCTTGGCGCTCGCGGCCGGGCTCGATCACGGGTCCGGGCAGCTCGTGGCGCCGATGCCGGGCAAGATCCTCAAGGTCTTCGTCAAAGCGGGCGATACCGTTCGCCGCGGTGCGCCGCTCGTGATGATGGAAGCCATGAAGATGGAGCACACGATCGCCGCACCTGCGGATGGCACGGTCTCGGCAGTTCGTTACCGGGCGGGCGAGCAGGTGGCGGAGGGCGAGGAGCTGCTCGTCCTCGAGGCCGCGGGGGAGAAGGCTCGCTCCTAGGCCGCGGGCCGCGGATCGAGATGTGGGCCGTGAGAGGCGCGTTGTGGCGCGGAGCGAAGGACGAGCAATGCATCTGCCGAAACAGGTCAAGATCGTCGAGGTCGGTGCGCGTGATGGCCTTCAGAACGAGGCCACGCTCGTGCCCAAGACCGTCAAGGTCGAATTGATCGAGCGGCTGTCGGATGCGGGCCTGCGGTCGGTCGAGGCGGGCGCGTTCGTCTCTCCCAAATGGGTGCCGCAGATGGCCGACACGGCCGACGTTCTCAGTGTGGTGAAGAAGCGCCCGGGTGTCGCCTATCCGGTGCTGGTGCCGAACATGAAAGGGTTCGAGGCCGCGATCGCCGCCTCGGTCGAGGAGATCGCTGTCTTCGGCGCCGCGTCCGAGACCTTTTCCCAGAAGAACATCAATTGCTCGATCAAGGAGAGCCTCGATCGTTTCGTGCCCGTGGCGGAGGCGGCGAAGGCGCGCGGCATCCGCGTGCGCGGCTACGTCTCCTGCGTTCTTGGCTGCCCCTATGAGGGGGCGATCGCGCCCGAGGCAGTGAGCCAGGTCGCAAGCGCTCTCCACGACATGGGATGCTATGAAGTTTCGCTCGGCGACACGATCGGCGTCGGCACGCCCGCGCGCGCGCAGTCGATGCTCGAGGCGGTCATGCGGTGTATTCCCGTCGAGCGGCTGGCCGTTCACTTCCACGACACCTACGGCCAGGCGCTGGCGAACATCCTGGCCTCCCTCGAATGCGGAATTGCGGTCGTCGACAGCTCGGTCGCCGGTCTCGGCGGATGTCCCTATGCCAAGGGCGCCTCCGGCAACGTCGCGAGCGAGGACGTCGTCTACATGCTCCACGGTCTCGGGATCGAGACAGGGATCGACCTCGACGCGCTGGCGGAGGTCGGGTGGTTCATCACGGAGGCGCTCGGCCGTCCGCCGGCCTCGAAAGTGTCCCTCGCCCTCAAGTCGAAGCGCCGCTAACAGCCGCATGCGCCATTGGACGAAGCTGATCGCGGGCACAGCGCTCGTCGTCTCGTTCGCTCTTCTCGTCATGCCAGTGCCGGACGGATTCTCGTCCGAGATCATGCGGGCGGCGGCGCTCCTCATCTTCGCGGTAGGGTTCTGGGCCACAGGCGCCTTGCCGGTGCACCTGACGGCGATCGCGTTCTTTCTCCTGGCGGTGCTGATCGGCGCCGCGCCGCCTCTGACGATCTTTGCGGGCTTCGCGTCGACCGCATTCTGGCTCGTTTTCGGCGGTCTCATCGTGGGTATCGCCGTCGAGCGCACGGGGCTCGGCGTGCGCTTGGCCGACGCGCTCCTTCGCCTCATCGGCGGCAGCTATCTCCGCATCGTCGCGGGCGTGGCGCTCGTCGGCCTCGTCCTGGCTTTTCTCATGCCCTCGACCATGGGGCGCGTCGTGATCCTGGTGCCGATCATGGCGGCGCTGGCCGACCGCTTGGGATATGAGCCCGGCTCGCGCGGGCGGCACGGCATCGTGATGGCGACCGCGCTCGGTACCTTCATGCCCGCGGCGACGATCCTGCCGGCCAATGTCGCCAACATGGTGCTGACCGGCGCCGCCGAGACCATCTACGGCGTGCGCATCCACTACCTCGAGTATCTCTGGCTCCACTTCCCCGTGCTGGGACTCCTCAAATGGGTCGTGCTCGTTTTCCTCATCGCGGCGATATACGGCAGCGGGCCGCAATCGGTGGAGCGCGCACCGCGCTCTTCGGGCGAAGTGCCGCCGCTCTCCCGCGACGAGCGGATCCTCGCGGTCATTCTTGCGGCGGCGCTCCTGCTCTGGGCGCTCGACTATTGGCACGGAATCTCGCCCGCCTGGGTCGCACTCGGCGCGGGCCTTCTTTGCCTCCTGCCGGGCATCGCGCTCGTGCCGCTCGAGGATTTCGAGCGGCGCATGAATCTCGCCTCGCTCGTCTATGTGGCGGGGATCCTCGGCCTTTCGGCGGTCGTCGACCGGAGCGGGCTCGGCAAAGTCCTGGCGGACGGGCTTGTCGGGCTCACCGGATTGGCGCCAGGGGAGGACGCCCGCAATTTTGCGACGCTTGCGGGCCTCTCCACGTTTCTTGGTCTCATCACCACCATCGGCGGCGTGCCGGGCATCCTGACCCCGCTTGCCGCAGGGGTGGCCGAGGCCTCGGGCCTTCGCCTCGACAGCGTCCTCATGACCCAGGTTCTGGGCTTTTCGACGGTCATCCTCCCCTACCAATTGCCGCCGCTCGTGGTTGCCATGCAACTGGGCGGGGTTCCCATGGCGATGGGGGCCCGGCTGACCCTGGCGCTGGCCGCGGTCACGCTCATCGTTCTTTTACCTCTCGACTATGGGTGGTGGCGCCTCTTGGGATACGTGGGGCCCGGCTAAGTCTTGCTTTGGTTGACGGTTTTTTAGGGAAGATTGCGCATCGTTCTCACCTGGTTGGGCCAGCCTTCATGAAGAGAGGGAGCCGTGACGAGCCCGAGTGGGGACGACGTCCAAGCCGATTCGCCGGACGTCGCTGACATCATGCGCCGCGCGGAAGCCGCGGTCGCAGCGCTCCAGGAGCGTTACATGTCCGTCGCCAAGGCCGACCTCGCGCGGCTCGCCGATGGCGCTCGGCGTCTCGCCGAGCCGGGCCAAGATGCCGCCGCGGCCCTTCACGATATCCATCGCGCCGCCCACGACATGAAGGGCCAGGGTGCCACATTCAACTACCCGCTTGTAACCACGCTCGGCGCATCCCTCTGCCGGTTGGTCAAGGGACGGACTTCGCTCACCGATGGGGAGAAGCAACTCGTCGACGCCCATGTCGATGCGTTGCGAACGATCCTTGAAGGCGAGGTGGCGGGCGAGGGCGATGCATCTATTCGCGCGACGTGCGACCGCCTGGAACAGGCCGTCGCAAGCGCCGCAGCCGCTTAAGCACCACGGTACCTATCAGGCCTTGGGGGATGTCCCGAAATGACGCGTGACAAGCTTCAGAATTTGAAAGTGTTGGTCGTCGACGACAGCGCCTATATGCGCGAGCTCTTGTCGTCGATCCTGCGCGCCTTCGGAACGTCCGATGTGTGCCTCACGGAAAGCGCGCTCGATGCCACCCATGCGCTGGTGAAATTCCAGGCCCAGGTGGCGATCGTCGACTGGATGATGTCGCCGGTGAATGGCATCGAGTTCGTCAAGCATCTCAGGCACAGCACCTTGGACCGGTTTCGCTACCTGCCGATCGTGATGTTGACCGGATACACGGACAGCGAGAACGTCAGCATGGCCAAGGACGTCGGCGTCAACGGCTTCCTGGGCAAGCCCTTCACGCCCAATGCCCTCTATGACCAGATCACCCATGTCATGGAGAAGCCGAGCGATTTTCGCGTCGCGACGCCTGAGAGCCAGGCGGCCGAGGTCGTCGGCAAGTCCTTCACGGCCATTCGCCGCTAGGCCGCGCGCCTCCGAAGCCGGCCTCTCCTTCGGGAAAGGCCGTCCGACCTGACGTCTGCCTGGGCTGGCGCGCTCGGGCCCGCCGGTGTTAAATGGCGCGACTCACCCACCGCCCGCGCCGTCTCCATGACCGTTCACCTCATCAAGCTGTGCGTCGGCGTCGACGACATCCAGGACCTTGCCGACTGGCAGCGTCGGCGGGCGGCCGAGGCGCGCCGCAAGGGCCGCAAGCCCGTCATCTATCACCGCACGCGGTTCATGCCCAAGCGCAAGGACGATGTCCTTGAAGGCGGCTCGCTCTATTGGGTCATCAAGGGGCTTGTCCAGGTGCGCCAGCGCATCACCGACCTCCTTCCCGTCACCGACAAGGAGGGTGAGGTGCTGTGCGAGATCCGGCTCGGCCAGCGCCTCGTGCGCACCGTCTTGACGCCCCACCGGCCCTTCCAGGGCTGGCGTTATCTCGAACCCGAGGAGGCACCTCCGGATCAGCCGAAGGGCGTACGCTCGGATGACATGCCGGGGGAGATGGTTGCGGAACTGCGCTCTCTCGGTCTCCTCTGACCGGGACATGACGGATCGAGGGGCGGGCGGGGCGCCCATGGCGACAAGGGAAGGCAGGCGCGCATGATCTTCGGGGCCGACTGGCCGACATCCACGCCGCTCCAGGCTGCGCTCTCCGCGGCCTACCGGGCCGATGAAGGCGCGATCGTCGAGGCGCGCCTCGCCGAGGCCGCGATCGACCGCGAGGCGCAGCAACGCATCTCGGCGCGCGCGCGCGAATTGGTCCAGGCCGTGCGCGGCGCGAAGCAGGCCCAGGGCGGGATCGAGTCCTTCCTTCACGAATACAAGCTGTCGACGAAGGAGGGCGTGGTCCTCATGTGCCTCGCGGAGGCGCTGCTGCGCGTTCCGGATGCCGAGACCGCGGACCGCCTGATCCGGGACAAGCTTGCCGGCGCCGATTGGGAGCGGCATCTCGGGGCCAGCGATTCGCTCTTCGTCAACGCCTCGACCTGGGCCCTGATGCTCACGGGCCGGGTGATGCGGTTGGGCGACCGGAGTGGCGAAGACCTGGGCTCGACCTTGCGGCGCCTCGTCGCGCAAGCGGGCGAGCCCGTCATCCGCCAAGCGGTCATGCAGGCCATGCGCATCCTCGGCCGGCAATTCGTCATGGGCCGCACGATCGAGGAAGCGCTCGACCGCGCGCGTCCGGCCGAATCGAAAGGCTATCGCCATTCCTACGACATGCTGGGGGAGGGCGCGCGGACGGCCGGCGACGCCGAGCGCTACTTCGCCGCCTATGAGGGTGCGATCGCCGCCATCGGCCGGGCGGCGGCCGGCCGCCAGGTGTTCGATGCGCCGGGCATCTCGGTCAAGTTGTCGGCGCTTCACCCGCGCTACCAGTTCGCTCAGCGCGAGCGGGCTCTCCGCGAGGTCGGCGACCGCCTTCTCGCGCTTTCGCGCCATGCGAAAGCCGTCAACATCGGCCTCACCGTCGATGCGGAGGAGGCGGACAGGCTCGAGCTCTCGCTCGACGTCATCGCCGCCGTGTCGGGCGATCCGAGCCTTGCCGGCTGGGATGGATTCGGTCTCGCGATCCAGGCCTATCAGAAGCGCGCGCGGCCGCTCATCGACTGGCTCGCCGACCTCGCGCGCCATCACAAGCGCCGCCTCATGGTGCGTTTGGTCAAGGGCGCCTATTGGGACACGGAGGTGAAGCGCGCGCAGGAGCGGGGCCTCGACGGTTATCCCGTCTTCACGCGCAAACTCTCGACTGACGTGTCCTACATTGCCTGCGCCAAGGCGCTTCTTGCCGCGCGCGAAGCGTTCTATCCGCAGTTCGCGACGCACAACGCGCTGACGCTCGCGACCATCCTCGAGCTCGCGGGCAATCGACGCGACTTCGAGTTCCAGCGCCTTCACGGCATGGGTGACAGCCTCTATGCCGAAATCGTGGGCGCCGAGAAGCTCGGCATCGCGTGCCGGGTCTATGCGCCGACCGGCAGCCACGAGGACCTCCTGCCCTATCTCGTGCGCCGGTTGCTCGAGAACGGCGCCAACACCTCCTTCGTCAATTGGATCGTCGACGATGCTCTGCCGGTCGACGCGATCATCGCCGATCCGGTCGAGAAAGTGCGGGCCTTGCCGAAGAAACCGCATCCCCGCATTCCTTTGCCGGGGGCGCTCTTCGGTGCCGAGCGCGCGAATTCCCACGGCGTCGACCTGTCCGATCCGGCTGCCTTGGCGCCGTTGAGAACCGCGATGATGGCGGCGGCCGCACGGCCGTGGCGAGCAGGCCCCATCATCGGCGGCGTCATGGCCGGCGGCGAGGGCGAACGGGTGTCCGATCCCGCCGATCACCGCCGCGTCGTCGGCACCGTCGTCGCGGCACAGGAGCGCGACGTCGATAGCGCGATCGCCAAGGCGTCCGCCGCCGCCGAATCCTGGGACCGCACGCCCGCGGAAGACCGCGCGGCATGTCTCGATCGCTTCGCCGATCTCTTGGAATCGAACCGCGCGGGCCTCATGGCGCTCGCCGTGCGGGAAGCGGGAAAGTCCGTGCCTGACGCCTTGGGCGAGGTGCGCGAGGCTGCGGATTTCTGTCGTTACTATGCCCACAGGGCGCGCGCCGACTATGGCCGTCCGCGGACGCTGCCAGGACCAACGGGCGAGGAGAACACCTTGGCGCTCCACGGCCGTGGCGTCTTTGCCTGCATCAGTCCGTGGAACTTCCCCCTCGCGATCTTCACCGGCCAGATCACGGCCGCGCTTGCGGCGGGCAACGCGGTCATCGCCAAGCCCGCCGAGCAGACGCCGATCATCGGCGCCGAAGTCGTCCGCCTGCTCCACCAGGCGGGCGTTCCCGGCGATGTGCTGCACTTCCTTCCCGGTCGCGGCTCCGTCGTGGGGGCGCGCCTCGTCGCCGACCCGCGCATCTCGGGCGTCGCCTTCACGGGCTCGACCGAGACAGCGCGCCTCATCGCCCAGGTGCTGGCGACGCGGCCCGGACCGATCGCGCCCCTCATTGCGGAAACCGGCGGCCAGAACGCCATGATCGTCGATTCTTCGGCGCTGCCGGAGCAGGTGATCGACGACGTGCTCGCGTCCTCGTTCCAGAGCGCGGGGCAACGCTGCTCGGCCCTCCGCGTGCTCTTCGTCCAGGAGGACGTGGCCGATCGGATTCTCGCGATGCTCGAAGGGGCGATGGCGGAGCTGGTGGTGGGCGATCCGGCATTTCTCAAGACGGATGTCGGGCCGGTGATCGATCGCGAGGCAAAGGCCACGCTGGACGATCACGCGGAACGGATGCGGCGGGAGGCGCGCCCGCTCTTCGCGACGCCGCTCGGGCCCGAAACGGAATATGGGACCTTCGTGGCACCCCAGGCTTTCGAGATCGACCGCATCGGTCGGCTCGAGCGCGAGGTGTTCGGGCCGATCCTCCATGTCATCCGTTACCGCGCCGACCGGCTCGATCAAGTAATCGATTCCGTCAACGGCACGGGCTACGGCTTGACGCTCGGCATCCACAGCCGGATCGACGAGACGGTGCGCCACATCTGTGGCCGGCTGCGCGTGGGCAACGCCTACGTCAATCGCAACATGATCGGCGCGGTCGTGGGCGTGCAGCCCTTCGGTGGCGAGGGATTGTCGGGAACGGGGCCCAAGGCAGGCGGGCCCCACTATCTTCACCGCTTCGGCACCGAGCGCGTGCTGTCAGTGAATACGACAGCGACCGGCGGGAACGCGGCGCTTCTGTCGCTCCAGGACGACGAGCCATCTCATTGACGCGCGGCTGTGCGCTTTGGTGTCGTCGCCGGCTGGCGCGGTCGAATATGCAAATCGTCCCCGCCTGGTGCGTCATCGAGTGATCAGCCGACGCGCCCCGCATAGCTGGCCTCGAGGAGCTGGCGATGGGCGCGGTCGTCGAGCGGCAGCGGGTTCGTGCCGACGCTCGGATCGGCTGTCGCCATGCGTGCGATTTCGTCGAACCGCCGATCGTCGACCCCCAAATCCTTGAGCGTGTGCGGCACGCCCAGCTCGGCCCGCAGCTCGAGCACCCAGTCGAGGAAGCCTTCGAAACTCGCCCGCTTGAGGCCGATATAGCCCGCGAGACGCCCGATCCGCTCGGCGATGGCCGTCCGGTTGAAGACGAGCACGTAGGGCATGAACACGGCGTTCGTCATGCCGTGATGGGTGTCATAGACCGCGCCCACGGGGTGGCTCAGCGAGTGGATGGCGCCGAGACCCTTCTGGAACGCCGTCGCGCCCATGGTGGACGCCGCCATCATGTGGGCGCGCGCGGCGAGGTCGGTGCCATCCTTGGTCGCTTTCGCCAGCCACTCTTTGACGAGCCGGATGCCCTCGAGCGCGATGCCGTCGGCCATGGGGTGAAAGAAGGGCGAGCAATAGGCCTCGAGGCTGTGGGCGAAGGCATCCATGCCGGTCGCGGCCGTCAGCGTCCGCGGCAGCGCAAGCGTGAGCGCCGGGTCGGCGATGACCAAGGCCGGCTGAATCTTGGGGTGAAAAATCAGAGTCTTCGTGTGCGTATCCTCGCGTGTGACGACGGAGACGCGTCCGACCTCGGAGCCTGTTCCCGAAGTGGTCGGCACGGCGATCGTGGGCGCGATCGCATCCGCGTTGGCGCGCGTCCAGTTGTCGCCCACGTCCTCGAAGTCCCAGAGTGGGCGCGTCTGCCCTGATTGGAACGCGATGGCCTTGCCGATGTCGAGGGCGCTGCCGCCGCCGAAGGCGATGACGCCGTCGTGTCGGCCGTGCTTGAAGGCCTCGACCCCGGCCGTGACGTTCTGCCCGACCGGGTTCGGCCGCACGTCAGAGAACAGCGCCGCCCCCAGTTTGTCCCCGCGCAGCGCCGCGACCGCGTCCGCGATCATGGGCAGCTTGGCGAGGCCGGGATCGGTTACCAAGAGCGGCTTCGTGATCCCGAGCACACGGCAGGCCGCAGGCAGCTCGGCGATGCGCCCCGGTCCGAACCAGATGCGCGCGGGATAGTTCCAATTGCCTTTGAGAGTTTTCGGATCGGGTGTCATGGCTTCAACGCTTCGTCATGAAGGAGGTCGGACGCATCATCCACGCTCGAAATAGCGGCGCACTTCCCAGTCCGTGATGCGGCGATCGTACTCGCCCTGCTCGATGCCGCCCGTATGGAGGTAGTGGTCGACGACGTCGTCGCCCAACGCCGCGCGCAGCACGGCCGAGCGATCGAGCTCATCGAGCGCTTCGCGCAATGTTTTCGGAATCTCGCGGACATCCTGGGCGTAGAGATTGCCCGTGGCGATGGGCTCGAGCGGCAGCTTGGCCTCGATGCCGTAAAGGCCCGCGGCAAGCAAGGCCGCGAAGGCAAGGTAGGGATTGGCGTCGGCACCCGGAATGCGGCACTCGACGCGGAGGGACGGCCCGTCGCCGCAGATGCGAAATCCGGCCGTGCGGTTGTCCGTGCTCCACACGGCCTTCGTCGGCGCGAAGGAGCCGGCTTGGAAGCGCTTGTAGGAGTTGATGAAAGGCGCGAGGAAGAACGACATCGCCCGCGCGAGCGTGAGCTGACCCGCGAGGTAGTGCTGGAACGTCTTCGACATGCCGTGGGGCTCGCGCGCATCGTGGAAGGCCGGGCGGTCCGATTGTGCGTCCCACAGCGAATTGTGGATGTGGCAGGACGAACCGGGCTGCGTGTAGTCCCACTTCGCCATGAAGGTCACGGACTTGCCTTGGAGGTGGGCGATCTCCTTGACGCCGTTCTTGTAGACGACGTGCCGGTCGGCCATCTCGAGCGCTTCGGCATAGCGGAGGTTGATCTCCGCCTGGCCGAAACCGCACTCGCCCTTTGAGAACTCGACAGGGATCGCCGCGCCCTCCATGCCCAAGCGGATCGCGCGGATGAGCGGCTCCTCCTTCGTCGTCTGGAAGATGTGATAGTCCTCGTTGTACCAGCCGGGCGGGACGAGCGACTTGTAGTCCTTCGTCCGCGCGGCGGCGAAGCTGTCCTCGAAGATGTAGAACTCGAGTTCCGAGCCCATCTTCGATGTGAAGCCCATGGCGCGGGCGCGTTCGATCTGCTTCTTCAAGACAGAGCGCGGCGCGTGGGGCAAGTCGTGGCCGTGATGATCCTGGCAGTCGCCCAGGACAAGGGCGGTGCCTTCGAGCCACGGGATGCGCCGCATCGTCGCAAGATCGGGCTTCATGAGGAAGTCGCCGTAGCCGAGCTCCCAGGACGAGGCCTTGTAGCCCTGGACCGTATCCATCTCCATGTCTGTCGCGAGGAGATAGTCGCAGGCATGGGCCTCGTGGGCGACGTGGGAGAGGAAATAGGAGCCCACCACGCGCTTGCCGAGGAGGCGGCCTTGCTGATCGGGAAAGCACGTCAGCACCGTGTCGATCTCGCCGGCCTCGACGAGACGCTTCAACGTGTTGAGATCAAGCTTGCCGCTCATGGACGACTCCGGGCCCCTTCGTCATGGACCGGGCACTCTAGCCGAGAGGGCTCGGCACGGTCCATGCGGGTCCTAACGCGCTTTCGCGCGCGCGGCGTGGTGCTTCGCGAAATGCTCGACCGCGAAATCCGCGAAGGCCTGCGCCATGCGCGTGAGGCGCGCGTCCGCCGGATGGGCGATCACGATGCGGGTCGCCGGCAGGTCCTCCTTGAGCGGACGCGGGATGACGGGCCTGCCGTCGTAAGCGACGTCGGTCTTGGGCAAGGTGTTCAAGAGCGCATAGCCATGGCCGTTGGCCACGAGGCTGCGCAGGAGCTCGTAGGACGGGGTCCGCGCGCCGATGAGCGGCTCGAGCCCCAGGCTGTAGAAGAGGGAGAGGAAATACTCCCGGCTCGAGGGCAGGTCGAGAAGGACGAGCGGCTCGACGGCGAGGTCCTTCAGCGAGACCCGGCTCATGCGGCTCAATCGGTGACCCGCCGGCAGCGCGGCATAGGGCGGCAGCGTCATGAGCGTGCGCGCCGCCGTCTCCTTGCCGAGCCCCATGTCGTAGACGATGGCGAGCTCATAGGCGCCGTTCTCGAGGCCCGCGCACACCGTCTCGTGATGGCCGTCATGGATGCGCACCGTCATCGCGGGGTAGCGCGTCTTGAGCTCGGCCAGGAGCTGGGGCACGTAGACGGGCGCGATCGTGAGAAAGCACCCGACGTCGAGCGTGCCTTCGAGCGCTTCGCCCAATCCTCGCGCGCGGCCCTCGAACTCGCGGGCGTGGTCGAGGAGGCGTCGGCCCTCCGCCACCATGCGCCGCCCGGCCGGGGTGAGAGAGACGCCCTGGGCGTGGTGCCGGCGCATGAGCTGGACGCCGAAGCGGGCCTCGAGATCGGCGATCGCTGCCGAGACCGAGGGCTGCGAGACGGCGAGCGCGCGCGCGGCCGCGGTCACGCTGCCGCGCTCGGCGGCCGCAACGAAGTAGCGGACCTGCCTCAAGGAGAATTGCATAGGATTTTCCGATTCATAGGATCGACCAAAGATATTTTACCTATGATCGAAGCCTGGTCAAACTCCGCCGGAAACGGGGTCGAGGGCGGAAAGGATGGAGGCCATGGCGACGCTCGCGGGCGCTGAGAGTTCGAGCGACACGGGGCGCGACGCGTTCCTCGCCGTCGAGCGCGGCGCCTTCATCGAAGCCATGCGGCACGCGGCCGCGTGTGTCGCGGTCGTCACCACCGACGGTCCGGCGGGACGTCTCGGCATCACGGTCTGCGCCATGTCCTCGGTGTCGGCGGACCCGCCCTCGGTCTTCGTCTGCGTCAACAACGCCAGTCGCGCGGCTGAGGCCATCGCCGTGAACAGGCGCTTTTGCGTCAATCTCTTGGCCCATCATCAGACAGAGCTGTCGGACGTCTTCGCCGGCCGTTCCGGACGCGCCGATCGCTTCGCGGGATTCGCGTGGTCGGCTCTCGGCACCGGTGCGCCGTCACTCGAAGACGCGCTCTCGAGCTTCGATTGCCGGCTCGTCGAACGCCACGTCTTCGGCTCGCACACGGTGTTCATGGGGCTCGTCGTCGCCGTCAGGAGCGGGGAGGGCGCGCCGCTCGTCTACCACGACCGGGCCTATTGCCGCCCGATGGCGGTTGCCTAACGCCGACCGAATCGGTCACCATCCTTCACGAGAGAGCAAAGGAGCGAGCCATGCTTCGCACGGGCGCACAGTATCGCGAATCGATCAAGGACGATCGGCAAATCTGGATCGATGGCGAGCGCGTCAAGGACGTGACCACGCATCCCATGTTCAGGCCCATCATCGACGTGCGCGCGCGCATCTACGACATGGCGCATGAGGACGCGTATCGCGACATCATGTCCTACCGGGATGCGAAGACGAACGAGCCCAATTGCATCGGCCATAAGCTGCCCTACACGCAGCAGGACTGGCACGACAAGCGCCGCGCGGTCGATGCGGTCATGAAGGATATCGGCGGCGTCGTCATCCGGGTCGGCGACGAGACGATCGGGGAGATGTGGTCGCTCTTCGACGGGCGCGACGTGCTGAACGAGGTCGATCCGCGCTTCAGCCAGAACATCGAGCGCCATATCCAGCTCGCGGTGCAGAACGACGTGTTCCACGTCTCGGCCAACACCGACCCCAAGGGCGATCGCTCGAAGCGCCCGCAGGAGCAGGATCCCGACATGCTGCTCCACGTCGTCAAGGAGACCGACAAGGGCCTCATCATCCGCGGCGCCAAGTACGAGACCGCGTCGGCCTATGCGAACCAGGCCTTCGTCAAGCCCACGATCGCCAACTGGGGCGATGACAAGCTGTCGGACTATGCGCTCGGCTGCATCGTCAAGATGAACGCGCCGGGCTTGAAGCACATCTGCCGCACGGGTTTCGCCGGACGCCGTCCGGCCAACGACTATCCGCTCGCGAACCGGTTCGACGAAGTCGACACGCTCATGGTGTTCGACGACGTGCTCGTACCGTGGGAGGACGTGCTGTTCTACCGCCACACGCGGGCGGCGAGCTACATCCGCGGCACGCTCCACCGGTACAGCGGGTTTCCCTTCGTGCTGCGCGTCCTCTACGTGGCGGACATGATGATCGGCGCGGCCCTGTTCAATGCGCGCCAGACCGGCCTCGACAAGCAGCAGGCCGTGCGCGAGAAGCTCGCCTCCCTCGCGGTCTATCGCGAGGGCATCAATGCGCACCTGACGGCGTCGATCGCGCTGGCGGAGAAGAGCCCGGGCGGATTGCTCATGCCCAACCAGTCGCTTCTCTATACCGGGCGCGTGCTGGCCTGCTCGCAGCTGCCGGCCATGATGCATCTCGCGCGCGAGCTGTGCGGCGGGCAGATCTGCGTCACGCCCGACTATGACGCCTTCGTCTCCCCCGACACCAAGAAATGGCTCGACAAGTATTATTCGGTGAACGAGGCCTGGGTCGCGGAGGATCGGCGCAAGCTGCTGGCGTTTGCCCGCGACCTGCTCAATTCGGACTATGGCGGCCATCGCCTTACCTTCCAGCTCTTCGCCCAATCGCCGCCCTATGCACATCTCAACGCGGTCTATATGAATTTCGACTTCAAGGGCCCGATGGAGTTCGTCCGCAAGGCCGCGGGCCTTTCCGAACGCGTCATGAAACAATCCGGCTGAACAGGGGATCAGGGAATGGCACATCAGAGGTTTCGCAAGTTCAACACCAAGGACGTCTGGCAGGGACAAAATCTCGACAACGACCTGGCCATGGCGGTGCGCGCGGGCAATCACGTCTTTCTTCGCGGCCAGGTCGGGCTGACGCTCGACAACAAGCTCGTGGGGCTGGGCGATGCGGGGGCCCAGGCCGACCAGGCCATGAAGAACGTGAAGCAGCTGCTGGAAGAGGCGGGCTCGAAGCTCGATCACATTTGCAAGATCACGGTCTATATCACCGACCGCGCTCACCGCGAGCCCGTCTACCGCGCGATCGGCAAGCACTTGAAGGGCGTCCATCCGTGCTCGACCGGCCTCATCATCAACGGCCTTGCGCGGCCCGAGCTTCTCATGGAGATTGACGTCGAGGCGGTGATTCCGGAAGGCGAGGGCTGATGAACGCCGCCTCTTGAGGGGGGCGTCCCATGACATTTTCGCTGACGGGCCGGTGCCGGCGGACCGGCATGTTCGGCATCGCGGTCACGACGTCGAGCATCGCGGTCGCGAGCCGGTGCCCTTGGGCACGCGCGGGCGTCGGTGCCGTCGCGACGCAGAATGTGACCAACCCCGCCATCGGCAACGCCATTCTCGATCTCCTGGCCAAAGGCGTGTCGGCCCAGGATGCGCTCGACCAGGTGATGCGGGGCGAGAAGTTCCCGGCCTATCGCCAGGTCGCGGTGATCGGCAAGGCCGGGCGCCCGGCCCACTATTCGGGGGCGAAGACGCTCGGCACGCACAATGTCGAGGTCGGCGAGGACAGCATCGCCGCGGGCAACCTCCTCTCGAACAAGGACGTGCCGCGGGCCATGGTCGACACCTTCGAGGCGCACCCGAACCTCCACATCGCGGAGCGGCTCCTGCGCGGGCTCGAAGAGGGCATCGTCGCCGGCGGCGAGCTCGGGCCCGTCAAGTCGGCGGGGCTGTGCGTCGTGAGCGAGCATCCCTGGCCGCTCTGCGACCTCCGCGTCGATTCGGCGGAGCATCCGGTCGGCGCGCTCCGCCGCATCTGGGAAGAGTTCGAGCCGCAGATGAACACCTACATCACGCGGGCGATCAATCCGCCCGCGGCCGAATCCTACGGCGTCCCCGGCGATCCGTGATCGGGCTGGCGCCATGCTTCTCACGGGAGCGCAATACCGAGAATCCCTGAACGACGGGCGGGAAGTGTGGCTCGACGGTGAGCGCGTCCGTGACGTGCCGCGCCATCCGGCCTTCAAGCCCGTGGTCGAGGCGCGCGCGCGCATCTACGACATGGCGCACGAGGAAGCGACGCGCGCAGTCATGGCCTACGCCGATCCCAAGGGCGGCGAGCCCCAGGCCGTGCCCAACAAGCCGCCCGTCTCGAAGGACGACTGGCGCGCGAAGCGCCGCTGGGTCGATGCCGTCATGGCCGATCTCGGCGGCGTCATCCTGCGCGTGGGCGACGAGACGGTGGGCGGCCTCTGGTCGCTCCTCGACGGGCGCGACGTGCTCGATTCGGTCGACCCGCGCTTCGGCGCCAACATCGCGCTTCAAGTGGAGCTGGCGCGCACCCAGGATCTCATGACCGTCTCGGCCAACACCGACCCCAAGGGCGACCGCTCGAAGCGCCCGCAGGAGCAGGACCCGGACATGCTGCTCCATGTCGTGCGCGAGACGGACGCCGGCATCATCGTGCGCGGCGCCAAGTACGAGACGGCGGCGGCCTATGCCCACCAGGCCTTCGTCAAGCCGACCATCGCCAATTGGGGCGATGCGCTGCTGTCCGATTACGCCGTCGGATTCGTCTGCAAGATGAACGCGCCGGGACTGAAGCACATTTGCCGCTCCTCTTACGCGCACGGCCTCAACCCCGCCGACTATCCCATCACGACGCGCCTCGACGAGGTCGATTCGCTCATCGTCTTCGAGGACGTGCTGGTGCCGTGGGAACAAGTGCTCTTCTACCGCCACACGCGGGCCGCGGCGTTCATCCGCAGCATGCTCCACCGCTATACGGGCTTTCCCTTCCTCCAGCGCCTCGAGCGGGTGGCCGATCTCCTCATCGGCACGGCGATCCACAATGCGCGGCAGACCGGGCTCGACAAGCAGCAGGCCGTGCGGGAGAAGCTGGCGACCCTCGTCTGCTACCGCGAATCGATCAACGCGTTCCTCACCGCGTGCATCGAGCTCGCGGAGACGAGCCCCGCCGGGCTCGCCATGCCGCACCAGTCGACTTTCTACGCGGGCCGGACGCTGGCCTGCGCGAAGCTGCCGGAGATGATGCACCTCGCGCGCGAACTCTGCGGCGGGCAGATCTGCGTGACGCCCGATGCCGCGGCCTTCGCCGATCCCGAGACCAAGGCCTGGCTCGAGAAGTACTACACGGTGAACGAGGCCTGGAAGGCGGACGATCGGCGCAGGCTCCTGGCCTTCGCGCGCGACCTTCTCAACGGCACCGGCGCGGGCCACCGGACGACCTTCCATCTCTTCGCCCAGTCGCCGCCCTACGCGCATCTGAACGCCGTCTATCAGACCTTCGACTGGTCGGAGCCGCTCGCTTTCGTCAGGACCGCGGCCGGGCTGAGCGACCGGGTCATGAAGGACTGATGGCCAGGCCTGACGGCAGGGGGAATCGCATGGCGCACATCCGTCTCCGCAAATACAACACCAAGGACGCGTTCCCGGAGCAGAAGCTCGACAACGATCTCTGCTGGATCGTGAAGGCGGGCAAGCGCATCTACATCCGCGGCCAGACCGGACGCATCTGGGGCACGGATCGCCTGATCGGCACCGAGGACATCGCGGCGCAGGCGGACAACGCCATGAAGAACATGGACGTGCTGCTCAAGGAGGCGGGCGCCACCTGGCAGGATGTCTGCGGCGTGCGCCTCTATGTCAGCGACCGCGCCTATGTGGCGCCTGTTTGCAATGCCATCGGCAAGTGGATCAAGGGCATCCACCCCACCATGTCCGTCCTCATCCTCAAGGGTTTCGCGCGCCCGCAATACGGCATGGAGGTCGATCTCGACGTCGTGCTCTCGGGCGCGGGCTGAGCGGGGGTGAGCGCGCGTTCGGCCGCGATCCCAGGCGGTGACGTCGCGTCGCGTCGGCGTGTGATCGCCGCCGGCCTCGTCGGCAATATCCTCGAATGGTACGACTTCGCGGTTTACGGCTTCTTCGCGCCGATCCTGGCGCCGCTGTTCTTCCCCTCGGATGATCCCGTGGCCTCGCTCATCGCGGCGTACGGCGCCTTTGCTGCGGGCTTCCTCGTCCGTCCCTTTGGCGGTGCCGTGTTCGGACAGCTCGGTGACCGCTTGGGCCGGCGCGCTGCTCTCGCCGTTTCGGTGGCGCTCATGGCGGTGCCGACGACGCTCTTGGGGCTTCTGCCGACGCATGCCGAATGGGGCATGGCCGCGACGATCGCGCTCATCGCGCTCCGGCTTCTCCAGGGTCTGTCCGTCGGCGGGGAGTACACCTGCTCGACCGTGTTCCTCATCGAGGGCGCGCCGCCCGGGCGGCGCGGCTTTTATGGCTGCTGGAGTGCGGCGGGCGTTGTCGCCGGAGTCCTCATCGGTTCCGGCTTCAGCGCGGTCCTCCATGCCCTGTTGCCGGAAGCCGCGGTCGAGGCATGGGGTTGGCGCGTGCCGTTCGTGAGCGGTGCCGTGCTCGGCATGATCGGCTTTCTCGCGCGGCGCGGAGTTCCCGGCGGCGAGGCGCCAAGCACCACGGGGCCGTCGCCCGTCCTCCGCGCTTTCCGCGACGAATGGCGGAGCATGCTGCGCGTCATTGGATTCACGCTCGTCGACGGTGTCGGCTTCTACCTCATCTTCGTGTACCTCGCGACGTTCCTCATCGCGCGGGTCAAGGTGCCGCCGACGGAAGCCTTCGATATCAACACGCTCACGATGCTTGGCGCCTTCGTCACGGTGCCGCTCGCGGGCGCCTTGTCGGACCGCGTGGGACGGAAGCCCGTCGTGCTCTTCGCGACGGGCGCGCTGGCCATTCTGGCGTGGCCGCTTCTCTGGCTCATGCATCACCCTGTCTTCCTGGTGGCGTTGTCCGGCCAGATGGTGCTCGGCATCCTCATGGGTCTTTACTACGGCGCGAGCACGGCCATGGCGGCGGAGATGTTTCCCGCCGCGGTTCGCTGCAGCGCGCTCTCGGTCGGCTACAACGTGTCGCTCGCCGCCTTCGGCGGCACGGCGCCCATGGTCGCCACCTTCCTCATCGAGCATACAGGCGAGAGCTTGTCGATCGCCTGGTACCTCGCCGCCGCGGCCGCCATCACCTTCGCGACGACATGGCGCATGAGGGAAACGCGGGGACTGGCGCTCGCGGCGGCGGATGGCGCCGTTTCCCAGGTCTGATGGGCAAGACGTGATGGGAGAGAGCGCGCGGGCAACGGCCGAAAGACTCGGCGAGGAAGGCCCCTCAGCGGGACATCGTCGCACGATCCTCGCGGGATTGGTCGGCAACATTCTCGAGTGGTACGACTTCGCGATCTACGGCTATTTCGCGCCGATCATCGCTGCTCAGTTCTTCCCGAGCGAAGATGCGGCTGTTTCCCTCATCGCCGCGTACGGAGCCTTCGCGGCCGGGTTTCTCGCGCGGCCGTTCGGTGCATTCCTCTTCGGCCATATCGGCGACCGGTGGGGGCGGAAGCCCGCGCTCATGCTCTCGATCGCCTTCATGGCGCTGCCGACGACCGCCATCGGTCTCCTGCCGGGCTACGCGTCGCTGGGCGCCGTGGCCTCGGTCCTCATGGTGCTGCTGCGGCTTCTCCAGGGTCTGTCCGTCGGGGGCGAGTACACGGGGTCGGCCGTCTTCCTCGTCGAGCAGGCCCCGCCCGACCGGCGGGCGGCCTTCGGGTCGTGGAGCATTTTCGGTGCCATCGCCGGCATCCTGATTGGCTCGGCCTCGGGCGCCATCGTCCACACGGTCCTCCCCGAATCCGTCATCGCGGCGTGGGGTTGGCGCCTGCCGTTCCTTCTCGGCCTTCTCGTCGGTTTCGTGGGCTTCCTCATTCGGCGCGGCGTGTCCGAAACGGCGGACAAGGATGCACGCCAAAAAGGGGCGGCGCCGCTCGTGGTCACGTTCAGGGACGAATGGCGGCCGCTTCTCCAGATGCTGGGGATCAACGTCATCAATGCGGTCGGCTTCTATCTCCTCTTCCTCTACACCACCACCTTCCTCGTGCGGCAAGTGAAGCTCGCGCCCTCGACCGCGTTCGACATCAATACGCTCAGCATGCTCGTGCTCGTGGGCATGGTTCCCATCGCCGCCCGGCTGTCTGACCGCGTGGGACGAAAGCCGCTTCTGCTAGCCTCGACGATCGGCGTCCTCGTGCTGGCCTATCCATTGCTCGCCCTCATGGACCACCCGCATCCCATTGTCATCCTGTTGGGCCAGGCGGGTCTCGCGGTGGTCATGGGCATCTACTACGGCGCCAATCCGACCGTGTTCGTCGAGCTGTTTCCGCGCCGCGTGCGCTGCACGGCGGTGGCGCTCGGCCACAACATCACCCTCGGCGCGCTCGGCGGCACGACGCCCATGATCGCCACGTTTCTCATCGACAGGACGAAGGACGATCTCTCGATCGCCTGGTATCTCATGGCTGCGGCGGCGGTCTCGCTCGTGGCAACACTGCCCTTGCGCGAGACGGCGCGCGCGCGCCTCGACTGAAGACGCCAGCGCGAGGCCGCGCCTAGGAAGACGTGGCGCCGCCGATCAGGTTCACGCTCAAGAGAAACTCGGACGGGAATTCGCGGCGGATGACGGGCGCGCTTTCGATGGGAGCCGCCAGGACTCTTGCTTCTTCCCGCCGCGCCGCGACGGCTTCGTCGACCGAGACGGTCGCGAACTGGAATGGCTCGTTGGGCCGGCGCTGCGCGAGGCGTCGCACGTCGGGACCGATGATGGTGGCGATCTTGGGATAGCCGCCGGTCGACTGCCGATCCGCCATCAGCGCAAGCGGCTGGCCGTCGCCGGGCACCTGGATCGCGCCCATGGCGATGCCGTCCGAGATGATGTTGAAACCGCGCGCGTGTTTGAGCCGCGGGCCGTCGAGGCGATAGGCCATGCGGTCGCTCCGCGGCGAGACGGTCCAGGGTCCTGCGCGGAATGCTTCGATCTGGTCCGCCGGGAAATAGTCGTCCTGTGGCCCAAGGATCACGCGTATCGGGCGGTCGTCGGGATCGAGCCATGGCGTGAGAAGGCGTGCGGGCGTCGCATGGGATGCGCGCGGCTCCGCGATCGGAATGGCGTCGCCCGCGGCGAGCGTGCGCCCCTCGTATCCGCCGAGCGCCGAGCGCGTATGGGTCGAGAGGGAGCCGAGGAAGGGCGGGAGGTCGAGCCGCCCGGCGATGGCCAAGTAGCACCAGGCTCCCGAAACGCCGGCGCGGATCGAGAGGCTCGCGCCGGGCGCGAGATCGAGCCGCGCGGAAGAGGGGAGCTTGAGGCCCGCGGAGGAGGGCGTGAAGGCGCCGCCCGCGATGGCAACCGTGACCGGCGCGCCCTCGACGGCGACTTCGAGCCCGCCGAGGGAGACTTCGAGCGCGGCCGCCTCCACAGCATTGCCCACGGCCCGGTTGGCTGTGGCATGGGCCAGCCGGTCCATGGGTCCCGCCGCGGTCACCCCGTAGCGGAGAAAGCCCTCGCGGCCGGCGTCCTGCACGGTGACGCCCGGCCCGGCGGACAGAATGCGCAGGGCCACGCTCATGGGATGGGCTCGGACCGTGCCACGATCTCGCCGGCCTCGGCGCGCGCATCGAGCGCCTCGTAGGTCGCGCGGTCGATCTGCTCGAAGCGGATCTCGTCGCCGGCCTCGGCGAGGAAGGCCGGCGTGCGGTTGCGGGAGAACATGCGTTCGGGCGTGCGCCCGACCAGCCACCAGCCGGTCGGCATGGAGATGGTCGTGATGATGCTCATGCCGTCCGCGATCATGATCGTCTGCGGCGCGATCGGCGGGCGCGGCGTCACGCGGCGGGAAATGGTGAGCTCCTTCGGCAGGCCGCCGAGATAGCAGAAGCCCGGCGCGAAGCCGTACATGTAGGCTCGGAAGGTGGCCCCTGCATGCAAGGCCACGACCCGTTCGGGCGAGAGCTTCAACGTCTCGCCGACCAAGGTGAGATCCTCGCCGAACTCGGAATCGTAGCAACAGGGCATGGTCCAGCGCTTGCGGGCGGCCGCCGCCTTCGGCGCGAGGCCCAACGACTCGACAGCCTCGACCAGCGTCGCCCGGTCGAGGAGGAGTGGGTCGTAATGGATCATCAGGGAGCGGAAGGTCGGCACCGTTTCCCTGATGCCGAGAAGGGCGCGCGCCGCGAGCGCGGCATCGAGGGCCATCACCCGGTCATGGATCGCCGGATCGACCGTCGTGCCGTACTCGACGACGAGGGCCGCCTCGCCCGCGTCGAGGAAGCGTGGAGATGAGCTCATGCGCGAGAGGTCAGTGCGGCGCGAAGGGCGCGATCGCGACCCCGGCCTGCTCCAGCCGCTGGCGCACGAGGCGCGCGATGCCGAGCGCATGCGGGCTGTCGCCGTGGACGCACACCGAATCGATCGCTGTCTTCAGGCGCGCGCCGGATACCGTGATGATCGCGCCCTCCTCGACCATGGCGATGACGCGCGCGGCCGCGGCCCCCGCGTCGTGGATGACCGCGCCCGGCTCCTTCCGCGGGACGAGATGGCCGTCTTCGGTGTAGGCGCGGTCGGCGAAGATCTCGAGGTAATGGCGCATGCCCATCTTCTCCGCCGAGCGCACTTGCGCGCTCATCGCGACGATGAGGCAAGCGAGCGAGGGGTCGACCGCCTTCACGCCACGCGTGATGGCATCGGCCACGTCCTGATCGGTCTCGGCGATGTTGCCGAGCGCGCCGTGCGATTTCACGTATGTGAGGCGATGGCCGGCATACGCCGCCATGCCTTGGGCGGCGCCCACTTGATACGCCACCATCCGCTCGATCTCGCCGGTGGAGCAGGGAATGCGCCGGCGGCCGAAACCCCACAGGTCCGGAAAACCCGGATGGGCGCCGATCGCGACACCGCGCGTCTTCGCGATGCGAAACGTCTCCGCCATGATCTCGGGATCGCCCGCATGGAAGCCGCAGGCCACGTTGGCCGACGATACGATTTCGAGGAGCGCCGCATCATCGCCGCAGGTATAGCGGCCGAAGCCTTCCCCCATGTCGGAGTTGAGGTCCACCTGGCGCCGATTGGTCGATGTCGCGGGCTTTGCCATGGTTGTTGCTCCTCGTCTCGGTTGCGCTGAGAGCGGATATGCGGTCAGGGCCGCCTTCGCGTGGCGAGCCGTGGAAGACTGATATAGCCCGGCCGCCCGATTTCCAAGAATGGATTAAGCCGTCCTCGATGCTTGCGCGCGGGAGGCTCCGCCCGCCCCATTGCAACGACGGGCCGAGATGCCTACTTCTTGGCCGTATCGCCCTGGAGGGTCCGCCATGCCGTCCGCCTACCCGCCCGCCATCGAGATCATCCGGCCGGCCAAGGCCGTGTTCGACGAGGTGCGTTTCCGGGGAGTCTTGTCCCGGCGCATCCTGGCGAACCTCATCGACTGGGGCATTCTTATGCTGGCGTTCGTGGTGGTCGCCGTCGTCTTCTTCCTCTCCAAGGTCGTGACCTTCGGGCTCCTGAGCGTGCCGACCGCGCTCGCGGGTCTTGCGCTGCCGTTCGTCTACTTCATCGGCTACATCGGCGGCCCGTCATCGGCGACGCCAGGCATGAAGGTGATGGACATCGAGATCCGCGACATATCGGGCGCGCGTCCCGACCATCTCCAGGCGGGGCTGCGCACGCTTCTTTTCTCGGCGTCCATCGCGTTGCTGACGCCGCTTGTTCTTCTCGTGGTCTTCTTCAATCGGCGGCGGCGCGCGCTTCATGACATCCTTTCGGCCAGCATCGTGGTGCGGCGCGCGGCCGATTGATCACGACGCATCGCTCGGTGCGGCCGATTTGCGCATGGCCGCTCGGGTGCGAATCCGCGCATTCGTCGGCTGCAGCCGTTAACGATCACATTAAATTTTTCGAGCCGTGCAATGCGGAGAATTCAATGCTGCATTGCGATGCGGGTAATCGGGCGGAAATCCACGACTTGTGCAGCGCAGCAAGGGCAGTGCGAAGGCGCAGCGCAACATGGCTGCCATATTGTCGCCAACAAAGGCTTCATAATCTCTGCTATAAGTTGGCCATACGAAAAGAGCATGGCAACACAGGTGGGAGAAATGCCATGGCGAATCCGTTGCTCAAATACCTCGACAATCGAAGGTGGATAAACGGCGTGGAAAAAACACGAGCTGACTCGCAATTGGAGTTCATCGACACGGTGTCGAGCTCCGTCGCCGGCGCCAATGGCGGTGCCGTTGCGCCGGGAATCGTGCGCGTGTCACGGTCGCAGAAGCCGGCCGACGTCGTGACTGAAGAAACACATTCGCGCGTTCAAGCGAAGTAGACTTCCGATCGAAAAATCCGAGGAGCACACGCCTGCCGGTTCTTCCGGCAGGCGGAGGCTCTTGCGGGCGCGGTGCTGAGGGTGCGCGGCGTTACATCTTGACGCGCCGCCAGCGGATCGTCTTCCCCGATTCGGCAATCATCTCGAACGTATTGCGATCGACCACGCGGTAGGTGCCGTTGAGCGTGCCGCGCGCGTTCGCCATGGCATAGCGTCCATCGCTCGTCTCGAAGCGCCCGTCCGTGTCCTCGGTCGATGGCAGCGCCTTTCCGCTCTTGTCGGCGCGCGATTGCTTGAGCGCGTACGAGCCATCCTCGGCGATGGTGAGGGTGAAGCGCGCGGTGACACCGCCTTCCGGCTCCGCGAGACGCGCCTCCCACTTGCCGACGAGGGACGGATCGATGGCGGAGGATGGCGCCGTGCGCGGTGCGCTCATGGAGGCGTTGACGCGCTCGATTCCCTTGACGGCTTCGTCATGCACGTCGCCCGGTTGGGTTGCGCGCGCGACCTGGTCATAAAGGCGCGCGGCCTCCTTGAGGTCACGCGGCACTCCGCGGCCGTATTCGTAGAGAGCGCCGAGGCCGAGTTGCCCCATCACATGGCCGTTCGCGGCGGCCGCCTTCATCCATTTCGCGGCCTCGGCGTCGTTCCGTGGAACGACCGTGCCGCCCGCGTACAGGTAGGCAAGCCTCAACTGTGCCTCGGCGAAATTCTGCTTCGCCGAGCGCGTGTACCAGCGAAGCGCGTCGCGGCCGTTCTGCCTGACGCCCTGGCCCTTTTCGTAGAGCGTGCCGAGGGCGAACTGGGCGACCGGGTTGCCGCCCTCGGCAATCGGTTTCCAGGCGCGGAACGCTGCCGCGTAGTCGCCCTGGGCATAAGCGGCCTTGCCCGTGTCGTAGTCGGCCGACGCCGCGCCCGTCAGTAGGAACAGAACGCCGACGGCGACGCTTGCGCCGCGGAGGGTACGCGATGTGCGGATTCGGCCGATCATCCGGACCGGAGCGCGCGTTCGAGGAAGTCGAGGCGATCCTGGCCCCAGAACGGCTCGTCCCGATAGATGTAGAACGGCAGGCCGAAGACCTTGCGGGCGATGGCTTCCTCGGTATTGGCGTCATACGCCGCCTGGACCTCGATCGTTTCGGCCGAGGCGCGGAGACTCGCGCCCACGAACCCGATCGTCCCGGCGATGTGATCGAGCGTCTCGGGATCGGCGATGTTCTGTTCCTGGACCCAGACCGCGCGCATGAAGGCAAGGCTGAGGGCGGCCGCGTAATAGCCGGCCTGGCACGCGGCAACCACCATGCGCGCGGCGAGGCGGTCGTCGACCGGGAAATATTTTGGCTCGATCACGAGCGGGATCTTGAGATGATCGCGCCAGCGCTTGAGCTCGAACAGCCGGTAGGCCTTGCGCGCGGGCGGGCGATCCTTGAGGCGGAGCGTGCCGGCGGCGGGAAAAGCACGGCCGTGGTCGATGGGCTTGAATGCGATCGCGGTATCCGTTCGCCGGGCGATGGCGATGAGACGCTCGTGGCCGAGGTAAGACCATGGCGAGGCAAGAGTGAAATAGTAGTCGACCTGTTTCATCAACTTGTCTCCCGTCCGTCACTGGCAATGCTCCGCTCGCGCAAGGCGCGACGGATGATCTTGCCTGTCGCTGTCATCGGCAAGGCGTCGACGAACTCGATGAGGCGCGGATATTCGTGGGCGGCGAGGCGCGTCTTGACGAAATCCTGGATCGCCCGTGCGAGGTCGCCGTCGCGCCTTTCTCCCGGCTTCGTCACGATGAACGCCTTGACGATTTCGGTCCGGAGCGGATCGGGCACGCCGACCGCCGCGGCCATGGCCACGGCCGGATGCTTGAGTAGGCAGTCCTCGATCTCGCCCGGCCCGATGCGGTAGGCGCCGCTCGTGATCACGTCGTCCTCCCGGCCGAGGAACCAGAAGTAGCCATCCTCGTCCATCTGTCCGAGGTCGCCCGTCGTCATCCAGTCGCCGATGAACTTCCTCGCGGTGGCGTCCTCGTTGCGCCAATAGCCGAGGAACATCACAGGGTCTGGCCTGAGGATCGCGATGGCACCCGACTGGCCGGGTCGGCAGGGCGTTCCGTCTTCGCCGATGACCGCCACCGCATGTCCCGGGATCGGCCGCCCCATCGAGCCCGGCTTGATCGGCATGACATGCGCGCAATTGCCGAGGACGAGGTTGCACTCGGTCTGGCCGTAGAACTCGTTGATGGTGACGCCCAACGCCTCGCGGCCCCACGCGACGAGCTCCTGACCGAGCGGCTCCCCGCCGCTCGCGACGGTGCGCAAGGCGACAGGGTGGCGCGGACGCGCCTGGCGCATCAGTTTCAACGCCGTCGGCGGCAGGAAGGTGTTGCGCACGCCCTGGCGCGCCATGAGAGCGTAAGCCGCCTCCGGATCGAACTTCCGCGCCCGGTGCGCGACGACGGTGACGCCGCATTGCCAGCTCGAGAGAAGCACGTTGAGAAGACCGCCCGCCCACGCCCAATCGGCGGGCGTCCAGAACCGGTCGCCTGCCTGGGGGAAGAACTCGTGCGGGAAGGCGACGCCGGGCCCGTGGCCGAGGACGACGCGGTGGGCGTGGAGGGCGCCCTTGGGCGGCCCCGTCGTGCCCGAGGTGTAGAGGATGAGGGCCGGGTCATCGGCTGCCGTGTCGACAGGCGTGAAGGCATCGGACGCGCGGTCGAGGAGGGGCCAGAGCGCGTCGGCTTCACCGTCGACGATGATGAGATGGGCGAGAGCCGGAAGCTCGCGGTGAATCGATGCGATCTTCTCGGCGCCGATGCGGTCGGTCACGACAACCTTGGCGCCGCTGTCCTTCAAACGATGGGCCAGCGCCTCCGGCCCGAACAGGGTGAAGAGCGGAAGAGCGATCGCGCCGAGCTTGTAAGTGGCCAGGTGGACGATGGGCAGCTCGACGCCCTGGGAGAGAAGGATGCCGACCCTGTCTCCCGCCGTGATGCCGCGCGCGGCGAGCAGGTTGGCGCAACGGTTGCTCAGGCTGCGAATCGCGCCGAAGGTGTAGGTCGATTCCACACCCGTTTCATCCTCGACGATAAGCGCGACACGATCGCTCGGATGCCGGTCGCAGACATCGACCGCAATGTTGTATCGCGGAGGAATCCGCCATCGGAAGGCAGCGCGGACATCCTCGTAGCTTCCGCATGCCTCAAGCATTCGTGTTCCTCCGCGTCCCACGCCATCATAGCCACGGCTGCCGGAAGGCGGTACACCTCAGCCGTCAAGACCGGGAGGATCCAAGTGTTCGAGAAGGGTCTGCTCAAGGGCAAACGCATCCTGATCACCGGCGGCGGCACGGGCCTCGGCAAGAGCATGGGGCGCCGGTTCCTCGAGCTCGGCGGCGAGCTCTTCATCTGCGGGCGCCGCGCGGAGGTTCTCGAGGCGACTGCCAAGGAGCACAGTGCCGCGACGGGCGGCAAGGTCGGCTGGCAGGGGTGCGACATTCGGAATGCGGACGGTGTCGAGGCCATGGTCGATGCCGCATGGCGCGACGGGCCGATCGACATCCTCATCAACAACGCGGCCGGCAATTTCCTCGCACGGGCCGAGGAGCTTTCGCCGCGCGCGGTCGATGCGGTGCTCGGCATCGTTCTCCACGGCTCGGCCTATTGCACGCTGGCCTGCGGCAAGCGCTGGATCAAGTCGGGTCGCCCGGGCACGGTGCTCTCGATCGTCACAACCTATGCCTGGACCGGCTCCGCATACGTCATGCCGTCGGCCTTGGCCAAGGCGGGCGTCCTCGCGATGACCCAGAGCCTCGCGGTCGAGTGGGGACCGAAGAAGATTCGCTTGAACGCGATCGCGCCGGGGCCATTTCCCACCGAGGGCGCTTGGACGCGGCTCGTCCCGCGCGCCGACATGGCGCGTGAATTCGAGACCCGCAACCCCCTGGGCCGGCCCGGCGAGCACAGCGAGCTCGCCAATTTGGCCACATTTCTCGTGTCGGACTATGCCGGCTACATCAATGGCGAGGTCGTCACCATCGATGGCGGCGAGTGGCTCAAAGGCGCGGGCCAGTTCAGTTTCCTCTCGCGCTTGACGGAGGACGATTGGCAGAGCTTGAGACTGAGGAAGTCGTCCTGAGCGCCGCGGACGGTCGGGAGGGAGGAGGGGCGCGTCCCATCGACAGGAGTCGCAGGCGCCTTCTCCGCAGCGCTGCCTGGGCGATGAGTGCTGCCCTCGTGGCGCCGCTCTCGGTGATGGCCCGCGGCGCCGCCGCCCAGACCGCATCCGATGAGTCCTACCTTCGGAATTTGAAAAGCGAGTTCCCGAAAGGTCAATTCGAGCGCCGCGCCGTTCCGCTCGACGATTTCTTCGATGCGACCCATCGGGACGGCGTGCCGTCGATCGACCATCCGCGGTTTGCCGCCGCGAAGGATCCCTGGGGCGTGGTCGCGATCGAGCCGGTCGTGAGCGTTGTCATCGGCGGCGAGGCGCGCGCCTATCCGTTCCAAATCCTCACCTGGCACGAAGTGGTGAACGACATCGTCGGGGGCGTGCCGATCGCGGTGTCCTATGGGCCGCAAACGAGCGCCGTCGCCGTCTATGACCGGCGCGTCGGCGGAGCCACGCTCGAGTTCGGGGTGACCGGGCGCATGCGCCTGGCCAACATCGTGCTCTACGACCGCGAGACCGAGAGTTGGTGGCAGCAATACACGGGCGAGGCGATCGTGGGCGCCATGACCGGCGCGCGGCTCAAGGCGCTTCCCATGCGTATCGAATCGCTCGCGCGCTTCCAGGAGCGCCAACCCGCGGGCCAGGTGCAGATTCCGTCCTCGCCCGCCATGCGCCAATACGGCCACAACCCCTATCCGAATTACGACACGCGGGAAGGCCCGGGACGCTATTTCAAGGGAGCGCTGCCCAAGGACGTGGCGCCCATGGCGCGCGTCGTCGTGGTCGGTGGCGAGGCGTGGACACTCGATCTCGTCCGCGCGCGGAAGACGGTTGCAAGCGACGACCTGACGCTGTCCTGGCAGCCGGGGCAGGCCTCGGCGCTCGACACGGTGATGATCTCGAGCGGACGCGACATCGGCAATGTCGTGGTCCAGCGCAAGACCGCCCAAGGCCCCGTGGACGTGCCCTACATGGTCAGCTTCGCCTTCGCTTTCCGCGCCTTCAATCCGGAGGGCAGGATTCGCACCAGTTAGGTCCAAGGATCGCCGCCGGGGAGGATTTTCACGGCCCAAACGTGCCGTTTTCTTGCCCCCCGCCGAGCCCGGCGGTACATTTGCGGAACGCTCTATTGAACAGGTTCCATGATGCCGCGCGACCCTGCGATCGAGATCGTCCCGTCCGTCTGCCCGCACGATTGCCCGAGCACCTGTGCGCTCGATGTCGAGCGGATCGATTCACACCACATCGGCCGGGTCCATGGCAGCCGGCGCAACAGCTACACGGCGGGCGTCGTCTGCGCCAAGGTGGCGCGCTATGCCGAGCGCGTCCATCACCCGGACCGGCTGCGCGCGCCGCTGCGTCGCGTGGGGGAGAAGGGCGTCGGGCGCGCCGCCTTCGCGCCCATCGGCTGGGAT
>JAXMCE010000017.1:0-68702 GCA_046349515.1 Alphaproteobacteria bacterium | reverse complement strand
ATTCAGCCGCGACCCCGCCCCCCAGGCCCGGCGGCGGTTCCGGATCATGGTTGCCCTTGATCCAGATCCATTCGCAGGCGCCTGACAATCGGGCGAGCATCGCGCGATCGTCGACAGCGAGGCGCGCGACGGCACCATCATCGTGAAAGCTGTCGCCAAGACAGAGGACCGCGCGCGGTCCGAGGCGACCGATCACCTCCTGAAGCCGCTCGAGCGTGCGGCGCGTGTCATAAGGCGGAAGGAGTGCGCCCTTCGCGGCGAAGGCCGAACCTTTCTCGAGGTGGAGGTCCGCCACGGCGAGCAATCTCTCCTCCGGCCACCAGAGGGCGCCGCTCACATCCGCAACGAGGTCGGCACCGTTCAGGCGAATCGCATCACCGCTCACAACAGCGCCCCTTGCCGCGTGGCCTCGCCCGTCGCCTCCTCGATGATCTCCCGCGCTGTTTCCTCGAACAGCTCGTCGATCGCGGCGCCATGGACGCTTTCGCGCCCGATCTCGAGGATGACCGGAACCGCCAAGGGCGAGATCCGATCGAGCGGGCGATGGACGATGCGGCCTTGGATGCGCGCGAGCATGTCCGCCAGGCGCTTCACGTCCGTGAGGCCGCGCGCGGCATCGGCCCGTGTCGCGCGAAGAAGGATGTGATCGGGTTCATGGCGTCGGAGCACGTCGTAGATCAGGTCCGAGCTGAAGGTGACCTGCCGGCCGGTCTTCTCCTGGCCGGGAAGCCGGCGCTCGATCAGGCCGCCGATGACGGCCACGTTGCGGAAGGTGCGTCGGAGGAGGCTCGATTCCGCCATCCACGCTTCAAGGTCGTCGCCAAGCATGTCCTCCTCGAAGAGCGGCGCCACGTGACGCACCGGTCGGAGACTCCACACGGCGAGGACATAGTCGGTCGCGACGAAGCCGAGCGGCCGCAGACCCGCGCGCTCCATCCGGCGCGTGAGGAGCATGCCAAGCGTTTGATGGGCGTTCCGTCCCTCGAAGCAATAGGCCACGAGGAAATGCTTGCGTCCGCGCGGGAAGGTCTCGACGAGAAGACCCTGACGCGGCGGAAGGATAGACCGCCATCGCTGGATGCGGAGCCACTCGGCCACTTCGGGCGAAAGCCGCGCCCAGCGCGCGGGTGATGCCAGAAGCGCCCGCACGCCATCGGCAAGCTCCGTCGTGAGCGGCAGGCGGCCACCCATATAGGCGGGCACCTTGGGATCCTCTGCCTTCGACTCCGTGACGATGACCATCGTCTCGCGAAGCCCCTCGTAACGGACGAGGCGTCCCGCGAAGACAAAGGAATCGCCGGGGATAAGGTTCTGCACGAAATACTCTTCGACCTCGCCGAGCACCGGCCCGCGCTTCAACTTCACGCGCAGCATGGGCGCATCGACGATCGTGCCGATGTTCATCCGGTAGCGCCGGACATGCGCGGGCCCGGCGACGACGTAGCGCCCGTCCTCGGTGCGCGCGAGGCGCCGGTATCGATCGTAGGTCTTGAGCGCGTAGCCGCCCGTCTCGACGAAGGCAAGGACGTCGTCGAAGTCGCGGCGCGCGAGGTCGCGATAGGCGCCGGTTGCCCGAATTTCCCGATAGAGATCGTCGGCGCCGAACGGTCCGGCGCAGGCCCGGCCGAGGACGTGCTGCGCCAGCACGTCGAGAGCGCCGGGATGAGGCCGCTCGCCGTCGAGCGCGCCAGCGCCGATCGCATCGATTGCCGCCTGGCATTCGAGGAACTCGAACCGGTTCCCGGGCACGAGGATGGCGCGGCTCGGCCGATCCAGCCGGTGGTTCGCGCGTCCGATGCGCTGGACGAGGCGCGTCGCGCCCTTGGGCGCGCCGACCTGGATGACGAGGTCGACGGACCCCCAATCGATGCCGAGATCGAGGGACGCCGTGCAGACGACGGCCTTGAGCGTCCCGCGCGCCATGGCCGCCTCGACCTTGCGGCGCTGCTCGACCGACAGGCTGCCGTGGTGGAGCGCGATCGACAGGCGCTCTTCGTTGAGGCGCCACAACTCCTGGAAGACGAGCTCGGCCTGCGCGCGCGTGTTGGTGAAGACGAGCGTCGTGCCGGCCTTGGCGATCGCCCGGTAGACCTCCGGCATGGCGTAGAGGGCCATGTGCCCCGCCCAGGGAACGCGCGCCTCGGGCACGATGATCGAAATCTCGGCCGCGCGGATGCCCGCGCCGGCGATGAGATGGACGCCGCCCGGCTCCCCTGTCCGCGAGATCCAAGCGGCCAGAGCGGAGCTGTCGGCGACGGTTGCCGAAAGGGCGATGCGCCGATGCGACGGCGCGAGCGCGCCGAGACGCGCGAGGCCTAGGGCCAAGAGATCGCCGCGCTTCGTGCCCGCGAGCGCATGGGCCTCGTCGACGATGACGCGCGCGAGGCGCCCGAACAGGCGCGCTGAATCCTCATAGGACAGAAGCAGTGCCAATGATTCGGGTGTCGTCAGGAGAATGTGCGGCGGATCGCTCCGCTGGCGTGCGCGGCGCGCGGCGGGCGTGTCGCCGGTGCGCGCCTCGATGCGGATGGGAAGCGCCATCTCGCCGACCGGCACCTCGAGATTGCGCCGGACGTCGACCGCGAGCGCACGAAGCGGAGAAATATAGAGCGTGTGAAGACCGGATCGAGGCGGGTCGTCCCGGGACAGCTCGACGAGGCTCGGCAGGAAGCCCGCGAGGGTCTTGCCGCCGCCGGTTGGTGCCACGAGCAAGACATCCTCGGCGTCCGCGTCCAGCACAGCGCGCTGATGCGCATGCGGCGCCCAGCCGCGCGCCTCGAACCATCGGAGAAATCGCGGTGGCAGACTCGGCGGGGCAGGATTGGCCGGCCTCGCGCTCAAGCGTGCGGCGCGCACGGGACTCAGCCTCCCGTCGAAGGTGCTGCGTGCGGCGCTCGCTCGGCGCTCGACGCGGCATAGGCGCGCGCGATGCGCGCGGCGATATGCGCATTGTTTTCAAGCAGTGCCAGATTTGCGCGAAGGCTCGCGCCGCCGCTCGACTCGGCAATCCGATCGAGAAGAAACGGCGTCAGATCCTTGCCGGCGATTCCTTGGCCGCGCGCCGCCTCGAGCGCCGCCTCGATATGGCCTTCGAGTGCCGAACGCTCCATCGCGACCGAAGCGGGAATGGGATTCGCGATCACGATGCCGCCCTCGAGCCCCAAGGCCCACTTCGCGTGGATGACCGCGGCCGCCGCCTCGGGCGTGTCGACCCGCTGGTCGAGCCGCAAGCCGCTTTCCCGCGTGTAGAAGGCGGGAAACTCATCCGTCCCGTAACCGAGGACGGGAACGCCGCGCGTCTCGAGATATTCGAGCGTCGCGGGCAGGTCGAGGATCGCCTTGGCCCCCGCGCAGACGACCGCGACATTCGTCCGCGCCAGCTCCTCGAGATCGGCCGAGACGTCCAACGTGTCCTGCCAGAGGCGATGCACGCCGCCGATGCCGCCGGTCGCGAAGACAGCGATGCCGGCCAGGCGCGCGGCGATCAGGGTCGCCGCCACCGTCGTGGCGCCGTGTTGTCCCGTCGCGAGAAGATAAGGGATGTCGCGCCGACTGGCCTTCGGCACGTCGTCCGCCCGCGCGAACATCTCGAGCTCGGCCGGCGCCAACCCGACCTTGATGCGCCCGCCAATGAGGCCGATCGTCGCGGGACAGGCGCCTTCGGCACGCACGGCAGCCTCGGAGGCTCGGGCCGCGTCGAGATTCTGCGGATAAGGCAGGCCGGCCGCCACCACGGAGGATTCGAGCGCGACGACCGGTTCACATTGTGCAAGCGCCGTCGCCACGCGCGCATCGACCTCGAGGTAACGGCGAAGCGGATCGTGGCGCGCCGCCCTCATGCCGCGCTCATGCGCCGCGCGCCGTCACGCGACCGCCGCTTTTCCGAGAAGCGCCTCGCGGAACCGATCCTTGAGATAGGCACCGTCCTTGGGCGGCATGACGAGCGGGTGCTTCACCGTGTTGACCTTGATGACGGCCAGAACCGGGCCCGGCGCCTCGCGGATCAAGGTCGTCGCACGGGCGAGCGAGCCCTCGTCGGTCGCAACGGCGGTCGCGGAAAACCCCGCCGCGGACGCCATCGCCGCCAAGTCGAGGCCGGCGCGCGTATGGGTCGGCTGCATGCCCGTCTCGCCGAAATGCTCGTTGTCGATCACGGCGATCGCGAGGTTCTTGGGCGCCTCGACCGCGATCGTCGCGAGACTTCCGAGGCCCATGAGCATCTCGCCATCGCCCGTGACGACGACGACGCGGCGGCTCGGCTGGGCGAGCGCCAAGCCAAGGCCCACCATCGCCGCGCTGCCCATGGCCCCCCAGAGATAGAACGTGAAGGGCGAATCGCCCGCGGCCGCGCAGTCCCAGCATGTCCCGCCGAGGCCCGTGACCACGAGGGTCTCGCCCCGGTTCGAGAGCAGTGTCTTGACCGCAGCACGCCGGTCGAGTGTCGGCTGATTCGTCTTGGCCATGATCTCAATCCTTGAAGGCTTTGGTGCCGATGACGCGCTGGGAAATGGTCACGGCCACTTGCTGCGTGCTGTCGAAGGCGAGCTTCGCCGCGGCCTCGACCGTGTCCTTGATCGCATCGGCCGAAGTGACGTCGTAGACGACGATGCCTTGCGCCGCGAGCGACGGGCGCGTGGCCTGGCCCATGGGAACCTGCCACGGATTGAACTCGCCCCACTCGCCGCGCATGGTGATGAGGGTCAAGAACGGCATGCGGCAGTGCTTGACCAGCGAGAGCGTGTTGATCGTGTTGCCGACCCCGCTGCTCTGCATGAGGAGCGCACCGCGCGCGCCGCCGAGCCAGGCGCCCGCGAGAAGCGCGACTCCCTCCTCCTCCGTCGTGAGCGTAACGACGCGCATCGCGGAATCGGCCTCGCACAGGCGGATGAGCTTCGAATGCCCCGCATCCGGCACATGGGCGACCTGCCGGATGCCGTGTGCACGGAACACCTCGTAAATTTGGCCCGGCCAATCGATCGCCGATGCCTCGGGCGCGGCGCGGCCTGTCGACGCCATGTCGTTCTCCCCATCGATGACGGAGAATGCATTACCCGATCCGACGGCGGATTGCCATTGGCCGACGCACGAGCGATGCGCGCTCGACCCGGGCTTCCTTGACCCCCGCTCCTGCCGGGCGATACTCGGCGGGCCACCTGGATCATTGCATAGAGGCCATCATGACCAATTCCGAGAACAAGGCCATGCTTCTCCTCACCGCCGAAGGTACGCGCATCGAGATCGCGCTCGACGTCGCCTCGGCGCCCAAGACGCTCAACGATCTTCTCGCCACTCTTCCGGCGCGGATCGACCTCCACTGCGCGAAGATCGCCGGTGACCAGATCCTGTGGCCGACGCCGATCCTCCAGCCCCTCGAATCGGCCCGCGACATCCACGGCACGCCGCCCGGCGCCTTCATCTACTATCCGAAGCGCCAGTTCCTCGAGATCATGTACGGGCCTCTCCAAGAAGAGACCGCGAGCGTGACCCTTCTCGGCCAGGTCAAGGGCGACCTCGAGCCGGTCCGGCGCCTGGGCGAACGCGTGCAGGCGGAACACGGCTGGCGGACGATCTGGGCCGAGCTCGCGCCGGGACCGGCGTCCGGCTGGCGCCAGGCCCTCGCCGCGGCCGCGGGCACGCCCCGGCGTGCCCCGCCGGCCGATGCTGCCCGTGAGGAGGCGCGGCGCGCCCGCGTCGCCATGTGGCAGGCCCCACCGCAGGAGATCGAGCGCCTGCGGGCCCGGCGCGGCGTCATGTTGCCCTTCGGCCCGCTCGTCTTCGCCGAGTCCGAGACGCGCAAGCTCCACGAGAATCTCTGGCTCTTGCGCGAAACGGGCGATGCGCGCCTCATCGCCGAGAGCGGGTCCCTCCTCATCCGGGGCGCCGCGGTCCAGCTCCGAGACTTTCTCGGGCTCGCCGAATCGGCCGGCGCTCTTGCCGGGATTGCGGACGCGCTACCGCGAACGAAAGAGCCGGGCGCGTTTCTCGACGAAGCGATTCTCCTCGTCGGACGCCTGTCGCATTGGCTTGATCTCTATTTCCCCTGGCAGAAGCTGAACGCGCTCGCGGAAGCCGCAGCGAGCGGCACGCGGGGGGCCTAGCGCGATTCGTCCGCGCGCTGCCATGCGCCCGAGCGAGCGAGGAGGCTACCCGCCACACAGACAACGAAGATCGCCGTCGCGACCGTCACGACCGAGGGCCCCGCCGGCGCATCGAGGACGAGAGACCCGTAGAGCCCTCCCGCGACGGACACGACGCCGAGAAGCGCCGACAATGCCGCCATCGCCTCTGGCGTCCGCACGCAGGACCGCGCCGCCGCCGCCGGAATGATGAGAAGCGAGACGATGAGAAGCACGCCCACGATCTTCATGGCGATCGCGATGACGAGCGCGATCAGCACCATGAAAATAAGGCGCACGCGAAGCGTCGGCACGCCCTCGGCGCGCGCCAATTCCTCATGCACGGTGATCGCCAGCAGCGGCCGCCACAGGAGGGCCAGGGCCCCGAGCACGATGGCGCCGCCGCCGAAGACCCAATAAAGGTCCTGGGGCGTCACGGCCAGCATGTCCCCGAAGAGGTAGCCGAGAAGATCGACTCGGATGTTCGGCATGAGGCCGATCGCCACCATGCCGAGCGCCAGCATCGCATGCGCGAGAATGCCGAGAAGCGTGTCGGTGGCCAGGCTGCGCTGCTCCTGGAGCCACACGATGAGGACCGCGAGGACGGCCGACGACCCGACGACGCCAAGCGTGAGGTCGATTCCGAAGAGAAACCCCAGCGCGACGCCGAGGAGCGCGCTGTGCGCGAGCGCATCGCCGAAATAGGCCATGCGTCGCCAGACGACGAAGCAGCCGAGCGGGCCCGCGGCGAGGGCGACACCGGCGCCGGCGGCGATCGCGCGCCACACGAAATCATCGATGGTCATTCGCGTGTGCCGCCTCGCGCCGCCGGCCGCTCATGCCCGTGATCCGCGTGATCGTGGATGACCTCGCCGTGGAGACCATGATGGTGGTCGTGGGCATGGGTGTAGACCGCGAGGCGACCGGCCGCCTCGGGGCCGAAGAGAGCGAGATAAGCCGGATCGCGACTGACCGATTCCGGCCGACCCGCGCAGCACAGATGCTGGTTGATGCAAACGACGCGGTCCGTCGAGGCCATCACCACATGGAGATCGTGCGAGACGAGCAGAATGCCGCAGCCGCGCCGGTCGCGAATGCGCGCGATGAGCGCGTAAAGCTCGGCCTGACCGGTGACATCGACGCCCTGAATGGGCTCATCGAGCACGAGAAGATCGGGATCGCCGAGAAGGGCGCGCGCGAGCATCACGCGCTGAAGCTCGCCGCCCGAGAGGTCCTGGGCCGCATGATCGATCAGATGCGCCGCGCCCACTTCGCCGAGAGCGGCCAAAGCGGCCTCCCGACCGGCACGGCGCGTGAGCGACATGAGCCGCCGCACCGTGAGCGGCAGGACAGGGTCGATCACGAATCGCTGCGGCAGGTAGCCGACCACGGCGCCCGCCCGCCGCTCGACTGTCCCCGCCGTCGGCCGGACAAGGCCGAGCAGGGTGCGCACGAGGATCGTCTTGCCGGCCCCGTTGGGCCCGATGATCGTCACGATCTCGCCGGCATGGACCGCGATGTCGATTCCCTGGAGAATCGTGTGCCGCCCATGGCGCACGCCAATGCCGCGCCCTTCGACGAGAGCATCGGTTCCGGGCTTAGCGACCAAGCGTTGCCCCTACGGGCTTGGAGCGGCAGGCCGGGCAGAGACCTTGGACCTCGACCACCGGGCGCGCGACGGCGAATCCGGTCCGCTCGGCCCCTTCCATGATCGCATGCTCGATCCGCGCGTCCGACAGCTCGGCCACGGCGTCGCAAGTGTCACAGATGAGGAATTGCGCCGCATGGCGCGCCTCGGGCCGGCCGCAGCCGACATAGGCATTGCGGCTCGCGATGCGATGGACGAACCCCTGCGCCATGAGGAACGCAAGCGCGCGGTAAACCGCAACGGGCGCGGCGCGCCGGCCGCACCTCGAAAGACGATCGAGGATGTCGTAGGCCCCGATGGGCTTGTGCTCGCTCCAGACCAGCTCGAGCACGCGCCGTCGCAGCGCCGTGAGGCGCGCATCGCGATCGGCGCACAGCGCCTCCGCCTGATCGAGCGCGTGCGCGACGCACCGCCCGTGATCGTGTCCCGGTCGCTGAAACCGTCCCTGGATGCTCGCGCGCGGCGTGGCCATGTCCGCCATCCGTTTCCGATGCGGGGATGTAATACTATTACATTTTTCTGGAAATGTAATAGTATTACATTCGCCTTTCGGAACCCGCCTCCGTGGACCTAATCCATGCGCTTTCGTCCCTCCGGCTTCACTGCCGCGATGCTGGCTGCCCTTGCCGTCCTTGTGGAGCCCGCAGCCGTTTCTGCCGCGCCGCGCGTGGTGGCTTCGATTCTGCCGATCCATTCGCTCGTCGCGGGCGTGATGGAGGGGGTCGGTGTGCCCGTGCTCATTGTGAAGAGCACCGGCTCCGAGCACGGCTACGCCCTCAAGCCTTCGGATGCGCGCGCCCTCAAGGAGGCAGACGTCGTCTTCTGGATAGGCGAGGACCTCGAGACGTTTCTCGTGAAGCCCCTCGCGGCCCTGCCCAAGACCGCGCGCCAGGTGCCCCTCTCGGCGACACAAGGCCTCACGCTCTACCCGAACCGGATCGGTGGCCCGTGGGACGTCGAGGCGAGCGGCAGCCTTCACGGCAAGAACGACGGACCCGGGGGCGGTGCCACGGCGCACGAGGCGCATGGGCATGAAATGGACATGCACCTATGGCTCGATGCGGACAATGCACGCCGCCTCGTCGAGACCATGGTCGAAAGTCTGAGCGCCGCCGATCCCGCAAATGCCCCGCGCTATCGGCAGAACGGCGCCCAGCTCATCGAGCGCATCACTTCCCTCGACGCTCAGCTCAAAGGCCGCCTCAAGCCCGTCGCCGGCATTCCCTACGTCGTCTTCCACGACGCCTATCAATACTTCGAACGGCGCTACGGCCTGGCGGCCGTCGGGTCGATCACCACATCGCCCGAACGGGCACCGAGCGCCAAGCGCCTCGCCGCGATCCGCGCGAAGATCACGCAGGCCCGCGCACGCTGCGCCTTCGCCGAACCGCAATTCAGCGGGGCGATCGTCCGCACCGTGGTCGAGGGCACGGAGGCGCGGACGGGGCAGCTCGACCCGATCGGCGCCACCTTGGCACCCGGCCCCGAAGCCTACTTCGAGCTTCTGCGGAACCTGGCCGGTTCGTTTCTCGCCTGCCTCGGGCCGCGAAACTGAAACGCTTGGGCAGCGTGCCGCACAAGCGTCGCCTCGCGCATCAGCAAGACATGGGGATAGCTCCCGCGGCCTTGTCTCGCGCGCGCCGAGCCGCGAGAATGCGCGCCTCGTGACGAGGGGATCGACAGGACAGCGCATGGCCAAACGGAAGAGACAACCCGCGCCGATCGTCGGCGTCATCATGGGAAGCCGATCCGATTGGGAGACCATGGCGCACGCGGCGGAGACCCTGAAAGCACTTGGCGTGCCCGCCGAACACCGCATCGTCTCGGCGCACCGCACACCCGAGCGCCTGTTTGCCTACGCGACGAGCGCGCGCGGCCGCGGCCTTAAGGTCATCATCGCTGGTGCCGGCGGTGCTGCGCACCTGCCCGGCATGGTCGCGTCGCTCACCACCCTGCCCGTCCTCGGCGTCCCCATCGAGAGCGCGGCGCTCAAAGGCATGGACAGCTTGCTCTCGATCGTGCAGATGCCGGGCGGCGTGCCGGTCGGCACGCTCGCGATCGGCAAGGCGGGGGCGATCAACGCGGCCCTGCTCGCCGCCTCTATCCTCTCGCTCGGAGACGCTGCGATCCGCACACGGCTCGACCGGTGGCGCGCCGCGCAGACGAAGTCGGTCGCCTTCGCGCCCGATTCACGCCGGGCGCGGCGCTGACATCGCGCGGATCGGCAAACGCCCCATGACGACGGCACGCCGGCGCCGCGCCTCCCGCTCCATCGAGCCAGGCGCCACCATCGGCATCCTCGGCGGCGGCCAGCTCGGGCGCATGACGGTCCTGGCCGCGGCGCGGCTCGGCTATCGCTGCCACATCTACTGCCCCGAGCCGGACAGCCCCGCGATGCAGGTCGCGGCCCGCTCGACCGTCGCGCGCTACGACGATCGCGCGGCCTTGCGGCGTTTCGCGTCGTCCGTCGACGTCGTCACCTTCGAGTTCGAAAACGTGCCCCATGAGGCGCTCTCGGTCCTCGCGCGCCACGCGCCCGTGCGACCCAATGGGCGCTCCCTCAAGGTCAGCCAAGACCGGCTGCGCGAGAAGCGCTTCCTTCGCTCGATCGGCGTGCCCGTGGCACCCTTTCGTGAGGTCAGAAGCGCGCGCGCGCTTTCCCTTGCGCTCGACGCGCTCGGCACGCCCGCCATCCTCAAAACCACGCGGCTCGGCTATGACGGAAAGGGCCAGCACGTCATTCACCGCCGCGATGACGCAGAGAGGGTCTGGCGCCGGTTCGAGGCCAAGATCGGCGTGCTCGAGGCGCGAATCGACTTCGCTTGCGAGATTTCCGTCGTCCTCGCACGCGCGCTCGACGGCAAGATCGCCTGCTATGACGTGGTCGAGAACAGCCATGTCGGCGGCATTCTGGATACGACCGTGGCGCCCGCGCGCGTCTCGAAAGCGGTACGGCGAAACGCTGTCGCTTACGCGCGGCGCATCGCCAGACGGCTCGATCTCGTAGGCGTGCTGGCGGTCGAGATGTTCGTCACGCGGGCCGGGCGCGTGCTAGTCAACGAGATCGCCCCGCGGCCGCACAATTCCGGCCATTGGACGATCGATGCGTGCGCGACGAGCCAGTTCGAACAGCATGCCCGCGCCGTCGCCGGCCTGCCGCTCGGCTCGATCGCGAGGCATTCGAACGTGCGGATGAAGAACCTCATCGGCGATGATGTGCGCGCCTGGCGGCGCTACCTCGACGATCCCAGCGCGCACCTCCACCTCTACGGCAAGTCGGACATCCGCGCGGGCCGCAAGATGGGCCACGTCACCTGGCTTGCGCCGAAACGCTGAGCGCCGCCGTCACGCGCCGAGCAGCCCCGCCACGTGATCGGCGATGGCCAGGCATGACGTGAGGCCGGGCGATTCGATGCCGTAGAGGTTCACGAGCCCCGGCACGCCGTGCACCCGCTGGTCCTGGATGACGAAATCCGGTGCCGGCACGCCCTTGGGCACGATCCGCGGCCGGATCCCCGCATAGCCGGGCTGGAGGGCGCCATCCGGCAAATGCGGCCAATAGCTCCGCACGGCGGGATAGAACGACGCGGCGCGCGCGGCATCCACGTCGTAGTTTCGCTCCTCCACCCAGTCGATGTCGGGGCCGAAGCGCACCTGGCCCGCAAGATCGACAGTCACGTGGATGCCGAGCCAGGCATCGACCGGCATCGGATAGATGAGCATGCGAAAGGGCGGCGGGCGGCCCGCCAAGGTGAAGTAGACCCCTTTGGCCCAATAGGCCTTGGGCACGGTTTCGGGCGGAAGGCCCGCGATCGCGGCTCCCAGGGCCGGCGCATCGAGGCCTGCCGCGTTCACCACCGTGCGGGCACGGACGCGAACGGGGTCGCGGCCGCCGACATCGAGCTCGAGCCCGTCATCCGACACGGCGCCGCCACGCGCGGGCGATTCGAGCACGATGGTCGCCCCGTGAGCTTCCGCGTCACTCGCGAGGGCGGCCATGAGCCCATGGCTGTCGACGATCCCGGTCGAGGGGGAGAGCACGGCTGCGGCGCAGGCCAGCGCCGGCTCGATCGCGCGCGCCTCCGCCGCCGTGAGCGCGGTCAGGTCATCGACGCCGTTCGCCTCGGCGTTCCGGCGGAGTGCTTCCAGGGCCGGCATCTGGTCGCGGTCGGTCGCGACAAGCAGCTTGCCGACACGCTTGTGCCCGACGCCATGCTCCCGGCAGAAGCGATAGAGTGCCGCCTTGCCCTCGACGCACAATCGCGCCTTCAGGCTGCCGGGCTTGTAGTAGATGCCGGCATGGATCACTTCCGAGTTCCGCGAGCTGATTTCAGAGCCGATCTGATCGGCCGCTTCGAGGACGACGACGTCGCGCCTGGCATGGGCGAGCCTCCGGGCGATGGCCAGGCCCACGACGCCCGCTCCAACAACGACGCAGTCAAGCGTGTCGACCATCACCATCCGCAACCGTTCCAGCGCTGTTCGAGCATAGTCGGGCGGCAACGCGGCGTCGAACGAAGCTGGCGCTCGCCCGCGACGGCCACTCGCCAAGGCATGGCTTTGCCACTACCGTTGTTGCCGAGACGAGGGGGAGGCCGCCATGCCGACACGATCGCACTACTGGCCGCCGGGCCATTGGGATTGGCTCATCCATCTGCCGTTCAAGCACGGCATCCGATGCGGCGAGATGATCTATGTCGGCGGTCAGGTCGACAAGGACGCGAAAGGCCTGTGCCTCAATCTCTACGACCTCAAAACGCAGACGGGCGTGGTGATGAAGCACATCAACACGGTGCTCGCCGGCTTCGGCGCCGGCCACCGCGACCTCGTCAAGCTCGTGGCGTTCTACGTCAATGACGGGAGCGTGGACGAACAGGCCTTCCTCGCCGACATCGCGCGCCACCTCGATTCCGGATCCGCGCCGGCCATCACACTCGTGCCGCTGCCATGGCTCGCCTATCCCGGCATGATGGTCGAGATCGAGGCCGTCGCCATGCTCGGCGAGGACGGCAGGCACCTCGAGACGATGCGCGCGAGCCCGCCGTCGCACTGGCGGCTTGGCGAGCCCTTCGCCCAGGCCGTGCGCTGCGGGGAGATGATCCATGTGAGCGCTCAGGTCCCGCGCGATGCCGCGGGCGCGCTTCTCCATTCGGGTGACGTCGTGCGCCAGAGCGAAGCGGTCATGGAGAACCTGGCCAAGGTCCTCGCCCAGTTCGGCGCGACGCTCGATGATGCGGTCAAGTTCAACATCTACTATCTCGGCGATGGCACCGAGTCGAATTGGCGCCGCGCGGCGGAGGTGCGTGCGCGCTACTTCAAGGAACCGGGCCCGTGCGCGACGGGCCTGCCCGTGCCCTGGCTCCCGCCTGGGGAGACGATCCGCATGGAGATCGTGGCCATGCTCGGCCGCGACGGCCGGCACCTGCCGCGCAGCCACGTCTGGCCGGAGGGGCACTGGGACTGGACCATCCACCTTCCCTACAAGCACGGGCTCAAATGCGGCAACATGGTCTTCGTCGGCGGCCAGGTCGCGATGGACTCCAAGGGCAACGTCCAGGACAAGGACGACCTCATCAAGCAGTCGCACACGACCATGCAAAACATCGGCAAGGTGCTGGCCGGCTTCGGGCTCACCCTGGATGACGTGGTCAAAAACAACGCGTTCTACCAGGGCACGGCGGGACCCGACACGATCGTCGCCAACCAGCGAGTCCGCGCCGGCTATTTCAAGGAACCGGGCCCCGCCTCGACCGGCGTTCCCCTCAAGTTCCTGGCCTATGAGGGAATGATGACGGAGATCGAGGTCATCGCCATGACCCGATGAGGCCGGAAGCCCCGCTGTCCGCTACCCGCTGCGCGACTTTGCGCAGATCGGCGCGTGGATGACGATCACTCAGAGCGTCTGCTCATCGTCTGCGTCTTGAGTTTCCGGCGCGGGGTCGCGAGCGAATGCGGCCGTCTTCTCAAGAAATCGTTCTAGCGCCGGCCCATTTACGCTTTCTTCACCAAATGGGTGCGGACTGTGGCCACCTGTCCGGATGCGCCGCGGGGCTCTCTTGCAATACCGGGCTACCTTGTCCCGGGTTGGCAAGCGGCGGAGGCGGATGGTAGAACCAGTGCGCGGACCAACGGGGGGTGTCATGGGTGGGGCCCTTGATCGGACGCGGAGACGCTTTCTCCAGGCGGGATTCGGCGCGTGCATCACGCTCGCGGCGAGTCCGGTGCGCGCCGCCTATGCGCCGCGCTCGCTTGGATTCTTGAATCTCCATACCGATGAGCGAGCGACGATCACCTACTGGGCCAATGGCGAGTACGTCGCCGATGCGCTCCGGGAGATCGATTGGCTCCTGCGCGACCACCGGACGGGCGAAATCCTGCCCATTGACCCCAACCTCCTCGATCTTCTCCACCGGCTTAAGCAGCGCCTCGAGACCGAGGCGCCGTTCCACGTCATCTCGGGATACCGGTCGCCCGCGACGAACGCCAAGCTCATCGAGGCCGGGCACGGCGTCGCGGCGACGAGCCTCCACATGCAGGGACAGGCGATCGATATCCGCATTCCCGAGCGGTCGCTCATGAGCGTCCGTGCGGCGGCCTTGAGTCTCGAATCCGGTGGAGTCGGCTACTACCCCAAGAGCGATTTCGTCCATGTCGACGTCGGGCGCGTGCGGATGTGGTGAGGCGTCTGCGGGCCGGCCCTCTCCGCGGTCACGCGTAGGAGGGTCCGTGCGCGCCGCGATGATTGCGCTCGGGATCACAGGATCCCTCTGCGTCACCGTGACCGTCTCGAACGCGCAAGCGCCGGCCGACACTCCCGCCGCCGTGATGACCGTGGGCACCCCGCAACAAGCCAGCGTCGCGGTTGACGACAACGCGGTCGAGGCCGCGACGAGCGAAGTGACGAAGGCCGACCGTGTCCTCGTCGTGAAGAGCGAGCGTCGGCTCTATCTCCTCAAGGACGGCGAGCCGTTCAAGTCTTATCGCGTGGCGCTTGGCCGGCGCCCCGTCGGCCCCAAGACGCGACAGGGCGACGGCCGCACGCCCGAAGGAATCTACGTCCTCGACTGGCGGAATCCGCACAGCCAGTTTCACCGCTCGATTCACATCTCCTACCCCGATCCGGGGGACGTCGCGCTCGCGCGTCGCCGCGGCCTGCCGCCCGGCGAGAACATCATGATCCACGGGTTGTCATCGGAGTTCGCCATCCTCGGTCCCCATCACGCGCGGTTCAACTGGACCCAAGGATGCATTGCCGTCACCAACGAAGAGATCGAGGAAATCTGGACCGCCGTCGACGACGGAACCTTGATCGAAATCAGGCCTTAACAGCCGCCCTCACACAATTTTTCGTACCTCCCCGCTGGACTTGATGGGAGTCAATGCGGTAACACAGCGCCACAGTTCTTGTTGTTCAGTTCGCCATTGCTCGAGAAGGAGGGGCAGTATGAAAGTGACCCGTCGAAACACGTGGACGGCGGCTCGTCTGGCGTTGTTGTCGGTTCCCGTCGTTCTGTTGACGGCGGCGTGCGCGTCGCAGTCTGAACTCGATGCCATGAAGGCCGATCTGCAGAAGGCGACCCAGACGGCGAATGAAGCCAAGACGACGGCCCAGCAGGCGCTCGATGCCGCGAAGGCGGCCGATGCCAAGGCCAACGCGGCTCAGCAGGCAGCGCAGCAGGCGGCAGCCTCCGCGCAGTCCGCGGCGAAGTCGGCAGCCGACGCGAAGGCTGCGGCCGACAAGATGGAAGGGATGATGAAGAAGGGGATGCGCAAGTAAGCATCCCGCGACTTGGCGCCGGTGTTGATCAGCGCGTGATCTTCACCGGCACGCCGCTCCGCTCTTTGGCGGCGCGTGCAATGAGTTCCCAATCCAGGCGGCCGGCATGCCCACCGGCCGCCTGTTTGACTCGATCGATCAAGCCATCGATCGCGCGCGTCGTGAAACGCCGATTGTCCTCGATCTCGTCGGCCTGGGCCTGGGTCGGGTGGACCTCGAGATAGAGGTCGCCGCTCGACCAGCCGAGCTTCACGGGCTCGTCGATCACCGTGACAGGCGTACCGACCGACACCATCGGATAGAGCCGCGCGATGTCCTCGGGATAGAGGCGGATGCAGCCGTTGCTGAGGCGCCGTCCCACCCCGTAAGGCTTGTTCGTCCCGTGGATGAGATAGCGCGGCCAGCCAAGATAGAGCGCATACTCGCCGAGCGGGTTGTCCGGGCCCGGCGGCACCACCGCCGGAAGATCCGGGTCTTCGGCGCGCCGCGAAGGAGGCGGATACCAGGCCGGATTTGGCCGCTTGTTGACGACCCGCGTAGCGCCCACGAGCGTCTCGCGCCCCTCGCTGCCGATGCCGATGGGAAAGGACAGGATCGAGCCGTTCGGCGGGAAATAGTAAAGCCGCATCTCCGAGAGATTGATCACGATCCCGCGCCGTGCGGTGTTGGGAAGAAGGCGCACGGTCGGCAAAGTCAGGCGCGTGCCGTCGCCGGGCAGCCACGGGTCGACCTCGGGATTGGCTGCGATCATCGCGACGTAGCCGACATCGAACTCGCGCGCGATTTCGAGGAGGTTTTCCTCGGCCTTCGTCACATAGACGTGCGGCTCACCGATGAGATCGTTGCGATCGACACGGACGGGCTGCGGCGCCGCCGCGATCGCGGCCGCGGTGAACACGGCGATCGCCAGCACCACGCCACCGATACCGATCGGGAAACGAACGATCCGTCCCACCTGCTCCCCACTCTCTCCGCCGCCAGGCCCCACATCGCGCCTCGCGCCGTCATGACCCCGCCACAGATAAGGCGTCGTCGGCCGAGATCAACGCACAGCCGATCAGATTTCGGACGCATCGGCGCGCGGGGATTGGAACGCTCTCAAGTTGCCAAATATTCTCCTGTCTCGTCAATGCCTTAGTCGCGGATCGGCGGCGCGCGCCACGCGGGCCGATCCGGCGCTGACCCTCGCCCTGCCGTGCCGCCTTGAGCCGCCTTCCGGAACCGGAGTAGAACGCCCGAAGCCATCCGAGGGAGGACGTCAATGCGCGAAGTCGAATGGGGCAATCTGCGCGCGCCGGAATTGCGCGCTCTCGGCGCGCGCGGGGCTATCGCCGTCGTGCCGGTCGGCTCGATCGAGCAGCACGGGCCCCATCTTCCGGTCCAGGTCGACACGCTTCTTGCGACCGAGGTCGCCCGGCGCGCGGCCCGGCGCGTCGCGGCGAAGCAACCCATCGTCGTGACGCCGACGGTCTGGTCCGGCTTGGCCGAACACCACATGTCGCTCGGCGCCACGATCACGCTCGACTTCGAGACATTCGCAGCCGTCCTTCGCTGCGTCTGCCGCTCGGTCCTTCGGCACGGTTTCCGTCGCATCCTTCTTCTCAACGGGCACGGCGGCAACATCACGGCCTTGAACGTCATCGCGGGCGAACTCTCGCGCGAGCTCGACGCGCCGATCACGACCGCGACCTATTGGACGCTCAGCGGGACCCAGAAACCCTTCCAAGCCATCCTCGACAAGCAGAAGACCGTCCGCCACGCCTGCGAGGCCGAGACTTCGATGCTCCTCGCGCTCAAGCCGGGCCTCGTGGACAAGAAAGCCATGAAGACGGTGAAGGCTCCGATGGACGGACTCACCTCCGAGGGCGGCGCCTATCGGTATCGGCCCATCGCCCATTGGACGAAGTCGGGCGTCATCGGCGCACCGGCCGCGGCCTCTGCCGAGAAGGGCGAGCGCCTCTTGAACGCGGCCGCCAAGGCCCTCGCGGACGTGCTCGCGAGCGGCTCGCTCTGGGCGTCCTCGAGCGACGCGCCACGTACGCGCCGCAAGCGTCGCTAGGCCGCGCGAAGCATCCCGGTCCTTGATGCGCGTCGTTTCGATCGGCGAGTGCATGGTCGAACTCCGCTCGACCGAACCCGGCCGGTTTCAGCAGAGCTTCGGCGGCGATACTCTCAACACGGCGGTCTACATGGCACGGCTTGCCGCGCCGGGCGCCCTCACGATCGCCTATGCGACGGCACTGGGCGACGATCCGTTCAGTGATGAGATGATGGCAGGCTGGCGCGCCGAGGGTATCGAAACCGACCTCGTCGCGCGCCTTCCCGGCCGCCTTCCCGGCCTCTACGTCATCGCCGCCGATCGCCACGGCGAACGCCGGTTCCACTACTGGCGGAGCGCCGCCGCCGCGCGCGACGTTTTTCGCACGCCGATGGCCGATCGGCTGGCGGACCGGCTCGGCGATGCCGACCTCGTCTACCTCAGCGGTAACAGCATCGCGATCCTCGACGAGGCGAGCCGCGCCCGTCTTCTCGATCTCTTGCGAAGCACGCGCGCCCGTGTCGCATTCGACAGCAACTATCGGCCCGCCAACTGGACGAGCCACGAGGACGCCCGCCGCTGGATGGCCGAGATCGTTCGGTGCTGCGACATCGCTCTCCCGACTTTCGAGGACGAGGCGGCCCTCTTCGGCGACGCGTCGCCGGCGGATACCTGCACGCGCCTCCTCGCGCTGGGCGTCACCGAAATCGTGGTCAAGAACGGCCCATCACCATGCCGAATCGCATCGAGCAATGGACAACAGGATGTCCCAGCCGAAGTGATCGGCCATCCTGTCGACACGACTGCCGCAGGTGATTCGTTCAATGCAGCGTATCTCGTGGCGCGTCTCGCCGGCGCCACACCGGTCGATGCAGCCCGGCGCGGCCACCGCCTGGCAGCCGCCGTCATCCAACACAGGGGCGCGATCATCCCCCGCGCCGGCATGCCCGACACGACCACCGCCTGAGCCGCTGACGCGCTCCTACCGCGTGATGCTCCACGCGGTGCTGGGCTTGAGGCCAAGGCGCTTCATCCGGCGCTCGACGGACGATTTCGCGGCAGCAACGACGGCTTCCTCGTCGACGCGCGTCGAGCGGCCGCCGCGGAAGACGACTTCGCCGTTGATGATGACGGTATCGACCGAGCCCTCGCGGCTCGTCAGGGCCAGCTGATGGATCGGATTGACAGCGGGGAACGTCTCGGCAGCAGACGCGGCACGGATCACGATGTCCGCGCGCTTGCCCGTCTCGAGGCTGCCGATCATGCTCTCCATGCGCATCGCCTTGGCCGCCGCGATCGTCTGCATCTCGATGATGGCCTCGGGCGTGAGCGGCTGGTGCAACGTGCTCGAGACGAAGTAGCCCGCGGGCCCGCCGTCGCCGATCGCGCAATCCATGGCGCCGTCGGTCGCGATCGCGACGTTCACGCCTTCCTGCGACAGGCGGGGAATGACGCAATCGACCTGATAGGCGATGGCCAGTTTGAGATAGGCCAGCGGACACCAGATGATCGAGGCGCCCGTCTCCCGCACGACGGCGACGTCGTCGTCGTCGAGCGCGTACATGTGGACGAGCGCCGCGTTTTCGTCGAGCACGCCGATCTCGCCGAGATGAACGAGGCGGGACTTGCCCCTGAGGTTTGCCCGGTCCGCCTCCTTGGCCGCCGGCACGTAGCATTCGTGCTGCTGAAAGGAGACCTTGTTCCTGGCTGCGATCGACTTCGCGGCCTTCTGGAGCTCGTCCGACGCCGTGCCGAGCCCATAGATGCACACGAACCCGCGCACGAGGGCGTCCGGGTCCTTGTTGCGGTGAAGCTCGGCGCCCAGTTGGTCGAGACAGCGTTCGAGCTTGGGCGGCGCGCGGCGGTAGAGGGACTGCCCGTCGAGGCCGCCGAGATGCTTCATGTTGTCGATCTGGTCCCAGAGATAGCAGCCGGCGAGAAGCGCGCGCACGCCGATCGTCTCGGCGCCTTTGGCGACAGCATCCGTCTCGAATGCCGTGCCGGGTTCAAGGAAGGTCGTGAAGCCGCGCCGCAGCATCTCGATCCCGGCGAGTGCCGTCGCGTCGAACTCGTCCTCGCCCGTCACGTCGGCCTTCCAGTCCGCGAAGGACGCCTTGCCCTTGGCCCCGGCGAGGGTGTTGCCGAACACGCCGCGACAGGTGCCGTGCACGATGTGGACATGGGGATCGATGAATCCCGGGTGGACGGTGGCGCCGTGCGCATCGAAGAGACGAGAGGATTCGTACTTGGCCATGATCTCGCGCTCGGACCCGACGGCCGTGATCCGCGTTCCCGTCACCGCGACGGCTCCGGGCGAAAAGACGCGGCGTTTCGGATCGAGCGTGATGAGATAGGCGTTATGGATGAGGAGATCGCACGGCTTCTTGCGACCTGAAGCGCCCCGCGATTGCGCGACAACCCGACTGACCTTCTTTCTCGCCACGTCTGCCCCCTTGCGTCACGTGTTCGTCTATGGTCACGAAGAACCAAACCGCGCCGCGGTCGGGCCATATCCTGCCTGACACGGCACTGTCGACCTCCTGGGTCGACCTCCTGGCGAAAGCATGCCAAGTTTACGCGACGCGTAGAAGGGTCGAATGGCGACCGGCCTTGTGGCGCGAGCTTCGCGCAACGTGACGATCGGGCAAAACCTTGACCATGGCCGCACAGGCGATCAAAGCCCTGACCTTCGATGTTTTCGGCACGGTCGTCGATTGGCGTTCGAGCATCGCACGGGAGATCGCGGCCTTTGGTCGGCGAAAAGGGCTCGCGCTCGATGCCAACGCCTTTGCCGATGCCTGGCGCGAACTCTACGACCCGGCGATGGACGACGTGCGCGCTGGCCGACGGCCATGGGTGAAGCTCGACGACCTCCATCGCGAAAGCCTCGTTAAACTTCTCGTCCGCTTCGACGTCAAAGGCGTGAGCGAGGCCGAGATCGATGACCTCAACCGCGCGTGGCACCGCCTCGATCCTTGGCCGGATGTCGTCGCGGGGCTCGGCCGGTTGAAGCGGAAATTCATTCTGGCCACGCTTTCGAACGGCAATGTGGCGCTCATGGTCGACATGGCCAAGCGCGCGGGATTGCCTTGGGACGTCATCCTCGGCGCGGAGGTGGCGCAACATTACAAACCGCAGCCCGAAGCCTATCTCCGCACCGCCGCGTTCCTCTCGCTCGAACCTGCCCAGTGCATGATGGTGGCCGCCCATCCAGGCGACCTCGATGTCGCATCGCGCTGCGGATTCAAGACGGCCTACGTCCCGCGGCCGCTTGAATATGGTCCGAACCGAACACCCGAACGCGCGGATGATCGACGCTACAACCTCCGCGCGGTGGATTTCCTCGACCTCGCCAATCAACTCGGTTGCTGATCGATGTTGCGGTGATCCGCGCGGATGCCGGCCGCGATCGGCTGGCCGCGGCCCATATGCGCTTCTTGCAACCGAGCCAAACCTTGCCAGGATCGACGGCAACCCCTAGCTTGCGCCACCATGGTCGCCGTCACCACTTCCCTTCGCCGCGACGCCACGGTCGCCGGCCTGGTCGGACTCGCGCATTTCTCGAGCCACTTCTTCCAGTTGGCGCTGCCACCCCTTTTTCCCCTGATGAAGGACGCGTTCGGCGTCAGCTACACGGCCTTGGGCGCCATCGTCACGGTCTTCTTCACCGCATCCGGCGTATGCCAGGCCTTCGCGGGGATCCTCGTCGACCGATTCGGCGCCCGTGGCATCTTGGCGCTCGGCATTTCGCTCCTCGCCGGCTCGATCGCCTGCGCCGGGCTGGTGCCGGAATTCTGGATGCTCTACCCGCTCGCGGCGCTGGCGGGCATCGGCAACAGCATCTTCCACCCGGCCGATTTCTCGATCATGACCAGCAAGATTGATAAGAGCCGACTCGGCCGCGCCTACAGCATCCATGCCTTCCTCGGGACATCGGGCTACGCAGCCTCCCCTGTCGTCATCGGCGGAATCGCGGCGGTCTTCAATTGGCACATTGCGCTCGTCGCGGCGGGACTTGCCGGCATCGTCGTAGCACTCGTGATCTCGCGCGCGAACGCGCTCATCGTCGAGCGCCATGCTCACGCGGCGGAAGGCGCCGGACGGCCGGCGACGATCAGCTATGCGCGGCTCATCACCATGCCCGCGATCATGATGGCCTTTGCCTATTTCGCGCTCATCGCAGCGGGTGGCGTCGGGCTTCAGGCTTTCTCGATCGCCGCCCTCATTGAAATCCTGAAGCCGGTGCAGGCGGTCCTCAGCGAATCCCTCGGCACGCCCGTCCATGTCGCGAGCGTAGCGCTCACAGCCTATCTCGCGGCGAGCGCGTGCGGCATGCTTGCGGGCGGAGCCTTGGCCGACAAGACCTCAAGACATCACGTGGTCGCGAGCATCGGCCTCTTCACCGCCGGCTTCCTCATGCTGATCCTCGCGGCGACCGCCTCGTCCTACTGGCCCATTCTCCTGCTCATGGCGGCAGCGGGGTTTTCGTCCGGCGCGACCTCGCCCTCCCGCGACATGCTCATCCGCGGCGCGACGCCGCCGGGCTCAACGGGCAAGGTGTTCGGCTTCGTCTATTCGGGCCTCGACCTCGGCGCACTTCTCGGCCCTCTGGCCTTCGGCCTCATCATCGACCACGCCGAGCCGCGCGACATCTTCTACGCCGTGGGCGCCCTCTTCATCCTCGCCATCACAACGGTCCTCCAGGTCCGCCGGCAAACCCTGCGGGCGGCGAACGCTTAGCCACGAATTATCTGGTGCGCATCGGCTTGGTCCGGGCCTTTCGGCCTGAACGATGTTCGCTGGAGCGGGTGAAGGGAATCGAACCCTCGTCGTGAGCTTGGGAAGCTCCTGCTCTACCATTGAGCTACACCCGCGCCGGCATCGATTATAGAGGCGGCGAGGAGAGCCGCAAGGCGGGCTCGCCGCGCGCGGCCCTCGACACGAAGAGTTGATTCGCGCCGAGTTGTAACGGCGAGTCCCGGCCTGTTTAATGGCCCCGCACGCGCCCCCGGCGATCGGGATGGCGAGGCCTGGAGCCGAGCCCATGAATGTGGTCCGCGAACCCGCGATCGAGCGTCTCGATCCTCGAAAATTCCAGGATCCCGCGCGCACGGCCGCGGGCGAGAGACGCGCGCAGGTGGCGCTTTCGGCGCTCGAGACGCTTTGGATCAACACGGGCACGCTCTGCAATATCACGTGCGCGAATTGCTACATCGACTCGAGCCCCCGGAACGACAGGCTTGCCTACATCACTGCGGCCGAAGTCGCGGGATATCTCGATGAGATCGCGCACTTGCAGCTGCCGACCGCCGAGATCGCCTTTACCGGCGGCGAGCCCTTCATGAATCCCGACCTTCCGGCCATGTTGGACGACGCGCTCGGTCGCGGCCACCGCGTTCTCGTGCTCACCAACGCCATGCGGCCGATGATGCGGCGGGCGAAGGCGCTCGCGGCTCTCCGCGAACGCCATGGCGATCGGATCGTGCTGCGCGTGTCGCTCGATCACTACACCTCCACCGGCCACGATTCGCTCCGGGGACCGCGAACATGGGCACCGGCGCTCGCCGGTCTTCGGTGGCTTGCGGAGAACGGGTTCCGTGTCCATGTGGCCGGTCGCACCTGCTGGCCCGAGTCCACGGCAGAGTTGCGCGCGGGCTATGCCCGGCTTTTCGCATCGGAAGGCATATCCATCGACGCCCAGGATGACGTGGCGCTCGTGCTGTTCCCCGAGATGGACGAGACCCTCGACGTGCCAGAGATCACGGAACGCTGCTGGAATCTGTTGCAGGTCGATCCAGCGTCCCTCATGTGCGCGCGTTCGCGCATGGTCATCAAGCGCAAGGGCGCAACCGCGCCCACCGTCGTGCCGTGCACGCTCCTTCCCGATGATGCGCGGTTCGAGATGGGACGGCATTTGGCCGATGCCGCCGGCGCGGTCAGCCTGAACCATCCCCACTGCGCGCGGTTCTGCGTCCTCGGCGGCGCATCGTGCAGCCGGACCGGCACCCGAGCGGCTTGACTCGGCCGCCGCAAGCCTCTATCAGCATCATTCACGTGGTGATTTGGCCCGACCGGCTTGCGGCCACGTAAAACAATCCAGCTAAAAGGGTCGGAGCGCGTTGGCCCTGACCCTGTCCGGTCGGGGTTTTTTGTTGCGCGCGCAAGCGCGCGACCGACGTCGGGAGGCGCGCATGAACGACCAACCGCGGAAGCCGGTCACGAGCGGGGCGAAGACATCATCGGAGGCTGCCCGCCAAGAGCGTTGGCGCCCGCGCACACGCCTCGTGCGGGGCGGCCAGACCCGCTCGCCCTTCAGCGAGACGTCGGAAGCCCTGTTCATGACCTCGGGCTATGTCTATGCGACGGCGGAGGAGGCCGAGGCCGCCTTCAAGGGCGACATCCAGCGGTTCGTCTATTCGCGCTACGCGAATCCGACCGTCGCCATGTTCGAGGAACGCATGCGCCTTCTTGAAGGCGCGGAGGCGGCGCGCGCGACGTCGAGCGGCATGGCGGCGGTGTTCGCGGCGCTCATGAGCCCGCTCAAGGCGGGCAACCGCGTCGTTGCGGCGCGGGCGCTTTTCGGCTCGTGCCACTACATCATTGCCGAGCTGCTGCCGCGCTACGGCATCGAGACCGAGCTCGTCGACGGGACCGACCTCGACCAGTGGAAGAAGGCGCTCGCGCGGCCCGCATCCGCCGTGTTCTTCGAGACGCCGTCGAACCCGACGCTCGAGGTCATCGACATGGCCGCCGTGGCGAAGCTCGCCCACGCGGCCGGCGCCTTCGTCGTCGTGGACAACGTCTTCGCGAGTCCCATCCTCCAGCGCCCTCTCGAATTCGGCGCCGACGTCGTCGTCTATTCCACGACGAAGCACATCGACGGCCAGGGACGGAGTCTCGGCGGCATCATCCTGTCGAGCGCGGAGTTCGCCGAGACGCATCTCAAGAACTTCCTCCGCCACACCGGGCCCGCGATGAGTCCGTTCAACGCCTGGCTACTGGTCAAGGGCCTCGAGACGCTCGAGCTGCGCGTCATGCGCCATGCCGAGAATGCGCGGGCGGTCGCCGAGTTTCTCGCCGGATGCCCGGGCGTGAGGAACGTCATCTACCCCGAGTTGCCGAATCATCCGCAGCACGCGCTGGCCATGCGCCAGATGCGCGCCGGCGGCAACGTGGTGGCCTTCGACATCGAGGGCGGCAAGCCGGCCGCGTTCCGCACGCTCAATCTTCTCCGGCTCATCGACATCTCGAACAACTTGGGCGACACGAAGAGCCTTATCACCCATCCCGCGACGACGACTCACCAGCGCCTGCCGCCGGAAGAGCGGGCACGCCTCGGCATCGGCGATGGACTCCTGCGCCTGTCGGTCGGACTCGAGGATCCCGAGGACGTAAAGCAGGATCTGGGCGCCGCCCTTGCCGCACGCTGAGCCGCGTCTTGGCCGCCTGGACAAAGGGCGGTAGCGAAGCTAAATGACACGGGTCCGGGGATGTTCGCCCCGCGAAATCAACCGCCTTGGAGCGCATCGGAATGTACCAGGCGATCACGCGCGAGATTCGCGTCACCGTGAAGCCTTACTATCTTGAGGATCAATCCGAGCCCGATCGGAGCCACTACGTATGGGCCTATCAGGTCCGGATCGAGAACCGCGGCCCAGAGACCGTCCAGCTGATCAATCGCCATTGGAAGATCGTCGATTCGCTCGGCCGGGTCCAAGAAGTGCGCGGCGCGGGCGTCGTGGGCGAACAGCCGGTCCTGAAGCCGGGCGAGACCTTCGAGTACACGAGCGGCACGCCTTTGCCGACCCCGTCCGGTATCATGGGGGGAACCTACGAGATGGAGCGGCAGGGCGGCGAACGGTTCAACATCACGATTCCGACGTTCTCGCTCGACAGCCCGGACCAAAACGTCAAGATGCACTGACGGCCGGGCTCCCTCGGGCCCGCACCGGACCGCCTATTGGGCCCAAGGCCCGACGAAATCGAAACGGACAGGACCAGGAATGAGCGGCGATTCACCGACCAAGATTCGGAAGAGACTGGACGAGGTCGCCGCGGCGCCGCGGCCCGGCCGCGAACGACCGAGCCGGGAGAAGGCCGAAGCGGCGGTGCGCACCCTCATCGAGTGGGCCGGCGATGATCCCAACCGCGAGGGGCTCCTCGATACGCCTGCGCGCGTCGCTCGCGCCTATGAGGAATTCTTTTCCGGCTACGACGTCGATCCTGTCTCGTTTCTCAGCCGCACCTTCGAGGAGACCAACGGCTACGACGAGATGATCGTGCTCCGCGACATCCGTTTCAACTCGCACTGCGAGCACCACATGGTGCCCATCATCGGCAAGGCCCATGTGGGCTATCTGCCGAATCGCCGCGTCATCGGCATCAGCAAGATCGCCCGCGTCATCGACGCCTTCGCCCGGCGCCTTCAGATCCAGGAGAAATTCACGACCGAGGTCGCCAACACGATCAACGAGGTCCTGCAGCCGCTCGGCGTCGGGGTCGTCGTCGAGGGCGCGCACCAGTGCATGACGACGCGCGGCGTGCACAAGCCGGGCGGGACGCTCGTCACGAGCCGGATGCTGGGCACGTTCCGCACGGATCCCAAGACGCGGCGCGAGTTCCTCAGCATGATCGCGAGTCCCGCCACGGGACTGCCCAACGTCTAGTCGACAGGATCGAGCGATCGCAGGGTCGCGTCACATCGAGGACCACACGTCATGACCAGCAAGACACCGAACCCGCGCGCAATGATCGAACGCCTCATCGGCTTCGACACCACGTCGGTGAAATCGAACCTCAACCTGATCGACGACGTCGCGAACTACCTCTCGGGCCTCGGAATCAAGGTCGAGCTCATTCACAACGCCGAGCGGACCAAGGCCAATCTTTTCGCCACGGTCGGCCCCGACGCGCCGGGTGGCGTCGCGCTTTCGGGCCATACGGACGTGGTTCCGGTCGAGGGACAGCCCTGGACGAGCGATCCCTTCGCGGTCGTCGAGCGCGACGGCAAGCTGTTCGGCCGGGGCACCTCCGACATGAAGAGCTTCATCGCGATCGCTCTCTCTCTCGTGCCCGAGATGAAGGCCGCGCGGTTGAAGCGCCCCATCCATCTGGCCCTCTCCTATGACGAGGAGATCGGCTGCCTGGGCGCGCCCGTGATGATCGCCGAGATCGGCAAGCGCCTGCCGCGCCCGGGCATGGTCGTGATCGGCGAGCCAACCGAGATGAAAGTGGCCAACGCGCACAAGGGCTCGTTCGGCTACCGGACGACGGTGACAGGACTCGAGGCGCATTCGAGCGCGACCCACAAGGGCGTGAGCGCGGTCATGTACGCGGCCGAGATCATTCACTTCATCGGCGAGATGGCGGCCGAGCTTCGCGCGCGTGCGAAACCCGGCACCGAGTTCGACCCTCCCTACACGACCCTGAGCGTCGGCGTCATCGAGGGCGGCACCGCCGTCAACATCATCCCGCGCCACTGCTGCTTCCATTGGGACATCCGTCTCCTCCCGGGCGGCTCCCTCGATGAGGTCGAAGGCCGAGTGCGGCGCTTCATCGACCAGTCGATCCTGCCCAGGATGCGCGCCGTGAGCCCGGAGGCCAACGTCGTGACCGATGCCATTTTCGGGGTGCCCGGCTTGCGGGCCGAACCCGGCTCGCCCGCGGAGGCGCTGTGCCTCCGTCTCACAGGCGCCAACGGCACGACGGTAATCTCCTTCGGCACCGAGGGCGGACAGTTCCAGAGCGCGGGCATTCCCACCGTCATCTGCGGCCCGGGGCGCATCCTCGAGGCGCACAAGCCCGACGAATACATCGCCCTCGATCAGGTCGAGGCCGCGATCGGATTCCAGCGCCGCCTCATCCAGTGGGCGTGCGAGGGTTGAGTTCAACCGGCCGGTAGATCTCGGAGAGCGGTGGAGAACGCACGATGAAACGGGTCGTCGAAACGGGGTTGCCCAAACTCAAGGCGCCGCTCGAATGGGCGACTGTCGCGGGCAACGTCCTCTACACGGCGCAAATCCCGATCCGCGCCGACGGTTCGCTCGAAACGGGCGATGCGCGGACGCAAGTGGACCTCACGCTCGCGAACCTCAAGAAAACGGTCGAGGCGGCCGGCGGCACCATGGCAGACGTGGCGCAGGTGCTGGTCTATCTCACCGGCGCCGAGCATGCGGCAGCGCTGAACGAAATCTGGCCGCGCTACTTCTCAGCCCCCTACCCCAACCGCGCGACCGTGATCGTGTCGGCCCTGGTCGTCCCCGGCATCGTCGTCGAGATGGTCGTGCACGCCCATCTCGGCCGCTGAGCACGCATCTTGATCGAACGGAGCCGTCCTAGCGCGCGATGAGAAAGGCGCCGAGATGCGCCTGGATGTTCGACTCGAGCTGCTTGTTGAGCTCGCGCATCAACGTCTCCGTCATGCCGAACCACGTCTTCTCGAGCTCGTTGAGCGTGGTGTTCTCGGCCACGGTCTGTGAGACGGTCGCGCGCGCCGTCACGACGGCGTCCTTGCGGCCCGCATCGTCCTGAGCCCTCAGCTCGACCTCGAGCACGCCGTCGTAGCGGTCGCTCTGCTCGTTCTTGAAGAGGCCGGGGACCCCGCTGGTCGTCTTGAGCCGGGTCTGGATGACGCTCGCGTTGCGGATGATGAACCGCGCGAGCCCCTCCGTGCCCTCGGGCTTCAGCCGATCATTGGCCCATCGCTCGGCCGCGCGCCCCGGCGGAGTCGTGAACAGGTGGTCGACATTGGGAGCCTTGTAGGGCGGTTCGTAGGACCAGATCACCTCGACCGCGCGCACGTTGAGGCGGATGGGCGGCAGCTGGGCGTAGGCGAGATCGGGAAGCTTTTGCTCGGGCGGCGGCGTGTTGCAGCCGCCGAGGAACGCGAAGCCCATCAGCACTGCGATCAGAAGACGTCCTCTCATCATCCCGCGCCCTGTCCGTCTCGCCTTTGCCGCATATGGGAACGGCCGGAGGCCGCCGCAATGCGCACGGCTCAGCCTTCGCCCAAGCGGCCCAGCGCTGCGTCATCAAACGCGTAGCTGGTCCCGCAGAATTCGCACGTCATCGTCACCTGCCCGTCGACCTTGAACTCGCCGAGCTGGTCCTTGGGGATCGAGCGCAGCACCCGCACGGCGCGTTCGTGGGAGCACCGGCACCCGAACTGCAACGGCGACGGGCGGTAGACCCGGACCCCGTCCTCGTGAAAGAGGCGAAACAGGAGGGCGCCAGGGTCGATCGAGAAATCGAGAAGCTCCTCGCGCGAGCAGGTCTGGAGAAGGGCGCGCACGCGGCGCCATTCCTCTTCCCCCTCGCGAAAGGCGGTGCCCTCCCGCGCGGCATCCGGCATGCGCTGAGCGACGAGCGAGGCCGCCCGCCATCGGCCGTCGCTCTGGCCGGTCGCCACGCGGATGTCCGTTTCGATCTGCTCGGAACGGGTGAAGTAGTGATGCACGCAATCCGCGAGCGTGTTGCCCGTCAGCTCGACGATGCCCTGATAGAGCTCCGTATGGGCGCCTTGGTCGACCGTGAAGGCGAGATAACCCTTGCCGAGAATCCGTGGCACGGCCTCGGCCATGGTCGTTGCGTCGGCGAGGCCTTCGAGCGCCGCTGCAAGCCGCGCCGGATCGAATTGCGCATAGCCGCGCACCGCCCCCTTCGTCGTCACGTCGGCGACGAGCATCTTGACCGGCCCGTCGCCCTTGGCCTGGAACGTGAAGAGACCGTCATACTTGAGAACGGCGGACAGCGCCGCGGCCAAGGCCAAGGCCTCGCCCAAGAGCCCCGCGACGGCGGGCGGATAGGCGTGGCGCGACAAGACCTCGTCGACCGCGGGCCCGAGCCGCACGAGACGGCCGCGCACCTCGCTGCCCTCGATGCGAAACGGCTGGACCAGGTCCTGGACGATTGCCTGGCCGCTCATCGAGGCCAAGCGCGGGTCTACTGGAGACACCAGGTGAGGATGCCCTTCTGCGCATGCAGCCGATTCTCGGCCTCGTCCCATACGACGGATTGCGGCCCGTCGATGACGTCGGCCGCAACCTCCTCGTCGCGGTGCGCCGGCAGGCAATGCATGAAGATCGCGTCTGGCTTCGCAAGCGACATGACACGCCTGTCGACGCGAAACCCTTCGAACATCTTCTTCCGCCCCTCGGAATCCGCCTGACCCATGGACACCCACGTGTCCGTGACGATGCAGTCGGCATCGCGCGCGGCCGCTTCTGCGTTTCGCCCGACCTCGACGCGCGCGCCCTCGGTCCGGGCCCAGCGGATCACGGATTCGGGCGGCGCCAGCGGCTCGGGGCATGCGAGGCGCAATGCGAAGCGGAACCGCGCGGCCGCTTGGATCCAAGTCGTCGACATGTTGTTCATGTCGCCGAGCCAGGCGACGGTCTTGCCGTCGATCGCCCCCCGATGCTCCTCGAATGTCAGGACATCAGCCATGAGCTGGCACGGATGGGTCCGGTTGGTGAGGCCGTTGATGACGGGCACCGTTGCGTGCGTGGCCAACTCGCGCAGCTTGTCGTGATCGTCGGTCCTCAACATGATCGCGTCGACATAGCGCGAGAGAACGCGCGCCGTGTCGCCGATCGTCTCGCCCCGGCCGAGCTGGGTGCCCTGCCGCTCGAGAACGATCACCTCACCGCCAAGCTGGCGCATGCCGACTTCGAACGAGACGCGCGTGCGCGTCGAAGGGCGCTCGAAGATGAGCGCCAGCATCTTCCCCGCGAGCGGCCGGCTCGATGTCCGCTCGCGAGCGGCGCGCTTGAACGCCGCCGCGCGGCTCAGGATGTCGCGCAGCGCCGACGGCTCGACCTGATCGAGGTCGAGAAAATGCCGCGTACTACCCATTGACCTCGGCCCATGTGGCGCAGCTTCGATCAATGATCGCAACCGCCTCCTCGACGTGCCGCTCGTCGATGATGAGGGGCGGCGCGAGGCGCACCACGTTCTCGCCGGCCCCAACGGCCAACAACCCGTTCTTGAGCAGGCGGTCGATCATGGTCTCGCTGGAGACGCGGCACTTGAGGCCAAGCATCATGCCCATGCCGCGCACCTCCTCGAAGAGGTTCGGATACTTCGTGACGACCGCTTGGAGGCGCGCGCGTGTCAGCGTCGCCATGCGCTTCACGTTGTCGAGAAACCCCTCGCCGAGGAGGACATCCAGCACGGCATTGCCGACGGCCATCGCCAGCGGATTACCGCCGAAAGTCGAGCCATGGGTGCCATAGGTCATACCGACGGCCGCGCGCTCGGTCGCAAGACAGGCGCCCACCGGGAATCCGCCGCCGAATCCCTTGGCAACGGCCATCACGTCCGGCTTCACGCCGAAGGCCTCGTAGGCGAAGAGCGAACCCATGCGCCCCGCGCCCGTCTGAACTTCGTCGAAGAACAGGAGAAGGCCGAATTCGTCCGCGACCTTGCGCACGCCTTCCAGGTACTCGCGCGACGCGGGCCGGATTCCGCCCTCGCCGATGACGGGCTCGAGGAGAATGCCCGCCGTCTCCTCGGTCACGGCAGCGCGCAATTCGTTCAGGTTGTTGTAGCTCACATGGTCGAAGCCATCGACCGCGGGCTCGAAGCCCTTGAGATGCTTCTCCTGCCCGCCCGCCGCGATGGTGGCCAAGGTACGGCCGTGAAAAGCGCCGTTGGCGCAGATCATCCGATAGCGTTGCGGATTGCCCGTCGCGTCGTGGTACTTGCGCACGAGCTTGAGGCCGCATTCGATGGCCTCGGCGCCCGAGTTCGCGAAGAACACCGTGTCGGCGAAACTGTGCGCGACGAGACGCTCCGCCAAGCGCTCCTGCTCCGGGATGCGGAAGAGATTGGAGCAGTGCCACAGCTTGTGCGCCTGCTTCTCCAGTGCCGCGACGAGATGCGGATGGGCGTGGCCCAGCATCGTCACCGCGATGCCGCTCGCGAAGTCGAGATAACGTCGGCCGTCGGTGCCGTAAAGATAGGCGCCTTCGCCACGGTCAAACGCTACGTCGATCCTCTTGAAAACCGGCATCGATGGGGTGATCACGGCAAACTCCGTCCCTTGCCTCAGAGCGCGAAAATACGCTGAAAAGTCGGAAGAGCGGGAGTATTTGCGTTGAGTCGGGCGCTGTCAAGGAAGCGCGGGCTCGGCGCCGGCGCTCAGACCTTGAGCTTGTAGCCGCGCGCGATCATCGCGTGCGCCAGTGCCCAGAGCGCCAGAATCGCGATAACTAGGGTCGCAAGTCCGACCTCGACCGGCGCCTCCGCGTGGCCGACGAAGCCGTAGCGGAATCCATCAATCAGGTAGAAAAAAGGATTCCAGTGTGCGACCCGGTGCCAGAATGGCGGCAGGGCCTCGACGGAATAGAACGTGCCCGACAGGAATGCCAGCGGTGTCACGACGAAGTTGGTCACGACGGCGACGTGATCGAATTTCTCCGACCAAACGCCCGTCACGAGACCGATCAGCGACAGAAGAAGAGCGCCGAACAACCCGAACACCACGACGGCCCAGGGCGCCGGCAGCGCCACTGGCACGAAGAGCCAGAGGCAGAGGACCGTCGCGATCGCGACAGCAATGCCGCGCGTCATGCCGGCGAGCGCGTAGCCGGTCGTCAGCTCGCCCGCCGTGAGCGGCGGCATCAACACATCGACGATGTTGCCCTGGATCTTCGAGATGAGGACCGAGGACGAGGTGTTAGCGAATGCGTTCTGCATCACGGCGGCCATGACCAGGCCCGGCATCAGGAACGACGCGTAGGGTATGCCGGCGATCGTTTTGGCGGCCCCGCCGAGAGCAAGCGTGAAGATCGCGAGAAACAGGAGCGTCGTCACCATGGGCGCCACGATCGTCTGGAGCGAGACCTTGGCGAAGCGCCGGACCTCCTTGGCGTAGAACGTCCAGACGCCAAGCCAGTTGACAAGGCCGTAGGGCGGCACGTGCGGAGAGGGAGGCGTCATGGGATCGATGGTGCGAGGGCGACAGGCGCGCACCTTACGCAGGCGCCGCGCGGCCTGACAAGGCTCGAAACCGCCCGCCGACGCGGCGCGCACGACCCCACGGGGTCAGGACAGTTTCCCGTCCTCCGCCGCGCGCGGCAGGGTGGGCGGCCCCGCGATGTGCACCGTGCGCTGCGGAAATGGAATCTCGATTCCCAGCTCATCAAAGCGCATCTTCATGCGGCGGCGAAACGCGCGCTCGACGTCCCAGTTCTTGATCGGACGTGTCTTCATGCGCGCCCGGATCACCACGGACGACTCTCCCAACCGCTCAACACCGATGACTTCGATGGGTTCGAGGATGTCGGGGCCGACCGCCGGGTCGGCCCGGAGCGCGGCCCCGACCTCCTCCAGCACCGTCGAGACGCGGTCGATGTCCTCGCCATAGCCGACCGACGCCTCGATGACCGCGTAAGCGTATTCCTTCGACATGTTGACGATCGTCGTGACCTCGCTGAACGGAATGATGTGGACGGCGCCGTTCAAGTCGCGCAGCCGGATGCTGCCGACCGAGAGATCTTCGACCAGGCCCGTGCGCCCGCCGACGCTCACCACGTCGCCCACGGCGATACTGTCCTCCAGGAGGATGGACAGGCCCTTGAGGACGTCCTTCGCGAGGCTCTGGGCGCCCAATCCAACGGCGATCCCGATGACCCCGGCCCCGGCGAGGAGCGGAGCGACGTTGATCCCGATCTGCGACAGAACCGACAGGACGACCATCACCGCGAGAGCAATCAGGAGGATGCGACGCAGAATCGGCAGCGCGGTGCGGAGCTTGGCTTGGCGTGCCGAGCCGCCAGCTTTGGCGACGTGGTAGTCGAGCGCGGCATTCACGCCCTCCCAGACGAGGAAGGCGACGATGAAGATGGCGCCGATCGTGAAGAGGCTCGAGAGCGCGCGCTTGCCGAGATCGCTCGCGAGAACGTCCAAGCTGTCGACGCTCCAGGCCTGGAGGATCGCGAGCGCCGCGATGCCATAGACAACAATTCGAACCGCCGTGTGAAAGACCGAGGAATAGCGGTTCGCGCGCGCCTCGAGCAGGGGCAGCCGCGCCTTCGTTTCCTCCGAGAGGGCGAAGCCGCGATTGATCGCGCGATGCATGCCCGCGCTGATCAGTCGCGCGAAGAGGAGGACGAGCGCCGTCAGAACCGTGCCACGCACGAGGAAGCGGAATCCGCCCGGCACGTCGGCGGCCCAGACGACATAGGCCGCGAAAAGATAGATGAGCGCGAGAATGTGCCAGCCGCTCGCGACCCAAGCGCGGATGCGTGCCCAGGAGCCGGGCGGCGCAGGCTCCGCGCGCGCCGCCCCGCGGAGCCAAGCCGCGATGGCCGCACGATTCTGCAGGACGACCATGGCCATCATGATGACGACGACGAGCCCAACGAGGTCGATTGCGACACGATCAACGCCGCGTGGCACGCCGAAATATGTCGACGACGACGCCAAGATGTAGCCGTAGATTCCGACTGCGCTCAGCCGACGGATCCAGAGGTACGCGTAGTTCGCCGCTTCATCGCCCCACCCAATCAGTCGCAGCGATGCCGCGCGCGGCGCGAGCGCAAATCGTGCCGCCGCAGCCACGAGGCCGGAGAGGACATGGGCCTCGATCAAGGCAAAGGTCGCGAGCCGGACGCCGCGCGGCACATCGACGATGGACAGCGCAAGGAACGCCGCGCCCGCGAAGACGCCGATCGGCGCTAGATCGAGGAGCGTGTAGGCGAGCAGGAGACCCAAGCGCTGGACCCAGCCGTTTGGCGGCCACGCGGTCAGCCGCGCCTGGGGGCGGCGCACCACCCGATGCATGAGCCCCTGGAGAGCGAGCCCAAGCAGGAAAATGACCATCACCCGGCCGACATCGCCCGCGCCCTCCGCGCTTGTCCGCATGCGCGCAAGCTTTGACCAGGCTCCGCCCAGCGCCTGGGGCAGGTCGAGTAGGATGGAGGCCGCTGCCGCGGCCCGGTTGCCGATGCGCTCCGCGATGGTCGACGCGAAAGCAAGAAGCGCACCCCCTGGTGGCTCGGCGCGCTCCTCCGCCAATTGGGATCGGGCGGCGATCAAGGCGCGCAACTGGCGGATGAAGGCGGCCCGCGCGGAGTCATCCTCGAGTGTCGAGACGAGGTCCTTCAGCTCCTCGACGGTGACGGGCCGCGCGGACGTATCGGAAGCCGAGGGCGCGGCAGGATCTTGCGCCGCGGCCCGCGAGACAGGCGCCAGGCTGAGCGAGACGACGAGCAAGACGCCAATGACGCAGCTGCGCCAACCCACGAGGCAGCGCCCGCTCTTCCCGAGCCCCATCATGGCGCGAGCTTAGCCATAGCCCTCTTGCCTGTCACACGGTTTGGGCGCCGTGCGCGGCCTTCGCGTCGTCGCGCTGCGCGTGTCGCGCGCGGGATGCCGGCGCGAACGACTCCCAACCGACTCCGCGATATCCGAACGCGAACGCGTCCGGGTGAAGAATCTCCGCAAGAATCTCGAGCGACTCGGCGAGGCGCGGGCCGGGCCGATTGAAGAACTGGTTGCCATCGAGAAGGAAGACGCGACCGGTTCGGACGGCGCCGAGGGACGACCACTCCCGTCGCGCGGTGAGAACGGGCATCTCTTGCCGCGCCCGCGCAATGCCGAATCCGCACGGAAGAACGAGGATGACGTCAGGGTCCGCCGCAACCAACTCGCTCCAGCTCATCCAAGGCGAGTGCCGGCCCGCGATGCCGAACAGATTGGTCCCGCCCGCCATCGCGACAAGCTCCGGCATCCAATTGCCAGCCGCCATGAGCGGATCAATCCACTCGATGCATGCAACGCGCGGCCTGTTGCTCCGCGCGAGGGCCTGCGCGCTGACACGGGACATGCGTGAACGGAGCCGATCGACGAGCGCGGCCCCGCGTTCCGGCGCACCGAGCGCGGCCGCGACCGTCTCGATGTCTTTCCACACGTCGGCGAGGGCGTTCGGCGCCAACGAGACGATGCGCGGTTGCCGGTCGGTCCATTGGCGGAGGGCCTGGTCGAGGTCTTTTGCGCTGACGGCGCAGACTTCGCACTGAGTCTGCGTGATGATGAGATCGGGCTCGAGCGACTGGAGGAGCTCGGCATCGACGCGGTAAATGGAAAGGCCCTGTTCGAGCACGGCCCGGACTTGACGGTCGATGGCCGCGCTCGTGGGCTCAGTGCCGGCTTTGGACTCCGTGACGACAGGTAGAGCCGCGACGGTCCGAGGAAAATCGCATTCGTGGGAGCGCGCGACGAGGGCCTCGCCATAGCCGAGGGCCGAGACGATCTCCGTCGCGCACGCGAGAAGCGAGACGATACGCGGCGACGTGGCCGCCTCGACCGCCGGGAACGCCAGCTCATGCTCCATCCGCCCTGATTCCTTCTCCCCCGGCCCCGTAGCATACCCGAGTCTGGTATGCCCCGCCGCCGGAGGCCCATCATCTTCGGCCCCACGGGCTCAGCATTAAGACGTCTTTAAGCACTCCGCCGCAGCATCGCGGTACAGGATCCGAGGATGGACATATGACTCTCCCCGCCCAATGCGTTGCCACGCCCGTCGAAATTTCGGCCGTGACCATTCCAGTCTCGCCCGGCGAACTCATCGACAAGATCACCATACTCGAGATCAAGGCGCAGCGAATCCAGGATCCCGTGAAACGCGACAACGTCCGGCGCGAACTGAGCCTGCTCACCGAGACCCGCGACCAAACGATTCCACGATCGGGCGCGCTCGAGCGACTCACCGCCGATTTACGCGTCGTCAACGAGCGGCTGTGGGACATCGAAGATTCGGTACGGACCTGCGAGCGGGCCCGCGATTTCGGCCTCGCCTTCATCGAACTTGCGCGTTCGGTCTATCGCTTGAACGACCGGAGAGCGATCATCAAGCGCGCGATCAGCGAGTCTCTCGGCTCTCGCCTTGTCGACGAGAAGTCCTACGCCGCCTACACCTGATTCACGACCAAGTCCCATGCTAGACTGAGGTCAAGCGGACGGCGAGGTGCGGCCGCCGCAAGGGATCGGTGCGATCGGCGTGGACGACGAAACCCCGAAAGGTTTCCGCAAGAAGCTCATCGAGACGAAGGAGAAGTGGGCCCGCGAGGGCCGGCTTCTGACCGGCGCCTCCGGCGATCCCGCGCGCGAGCGGCTGCCGCCCGGCCAGCGCGAGGTGCGCGACTGGCCGGTGCTCGATTTGGGAGCGCAGCCCAAGATCCGCCTCGAGACCTGGCAGCTTGCAATCGATGGCAGTGTCTCGACGCCTGCGATCTGGCGCTGGAACGATTTCCTGGCCCAGCCGCAAAGCCGTTCCGTCTCCGACATTCATTGTGTCACCGCCTGGTCGCGCTTCGACAACCACTGGGAAGGGGTCGCCGCCCGCCACATCATCGAGACCGTGCGACCGTTGCCAGAGGCGCGGCACGTCATCTTCCATAGCTTCGACGGCTATACGACCAACCTGCCGATCAGCGTCTTCGATGACGACGACGTGTTGCTCGCCCACCGGTGGGAAGGCAAGCCGCTCAGCCTCGACCACGGCGGGCCCGTGCGCGTGGTCGTGCCGAAGCGGTACTTTTGGAAGAGTGCCAAGTGGATCGCGCGCGTCGAGTTCAGCCCCACGGACAAGCCGGGGTTCTGGGAAGTCCGCGGCTACCACAACGAGGCCGATCCGTGGACCGAAGAGCGCTACAGTTGACACCGGCGCGCCTCGAGAGCGGCCGGCCGCCGGGGGAACGGCCATGAACGCACACGACCTGACGATTGAGGCAAACGATGGGCGCCCGCTCGCGTTTCGCGACTTTGCCGGCAAGGCCGTGCTCGTGGTCAACACGGCATCCGAATGCGGCTATACCCCGCAGTACCGGGGCCTCCAAAGTCTGTGGGACCGGTATCGGCAGAGGGGCCTCGTGGTGCTCGGCGTGCCGTCGAACGATTTCGGTGCGCAGGAACCAGGGAGCGATGCCGAGATCCGGGCGTTCTGCGACCGGACTTACAAGATCACCTTCCCCATGGCCAAGAAGCAGGTGGTGATCGGAGCAGGCGCCCACGCGTTTTACCGGTGGGTCGCGAGCGAGATCGGCGAGGATGCGGTCTCCCGCTGGAATTTCCACAAATACCTCGTCGACGGCCGGGGCGACCTGGCGGGAGCGTGGCCATCGCGCGTCGAGCCCGAGGATCCCGCGATCATCCAGAGTATCGAGGCCGCGCTCGCCGGATGACCTGACGCGGCCGAGAGGGATGCCACCCGCGTGAGCCTTCGGACCCTAGAGGACCCATCCGGGGCGATGAGCAAAAAAAGAGGGCCGGATTTTCATCCGGCCCTTTGAACGTTCCAGCCTGGTGGGGGTAGGCTAGAACGCAAGAACAAAAATCAAACCGTCAGGGATGGATTCACGCTGCCGCAGGACGCGGGTTCTTCGGCCCCTTTCGTCCCCGGTTCGCCACCTCCCAACTCATGCCGCCATCCTCGCAAGAACCACGCCACTCCATTTTTCATCGCCGGCAAATTCGCTTCTCCGGACATTTCAATGCCTAGGCGGAGATCGTTCGAACGCTTCCTGAGGCGCCCGTATTGCAACCGACAACCACGGCGCCATGCCTATGCGATTTGCGAATTGTTTTGCTTTGTCGCGCCAATTGCACGACATGGAAATGGAATACCACCAAAGCGAATAATTTAAACAAGCGGCTATGAAAACTAGCCTTGTGGATAACTCTTCTCTCCAATGGGCCCAAGCGGATAGACGGGCATCTCGAAGGCGTGGCAGAGAAAAGGGACAAACCGTCGCACCAGGCCGCCTTTCGCCCGGCCGCGACTTTGGGCACGATGCGCCGGCTTCATGACGGGCCGTGACAATGAGGTCACGGCCATGGCCGACAGGGGGAAATGGGGTGAGCTACGCCAGCTACAAACGGCTCAAATTCGACCGGCGGGGACGGATCCTCACCATCACCATGAACAGGCCCGAAGTCCTCAACGCGATCGAGGCGGTCCTCCACGAGGAGTTGGGGCGGGTCTTCTACGACGTGGCCGAAGACCCGGAAGCGGACGTCATCGTGCTCACGGGTGCCGGCAAGGCGTTTTCCGCCGGCGGCGACATCAACTGGATGCAGGAGATGATCGACGACAAGGCCAAGTGGGAGCGCACGCGCGTCGAAGCCAAGAAGATCGTGTTCGGCATCCTCGATTGCGAAAAACCGATCATCGCCCGCATCAACGGCGCGGCCATGGGCCTTGGCACGACGATGGCGCTCTTCTGCGATGTCATTTTCGCGACCGAGACCGCCAAGATCGCCGACCCGCACGTGGCCGTGGGCCTTGTCGCAGGTGACGGCGGAGCCGTCATTTGGCCGCAACTCATCGGCTATGCGCGCGCGAAGGAATTCCTCATGACGGGCGACGTGCTCACGGGAGCCGAGGCCGCGCGCATCGGCCTCGTCAACCACGCCGTGCCGGAATCGGAGCTCGATTCGCGCGTCTATGGATTCGCCGAGCGCATCGCCGCCGGAGCGACCCAGGCCATTCGATACTCAAAGACGGCCGTCAACATCGGCCTCCGCCAGCTTGCCCATTCGATCATGGATGCGAGCATCGCCTATGAGACGGTGACCAACAGCACAGCCGACCATCAGGAGGCCGTGACCGCCTTCCGGGAAAAGCGAAAGCCTAAGTTCACCGGGCGCTGAGCGCGGTTAGCAGGACCCGCACGCACCGGGCCTCACGATGGATTTCACCGAACCCGATCACATCACCCAGTTGCGCGAGGTGCTGCGGCGCTTTGTCGCGCAGGAAATGCCGCGGGCCGAGGTCGCGCGCTGGGACAAGGCCGACGAGTTCCCGCGCCACATCTTCGAGAAGCTGGCGCCGCTTGGCATCTTCGGCTCGACCATCCCCGAGGAGTATGGCGGCTCCGGCCGCGACATTCTGGCCACCATGGTCACGATCGAGGAACTGGCCAAGCGCAGCTTCCCCGTCGCTGTCTCCTACATCAATTGCGCCTGCTACGGCGGAATGAACATCCTCGAGAGCGGCTCGGAGGAGCAGAGGCGATCGCTTCTGCCGAGACTCGCGCGCGGCGAGCTCCTGTTCGCCTACGGCCTCACCGAGCCCGATGTGGGCGCCGATCTCGCAAGCGTGAAGACCACCGCCGACCGGCGGGGCGATGTGGTCGTCATCAATGGCGCCAAGCGCTTCCTCACCGGCGCCAAGATCGCCGACTACATCTATCTCCTCGTCAGAAGCGACCGGAACGAGCCGCGCTACCGGAACCTCTCGCTTCTCCTCGTGCCATCCGACCGGCCGGGAATCGACATGACTCCCATCGGGACCCTCGGCCTCAAGGGCTTCCCCTCCTACGACGTGACTTTCGAGGATGTCGAGATCCCGTCGGCCAACATCGTCGGCGGCGAGGCAGGCTGGAACAACGGTTGGTCCATGCTCGCGGGCCCGACGCTCGACGTCGAGAAGCTCGAAGTGGCGGCGATCGGCATCGGCATCGCCGAAGCCGCGATCGAAGACGCCTGGACCTACAGCCAGGAGCGACAACAGTTCGGCAAGCCTGTTTCGGCGTATCAGTCGATCCGGCACATGCTGGCGGACGCTCGCACCAAGCTCCATGCGGCGCGCCTCATGATGTACCACGCGGCCTGGCGCGCCGACCGGCGCTTGCCCTGCGGCGTCGAAAGCTCGATGGCCAAGCTCTTCGTCACCGAAATGGCGAAGGACATCGTCCTCACCTGCCAGACGGTGCTCGGCGCCTATGGCTATGCCGAAGGCTTCGACCTGGAGCGCCATGTTCGCGACGTTCTGCTCCTGCCCATCATCGGCGGTAGCTCGGCGATTCAGCGCAACAACATCGCCAATCGCTTGGGCCTTCCGCGGTAGGACGCCATGGATTTCGAGGAACCCGAACACATCGTGATGCTGCGCGAGACGCTCCAGCGTTTCGTCGAGGCGGAAATGCCACGCGCGGCCGCGCAGCGCTGGGACGCCGAGGACCGCTTCCCTCGCGAGGTGTTCGGCAAGCTCGTGGCGTTGGGCGTCACGGGCTCGACGATCCCCGAGGAATACGGCGGAAACGGACGCGACATCGCCGCGACCATGGCGACGATCGAGGAACTCTCGCGGCGCAGCCTTGCGATTGCCGTGCCCTACATCATGTGCGCCTGCTACGGCGGCATGAACATCCTGGCGGCGGGGTCCGAGCGCCAGAAGCGCGCTTTCCTGCCCCGGCTTGCCAAGGGCGAGATCCTCTTCGCTTACGGGCTCACCGAGCCCGATGTGGGCGCCGACCTCGCGAGTGTCACGACCCGCGCCGAGCGAAAAGGCGACCGCGTCATCGTGAACGGTGCCAAGCGGTTCTGCACCGGCGCCTCGGTCGCCGACTACATCTACACGCTCGTCCGGACCGATCCCTCGGCGCGGCGCTACGAGAATCTCTCCTTCGTGCTGGTCCCTCGGGAGAGCGCCGGGGTCGCGATCACGCGCATGGACGGCATCGGCATGCGCGGCGCCACGCTCACCGACGTCGTCTTCGACAATGTCGAAGTGCCGGTCGAGAACGTGGTCGGCGAAGAGGCGGGCTGGAACCGCGGTTGGCCCATGCTCGCGGGGCCGGCCCTCGACGTCGAGAAGCTCGAGGTCGCCGCCATGGCCCTGGGCCTCGCGACGGCGGCGCTCGATGACGCCTGGACCTACAGCTTCGAGCGCAAACAGTTCGGCCAGCCGATCGGCGCGCACCAATCGGTGCGTCACGCCTTGGCCGACGCGAAGACGCGACTTCTTGCCGCGCGGCTGGTGCTCCAGCAAGCGAGCTGGCTCGCGAACGAGGACAAGCCCTGCGGGGTCGAAAGTTCGATGGCGAAACTCTTCGTCTCCGAGACGGCCGAGGACATCGTCTTGGCGTGCCAGCGCGTGATGGGCGCCTATGGCTGCGTCAAAGGCGTCGACATGGAGCGCTACGTCCGCGACATCCTGGTGTTCAACATCGCGGGCGGCTCCTCCGCCATCCAGAAGAACAACATCGCCAACCGCCTGGGGCTGCGGCGCGCCTGAGAGCGAGAGGCAGTCGCGGCCAAAGGCCGGGTCGGGAACGCCACCTTGCGGCGGCGAGGGACGCGTTGCTATCGTTCCAGACCGAGAGGAGACACGCCATGCGCTACAGTCTTTTCACGACCCTGGCCGACCCGGGCAATACGCGGACCTATCCCGAGATCATCAAGAACCTGCGCGAACAGGCGGTGTTCGCCGACCAGGCCGGCTTCGACAATGTCTGGCTGGCCGAACATCACTTCGGCCCCGAGGGCATGGGCAACATCCCCAATCCAATCCTGATCGCGTCGGATTTGGGACAACGCACGAAGCGGCTGCGCATGGGTCTCTGCGCGGTCATCCTGCCGTGGTGGCATCCGCTTCGGCTCGCGGAAGACCTGGCGACGCTCGACCACCTGCTCGGAGGCCGGCTCGACATCTCGGTCGGCCGCGGCGTCTGGCCGCGGGAGGGTCCCAACTTCCATCCGAATGCCGATCCCAGGAACTCCGACACGTTGATGGAACTGTTCCGTGAAACGCTCGAGATCCTGAAGAAGGCGTGGACAGAGGAGTTCTTCAGCCACCAGGGTCCGAACTACACCTTCCCGGCACCGACGACGACCTGGAAGCATCCCATGTTTCCGTCGGATGAGCGCTGGCGGGACGGCGAGCGCGTGACGAAGCTCAGCATCGTCCCTAAGCCGCTCCAAAAGCCGTATCCACCGCTCTATCAGGTGTGCTCAAGCCCGGGCTCGATCGAATTCGCGGCCAAGAACGGGATCAACGTGCAGCTTTGGCAGCCGCCACCGAAGGCGATCAACGCCTACGCCAAGATGTACGCGGAGCACCGCTCGAAATTCGACGGGCGCCCGGTCGACCCGAAGAAGCACATCAGCGTCCTGCGCCAGATCTACGTCGCGCCGACCATGGAGCAAGCCGAGCGCGAGGCGCGCGAGAGCGCGTCCTTCGTGTTCCTTTACAACAATCCGTTCCGCGGCCTCTCCATGTTCATGAATCCGGGCGAACAACCCAAGCCGACCGAAAAGATGTGCTACGAGTTCCTTGCGGAGCGGGGCAACATCGTCATTGGCCCGCCGGACTATGTGGCGGAGCGCCTCAACGAATTGCGCGAAGTCGGCGGCGTCGAGAACCTCCTCGCCGATCTGGCCTTGCCGACGATGAACCAGCGCCTGATTTTGAACAGCATGGAGCTGTTCGCGACGAAGGTGATGCCGCAATTGAAAGCGGCCGCCTGAACGGATCGGGACGGGACGACGGCGCCCGCGGGAGATGTCCCGCGGGCGCTCGTCTTTTCAGTGGTGGCTTGCCGCAACCGCCGTGCCGTCCCAGAGGCGCTGGGGTGCGAGATCGCGCTCGGCGACGCCGAGCGCCTTGACCTCGTCCGGCAGGCCTTTGCCTGTTACCAGCCCGGCCGCACAGCGCGAGAGGCCGACCGAGGTCTCGATGCCGTAGCCTCCCTGCCCCGCCAGCCAGAAATAGCCCTCGACATGTGGGTCGTAGCCCGCGACCGGGACACCGTCCGTGACGAAACTTCTAAGTCCAGCCCATTTCCGGATGATGCGCCGAACCTGCATCGTCGTCGCGCGCTCGAGCCTGTCGATCGTGAGCGCAATGTCGATCTCCTCGGGCTGTGCATCGGTCGGCGGCGAGGGCGTCTCATCGGCCGGTGATCCCAGTACGGTCCCGGCATCGGCCTTGAAATAGAACTGCTCCTCGGTGTCGAACACGACCGGCCAGTGACTCGTGTCGGTCCCGGCCGGCGGCGCGAAGGCGATCACGGTGCGGCGCTTGGGCACGATTCCAATCGTGCGCGCACCGACCCGCTCGGCCAGGACGTCGGCCCAGGCGCCCGCGGCGTTGATGACGACCGGGGCGGCGAAATCGCCCGCGGGCGTGCGCACATGCCACTTGCCGCCCTTTCGTTCGAGGTGCTGGGCTTCGGCATCCGTCACAATCTCCCCGCCCGCGGCCTTGAGGCCCCTGAGATAACCCTGGTGGATGGCATTGACGTCGAGGGCCATGGTGTTCGGATCGAGAAAGCAGGCCGCGAGGTAGTCGCGCTTCAGCACCGGCACCGTGCGGACGGCCTCGTCCACGCTGATCTCGTGGATGCTGGGCGAGAGCGGCTGCACGGCCTTGAGCGCATCGTAGAGCACCGTCTTCTGATCCTCGCGCGCGACGAACATGAGGCCGTGCGGATGGCAGAGGGGCACGTCGGTGAATCCCGCGGGCGGCGTCTGGAAGAACGGCCCCCCGGCAATGGCGAGCGCGCGGATGACCCGCGGCCCATAAGCCTCGGTGTAGACAGCGACCGAACGGCCGGTCGTGTGGTAGCCGGGCTGCTCTTCGCGTTCGAGCAGAATGACCCGGTGCGTCTTCGCGAGCCAGTAGCCGGCCGAAGCGCCGGCGATGCCCGCGCCAACGATGAGAAAATCGCATTCCCGCATGAAGTCTCGCCCCTTCCCTTCTCAAGCGGCCGACACCTTAGCCGTGCGGCGCTGTCGCCGACAATGCGCCGTGCGGTGATCGGAAGGAGTCGCGCCTATTCTCTTCGCGGACCTCAGGCGCCCATCGGCTAGCGCCGCAATCGCGGCCAATCTTTGAGGATTTCGCGTGCGGCGTTCCGTCCCGGCACGCCAGTGACCCCGCCCCCCGGATGGGTCGAGGACCCGCATTGATAGAGCCCGACGACAGGGCTCCGATAGTCCGCGTAGTGCGGCACGGGGCGCTTGAAGAACAGCTGGTCGGGCGTGATCTCGCCGTGGAAGATGTGCCCCTGCGGCAGGCCGATGATCTCCTCGAGATCGGGCGGGAGCAGCACCTGCATGTCGATGACCGAGGACGAGAAGCCAGGCGCGTGCTCATCCATCACGGCCATGACGTTCTTGACGAAATTGTCGCGCTCGTTCGCCCATACGCCGTTCTTCAGCTCGTAGGGCGCGTGGCCGCCGAAGATGTTGACGACGTGCTTGCCCTTGGGTGCGAGCGAATCGTCGTGGATCGTGGGCACGACCGGCGAGAGGAACGGGCGCGATGAGTACCAGCCGTATTTCGCGTCGTCGTAGGCGCGTTCCATGTAGTCGACGTCCGGTCCGATATGGGTGAAATCCGGGTAGTCGAGCCCGGTCGAAGCCGCATCGAACGCCTTGAAGCGCGGCACGGCATCGCACGCGATGTTGAGCTTGAAGGCCGTCGAGAACGTACGGAATCGGGCAAGGTCGGCCATCAATTCCGCTGGAAGGTGCTCTCGGCCCACGAGCGATTCGAAGAGCGGCTTCGCATGCGCATTGGACGCGACGAGCTTGGCCTCGTAGGTGTCGCCGGCCGTCGTCACGACGCCTGTCGCCCGCCCGCCCTTCACGATCACCTTGGCCACGGGCGCATCCAGCTTCACCTCCATGCCGTGGCGTTGGCCCACATTGGCGATCGCGGCCGAGATGGCGCCCATGCCGCCCTTGGCGAAGCCCCAGCCCACTTCGACGTCATGCGCGAGAATATGGTGAAGCAGCACATAGGCCGATCCCGGCGATTTGAGCGAGGCGTAGGTACCGACCGAGGACTGGTATCCCAAGGCCGCCTTGATCGAATCGTTCTCGAACCACTGCGAGAGGAAGTCGTAGCTGCTCATCGTGAAGAGATCGGCAAGGCGGAAGAACTTTCCGCCGATCTTCCGGTGCCGCCAGACGAAACTCGCCATGTCCTTGTAGCCGCGCCAGTCGCGGCGCGAGGGATCGAAGGGAGTCTCGAACATGAGCGGGCGCACGATCGAGGTCACGTCGGCCATGTAGGCGTTGTAGTCGGCGTAGGCTTCGGCGTCGTGCTTCGAGAGACGCGCGAAAGAGCGTTGCGTCGTCGCCTCGTCGTCATGGACGACGAGAGCACCGCCGTCCTCGGTCGGATGGAAGATGCCCTTGCAGGGCAGGATTGTGAGCCCGTTGTTGAAAAGATCGAGTTCGTCGATGACGCGCTTCGGCATCATGCCGAAGAGGTAGGAGGCCAGCGACATGCGGAAGCCCGGAACGACTTCCTCGGTCGCCGCGGCGCCACCGAGGATGGGACGGCGCTCGAGGACGAGCGTCTTGAGGCCCGCCTTGGCGAGATAAGCGCCGCAGGCCAGACCGTTGTGACCCCCGCCGATGATGATCGCGTCGTATTGCCCGGCCATGGCTCTCTCCCCTTTGCGAGTCCGAATCTAGCGGGCCGGGGCGCTCGGCCACAACCGATCGCGAGCGGCTGGACAGGGCGAGGAGTGACCTATAAACACGGCTCCGCGAGACCCCGATGAAACTCGTCCTCCTCCGTCACGGCCAGAGCGTCTGGAACAAGGACAACCGGTTCACAGGTTGGACCGATGTCGACCTTTCGGACCAAGGGGTCGCCGAGGCGCGCACGGCAGGCCGCGCCATGGCCGAAGCCGGCCTCGATTTCGATCTCTGCTTCACCTCCGTCCTCAAGCGCGCGATCAAGACTCTGTGGCTGGCGCTCGAGGAAATGGACCGGATGTGGCTGCCCATCCACCACAGCTGGCGCCTCAATGAGCGTCACTACGGCGCCCTCCAAGGACTCAACAAGGCAGAGACCGCGAAGAAGTACGGCGACGAGCAGGTCTTCGTCTGGCGACGGAGCTTCGACACGCGACCGCCCTCGCTCGAGGCTGGTGATGAGCGTTCATCGAACGCCGATCCGCGCTATGCGGACCTCGCGCCCCACGAGCGGCCGCGCACCGAGAGCTTGAAGGACACGATCGCGCGCGTGCTGCCGTATTGGCACGATGCAATCGCGCCCGAGCTTCGCGCGGGCAAGCGCCTCCTCATCGCGGCGCACGGCAACAGCTTGAGGGGGCTCGTCAAATATCTCGACTCGGTCTCGGACGAGGCCATCCCCAAGCTCGAGATTCCGACAGGGGTTCCGCTCGTCTACGAGCTCGACCACGAACTCAAGCCGACGACGCACTACTATCTCGGGGGAGAGGATGCGGCGAGGCACAAGGCAAAGCACTGAGCCGTTTCAGCGAGCCCGCAACGGGTTTCACGTTAACCATGACTGCAATCGACCGTCGGCGCGCGCGGACGGCGGCCGATGAGCGAAGCCCAGGGTGCCCTCGTCTCCCTCCTGGCAGCCTGCGGCAGGGGCGAAAATTCCGCCTTCGATGAGCTCTATGGCCTGGCTGCCGCGAAACTTTTTTCGGTCTGCCTGCGTATCTTGAGAAGGCGGGATTGGGCCGAGGAGGTCCTCCAAGAGGCATTCGTGCGGATTTGGCGGCATGCGGCGAGCTATAGCCCTGATCGGGGCCAGGCCATGACCTGGATGATCAGCATCACGCGCAATGCGGCCATCAACCGGCTGCGCCAACAGCGCACTGATCCCTTGGCCGCCAGCGAGGGGGATCTCGAGGGCCATCTTGCGGCGACTCTGGCCGATCCGGCGGACCGGACGCAGCAGCGCGAAGCGGCGAGCGCGATTTCCGTGTGTTTGGAGAAGCTTAGGCTGGCCGAGCGCAAGGCCGTGCTGATGGCCTATTGTTTGGGCTATAATCATTCTGAATTGGTGGACCAGCTCGATGCCCCTTTGGGCACGGTCAAGAGCTGGATTCGCCGCGGTTTGGCGAAGCTGAAGACATGCCTCGAAGCGTGAAATGGCTGGATTTCGACGCGTTGGCGGGCGAGTACGTGCTCGACACGCTCGATTCCGATGCGCGCACGCGCTTTGAAGCCGAGATCGGGCGCGATCCCCAGGCGGCGCGGGCCGTCGCGGCCTGGGAGGAGCGCCTCGCCCCCCTCGTCGCGTCGGATGAGCCGGTCGAGCCCCCTGGCCACCTGCTCGACGCGGTCAAGCGGCGGATTGCCCTTGCTCCGTCCACCCGATCCTTCGTGACGATTAGGGCCGGTGTCGGCGAGTGGACACCGCTTGCGCCCGGCATCGCGGTGAAAACGCTGTTCGAGGACCGCATCGCCGGCATGCGCTCGATCCTCATGCGCCTCGAACCAGGCACCACCTACGACGGCCACGAACACCCGGCCGACGAGGAGTGCCTGATGATCGAGGGCGAGATGACCCTTGGCGACATCACGCTCAAGGCCGGCGACTATCACCTGGCGCCGAAGGGCCTCCCCCACGGCCGCGTCAGTTCCGCAAAAGGCGCGGTCGTCTTCATCCGTTCGGCGATCCCCCAGTAACTCTCTCCCGATCACGCAGTCGTGAGCATGCCGGACCCGCGGGGCCGATCATGGGCGCTGCATCCGCGCGGCGACGGCGACGGTAATTCATCGAAGCGAGCCCAAACGGCGGCCAGGGAGCGACCGAAGCGCGGCCCCCCCCCCAGCCCCACGTCGTGTATCGTCAACCGCGCTCAGAACGATGAGAGACGAACCACAGGAACGAAGGACGAGTGCCATGCTGAAACCTCTTCGGACGATCATCCTCGCTCTCGCCGCCGCCGCGGCGCTCGGCGCAATCGAGGCTGCCGCGGCGGAGCTTGCCGGCACGGTCAGCCGCGTCCGCGGAGAGGCAACGGCGCTCGCCGGCGGACAGACGCGTCCGCTCACGGAAAAGGCCAAGGTCTATGTGGGCGATGAAATCAGGACCGGCCGCGACACGCGTGTCGAAGTCACGATGATCGACGACACGAAACTGACGCTTGGCGACAACAGCCGCCTCGCGATCGACGAATACGTCTTCTCGTCGAAGCAGAACAAAGGCAAGGGCAGCGTGCGCGTCATCGAAGGCGTGTTCCGCGCTGCGACCGGCAAGCTCTCCAAGGTCGAGGGCGCACCCTTCCAGGTGAAGATGCCCGTCGCGACGCTCGGAATCCGCGGGACAGAGTTCTGGGGCGAACAGCGCGCCGACAACCTCCTCGTGGCCCTTCTCGGCGGCAAGGGCGTGTACCTTGAGAACCAGGCCGGCCGCGTCGAAATCAATCAACTTGGCTTCGCGACGCGGATCACCTCGGCGACGACGGCGCCTGCCGCCCCGTTCAAGCTGACGGAGGAGGAGATGCGCGCAGCCCTGGCAACCGTGGCCTGGTAGGCCTGTCGCCAGGGCTCTTTCCGGCACGGCGTCCGCTCGGCGCCATGCGCGGGGCGAGGCCGAGCGTTCCGTGGATGCGGATTGCTAAGCGCCCATGGTGGTGTCAGCATAGCCGTGCGCCGATGCGCTTCTCGAGGCCAGGCGCTTGCTTTTTCGACGTCGTTTGGCGCCTGGACCGGGGCTCGCTCGTTCGAGCGGTTTGAGCCATGGGCGCCGTGCGCGTCGACGGTCGGCCTCGGTCGTTCAAACGGGCGCTTCGAATCCTCCGTCGCGTGTCGCGAACGCAATCGCAACGGGGGAGTTTGAACATGCATCCACTGAGTGCCGTACGGCTCGTGGCCGCGTTCGCCGCCTGGGCCGCAGTGTCCACCATTGCCGCACCCACCGAGGCGGCAAAAGTCGGGCCGGTCGATGATCCGGTCGGCGTCGTCAAGATCCCCAAAGGCTCGCCCATCCAGATCGGCGGGATGTATGTCGTCTCGGGCGCTGATGCCGCCTACGGCATCGATGGCACGCGCGCGGTCGAGATCGCCATCGAGGACAAGGGCAGCAAGGTTGCAGGCCACCCCGTCAAGTTCCTCGTCGAGGACGACCTGTGCAACGCCGAGGGCGGCCAGACGGCCGCGACCAAGCTGGCGGCCAATCCCAATATCGTCGTGGTCGTGGGCATGGATTGCTCGAGCGCCACGACCCCTGGCGCGCCCATCCTGTGGAAGGCCGGCATCCCCTCCGTCGGCGCCACGCCGACTGCGCCCAAACTAACGGCGTCCGATCGCGGCCCCACCTTCGACGGCTTCCTCCGCGTCGTCTACAACGACCTTTGGCAGGGCGCGGGCGACGCCAAGTGGATGTACGAGGATTTGAAATGCAAGACCGCGGCGACGGTCCACGACGGCAGCCCCTATGCCCAGCAGCTCGTCGCCGTGTTCAAGGACAATTTCGAGAAGATGGGCGGCAAGGTGGTCGCGACCGAGGCCATTTCGCCGACCGATGTCGACATGCGGCCGATGCTGACGCGGATCGCCACGACCAAGCCCTGCGTCGTCTATCTTCCCGTCTTCGTCGCGGCCGGCGCCCAGATCGCGCGTCAGGCCAAGGAAATGCGCGACCTCGACGCGACGCAGGTCATCGTCGGGAGCAACATGCTGACCTCGACCTTCATCGAGGCCACGGGCAACACCGTCTCCGGCATTCGCCTTACGGCGCCCGACCTCTCGGCCGAGGCCATGGGCAAGGACTATCCCAAGTTCTTGAAGCGTCACAAGGAGAAGTACGGCGAGAACCCGGTGCAGGGATTCCACATGTACTCCTACGACGCGGTCACGCTCGCCATGAAAGCGATCGAGAAAGTCGCGGTCACGGACAAGGAGGGGAACACCTATATCGGCCGGAAGGCGCTGCGTGACGCGCTGTTCGCCACCAAGAACTACGACGGCATGAGCGGCAAGCTCAACTGCACGGCCAATGGCGATTGCGGCACGTTCAAATTCGCTGTCTACGAATTCACGAATGCCGATCCCAAGACCTTCAACGTGGGAACGAACCCGAAGAAGGTCTTCCCCGCGAAGTAGCGGGCGATTGTCGGGACTATCGCGCAGGGTGCCGGCAGGAAGCCGGCACCTCCCGGCCACGGGCAAGCACCGCCACCGCCGGCACGAACCGACACGCTGCGTTCGGATGTGAACGGCCGCGGGTTTGGAAGCGCCGCATGGGAACCGCGCCGCATTCCACGCGCGGCGCTTCATGCTGCCGCATGGCGCCTGCGTCGAGAAGCGGCGAATGATGCCGGGCGCGCCGTTGATTCCGACGGGCGAATAGACCGAATATCCGCAACCTTCACCGGCGTTTCTGACCGTGATTCCGTCCGCCCACCGGCCCGCACAGGAGAGATCGCATGGCGAGCACGAGGAAAGAGACCGACAGCCTCGGCGCGGTCGAGGTACCCGCTGACAAGCTGTGGGGCGCCCAGACCCAGCGCTCGCTCGAGCATTTCAGTATCGGCCAGGACCTCATCCCCCGCGAGATGATCGCGGCCTATGCGACCTTGAAGAAGGCCGCGGCCATCGCCAACCACGCGGGCCAGCGGCTCGATGATCGGCGCCATGACCTGATCGTCGAGGCATGCGACGAAATCCTGGCCGGCCGGCATCACGACATGTTTCCGCTCCATGTCTGGATGACCGGCAGCGGCACCCAGTTCAACATGAACGTCAACGAGGTGATCTCGAACCGCTGCTGCCAGATCGCCGGCACGCCGCTCGGCAGCCATGCGCCTGTCCATCCCAACGACCACGTCAACATGGCGCAGTCGTCCAACGACTCCTTCCCGTCCGCCATGTGCATCGCCGCGGCGGTCAACGCGAAGCAACGCCTCGTCCCGGCGGTGAGCGCCTTGCGCGACGCCATCGACAAGAACGCGAAGGCCTGGGACGACATCGTCAAGATCGGACGCACCCACATGCAGGACGCCACGCCCCTGACCTTGGGGCAGGAATGGTCCGGCTATGCCGCGATGCTGTCCGATGACCTCGAGCGCATCGACGCGGCGCTCGAGGGCGTCTACCGCCTGGCGCTCGGCGGCACGGCGGTCGGCACCGGCATCAACTCGGCGCCCGGCTTTGCCGAAGCGGTCGCCGCCGAGATCGCGAAATTGACCGGCCTGCCCTTCGTCACCGCCCCCAACAAATTCGCGGTGCAGGGGGCCCATGATGCGCTGGTCCAGCTGTCGGGGACGCTCCGCACTCTCGCGGTGTCCCTCTACAAGATCGCCAACGACATCCGTCTGATGTCGTGCGGCCCGCGCGCCGGTTTTGCCGAGTTGGAGATTCCCGCGAACGAACCGGGCTCCTCGATCATGCCCGGCAAGGTCAATCCGACCCAGTGCGAGGCGCTCACCATGATCGCGGTCCAGGTCATGGCCAATGACGTGGCCGTGGGGTTCGGCGGTGCCGGCGGCTATCTCGAAATGAACGTCTACAAGCCGCTCATGATCTTCAATATCGCGCAGTCGATCACGATCATGAGCGACGGCTGCACGAACTTCCGACGGTTCCTGGTCGAAGGCACGAAACCCAACCTGAAAAAAATCAACGAATACGTCGAGCGCTCGCTCATGCTGGTGACGGCGCTCTCGCCCGTCATCGGTTACGACAAGGCGTCGAAGATCGCCCACTACGCCATGGAGAACGACCTCACCCTCAAGGATGCCGCGTTGAAGCTGGGCTTCGTCACCGAGGCCGAATTCGACCGCGTCGTCGACCCGAAGAAGATGGTGAGGCCCTCCGTCGCGGGCCCGGATGGATCTTAGCGGAGGGCCGCCGCGACGGCATGACGCGGCAGGGCCTGGCGCGGACGCGGAACGGGTTGGGAGAGTGTCGATGACGGCGGATGAGCGGGCCAGCCTCGTTCTTGCTTCTGCGAGGGTCCTTCACGTCAACGGCCAGGCGACCGAGCAGACGGTCCGCGCGGCCGGGCGCCTGGCCCGCGCGTTCGGGCTCAATGCCACGCTCATGCCGCGCTGGGGCGAACTCGCGCTTGTCGGCAATGGCCGCGACGGGCCGCCGCGTGTCGAGGTTTCGGCCGATCCCACGGGCGTCGAAATGGACCGCGTGGCGTCGACGATGCGGGCGGTCGAGGACATGGCCTCCGGCCGCCTGGCGCCCGACGCCGCCATGGCGGCGATCGACGGAATCGCGCAGTCGCCGCCCGCGCCGACCTGGCTTTTCGCGCTCGCGGCCGCGGCCGGCTCCGTGGCCTTGGCGGTGATCTTCGGGGTCGACCATGTTTCGGCGGCGCTGCTGATATTCCTCAGTGCCGGAGCCGGGGCCGTCCTCCGCCGCGCGCTCGGCGGGCTCAGCGCCAATCTGTTCCTCCAGCCATTTTGCGCGGCGCTCCTCGCGGGCATCATCGGTGCCCTCGCCGTCCGCTACGAGCTGAGCTCGTCCTTGCGCCTCGTCGCGGTCTGCCCGTGCATGGTCCTCGTCCCTGGGCCGCACCTGCTCAACGGCGCGCTCGACCTCATCAACGGGCGGATCGCGCTTGGCGCCGCCCGCATGATTTACGCCGGCCTCATCGTCGTCGCGATCTCGGTGGGGCTGCTGCTCGGGCTGGCATTGCTCGGCATCTCGCTCCCGACCGACCCGGCCGGCAGGGCCGTCCCATTGTGGCAAGACGTGATCGCCGCCGGCGTTGCCGTTGCCGCATACAGCATCTTTTTTTCCACGCCGCCGCGCATGATGCCGTGGCCGATTGCGATCGGGATGTTCGCCCACGCGCTGCGCTGGGCGGCACTCACTTTGCTTGGGTTTGGGCCCGCGACGGGCGCCTTGGTCGCCTGCGTCGTGGTGGCCCTCATCCTCACGCCCGTCTCGCGGCGCACGCACATGCCGTTTGCCGCCATCGGTTTCGCGTCCGTGGTGTCCATGATACCGGGCGTTGACCTGTTCAGGATGGCGAGCGGCCTCTTGCAGATCGCCAACGGCTCCGGGACGACGCTGGATCTGCTCAGCGCGACCGCCGCCGACGGCCTCCTCGCCGCGATCGTCATCCTGGCGATGAGCCTCGGCCTCATCGTTCCGAAGATGGCCGTCGATCATGTCAGCGACCGTTGGGAGCGATCGAGGTCATAGGACGTGCGGACCCTTGCCGGAATCGAGCCTGCGGGGCGCTTCGCCCGTGTCCGCAACCCGGCCTCGGTCGCCGGTGCACGACGATGCCAGAGTCCGTAAGATGTTCCGGTCGACGAAATGGCACCGATCGAGGCTCCACCGCTCTCGAAGCGAACAATTTCCGCGCGGGTGTTTTTGATCATCAGATCGATCGCCTCCTCTTCCCTCCTCCCGGAGAATGCGATGGCCCAAAGTGAAATCGCAGCCATACGAACGCTCCTCAGCGCAAAGCCGCGCCCCGTCGGGTGGAACGAGCGGCGCCAGCGCCTCGACGAGGTCGGGTCCGTCTGGCCGGTCGCGGAGGACGTGAAACTTTCGCCCGTCGATATCGACGGGATACCTGGCGAATGGTCGATCGTCCCCGGCAGTGATCCCTCGCGCGTCTTGGTCTTTTTCCATGGCGGCGGTTATTGCTCCGGCTCGATTCTCAGCCATCGCCGCATGGTGACCGAGGCCGGACGGGCAGCCGGCATCCGCACCCTCGCCGTGGGATATCGGCTCGCCCCTGAACACCCTTTCCCCGCGGCTCTCGAAGACGCACTCACCACCTGGCGCTTCTTGCGGCGGGAGGGTTTCAAGGCGAACGAGATCGTGGTCGGCGGCGACAGTGCCGGGGGCGGGCTCTCTTTGGCCTTGGCCCTGCATCTGCGCGACGCGAAAGAGCCCGTGCCGGCCTGCGCCTGGCTCGTGTCTCCATGGACAGACCTGACGATGTCGGGCTCGACGCTCGCGACCAAGGATTCGGTCGACCCGCTCATCCACCGGACCTATCTCGGGGAACTCGCCGATGCCTATCTCGGCGGAGCAATGGATCGCAAGGATCCGCGCGTTTCGCCCCTGTTCGGCGACTTGTCAGGCCTGCCGCCGCTATTGATACAAGTTGGATCGGACGAAACGCTCCTAGATGACGCAGTGCGACTAGCGGCCGCCGCGGGCGCAGCGCACGTCGCCACGGCGCTCGAAATCTGGCCGCACATGATTCACGCCTGGCCCGTGTGGAACGCGCAGCTAGAGCCCGGTCGCCGCGCGCTCGGTGCGGCCGGCCAATTCATCCGCGGCCATCTCTGAGCCCGCGACACGCCGCTCTTGCCTCGAGCGGCCGATCGCTCGTGCCCGCATGCGCAGGTGAGGCGAACGATCGGACGAGCGCGCCCGGCCGCTCCAGGCACGCCCCCAAGTACGATTGCTGTGAATGGCGCGCCCGGAGAGATTCGAACTCCCAACCCCCAGATCCGTAGTCTGGTGCTCTATCCAGTTGAGCTACGGGCGCATTGGAGACGTGGCCTCGTGACACCGCGCAAGACAGCGCGGCCCGGCCACGCGGCGGACAGTAGATAATCCGCCCAATCCTGGCAAGTTGGCGCCTTGTGGATAAGTGCCGAGCGGTGCCGGACGCGACCCCTATTGTCATTGCAATGGGGAGCGCTTGCTGTCATTTTTTTGGTGGCCGACCGTCGCATTCTTGATCGACGGGGAGGGGGCACTTCCGATCGTCTGGCGGCCGTTTCTTGGGCACACGCATGTCGCTACCCAAAGTCATCGCAGTTGTTCTTGGCGCCGGATTTCTTCTGTCGGGCTGCGCCTTCTCGGACGATATTCTCTGGCCGAAGCTGACGGGCGGTGATCCTGCGGGCAAGGAGGCGGTGAAGCCGGCCTCGACCGCGGCCCAGCCCGCGCAACCGGTCCCGGGCCAGGCCTATGCGATGATGACGCCGCAGCCTTACGGGGCCACTCAGACAGCGTCGATCCAAGGCTTGCCCTACGCCATCCCCTCGCTGTCGACGACGCAGCAGCCTGTGCAGATCGCGGCGGCGACGCCGGTGCGGCCCGCGGCACCCCAGCTCGCTCAGGCGGCGCCGAGTCAGGCGGCCGTGCCGAGCAACGCGCCAGCCGGAAGCGCGCCGAACACACTTTCACCCCAGATCATGCCGGCCCCCGTTTCGCCAACCGGCACCTTCGTCGGTCAAAAGGTGATGGACCTGCGCAACCAGCTTGGCCAACTCCAACAAACGGTCGCGGGGCACAACGCGGCGATCCAGGGCATGCGCATCGATGCCAACCAGACGGCCGAGCGCTATCACGGCCTCGTCGCGGCCATCAACGCGCGCCTCCAGATCGGCACCACGCCGGGCAATCCCGTCCTTCTCGGCCAATGGAGCCAGGCGCAGATCGAACTCGACCATCTCAACGAGACGGTCGGCCGCATGAACGCCGGCGCCAATGCCGTCGCCGGCGATTCGTCAATCGCGGCCTTCATCCTCGAATCCGTGCGCGCGGCCTACAGCCTCCAAGGCGCCGTCGAAGAGGACCACCGCCAGCTCAACGTCCTCGAGGACGAAACCAATCGCACGGTCGTCACGATCGACCGCATCCTGAACGACCTCTCGAACGAGGTGGCGCGGCAGAGCGTGTATGTCGGCCGCGAGAGAAGCAACCTCACGGCGCTCTCGATCGCGATCAAGAACGGCGAGATGTTCGGCCAGAGCTTGGCCAACCGGTCGCTTGCGCCAGGGCCTTCCGGCTCCGCGAGCGCGCCACCGGCAACCAATGGCGGAACTTTGCAAGCGAACCGGCGGCCCTTGGTGGTCATCCGATTCGACAATCCCAAGGTCGAATACGAGCAGGCGCTCTATACGGCCCTCAAGGGGGCGCTCGACCGCAGGCCTGACGCCACCTTCGAAGTGGTGGCCGTGGCGCCGCTCAAGGGGCCGCCCAGCCAGACCGCGAGCAAGGCGACCTCGTCCAAGCGCAATGCGGACAAGGTCATGCGGTCGCTGACGAACATGGGCTTGCCGGCCAACCGGATCACGATGACCTCGGCAACGAGCGAGGTCACGGAGTCGAGCGAGGTGCACATCTACGTGCGCTGAGCGCCGAGGACGGCGTTGAGGCTTCCTGCAGGGCCCCGGGGCGATCCTCGGGGCCTTTGCGTTTGACCCGGAGGGAGAGCGTGGAAACCGACGAACGCTTCACAAAATCCTTCCCCGTCTCGTGGGAGCAATTGCACCGCGACTCGAAGGCGCTCGCCTGGCGTCTTGTCGAGCGGAACTCGTGGACGGGCATCGTCGCGATCGCGCGCGGCGGCCTCGTGCCCGCCACCATCGTCGCGCGCGAGCTTGGCATCCGCACGCTCGACACCGTGTGCGTCGCAAGCTACGACCACCAGGCGCAGGGCGAGGCCCGCATCCTCAAGGCGCCGTCCCATGACGGCGAAGGCTGGCTCATCATCGACGATCTCGTCGATACCGGCGCAACCGCCCGCGCCGTGCGGCGGCTGCTGCCGAAGGCGCATTTCGCGACGGTGTACGCGAAGCCGGCCGGCCGGCCGCTCGTCGACACCTTCATCACCGAGGTGAGCCAGGACACCTGGATTCATTTCCCCTGGGACATGGAGCCGCAGTTCATCCGGCCGATCGCCGATCAACGTTCCGCGCGATGACGGCGCGCAGGCGCGCGCTCTCGGGGCGGGGACTGCTTCTCCTCGCGGGTCTGACGCTCGGCTGGGGCGTCAACTGGCCTCTCATGAAAATCTCCCTCACCGAGATTCCTCCGTGGACCTACCGCGGCATCACGGGCGCTCTCGGCACGGTCGGGCTGATCCTTGCGGCACGCATCGCGGGCGCATCGCTTCGCGTGAGTCGGACAGAGTGGCGGCCACTCATCTTCGCCGCGTTGCTGAACGTCTCGATCTGGCAGGTCGCGGTCGCCTATGGCATCCGCCTCATGGCGTCCGGCTACGCGGCAGTCCTGGCCTTCACCATGCCGCTGTGGGCTGTGGCGCTCTCCGCCCTCGTGCTCGGCGAGCGGGCCGGGCCCCGGCGCCTCGCCGGGCTCGCGCTTGGCATGGCCGCGATCGCCGTGCTCCTGTCGGGCGATCTCGAGGCGTTGGCGGTGTCACCCTTGGGCGCTGCCTTCATCCTCCTCGGTGCCCTGTCTTGGGCCTCGGGCGTGATCCTCATCAAGCAGGTGCGCTGGTCGATGCCGGTCCTGAGCCTCACCGTCTGGACCGTGGGCCTCGGCAGCGTTCCGGTCGTCATCCTCGCAGGCCTGATCGAAGGCTTCAGGATTCCCGAGGCGAGCAATGCCGCGTGGGCCGCCACGGCCTTCACCATCGTCGTCCCCTTCGTCCTCTGCTATCTGGCCTGGTTCAGGATCATGGCGCTGCTGCCTGCAGGGATTGCCGCCATCTCGACGCTCATGGTGCCGGTCGTGGGCGTGGTGAGCGGCGCGCTCATGCTCGGCGAAGAACCCGGCTGGCGCGGCCTGACGGCTCTCGCGCTCGTCATGGCGGCGCTGGCGCTGGTCCTGATCGTGCCGAGCGTGGACGCGCAGAACCCATGACCGACAGAATGCCCGCAGCCCATCGCCGCTCGCTTGGCGTGATCCTGCCCGACGATGGCCCCTTCGACTATGAGTGGCTGAGGCTCAAGCCCTGGCTCGACACCCATGGCTTCGGACATCTCGGCTATCACGTCACGCGCACGCCGGCCGATGGCATCATGGTTCCCAAGAATCTCCAGGCCATCGGTCGCAAGGAGGTTCTGGTGCCGGCCGCACGGCGCCTCGTCGCCGCCGGCGCTGAGGTCGTGCTGTGGGCGTGCACCACCGGCAGCTTTGTCGAAGGACGGGCGGACGCCGAAGCGCAGGCGGCGGAGATCGTGAAGGGCGTCGGCGTGCCCGCGACGAATACGTCACTCGCCATGGCCGCGGCCGCGGCGGCTTTGGGCGTGCGCGAGATCGACATCCTCAGCGCCTACACGGAGGAGGTTACGGCACTCCTCGCGACGTTCTTCCGGAACTCAGGGCTCGTCGTGCGCCGTGCTTCGGCGCTCGGCTGCGTTCATACGGCCGAATCAGCGGCGCTGGACATCGAGAAAATTGTCGCCCGCTTCGCAGAACAGAACCCGGATTCGCGCCGGCCGATCATGATCCCGGATACAGCGATCAATACCTTGGCCATCCTGCCCCGGCTCGCCACGGCGGCGGGCCGGCCCGTGATCACCGCCAATCAGGCCTCTCTCTGGCACGCACTCGCCCTTCTCGACCCAGCGACCCCGGACGTGCTCCGCCTTTACGGTCTCTAACCCTTCCGCTCAAGCCCTGCGGCGCTCGACCGCCACATTGTCGATGAGCCGCGTCGAGCCCAGCCAGGCAGCCACCAGCACGCGGGCTGGCGCTTCGATGCGCTCGACCGGTTCGAGACTCGCCGCATCGGCCACGGCGAGATAGTCGATCCGGCTGAATCCGGCCTCCGTCAGCGCGGCCCGTCCTCGGGCGACTTCCACGGCAACGTCGGCACCCCGCGCCAGCCGGTCGGCGATCGCGCTGATGGTGCGGTAGAGCACCGGCATGACGCGGCGTTCCTCTTCGCTGAGATAGGCGTTCCGCGAGGACAGCGCGACGCCGTCCCCATCGCGCACGGTCGGAACGCCGATGATCTCCATCGGAAGATCGAGGTCGCGTGCGAGGCGCTTGATGACCTGGAGCTGCTGGTAATCCTTCTCGCCGAAGAAGGCGAAGTCGGGCAGCGCCTGGATCAGAAGCTTGGCCACGATCGTCGCGACCCCCTCGAAATGGCCGGGGCGATGCGGGCCGCACAGCCCCTCGGACAGGCGCGCGACGCGCACCGTCGTCGCGAAATCCGCGGGATACATGACCTCGACCGGCGGCGCGAAAAGGAGATCCGTGCGCTCGGCTGCGAGTTTCGCCGAATCGCTGGCCTCCGTGCGCGGATAGCTCGCGAAGTCCTCGCGAGGGCCGAATTGCGTCGGATTGACGAAGATCGTCGCGATCACGCGCTCCACGCGCGAGCGCGCGGCGCGGACAAGCGCTATGTGCCCTTCGTGAAGGGCTCCCATGGTCGGCACGAGGCCGATCCTGGCGCCGTCCTTCCGCCATTCCCTGACATGGCGCCGCAATTCATCGACGGTTCGCGCGACCGCAAGCTTGCCGGGTGCGGGACTGTCCATGACTGGCGGCTGCGCGTTCGGCCGCGGCAAAGAGACCGCTCCTGCCTCACTCAGGCTCGTTTCGCGAGCCCATAGCAATGTTCGGGTCCGGGAAACCGCCGCTTGCGGACATCGCTCGCATAGGCCGCGACGGCGCCCGTGATCGACTCGCCGAGTTCCGCATAGCGCTTCACGAATTTCGGCACGAAACCGGCGAAGAGACCCAGCATGTCATCGGTGACGAGAATCTGGCCGTCACAGGCGGGCGAGGCGCCGATGCCGATCGTCGGCACCGCGACCCGTGCGGTCACCGCACGCGCCACGGCCTCAACCGTGCCCTCGACCACGATCGCGAATGCGCCGGCTTCGGCGATGGCCACCGCGTCGTTGATGATGTGCTCGGCTTCCGTCACGGTGCGCCCGCGCGCGCCGAACCCGCCGAAGCTGTTCATCGACTGTGGCATGAGGCCGACATGGCCCAGCACCGGGATGCCGCGCGCCGCGAGGAACCGCACCGTCTCGGCGAATTCAGCGCCGCCCTCGATCTTGACGCCCGCGGCTCCCGTCTCCTTCATGACGCGCACGGCGTTCCTGAACGCCTGTTGCGGCGATTCCTGATACGAGCCGAACGGCAGGTCGACGATGACGCAGGCATGCGCCGCGCCGCGCACGACCGCGGCGCCATGTGCGATCATCATGTCGAGGGTGACCGGCAACGTGCTATCCATGCCGTAGAGCACCATGCCCAGCGAATCGCCGACGAGAAGCAGATCGACATGTTGATCGAGCAACCGCGCCATGGGAGCGGTATAGGCCGTGAGGCACACGATGGGCGTGACGCCCTTCATCGCGCGAATCACTGGCACGGTCATCGGTTTCGATTCGGTCACTTTGCTCATCGCGTCCCTCCCCGCGGGACAAGGCCTCCCATCACGGAGGCCACCGGTTGGGCGCTGCCCTTCGCGCTCCTACCGCACTGCAAAATAATGCGCCGCGCAATCGCAGCATGCAAGATGCCAACCGACCTCTGTATATTATATGTTTAGAATCAATATGTTAACAAAATGAAAGGTAACGGTAGCGACCCCCCCATGCTGCGCGCGCGAAGCCCCAGACCCTTCGCGATACCGATCGCCACGCGACGTGGGGCGTCAGGTCGCCTCACCCGCCGACCGCGGATCGGCGGGCCGCACGTCGTGGCCATCGCGCTTCTCGCCTGCATTCTCACCGCATGTGACGGAACAGCCCGACCGACGACCCAAGGCCAGCCGGAAATCGCGACGCCGCGCGCGGCATCGCGCCCGGCAGCCGAAGGCCAGCGCTTCATGGTGGCCGCGGCCAACCCGCACGCCGTCGAAGCGGGCGTTGCGATCCTCCGCGCGGGCGGCAGCGCCGCCGATGCCGCGATCGCGGTGCAGATGGTCCTCAATCTGGTCGAGCCGCAAGCATCAGGAATCGGCGGTGGCGGATTCCTCATCCACTATGCCGCCGCAACCGGCGAGATTGCGGCCTTTGACGGGCGCGAAGTGGCGCCAGCATCGGCGAAGGGCGACCGGTTCCTCGGCGCGGACGGCAAGCCCATCGCCTTCGAGGCCGCCGTGCGTTCGGGCCTCTCGGTCGGCGTGCCTGGCGTCTTGCGCATGCTCGAACGCGTCCACAAGGAACACGGCCGCCTGCCCTGGGCGCGCCTTTTCGAGCCCGCGATCGCGATCGCGGAGAAAGGGTTCGCGGTCTCGCCGCGCCTCCACGCATCGCTCAAAGCCGATCCGACTCTGCGCGCGATGGCGGCGGGATCGTATTTCTACGCACCGGACGGACAACCGCGAGCGATCGGGGAGACGTTGCGAAACCCAGAACTCGCCGCGACGTTTCGCACCATCGCGCGCGAGGGCGCGGATGCCCTCTACCGGGGAACTCTCGCGGCGGACATCGTGGACGCGGTGGCCAAGGCGCCGCGGGCGCCGGGCGGGATGAGTCTTGCGGATCTCGCCGGGTACGAAGCCAAGAAGCGGTCGGCGGTCTGCGCGCCCTACCGAGCCTGGCGCGTCTGCGGCATGCCGCCGCCAAGCTCCGGCGGGCCGACGGTGCTCCAGATACTGGCGCTCCTCGAGGGGTTCGATCTCGGCCACATGGCGCCAGAATCCCTCGAATCCGTCCACCTCGTGGCGGAGGCCAGCCGGCTCGCCTTCGCCGATCGCAATGCCTTCATCGCCGATCCGGACTTCGTCGCGGTCCCCCTCGATCGCCTTCTCGAGCGCACGTATCTGCGCGATCGCGCCCGCCTGATCTCGCCCGAGCGGGACATGGGCACGGCGAAACCGGGCCTTCCTCTTGATCGCGCCGAGCAACCGAACGATACCACCCATTCGACCTCTCACATCTCGATCGTCGATGGCGCCGGCAACGTTGTCGCCTTCACCTCGAGCATCGAGCATATGTTCGGCTCTGGCCTCATGGTGCATGGCTTCCTTCTCAACAATCAGCTCACCGATTTCTCCTTCGTGCCCTCGAAGGACGGACGACCGATCGCCAACCGGGTCGAGGGCGGCAAGCGTCCGCGCAGCTCGATGGCGCCGACCATCGTTTTCGATTCCGCCCGCCGGCCCATCCTCGCCATCGGCTCGGCCGGCGGCGCTTCCATCATCGCCACGGTGACGAAGGCGCTCATCGAGACTCTCGACGGGAAACGCGACGTCCAAGCCGCGATCGATGCGCCCAACTTCGCCAACCGCAATGGCCCGACCGAACTCGAATCGGGCACGGCGCTGGATGCCCTCCGCACCCCGCTCGAAGCCATGGGCCATGCCGTCGTGCTGACCGAGATTCCGAGCGGCCTTCACGGCATCGCCATCGACGGACGCACGCTCCGTGGCGGCGCTGACCCAAGACGCGAAGGCGTCGCGCTCGGTGAGTAACGGCGGGAATAGACGCCGTCCGACGGAAGGGACGAGGCCATGAATCCATCCGACCGGCCCGCCATTCGCCTGCTTCCGGGCCGCGACAAGCGCGTCCGCGCCGGCCATCCCTGGATCTACTCGAACGAGATCGACATGTCGGCCGAGGCGAAGTCGCTCTCGCCGGGGAGCCTTGTCGCGGTCATCTCGGACAACGGCCGCCCGCTCGGGACGGCTACCTTCAATCCCCATGCCTTGATCGCGGCGCGCGTCCTCAGCCCCAACGGGGCGGTGGCCGTCGATGCCGATTTCCTCGCCGACAGGTTCTCTCGGGCGCTTTCGCTCCGCGCGCGCCTTTATGCCGAGCCCTTCTATCGGCTGATCCATGCGGAGGCGGACGGGCTCGGCGGCCTCATCGTCGACCGCTTCGGCGACGTCCTTGTGGTGCAGCTGACGACGGCGGGCATGGAACGGCTCGGCGAAGCCGTCATCGCCGGCCTCGAGCAGGCGCTGCAGCCGCGGGTGATCGTGCTTCGCTGCGATTCCTCCGTGCGCGAAGCTGGAGCGGGCGAGGCCTATGTGCGCGTGGCCAAGGGCACGCTCGACGAGGCCGTCGAGATCCCCGAGGGCAGGGTCCGCTTCCTCGCCGATCTCAAGGGCGGCCAGAAGACAGGCTGGTATTTCGACCAGCGCGACAATCGCCTGTTCATGGCCGGGCTGGCCGGACAGGGCCGCGTGCTCGACGTCTATTGCTACGCGGGCGGCTTCGCCCTCCAGGCGGCGGCAGCCGGCGCGCGGGAGGTCCTTGCCGTCGATCGCTCCGCTGATGCGCTCGCGCTTGCCGAGCGGACCGCCGTGCTCAACGGCCTCGAGGGTCGCTGCCGCTTCGAGCGCGCGGAGGCCTTCGCGGCGCTCCAGCGTCTCGCGGCCGAGGACGCGCGCTTCGATCTTGTCATCGCCGATCCGCCGGCGTTCGTGAAATCACGGAAGGACCTCGCGGTCGGCATCCGAGGTTATCGCAAGCTCATCGGCCTCGCGGCGAGCACCGTGGCTCCCGGCGGATTCCTGTTCGTGGCTTCCTGCTCCCACAACGTCGACGAGGCGACTTTCGCCGAGCAAGTCCGGCGCGGGCTCCAAAGGGCGGGACGCAGCGGGCGCATCATTCGCCGGGCCGGCGCGGGACCCGACCACCCGGTGCATGCAAGCCTGCCCGAGACGGCCTATCTCAAAGCCGAAGTGCTGCAACTCGACTGAGGGCCGTTAAGGCCCGGCCAGTGTGTCCGGAAGACGCAGGCGGAAGGTCGCACCCGCCGCACTGGTCGCGACAAGGTCGAGGTCGCCGCCATGGGCGCGCGTGATGTCCCGCGCAATCGCGAGGCCGAGGCCGGTGCCGCCTGGACGCTCGGACTTGCCGAACGGCATGAACAACGAATCGCGGACCGCGGGAGAAAGACCCGGCCCGTCGTCCTTGACCTCGATCGAGAGGATTCCATCCATCCGCGACGCCGAGACCGTCACGCGCTTGGCGCCGGCTTCTGCGGCATTGGCGGCCAGGTTCGAAAGCACACGGAAGATCTGGTCGCGGTCGCCGTTGACTTCGACCGAATCGGCGGTCTCGTTGGCCCACACGATGGTGCGCCCGGCGGCGATCGACTGCCCGACGTCATCGACGAGCGCGTGAAGCCGGAATCGCTCGCGCCGGATTGGTTCGTCCGACCGCGCGAAGTCGATTGTCCGGCCGCACAGCGTCACCGCCCGGTCGATCGCCGCCATGAGCGGCGGCGCCAGGCGCTTGACGGCCGGATCGTCGAGCGTCGCGAGACGATCCGACATGAGCTGTGCCGTCGCCAAGATGTTGCGAAGGTCGTGATTGATTCGGGTGACGGCCGAACCAAGCGCCGCAAGCCGCGCGCGCTCACGGAGCGAATCGCGAAGCCCCGACTCCATGTCCGCAAGCGCCTGCTGGGCGACGCCGATCTCGTCGCTCCGCCCGCCCGGCACGATGACCCGTGCCGGATCTTCGGGGCTCAGGCGAAAGGCCATCATGTTTTCGGTGATCCGCCGCATGGGTCCGACGAGCAGCCACTGGAGGCTCGCAAAGACGAGAGCTGCGGTGATGACCGAGATGACGATGGAGAGGAGGAGAATGCGTTTCGAATAGTCGTACATGGCGCGACGCATGGGCGCTTCGTCCATCACCACTTCGATCAGCATGCCTGGGTCCATCACCGATGGGGCGGAGACGCGCATCACGTACTGCCCGCGGCGCGCGAGTGTTGCGAAGGCGTCGACGACGAGACCGAGGAACGTGCTTTGTCGGAGATCGAAGGCCTGATCGACGGCCGGCGGCATGTCGCGACTCAGCATGAGCTCGCCATGCTGCGTCCCACGGTAAAGCGTGATGCCGTAGGCGCCCGCGTGGTCGAGGAGCTTCACCTCGAGGCCTGGATCGACCACGTGATCGGGAGCCGCCTCGAGCGCGAGCGTGGCAAGGCGGGAAGCCGCGAGCCGTTCCTCGAAGTAGCCAAGTCGAAATCGCGCGATCGACGGCGCGTAGATAAGCACCTCGGCCACCATGACAAAGAAAATCGTGAGAACCAGAAGCCGTGCAGAGAGGCTGCGGACGGACGATGGCAGTTTGAGCGATTTCTCAGACATGGCCGCCCAGTATAGCCGAAGAGGCAATCACCCCGGACGCCCGCAGCCGCGTTTTCGCGCAGACGAATGCGCCAGCACGCGACCCTGTCCGGCGCTCAGCCAAACCGCGCGAGGAACCGGACCAGCCGGCGCGTCCGCTCGCTGAAAAGGGTCGGCGTGTAGTAGCTTCCGGCGGCACGCTTTCCGACCTCTCCCAGGGTCGGATAGGGCGCGATCATGCCGGCGATGGCGCCGATACGCATCCGCCCGGCGAGGGCCAGCCCCCACGCGTGAATGAGTTCGCCGGCCGCCGGACCCACGATCGTGGCACCGAGGATGCGGCCTCTCCTATCCGTGATGGCCTTGATGAAGCCGTCCGTCGTCCGTTCCGTCTGCGCGCGATCATTCTCGGCGAAGGGCCAACGGAGAATCCGGATAATCCCGTGCCGCTCGCGCGCGGCGCCTTCCGACAATCCGACCTGGGCAAGCTCGGGATCGGTGTAGGTGACCCAGGGGAGCGCGCGAAGGTCGACCTTGGCCGGAATCCGGAACAGCGCATTGCGAAGGACGATCCCCGCGTGATAGCTCGCGATATGCGTGAACTGGGGGCCGCCGGCGGCATCGCCCGCGGCGTAGACCCGGCGGTTGGTCGAGCGCAGGCGACGATCGACCGTGATGCCCTGGGGTGTTGCGGCGATTCCCGCGGCCTCGAGGCCGAGGTCCGCCAGGTTCGCGCGCCGCCCGACCGCGAGAAGAAGGTGGGAGCCTTCGACCCAGCTCTCCTGGCCATCGCGCAGGACCTGGACAGCGACCCCATCACCGCGCCGTTCGGCGCGGCGAAGGCTCGTCCCCTCCATGATCGCGATGCCCTCGGCGCGGAGGCGGGTTCGCACGATCTCGACCAACTCCGGATCATCCTTGGGCAGCACGCTCGCCATCTCGATGATCGTGACCTCGCTGCCGAGCCTCCGATGCGCCTGCGCAAGCTCGCAACCGATGGGTCCGCCACCGACGACGATGAGATGTCTCGGACAAGTCGTCAGGTCGAAGATCGTCTCGTTGGTGAGATAGGGGGTCGCATCGAGGCCGGGAATGGGTGGGACGAAGGCCGAAGAGCCGGTCGCGATCACGAAGCGCCTCGCCCGGATCCGGTGAGGCCCCGCCGCGACTTCATCGGGCCCGGTGAAGCGCGCGGTGTCCTGGATCACGTGGACGCCGAGGCCGGTGAAGCGCTCGACCGAATCGTTGGGTGCGATCGACGCGATCACGCCGTGGACGTGGCGATGGACCGCGGCGAAGTCGATGGTGGGAGCGGCCGTCCGAATGCCGAAGCGGCCGGCACGTCGGACCGCCTCCGCCGCATGGGCCGCCGCGAGCAACGCCTTTGAGGGCACGCAGCCAAAGTTGAGGCAATCCCCCCCCATCGCGGCGCGCTCGATGAGAACCGTCTTGGCGCCCATTTGCGATGCGCCGGCTGCGATGGTGAGGCCGGCCGAACCGGCACCCAAGACGCAGAGATCAGCCGTGATGAGATCCGCCATCCCGCGTCCCCTTTGCGCTAGTCGATTCCGTGCGACCGGCGACTCTTGTGCCACCGATAGGCGACCGGCACGAGGGCCAGCAGCGCGAGTCCGATGATGGGGACGAGAATCGCCGGCTTGAAGATCACGGAGAGATCGGGCGACACGCCCGCATCGATTAGCGCGCCAAGCCCGTTGCCGAAGCTCGCGTAGACGACCGCACCCGGGATGATGCCGATGGCCGTTCCCAAGACGAACGTCCGCAACGTGACGCCGAGGAACGCGGGCACGAGGTTGACCAGCCAGAAGGGGAATAACGGCACGAGGCGAAGAACGAGAAGGTAGTTGAAGGCATTCGCCTTGAAGCCGGATTCCATCCTCGAGAGAAACGGCCCCGCCCACGCATGCAACATGTCATGGAATGCCGTGCGCGCCGCGAGGAACACGACGGTGGCTCCCGTCGTGGCACCGATCACGGCCGCGAGCGCGCCGGGGATCGTCCCGAAGAGGAAACCGCCGACGATGGTGAGAAGGGCGCCTCCCGGCAGCGACAGGGCCACGACGACGGCATAGACCGCCATGTAGACGAGGACCGCCCGCAGCCAATCCCGCGCGACCCACGCCGTGAGTTCCTCGCGATGGTCGCGCAAGCTATCGAAGCTGAGATAGTCGTGGACCCCGAAGGCGTAAGCGAGCACAAGCCCCACCACCAGGACGAGAACCGGCAGCAGCCGCCCTAGCGATATATGTGGCTTCGCCGCATCATGTCCCTTCGTGTCCATGCCGTCCGCCGACATCCTCGGCCCTGCGGCACGCCCCGTCCCGCGGCACACGATCCATCTTACACGAGACTTGCTGTCAGGCCAGTCACTTGGCCGTGAGGCGCGGCCATCCCGCCTGCCCCGCCGGCCACCCTCGATTGACTTCCCGGGCCCAAGCCCTTATACAGCGGGCCGTTCAAAAATCGCCGGAGCCTCCTGTGAAACGCCCGTATCAGCCGAGCGTATTGGTCCGCAAGCGGCGGCATGGATTCCGGTCCCGGATGGCATCACCGGGCGGCCGCCGTGTCCTGTCCGCGCGCCGCGCCAAGGGGCGCAAGCGCCTGACGCCCTGAACGATGCGAATCAAGGTCGGGCGGCTCACGAAACGTCCCGACTTCCTTCGCGTTGCGGGCGGGCGCCAGAAATGGGCTGCACCCGGCTTTGTCCTTCAAGCCCGTCGGTCGGAGGTCATTCATGAGACGCCTGCCTGTCGCGTCGGGTTCACCGCGACGCGCAAGATCGGCTCATCGGTCGTGCGCAATCGCGCACGGCGACGCCTGAGAGCGGCGGCGGCCGAGGTGCTGCCGAGCCATGCCATGCCTGGATTCGATTTCGTGCTGATCGCGCGCGCGGAGACGAACCGGCGACCCTACGCGGCACTCATCGTCGATCTGATCGAGGGCCTGCGCCGGCTGGGTGCCTTGCGCAAGGGCGAGCCCACGCCATGACGCCGCTCGCCCACGCCTTCACTGGCTTGATCCGAATCTACCAGTACGCGATCGCGCCGCTCCTCAACGGTCGCTGCCGGTATCTTCCCACCTGCTCGCACTACGCCCTCGAAGCGATCGAGCGCCACGGCGCCCTCAAGGGTGCGGCACTCGCCGGCCTTCGACTTCTCAGGTGTCATCCCTGGGGCGGGGCTGGCTATGATCCCGTTCCCGAGCCTGCCGGCGCGCACGCGCGGCCATCGTCGTCGACACCCTGAGCCCCTAATTCCCGATCTCCAATGGATCAACGCAATCTCTTCATCGCGCTCGCCCTCTCGCTCGCGATCATCGTCGGGTTTCAGTACTTCTACGAAATTCCCCATCGCGAGCGCCTGGCGCGCGAGCAGGCGGAGAAGTCGCAGACGACCGAACAGCCCGCCCAGACGTCCCAGGCACCTGCCGCCCCTTCCACGAGCACGCCGCCCCAACCGGGCGCCAAGGGCGCGCCTGCCATCGAGGACACGGCCGCTGCCGTCAGCCACGAAGCGGCCCTCGCCGCGGGGCCGCGCGTCAAGATCGACACGCCGCGCCTTCACGGCTCGATCGCGCTCACCGGCGCGCGCTTCGACGATCTCACCTTGGCCGACTACCACGAGACGACCGACCCGAAGAGCCCGGAGATCAAGCTTCTTTCGCCGGTCGGCGCGCCCGGCGCCTACTTCACGGAATTCGGCTGGACATCGACGGCCAGCCAGAAAGTGGCGCTGCCCGAGCCCGACACGGTGTGGCACGCGGACCGGGCGACACTCACCCCCACGAGCCCCGTGACGCTCAGCTGGAACAACGGCCAGGGCCTGACGTTCAAGCGCACGATCTCGATCGACGAGAACTACATGTTCACGATCACCGATCGTTTCGAGAATGCCGGCCCGGCGCCGGTTTCG
>JAXMCE010000016.1:0-71812 GCA_046349515.1 Alphaproteobacteria bacterium | reverse complement strand
CTGGCGCATGTCGTCCTGCCCAGCACCTTCGTTCTCTACGCGATCTATCGCTACGGCTGGGACGAGCGCATGGTCGGCTTGACCTTGGCCGTCGTCGGTGTTTGCGCGGCCATCGTGCAGGGCGGGCTGGTCCGGCTCATCGTCGCGCGCTTCGGCGAGCGGCGCGCCCTTCTGACGGGCCTTGGCTTCGGCGCGCTCGGCTTCTCCGTCTATGGCTTCGCCGAGACCGGCCCCGTGTTCTGGATCGGCATTCCCTTGATGACCCTCTGGGGGCTCGCCGGACCCTCGGCGCAAGGCCTCATGACGCAGCGCGTCGACCCGAGCGCGCAGGGACAGCTTCAAGGGGCTCAAAGCAGCCTGATGGGCATCGCGGGCCTCTTTGGCCCGGGTCTTTTCACCTGGACCTTTGCGACCTTCATCGGGCCCTTGGCGGCATGGCATCTGCCGGGGGCGCCGTTCCTTCTCGCGGCGGTGCTTCTTTTCGGCGCCATGGCGATCGCGGCCGTCGTCACCGGCCGAACCCCCATCGAGCCCCCGCAAGCGAGGCCGTGATTCCGTCCGGGCCTCTCCACTAAGATCGGGGGTTACCAGCGAAGGAGCCGCCCATGGACCACGAGCAGTCGCATGCCGGAGGTTGGTTCAAGTCGAAGCGGCTCGCCGAGGGCGTGACGCTCATCTGGGAAGCGGAAATCAAGCCGTTCTGGCGCTGCAACATCTGGCATGTGCGGGGGCGCGACCGCGACATGCTCGTCGATTCGGGTTTCGGCATCGTGAGCCTGTTGCATTCGATACCCGCGCTCACCGAGCGGCCCGTCGCGGCAGTTGGCAGCCACAGCCATTGCGATCATATCGGCGGGCACTACGAATTCGCGGATCGCCAGATCCATGCCGACGAGGCCGACATCCTCGCGCGCCCGACGCGCTTCAACACGGTGATCGAGCCCTATGTCGTCGACGACATGTTCGAGGGGGTGCCGCCCAAGGGCTTCGATGCGAGGAGCTTCGAGATTCGTCCGGCGCCCGCGACGCGCACGCTCCGTGAAGGCGACGTGATCGACCTCGGCGACCGCGCCTTCGAGGTCCTCCACATCCCTGGCCACTCGCCCGGCTCGATCGCGATCTTCGAGCGCAAGACCGGGATCATGTTTTCGGGCGATGTCGTCCACAATGGCGAGTACGGCATCGGCAACCTCGTCCTCTACCACTCGAACGAGGATCAATACGTGGCGAGCGTCGAACGCCTCCTGCCCGTGCCGGTGGAGACGGTCCATGCCGGCCATTTCGACAGCTTCGGCCGCGCGCGCTACCAGGCGATCCTCAAGGACTACATCCGGCGCAAGCGGCCAGCCGGCTGTCCCATCGATGCGGCGCGCGCGGGCGGCAGAGAGAGCACGTCAACATCCTAGCGGGGTCGAAGGACATGCATCCGATTCTCGGCTACGTCGACCGGTGGAGCGCGAAACCCGGCGGCACGCTCAAGCTGATGGTGAGCTCGGCCGGCGGGCGGCCCTTCACGACGCGTATCGCGCGGATTCAGTGCGGCGATCCCAATCCGCGCGGGCCCGGCTATCGCGAAGCAGCGATGCCGCATGAGACGGACGGTTCGCATGACGGGCAGGACCAGCGCATCCATCTTGGCTCGTGGGTGCGCCTACCGATGCTCGATCTCGGCAGGGGCGCCATCGTCATCGCCGCGACGATCTGGCCGACGACGCCCAAGCGCGGACGGCAGGCGGTCGTGAGCTGGCGCGGTGCCGAGGGCGCAGTCCTCTCGCTTGAACTCGACGGCGACGGCATCGTCGCCCGGCTCGACAGCGCGCGCGGCACGGCGCGCGTCGCGACGGGGAAGGTCGTGCTCGAACGGGCCTGGTACGACGTTTGGCTCGCCTTCGATCCGTCCTCGCGCGAGCTCACCGTCGGCCAGGTGCCGCGCGAGGCGCATCCCTTGTTCGACGATGAGGGGAGCGCCACGGTCTCGACGCCGGAGGTGCATGTGGGCGGCGCGGGGCGCGCGGCCTTCGCCGCGCTCCTCGATCCGAACCCGGCCTCATCTCCTTCGTGCCATTACAACGGCAAGCTCGAGCGCCCGACGATCTGGTCGGGTGCTGCGCCTTCCCTCGCGATCGCCGCGCAGAAAGGTGCGGTGCCGCCGAGCCGCACGCCCCATCTTCTTGCCTGCTGGGATTTCTCGATCGGAATTCCGACGCTCAAGGTGGCCGATGTGGGCCCCCACGCATTCCACGGCACGGTCGAGAACCTGCCGACGCGCGCCATGACCGGCTCCAACTGGTCGGGCGAGGAGCATCGCTGGACCGCCCGGCCCTCCGAATGGGGGGCCATCCATTTCCATGACGATGATTTGGGCGACGCCGGGTGGACGCCGTCGCTCGAGATCCGCATCCCGGAGCATTGGCCTTCCGGTCTCTATGCGATTCACCTCAAGAGCGAGCTCGGTTTCGACAACGTGCCCTTCGTCGTCCGGCCGGCGGATTCGCAGGCCAGGGCCAAGATCGCGATCCTCCTGCCAACCGTCACCTATCACATCTACAGCCAGTTCGTTCGCCCCGGCTTCGGTGCGCAGAACCGTGCCCGCGCAGAGGCGTGGGGCGCCATCGCCCATACCCCCGATGACAATCCGGAGCTCGGCCTTTCGACCTACAACGATCATTCCGATGGCAGTGGCGTGTCGATCGCGACCATGGCGCGGCCCATGATCGACAAGCGCGTCAATCACTTCGAGATGATGGATCCGGCCGAGTATGCCTCCGGCTGCTATTGGCTCAACGTCGACAGCTACATCATCGACTGGCTGACGCGCGAAGGCTTCGCCCATGACATCGTCTCCGACCACGACCTCCAGACCGAAGGCGCGGCGCTGCTTGAGCCCTATACGCTCGTCATCACCTGCCAGCACCCGGAGTACTACACGTCGGAAATGTTGGACGCGCTCGAAGCCTATCTCGCCCAGGGCGGGCGGCTCTTCTATCTCGGCGGCAACGGATTCTATTGGAAGACCGTCTTCCACAAGGAAGCGCCCTATGCGCTCGAGATCCGCCGTGCCGAGGGCGGCATTCGCCGGTGGGCGACGGAAGTCGGCGAGAGCTACCACGCCTTCGACGGCAGCTATGGCGGCTTGTGGCGGCGCCTCGGCAGGCCGGCGCACAGGCTCGTCGGCAACGGCTTCTCGAGTCAGGGAATCTATATGGGATTTCCCTACAAAGCGGTCGAGGGGATCATGCATCCGCGCGTCTCGTTCTTGAGGACCGGGCTCGAGCGCGAATTGGTGCCCGGCGTCGCGCTGGGTGAACGTGGGCTCATGGGGGGAGGTGCGGTCGGCCATGAGCTCGACCGCGCCGACGTGCGGCTCGGCACGCCGGCCCACGCCCTCGTCGTGGCGGTGGGCGTCGTCGATCATCCCGAATTCAAGCCCGTCAATGAGGACCGTCTCAGCCATGTCTGGCCGGGTACGGTCGAGGAGCTGATCCGCTCGGACCTCACCTTCTTCGAGACGCCGGCGGGCGGTGCGGTGCTGTCCGTCGGGTCGATGAATTTCGTCGGTGCCCTGCCGATCGATGGTTACAAGAACTTGCTCACGCGGATGATGACCAACGCCGTCCGCCGCTTCATCGACCCGAAACCATTTCTTCCCGCGAAAGAGCGCGGCTGAAGGCCCATGACCGAGCCGCGGCTCAAGACAGCGATCTGGGTCAAGGCCTGCGTGCGACAGGGTGATGTCGACGGCATCTCCGTCACGGTCGTGAAGAAGGGCGATCCGGACGGCGGCGCCGTGCTGGTCAAGCTGAACCGTTTCGAGCAGGGCTGCACCGTCCTGGCCGAGACGCGCGATGTCGCGGGTGGGCGCGCCTGGATCCGCGGGACGGGAGCGACGGCGGTCGAGGAAGCGGTGGCCGACGCCTATATCGCGCGCAACCGGAAGATCGACCCCGATCTCTGGGTTATCGAGATCGAGGATCGCGAGGGGCGCCTGCCCTTCGAAGCCAAGATCATGTGACTGAGAGGGTCATCGACCAGTCGCGTGCGTGAGGCTGCGTCGCTCTGGACCTCGCCTTGATCGGCGCGCCATACTAGCCGCGAAAGGGCCGCATGCATCGGCCCGCGCTCGAGGGGAGGACGCCGTGAAGCAAGGGGCCAAAGTCATCATCACCTGTGCGGTGACGGGGTCGGTCCATACGCCGACCATGTCACAGCACTTGCCGATCACGCCGAACGAAATCGCCGAGGCCTCGATCGCGGCGGCGGAGGCCGGGGCCGCGATCATCCATTTGCACGCGCGGGATCCCAAGGACGGCAAGCCCACGCCCGATCCCAACGTCTTCATGGAGTTCCTGCCGCGCATCAAGCAGGCGTCGAACGCCGTCGTGAACATCACGACCGGCGGCGGCCTCGGCATGACCTTGGACGAGCGCCTCGCGGCGCCCAAGCGCGCGAGCCCCGAGATGACCTCCTTCAACATGGGATCGATGAACTTCGGCCTCTTTCCCGTGACCGACCGCTACAAGGAATGGAAGTTCCCGTGGGAGAAGAAATACCTCGAGGGCACGAAGGACTTCGTGGTCAAGAACACCTTCCATGACATGGAGCGGATCTGCAAAGAGCTCGGCAACGAGCACGGCACCAAGTTCGAGTTCGAATGCTACGACGTGGGCCACCTCTACAGTCTCGCCTATCTCGTCGACCGCAAGCTCGTGAAGCCGCCGTTCCTCATCCAGGGTATCTTCGGCATCATGGGCGGCATCGGGCCTGACTTCGACAACCTCGTCTTCATGCGCCGCACGGCCGATCGCTTGTTCGGCGAGGAGTTCTACTTCTCTGTCCTCGCGGCCGGCCGCCACCAGATGGCGTTTTGCACGATGAACGCCCTCATGGGCGGCAGCGTGCGCGTCGGAATGGAAGACAGCCTCTATATCGGCAAGGGCAAGCTCACGGAGTCGAACGCCATGCAGGTGGCGAAAATCCGGCGCATCATGGAAGACCTTTCGCTCGACGTGGCGACGCCGGACGAGGCGCGGCAGATGCTGGGCCTCAAGGGCTCGCATCAGGTGGCGTTCTAGCCATGGCGCGCCCCTCACCCCAGTCGGTCCGCCGCATTGCCTGCATCGGATCGGGCCTCATGGGCGGCGGCTGGGCCGTCCACTTCCTTGCCCACGGCTACGACGTGATCGTGCAGGACCCCGATCCGGGGGCCGAAGCGAAATTCCACCGCCTGCTGGGCCGCGCCTGGCCCGCGCTCAAGGCGTTGGGGGTGGCGCGCGGCGCGCCCCCGAAGCGCGTCAAGTTCACGACGAGCGTCGCCGAGGCGGTCAAGGACGCCGACTTCATCCAGGAAAGCGCGCCCGAGCGCGTGCCCCTCAAGATCAAGCTGCTCGCGGAGATCGATCGGCTCGCGCGGCCTGACGTCGTCATTTCGTCTTCGACCTCGGGCTTCGTGATCTCCAGCATCTACGGGAAGTGCAAGCGACCCCAGCGCGTCGTCGTGGGTCATCCGTTCAACCCGCCCTACCTCATGCCGCTCGTCGAAGTGGGCGGCGGGCCGAAGACGTCCAAGGACGCGATCGACTGGGCCTGTCGCTTCTATGAGCGCACGAACATGTATGCGCTCAAGATGGCGGTCGAGGTGCCGGGCTTCATCGCGAACCGGCTCCAGCAGGCGCTGTGGTACGAGGCCCTGCACATGCTGGCGGACGGCCAGGCGACGGTCGAGCAGCTCGACGCCGCGCTCTGCGAGGGGCCGGGCCTGCGCTGGGCCATGATGGGTCATTTCATGCTTCTCCACCTCGCTGGCGGCGAGGGCGGCATCGATCATGCTCTCGAGCATTTCGGCAGCGCGAGCAACGAGGAGGGCTATGTCCACGGGACGAAGCCCAGGATGACGCCCAAGCTCATCGAGGAAATCCGGCGTGGCGTGAAGGGGCTCGTCGGACGCCGGAGCTATGGCGATCTCGTGCGCTGGCGGGACATGAACTTGGCCGGCTTTCGCAAAGTGCTCGAGGCGAACAAGCCGAAGGGTGCGCGCGCGGTCAGTCGAACGCGTAAGCGGCCATCGAAAGCACGCCGTAGGTAAAGCTCGCGTGAATCTGCCGGCCCTTGGCGCTCCCGGCGCCGAGGGCCACGAACAGCGGCAGGAAATGCTCGTCGCTTGGGTGATTCCGCGCGGCATCCGGTGCGCGCCGGCGATAGTCCGCGAGTTCGTCGACGCGCCCGTTCTCGATCGAATCTTTGAGCCAGGTGTCGAACGCCGAGGCATAGGCCACCGCCGGCGCATTGAGCGCGTAGCGTCCGAAGTCGCGAAGATTGTGGGTCGCGGCGCCGCTCGCGAGAATGAGCACGCCCTCCTTCCGCAAGGGTTGAAGCGCTCGCCCGACGGCTATGTGATGGTCCGGGCCGCGATGGGTCTGGACCGAGATCTGCGCGACCGGAATCGTCGCATCGGGATACATGAGATAGAGAGGCGCCCACGCGCCGTGGTCGAGGCCGTGGCCAGGGTCGAGCCGCGCCGCGAGGTCGGCCGTGCGCAAGAGGCGCGCGGCGGTCTCGGCCACGTCCGGTGCGCCCGGGGCGGCGTAGCGGATCTCGTAAAGCGGCCGCGGGAAACCGAAGAAGTCGTGGATCGTTTCGGGCTTTTCGGTGCGGTTGAGAGCGGGTTCATCCGTCTCCCAATGGGCCGAGGCGCAGAGGATCGCCTTGGGGCGGCCGAGCGTGCGTCCAAGACCCGAGAGGAAGTCGCGCGCGGGCGCCTCTTCGAGGATGAGGCCGGGGCTGCCGTGGCTGAGGAAAATTGCCGGAAGGGATGTGTCTGTCACTGGCGTTGATCCTGCGTGTTCGGGGTTAGGGAAGGTCGAGAAGGACTACCTCTCCGGCCTCGATCGCCTCGATCTCGATTCGGCGCGCATCTTCGACCGAGACGCCATCCCGCGCGGCAATCGGCAGGCCGTTGACCCGCATGCGGCCGCGGGGCGCCACGAGATAGGCACGCCTCCCGCTCGCGAGATCATGGCGAAGGGTGCGGCCCGCGGCGACGACTCCCGCGAGAAGTTTCGCGTCCTGGTTGATCGAGAGACCGTCGCCGTCGCGGCCTGAGACGAGGGTCACGAATTCGTTGGGCGTCTCGGCGGCGCGGACCCGTGCCTGATCCCAGCGCGGTTCGAGCCCGCTCTCCCGCGGCATGACCCAGATCTGAAACAGCTCGACATCGACGTCGCCTTCGTTCCGCTCTGAGTGGACAATCCCTGTGCCGGCCGACATGACTTGCACTTCGCCCGCGCCGATGCGGCCGCGATTGCCGAGGCTGTCTTCATGGGTGAGCGCGCCGCTCCGGATGTAGGTGATGATCTCCATGTCGCGGTGCGGATGCATGCCGAACCCGCCCTTGGGCCTGATGCGGTCGTCGTTCCAGACGCGCAGTTGGCCAAACCCCATGCGCTTCGGGTCCCGGTATCCCGCGAAGCTGAAATGGTAGCGCGCCGCCAGCCAGTCGTTGTCGAAGCGGCCGAGCTCGGCAAACGGAACGACCGTAATCACACGCACCTCATCCTTGTTCGAAGGGCCCGACTGGCCGGCCCTCCCGCCGTCTCATGGACCGATTTGTTCTTGCCCCTGCGGGCCTCTCGTCAGTTGGATGGATTTTCAGCCATTAATTAGTGTGGTAATTGTCTCAGTATTGTTTCCAGGGGGACACAATGCGGGATCACCCCACTGACAGCCTCGCGGGCATGGCCATCTTCGCCAAGGTCGTCGAGGCCAAGAGCTTCACGGCCGCCGCGAGCGAATTGGGGATGTCCAAATCCGCGGTCAGCAAGCATATCAGCCGCCTCGAAGACCGTCTCGGCGCACGGCTTCTCAACCGCACGACACGCCGCTTGGGCCTCACAGAGACAGGGGCGGCCTTCTACGACCGGTGTGCGCGCGTGGTCGCCGAAGCGGAAGACGCGGCCCTCGCGGTCACGGAACTCCAGTCGGAGCCGCGCGGCACGCTCCGCGTCAACGCGCCCATGTCGTTCGCGATCCTCCACATCGCGCCCGCCATTCCCGATTTCCTCGCGCGCTTTCCCGACCTCCATATCGACGTGACGATGAACGACCGGTTCGTCGACCTCATCGATGAAGGCTTCGACGTCGCGATCCGGATCGCGCGTCTCATGGATTCGAGTCTGATCGCGCGGCGCCTGGCGCCTGACCGGCGCGCGGTCATCGGCTCGCCCGCCTACTTCGAGAAGCACGGCGAGCCCAAGACACCCGACGATCTCATCCGGCACAATTGTCTCAGCTACGCCTACATGTCCCTTCACGATCAGTGGCAGTTCGTCGATGGCGACGGGACGCGTTCGGTGCAGGTGGCGGGCAATCTCCGCGCCAACAACGGCGACGCGATCAGGGTCGCCGTCTTGGCGGGGTTGGGAATCGCGATCCTTCCGACCTTCATCGTCGGCCGCGACATCCAGGAGGGGCGGCTGAAGCAGGTACTCGCCGATTTCATGCCGTCGCGAAGCTCGGTCTATGCAGTCTATCCCCACAACCGGCACCTTTCGGCGAAGGTTCGCGTCTTCGTCGACTTCCTCGCCAATCGGTTCGGGCCGAATCCCTATTGGGACGAGGCCTGATGGCGTCTTAGTTCTGTCCCTGGAGGAAGGCGCGGATCGAATTCGACGGCACCGCATAGGCCAGGCGCGGCGGCGGCGTCGGTTTGCTCGCATCGACATCGCCGAGCACGAAACTCGCGACGATGCCGATGACGCGCCCGTCCCTGTCGAACACGGGACCGCCGGAATTGCCCGGCTCGACATCGATCTTGAGCTTGATCGCGTCATCGAATCCGTAACCGTTGTATTCGAGCCGGCTTGCGCGCCGTGACTCGACCACGCGGCCGAGCGACACGACCCCGGGCCGATTCCCTGGCGTGCCGACGGCGAAGACTGGATCGCCCTTGGCGAGGCGCGCCGAATCCGCGAGCTCGGCCACCTGCATGCCGGCAAAGGGCTGCATCTGGAGGACGGCCAGCTCGCGCGCGGGGTCGACGCGCAGGATGCGCGCCTTATGCGCGCGACCGTCGAGGGTGATGATCTCCGCATCGAGTTTGGGATCGATCGCGATATGGGCGGCGGTGATGATGAGGCCGCTTCGAGCGATGATGGTGCCGCTCGCGCCGTTGACGATGCCGCCGGCCATCTCCTTCGAGCCAGGACCATCATCGCCTCTGCCGCGCACGATGACGCGGACATAGGCGCCGGCCGAAGCCTGCACGACGCGCTGGTAGCCATCGAAGCGGAACTCGTCCTCGGTGACCGAGCGGTGATAGGAGAGGGCGATCGGCGCGGCACCTTCAGGCTTGGCCGCCCGGTCGGCGCTGCCGCACGCAGCCGCAAACATTGCCACGGTGGCGGCGGCCAGCGTCCGAAGTCGCGAATAGGCTATCTGCATGACCCTAAGTTAGCCCGAGGGCGGCCTTCAGTGGTGCCAAATGTTTTTCGTAATGGCGCCAGCGGCCGACGGAGCTGGCGTAGAGCGGCTGGCGAACCTGCCAGAAACTCGCGGTGCGCACCTGACGCTCATGTTCATGGAAGGCCAGGCACCGCGGGTCCCAGTCGAGGCCGCAATGGGCGATGATCTCGCGGCTCTTGGCCTCCTGGTTGGCGATGAGTTCCTCGTACTGGACCTCCAACAAACGACCCGGCAGGACCGTCCGCCAGTGGGCCATGAGGCGCTCGTATTGGCGGTAATAATGCCCGAGATCCTCGAGGTCGTAGGAGAAGTGCATGCCGCGGTTGAAGTTCTGGAAATAGCAGGACAGGCAGGTGTCGAGCGGGTCGCGCTTGGTGTGGATGATCCGCGCCTTGGGGAACAGGACAGCGATAAGGCCGACGCGGAGGAAATTGCCGGGCATTTTGTCGGTGACGCGGCGGGCGGTCGCCGAATGGGTGCGGAGCGCCTCGAGGTAGGGTTCGGCCAATCGGCGCGCGTTGTCCTTGGTGATGAGCGTGGCGGCGAGCGGGAAGGAAAGCTCCGTGTCGAGGGTGCGCGGCAATGACGCGCTGACATAGCCTAAATCCTCGAGCTCGCCGGCGCCGTGAACTTCCGGATGGCTCGCGATGATCTGCTCGACAAGCGTGGTGCCCGATCGCGGCATGCCGAGGATGAAGACCGGCCGGTCCGACTCGCTGCCGATTCCGCTGTGCTCGACGAAGTACTGCTTGTCGAACACTTCGATCAGCAGATCGACATAGGGCTCGAGATTCTCGCGATCGAAACTCACATCCTTCTTCTTGCACTCGTTGGCGGCGCGGTAGTGCGTGAACGCCGTCTCGAACCGTCCTGCGTCGTCGGCCGCCTTGCCGAGCGCAAAGTGGAGATTCATGCGCTGGCGGTCGTTCAGGTCGTCCTGGGCCAGCAACGCCTCGATACGGCCGATCTCGGCCGCATCGCCTTCGGCTCGCCGGCTGAGCGTGGCGTGGTAGTGCGCCTCCGTCAAATTCGGGTTGAGCGCCAGCGCCTGCTTCTGCCATTCGACGGCTTCCTCGAACTTGCCTTGCTGTTCGAGGAGAAGCCCCATCGTGAAGTGGGCCTTGGCAAGATCGGGCCGCAACTCGAGCGCGCGCTTCGCGGACCCGATCGCCTCCTCCAGGCGATTCCTCTGCCCGAGCGTGCTAGCGAGGAGGCAGTGGGCTTCGGCATCGTTGGGGTCGATCTTGATGGCCTCGCGGAAGGCGCCGAGCGCATCGTCGAGGCGTCTTAGGTCAAGGAGCGCCACACCCAGATTCGTGTGCGCCTCGCCGTAGCGCGGCCTGCAGTCGATGGCCTTGAGAAAGCATTCGCAGGCGGCGGATGGCTCGCGCCGCTCCCGGAGCGCGAGGCCGAGGCTGTTGTGCGCCTCGGCGAAGCGCGGCTCGAGGCTGAGCGCGCGCTGGAAACTCGAGACGGCTTCATCAAAACTGCCTTTCCGCGCGAGCGCATTGCCGAGATTGAGATGCGCCTCGGCCATGCGCTCGTTCCGGGCGAGTGCCGCGCGATGCATCGCGATGGCCTCATCGGCGCGTCCGCCCGCGAGCAAGGCCGAGCCCAGATTGACATAGGCGGAGAGATAACCAGGGTCGGCCGCGATGGCTTGGCGATAGACGGTCTCGGCTTCCTCGCGCTCGCCCTTGTCCATGAGCGCGTTGCCGAGATTGGAGAGGGCCTCGGCATCGTGGGGTGCGAGGGCGACTGCGCGCCGGTAGCTCGCGATGGCCTCATCCAGCCGGCCAAGCTCGTAGAGAGCGTTGCCGAGCGCGTAGTGCGCGTCGGCCGAGCTTTCGTCGAGCGCGAGCGACTGGCGGTAGCTCGCGGCCGCCTCCTCGTGGCGATCGAGGGCCCGGTACGCTTCGCCCAGATTGTGGAAGTAGAGCGCGACGGTGCCATCGGCGGCCACGGCCTGGCGGAGGAACGACACGGCCAGATCGTGCTGCTCCACCTGGTGGGCGAGAAGGCCCAAATAGTGCAGCGCCGGCGCATGGTCCGCCTTGACCTGAAGGACCTGGCGGTATCCCGCCTGCGCCTCCCTCAGCCGCCCCGCACGGTGGTGCTCGAACGCGGCGGAGAAGAGTCCATCGATGTTCAATTCGCCGTCTTGCGATGCGGTGCGCATTGAGCTGTCGGCCATTCGTCGATCATTTTTTGCAGGCAGCGATGCCGTTCCGTCTGTCGTCGCAGGTACGGCTCGTCGCAGCCGAAGCTATCCTCAAGACTGTGGGCGAGATATGGCCCAAATCCGAATGTTCGTCCAGGTATGCCGGCCGCACGGCAGAGAGGCGCCGTCTGCTTTCGAGTGTTACGCCTGGGCTTCGAGTCGTTGCTTCGCGTCGCTCAAGAGGTGCGCAGCATCGCGATCCTCGGGGTCGAGCTTGAGCGCGGACTCGAGACAATTGACCGCTTCGTGCGGCCGGTCAGTGTGAAGATAAGCGGCCGCGAGACCCTTCAAGGTGTCCGCGTTGCTCGGGCCGGATGCGAGTGCGGCGCGGTAGTGCGCGATGGCCTCCTCGCTTTGCCCTCTGGCGAGAAGCGCGTTGGCCAGGTTGTGGTGAGCATCCGCATAACCCGGGCGGAGCGAAAGCGCCCGGCGAAGATGCGTGATCGCGCCGTCTGCATCGCCTTCGCGGGCGAGGGCGGTGGCCAATCCATTGTGGGCCTCGGCGAAATCGGTCTTCAAGGAAAGGGCGCGTCGGTAAGCCCGAGCCGCGCCGGCATATTGCCCTTGTGCGAAGAGGATATTGCCGAGGTTGCAATAGATGCTCGGATGGCGCCGATCGAGGGCGACGGCCCGCCGTGCATGCATATGGGCATCGTCGAGTTTGCCGAGCGCCAGGAATGCGAGGCCGATGTTGTCATGGTAGGCCGCGGCCCGGGGATTGATTGCGATGGCACGGCCGATCCGCGCGACCGCCTCCGCTGGCCGGCCCATCTGATAGGCAACGACGCCGAGAAGATGGTGCGCTTCCGCGTTCTCCGGCTCTGTCTGGAGGACGGCGTTGTAGGCCTCATCGGCTTCCTGGAGGCGCCCTTCCTGGTGCAGGCGCAAGCCTGCCATCAACCCGTCAGACATCATTTTCAGTATTCAAGAAATTCACCTGAGACCATCGCGACACAATTGCTATGGTGTGGAAGCCAGATGTCGCCTCGGCGAGGACACTCATGCCCCTGCCCTTTTCCTTCGGGGCCGAACGCAGGTTCGTAAGTTTTCCTTAATCTAACATCTTGAGGGAATATAGTTTTTTGAGCTGCCGATCGCTTTCCCATTTTTTATGACGCCATTTCAAAGACTTACTCGGAATCCATGTCATAACATGTTGAAAAGTTTATAGAATTTCATTCGTGTTGCGTCAGCGCAACAGGCGTCGGGAGAATGTCACGCGGACCCGATATTGTCTTGCCCATATTCCATGGGACCGCAATAACTCTCGCATCTCGGTTCAGAAAATGTCGCCGAGTGCCGACGCGTCGACTGCTAACCGATCCAGGGACTTCGATGCGTTTAGGAGAGGAGGTTCGATGATCATTGATACCAACCTGAAGTCCGCTCTGCTGGGATCCGGTGCGGCCATCGCGCTGTTGGCCGGTCCGGCCGTTGCGGCGGATGAAACGACCGATCTGAAGGCGCAGATCGATGCCCTTCAGAATCGTCTCAATCAGCTCGAGTCGTCCCAGACGACGAAGAGCGAGCGCGTGGCGCCCGCGCAGGCGGTCACGGCCGGCGAATTCCCCGGCTCGTGGAAGCTGCCTGGCACGGATACCTCGCTGAGCTTCAGCGGCTACGCGCGTGTGGATGCGTTCTATTCGATCGGCCGACCGCACGTCAGCAACGGTGGCCAGGGTCTTGGGTCCAACATCGACTCGTTCGTCGTGTCGTCGATCGCGCGCGACGGAACGGTGGCGGCGGGCCAGGGCAGTGACTTCCGCATGCACGCCCGGCAGTCGCGTATCCGCTTCGACACGCGGACGCCGACCGATTGGGGCTCTCTCCGGACCCGCATCGAAGGCGACTTCTTCGGGGCCAGCGGCAACGAGCGGTTCTCGAACTCGTCGTCCTTCCGTGTCCGCCACGCCTACGGTCAGTTGGGCCCCGTCCTCGGTGGTCAGACCTGGTCGACCTTCATGGACCAGGACACGTTCTTCGACACCGTCGACTTCTTCGGTCCGGCCGGTCAGGAATTCCTGCGCCAGGCTCAGATCCGCTACTCGACGGGTCTCATGGACACGCTGTCCTTGGACCTCGCCATCGAAAACCCGGAACAGACGAACATCCGGAACGTCGCTGGCGCTGCGTCGACCAACAACAACTTCACCGACAAGGCGCCGGACTTCGTCGCCGCGTTGCGCTACCGGCCGTCTTGGGGCGCTGTCAACGTGAGCGGCGTTGGCCGGTACATGCACTATACGAACGGCGTCGGCGATACCGACAGCGCGTTCGGTGGCGGCGGTCACTTGGGTGTCACGGTCAAGACTCCGTTCATCAACTCGCAAGACTACATCAGCGCGGCTGTGAACGGCGGTAAAGGTCTCGGCCGATACATCACGGGTAACGGTGCGCGTGATTATGTCGTCAGCAATCCAGGTACGAATCCCGGTTGTGCTGGCACGCTCAACGTTACAGCAGGCTGCGGTGCCGATATCACGCTCAATCCGTCGTACGGCTTCTGGGCAGGCTTCACGCACTACTGGACCAACGCGTTGCGGTCGAACGCCTACTACGGCCAGGGCTACAACGACGTGAATACGGCGAAGCTCGGCGCGGCTGCGAACGGCCAGACGGAGCGCACCCGGACGGTCCACGCCAACATCATGTGGAACCCGGTCTCGCGCGTGACGATCGGCCTCGAGTTCATGCATGGCTGGAACTACACCGCCGCTGTCACTGGCTTCAACCAGGACAAGGACGGTCAGGCCAGCCGCGTGCAGCTCGGCATGCAGTACAACTTCTAACGAAACAACGATCTCTCGATGTCATGGCCGGCCCCCTTGTGGGGCCGGCTTTTTTTGTGGGATTTCGAAAGGTGGTTGTTGCCTTGCAGCCGCTGGTCTTGCGGAGGAAGCCTCCGTACGCGTATGGCCGCGCGGCGGACCAAAATTTAGCTCATTGGATTCTGGTGAGAGCTTCCTAGCGCCCCTCGCGCCACCAGCCGAAGGCGAGCGCGCCGAGCCCCACAGCTAGAACGGCCAGCCCGGGCAGCAGCGGCACGCGACGCACGCCGCGGACGACCGATTCGCCCGGCGGCTTGAGCCCGATCCAATCGCGCGTGCCGGCGGGGCCGGCGCTGCCGAGCCCGCCCTGGGTGCGACGGATCTCGGGCGTGCCCCGCTCGGCAAGCCAGACGATGCCGCCGCCCGTTCGTTTGACGAGCGGCGCCAGGATTTCATCGCTTGTCCGCATGTCGCCGGTCTCGAGGGGGTTAGGAGAGCCTGCTGCCGCGAGGGCCGTCCGCTCGCCATCCCGAACCCTGTAGAGCCCGGGACCGTGGAGCGCCATCGAGCCCGCCGCGCGCCCCTGGCCCTGATCCTTGAGCTCGACGCGCTGCTGCTTGCCGCCGGGATCGGTGACGGAAACCGCGGCTCGCCCCGCTTCGAGCGCGCGACGCACGATCTCGAGCCTGTTGCCGCGCACGGAGGCGCGGAGGTCGTTCTCTTCGAGCTCTGGCTCCTTCATGAGCCAGTGGGCGAGGCGCCTCAAGAGCTCGGCCTGAGGCCCGCCGCCCTCGTAGCCCCGCGCCCACAGCCAGATATGGTCGCTCAAGAGCACCGCCACGCGCCCCTCGCCCTGCCGGTCGAGGACGAGAAGCGGCCGATCGCCGACCCCGCTCATGAGCGTCAGGCCGCGCCGGGCGTTGGCTTCGATCTGCCGGTACCAGCGGCCCCATTTCTCGCCGCCGGTCGGCGCGGCGGACAGCTCGGCCGTCACGGGGTGGCGCTTGCCCGCGTTCGTGAGCGCCGGGCGGAACGGTGCCTCGATCACCTGGCCTGTCGGTTCAGCCGGCAGAATTTCGCCGAGCGGTGATTGGAAGAGGCTCGCGGGCGAGGCATAGGCCGGCCCGTCAGCGATGAGAAGCGCGCCGCCCTTCCGCACGTAGTTGGCGATGCCGTCGAAGTAGCTCATGGGCAGGATGCCGCGGCGGCGATAGCGGTCGAAGATGACGAGGTCGAACTGCGGGAGCTTCACTTCGAACAGCTCGCGCACGGGAAAGGTGATGAGCGACAGCTCGTTGAGCGGCGTGCTGTCCTGCTTCTCGGGCGGGCGCAGGATCGTGAAGTGCACGAGGTCGACCGAAGGGTCCGACTTGAGGAAGGTGCGCCAGGTGCGCTCGCCCGGATGGGGCTCGCCTGTGATGAGGAGGACCTTGAGGCGGTCGCGCACGCCGTTCACCGTCGCGACGGCACGGTTGTTCTCGAGCGTGAGCTCATGGGGGCCGGGCTGCGCCTCGAGCTCGATGACGCTCGGGCCCGAGTGGTCGATCATGATGTCGACCTTGCCCTCGCTGTTCGCCGGAACCGAAAGCGTGTGGACCGCGGCGCCGTCGCGCCGGACCGTCACGCGGATGGGCGCCTTCGATTGCGGCGCATCCTCGACGCGGAAGGTGAGGGTCACCGGCTTGCCGACGATGCCGAAGCTCGGGGCGCTGCTCAAGGTCAGACGCCGGTCGACCTCGCCTCGCTCGCCGCTGAGAAGGACGTGGACCGGCGCCTCGATCCCGAGCGCGTCCGCCACCGCGGCATCGTGGACTTGGCCATCGGTGACAAGGATCACGCTCGCGAGGCGCTGGCGCGGAACATCGGCGATCGCGCGGCCGAGCGCTTCGAAAAGGCGCGTGCCGGTGTCCAAGTCATCGTCTTCTCCGCGGCGGCCGGCCTTGACCACGCGCACGTCGAAATCCTTGGCACCTTTCAGCTGGGCCGTGAGGTCGGCGACGGCCGCCTCCGACCGCCGGCGCCGTTCACCGATGTCCTGGCTCGGCGACTCGTCGAGGACGATGGCGACGATCCCGGCCTCGGTCTCTCGCTCCTCGATGAGGAGGGAGGGATTCAACAGGATGAGGAGGAATGTCGCCACGGCTAGGGCCCGCCAGATCATCCCCCGTGTCCGTCGGAGGAACCCGTAGCCGCAGGCAAGCGCGAACAGGACCGCGATCGCGACGAGGAGTTGCGCCGGGAGGAGGGGTGCCCAGACGAGGTTCGCGACCGTGCCGCTCATTGGCCGAGCCGCTCGAGAATGAAACGGAGATGGACCTGGTCGGATTTGTAGTTGCCGGTCAGCACGTACATCATCAGGTTGACGCCGAAGCGGTAAGCAAACTCCCGCTGCTTCTCCCCGCCCGGAACGACCGGGAACACCGGTCGTCCCTGGTCATCGGCCGCCCAGGCCCCGGCCCAGTCGTTGCTGCCGACGATGACCGAGGACACGGCTTCCCGGTTGCCGCTGTCGTCGACCGCCTCAAGCCAGACCGTTCCCCCCGCCCAACGTCCCGGGTAATCCGACAAGAGGTAGAAGGAGCGGCCGAGGACGTGCTCGGGCGGCACAGGCACGAGGGGGGCGAGGCCAAGGCGGCCGAGCAGCCTCTGGACCGCCCGAACTTCGGTCGCGCTATTGCCACCCACGCCCATGCCTGAGGTCTGCTGGTCCTGGGTATCGAACAGGATAACCCCGCCATTTCGAGTGTACGCGTACACTTTTGAGGCCGTATCCGCTCCGAGGGGTTGGGTTGCCCTGACTACCGGCCAATAGAGGAAGGGGTAGAAGGCTAGCTCGTCAGTAACGGGATCGACTTCGGCCGTATCCCCCAATTCGACAGCGGTTCTCTCCTGGAGGATGCGCCTCAGCCCCTGCAATCCCGCCCGACTCACGCGGTCGACCTCGGGCACGCCCGTCCGAACATAGGCGAGGCGCATCTGATTGGCGGCCTTGAGAGCGTTCGGTGGTTCTGAGTCCGATTGCGCCCGAACCGAACTCGGCGCGGCCGCCGTCGCAAGGACAAGAAGAAAAAACAGGGCAGCCCGCTGGGCACGCCTTGGCCCGCCTTCCGGACGATCGGAACGGGGCGGGTTGCCTCCCGTCTCGGCGTCCTGCCGTGCTCTCGCCCACGGGAGCGGGTTCGGCAGGAGGCCGCGGAGGACGAGGCTGATGACAAGGTCCGCAAAAACGAGGACCAGCGCGGCCAAGAGAATCCACGGCATCAAGTCGATCTCCCCGCGCGCCCCGAATGTTCGTCGAGTGATTCCATCGGGGAGGGTCGGCAGGCCGACGAGGCTCGTGACGCTGTTCGATAGATTGAGTGCACGCCGCGCCCCGGCCGCGCCATAGAGGCCGGGGGGAGTCTCGGGGCTTGCCTTGGCTTGGGCGAAATCGCGGCTGGGGATCGGGCGGATGCCCGAGGTTGGCGCCTTCAAGTGACCGAACCCGTCGAGAATTTCGACCGGAGGAAGGGAGGCCACGGTGCCTTCCTGGGTGATCCCCGTGCTGAGGCCTACGAGCCGCTGGAGCATCTCGACGAAGAGGCCGGAAATCGCGAGGGAGGACCATTCGGGATTGGCGGTCACGTGGAAAAGGACGAGCCAGCCCTTGCCGCGCCGCTCACCAGTCACGAGGGGCGTGCCGTCTTGCAAGCGCGCCCAGGTCTTCGCGTCGAGATCGGCCGATGGTTGGGCCAGGACCTGTCGCTCGACCTCGATATCGCTCGGGATCGACAGGCCCGCGAAGGGGCTCGTCGGCGGGAAAGGCGCGAGGCGCGCGGCCTGGCCCCAGGACATGGCCCCTCCGAGCGTCCGTCCGCCCTGGCGCAGCGCGACCGGCGTCAACGCATCCCCTCCCTGGGCGAGGCGCGGGCCGCTGAAACGCACGAGGACGCCGCCCGATTGAATCCAGGCGCTGAGCTTTTGGACTTCAGGATCCGACAGCGCGGCGGTGTCCGGCAGGACGAGGAGCGATAGGGGCTGGGCCAGGAGGGTCTCGAGCGTGCCGCTGCGCGTCTCGCTGAAGGGCGCCAAGGCGCGTTCGAGATAGTAGAGCTCGCCCAGGAGCGGAAGGTCCCGCTCGCCGGCCTTGAGCACCGTGAGGCCCACGAGGCGCCGCCGCCATCGTTCGTCGGACAAGACGACCGCGCCCGCACTGGCCTCGCCCTCGATCTCGAGCCGCACGAGCTGGTTGCGCACCTCGGCCGGAAGGGTGAGCGTGGTCGATGCCGTGGTCTCGCCCGTGGGGAAGCGCAGGGGTTCGCGAAGAAGGATGCGGCCGTCCTCGGCGAGGCCGCGGATCTGGGCTTCCTCGGCGGCGTCGGATGCTGCGCGCATCGCATGCGCGATGAGGCCATTGGTCTCGGCGACCGCCGGCAGCATGAGACGCGCCCGGCGTTCGGGCCGGTCGTCGATCATGGTGACCGTGCCAAGACGCCGGAGGCCGGCTGCGAAATCGCGCGCGGCCCCGTCCTCGAGTCCGTCGCTCAACCACCACACGTCGGCTGTCCCTGCGATGGGCAGGCGCGCGAGATCGTCGAGCACGCCGCGGCGGTCGACCGGCCATGGTTTCGGCGCCAAGCCCAGGACGTGCTCGCGCATGGCGGGCGCATCGGTGGGCCCGAGGATGTTCGCGGCCTTCTGGCCGGGGCGGGGCGCCGTCATGACGAGGACGACCTGGCGCGCCTCGCGCTCGGCATGGTCGATCAATGCGGTCAGGTGGCCCTGGCGCTCGGTCCAATTGCGTGCCGACGCCCAGCCGTCATCGATCGCGATCACGAGCGGCCCGTTGCCCGTGAGCGGCTGTCCCGGATTGAGGATCGGTCGCGCGAGGGCCACGATGATGAGCGCGACGAGAACCACGCGAAGGGCGAGCAGCCAGAGCGGGGTGCGGGCCGGCGTCTCATCCTCCTGGCGGAGGGTGAGGAGGAGGCGCACGGCCGGAAAGCGCAGGCGCCGCGGGTTGGGCGGCGTGACGCGCAGAAGCCACCAGAGCGCCGGCAGTGCCGCGAGCGCGCCGAGAACCCACGGAGCGGCAAAGGCCAACGAGCCGAGCGTCAACATGGCTCAGCGTCTCCGGTCGTCGGCGAGCGTCGTGTGGAGAGAGAGAAGCGCCTGCTCGGGCGAACGGTCGGTGTGGTGAACGGCGAAGCTCCAATCCGACGAACGCGCGAGCCGCAGGAGCGCTTCTTGGTGCGCCGCCATCCGCTCCGTATAGGCGGCGCGGAGACTCTCTGTCCTGCGCACCAGCACGCGGCCGTCGTTCTCAAGGCCTTCAAAAAGGTTGCGCCCTTCGAACGGCAGGGTTTGCTCGGCCGGGTCGAGGATCTGCAGGATGTGGCCGCGGACGCCGCGCGCGGCATAGGTCCAGACGACGCGCTCGAACGTCTCGAGCGGTCCCAGGAAGTCACCGAACAGGACGAGGCGCGCGTCGATGGGCAAAGCGGCGATATTGGGCACGCCCGATCCGCGCGATTCGCCGCCTTCCCGTTCGATGACGAGCGCGAGGCGCTCGACCGCGTGGCGACCGGAGAGCCGCGCCTTGGGCTCTTCGAGAAGCGCGATGTGCTCGCCGCCACGGACGAGCAGGGCCGCGAGGGCGAGGAGCAGCAGGTCCGCGCGCGTGCGCTTCTCCGTGGCCGACAGGTGTGACCGATAGGCCATGGATCGCGAGGTGTCGCGCCACAGCCAAACCGTCTGCGCCGCCTCCCATTCCGTTTCCCGCACGTAGACCCGGTCGCGCTTGGCCGTTTGGCGCCAGTCGATGGCCTGCACGGAATCACCGGGCTGGTATCGTCGAAACTGCCAGAATGTCTCGCCTTGGCCGACTCTGCGCCGCCCATGGGTGCCTTGAGAGACGGTCGCCGCGATGCGCTCGGCCGCGACCAGCAGGGGCGGCAGCTTCGCCGCCAATTGCTCGGCGCGGTATCGGAGCTCGTGCGAGTCGGCCATCGCGATCACCGGATCCGCGAACGATGCGGTGCGCGCCTCACGCAATCCGCGTGCACAGACGCCCGACCACATCCTCGATCGTGACCCCGTCGGCGCGGGCGGCGAAAGTGAGCGCCATCCGGTGACGAAGAACCGGCGCTCCGAGGGCGACCACGTCATCGATCGACGGCGCGAGGCGCCCGTCGAGCAGCGCCCGCGCCCGCGTGGCGAGCATCAGCGCCTGGCTGGCGCGGGGCCCCGGACCCCACGCGACTTGCGTCTTGATCTCTTCGATCTCGGTCGTTTCCGGCCGGCCAAGCCGCACGAGGTCGAGGATGGATTTGACGACGCTTTCGCCCACGGGAATGCGCCGCAACAGTCGCTGCGCGCGCAACAAGTCCTCCGCGCTCATGGCCTGGGACGGCATCTCCTCGCTCGCCCCCGTGGTCGCAAGGAGCATTCGCCGCTCCGCGTCTCGGTCGGGGTAGCCCACGCGGATCTCGAGGAGGAAGCGATCGAGCTGCGCCTCCGGCAACGGATAGGTGCCCTCCTGCTCGAGCGGGTTTTGCGTCGCGAGGACGTGAAAAGGGCTCGGGAGCGCGTGATACTCCCCCGCGATCGACACGCGGTGTTCCTGCATGGCCTGGAGAAGGGCCGACTGCGTCCGTGGGCTCGCTCGGTTGACCTCGTCGGCCATGAGCAGCTGGCAGAACACCGGGCCCGGGATGAAGCGGAACGTCCGCCGCCCGGTTTCGGATTCCTCGAGCACCTCCGAGCCGAGAATGTCGGCCGGCATGAGGTCGGGGGTGCATTGGATGCGCTTGTCATCGAGCCCCAGCACCGTTCCCAATGTCTCGACGAGGCGCGTCTTCGCGAGGCCCGGCACGCCGATCAGCAAGGCGTGGCCGCCCGACAGGAGGGTGATTAGCGTTTGATCGACGACGCCGCTTTGACCGAAGATCACCCGCGCGATGCGCTCCCGCACGGCCGCCATCTGCGCACCGAGCTTCTCGATCTCGGCCAAGGCGGGGCTCGTGGGCTCGTTCTCGGGAACGCTAGACGGCGCGACGTTCAAGGCGATCTCTCCTCGGCATAACGGTCACGGTCATGACGACAAAAGCCCCGGACCCAGCGCAACTCGCGGCACGACTCGCTGGGCGCGCTACTCAAAGCGCATCCATCCGGGACCAGTCTCGCTCTGTGGACGAAACTGGCCGGGACCTTGGTCTCCGGATCGCCCGAAACGGGACTTGGTTCTATCATGGCTCCCCCATCACCCGCAAATCGCTCATCCGCCTGTTTTCGACGGTTTTGCATCGCGACGAGACGGGTGTTTACTGGCTGATCACGCCCGCGGAACGTGGCGTGATTGTGGTCGACGACGCGCCGTTTACGGCCGTCGAGCTGACCGTCGAGGGAGAGGGGCGGGAGCGAGCCCTCCGGTTCCGGACCAACGTGGATGACGAGGTCGTCGCGGATGCCGCGCATCCCATTCGCGTCGCCGTTTCGGAGGTGAGTGGGGAGCCGCGGCCCTATGTTCTCGTGCGCGAAGGACTCGAGGCATTGATCCTGCGCTCCGTGTACTATCAGCTCGTCGAGCTTGGCGAGGAATGCGCCGAGGCGGGACACGACGCGTTCGGCGTCTGGAGCCGGGGCGTCTTCTTCTCACTGGGACAACTGACAACGGCATGATCACGCGCGGGAGGATTTTCGAACGTCTCGCCGTTGGCGCCGACAGCGCGCCCGGTCGCATCCGGACCGCCTCGGGAACCCGCGAGCGCGGCGATCGCGACTTCGATCCGTCCCTGCCGAAGCCGGAACGGCCCCGCACGCCGGCCGCCGTGCTCGTTCCGCTTGTCGAGCGCGACGGCGAGTTCACCGTGATCCTGACCCAGCGCACCGACCATCTCACCGATCATGCGGGGCAGGTGAGCTTCCCCGGCGGGCGCATCGAGGATGCCGACGCCGACGCCGTCGCCGCGGCGTTGCGCGAGACGGAAGAGGAGATCGGTCTTTCGCGGGCATTGGTCGAAACGATCGGCCGGCTCGACGACTATGAGACCGGAACGGGTTTCATCGTGACGCCGATCGTGGGGTTCGTCCGGACGCCGTTCACCTTGAAGCCCGACCCTTACGAAGTGGCCGACGTGTTCGAGGTTCCCTTGGCCTTCATCCTCGATGCAAGCAATCACGAACGGCGCAGCGGATTTTGGCGCGGACGGCAGCGCTCGTACTACGCGATGCCCTACGGCGAGCGGTTCATTTGGGGGGCCACGGCCGGCATGCTGATCAATCTCTACGAAGTCCTCTCCGGCTGAGGGACCCATCGGGCCATGACACGCTCTTGCCGAGACGGGGCCCGCGGTTCGCGTGGCAGGAGGGGCGCGGCGGAGGTTCGCACGTCCGGCGGTGCCGGCGACCCCTGCGCCGGGATGGGTTCGTGAAACCAGCCGGGCGGCTGCCTCAGCTCGGACGCCTCGCCTCGGCGGATGTCCGCTCTGTCATGGCCGCTCTCTCGGCCCGAGGGGCAACGGCGCGATTCGTCGGTGGGTGCGTGCGTGACGGGCTTATCGGGCGGCCGATCGGCGACGTCGACCTTGCGACGACAGACACGCCGGAGACGGTTCTCGCTTTGCTCGCGACGGCCGGGATCAAGGCGATTCCCACGGGGGTCGAGCATGGAACGGTGACGGCCGTCATCGGTGCCACGCATGTCGAGATCACGACTTTGCGCCACGATGTCGAGACCTTCGGCCGTCGCGCGCGGGTCGCCTATACGGATGACTGGGAAGCCGACGCGGCGCGGCGCGACTTCACGATCAATGCGCTTTATGCCGATAGCGACGGAACACTCTACGACCCGTTTGGCGGAGCTGACGACCTTCGCGAGGGCCGCGTGCGTTTCGTCGGTACGGCGGAGGAGCGCATTCGCGAAGACGTGCTTCGCCTCCTGCGCTTCTTTCGTTTCCATGCCCATTACGGCCGCGGTGCGCCGGATCCCGATGGCCTCGCGGCGTGCCGGCGCCTTGCCCATCTCCTCCCGAGCCTTTCGGGCGAACGGGTTGCGGGCGAGATCTTCAAGATCCTGTCGGCGCCCGATGTGCATGCGATCGTCACTCTCATGGAGGAGACAGGGGTACTGGTCCACATCCTGCCGGAGGCGCGCGCCCTCGGCCGCCTCGCGACGCTCGGATCGATCGAAGACGCCGTCGGTGCCGCCGGGCCCTTGCGCCGCCTGGCGGTCCTCATCGAAGGAGGGACCGATGCAGCCGATGCGGTCGCGACGCGTTTGCGCCTGTCCAATGAGCAACGCGCACGTTTCGTCGGCATGGTGGAGACAACCCCGCCGATTCACCGCGACCTCGACCGCCGTCATGTGCGGCGCATCCTCTATCGAATCGGTGCCGAGCGGTTCCGGGACCGTGTGCTCTTCGCCTGGGCGGACTCGGTCAGCCGGGGCGCATCGGCGAGCGAGACGGACGGGTGGACGAGGCTTCTCGCCGAAGCGGATGCCTGGCGGCCCTTGGAATTGCCGGTCAAAGGCCGCGACGTTGTGGCGCTGGGCGTCGAGGGGGGGCCTGAGGTCGGTCGGCTCCTCGAGGCGCTCGAATCATGGTGGATCGACGGCGACATGAGGGCCGGACGCGAAGAGGCGCTCGCGCATCTCCGCTCGCTGGTTGCCTCGTCGCGCGGCAAAGGCGGGCGCTAGAGCGCCATCCCCCGCGTCAGTTCGATTGACGCGTCAGCTTGGCCTTGACCGTCCGCGTGGGCTCGCCGTCGCGCACGCGCGAGAAGACGAGGTCCATGCCCGCGCCGGTGAGCGTGCGGACATAGGTCTGCACGTCGTAGAGACCCTCTTCGTTGATCGTGAAGATGTAGATGATGAGCGAGTTGCCGCTGATCCGCGCCCAACTCGTCTCGCCGCTGACGAGCGGATCGCCGTGGCTCTTGCCGAGAAAGAGGTTCGGGCGCGCCCCGTAAACGAAGTCCGTCGTCGACGACCGCTTGCGGATGTCGGGCTTCGCCGGGTCGCCGCCTTGGTGCAACACGGTCGTCCAGTTGACGCGGAATCCATCGGCGGTCGGCCTGATCTCGACGTCCGTGTCGCGCACAGTGACACCGAAATAGAGGCTGTCCTCGGAGTTGGCGACACCGCTGCCCGTGTACTTGCCGTAGAACGCCTTGAGGTCGAGGTCTTTCGCCTCCGCGCCGAAGCACAGCGCGAGCCAGCAGCCGATGGCGAAGAGACCGGTTCTAAGTGTCATCATCCTCCCCCTGTCACCCTTCGAAGCTTGTTTTCGTACCTATTTCACGCGTTTCAGCGTGGCCGTGACTTTGCGCACGCGTTCCCCGTCGCGGATGCGCGTGAAGAGAAGCTGAAGATTGCCGTCGGCGGTGAGTGTCCGCGCGTAGCTGAGCATCTCATAGAGGCCCCGACGGTTGATATTCATCACGTAGATGGTCAAGGTCCGCCCTTCGATCCGGGCCCAGCTCAAGGGCTCACCGCGGAGCGCGTCCGCAGGCGCGCTCGCGCGGAAGAGTCCCGGCTCGCCCGCAGGCTCGAAGAGAAGCGTCTCCGCACGACGCTGCGGTTGGGCCGACGGGGCGTTCGCCGGCGGCCGGATGACCGTCGTCCAAGCGACCTCGAAGCCGCCGCCCTTGGCCGCCATCGTCACGTCGAGGTCGCGCACATCGAATCCGATGTGCCGGCTATCCTCCGTCCGTGCGACGGCGCTGCCCTGGTAACGGCCGTAGAACGCGGTGATCGGCAGATCCTCCGCCCGGGCGAGCGTGGCCGCGCTCGAGAGGGCGAGCGCGGTAAGCACCAGGCGAAGCCACGCCGATGGTGCCATTCCAGCGGCCCGCCGTGGATCCGAGGCGGCGAGGGCCATCACGGCCACGCGGCGAGCGGGGGCAGCGACATGAGGACGGCTTCCGGGTTGCCGCCAGTCATGACGCCGAAGCGCGTGCCGCGATCGAAGAGCAAATTGAACTCGACGTAGCGGCCCCGCCGGATGAGCTGGTGCTGGCGTTGCTCGTCCGTCCAGGGTTTGTCCATGTGGCGCCGCACGATGCGCGGATAGACGTCGAGGAAGGCGCGGCCGACGTCTTGGGTGAAGGTGAAGTCTCGCTCCCAATCGCCGGTGTCGAGATTGTCGTAGAAGATTCCGCCGACGCCCCGCGGCTCGTCGCGATGCTTGAGATGGAAGTATTCGTCGCACCAGGCCTTGAAGCGGGCGTAGTACTGGGGGTCGTGCGCGTCGCAGGCGGCTTTCATGGCCGCGTGGAACGTCGCCGTGTCGTCGGCGTCGGGGACCATGGGCGTCAAATCGGCACCGCCGCCGAACCAGGCTCGCGTCGTCTCGAGGTAGCGCGTGTTCATATGCACGGCCGGAACGAGCGGCGAGCAGAGGTGAGCCACGAGCGAAATGCCGCTCGCCCAGAAGCGTGGATCGGCCTCTGCACCCGGAATCTCCTTGCGGAATTGCGGGGAGAATTCGCCTTCGACCGTGGAGACGTTGACCCCCACTTTCTCGAAGACGCGCCCCCGCATGACCGACATGACGCCGCCCCCGCCGCTCGCGGCGCCGGGCTCGGCCGGACGTGTCCAGCGTCGGCGCTCGAAACGGCCTGCCGGGCTGTCGCCGCGCGCCGAATCCGCCTCTAGGCGCTCGAAAGCCGCGCAGATCTCGTCGCGCAGGGTTTCGAACCACGCGGTCGCGCGGGCTTTTCTCTCTTGGGACTCAGCCGTCATGGATCTCCCCCGGCCACGCGTCCGTCTGGCGCAGCGCCTCACCCAACACCATCGCCGCGGCGATCGCAATGTTGAGAGAACGCAAACCCGTGCGCATGGGGATCCGGACCGTCCGGTCGGCCGCGCGCGCGACCCCCTCCGGCACCCCGTCCGATTCGCGCCCGACCAGGAGTGTGTCCTCGGCTTCGAAGCGAAGCGCGGTGTAGCGGTCGCGTCCGGCGGTGGACAAGAGGATGAGGCGTCCCGCGCGTCGGACTTCGAGGAAGGCGTTCCACGAGCGATGCCGGACGAGTTCCGCGTGCTGGAGGTAGTCGAGGCCGGCGCGCTTGAAGCGGCGATCGGAGAAGAGGAAGCCGCACGGCTCGATCACGTCGACCGGCACGCCGAGGCAGGCCCCCAGGCGTAGAATCGTGGCGGTATTCTGCGGGATGTCCGGTTGGTACAGCGCAAGGCGCATGGGCTCTCGAGAGGGGGCAGGGCTTTGCAAAGGCGGGTGAATTGAATTATACCCCTCTCGGCCTGTCATCAGTATGGTCTGGCGGGTCCAGCCGGGCCGAAAGCCCACATCTTGTGGTTGTCGGTCCTTTTGGGGGGATTTGAGGAAGGGTCTGCGAATGGCGAGCACCGCCCAGTCGACGGCGCATGGCGCGCATGGGGAAGGGGGAACGCGTCGCGATTTCCTCTATCTCGCAACGGGGACGCTTGGCGCGATCGGCACGGGCTTGGCGCTCTGGCCGCTCGTCGATTCGATGAACCCGGCGGCCGATGTCCGGGCGGTGTCGTCGACCGAGGTCGATCTGGCTCCGGTCGCGGTCGGCCAGGCCATTACCGTCAAGTGGCGCGGCAAGCCCATCTTCGTCCGTCACCGGACCCCGACCGAGATCAAGGAAGCCGAGGACGTGGTCGTCGCGGAGCTGCGCGACCCGCAGGCCGACAGCGCGCGCGCGAAAAAGCCCGATTGGATCATCGTCATCGGCATCTGCACGCATCTCGGCTGCGTGCCCCTCGGGCAGAAGCCGACCGATCCGCGCGGCGATTACGGCGGGTGGTTCTGCCCGTGTCACGGCTCGCACTACGACACTTCGGGACGCATCCGGAAGGGACCCGCTCCGAAGAACCTGAATGTGCCCGGCTACGCCTTCCTCGACGAAACCAAGATCCGAATCGGGTGAGGGGGAGAGGCCGATGACGTCGCCAGCGCTCAACAACCGATTTCTCAAGTGGTTCGACGACCGCCTGCCGGTCTTTAGTTTCATGCAGCACGAGCTGCATGAGTATCCCACGCCCAAGAACCTCAACTACTGGTGGAACTTCGGCTCGCTCGCCGGCATCTGCCTCGTGATCATGATCGCGACCGGCGTCGTGCTGGCCATGCAGTACACGCCCAACGTCGACCTCGCCTTCACGAGCGTCGAGCGCATCATGCGCGACGTCAACTACGGCTGGCTCTTGCGCTACACGCACATGAACGGCGCATCGATGTTCTTCGCCGTGGTCTACATCCACGTCTTCCGCGGGCTCTATTACGGGTCCTACAAGAGCCCGCGCGAGGTCTTGTGGTGGCTCGGCATCATCATCCTTCTTCTGATGATGGCGACGGCGTTCATGGGCTACGTCCTCCCGTGGGGACAGATGAGTTTCTGGGCGGCGACGGTCATCACCAACCTGTTCTCGGCCTTCCCCGTGGTGGGCGAGCCCGTCGTGACGTGGCTCTGGGGTGGCTTCTCGGTCGACAACCCGACGCTCAACCGCTTCTATTCCTTCCACTATCTGTTGCCCTTCGTGATCGTCGGCGTGGTCATGCTGCACCTCGTCGCCCTGCACCGGCACGGCTCGGGCAATCCTCTCGGCATCGACCGCAAGGGGCCGCAGGACAGCATTCCGTTCCACCCCTACTACACGGTGAAGGACCTCTACGGCCTCGGCGTGTTCATGATCGTCTACATGGCGCTCGTGTTCTTCGCGCCGAACATGCTGGGCGAGACGATCAACTATGTCCCGGCCAATCCGCTGGTGACGCCGCCGCACATCGTGCCGGAATGGTACTTCCTGCCGTACTACGCGATCCTGCGCTCGATCCCGGACAAGCTCCTGGGCGTCATCGCCATGTTCGCCTCGATCCTCATTCTCTTCGTGCTGCCGTGGCTCGACACCTCGCGCGTTCGGAGCGCGCGCTTTCGGCCGATCTACAAATGGCTGTTCTGGGTGTTTCTCATCGACTGCGCGATCCTCGGCTGGATCGGCGCCAATCCGCCGGAAGGCAAGTATCTCGTGATCGGACGACTTGCGACGGCGTACTACTTCCTGCACTTCCTCATCATCATGCCGATCCTCGGCAAGATCGAGCGGACGCGTCCCCTGCCGGACAGCATCAGTCGGCCGGTCCTTGGAAGGGGGAATGCCTGATGCGCGCGGCTCTTATCGTTTCGGCACTGGCGCTTGGCTTCGGGCTCGCTTCGAGCGTGGCCGCCAAGGACGCGACCACGATGAAGCAGGTCGATTGGCCGTTCAAAGGCGTGTTCGGAACCTTTGACCGCGCGGCGCAACAGCGCGGGTTCCAGGTCTACACCCAGGTGTGCTCCGCCTGCCATTCGATGAAGTTGCTCTACTACCGCGATCTCGCGGGCATCGGCCTTGGCGATGAGGCGATCAAGGAAATCGCCGCCGGCGTCGAGGTGACGGACGGGCCCAATGACGAGGGCGAGATGTTTCAGCGCCCTGGCCGTCCCTCCGACCATTTCAGGTCGCCCTTCCCCAACGAAAACGCGGCGCGCGCCGCCAACAACGGCGCCTATCCGCCGGACCTCTCGCTCATCACCAAGGCGCGGGACGGCGGGGCGGACTACGTCTACAGCATCCTCACGAGCTTCTCGGAGGAGGTCCCTGCGGACGTGAAGATGATGCCGGGCATGAACTACAACACGGCATTTTCCGGCAATCAGATCGCGATGGCGCCGCCGCTCGCGGAAGGCGCGGTCACCTATGCGGATGGTACGCCCGCCACGGTCGACCAGATGGCGAGCGACGTTGCGTCGTTCCTCGCCTGGGCGTCCGAACCGGAGATGGAGGTGAGGAAGCGCCTCGGCGTCAAAGTCATCCTCTTCCTCCTCGTGTTGACCGGAATGCTCTACGCGGTGAAGCGGAAGGTGTGGTCCCGCCTTCACTGAGGACCGGCCCCGCGCGTCGCGTGCGGCTTGAGAGACGTCTCGACCAACCGTGGGGCCGCAGGTGGCCGGACCGGCACAAGAGCGCGTCATCGGCGTTATCGGCGGCAGTGGGCTCTATGACATCGAGGGGTTGACGGAGGCGCGCTGGGAGACGGTCGCGTCCCCGTTCGGCGCACCGTCCGACTCCTTCCGCGTCGGTCGGATCGATGGCCGCAAGGTCGTCTTCCTGCCGCGCCATGGTCGCGGCCACAGGATTCCACCCACCGAGATCAACTACCGGGCCAACATCGATGCGCTGAAGCGCCTCGGAGTGACGGACCTCATCTCCATGAGCGCCTGCGGCTCGCTGCGCGAGCACTTGGCGCCCGGGACCTTCGTCATCATCGACCAGTTCGTTGACCGGACCTTCGCGCGCGTGAAGAGCTTCTTCGGCACGGGTCTCGTCGCCCATGTCTCGATGGCCCACCCGGTCTGTGCGCGCATGGGTGACCATCTCGAGGGAACCGCGCGAGGGCTTGGCATCCCCGTCGAGCGCGGCGGCACCTACCTTGCGATGGAAGGGCCCCAATTCTCGAGCCTCGCCGAATCGGAGCTCTACCGCGCATGGCAGTGCGACGTCATCGGCATGACCAACATGCCGGAAGCCAAGCTCGCCCGCGAAGCGGAGATTTGCTACGCCACCGTCGCCATGGTGACGGACTACGATTGCTGGCATCCCGACCACGATCACGTCACCGTCGATGCGGTCGTGAAGGTGCTCCTCGGCAACGCGGACCGTGCGCGCTCTCTCATCAAGGGTGTGGCGCCGGTGTTGGGGACAACGGCGCTGCCGTGCCCCCACGGGTGCGACAGGGCGCTCGAGCACGCCCTCATCACCGCGCCCGAGGCGCGGGACCCTGTCCTCAAGGACAAGCTTCGCGCCGTCGCCGGCCGGGTCCTCGGATGAGCGTGGCACTCCGCCGGGCGATCATCCGAACGGCGCGGGCGATGAATGCGCGTGGCATCAACCAGGGCCGCTCCGGCAATGTGAGCGCGCGCTGGGGCCGTGGTTTCCTCATCACGCCCACCGCGACCGACTACGACCGTCTCCGCCCAACCGACATCGTGGCCATGGAGTTCGGCGGCCGGTGGCACGGCCGGCGGGCGCCCTCGAGCGAGTGGCGCTTTCACCACGACATTCTCAAGACCCGGCCTGCGGCGGGCGCCGTCGTCCACGCGCACGCGCCCTATGCGACGACGCTCTCGTGCCTGAGACGCTCTATCCCCGCGTTCCACTACATGGTGGCCGTCGCCGGCGGGAATTCGATCCGCTGCGCGCGCTACGCGACCTTCGGGACGGCGGCGTTGTCGACCTCCGTCCTCGCGGCACTCAAGGGGCGCAAGGCGTGTCTTCTCGCCAACCACGGTCTCGTCGCCGTCGGTGAAGATCTCGAGGATGCGCTGCGCATCGCGGAGGAGGTGGAGACGCTCGCTGCGCAGTACTGGCGCGCGCTCATCATCGGACGCCCCACGATTCTTTCGAAGGGCGAGATGGCGCGAATCGTCAAGAAGTTCGAAAGCTACGGCCGGCCTGCCACCACCAGGCCGTGACGCGGAGAGGGCGCCGGACTTGCGCCCGGCGCCCCCTGTTGGGTCTTCGCTCTGGTCTCGAGGCGCGGCGCCTTTAGGCGGCCTTGCCTTCGATGACGCGCTTGGCCTTGTCGAGGAGCGAGTCCGACATCCCGGACTTGATCTCGATTCGGCGCGGCTTCATCTCCTCGGGGATTTCACGCACGAGGTCGACGTGAAGCAGGCCGTTCTCGATCGCGGCGCCGGTCACCTTGACATGCTCGGCGAGCTGGAACTGGCGCTTGAAGCTCCGCGCCGCGATGCCGCGGTGGAGATAGCGCTCCGAGCCGTTCGCGTCTTTCTTCTGGCCGCTGATGACGAGCGCCTCTTCACGCTGCTCGATCTGCAGCTCGTCCTCGCCGAAGCCGGCGACGGCGAGCGTGATGCGATAGGTGTCCGCGCCCGTCTTCTCGATGTTGTAGGGCGGATAGGACATCGCCGACTCATCGGCGCTCATCGCCGATTCGACGAGAGAGGCCAGCCGGTCGAAGCCGACCGTGGAACGGAACAGGGGGGAAAAATCGAAGCTACGCATGGGACACATCCTCCTTTGAGAAGCAACGTGTTGGGTTCGACCCACCAATGGTCGGGTCTTGGTCACGACCGGACCCGCATGGGGCGTCCGGTCGAATCCCCATGTAGGGAGGCCGGAACGGCCGTTCAAGAGGGCGCGAGGGCGGCCCGGCTGGCCTGGGTTTTGTTGGGAACAGCGTGTTGACGCCCTATAGCTAGGCGGCCAGCCAAGGCGCGTATATGGTCAGGGCTCCGGTGGGGCTGTTCTGCTGGCAGGCTCGAAAAGGAGAGATCGATGCGTCCGTCGACCGCGCTCGTCCTCGGGACATTCGGACTGCTTGCTGCGTGCGCGGAGAGCAGTCCCTACGACACAGGCTACCGGGTTGGATGCTTCAACGGCCAAGTCTATGCCGGCAAGCCCGACCCGACGGTGGAGCCGGACCGTCGTCAATACCGGAGCGATGCGCAATACACGAAGGGGTTCGATGACGGTGTCAATCAATGCTACCAGCAGGCCATGCGTTTCCCCCAAGCCTATGGCGGCTCGAGCGGAGCCCGATAGTCCGTTTCGCGCGCGGCGTGCGGCCGCCGGCGTGAACCGCGCGGGTCTCGCCGGTCTACGCCACGGCTGCCTCGCCTGCGTCGCGTTGCTGTCGATGGCTGTGCTCGCCGCCTGCGCGCAGCCCGGACTCTCGAACCAGCCGCAGGACTATCAGGATGGTTACTCGGCAGGATGCTACAACGGCCGTATCGCCGCAGGTTTCAACGAGCCCTACTCACAGCCCGACCCCAGCCGTTACGGAACCAACGAACAGTACACGGAAGGTTGGAAGTCCGGTTATGTCGAGTGCTTCGAGCAGTACAAACGCTTCCCGCCGATGGGCGACCGCCTCCAGTAGAGCGAGCGGTTAGAACGCGCGGCCGTCGGCGATCTCCTTGGTGAAGGTGAGCACGCCGTTCGCGATGCGCCCGAGCGGATGGAACCGCTCGTCCTTGGTGATGCCGCGCCGATAGCGCTGGTGGAGCTGGAGCAGCACCACCGCCAGCTTGAACATGCACAGCACGCGGTGGAAGAGAACGTTCGAGACGTCGCGTCCTGTTTCGCGCGCATAGGCGTCGAGGACCTCGCGGCGGTTGAGGAATCCGGGCTCCGCCGTCGGCATTTGGCCGAACTCGAGCAATTCGGGCGGGTCGCTCGCTTCCGTCCAGTAGCTCAACAAGGTGGCGACGTCGAAGAGCGGGTCGCCGCGCGTGCATTGGTCCCAATCGAGGACAGCAATGGGGCGGGTGGGGTCCTTCGGGTCGAGGATGACGTTGTCGAGCTTGAAATCGTTGTGAAGCAGCGTCGGCTTGGGATCGGGCACGCGATGGGCGCGCAGCCAGTCGCCGATGGCGCGGATGATGGGCGGCGGCGCGTCATCCGTCGCGACACCCGCCCGCTTGATCCACCCCTCGACCGCCCGTTCGAGGAAGCCGGCCGGCCGGCCGAGCTCGCCGAGATCGACCTCCTCGGGCACGACCGCGTGGAGCTTGCCCAAGGTCGCGACTAGCATGCGGCTGAGCGCGGCCTCCGAGCCGCGGAGGGGCGCGGGCAACTTGCCGCGGACCACCCAACCCGATCGATACTCCATGAGGAAGAACGGCGAGCCCAGCACCGATTCATCGTCCGAGAACAGGAGGGCGCGCGGAGCGAGCGGAAACCGCGCCCAGAGGCGCGACAGCACGCGGTATTCTCGCGACATGTCGTTGCCGCCGGGCGGCAGTGGCCCGGCCGGCGGACGACGGAGGACGACGGGGCGACCGTCGACCTGGACGAGATAGTTGAGGTTGCCGAGGCCTCCCGAGAATTGGCGCGGCGCCACGCCGGCATCGAGCGTCATGCCATGCTGGCCAAGAAACGCCCCGAGACGCTCCCAGGGCTGTGGCGCCGCGATCGAGGGGTCGAGGAAGCGGTCGGTGGTCTCCGGCGCCAGGCTCGGGCTTGCGGACGGTTGCTCGGACGTCGACGGCACGCGATGCGCCCCCACGTTTCAATCGGACGAGAGGCGATGCTAGACGACGGAGCGATAAGGGCAAGCGCCCTGCGTGATCTCGGTGTCCGGGGTTTCCCGCGCCCAAGTGGCGCCGGGAGCGGGGCGGCTAGGGGATGATTCCGCGCTTCTGCTCGGCGATCTGGATCTGTCCGGGCTCGAGCGACTGCTTCAACGCTGGAATCGCGTCATAGGGATTGCACGCGCCGCACATGAAGAGATCGACCGCGGCATAACCGCGCTCGGGCCATGTGTGGATGCTGATATGCGATTCGGCGAGCAAAGCCACGCCGGAAACGCCGCAATTCGGGCCGAAATGGTGAAGCTGGATATCGAGGAGCGTGGCGCCGCAAAGAGCCGTCGCCTCGCGCAGCATCGCATCGATGATCTCGATGGCGTCGAGGTTCTTCGCATCCCACAGGTCGATGATGAGATGACGCCCGGCGAACAGGACGCCGTCGGCTTCGACGAAATAGCCCTTGACCTCGCTCGAATCAGCGCTGGCCGGAGCCGTCTCAGCGGCTGTGTTTGGAACGAGCCTTGGCGTCTCTTCTGCTGGAACGCTACGAGCCCGGCTCGGTTGCTGTCCAGAAACGGCCAAGGAAGTGTTTGTGCGCATTGCACCTCCCCCGTCACCAGATGGCGAGTGCGCGTAATATGTGCATTGCACACCCAAACACAAGGAATATTTTGGACTTTCGCGGCGTGCGAGAGTGATGGGCGAGCGTGAACCTATGGTTAATGGACCGACGCAGCGCGCTGGCCGGCCCGTCTGCGCGAGAGGCACGCCCGTTGCGCGAATGCCACGAAGAGAAGCGGGGCGAACCATCGGTTCGCCCCGTGAGTATCAGGGAGGTAGGTTTTTTTGGAGGGCACAGGGACCCTCGCAGATCTCCCGCCTCCGCGCTGTGACGGCAATCACAGGACGATCAGAACTGGTCTTCGCCGAGCGCCATGGTGGACTCGGGTCCGTTCGTAATTTGTGACAGAAGCGTCGCGCTCAGCGGCAGGATCTGTTCGGCGTAGAAGCGCGCCGTCGCGATCTTCGATCGGCTGAATTCCGGCTGATCCTCTTCGAGGTCTGCCGCGGCGAGCGCGCTCCGCGCCATGAGCCATCCGCCCGCGACGGAGCCGACGAGCCTGAGATAGGGCGTGGCACCTGTTGCGGCCGCGGCAGGTGCGCCCGCACCGTGCTCGAGCAACCAAGCGGTCGCCGTGCCGAGATCCTTGGCGGCGGTGCCGAGCGCCCGGCGGATCGCGGCGAAATCGGAATCGGACCGTGCCGCGAGGGACGCCGCGGTCGCATCCACCGCCGCGAGGAAGCGTCGCGCGGTCTCGCCGCCCTCGCGGAGAAGTTTCCGGCCCACGAGGTCGCGGGCCTGGATGCCGTTGGTACCTTCGTAGATCGCGGTGATCCGCACATCGCGATAAATCTGGGCGGCGCCGGTCTCCTCGATGAAGCCCATGCCGCCATGGACCTGGATGCCGAGCGAGGCGATCTCGGAGCCGAGGTCGGTGCACCAGGCCTTGACCACGGGGGTGAGGAAATCGACGAGCATCTGGGATTGCCGGCGTTCCTCGGGATCCGAATGGCGGCGCGAGCGGTCGAGCTCGGCCGCGACGTCGTAGACGAACGCCCGCATCGCTTCGAGCTGGGCCTTCATGGTCATGAGCATGCGCCGCACATCGGGGTGGCGGATGATGGTGACGCGCTCCTCGCCCGCCGCGGCATCGCGGCCCTGGATGCGGCTTCGCGCATAGGCACGCGCGAGCTGATAGGCGCGCTCGGCCGCGGCGACGCCCTGGAGGCCGACGGCCTGACGCTCGTTATTCATCATGGTGAACATGTATTCGAGGCCGCGGTTGGCCTCGCCGATGAGATATCCCGTGGCCCCGCCGCCGTCGCCATAGGCGAGAACGGCGGTGGGACTCGCGCGGATGCCCATCTTGTGTTCGAGCGACACGCAACGCACGTCGTTCGCGGGCCCGAGAGAGCCGTCCGCGCCGACGAGACGCTTCGGCACGGCGAAGAGCGAGATGCCCTTGACGCCTTCGGGAGCGCCGGCGATGCGCGCGAGCACGAGGTGCACGATGTTCTCGGCGAGGTCGTGATCGCCGTAGGTGATGTAGATCTTCTGACCCGTGATCCGAAAGTGCTCGCCGTCCGGAACGGCGCGCGCGCGGATGGCGCCGAGATCGGAGCCGGCCTGCGGCTCGGTCAGGTTCATGGTTCCGGTCCAGCGTCCTTCGACGATGGGGCGGAGGAATGTGCGCTGCTGCCAGGCCGAGCCGTGCGCCGCGAGAAGCTCGGCCGCTCCTTGCGTCAGCATGGGGCAGAGCGCGAAACCGAGATTGGCCGCGTTCCACATTTCCGAGACGGGTGTCGCGATCGTCCAGGGCAGGCCCTGGCCGCCATGGGTGGGATCGAAGGGAAGCCCCATCCAGCCGGCTTCGACAAAGCGGTCGAACGCCTCCTTCCAGCCCGCGGGCGTGCGGACGATGCCGTTCTCGAGGCGGCTCGTCTCCCGGTCGCCCGAGGCGTAGAGGGGCGAGAGCACCTCGGCCGCGAGCGTGCCCGCTTCCTCGAGCACGGCGCCAACGACGTCGCTCGACAATTCGCCGCAGCCCGGCAAGGCGCGGAGGCGGTCGAGGCCGACGACGCGCTCGAGCACGAACCGCATGTCCTGGATGGGCGCTACGTAGTCGAGCATGTGGGCTCAGGCGTCGCTCGGGTCGGTCGGTCTCAACTCTTTCTCTAGCTTAGCCGCGGCCCATGAAATGCGGAACCCATGGGCACTCAAGGGATGGCTCAGGGCGCTTGTCTGCGCGCTGGCGCGGGCTTCTGGCGGATGGCGTGGAACATTTGGGCCAGTTCATGGCGGACCGCGCGGCCAACCGCGAGGTCCCAGCAATTGATGATGGCGAGGCGGAAGCCGCCAGGCGGCATGGCATGAAGCTCTGGCGAGCGCCCCTCATGGTAGGTGATCTGGATGCTCGACATCGCCGGCCGCTTGGCAAGCGCCGCGATGAAGGTGCGGTCGACCGCGTCGTAGCGATGCCCGTGCGGCCCGAAGAGCACGACGCTGTACCCTTCGCGGCGGTCGCGATCCTCGAACGTCCAGCGTCCGTCCCGGTAGAGGGGGACGAGGTTCTCGACCCAGCCGGCGCCGTAGAGATCCGGCCACTGATCGCTCATGCGGAGGTGGATTTCGATCATGCGGCCATCGATCGATTCGATATTGACGATGCCCGTGAATCCCTTGAGGTGGCGGCCGAGCCATAGGCCGCAATAGGCTTCAAGCGCCGTGCGCCGCCCGCTCTCGACGGTCCAGTGGTCGAAGGTTCCCTGGCCTGCCGCATGGCCGACGACATGGCGCCACCATACGGGCCCACCGTCGATCACGGCCACGTCGGTGCTGAGGTGCTCGCCTTCGAGAAGGCGCATCCACATATGTCCCGGCGCCTGCGCGTGCCAGAACTCGTCGAGCGTCGCGATCGGACGGCTGCCGCGTCCCATCCCCTTCAGGTTGTAGATGGGCTTGCTGAAGACGGGAAAACGCTCCGGCACGACGCCGTGGGGCGCCGCCTCGATGCCTTGCGTCTCCGCGATGTTCAGCTTGTTGTGCACCCAGCGAAATCGCGGATAGAGCGTCCAGCAGTCACCGTCATCGGTCGGGATCGCGACGTCGTCGGGACAGGGAATTCCGTCGAAATACTGGAGGCGCCACGGGTCGTGCTCGATGAAGGGCATGGGGTGGCGCCCGTGCGTCAGGACGGCAGGACTTTACCGGGATTCATGATGGCATGGGGGTCGAAGGCGGCCTTGATCCGCTGCATCAGTTCGAGTTCGAGGGGAGCCGTGAGGCGAATGAACTCGTCGCGCTTCAACTGCCCGATGCCGTGCTCGGCGCTGATGCTGCCGCCCATGCCGATCGCGACCTCGTGCACGATGCTGTTGAAATGCGCCCAGCGCCCGAGGAATGCCTCGCGATCGGTACCTTTGGGCCAGACCAGATTGAAGTGCACGTTGCCGTCGCCGACATGGCCGAAGGCGAAGGTCCGGATGCCGGGCAGATCTTCACCGACGCGGCGCGTCGCCTCGCGGATGAACTCGGCCGTGCGCGAGACGGGAACGCTGACATCGTGCTTGATGCCGCCGCCTTCGGCTTTCTGCGATTCCGGGATGGCCTCGCGGATGCGCCAGAACCGCTGGGCCTGGCCGGCATTGGCGGCAATGAGGGCGTCTTCGACGAGGCCCGCCTCGCTTGCTGCGGCAAGGGCCGCTTCGAGCGCCGAGGCGAGGGCGTCCGACTGCGTGCCGGCGGAGACTTCGATGATCGCGTAGTAGGGATAAGGCTTGGAGAACGGATCGGTGACGCCCGGGACATGCTTGAACGCGAGATCGAGGCACGGGCGGCCCATGAGCTCGAAGCCGGTCACGAGGTCGCCCGAGGCCGCGCGCACCCGCGCGAGCAGCTCGACCGCCGCATCGGCCGTCGGCAAGGTCACGAGCGCCGTCACCACATCCTGCGGCCGCGGGAAGAGCTTGAGCACGGCGGCCGTGATGATCCCGAGCGTGCCTTCGGCCCCGAGGAACAGCTGCTTCAGGTCGTAGCCCGTGTTGTCCTTCCGCAGGCCGGCGAGGCCGTTCCAGACGCGCCCGTCCGGCAGGACGACTTCGAGGCCAAGGACAAGCTCGCGCGCATTGCCATAGCGCAGGACCGCGACACCGCCCGCATTGGTCGAGAGATTGCCGCCGATCTGGCAGCTGCCCTCGGCACCCAAGCTCAGCGGGAAGAGGCGATCGGCCTCCTCGGCGGCGCGCTGGATGTTCGCGAGCACGCAGCCCGCATCGACCGTGATCGTGTAATTGAGCGCGTCGAGCGCGCGAACGCGGTTCATGCGGGCGAGACTCAGGACGATCTCGCCGCCCGCAGCCCGCGGGACCGAGCCGCCGCAGAGCCCGGTGTTGCCGCCCTGCGGCACGATGGGAACGCGCGCATCGGCGCAAAGGCGCACGACCTCGGCGACTTCTGCCGTGCTCGCCGGGCGGACCACGAGCGCGGCCTGGCCCTGGAACATCTTCCGCTCGTCGATGAGGTAGGGCGCCATCGCGGCGGGATCGGCGATCCAGCCCTTGGGCCCGACGGCCGCCTGGATGCGATCGATGAGGCCAGTGGGGAGCGGCTTCGTTACGGCGGCCATGGCGGGCGCCTCCTTGTCCAGGAGCATTTAGCCCATGGCCCGGGTCGCGGCAAGGACGGGCGGCTCAAGCCTCTGCCGCGCGCCTCAGGCGGTCGTTGATCGCGCGGCCGAGGCCGGTGTCCGGAACGGGCATGACCGCGATCGTCATATGGTCCGGGCGATCGAGCGCGCGGAGCATGGCGAAGAGGTTGGCCGCCGCCTCGACGAGATCGCCCGTGGGGCTGAGATTGAGGGTCGCGCGCGCACCATGGGGCACGCGAGGACCGAAGGCGAGAAGGGCTTCATCGCCGCTGGCTTCGCGCGCATCGAGCCTGAGCGGCCGCGCGGTCCGATAGTGGCCGAGGAGCTGGCCGGGCGAGCGCGGGCGTTCCTCGACCGCGCCGTCTTCCTCGACGACCGGCCCGAGAAGAGCTTCGAGGGCCTCGCGCGGCACGCCGCCGGGCCGGAGAATCGATGGAGCCGGGCCCGTCACATCGAGCACGGTCGATTCGATGCCGACGCGGCACGGCCCGCCATCGATGATGAGGTCGACAGAGCGGCCCAAGGACGCGCTCACATGGTCGGCGGTCGTCGGACTCACTTCGCCCGAGCGATTGGCGCTTGGCGCCGCGAGCGGGCGGCCGCAGGCCTCGATCACCGCGCGGGCGACTGCGTGGTCCGGGATGCGCACCGCGAGCGTGTCGAGGCCGGCCGATGCGAGGAGCGAGATGCGGCCATCCGGCCGGCGCGGCAGAACGAGCGTCAAAGGGCCCGGCCAGAAACGCTCGGCAAGGCGCGCGGCCACGGCACTCACCACGACGTCGCGCGCCACGTCGTCGCGGCTCGCGTAGTGGACGATCAACGGATTGAAGTGCGGACGGCCTTTCGCCTCGAAAATACGGGCGACGGCCCGGTCGTTCGTCGCGTCCGCGGCAAGGCCGTAGACCGTCTCGGTCGGAATCGCGACGAGACCACCCGCGCGCAGGCGCTCGCCTGCCTCGGCGATCGCGGCGGCGGATGCGGGAAGGATCGGTGAGTGGGTCCCGCTCATCGGCGCGAACCGCGCCGCGGCCATGCGGCAAGGCGATGTCCCGATGCGGTGGCCAAAGGCCCTATGGCACCTTGCCGCGCGCGACGTAATGCGGATTCTCGAAGCCGGGCTTTCCGTAGAGGAGCTCGCTCCCATCGAGCCGCCGGACCGATCCGCCCGCCGCGACGAGGACCGCATGGCCGGCGGCGGTGTCCCATTCCATGGTTCGCCCGAGCCGCACGTAGAGATCCGCCTCGCCCGCCGCGATCAATCCGAATTTGAGGGCGCTGCCGCAGAGAACGCGGTCCTTCACCCGCATGTCGGCGAGGAATTGGTTGAGCGACTCTTTTTCGGAATGCGATCGGCTGACGAGGACGACGAGACCTTCCGCCGCCGGCGTGCGAGCGGCGATGGGGCGCGTCGCGCCGCCGTCGGTGACCATCATGGCGCTGCCGGGCGCGTGGGCATGGTAGGTCGTGCCGCGCGCCGGCGCGTGGAGGACGCCCAAGATCGGCCGCTCGTTCTCGATCAGCGCGATGTTGACCGTGAACTCGCCGTTACGCTTCAGGAACTCCCGCGTTCCGTCGAGCGGGTCCACGAGCCAGAAACGCCGGCCCACCGATGGCATCGCCGATTCCTCGGACACGATGGGGGTGTCGGGCGTGAGCGTCCGCAAGCCGGCGAGGATCACGGCTTCCGCGTCCGTGTCGGCATCGGTGACGGGTGTCTTGTCCGACTTGGTCGAGGCCACCACATCCGTCGCGTAGTGCCGGAGAATGACGGCCCCGGCCGCGCGCGCGAGGTCGACAACCGCGGGCAGCAGCCGCTCAAGATCGGTCATTCTGGCAACCCATCGAAGAAGGCATCGGATCCCACCTTGGCTCGGTCGAGGCGCTAGGGTGCAGGTTGGCCCCTGGCGGTTCCCTCTCGACAACGGCGGCGGATCATAGGCGAAGCTCCGCCTCGCCGGCTATCCCGCAATGCGCCGTGACAATCATGGTAAACGACCGCGTCCTTCTTGACGGGACGGGTGCTGCAACCACTATCTATGTTCACATGACGATTCCGGCCGGCACGCAGCGGCACCGCCGCAATCCGTTGAGACTCCGAAGGCACGCGCTCGCGATCGGCGTGTTCGCCGTGAGCGGGATCGTCGCCGTTCTCGCGGCGTCGCCGCGCGGGTCGGCTGACGATCGATGCTCGACATCGCCCGTCTTCGACCTTCCGGCCCAGCTTGCGACGCCGGACGGCTTGCGCGAGAACGAGGGGGCCCATCTCGTCGGCCGCTGGCCGGTCGATGAAGGCATGCTCGAACTCTGGTTGATCGCGGCTGACGGCAAGATCAGCGACGCGTTCCTGACCTTGAGCCGGCGCCAGTTGAAGCGCGCGAGCGGTGCGCTTCCCAAGGACGTGACGAGCTGCATCAAGGTCATGGCGGCGAGCGGGGCGGCCGGCCGTTCCGCGAGTCTCTCTTCGTTGCTTGTCGCGCGCGCCTGGGCCGCCACTGCCGAGGGATCCTATCGAGCGATCCGCAGCTGCGTCGCGCCTGCGACCAAAGGCGGATCCCGGATGTGCTACTACGCGCTCGAGCGCCGGGAGAACAATGTCTGGAAGGGCCTCACGGTGTTCATGACGGCAGTCGGCGGCTGAGGCGTCGTCCGTGACGACAGGCGCTCACCGCTAGATCTCCCATGTGCGGCCGTTACAGCATCACGACGCCCGTCGACGCGCTCCAGAAGCTCTTCGATTTCGCCGATCCGGCGCCAAGCCTCGCGCCACGCTACAATCTCGCCCCCGGACAGGATGCCCCCGTCCTCCGCCTCGATTCCACGCTCCCCACGCCGCGCCGACGGCTCGTCATGTTGCGTTGGGGACTCGTTCCCGCCTGGGCGAAAGACGCGCGCGCGGGCGACGGCATGATCAACGCGCGCGGCGAGACGGTCGATGAGCGCCCCACCTTCCGCGCGGCGTTCCAGAAGCGCCGGTGCCTCGTCCTCGCCGATGGATTCTACGAATGGCAAGGGGCGGCGGGACGCCGCGTGCCATACCGGATCGAGTTCGAGGGACGGCGGCCCTTCGCCATGGCCGGCCTGTGGGAATCCTGGACTGGTCCCGAGGGGGTGGCGCTCGAGACCTTCGCGATCGTCACGACCGATGCCAACCGGGCCCTGGCGCCGATCCACCACCGTATGCCCGTGATCGTTCCGCCATGGGCGCAACCTGCGTGGCTCGGCGAAGAGGCAGCCGATGCCGCTCACCTCAAGGCGCTTCTTCGGCCGTATGAGGAAGACGATATGATCGCGTACCAAATATCGCCGCGCATCAACAAGGCGGCCGTTGACGATCCGTCCGTCCTGGAGCGGCATCAGGATATGGCGCGATTGCTCTAGGCGCGCAGGTTATCCCAAGCCCGACGGATCTGGCGGGCGCACTCTAGGCTTGGCCGCCGTGGGCGTCGACTTTTTCCAGACTCTTGCTTTCAAGACGTAATCATTTGTATTTCAATAATAAAATCTGGAAGCCCTTTGGGTGGCCGGATGCGCGTCGATGCGAAACGCAACGGCTAAAACTTCGTGCTTGTTTGTTGGACAGAAATAGAGTTGCATTTTTCAAAAATCGGGTAATGTTCGCAAATTGCGAATACAAGAAGAACGACAAGCCTAGAGTTTCCACCGGAAAAGCGAAGGAGGGGGCGCACCGGTGACGGATCCAGCGCTACCGCATGTTCTCTTGGTCGAGGACACGCCGTCGATCGCGCGTGTCTATCTCGAATATCTGCGACCTGAACCGGTCCAGGTCACCCATGTCGAGACGGGCTCGGCGGCCCGCGCCTTGATCGCCGAGAGACCGCCCGAGGCGATTCTCTTGGACCTGGTCCTGCCCGACATGGACGGCATGGACATCTTGCGCGAGGTCGTGGGGCGGAAGCTCCCGAGCGCCGTCGTCGTGATCACGGCCCATGGCTCGATCAGCAACGCGGTCGCGGCCATGCGGGCCGGCGCCTTCGACTTCCTGGTCAAGCCCTTCAATGCCGAGCGCCTCGTGGTGACCTTGAGGAACGCGCTCGAGCGGCGGCGCCTGGCCCAGCTCGTCGAGACCTACAAGGAGGATTTCGGCCGCGATTCGTACTTTGGATTCGTGGGATCCTCGCTGCCCATCCAGGCCGTCTACCGCATCATCGAAAGCGCGGCGCCAAGCAAAGCGACCGTGTTCATCACGGGCGAGAGCGGCACGGGGAAGGAAGTCTGCGCCGAAGCCATCCACCGCCAGAGTCCCCGGCTCGAGAAGCCGTTCGTCGCGCTCAACTGCGCGGCGATCCCGAAGGACCTCATGGAGAGCGAGATCTTCGGCCATGTGAAGGGCGCCTTCACCGGGGCCGTCAGCGACCGATCGGGGGCGGCGACCAAGGCCGACGGCGGCACGCTGTTCCTCGACGAGATCTGCGAGATGGAGCTCGGCCTCCAGTCGAAGCTGCTTCGATTCATCCAGACCGGGACGTTCCAAAAGGTCGGCAGCACGGCGCTCGAAAAGGTCGACGTCCGCTTCATCTGCGCGAGCAACAAGAATCCGTTGGCCGAGGTCGAGGCCGGACGATTCCGCGAAGACCTCTACTACCGTCTCCACGTGATCCCGATCCAACTGCCGCCACTTCGCGAGCGCGAGGAGGACGTGCTGCTCATCGCCCGGCGCTTCCTCGAGGACTTCGCCCGCGAGGAGAAGAAGCGCTTCACGCGGTTCGCCCCCGAGGTCGAAGCGGTCTTCAAGGCCTATAAGTGGCCCGGCAACGTGCGGCAGCTCCAGAACGCGATTCGGAACATCGTCGTTCTCAATGACGGCGAGCTGGTCAGCCGGGAGATGCTCCCGCCGCCGCTGAACACGGTCGAGCCCGGATCGGCAGCGATCGGACCGTCAACGCCCCCGAGCCTGACCGTGGTGAGCGAGATCCGGCCCGGTCAGAGGGGCGCGGGCGGGTCGGTGAACGCCGATTCCATCCGGCCCTTGTGGGAAGTCGAGAAGGACGCGATCGAGCAGGCCATCCGCATATGCGGCGGCAATATTCCCCGCGCGGCCGCGCACCTCGGCATCAGCGCATCCACGATCTACAGGAAGCGCATGACTTGGGAGAGCTCGCCGGCGGAACACTAGCTCGCCGGCGCTTCCCCTCCCGACGTCACGCGTGGCTCGCGCCCGTCAGGCCTTCACGTGCAGATCGCGCGGAAAATTCGCCAAGGTCGCGGCGCCGTTCTCCGTGACGCGCCAGGATTCGCTCACCTCGTAGCCCCAGTCGTCCATCCACATGCCGGTCACCATGTGGAACGTCATGTTGGGTTGGAGAACGGTCTTGTCGCCCGGGCGCAGGCTCGCGGTGTGCTCGCCCCAGTCCGGCGGATAGTTGACGCCGAGCGAATAGCCCACGCGGGACTCCTTGCTGTAACCGGCCTTCGAGATGATCGAGTTCCACTTGGCGTGGACCTCCTCGCAGCGCATGCCGGGCTTGATCGATTCGACCGTCGCGGCGATCGCGTCATTGCAGACATCCGCGAGTTTCACGAGCTCGGGCTTCGGCTTGCCGAGGTGGACCGTGCGGCATAGCACGCTGTGGTAGTGGAATCGCGCGGCAGACAGCTCGAGGCAGATGCCGCGGTTCGGCTGCAGCGGCTCGTCCGTCCAGGTGAGGTGCGGGGCCGCGCTTTTCGGCTCCGGCATGACGAGCGGCACGAAGGCGGAATAGTCGCCGCCATATTCCTTGGTGCCGCGGATCATGGCCTCATAGATCTTGGCCACCACGTCGCATTCGCGCGCGCCCGGCACGATTTCCCGGTAGGCGGTCTCCGTGACCTTCTCGACGATCTTGCCGGCCTGCTTCATGTACTCGATTTCGCGCGGCGACTTCACGATGCGCACCCAATTGACCAGGAGGTCGGCATTCACCCACTTGGCATTGGGCAGGCAGCGCTTGAATTCCTCATAGGCGCGGGGCGTGAAGTAGAAGGCATCCATCTCGAGGCCGATGCGCTTCTTGTCCCAGCCCTTCTCCTTGATGATGTCGGCCATGTAGCTGGCCGCATGGCGTTCGGGCGTCTGCACGTAGATGTCGGGGAAGCCGCGGACGTTCTCGGGCTTCAGGTACGTCGTGAACTGGCAGCCCTTGGCGTCCATGAGCCGGCCCGTCCAGATGGGCTCGGCCGCATCAAGCGCCACGATGACCATCTGCGGCGTGTAGAAGGACCAGCCGTCGTAGCCGGTGAGATAGTTCATGTTGGCGGTGTCGGCCGAGAGAAGAACGTCGACGCCCGCCTTCTCCATCGCGGCCTTCACCTTGCGGACGCGTTCGTCGAATTCTTCCTTCGGAAACGGAATCATGTCGCTGCTCCCCCTGGTGCGCCGCCCGTCCGGGCGGTCAGTTGAGATTATGCGGCCAGCGAAACTTCGTGCAACCCGCTCTGCTTCGCGGCGGAGGACAGTGTCGACCTTGCCCGAGGCCGTTCTCATGGCGGGCCATGACCGCCTCCCGCGAGTCCGCGCCCCGCGACCCGTGGCGCCAGGTCGTCGATCTCGTGCCCGCGACCTGCAATAATCGAATCCTTCGCCTTGTCGGAGCCCGATCACCCGACCGTCCGCCCGGTGGGCCCACGTCCCGATATGCTCGCGCGCATGACGGGATCGTTGGGCGACCGTGAGGCATACATCGCGGGCCCACCCGCCATGGTCGAGGCCGCGCACGCCGTCCTCATCGCCCGGGGGGCTGGTTCCCGAGCGCTGCCAGGCCGATCCATTCTACAGCGAGGCCGAACGTCAGTGCCGCGCAGCCGCGGGTCTTGGGCCCGCCGGGCGCCTTACTCCCCGATGATCGGATTCTTGAGGAGGCCGACGGAGGAAATCTCGACCTCCGCCACGTCGCCCGGTTTCATGAACAGCGGCGGATTGCGCTTCGAGCCGACACCGGACGGCGTCCCCGTCGCGATCACGTCGCCCGGCGAGAGAGTCGTGAAGGTCGTGATGTAGGCGATCAACTCCGCCACGGGGAAGATCATCACATCGGTCCCCGATTTCTGGACTTCCTTCCCGTTGAGGCGCGTGATCAGCGTCAATTTGTGCGGATCGGGGATTTCGTCCTTGGTGACGAGCCAGGGTCCGAAGCCGCCGGTCGATGGGAAGTTCTTTCCAGGCACGAATTGGCTCGTGTGGAACTGCCAGTCGCGGACGCTGCCGTCGTGGTAGCAGGAATAGCCGGCGACGATCTCGTAGGCGCGCGCCTGGGGCACGTGGCGGCCGCGCTTGCCGATGATGACCGCGAGCTCGCCCTCATAGTCGAACTGGTCCGACGATTTGGGTTTGACGAGCGCTTGGCCATGGCCGATCTGCGTGTCCGCAAAGCGGGTGAAGAGCGTCGGGTGCGCGGTCTTCTCGCGACCCGTCTCCTTGCGGTGCTCGTCGTAGTTGAGGCCGACGCAGATGATCTTGTCCGGATCGGGGATCGGCGGCAGCAAGGTCACGCTGTCGAGACGCGCATCGGGGGGCTGCCCTTGCGCCGCGCGCCGCGCGTCGTCGATCGCGCCGGCCGCGAGGAGGGCCTTCAGGCTCGGATGCGGCAGGCGTTTCGCGAGGTCCACGATCCCGCCATCGACGGCGGCGCCATAGGACGTCCGATCGCCCATCCTGTAACTCACGAGTTTCATGTGTTCTCTCTCCGTCGCTCCGGTGGCGGCGCCGATGCGCTCGATGCAAAACATGACCGGCTGGACAGGGCGGCGCAAGCCGCTTGTTCCCGGCGGAGGCCGATGCTTAGGTGCCCGGTCTCTCTTGCCTTTGGTGGAGCTGGGCGTGAACGCGACCGATGTTCTTCTCGACCCCTGGTGCCGTGGCGCGCATGCCGCGCGCCCGGCGATCGTGTGGCGGGACCGCATCGTGACCTTCGGCGAGCTTGCGGAGTCTGTCCTGCGCGCGGCGCAAGTGTTCGCGGAGCTGGGCCTCGAAGCCGATGGGCGCGTTGTTTTCCTGATGGAAGACACGCCGAGCCTCGCGGCGAGTTATCTCGGTGCCATGAAGGCGGGCGGCGTTGCGGTTGCAGTCAATCCGCGCCTCGGGCCGGACGAGCTTCTCGCGGTCCTTGAGGACAGCCGGCCCTCGGTCGTGGTCGCCGACGGCGATGGTGCCGTGTCCTACGAACGGGTGAGGCCACGGCTCGCCCGCGAGGCGAGGGCGGTCTTGCGCGGCGAGGATCTGGATTGCCCCACGGCATCCCATCGCGATGCGGGCGCCCTGCCGGCACGGACACCTCGCGACATGGCGTTCTGGGTCTACACCTCCGGCACGACGGGGCGCATCAAGGCAGCCATCCATCGCCACCGGGATGTCCTGCCATCGGATCTTTATCTTCGCGAGGTGCTTGGCGTCGGGCCGGATGATCGCCTGTTTGCGACATCGAAGCTTTTCTTTGCCTACGCGCTCGGGACAATTCTCTTCGGGACGCTCAAGATCGGCGCGACCGCGATCCTCCATGACGGACGCTCGGATCCGGAACTCGTCGCTGCCATCCTTGTCCGCCATGAGCCGAGCATCGTGTTCTCAGTGCCGACGCTCTACCGGGCGATGCTCGCTAGCGGTGTCGCTGCGACCGAGCCGTTCCGCGCGGTGAAGCACTACGTCTCGGCGGGAGAGAGGCTGCCGGCGTCGCTTTTCGAGCGTTGGCGTGCCGAGACGGGCGGCGAGATTTTGGACGGGATGGGAACATCCGAGACGATCTACATGCTGCTCTCGAACCGGCCAGGTCGCATTTGTCCCGGCGCCTCCGGTACGCCGGCGCCGGGCGTCGAGGCACGGCTTGAAAGCGGGACCGGCCCCGCCGATTCCCCCGGCACATCGGGCGTCCTCGAAGTGCGCACGCTGGCCTGCGCCGATGGCTATTGGCAGCGGCCGGAGGAATCTGCGCGCGCGTTCCGGGGCGAATGGTTTTCGACCGGCGATCTCTATCGCATCGACGAGGGTGGCTATTGGCATCACCAGGGGCGCGCGGATGATCGGTTCAAGGTCAGGGGGCAATGGGTCAGCCCAAGCGAAGTCGAGGAGATTGTGATGGCAGAGGATGGCATCCTCGATGCGGCGCTCGTGGGCATCGCCGATCCGGACGGCCTCACCGAGGGCGTGCTCTACCTCGTACCCCGTGAGGAGCGTGGACCGGTCGACGTGACACGGCTTTCCGAGGTTCTGGCCGGCCGACTGCCGCCGCACAAACGGCCGCAGCGGATTGAGATCGTCGCAGCGATTCCCCGCACCGCGACCGGCAAGATCCAGCGGTTCAAGCTGCGCCGCGGGATCACCGGGGCGGCGGCGGACACCATCGCGTCTTGTGCGCGCGCGACCTAGGCTCGCCGTCGATCACCCGGAAGAAACGTGCGACTCCGCTATCGGCCGCCGCCGCCGCCCCAGGCATGGGGGCTCGAGACCTCGGCCGCATAGCATTGCTTGGCACCGTCGTCCCAGCCGGCCGTGTACTGCGCGTCGCTTCGGTAGAGCGCGTCGTCGCGCCACGGCATCGGTCCTGGACGTCCGGCATTCACCTGGCCCGCGCGGCAACCGCTCGCATAGCCTGCCTGGTAGGTGTCCGATTTGCCGGCGGCGCCCGCATGGCAAGCCGCGAGAGTCAACATGCACGCCGCCGCGGCGGCACCGATCCACAGTCGCATCATCTCTGTCTCCCGTCGTTCCGATTGCGTCATTCTCTTGGGCCGCATCGCCCGGAGCGGCGTTGCCTTGCGTCTCCGCTTTCATGCCGGGGGCGCCGCTGGCGATGGGCAAGGCTGCCGTCCATTGCTCTTACCTGCCGATTTCGCATGCGGATTTGCCGCACCGAAAATTTAACGAGGGAAAGTCGGAATAGCGTTGTGGATCAATGGCATGCCGATTCGCGTTTGCGGGATTTGAGCCCGCCGCCGCAATGGGACTGGCACCGACCCACGTCGCTCCATCGGTTCGCTGGCCGATATGCCGCACCTGTGTTCGGAATTGACCCGGTCAAGCCATGCGATGGTGCGATCTCCCTCGATGCGCCCATGCGTCGGCGCTCGACGTGAATCGTCCCGAAGATTGGAGACGGTTCGTCGTCGCGCGACCACGATCGATCGGACGCCGCACGCCCTTCATTCGAGGCGTGAGCCGGCGATTCGACCGGTCACATCGCCAATCGCCGGGACTGGCGCCGCCGATGCCTCTCGACTAACGTGCCCGGGAGGCCCGTGCGATCGGCGCGCGCCCTGCGGTGCTTAGCGAATGGATGACGTGACGAGACCGACAAACCACACCATTGCCGCGTGGATCCTCGCCGGTTGCGGCCTCGTGGCTGTTGTGAAGCTCGGCATCCTTGCGGCCCTCCTGTCCGGGCTTCTCGTCTATGAGCTCGTTCACACGATCGCCGGCAAGCAGGGCCGGATCGGCGTCACGCACAAGATGAGCAAGACGGTCGCCTTCGTCCTTCTCGTGTCGGGCACGATCGCGCTGCTGACGGTCGGCATCGCGGCGCTTGTCACCATGTTCACGAACTCCTCGGACAGCTTCGTCGCCTTGCTCGGGAAGATGGCCGACGTGATCGAGACGGCGCGCTCCCACATCCCCAAATGGATTCGCGCCTCCGTGCCCTCCAATCTCGACGAGCTCGAGACCATGGTGTCGCAATGGCTGCGGGCCCATGCGCGGGAGCTTCAGACGATCGGCGAGGATTTCGGGCGTGTCCTCGTGCACATCCTCATCGGCATGATCATCGGCGGCCTGGTCGCAATCGGGGACGTGATCCCCCATGAGACGCGACGGCCGTTAGCGCGGGCGCTCGCCGAGCGGGCCGAGTTCCTCGGCACCGCGTTCCGGCGGGTCGTGTTCGCCCAGGTTCGCATCTCCGCCCTCAACACCATCCTCACGGGCCTTTACCTGTTCGTCCTTCTGCCGTCCTTCGGCGTGCAATTGCCGTTCAAGAAGACCATCGTGGTGGTGACGTTCATCGCCGGCCTCCTGCCGGTCATCGGAAACCTGATCTCGAACACCGTGAACGTCATCGTCAGCTTCAGCGTCTCCCCCTATGTCGCCATGGCCTCGCTGGTCTTCCTCATCGTCATCCACAAGCTCGAGTATTTCGTGAATGCGCGCATCGTCGGCGGGCGCATCCACGCGCGCGCCTGGGAGATCCTCATCGCAATGCTCGTCATGGAGTCCGCCTTCGGCATTCCCGGCGTCATCGCGGCGCCCATCTACTACGCCTATCTCAAGGACGAATTGTCCGCCCGCAAGCTGATTTGATGGCGGGAGCGCGCGCGGCGAGGTGGTGCGCCGCCCGCCGAACTCTTCACGCGACGACGAGCGTGCGACGCCGCACCGCACAGATCGCGGGCGGCAGGGCAAGTCACCACTAAGTCGACTGCGCGCTCACGGGATTGCTCGCGCGGGCGAGTGGGTTCTCGCCGAATCGGTTGGTGCCCGGTGTCCCGCGGGTGACACACCAAACAAGCATGATGATCCAGCCGATGATCGGAATGAAATAGATGAGCTGCCACCAGCCCGACCGGTCAATGTCGTGCAAGCGCCGGGCGGTGACGGCGAGGTACGGTAGAAAGACGCCGATGCCGAATGCCGCCGACAACTTGTCGTTAATAAGTTGGAGAATGATACTGACGACCGTGACAGACAGCGCCCAGTACCAGTATTCCGATCGGGCCGCGCGGCCCTCGAAGGTCGCGTATTTCGTGAAGCAGGTCTTGATTGATTCAACGAGAGTCATCGACGTCTCCCCCAGGGAGGGGTTGTGGATGCGCGTCCCGTCGGATCGACGCGGCATGGGCGCCCCTCTCCGTGCCTGAGATTGGGTCATGGAGGGTCATCGGTTCAAGCTGGATTCCACGGTCGATCGCGCCTCGGCCCCGGATCGTCGATTGCTAGTTCATCGGGGGGCGCTCCAGAATATGGATGCGGTCGAGCGATGCCGCCCCCGACATCTGCCCGGCGTCACGAGGAGGGTGCCATGCGTCTCAACGCCTTCTTCCCCACAAGGGACATCGGGAGGGACCCGGCCAAGATCCGCGACTGGGCCCAGGCCGCGGAGGCGCTGGGCTACGCCTGTATCGAGGTGCCGGACCATGTGTTCGGCGCGACCGCCCGCGACGGCTGGACGCCCGTCTATGACGAGACCGATCCGTTTCACGAGACCTTCACGACGCTGGCCTTTCTCGCCGGCGTGACCAAGACGATCGGCCTTTCGAGCGGCGTGCTCATCCTGCCGCAGCGCCAGACGGGCGTCGTCGCCAAGCAAGCGGCGGAGGTCGATATCCTGAGCGGGGGCCGCCTGCGCTTGGGCATCGGCGTCGGCTGGAACCATGTCGAGTACGCCTCCCTCGGCACGGAGTGGGAGACGCGCGGCGCCCGGCAGGCGGAACAGGTCAAGGTGTTGCGGAGGTTGTGGACGGAAGACCTCGTGACCTTCTCCGGGCGATTCCACGAACTCCGCGAGGTCAGCATCGTGCCCAGGCCGATTCAGCGACCGATCCCGATTTGGTTCGGCGGCTCGTCTGATGCGGTGGTGAAGCGCGCCGCGCGCCTCGGCGATGGCTGGATGCCGATCCTCGCGCCAGACGGCGAAGCCGAGGCGAAACTCGATGCGCTCCGCGGCCATTTGAAAGACTTCGGGCGCGATCCCGCCGCCTTCGGCCTCGAAGCTTGGCTGCGGACGAAGGCATTCGATCCGGATGGGTGGGCCGAGGCCGCCGATGGTTGGCGCCGGCTTGGGGCCCAGATGGTCATGCTCTATCCGACGCACCGCATCGCGACCTTCGACGCGCAAATCGAGACCTTGCGGCGCTTCAAGGAAGCGGCCGAGGACGCGCGCGGCGGTTAAGGCACGGCGGTGGATTTATCCGTGGGCGGGCGCAAGCCCGCCGGGAGCCTCGAAACACCGTGTCTTCCTGTTGAGTGGTGGGCGCGGCTGGGCTTGAACCAGCGACCCCTCGCATGTGAAACGAGTGCTCTACCGCTGAGCTACGCGCCCGTGCCGCCCATTTAGGTGGCAGCTTCGCGCGCTGTCAAGAAAGCGGGGCTCTTCTCACGCGAGGCGCGCGAGGGCGCCCGGAAGCTCCTCGAAGCGGTCGATGAGGACATCGGCGCCGAGAGTCGACGGCGGCTGGTGCGCATAGCCGAAGGTGACGCAGACGCACGGCATGCCCGCGGCCTTGGCGATGCGCACGTCGTTGAGGCCGTCGCCCACCATCGTGGCGTCCTCCGCGCTCGCGCCGAGGGCCTCGAGAGTCGCGCGCATATGGGCGGCATCCGGCTTCCGGCGCTCGACCGCATCCGGCCCGACCACGGCGTCGAAATACGGAGCAAGATCGAGGGCCGCAAGCACGACCGTCGTCAGGCGGTCCGGCTTATTGGTGCATACCCCGAGCCGATAGCCCTCGCGCTTGAGCAGCGCGAGCGTGTCGGCGACGCCGGGAAACGGTTTCGTGAGCCGCGCGGGATGTGCCTCGTAGCGCGCAAGGAAGCGCGACAGGAGCGCCCTGAGCGCGGCCCCCTCCGGGCGGGGCCCGGATTCCGCGAATGCGCGAGCGACCAGCTGCTCCGCCCCGTCGCCGATCATGCCGATGACGCGCGAAAGGCTCACTTGCGCGCGGCTCTCCTCAACGAGCACTGCGTTGATGGCGTCGTGGATGTCGGGCGCGCTGTCGACGAGCGTGCCGTCGAGATCGAAGACAACGGCGCGGCGCGCGCGCGGGGCTGGCGAGACTGTCATGCAACGTTTATTAACAATTCTTGACTTGGGTGGGACGCGACCGCTGTGGCAAGGTCCACCCATGCCTCGTAGCCACGCACCAACGCGCGACGCTTCTTAGGCAAAGCTCGGCGATGAAACAACCCAAAACGGCGGCTGTCATCCTTGCCGCGGGCAAGGGCACGCGCATGAAGTCGCGGCTGCCCAAGGTCATGCACCCGATCGCGGGCCGGCCCATGGTCCTCCATGTGCTGGCGACGCTCTCCGCGCTCAAGATCGACCGGTCGGTCGTCGTCGTCGGGCCGGGGATGGAATCGGTCGCGACCGCCGTTGCGCCAAGTCGCGTCGCCGTCCAGGAAAAACAGCTCGGCACGGGGCATGCCGTGATGGCGGCTCGCGAGGCGCTCAAGGGCTTCGCGGGCGACGTGCTGGTCCTCTACGGCGACACGCCGCTCCTCTCGGCCGGGACGCTCCGGCGCGTTCTCGCCGCCTTGAGGCGAAAGCCTCGGCCGGCGGTCGTGGTCCTGGGCTTCGAGCCGGCTGATCCCGGCGCTTACGGGCGTCTCGTGCTCGCGCGCGACGGGTCGCTCGACCGGATCGTCGAGTACCGCGACGCGAGCGCGGCCGAGCGTGCCATCCGCCTCTGCAATTCGGGCGTGATGGCCGTCGACGGCCGTCGCTTGTTCACGCTTCTTGGCGAGATCAACAACCGCAACGCGAAGCGCGAGTACTACCTGACCGACATCGTCGCCCGCGCCAGGGCCCGGCGGCTCGGTTGTGCCGTCGTGCGCGCGCCGGCCGAGGAGCTCTTGGGAGTCAATTCGCGCGCCGAGCTGGCCTCGGCCGAAGCGGTCGTGCAGGCGCGCCTGCGCGGTCGCGCGCTCGACCGGGGGGCGACGCTCCTCGATCCTTCGAGCGTCTATTTCGCCCATGACACCGTGGTCGGTCGCGACGTGACGATCGGACCTGGCGTCGTCTTCGGGCCCGGCGTGCGCGTCGGCGATGACGTCGAGATCCGTGCCTTCTGCCACATCGAGGGCGCGACGATCGCGGCGGGCGCCGTCATCGGTCCCTTCGCGCGCCTGCGGCCCGGCGCCGTCATCGGTGCCGGCGCCCATATCGGCAACTACGTCGAAGTGAAACAGGCGACGATCGAGGCGGGCGCCAAGGCCAATCACCTGAGCTACATCGGCGATGCGCATGTCGGATCGGGCGCGAATGTCGGCGCGGGCACGATCACGTGCAATTACGACGGGTTCTTCAAGTCGAAGACGGTGATCGGGCGCGGTGCCTTCATCGGGTCCAATTCGGCGCTCGTCGCCCCGGTCACGGTCGGGGACGGCGCCATCATCGGTGCCGGCAGCGTGATTACGCGCGACGTCGAGGCGGATGCATTGGCCGTCACGCGGGCCGATCAGCGTGATTCCAAGGGCTGGGCCGCACGCTTCCGCCGCCGCAGGGCGGCGCAGAAGGCGGCCCTCAAGGCGAACAAGGCACGAGGCTAACGGGATGTGCGGCATCATCGGCATCATCGGCAAGACGGCGGCAGTGCCGCTGCTTCTCGACGGGCTCAAGCGGCTCGAATACCGGGGATACGATTCGGCGGGCGTCGCAACCCTGGTCGATGGCCGGATCGAGCGCCGCAGGGCTGAGGGCAAGCTCGTGAACCTCGCGACGCTGCTCGATCGAGAGCCCATCGCAGGCACCACTGGAATCGGCCATACGCGATGGGCCACCCACGGCGTGCCGAGCGAGCGCAATGCCCATCCCGTGGCGACCGACCGCGTGGCGGTCGTCCACAACGGCATCATCGAGAATTTCCAGGAGCTGCGCCGCGAGCTCGAGGCGCAAGGCTGCGTGTTCCAGAGCGACACGGATACGGAAGCGGTCGCGCACCTCGTGACCCAGCTCATCAAGTCAGGGAAGTCGCCACAGGACGCGGTCGCGGCGGCCTTGAAGCGGCTGCACGGCGCTTTTGCGCTCGCGATCGTGTTCGCAGGTCGGCCCGACCTCATCATCGGTGCGCGTCTCAACAGCCCTCTGGCGGTGGGATACGGCGAGGGCGAGATGTATCTCGGCTCGGACGCGCTCGCCTTGGCCCCCTTGACGCAGCGCATCACCTATCTCGAGGAAGGCGATTGGGTCGAGCTCACACCGGGAACCGCCATCGTCCACGATGCCCAGGACAAAGTGGTCCAGCGTGCGATCAAGCAGACAGCGCTCTCGGGTGCCCTCGTCGGCAAGGGCCAGTATCGCCACTACATGCAGAAAGAGATCTACGAGCAGCCGACCGTCATTGGCGACACGATGCAGACTTTCTTCAATCCGCAGGCCCGTACGATCCAGCTGCCGGACATGCCGATCGACTTTGCCGCCGTGCCGCGCGTCACGATCAGCGCTTGTGGCACCGCGTTCTTCGCGGGCCTCGTCGGCAAGTACTGGCTCGAGCAGATCGCGCGTCTTCCGGTCGAGGCGGACATCGCGTCGGAGTTCCGCTATCGCGAAGCTCCCATGCCCAAGGGCGGGATTTCCCTGTTCGTCTCCCAGTCGGGCGAGACGATCGACACGCTCGCAGCGCTCAACTACGCGAAAAGCCAGGGCCAGCAGGTGGTTTCGATCGTGAATGTACCCGAAAGCACGATCGCGCGGGCTTCGCATGTCGTCATGCCGACCCACGCCGGGCCGGAAATCGGCGTCGCTTCGACCAAGGCGTTCACGACGCAATTGACCGTGCTGGCCTGTCTTGCGATAGGCGTCGCCAAGGCGCGCCGCTCGATTGATCACGCGCGGGAGGAGGCATTGTCCCGCGCGCTCGCCGAAGTGCCGGCGCGCGCCGCCGAGATCCTCAATCACGGCGAGGCCATCGAGCGCATCGCCGCCTTCGTCGCCGAGGCGCGCGACGTCCTCTATCTCGCGCGCGGCAGCCTCTACCCGTTGGCGCTCGAAGGCGCGTTGAAGCTCAAGGAGATCTCCTACATTCACGCGGAGGGTTATGCCGCAGGCGAGATGAAGCACGGGCCGATCGCGCTCATCGACGAGGACGTACCGGTCGTGATGGCGGCGCCGAGCGGGCCCCTCTATGAAAAGACCGCGTCCAACGTCCAGGAGGTGGTCGCCCGCGGCGGGCGCGTCATCCTCTTCTCGGATGCGGCGGGATTGAAGAACATCGGCACCAAGGTCGAGCACGCGGTCGAGCTGCCGGCGATCGATCCGTTCGTCGCTCCGATTCTCTATGCCATCCCGGTCCAGCTTCTGGCCTATCATGTGGCGGTGCTGAAGGGCACGGACGTCGACCAGCCGCGCAACCTGGCCAAGAGCGTGACGGTCGAGTAGCGCGCTCGGCGCATGTTCATCGGAGTGCGGGCCCGCGGGCCCTGGGGAGAGAGTTGATGAAGTTGTCTGACTTCAAGGCGTTGACCTTCGATTGCTACGGCACGTTGATCGATTGGGAGAGCGGAATCCTCGCCGAGCTGCGGCCCTGGGCCAAGCGGAACGGGATCGGTGCCAGTGGCGACCAACTTCTCGAGGCCTATGCCAAGCTCGAGCATGAACAGGAAACCGCGACGCCGGACATGAACTACCGCGAGGTCCTGCGCACGGTGCATGAGGGACTTGCCCGTCACTTCGGCGTCGGTGTCGATTCCAACGCGGCGCTTGCCTTCGGCGACTCGATCCGCAACTGGCCCCCATTCCCCGACAGCCGCGAGGCGCTTACCTATCTGAAGCGCCACTACAAGCTCGTGATCCTCTCGAACGTCGACCGGGCGTCCTTCGCCCACAGCAACGAGAAGCTGGGACGCGTGTTCGATGCCGTCGTGACCGCCGAGGACGTCGGGTCCTACAAGCCGGACCGGCGCAACTTCGAGCAGCTCGTGCGCACCGTCGAGGGGCTGGATGTGCCGAAGGCGCGAATCCTCCATACGGCCCAGAGCGTCTTCCACGACATCGTGCCGGGCCGCGCCTTCGGGCTCGCCACCTGCTGGATCAACCGGCGGCACGACAAGCCGGGCGCGGGCGCGACGCCGCCCCCGGACCCGGGCGCCAAGCCGGACTTCGTGTTCAACTCCATGGCTGCGCTCGCCGCCGCCCATCGGGGCGAAGTCGCCGGCTGATCCCGGCGCAACCACGCCTGCGCCGTACCAGGATTGTTCCATGCTCCCGGATTAACACCCGTCCGCCGAGACACTATAGTCACGGGTGACCCGAACACCGGATTCGAAGGAGACGGCGATGCAGCTCAACGACCCCAAGCTTCTGCGCCAGAAATGCTACGTCGATGGCCAGTGGATCGATTCCGACAGCGGCCAGACGATCAAGGTCACCAACCCCGTCGATCACAACGCCATCGGAACCATCCCGCGCCTTGGGACGAACGAGACGCGGCGGGCGATCGAGGCTGCCAACAAGGCCTATCCGGCCTGGCGCGCCAAGACCGCGAAGGAACGCGCCTCTGTCTTGCGCAAATGGTACGAGCTCATGCTCGAGCACAAGGAAGACTTGGCGCGGATCATGACCGCGGAGCAGGGCAAGCCGCTCAGCGAATCGCGCGGTGAGATCGTTTACGGCGCGTCCTTCATCGAGTGGTTTGCCGAGGAGGGCAAGCGCGTCTATGGCGACGTGATTCCGCAGCCCATGCCGGACCGCCGCATCGTCGTGACCAAGGAGCCGGTCGGCGTCGTGGGCGCGATCACGCCCTGGAATTTCCCCAACGCGATGATCACGCGGAAATGCGGGCCGGCGCTGGCCGCCGGCTGCACCGTCGTGTGCAAGCCCGCGACCGAGACGCCCTATTCCGCCCTGGCTCTCGCCGAGCTGGCCGAGCGCGCGGGCATCCCCAAGGGCGTCTTCAACGTGGTCACCGGATCGGCCAAGGAGATCGGCGGCGAGCTCACCTCGAATCCGATCGTGCGCAAGATCACCTTCACCGGCTCGACCGAGATCGGCAAGCTGCTCATCGAGCAGTGCGCCGCGACGGTCAAGAAGATGTCCATGGAGCTCGGCGGTCATGCGCCCTTCATCGTCTTCGACGACGCGGATATCGACGCCGCGGTCGAGGGCGCGATGCTCTCCAAGTTCCGCAACATGGGCCAGACCTGCGTCTGCGCCAACCGCATCTTCGCGCAGGACGGCATCTACGACGAGTTCGTCTCGCGCCTGTCCCAGGCCGTCTCCGGTCTCAAGGTCGGCAACGGCATGGAGGACGGAGTCCAGCAGGGGCCGCTCATCAATCCCGCCGCGGTCGACAAGGTGGAGGAGCACGTCTCGGACGCCGTCGGCAAGGGGGCCCGCGTCGTCGTGGGCGGCAAGCGCCATCAGCTCGGCGGCTCGTTCTACCAGCCGACCGTCCTGGCCGACGTCAAGGCCGGCATGAAGATCATGAAGGAGGAGACCTTCGGCCCCGTGGCGCCCATCATCCGCTTCAAGGACGAGGCGGAGGCGGTCCGCATGGCCAATGACACCGAGTTCGGCCTTGCTTCGTATTTCTACACGCGCGACATCGGCCGTGCCTGGCGCGTCTCGGAGGCGCTCGAGTACGGCATCGTCGGCTTGAACGTCGGCATCATCTCGACGGAAGTGGCGCCTTTCGGAGGCATGAAGGAATCCGGCCTCGGCCGCGAAGGGTCGAAGTACGGCATCGATGACTTCCTCGAGGTCAAGTACGTCTGCATGGGCGGCGTGAATACGTGAGGTTCGTGGAGGCGCCGCGCGCTCGAGTTCATGGAGGCGCGGCGAGGTAGGCGGGAAATCGCTGTCGCGCGCCGGCGTGCGAGGGCGTGAAGCTGAACTCTTCGGTGGGGCGGCGGCGGGACGATGGCGAGCTACGACTTCGACCTCATCGTGATCGGCGCGGGTTCGGGCGGGGTGCGGGCCGCGCGCTGGGCCGCGCGCTACGGCGCCAAGGTCGCCATCGCCGAGGATGACCGCCTCGGCGGCACCTGCGTCAATCGCGGCTGCATCCCGAAGAAGCTCTACGCCTATGCCGCGCATTTCCACGAGGACTTCGAGGACGCCGTCGGGTTCGGCTGGGCGCGCGCCGCGCCCGATTTCGACTGGGCGAAGCTCGTCGCCAACAAGGAAGCCGAGATCACGCGCCTGAACGGCATCTACGGGCGTCTCCTCGAGCAGGCGGGCGTCACGCGCGTCGCGAGCCGCGCCGCCATCGCGGGACCGCACGAGGTCGTGGCCGACGGCCGGACGATGAGCGCGCGCTACGTTCTCGTGGCGACGGGCGGGGTGCCCCAGCGCCCCGACATTCCTGGCGCCGAGCTCGGCATCGTGTCGGACGACGCCTTCGACCTTAAGGCGCTGCCGCGCCGGATCGCGATCGTCGGCGGCGGATACATCGCGGTCGAGTTCGCCGGCATCTTCGGCGGCCTCGGCGTCGAGACGACGTTGTTCTACCGCGGCGAGATGATCTTGCGCGGCTTCGACGACGATGTGCGCCGTCATCTCGCGGCGGAGATGGCCAAGAAGGGCATCGCCCTGCGGCTCGAAACCAACCTCGCGAAGCTCGAGCGGCGGGGCGGCGCCCTCGCCGCGACGACGACGCGCGGCGATGTGGTCGAGGTGGATCAGGTCCTGTTCGCGACGGGGCGCATTCCCCATACCGCGGGCCTCGGCCTCGAGCGGGCCGGCGTCGAGCTGACGAAGTCCGGCGCCATCGCCGTCGATGCATACTCCCGGACCAATGTCGGCAGCATCTATGCCATCGGAGACGTCACCGACCGGATCAACCTGACTCCCGTCGCGATCCACGAGGGCATGTGCTTCGCCGAGACCCTGTTCAACGACCGTCCCATGCGGCCGGATTACCGGGACGTGGCGACGGCCGTGTTCAGCCACCCGCCGGTCGCGACCGTGGGCTTGACGGAGGCCGAGGCGCGCGCGGAGTTCGGTCGCGTCGACATCTACCGGTCGACCTTCAAGCCGCTCAAGCACACGCTCAGCGGGCGCGACGAACGCACGTTGATGAAGCTCGTCGTGGACGGTATTTCGGATCGTGTCCTCGGTTGCCACATGGTGGGGCCCGACTCGGCCGAGATCATCCAGGGCCTGGCCATCGCCGTGAAGGGCGGCGCGACCAAAGCCCTCTTCGACTCGACGATCGGCATTCACCCGACCGCCGCCGAGGAATTCGTCACCATGCGGGAGAAAGTGCCGGACGGGCTCTCCCAAGCCGCCCAATAGGCGGCGGCATTCCCCCTCTGCGACACCGGCCTGCCACCATGTAGTGCTGGCAATATGGGCGAATCCACCCTATATCCCTGCTGCGGTCGAGGCCGACCGTATCGCTTTGGTTAATGCGGAGGCACGGACCGTGGTCGCCAAGTGGCAACCCGATTCCTGGCGCATGAGGAAGGCTGAGCAGGCCCCGGTCTATCCGGACATGGCCGCGCTCAAGGCCGTCGAGATGCGTCTCCGGCGCCATCCGCCCCTTGTCTTCGCGGGCGAGGCGCGGCGGCTGAAGGCGGCCCTCGCCAACGTTTCCCAGGGGAAGGCGTTCCTGCTGCAGGGTGGCGACTGCGCCGAAAGCTTCGCCGAGTTCCACCCCGACAACATCCGCGACACCTTCCGCGTGCTCCTTCAGATGGCGGTCGTGCTGACCTACGGCGCGGCGTGTCCGGTCGTGAAGGTGGGTCGAATGGCCGGGCAATTCGCGAAGCCTCGCTCCGCACCCACCGAATCCTTGGACGGCGTCGAACTGCCGAGCTATCGCGGCGACATGGTGAACGGGATGGAGTTCACGCCCGAGGCCCGCCGCCCCGATCCCGAGCGGCTCATCCTGGCCTACAGCCAGGCCGCCGCGACGCTCAACCTTCTTCGCGCCTTCGCGCAAGGCGGCTATGCCGATCTTCACCAGGTGCACCGCTGGAATCTTGGTTTCGTCGAACGCAGCCCGCAGGGCGAGCGCTACCGCGAGATGGCCGACCGCTTGACCGAGACTCTGTCGTTCATGGAGGCGTGCGGCCTCACCTCCGAAACGACGCCGCAGATTCGCGAGACCGATCTCTTCACCTCGCACGAGGCGCTGCTCCTGCCGTTCGAGGAGGCCATGACGCGCGTCGACAGCACGACGGGCGATTGGTACGACGTGTCGGCGCACATGTTGTGGATCGGCGACCGCACGCGGCAGCCCGACGGCGCGCATGTCGAATTCCTGCGCGGCGTCAAGAACCCGATCGGCCTCAAGGCCGGGCCCACGCTCGCGCCGGACGAGCTGCTCCGGCTCATCGACATCCTCAATCCGACGAACGAGCCCGGGCGGCTGACACTCATCGCGCGCATGGGAGCGGACAAGGTGACGGCCAAGCTGCCGCCGCTCATCCGCGCGGTCGCACGCGAAGGGCGCGCGGTCGTGTGGTCTTGCGATCCCATGCACGGCAACACGGTCAAGTCGACGAGCGGCTACAAGACGCGGCCCTTCGACCGGGTCCTCGAGGAGGTCCGCGGCTTCTTCGCCGCGCACCAGGCCGAGGGAACCTACGCGGGCGGCATCCATCTCGAACTGACCGGGCAGGATGTGACAGAATGCACGGGCGGCGCCCAGGCGATCACGGACGAGAAGTTGTCCGCCCGCTACCACACGCATTGTGACCCGCGCCTCAACGCCTCGCAGTCCTTGGAGCTCGCTTTCCTTGTCGCCGAAGCCCTCAAGAAGGAACGCAGCCAGCTCGTCCGGCGCACCGTCGCCGCGTCCTGAGCCGACGAGCCCCCCGAGCGGGCGCGCGTCCTCGGGGTCCAGGTATCCCGAAGCCGACGCGGTCACGCGTTGGACCGATGCCTATTTCAACAAGACGAAGGCGACCGTCGGCCGCTATGGCGACAAGCGCGTCACCTACGCCGTCTTCATGCGCCGGCCGGTCCTTTGCACGCCGCGCCTCATGGTGGACTGGCTGCACGCGGTCGGAGCCGCGCGCGGCGCGCGCTTCGATGTCGAGCTGAATTACGAGGAGGGCGCCTGGGTCGGCGCGGGCGAGCCCATGCTGTATCTCAGCGGGCCGTTCTATCACCTCGTCGACCTCGAGACGATCTATCTCCAGAAGCTCGGCCCCGCGTGTGTCGCCGCCTACAACGCCTACGCCATGTGCGTCGATCTGCCGAAGGTCGCTTTCCTCGCGATGGATGCGCGGCACTGCGCGGGCACGGAGATGGCGGAGCTCATGGCCTATGCCGCGTCGGTCGGATCGGCGGCCGCGAAGAAGAAGGTGGGAGCCGTCGGCTTCGTCGGCAACGCGACCGATGCCACGAGTCACTTCTTCGGCCAGCCGCGCGGCCTCGGCACCATGCCCCACGCGCTCATCGGCTACGCGGGCTCGACCGTGCGCGCGGCCGAGATGTTCCATGCGACGTTCCCGGACGAGCCGCTCACGGTCCTCGTCGATTATTTCGGACGCGAGGTCTCGGATGCGCTGGCCGTGTGCGAGCGTTTCCCGGACTTGCTCGCGGGCGGCAAGCTCTCCGTGCGTATCGACACGCCGGGCGGCCGCTATGTCGAGGGCCTCGACCCGCCCGCGTCCTACGCGGTGCTGGAGCGCTACGTGCCGGAAGCGGTCCGCGGCTACCGGACGGAAACGGAGCTCCGCTATCTCGTCGGCACCGGCGTCTCGGCCGCCGCCGTCTGGCACATGCGCGAGTGCCTCGACCGCGCCGGCTTCAAGGCGTGCCGGATCGTCGCCTCCTCCGGGTTCACGCCGGAGAAGTGCCGCGTGATGGCCTTGGCCAAGGCGCCCATCGACGTGATCGGCACCGGCTCTTACCTCCCCGAGCGGTGGACAGAGACCTACGCGACAGCCGACATCGTGGCCTATGATGGCGAGGCGCGCGTCAAGGTCGGCCGCGAGTTCCTCTTGAGGACCAAGAAATAGGGGTCCCAGGGCGTTGCCTTGGCGGGGCGCCGGCTTATAGTGATGCCACGGCCTGGAAGAGCGGCATAAATTCAATGGCTTGACGCAGAAACGCCGATGACCGACACGCTCGCCATCGCGCTCGCGCAGATCAATCCGATCGTGGGCGATCTTGCCGGCAACGCGGCGCTCATCCGCGTGGCGCGGGCCGCTGCGGCCCGTTCCGGCGCCGACCTCGTGGTGTTCACGGAATTGTCTCTCTGCGGCTATCCGCCGGAGGATCTCGTGCTCCGCCCGCGGTTCCAGGCGAGCGTCGCCGCGGCGATCGAGGCATTGGCGAAGGAGACGGCCGATGGCGGGCCCGGGCTCGTCGTGGGCGCCCTCAACCGCACGGAGAAGGGGCTTCACAACTCGGCCTATGTCCTCGATGGCGGGCGCATCCTCGCGGTGCGCGACAAGCACGACCTTCCGAATTACGGCGTGTTCGACGAGAAGCGCGTCTTCGCGCCGGGCCCCCTGCCGGGGCCGGTGAGCTTCCGCGGCGTCCGCCTGGGCGTCATGGTGTGCGAGGACATGTGGACGCCCGACGTGTCGGAGTGCCTCGGCGAGTCGGGGGCCGAGATCCTCGTCGTCATCAACGGTTCGCCCTACGAGACGAAAAAGCAGGACGAGCGGATCAACCTCGCGGTTGCGCGCGTCGTCGAGACGTCGCTGCCGCTCATCTACGTGAATCAGGTCGGCGGGCAGGACGAGCTCGTCTTCGATGGCGCCTCCTTCGTTCTCGGCCATGACCGCACGCTCAGGGCCCAGTGCGCGTCGTGGCGGGAGGATTTGCTGCTGACGCGCTGGCAGCGGGCAGGGGGCGGCGCGTGGGAGTGCGAAGAGTCCGGCTGCCGCGCGACACCGGACGGCCACGAGGCGATCTACCGCGCGATGATGCTGGGGCTCGCCGACTACGTGCGGAAGAACAAGTTCCCGGGCGTGCTCATCGGCCTGTCGGGCGGCATCGATTCGGCGCTCACCGCCGCCGTCGCGGCCGACGCGCTCGGCGCCGATCGCGTGCGCTGCGTCATGATGCCCTCGCCCTACACCTCGCAAGACAGTCTCGAGGACGCGGCCGAGGCGGCGCGTCTTCTCGGCGTCCGCCTCGATTCGGTTTCGATCGAGCCGGCCATGGCCGCGTTCGAGACGATGCTCAAGCCCCTGTTCGATGCCCTGCCGCCCGATGCCACGGAGGAGAACATCCAGGCGCGGGCGCGGGGCATCACGCTCATGGCGCTCTCGAACAAGTTCGGGCACATGGTGCTCTCGACCGGCAACAAGTCCGAGATGTCGGTCGGCTACGCGACGCTCTACGGCGACATGTGCGGCGGCTATTCGGTCTTGAAGGACGTCTACAAGACCGAGGTCTTCGCGCTCTCCCGCTGGCGCAACCAGACGCGGCCCGAAGGCGCGCTCGGCCCCGCCGGCCGCGTCATGCCGGAGCGCGTCATCACGAAGCCGCCGACGGCGGAGCTCAAACCCAACCAGAAGGACGAGGACTCGCTGCCGCCCTACGCCCTTCTCGATCGCATCCTCGAAGGCTTGATCGAGGAGCAGCTCGGCGTCGAGGAGCTGGTCGAGCGCGGCCTGCCGCGGGAGACGGTTGCCCGAATCTGGGGGATGCTGAAGCGCGCGGAGTACAAGCGCCGCCAGGCCCCGCCCGGCGTCAAGATCACGCGCCGCGCCTTCGGGCGCGACCGCCGCTATCCGATCGTCAACGCCTACGTCAACGGTACATGAGCGTCGTTGTTCGCTTTGCGCCGAGTCCGACGGGCCGGCTCCATGTCGGCAATGCGCGCGTGGCCCTCATCAATTGGCTCTTCGCCCGCAAGGCCGGCGGGCAGTTCATCCTTCGCATCGACGACACGGACACCGAACGCTCGCGCCCGCATTTCACGCGCGCCATCATCGAGGATTTGCAGTGGCTCGGCCTCCACTGGGACCGGATGGAGATCCAGTCCGAACGCTACGACCGCTACGCGTTCGCGGCCGAGCGGCTCAAGAAGGCGGGTCGCATCTATCCCTGCTACGAGACGGCCGAGGAATTGGAAGCCAAGCGCAAGCGTCAGCTCGCGCGCGGCAAGCCGCCAATCTACGACCGCGCCGCGCTTCGTCTGACCGATGCCGAGAAGGCGGCCTTCGAATCCCAAGGCCGGCGCCCGCATTGGCGCTTCCAGCTCCTCCATGAGGACATCGCCTGGGTCGATCTCCTCCACGGCCCCTGGCATTTCGACGGCGCCCATATCAACGATCCGGTGCTCATCCGCGGCGACGGGCAGCCGCTGTTCGGATTCTGCTCGGCGGTCGACGATGTCGAGTTCGGCATCACCCATGTGATCCGCGGCGAGGATCACGTGACGACCACCGCGGCGCAGATCCAGATCACGGCGGCGCTCGGCGCCTCGCCACCGTCCTTCGGCCACCTGCCTCTCCTTTCGGACATTGGCGGCCACGGCCTGTCCAAGCGCATCGGCAGCTTCAGCTTGGGCGAGATGCGCGGCGAGGGCATCGAGCCCATGGCGGTCAACAGCTATCTCGCGCGGATCGGCAGCGCCGACCCCATTCAACCGGTCGCCGATCTCGCGACGCTCGCGACCTCATTCGACATCGGACGGCTCGGCAAGGCCGGGCCACGGATCGACTTTGCGGAGCTGAAGACCCTTAACCATAAGGTCCTCGCGGTCCTGCCCTATGCCGCGGTGGCGAATCGCCTGGCGGCGATCGGGCTTGGCGCGGCCGATGAGCGTTTCTGGCTGGCTGTCCGGGACAACATCGCGCGATTCGAGGATGCGCGCCTTTGGTACGACGTCTGCCGGGGCGAAGTGCAGCCGGTCATCGACGATCCGGGATTCGCGGAGACGGCGGCGCGCCTGCTGCCGGGTGGCGCCTGGGACGAGGGGACGTGGGGCGCCTGGACGAGCGCCGTCAAGGGCGAGACGGGCCGATCCGGCAAGGCGCTTTTCATGCCGTTAAGGCGCGCACTTACCGGCGCCGATCATGGACCGGAGCTCAAGATTCTGTTACCCCTCATCGGCCGCGAGCGGGCTCTCGCACGTCTCGGCGGCAAGACCGCATAGGACCATTTTCAACGGATTCGGCCGTGGCTCTCGCCCTCTACAATACGATGGCGCGCCGGAAAGAGGCGTTTGTGCCGCTCGATGCGGCCCATGTCCGCATGTATGTCTGCGGGCCGACCGTCTACGACCTGCCGCACATCGGCAATGCGCGGCCCGTCGTCGTGTTCGATGTCCTCTACCGATTGCTCAAGCGCCTCTACCCGCGCGTGACCTACGCGCGAAACATCACGGACGTCGACGACAAGATCATGGCGGCGGCGAAGGCGAACAACGAGCCGATCGGCGCGCTGACCAAGCGCACGGAGGACGCGTTCCACGCCGACATGGACGCGCTGGGGGCGCTCCGTCCCGATGTCGAGCCGCGCTGCACGACCCACATCGAAGAGATGGTCGCGCTCATCAAAGTTCTCATCGCGAATGGGAACGCCTACGAGGCGGACCATCACGTCCTGTTCCACGTTCCCTCCATGGCCGATTACGGAAGGCTGTCGGGGCGCAATCGCGAAGAGATGATCGCGGGCGCCCGCGTCGACGTCGCACCCTACAAGCGCGATCCGGCCGATTTCGTCCTGTGGAAACCGAGCGCGCCGGATCAGCCCGGCTGGCAGAGCCCGTGGGGCCGCGGCCGCCCGGGCTGGCACATCGAGTGCTCGGCCATGAGCGAGACGCATTTGGGCGTGCCCTTCGACATCCATGGCGGCGGGCTCGACCTCATCTTTCCTCACCACGAGAACGAGCTCGCGCAGAGCGCCTGTGCCCATGGCGGCGGTATGTTCGCCAAATACTGGATGCACAACGGCTACCTCGTCGTGAACGGGGAGAAGATGTCGAAGTCTCTCGGCAACTTCTTCACCGTGCGCGAGCTGTTGGAGAAGGGCTGGCGGGGCGAGGTGATCCGGCTCGTGCTCTTGGGCACCCACTATAGGCAGCCGATCGACTTCACGGACGCGGCGCTCGATCAGGCCAAGGCGCGGCTCGACCGCTGGTATCGCGCGCTCGAACGCGTGGAGACTTTGCCCGCGGGGTCGGACGGCGCCGATGCGGCAGAAGCCGTCAAGTTCGGTGACGCCTTGATGGATGACCTCAACACGCCGCTCGCCGTGAGCGTTTTGGATGACCAGGCGACGCAGATTCTGAACGCCGAGGGTGCGCAGCTGGGCGGCCTCGGACTCACGTTCCGCGCCAATGCCGCCCAGCTCGGCTTCCTCGGTGCCGGCGCCGCGCGCTGGTTCAGGGGCGAGACCGCGACGGACGATGCGCGCGCGATCGAAGCGCTCATCGCCGATCGCAACGCCGCGCGCAAGGCGCGGCGCTTCGCCGATGCCGATCGCATCCGCGACGAGCTCAAGGCCAAGGGCATCGAGCTCGAGGATGGGCCGCGGGGCACGACGTGGAAACGGGCGACATGAGCAGGCGCGTCTATCTCTACGACGTGACCTTGCGCGACGGTGCCCAGACCCAGGGCGTCGATTTCGGCGTCGCGGACAAGGTGGCCCTCGCGCGCGAACTCGACCAGCTGGGCGTCGACTACATCGAAGGTGGCTGGCCCGGGGCCAACCCGACCGACGACGCCTTCTTCGCGACGCCGCCAGCGTTGAAGCGCGCGCGCCTGTCCGCCTTCGGCATGACGCGGCGACCGGGCCGGAGTGCCGAGAACGATCCCGGCCTCACCGCGGTCGTCGGCACCAGGGCGTCCGCCGTGTGCCTCGTCGGCAAGACCTGGGACTTCCAGGTCGACGTGGCGCTCGGCATCCCGCGCGAGGAGAACGTCGCGATGATCCGCGACAGCGTGGCGCTCGCGGCCAAGCGCGCGGCGGAAGTCTTGTTCGATGCCGAGCATTTCTTCGACGGCTACAAGGCCAACCCTGACTATGCGCTGGCTTGTCTCGAGGCGGCGCACGAGGCCGGCGCGCGCTGGATCGTCCTTTGCGACACGAACGGCGGGACCTTGCCGGACGAGGTCGAGCGGATCGTGGGCGAGGTGGCGCGCCGGATTCCGGGCGATCGGCTCGGCATCCACTGCCACAATGACACGGAGAACGCGGTCGCGAATTCGCTGGCCGCCATCCGCGCGGGCGCGCGGCAGGTGCAGGGCTCGTTGAATGGCTTGGGCGAGCGGTGCGGGAACGCGAACCTCATCTCGATCATCCCGACGCTCATGCTGAAGATGGGCTACGAGACGGGGCTCAGCGCCGAGGACCTGACGCGCTTGACCCATATCTCGCGCATGCTGGATGAGCGCCTGAATCGCGCGCCGCAACGGAACGCGCCCTATGTCGGCGAATCGGCCTTTGCCCACAAGGGCGGGCTTCACGTCTCGGCCGTCGAGAAGGATCCGCGCTCCTACGAGCACATCCAGCCCGACCTCGTGGGCAACGCGCGGAACATCGTGGTCTCGGATCAGGCGGGACGCGCCAACATGCTGGCGCGGTTCCGCGAGATCGGCCTGGCCATCGACGCAGAGGATCCGCGGATCGGCCGCCTCATCGAGTCCGTCAAGAGCCGAGAGCATGACGGCTACGCCTATGACGGGGCGGAGGCCAGCTTCGAGCTGTTCGCCCGGCGCGCGATCGAAAGCGTGCCGGAATTCTTCAAGCTCTCGAGCTTCCGCGTCATCGACGAGCGGCGCTGGAACGCGCGAGACGAGCTCATCACCATGTCAGAGGCGACGATCAAGGTCGTGGTCGAGGACGAGCACACGATGACGGTCGCCGAGGGCAACGGCCCGGTCAACGCGCTCGACAATGCGCTCCGGAAGGCGCTCCTGCCGCACTACCCCGAGCTCGAAGGCATGCGGCTCGTCGACTACAAGGTGCGAATCCTGACGCCGGATGCGGGCACCCGCGCGGTCACGCGCGTGATGATCGAAAGCGCGGACGACGCGGGCGCGCGCTGGGCAACCGTCGGAGTGTCCGCGAACGTCATCGATGCGTCCTATATCGCGCTCCACGACGGCATCACCTACAAGCTCTTCCATGCGCGGGCCGGGCACAGGACGCGCTGATGGCGGGTACCGATCGCAGCAAGGCGCGGAATGCGGGCGAGGGGGGGCCTGCGGTCATTCTCGTCGAGCCGCAGCTCGGCGAGAATATCGGCTTCGCCGCCCGGGCCATGGCGAATGGCGGGCTCACGGAGTTGCGCCTCGTGCGCCCGCGCGATGGCTGGCCGAACGACAAGGCGGTCGCCGCGGCATCCGGCGCGGATGCGATCCTCGACGCCGCGCGGCTCTATGGATCCGTTGAGAGCGCCATCGCCGATCTTCAGCGCGTCTACGCGACGACGGCACGGCCCCGCGAGATGCGGAAGGCGGTGGTCACGGTCCGCCACGCCGTCAAGGATATCCGCAAGGCCGTGTCGCGCCAGGAGCGTTGCGGCATTCTCTTCGGACCCGAACGCATGGGGTTGACGAACGATGACGCGGCCTTGGCGGACACGTTGCTCACGATCCCGCTTTCGCCCGGGTTCTCGTCGCTCAATCTCGGCCATGCGGTGATGGTCGCCGCCTATGAATGGTTTCAGTCGGGCGATTCGACGGCGGCGCGCAGCCTGCCGGATTCGAAGAGCCCGCCCGCGACGAAGGACGATCTCATCGCGTTGTTCGAGCACCTCGAAGGCGAGCTCGATGCTTGCGGCTTCCTCAAGAACAAGGCCCAGCGGCCAAGCGTCGTGCGTAACTTGCGGAGCCTGTTTCAGCGCGCCGAGATGACGGAGCAGGAGGTTCGCACGCTCCGCGGCATCATTGTCTGTCTCACCGAAGGCCGGCGGCGGCCGCGGCGCGACGCCGATCTCTGATCACTGTTGAAATTCCAGGGGAGGAAGGTTCCATGATCGATCTCACGGGCAAAGTCGTCCTCGTCACGGGCGGCTCGCGCGGAATCGGCGCGGGCATCGTCGAAGTTCTGACGGGTGCCGGCGCCGATGTGGTTCTCCACTACAACTCCGGCAAGAAAGAAGCCGAAGCCATCGCCAAGAAATGCGGCGCGGCGAAATGCCATCTCGTCCAGGCCGATTTGTCCGATCCCCATGCGCCGGAGCACCTTTGGGAAAAGGCGGTCGTGTGGAAGGGCCGCATCGACGTGCTTGTGAACAACGCTGCCGTGCGCCTCTCGGCCCCGATCGACGGATCGTTCCAGGAGCTCGATGACGCCTGGACGAAGTCGATGCGCGTCAACGCGATCGCGCCCGCCCATCTTATCCGCCTGGCCATGCCGCATTTCCGCAAGAACGGCGGCGGCATCATCATCTCCATGTCGAGCCGTCCGGCCTTCCGCGGCGACCGGCCCGACTTCTTCCACGATGGCGGCTCGAAGGCTGCGTTGACGGCCCTCGCGCGCGGCGTCGCCCGCTTCTACTCGCATGAGGAGATCCTCTCCTACGTCGTGCTGCCGGGCATGATCATGAGCGAGCAGCTCGAGGACTTCGAACGCCACTACGGCCTCGAGGAGGCGTTGCGGGAGATCCCGCTGGGCGAGCTCGGCAAGCCCCGCGATGTCGCCAATGTGGTGGCGTTCCTGGCCTCGGGCCTCGCGCGCTATGCGGTCGGCGGCACGATCGATGTCGCCGGCGCCTCCTGCCTGCGGTAAGGAGCTCCGGTGGTTTCTCATAACGCATTGTTATGAAAGGAACATTGTCGATTGAGGGTGGGTTTGACACTCGTGGCTCGGCCTCTATACTCCGCCGCCACTTCGGAGAACGCGGGTCCAACCATGACCCCGCCCCTTGGGCGGCTTCGGCCGCGCTCGGGGCCTATCCGGACAACAACCACACCGTCATCGAACGGGATCGAGCATGAGCAAACGCACTGAATCGAAGTACAAGATCGACCGCCGTCTCGGCGTCAATCTCTGGGGTCGGCCCAAGAGCCCCTACAACAAGCGAAACTACGGACCCGGTCAGCACGGCCAGCGCCGGAAGAAGCCATCGGATTTCGGAACCCAGCTCCAAGCCAAGCAGCGCCTGAAGGGCGCCTACGGCAACATCACCGAGCGCCAGTTCCGCCGCTACTTCCAGGAGGCGTCGCGCCGGCGCGGCGACACGGGCGAGAATCTCGTGGAGCTGCTCGAGCGCCGTCTCGATTCGGTCGTCTATCGCATGAAGCTCGTGCCGACCGTCTTCTCCGCCCGGCAGTTCGTGAGCCACGGCCACGTCACGGTCAACGGCCGCCGCGTGACCATCCCGTCCTACCAGGTGAAGGACAACGACACGATCGAGGTCAAGGACAAGGCCAAGCAGCTGCCGCTCGTGCTCGATGCGACGCAGTCGGGCGAGCGTAACGTTCCCGACTATCTTTCGGTCGACCACACGGGCATGAAGGGCACCTTCGTGCGGGCGCCGAAGCTCGCGGATATTCCCTATGCGGCGCACATGGAGCCGCACCTCGTCATCGAATACTACTCGCGCTGAGCATCGCCTCTCGGCGCGCCGATCCAAGCGAAAGGGGCAGCCCGCGGGCTGCCCCTTTGTCGTTGCGGGAGCCGCTTCTTCCGCGGATCAGGCCGCCTTCACGCCCTTGTCCTTGAACAGCGTCTCCAACTCGCCCGACTGGAACATCTCGCGCACGATGTCGCAGCCGCCGATGAACTCACCCTTCACGTAGAGCTGGGGGATGGTCGGCCAGTTGCTGAATTCCTTGATGCCCTGGCGCAGTTCCATGCTCTCCAGCACGTTCACGCCCTTGTAGGCGACGCCCATGTGGTTGAGCACCTGGACGACGGTCGCCGAGAAGCCGCATTGCGGCATCGCGGGGCTGCCTTTCATGAACACCACCACGTCGTTGTCGGCGATGTCCTTGCGGATTTGGTCCAAGACGGGATGGTCGCTCATCGGATCTCCTCGTGTGCCGCGCCAGGCTCAGGCGGGGGCGCTTGTCTGAAGGGCGAGCGCGTGCAGCTCACTGCCCATGCGGCCCTGGAGGGCCTTGTAGACCATCTGATGCTGCTGCACGCGGGACTTGCCCGCGAAGGCGGAGGAGACGACGTGGGCGGCATAGTGATCGCCGTCGCCGGCCAGGTCCTCGATCGTCACCGTCGCGTCCGGAAACGCTGTCTTGATGAGCCGTTCGAGTTCCGCCGCATCCATCGCCATGGGGTGCCTCCTTCAGGGCCGCGCCATGTAGCCGGGCAGCCAATTCTCATGGATTCGCCGCAACTCCCCGAGCGATATAGGTTCCTCGCCCGCGACTGTCAACGCGGCCCCGCCGGTGGTGCCGATGGCCGCGACGGGGACGCCTGCCTTGCGCGCCGCGGCGATGGTTGCGTCGGGCGACGGGGTCGTGAGGACGTATCGCGCCTGGTCCTCGCCGAAGAGCCAGGCATGGGCGAACGCTCCTTTGGGCAGGGCGACCGTCGCGCCGATTCCGCCCGCGAGCGCCATCTCCGCGATCGCGACGAGCAATCCGCCGCCCG
>JAXMCE010000015.1:0-83516 GCA_046349515.1 Alphaproteobacteria bacterium | reverse complement strand
CGGCCGTCGTCGCCCTCATCCTGTCGATGCCAAACAACGCATCGATCGCGGAATTTCCCATCAACGCACGGCTCGAATCGACGATCTAGCCGCGGCCGAAGCGCGCGGGCGAGAAGTCGCGGATGTCATAGCCGGGATCGCGCCCACGCATGACGTCAGCGAGGATTCGCGCGGTCCAGGGCCCGAGCGTGTAGCCAGCGTCCCCCGACACGGCGACGAAATGCCCAGCCTGTCCCGGCGCCGCGCCCACGACCGGCAGGCCGTCGGTCTTCGCATTGATGCCGCCCCAGGTCCGGATGAGCTGGACATCCGCGAGCCAGGGCGCGAATTCGAGCGCGATCGACAGATTGCCCTCGATCGAGCTGCGGATGACGCCGGGCACGCCGGTCTCGGCATCGACGAAGGACGGCCGACCGCCGCCGACGACGACATTGCCGTTCGATGTCTGCTTGAGCGTCAAGCCGCGCTCGGCATGCTGCACCAGATGGCGGATGACGGGCGCTACCGCCTCCGTCACGTTCGCGTGAATCGCTTCGTGTTCGACCGGCACATGCGCGCCGAGGAGAGCCGCGAGCCTGCCGCCCTCGCTGCCGGCCGCGTTCACAATGCGCGAAGCGCGGATCGCTCCCCGGTCGGTCGTTGCCGTGAATCCGGTCCGGTCCCGCTCAAGCATCGTGACGGAGACGGGTCGCAGGATCGGCACGCCAGCCGCGCGGAGCGCGGCCTCGAGCGCGCGGTTGGCGCGGAGCGTATTGACGCGCCCCTCGTTCGCGCAGAATTGGGCGCCCTCGACCGCGGTCGAGAGATAGGGTGCGATCCGCTCGACTTCGGCGCCCGACACCATGGCGACTTCGAGGCCGAGTGCCGCCTCGTGCCGGCACTTCTCGGCAAGGAACGCGTACTGCTCGCGCGTCTCGGCCAGCATGAGGCCACCATCGAGCACGATCTCGAGATCGGCGTCCAACGCACGCTCGAGATCGCGCCACGCCTCGACCGAGCGCACATACATCACCTGATGCTTTTGCACGAGGGCGACCCGCGCCGGCGCCTCGCGCCGGATGAAGCGGGACTGCATCTGCACATGGAGGCTTCCGGCGTTCGTCGTGGTGCCGGACAGCGTTCCGCGATCGACGATGGCGACCTCGATGCCGTCCTCCGCAAGAAAGTAGGCCGTGGCGAGGCCGAGGATGCCGCCGCCGATGACGAGCACGTCGGTCGATGGGGGAAGGATCATTCGAACTCCTTCCGCGCGACGGCGCCGAGGCGCATGGGCTTCGCCGGAGGCCGAGAGATGAAGGTCCAGGTGTCATCGGGCGTCGTGCCCGAGCGCTCAGCCAAGGCCCGCGCGATGAGCGGCCCGCAATAGCGCCCCTGGCACCGGCCCATGCCGGCGCGCGTCAAACGCTTGACCGCGCCCACATCGTGCGCCGCACCGTCGAACGCGCGGTCGAGTTCGCCCCGCGTGACGTCCTCGCAGCGGCAGACGATCGTGTCGGGTGACGCGATGGCGAGGCCGATGGGCGGTGCGCGGAAGGCTGTCCACAGAGCCGCCTGGAACGAGCGCGCGCGGGCGAGCGCCTGGTCCGCCCGCGCCTCCTCCGCCGCCAAGGCTCCGCCTATCGCACGGCCGGATGCGCGGGAAGCGGCAATGCCGGCGATCGTGCCCTCAGCGGCCGCCGCTTGCGCTCCGCCCAAGCCGCCGCCATCGCCCGCGATAAAGACGCCGGGAACGCTCGTCGCCATCGCGCGGTCGCGCACGGCCGCGAGCTGGCCGTGCCGCTTGTCCCAACCATGGCGGCAACCAAGCATGCGCGCGAGGTCGCTTTGCGGCTCGAAGCCATAGCCCATGCAAATCACATCGGCGTCGAAGGCGCGCTCGCGCCCCTCGATCGGATGGCCGTCCCGCGTCACCGCGACGAGCACGGCCCGCCGGACCCGGTCGTCGCCCTCGATGCGCGTGAGCATGTGGGCGGTCAGCACAGGCACGCCACGGCGCTTGAGACGGAGGAGATAGCCGATGCCGTCGCGGACGAGCCCCGGCGAGGCCATGGCCATGCGGAGATGGGCCGCGCGGGCACCGAAAGGCCGGGCCAGTTCCGCGACCGCCGCGACCTCGGCGCCCGATGCCAGAAGCTCCGCCGCGAGCTGGAAGTTGAGCGGACCGTTGCCCGCGACGAGGATGCGGCGGCCGGGCAACGTTCGATAAGCGCGGAGCATCGTCTGCGCGGCGCCCGTCGTCATGGCGCCGGGCAGCGTCCAGCCGGGGACAGGTACGCCCCGCTCATAGGCGCCCGTCGCGAGCACGAGCGCGCGCGCGTGGAACAACTCGCTTCGCCCCCGAACGAGCGCGGCGATCTCGATGCCGCCATCCGCAAGGCGGAAGGCACCCCAGGCGGTGGCATCCGAAACGACCTCGGCACCCGCCGCACGGGCCGTCGCGACGAGGCGCGCACCCGCCGCCATCTGCCGGTCGAGCGCCCGAGCGTCGAGCGAAGCCGCGGCCTGCTTGTAGTACTGGCCGCCCGGCTCGCTCCGCTCATCGAGAACGGCGACGGACGCTCCCGCCCGCGCCGCAGCACACGCAGCAGAGAGGCCCGCGGCGCCAGCGCCGATGACGACGACGTCCCGTGACAAAGGCGCGCGCGGCGCCGCCCGATCGGGAGCCGAATCCGGGCGCGGCACAGCCGGCGCGTAGGCTTGGGACGCGACCACGAGGCCCGGACGGACGGCCGTCATGCAGGCACGGTGGCCCGGCACGCCGTCGATCGTGACAAGGCATTCCTGGCACACGCCCATGCCGCAGAAGATGCCGCGGCGGCTTCCGTCCTTGGCCCGGCGCAACGCCACGTGACCCGCGGCGAGAAGCGCCGCCGCCACGGATTCGCCCGCGCGCGCGGGAATGCGCGCGCCGTCGTAGACGATGTCGAAACGCCGGTCCGCGCCGCCCGCGACAATCCGCAAAGACACGCTATGCTTCCCCCGATGCGCCCCACGGCGGATGCCACGGCACCATCGCCCCTGGCCCGCCGCCACTCTAGCCTCAACCGCGCCCATGAAGTAACGTCGTGCGCAGCGCCGCACCGCGGGAGCGTGGGTCCTCCATGCTGATCTTCCGTCAGCTTTTCGATCTCGAATCCTCGACCTACACCTATCTTCTCGCCGATGGCCAGGCCGGCGAGGCCGTCCTCATCGATCCGGTCTTCGGCCAGGTGCCGCGCGACAGCGCCCTCATCCGCGAGCTCGACCTGAGGCTTGTCGCGACGCTCGAGACCCATGTCCATGCCGACCATGTGACGGGCGCGTGGCTTCTCAAGGAGCACTTGAAAAGCCGGATCGCTCTGTCGGCCGATTCCGGGGCCGAGGGAGCCGACCAGTACCTCAAGGACCGCGATCGCATCCCGTTCGGCCGGCGCTATCTCGAAGTCCGCGCGACGCCCGGGCACACCAATGGCTGCCTCACCTACGTGCTCGATGACGAAAGCAAGGCCTTCACGGGCGACTGTCTTCTCATCCGCGGCTGCGGCCGCACGGACTTCCAGCAAGGCGACGCGCGGACGATGTATCGCTCTGTCCACGCGCAGATCTTCTCGCTGCCCGAGGACTGCCTTCTCTATCCGGGACACGACTACCGCGGCCTCAGCGTGACCAGCGTCGGCGAGGAGCGGCGATTTAACCCGCGTCTCGGCGGACAGCTGAGCGAGAGCGATTTCACCGGCTACATGCGCGCGCTCGGCCTGCCCCATCCGAAGCAGATGGACATCGCCGTGCCGGCAAATTTGAAGTGCGGCCGGCGCGAGGGGAGCCTGTCGATCGAGGCCCCGAGCTGGGGCCCATTGACCTTGACCTTCGCCGGCATCTGGGAGGTCGAGCCGCATTGGGTGCAGGAGCATCTTCGCGAGCTCTGCGTCGTCGACGTGCGGGAGCCCGACGAATACGACGGTCCCCTCGGCCATATTCCGGGCGCGCGGCTCGTGCCGCTCGCGACCCTCGAGGCGGCGGCCGCGAACCTGCCGCGCGACAAGCCCGTCATCACGGTCTGCCGTGCCGGCGGGCGCTCGGCCCAGGCGACCGTGATCCTCAAGCGTGCGGGGTTCGAGAAGATCGCCAATCTTCCGGGCGGCATGCTGCGCTGGCGCGCCCAGAGGCTCGCCGTCGACGGCGGCCGCGATTGACAAGTGGGACGACCGCGCGCCGGTTTCAGCTATGATAGGCCTTGGGGTTGATCGGCGATGTCGAGGAACCGAAAGGAGGATTCCATGAAGCGCTCCGTCATGACGGCCGCGCTCGCGGCTCTGTCCTTTTGCGGTGCTGCATCACACGCCACCGCCGCCCCGCAGATCATGGCTCTCCTGCCGACCGACGGCGCGAAGACGCTCGCCTGCGCCAAGGGCTTCTGCCGCGCGGAGTTCACGGTCATATGCCTTCAGGTGGAGCGCCGGGCACCCGTGACCGGCGTCGCCTACGACCTCATGCCCGGCAGCAACGTCGCGGTCGTGCTCTCGCGGTCCGGCCGGGAGGACCAGCGCATCGATGCCGGCTCCGCCCATCTCACGGTCACGAGCCTGCGGACCCATGTGAGTGTCGAAATCCGGGTGCCGGAGACGGTGCGCCGATCGAGCCAAGCCGCGTCCATTTCAATCTCGGTGCCGAAGACAGCGTTCCTCATCCCGAAACCTGCCCCGGACGATCCCACCCCCATCACGATCGCCGAAGTGCGCGGCGTGGTGGGACAGCATCTTCGCATCGCACCCCAATTCGAGCGCGATGTCGCGGCGGGCCTTGCGGCCGCACGGATCCTGAGCGAACTGGTCAACGAGCTGCCGACGGCGCCGAACACGACGCCGGCCGAGGAGCGCCGAATCGCCAACGCCGTGTTCGCGCGCGTCCTCGCGGCCGAGGACCGGCCGCACCGCCTCGCCCTCGATGACGTGCGCCGCCTCTTCGAGCGCTGCCAGTACAAATCGATCCGCATCGATTTCGGCACGGCCCAATCTTGTCTCGAGGCGGACCATGACAGTGTCATGTCCGGCATCAACATGGTCTATTGGAACCGGACGCAGGGCGGCTAAACATTCACGGCGTGACGGTGGGAAGCATGAGCGACGGTTTGGGGAGCGTATCCGATCCTGATTGGCACAAATCCGTGCGCCGCGCGGCGGTGCGCGGAGAAGCGCCGGTGCACCGCGCGCGCGCCTGGCTGCTCGCAATCTTCCTTGCCGTCACGGCTTCGGCGCTGTCGGGCGCGTGCGAAAGTGTCGCCCAAACAACGCCGCCCGAACAACCGCAGGGTCAACCGCAAGGACCCATCGTCGGCGGGCACCGCCTGCAACCCCGGCCGGACCAGCTTCCCGATCCCGATATCAGCGACGAAGATGCGAAGCGCCTCAAGGAGCTTTCGCGCGAGGTGCTCGACGCAAGCGATCCGGCGAAGATCACCCGCCGCCGCCAGCACCAATAGCCGGGCAGCGGCAGGAGTCTAGGCCGCGCGGATTCCGCACCAAGTCCTGTCGAGCCACGAGCCCTTCGCCGGAATGTCGAGCGGAACGCAATTCTTGCGTCCGGACAGGATGCAGTCGTTCACCTTCGAGGTGTCGCTCAACTCCTTCATGAGGAGAAAGCCGAGCGCCACGATGACGACGGCGACGACCAGGACCACGAGATTCGTCCGCGGATCGGGCGATGCGTCATCGGCACCGTGCTTGCCCGGCTCCTCCTTGGGGCGCCCGGCCGGTGCGCGGGCCGGGAGGGGAATCACGTTCTCACGACCGGCCTCGCCTCCGGGCTTGGCACTGTCGCGAACGGTGCCTGATCGAGGTGGGTCGAGGTCGCTGTCCATTGGCACCCTCAACCGGATCGGCGGTGATCGAGGCTGAACCGCCCGGGGCCTGCGGCCGAGAGGATCAGGAATCCCCCGATGATCGCCACGTTCTTCATGAAGTGAATGGCTTGCCCCGCGCGCGCCGCGCCCTCGAGTGTCCAGAAGTGATGGGCGATCACCGTCGCGGCCGCGGTGAACGCGATTAGGAGCAGCGACGACGCGCGAGTCCTCGCCCCCAACACCACGCCGATCGTGCCCGCGGCCTCAAACAGGACTCCGACGACGGCGAGAATCTCCGGCATGGGCGCACCCTGGTTCGCCAGCATCGCGATGAAGGCGCCCCAGTCAGCGAGCTTGTGGAAACTGCTCTCAACGAAGAGAGCAGCGAGCGCAAGGCGGCCGATCAAGAGAATCGCATCCTGCCCTCGGCCGATGCAGCGGTCGATAGCGCTTGCCATCTTCTCCCTCCCAATCGTTAGGACTTCTCGCCTCAAGGCAAGAGTGCGTCACCTTTGCCTCGCGCCTTGGAGCAAAGCCGCGGCCATCTCCCTCAGCTTGGCGCGCTGGACTTTCGTGCCGTTGGCGCTCACCGTCACGGGAAACTCGGCGAGCGGCACGAAGCGACGCGGAACCTTGTAGCGCGCAAGCCCGCTCTCGCAACGCGCGCGCAAGGCCCCTTCGTCGAAGGCGTGTCCCGCCTCGACCGTGACGAAGGCGACGGGAACCGTGCCTGACGCCTCGTCGACACCCACGACCTGGCAGCCACTGATCGATTCGTTCTGCTCGATGAAGGATTCGATCTCGGCCGGATTGACGAGGAAACCCGAGAGGCGGAGAACGTCGCCCGCGCGCGAAAGGAAGACGAAGCTGCCGTCGCCACGGAGATAGCCGAGATCGCCCGTCCGGAAGAAGCCATCCTCGGTCATCGCGGCGTGCGTCGCTTCGACGTCATCAAGATAGTGCGCGAAAAGACCGGGCGAGCGGCATTCGAGCTCGCCCGTCTCATTGGCCGCGGCAAGGGCGCCGTTGGCCCCGCGGACTCTCACGGCACTCGCGGCAGCGGTCGGGAACCCGCCCGGCCGGCACCGGTCGTCGAGCGCGGCCGAGGGGTCCTGGCACGCGAAGAGCGCCTGAAGCTCGCTCGACCCATAGGCGCCGATCAGGGTGACACCGCGCCTTTCGGCGTCCTGGGGCAAGGTCTCGAGCGCCGGATTGAATTTGGCATAGCCCCAGAAGCGCACGGATTCGAAATCGTCGGCCCCGTGCGATTCCGCGAGAAGCTTTGCCGCCATGTCGTCGGTCGCGAAGAGGTGGGTCGCCCGATGGTGCTTCATGGCGGCCACTGCGCGCGCGGGATCGAAGGTGGGCTCGAGCACGATCGGACAGCGCGCGGCGAGTGCGCCGTTCGCTTGCGACAGGCCGAAGGTGCCGCAGAGAGGCAGAAGCTGGAGCGTGACGGTGCCCGGCCGGCGCCAGTCGAAGCGCTCCGCGACGGCGAGCGCATGGTCGACCAGGCTTGCCTGGCGGTGAAGCACCAGCTTCGGCGCCTTCGTCGTGCCCGAAGTCGTGAAGATCACGCTGCCGTCGGTGCGACGGCCACCGCCCGGACAGAGGGTGTCCGCGCCTTCGAGAGCGCCATAATCGAGGACACGGGCCTTCCCGCCAAGCGCGGGCAAGGGCGCCCGGTCCTCGCCTTCGCTGTAGAGAATCATGAACTCGATGCCGTCGAGGGAGTCCCGGTCGAGCTCACCGAGGATGCCGGGGAAGTCGATGCCGCGGAATCCGGGCCAGAGGATAAGGGCCCGCGGCCGCGTGCGCCGGAAGAGCTCCTCGATCTCGCTCCGCCTGAACCGTGTGTTGACAGAAACGACGGTAACGCCCAACCGAGCGCACGCGATGAAGGTCGCGAGCCAAGCTGGCACGTTGGGAAGCCAGATGGCGAGGCGGTCCCCCGCCTTGAGGCCGAGCGCCGCGAGCCCCGCGGCGACGGCGCCGCTCGCGCGCGCCAACTCGCCCGCGCCGATGCGGCGATCGCCGTAAGCGAGCGCGGTCGAGGCCGGCGCCGCCGCGGCCCACCCGTCGATGAGGGCCGGATAGGCGAGGCCCGCAGCCGTCCCGCCACTCGACATCAGCCGCGCGTCCTCTCGCGCTCGCGGAGGATCGATTTGGCGACGATCACCTTCTGCACCTCCGTGGCCCCTTCGTAGATGCGGAGCGCCCGGACGTCGCGGTAGAGCGCCTCGACCTTGCTGCCCTTCATGACGCCGAGTCCGCCATGGAGCTGCACGGCCCGGTCGACGACGCGCTGTGCCGCCTCGGTCGCCACGAACTTCGCCAGCGCCGCCTCGCGCGTGACGCGCGCCGCGCCCGAATCCTTGGTCCAGGCCGCGCGGTAGATCAGCAGCGCCGCACTGTCGACATCGGCCGCCATCTCGGCGATCGCGGCCTGCGTCATCTGAAGGTCGCCGAGCATCCCGTCGAGCATCCGCCGCGAGCCCGCCCGCGCCACCGCCTCATCGAAGGCGCGCCGGGCGAAGCCGAGCGCGGCCGCCCCCACCGTCGAGCGGAAGACGTCGAGCGTCGCCATCGCGATCTTGAAGCCGTCGCCCCCGGCGCCGATGCGATTGGCGATGGGGATGCGGCAGCCGTCGAATCGGAGCGTGGCCAGCGGATGGGGGGCGATGGTCTCGATGCGCTCCGAGGCATCAAGGCCGCGCGCGTCGCCCTCGACCATGAAGGCCGAAAGGCCCTTGGTCCCCGGCCCTTCCCCCGTCCGCGCGAAGACGACGTAGTGGTCCGCGATGCCGCCATTGGAGATCCAGGTCTTGATCCCGTCGAGGCGGACATGGTCCGGGCCATCGGGCGTGGCCGTCGTCGAAAGCGCCGCGAGATCGGAGCCGGCTTCCGGCTCCGAGAGCGCGAAGGCAGCGATCGCGTGACCTTCAGCCACCTTGGGCAACCAACGGCGCTTCTGCTCCTCCGTGCCCGCGAGCGTCACCGGGCCCGTGCCGAGGCCTTGCATGGCGAAGGCGAAATCCGCGAGCCCATCGTGATAGGCCAAGGTCTCCCGCGCGAGGCAGAGCGAGCGCACATCGAGCGTCGCCTGCGCGCCGCCATAGGGCGCCGTGACCGCATGGCGCAGCAGGCCCGCCTCGCCGAGCGCCCGGACGAGCGCCCGGCACGAGCGATCGACCTCGTCGTGGTCGATGAGGCCGGATGCCGTGCCTTCAGCGAAGCGAGCGACGGCGGACCGAAGGTCCGCGTGCCGCGTCTCGAAGAAGGGCCAGGACAGGAAACTTTCATCCGTCATGGCGGAACCGCAAGCTCCGTGCGGCGCGTGCCGTGATGGGCCGCTAAGTCCGCGTCGCCTTCTCGTACCGGTAGCGGAAGGTGCAATGGCTCGCCCCGCCCATGATCGTCTGGGAGCGATCGAGCTTGATGTTCGGGTCATAGCCTTCGCAGAAGGTCCCGTCGCGATTGCAGGACATCAACGCGCCGATCTCGTGCAGGCCCATCTCGCGGTACATCTCGGCATAACGGCAGCGCGTCACGTTGAAGTCGAAGACCTCGTCGTTCGCCTTCAGCACCTCGACCTCGAGCGCGCCGTCGGCCTTCCAGTGCTTGTAGAGGTCGATGAAGCCCGCAAGGCTCGTGATCCCGCCAGGTTCCTTGGCGGCGAATTCCTTGCCTTCGGCGATGGCCGCCTTGCGGATCGCGGAATCGAGAATCGCCTTCGCCTTCTCGACGCCGACGGCCGCGGCCATCTCGTCATAGATCGGCTTGATCACCTGGGCCTGGAGGCGGCGCTTGATGATGACAGGGATCTCGCTCATGGGGTCCTCTCGCTCGCTTCGCTCTCGATGCGCGTCAGGGTACGACGATCGCCTTGCCCACGACCTCCCGGTCGAGGAGCACGCGAAACGCCTCGCGCGCCGCCGTCAACGGATAGATCGCATGGATGGGCGGCACGATGCGTCCGCGCTGGACGAGCGCGATCAGCTCCTCGAGGTCCTCGCGCGCCCAGCTGTTGCAACCAAGGATATCGACCTCGCGCCGCCAGACATAGCGAAGATCGACCATCGCCTCGTGCCCGGCGCTGGCGCCGCAGGTCAGGAGACGCCCGCCGACACGGAGCGCCTTGATCGACGGGAGCAGCGTGTCGCCGCCCGTGAAGTTGACGATGACGTCCATGCCGCGCTTGCCGCTCAGCTCCCACGCCGCGCGGGAGAAATCCTCCCGCTCGTAGTTGATGCCGTGATCGGCGCCCATGGCGCGGAGCTTCTCGAGTTTCGAGTCCGAGCTCGCGCAGGCAAAGACGCGCGCCCCGATCATGTGCCCGATCTGGACGCACGCCGTGCCGACCCCGCCGCTCGCCCCCAGCACGAGGAGCGTCTCCCCGGCCTTGAGCCGGCCGCGCCTCGTCAGCATGCGCCACGCCGTGCCGATGGCGATGGGCAAGGTCGCCGCCGCCTCGAAGGAGACATCATCGGGCAGCGGCACGAGATTGGCCGCCGGCACAGCGACGAACTCGCAGAGCCCGCCGTTCAAGTGCTCGCCCAAGACCCGGTTGCGGTTGATGTGCGTATCCTTCCCCCGGCCGAGCTCTGGATCGATGAGAACGCGGGTGCCGACCGCAGGTTCGCGGACGCCCGGACCGAGGGCCGCCACCTCTCCCGCGGCATCGCCGCCCGGGATGCGCGGCATCTCGACCGGCACGTTGGGCATGCCCTTCAGCACGAAAAGGTCGAGATGGTTGAGCCCGCAGGCCCGCACGCGCACGAGCGCTTCACCCGGCCCCGCGACGGGCGTCGGCATCTCGCCGTAGCGGATCTGGTCGAGTCCGCCATGGGCCTCGATGTAAGCAGCCTTCATGATGAGGTCCCACCCAGGTTCGACTGCCCGCCCCGCTCGGCCGCCATCCCCTTCAAGGCGGCGCGGTCGACCTTTTTCGCGGCGGTGAGCGGCAGTTCTTCAAGACAATAGACAGAGCGCGGATGCGCATAGGCAGGGCCGTGTTCGAGCGCGTAGCGTTTGATCGCCTCCTCGCTCACGTCGTGGCCCGGCCGGCCTACGACGAACGCGACCGGAACCTCGCCCTTGATGTCGTCCCGCCGCGGCACGACCGCGACGTCGGCTATTCCAGGATGGGCAAGGAGAAGATTCTCGATCTCCGTCGGGTAGATGTTCTCGCCGCCGCAAATGATCATGTCGTCCGTTCGCCCGATCACCTTGACGTAACCGTCCGAATCCCGCCGCACGAGGTCGAGGGTCCGCAGCCAGCCGCCGGCGAGCAGACGCGCGGCCGTAAGGCCAGGGTTTCGATGGTAGCCCGGCGTGACGCCCGGGCTCCGCACGAGCAGCTCGCCGATCTCGCCGTCGGCCACGTCGCGCGTCGGGTCGTCCTGCGCCACGACCCGAATCTCGACCCCCGGCAAGGGAAAGCCGCTCGTGCCGGGCTTCGTCGTGCCCCAGCGCGGATTGCTCAAGACCATGGGGCCGCCTTCCGTCAAACCGTAGCCCTCGATCATCGGCACGCCAAACCGCTCCCTGAACCGCACGAGGAGCTCCAACGGCACCTCCGACGAACTGCACAGCACGAACTGAAGAGAGGAGAGGTCGAGCCGCTCCATGCCCACGGCCGCGCGCAGCAGCAGCTTATACATCGCGGGCACGCCGGTCGTGTAGGTGCAACCGAACGCGCTCAGCGCTCGAAGAAAGGCGCCGGCCTCGAAGTCGCGCTGGATGACGATCGACCCGCCACATTCGAGGAGCGGCCACAACCCGCAGGTGGTCGCATTCGCATGGAACAGCGGCACCGCCAGGAGGCACCGGTGTTCGGGGCCGAGCAGCATCGTGCGACGCATTGTCGTGGCACACCACAGGATGCCGCGATGGGTGAGCGTGACGCCCTTGGGCAAGCCCGTCGAACCCGAGGTGTAGCACAGCATGGCGACGGCCTCTCGTTCGACCGGCGCGAGCATCGGCGAATCGGCCGCGCTGTCCCGCCAGGACTCGAAACTCGGCAAGCCGCCCGCGCCGTCGGCCACGAAGACATGCGAGAGGGACGGCACGTCGGCCGCGAGCCGGCCCGACTCCTCGGCGAAATCGGACGAGGCGATGAGAACCTTGGCGCCGCTATCGGCAAGGATGTGGCGAAGCGTCGGGTAGGAGGCCCGGGTCGTCACGGGCGTCACGATCGCGCCAAGGCGCAAGGCGCCGAACACGGCCTCGACATATCGCATGTCGTTCCGGATGAGCACGGCGACACCGTCGCCCGGCCGAATGCCCACACCATCGAGCGCGTGGGCGACGCGATTGACGCGCGAGTCGAGCTCGGCATAGCTAAGCCGCCGCTCGTCCTGGAGAAGCGCGATCCGATCGGGACCGGCCGCAACGGACCCGAGAAACAAGCCACCGCAATTGTTCGACACGCGAACCCCTTGCCCATTACCCCGGCGGAGTGGATTGCACGCTGGCGAAGCGCGAAAGGCAAGACCCGCGCACACGCGCAAATGACTTCCCCCCTCGGCATCCTTTCAGCAGTATCGGCCTGACGCGGCCGGGTCCGCGGTCCGATCGAGAGAGGAGCTCGTTGTGAGACGCATCGCATTGATCGCCGGGGCGATCCTGCTCCTGGTCCTCGTCCTCCTGGCCTGGTGGATCCTCGATCGCCCGTCGCGAGGGACGGTGGGGTCGGTCAGCACGCGCTTCCGCGTCTTCGGCCCCAACGACAAGATCGTCGTCGACGGCTTCGATGATCCGAAGGTCGAGGGCGTCGCGTGCCACATCAGCCGCTCCGAGACCGGCGGGCTCAAGGGAGCGGTGGGTGTCGCCGAGGACACGAGCGATGCGAGCATCGCCTGCCGCCAGATCGGCCCGATCAAGATCGTGGGCGAGATCAAGGATGGCGAACGCGTCTTCGACGAGCGCCGAAGTCTTCTGTTCAAGACGCTCCAGGTCGTCCGCTTCTACGACCGGACGCGCAACGTGCTGGTCTATGTGGCCTATAGCGACCGGGTGATCGAGGGCAGTCCCATGAACAGCATCAGCGCCGTCCCAATCATGGCATGGCCGACACCTTGAGCGCATGACGCCCCGCGTTCGCTCGGATCGGAGCGAAGGGGCGCAGCCGTTCGGCGGATGCGTGTTTAGTGGAGGATGCGCTTCTTCTTGTCGCGGACGGCAGCCCTGCCGACGATGTCCGTCAGCTGGCCCATGAGCGAGTCGGTGTCGGCGGTTCCGCCCGTCGCGGGATCGACATCGCTCGCACCCTCGCCGATCTCCTCGGCACCCAACGCCGGTCGGGACAGAAGGATCAGAGGGATTTCCTGAACCGCCGGATCCTCGTGCTCGCTGAGGAAGCGCGCGAGCGCCACGTGCTTCGAGGAGCCGCAGCTCAGATCGACGATGATGAGGTCGACCCGATGGGCCGTCAGATAGGCGATGCCCTCCTCGCCCGAGGTCACGCGATGCACGTCAGGGAATCCAAGGGCGCGCAGGACCGAGACCACGACATCGAGCGCGCCGCCCTGGTCGTCGACGATGAGAATGCGCACGTCGTGATTCGCGGGCTTCGACAGGGTTCGGCCTCGTCATGGACTTGGGCGCGCAGCCGCAGAGGAGCCGGCGCGACGAGCCCATTGTCGAGGTCCATGACTAAGGAATCCTTGAGAGACCCTCCCTCAGCATTGGGCGCTCGCTCCTTGAAATGCTTGGCAAATCCAAGCCCTTTTAACGTTCCGTTAGGGTGAGCCGTTCCGAGGATGCAACCAGTCGTCATGCGCGAACATGGTTGACGCTTCATGCCGTGGCTCTGAGAATTCCACGATGGCGAGGACGAGCGACGCACCCGGCAAGGACGACGTGCGGACCGATTGGCAGGGCCGCGCGCCCTTTTGGGACCGCTGGGCCGATGCGATCGCGGAACTCGCGGACCGCATGAACCGCCCGCTCATCGAGGCGGTCGGCATCGGTCCGGGACAGAAAGTTCTCGATCTTGCCTCCGGCACGGGCGAGCCGGCCCTCACCATCGCGCGGCTCGTGGGAGCCCAAGGATCGGTCACGGCGACCGACATGGTGCCCGCGATGCTGTCGAGCGCGCGCCGACGCGCCGAGGCCGCCGCGCTCGGCAATCTTGCCTTCGAGATCGCGGACATGGAGTCCCTGCCCTTTCCGGCACGGCACTTCGATTCGGTTACCTGCCGGTTTGGCCTCATGTTCGTGCCCGACCCCGCACGGGCCCTCGCCGAGGCGAGACGGGTCCTCGTGCCGGGCGGTCGCGCGGGTTTCATGGTCTGGGGGCCCGTCGAGGACACGACCGCGATGCACGCGGTGCGCGAGGCAGGCCTCGCCGTCCTCGGCTCACACCTTCGCGAGTCCGCCGCCATTCCCTTTCGCCTGGGCGGCTCGGGAACGCTCGCGCGTCTCTTCACGGAGGCCGGCTTCGGGACGGTCGAGGAGCGCGAGATCCGATTCACGCCCGAAGTGCCGAGCGACCGGCCCTTCTGGCGCCCCATGCTCGACATGACCTTCGGTCCGTGGCTTGCCGATGTCCCTGCCGCCGGGAGAGACGCGATCGAACGCGGCATCCGGGAGCGGCTCGAGCCACATCGGACGGGTGGGCTCTACCGCCTCCGCGTCCATGTGCGCATCGGCATCGGCGTCAGTCCCTGATCGCCGTCGCCGCGACCGCCCTCAGCTCTTCCCCGGCACCACCAGAGTCACCGTTCGGGCCGAGGGGATGATCCGCCCATCGGGGAGCTTGGCCAGGAGCCCGATCTCGCGCGAGCCCGGCGCCAGGGTTTCGTGGGGCACGAAAATCCAATCGCCCCGCTCGTCCGCCACGACTGTCCCGATGGGCTGGCCGCCGTCGAGCACCGTGACCTCGCTGTTGGGAAGCGCGCGCCCGGCAATGACGGCGTCGCCGTTGTCGTTCGTGCGGACGACATCGAGCGTCGGCTGCTCCGGTGGCTTCGACGGCTGACGCGGCCGTGCCGCCGGCATGCTCCGCTGGAACATGCCCTGCGGCCCGCCACCTTCGTCATACCATTCGTTGAGCGCGATGGCGGCCACGACCGCCGCCACGCCGATCACTCCCACAAGAGCGAGTCTCTTCACGCCATGCCCGCTGCCCTGCCGAACGCCCTACGGTAGTACGGCGGCCCTTCGGGCGCAACGCGACGGGACTAGGGCGCCTTGCGCCCGATTCGATGCGCGATGGGCTTGAGACTGCGGAGATAGGCCGCAACCGCCCGCCGATCCTCGGCCGTCAGACGGCTCGTGCCATTCTTCACGACCTCGCCCATGACGGAGCCCGTGGCATCCCCGTCGGGAAGGATTCCCGTCTCGAGAAAGTAGGTAAGGTCGACCTCGCTCCACTTGCCGATTCCCGTCTCAGGATCGGGCGTGATGTTGGGGACGGACTTGCCTTCGGGACCGTCGCGCGTGCCGGAGAAGCTCTTGCTCCGCTCGAGGCCGCCCAGAAGATTGCGCGGCGTGTGACATTCGGCGCAATGGCCGAGCGCCTCGACGAGATAGGCGCCGCGATTCCACTCGGGCGAGCGCGCGCCATCCGGCCTGAAGGGGCCCGGCGTGAAGAACAGCCAGTTCCATACGCGCATCAGGAGCCGCCAACTGAAGGGAAAACGAAGATCATGCGGCTTGCTCGGCGCCGCCACGGCCGGGAGCGAAAACAGATAGGCCTTGATGGCGCGGGCGTCCTCATCGGTGATGCCGGTGAAGGACGGATAGGGAAAGGCCGGGTAGAGATCGACGCCGCCGCGCCCCACGCCGTGCCGCAAGGCGCGGAGGACATCCGCCTCGCTCCAGGCGCCGATGCCGTGGACAGGATCGGGCGTGATGTTGGGACCGAAAAACGTTCCCATGGGCGTCGCGAGGGCACGCCCGCCGGCATAGGCCGGCCCCTTCCCCGCGACATCGGTGTGACAGCCGGCGCAGCCTCCGATGGCCGCGAGATAGGCGCCGCGCTCGACGAGATCGTCCGCGCGCGCAGCCATGCCCGCCAAGGCCGCGAGGGCGACCGCGCCGATGAGACGAAGAACCACGAGCCTCAAATGAAACGGCGCGCGAAAGCGTGTCCCGCGCGCCGTCGACGAAACGATGTGAATGGCGATCAGCTCTTCTTCTCGCGGAACGTCTCGTGGCACCCACCGCAGGCGGCACCAACGGCCTTCACCTGCTCGCCGATCGCGTTCATGTCGCCTTTTTTCGCGACCGCGACGAGCTTGGCGCTTTCCGTCTCGAGAGCCTTGGCTTTTTCTTGGAAGCCCTGCCAATCGGTCCAGATGTTGGCCTTGGCCGCCGTCGGGCCGGTATCGCCGGTCTTGTCCTTGAAGGAATCGGCAACGAGCTTCGCAGAAGCCTCGAGCCCCTCCGCCTGGGCCACGACATGCGGAGCACCGAAGGCCACCTCGCCCTTTACCAGCATTGAGATGTCGCCCATATGGGCCCCGTTGGCCTTCATCAGGTTCTGCCGATACTTGACCGATTCGGCCGGCCCGGCCGAGCTGCCGGTCGCAACGACAATCCCGCCGACGATCACACCCGCGGCGATGGTGAAAAGAAACTTGGATTTCATGCGTTCCCCCAACAGGATAGCGATCTTCGGGCTGATTCCCGCTCATCCGGGTTGCAAGTGAGTGACATTAAGCCAGCGAGGCGAAATAAAATTATACGTCTTTTTGAAACATTCTGTTCAAGCATTTCCCTGAATGAGGCGCCAAATCGTGGGCCAACAAGCCTCCGGTCAATCCGCGAAGGCGCCGGGCGCAGGAGGAACGGGCGAATTAAAAACAGCGGATTTCACGATCGGTTCAGAATCGCGGCACTAGGGTCTGAGAACCGGGGACGGCACGCGCCCCCCGCGCCACGACACGGGACGACATGACAGCCATTCGCTCGGTATGCGTCTACTGCGGATCGTCGCAAGACGTGCCGGAGAGCCATCGCCAGGCCGCGCGCCGGCTCGGCCAGATCCTGGCCAAGGCCGGCGTGACGCTCGTCTATGGCGGCGGCCGCGTCGGGCTCATGGGCATCATCGCGGACGCGGCGCTCGCCGCGGGCGGCCACGTGATCGGCATCATTCCCCAGCATCTCGTCGAGGCCGAGGCCGGCCATGGCGGCGTGTCGGAGCTCTACGTCGTCGACAACATGCACGAACGCAAGCGCAAGATGTTCGATCTCTCGGACGGCTTCGCCGTCCTTCCGGGCGGCATCGGCACGCTCGACGAGACGTTCGAGATGATGAGCTGGCGCCAGCTGCGTCTCCATGACAAGCCGATCGTCCTCGTGAACGAGAGCGGGTACTGGGCGCCTCTCCTCGACCTCATCCATGAGATGGTCACGGTCGGCTACGCGAAGCCCGCGCATTTGAGGCTGCTGACCGTGGTCGAGCGGGTGGATGACGTGCTCGACGCGCTCCAGCGCGCGCCCGAGCCGGTCGTCAGCCCGTCAGCGAAATGGTTCTAGACTCTAGAGAATCGTGCGCCTGAGGCGCGCGACGAGCCCCTCCGTCACCTGCCAGGCAACGAGCCCGGGCACGCCGAGGACGAGATCGCGCACCCGACGGATGAGGGAAAGCGCGAGGCCCGTCTCCGGCCCGAGGCCGAGCGCCGCCGCGAGCAGCACGAATCCGCCTTCCTGAACGCCGAGCGCCGCAGGCACGAGGAAGGCGGCACTCCGCAGCAATTGGATGAGGCTTTCGACGACGACCGCCTGGCCAATGCCGATCGGCTCGCCGAGGAACTTGAGCCCGAGCCAGACTTCGCCGGCGCCGAGCAGCCAGCCGCCGAACCGAAACGCGGCCGACCGCCAGAGATCAGGGCGGCGGCCATAGATTCCGGCGATCTCGCGATCGAGGGCCTGCGCCTGGCCGCCGTCAATGCCGAACTGCCGGCGCGGCGCGAGCCGCCCGATCAAGCCGACAACGAGTCGGCCTGGGCCGACCTTTTGCACGGCAAAGAAAAGGAGGATCAGGATCGCGAACACGACGAGGCCCGCGGTGAGCGACCAGACCACCGTGCCGCCGCTTTCGGCGCTCATCACCGCAAGACCCGCGAGCCCGATGAGCGAGAAGGCGATCTGGGTGGCCGAGCCCAGCGTGACGTCGACGGTGACGGACGCGCCGGCCGCCGGAAGCGGAACGCCTCGGAGAGTCGCAAGCCGCGCCCGCACCACCTCGCCGCCGATTTGCGCCGCCGGCAGGAGGCCGTTGACCGACTCGCCGATCCAGCGGATGCGGCAGGCCTGGCCGAAGCCGCACCGCACGGGCGAATCGAGGAGGAGACGCCACGCCTGGGCGTCGAAGCTCAACGGCACGAGGTGGAACAGCGCAATGACGAAGAAACCCCAGCCCACCGCCCGAAGGGCGACAAGCACGTCACCGAGCCCGTAGTAGAGCAGGAGGCCGATGAACAGCGATATCCCGACCGCAAAAGCGGCAAAGACCGTTATGCGCACGCGTCCTGTCCCCTGGTCGCGATTGCCGCGTATAACCCGCGGACGGCCCTTGGGCGTCAAGAGAAAAGAGGCGCGGGAATGATGCCGTCCGGGGTGGCCGGCGGCGGCACGCACGCGGCCCAGCCTTGCACCCCCGGCTTCCAATGCTATCTTGCCGCGCCACCTGCCGGCCACACGGGCCGCGCCTCAACGTTCCCCTTGGGAGTCCTCCATGGCCAAGATCAAGGTCAAAAATCCGATCGTCGAGATCGACGGCGACGAGATGACGCGCATCATCTGGGCGTGGATCAAGGATCGGCTGATCCGGCCCTATCTCGACGTCGAGCTCAAATACTTCGATCTCAGCATCGAGAACCGCGACGCGACGGACGATCGAATCACGGTGGACTCGGCGAACGCGATCAAGCAGTACGGCGTCGGCGTCAAGTGCGCGACGATCACGCCGGACGAGGCGCGCGTGAAGGAATTCAACCTGAAGAAGATGTGGCTGTCGCCGAACGGCACCATCCGCAACATCCTCGGCGGCACCGTGTTCCGCCAGCCCATCATCTGCAAGAACGTGCCGCGCCTCGTGCCCGGCTGGAACGAGCCCATCGTCATCGGCCGCCACGCCTTCGGCGACCAGTATCGCGCGACCGACATCATCGTGCCGGGCGCCGGCACGCTGAAGCTCGTCTTCACGCCCGACGGCGGCGCCCCCAAGGAATGGGAAGTCTACAAGTTCAAGGCGGCGGGCGTCGCCATGGCCATGTACAACCTGGACGAGTCGATCCGCGACTTCGCGCGCGCGAGTCTCAACTACGGGCTGTCGCTCGGCTGGCCCGTCTACCTCTCGACCAAGAACACGATCCTCAAGACCTATGACGGGCGCTTCAAGGACATCTTCCAGGAGGTCTTCGACAAGGACTTCGCGGCCGCGTTCAAGGCCAAGAAGCTGTGGTACGAGCACCGGCTCATCGACGACATGGTGGCCTTCGCCCTCAAATCCTCGGGCAAGTTCGTCTGGGCGTGCAAGAACTACGACGGCGACGTGCAGTCGGACACGTTGGCGCAAGGCTTCGGTTCGCTCGGCCTCATGACCTCCGTGCTGCTCTCGCCCGACGGCAAGACGATCGAGGCGGAAGCCGCCCACGGCACGGTCACGCGGCACTACCGCGAGCACCAGAAGGGCCGCGAGACCTCCACCAACCCCATTGCCTCGATCTTCGCCTGGACGCGCGGGCTCCATTTCCGCGGCACCTTCGACGGCACGCCCGAGGTCGTGAAGTTCGCCGAAACGCTCGAGAAGGTGTGCGTGGATACGGTCGAAGGCGGCCAGATGACGAAGGATCTGGCGCTCCTCATCGGACCGGAGCAGACCTGGCTCACGACCAAGCAGTTCCTCGAGGTGCTCGACGGGAACCTGAAGCGCGCGATGGGTTGAGGCGCCTCCGCCCGACGGCCCGCGACCTAGCGGCTCAAGGCCTGCATGGCGTGGTCGAGCCCCGCGAGGGTGAGCGCGAACATCTGCCCGCCCATGATCTGGCGGATCATGTCGATCGAGGGTGTGTAACCCCAATGACGCTCGGGCGTCGGGTTGAGCCACACCGTCTTCGGGAAGGTGTGCAACAGGCGCCTCAGCCAGACGACTCCCGCCTCCTCGTTCCAATGCTCGACGCTGCCGCCCTCCTGGACGATCTCGTAGGGGCTCATCGAGGCGTCGCCCACGAACACGACGCGATAGTCGGCGCCGTAAGTGTGCATGACTTGCCAGGTCGGGATGCGCTCGGTGTGGCGGCGCCGGTTGTCGCGCCACACGCTCTCGTAGAGGCAATTGTGGAAGTAGAAGTATTCGAGATGTTTGAACTCGCTGCGCGCGGCTGAGAACAGCTCCTCGCAAACGCGCACGTGCGGCGCCATCGACCCGCCCACGTCGAGGAAAAGCAGCACCTTCACCGTGTTGCGGCGCTCGGGCACGAGCTTCAGGTCGAGATAGCCGCCATTGTGGGCGGTCGCACGGATCGTGCCGGGCATGTCGAGCTCGACGGGCACACCCTGCCGGGCAAAGCGCCGCAGACGCCTCAGCGCGATCTTGATGTTGCGCGTGCCGATCTCGACATCGTCGTCGAGGTTCTTGAACTCGCGCTTGTCCCACACCTTGACCGCGCGGCCCTCGCGTCCCTCCTCCTGGCCGATGCGCACGCCTTCGGGGTTGTAGCCGTAGGCGCCGAAGGGCGAGGTGCCGGCCGTGCCGATCCACTTGGAGCCGCCCTGGTGGCGCTTCGTCTGCTCGGCCAGGCGCTGGCGGAGCGTCTCCATGAGCTTCTCCCACCCGCCGAGCGCCTCGACGAGCGCCTTCTCCTCGGGCGTGAGAGTCTTCTCGGCCAATTTCTTCAGCCACTCGGTCGGGATCTCGCCGAACAAGGTCTCGATCGAGGCCTCGATGCCCTTGAAACAATGGGCGAAGACGCGGTCGAACTTGTCGAGGTTGCGCTCGTCCTTCACGAGGGCCGAGCGGGAGAGATAGTAGAAGCGATCGACGTCGAATTCGGCGAGGCCCGCGTCCATGGCCTCGAGCAAGGTCAGGTACTCGCGGAGCGAAACGGGGACGTTTGCGCGCCGGAGCGTGAGGAAGAACGAGACGAACAAGACTCAGCTTCCGCGCTGGTCGCGCCGCGCGAGGAAGGCCAGGCGCTCCAGCTGGTGCACGTCCTGCTCGCTCTTCAAGAGCGCACCATAGAGCGGCGGGAGCACGGTCTTCACGTCCCGGCTCTTCAGCGCTTCGGGAGGGATATCCTCGGCCGCGAGCAGCTTCAGCCAGTCGAGGAGCTCGGAGGTCGAGGGCTTCTTCTTGAGGCCGGGCACCTCGCGCACCTCGAAGAAGACGTTCAACGCCGCGCGCACGAGCGCCTCCTTGATGCCGGGGAAGTGCACCGCGACGATGCGGCGCATCGTGTCCTCGTCCGGGAAGCGGATGTAATGGAAGAAGCAGCGCCGGAGGAAGGCGTCCGGCAGCTCCTTCTCGTTGTTGGACGTGATGATCACGATCGGACGGTTGATCGCGCTCACCGTCTCGCGCGTCTCGTGGATGTAGAACTCCATCCGGTCGAGCTCCTGCAGGAGGTCGTTCGGGAACTCGATATCGGCCTTGTCGATCTCGTCGATGAGGAGCACCGGGCGCGCCGCGGCGGTGAAGGCCTCCCACAGCTTGCCCTTGATGATGTAGTTGCGGATGTCGTGGACCCGCGCGTCGCCCAGCTGCGAATCGCGCAGGCGCGCGACCGCGTCGTATTCGTAGAGACCGTGCTGGGCCTTCGTCGTCGACTTGATGTGCCACTCGATGAGCGGTGCGCCCATCGCCTTGGCCACCTCGGCCGCGAGCACCGTCTTGCCCGTCCCGGGCTCGCCCTTGACGAGGAGCGGCCGCTCGAGCGTCGCCGCCGCGTTGACCGCGACCATCAGGTCCTCGGTCGCGACATAGGTATCGGTTCCGTTGAAGCGCATCGACTATGCCCGGTTGTTATGAGGGTCGCGCCCACGTTATGCGGCGGGAGCGCCGGAGATCAAGCGCTCAGCCGGACGGCGGGGTCGCTCGGAGAGCCTGGAGGCGCGCTTCCGCCACGCGCTCGATCGAGGCCTTGATGTCGGGATACTGCTCGATGAGGCGGCGGAAATCCGCCACGTCGAGGGTGAGCAGCTGGCATTCCGTGACGGTCGTGACCGTGGCCGTGCGTTCGACGTCCTTGAGGAGGCCGATCTCGCCGAAATACTGGCCGCGATGGAGGCGCACGGGCGTCGGCTGGACGTCGACCTCGACCTCGCCCGACAGGATGATGAACATGGCATCGGCCGGCTCGCCCCGCCGCACCACCACCTGGCGCTCGGGCACGAACTGCGACTTGACGTGGCGCACGATGCCGGCGATGCGGGTCGCCTCGAGGCCGTGGAACAGCGGGATGTCCGCCAACATCCGCCAGGTCACGATGAATTCGTTGCGGCGCAGCTCCTGGTAGAAGCCCGTCGCCAGGATGCCCACGGGAATGGCGATCGTGGTGATGCCGCACACGATGACGACGCCGCCGAAAATCCGTCCCCAGGTCGTGATGGGCACGATGTCACCGTAACCGACCGATGCGATGGTGACGATCCCCCACCAGAGCGCGGTCGGAATCGAATCGAAGACCTGCGGCTGCGCCCCGTGCTCGATGAGGAACATGATGCCCGAGGCGATGACGAGAAGCATGCAGAGCGCGAGGATGGCCGAGCCGAGCGTCCGAGCCTCGTTCCTCAGCACGACGACGATGACGCGGAGCGCCGGCACGGAGCGGGCCAACTTGCAAAGCGCGAAGAGCGAGGCCACTTCCGCGACCTCCGGGGCGAGCAACCCCGACACCCACAGCCAATAGGGCCCCGCCGCCGCGAGATCGGTGAGGCCGGGGAAGGACAGCGCGTAGCCGAAGCGGCCATGCCCGCCCGCGATCGACGCCGTCCAAAGGCGGAGAAGGTATTCGAGCGTGAAGGCGACGGCGGCAATCCCCCACACGCCGTCGGCGATGGCGAGCGCCGACGGTGTCATGGACGGGACGCTCTTGACCATGACCGAGCCGATGAGGCCCGCGAGGCACAGCACGACCAGCGTCTCCGCGACGCGTCCGGCCGCGCTTAGCGGCCGTTCGCCGCCGAGCGCGTGCGCGACCGCGACGCGAAGCGAATTCCCCATCGGCACGCCGTTCCCCCTGGTCGCCCGCCGGTCAGGCGGCCGAGGCCAGCCTCTTCAATTCGGCCTCGATCGCATCGAGCGCGGCCTCGGCCTTGGCGCCGTCGGGTCCGCCGGCCTGCGCCATGTCGGGCCGCCCGCCGCCGCCTTTCCCGCCCAAGGCCACCGAGCCCACGCGCGCGAGTTCGACCGCGTTGTACTTGGCCGTGAGATCGTCGGTCACGCCGACGACGAGCGAGGCCTTGCCCTCGGCGACGGCGGCAACGGCCACGACGCCCGAGCCCACCTGGCGCTTCAGCTCGTCGGCCAGCGACTTGAGCTCCCGTGCCGGCACGTCCTCGACCCGGCGCGAAGCGAACTTGATGCCACCGACCTCGCGCGCGGACGGTCCCGCGCCGCCGCCACCCGAGGCGAGCTTCCGCCTCAGCTCAGTATTCGCGCGCTCGGATTCCTTCCGCTCCTCGACGAGCCGCTCGACCGTCGTGACGAGGAGCGGCGGCGTCGCCTTCACCGCCGCCGAGGCCGCGCTCACGATCCGGATCGCCTCGTTCACGTGGTCGAGCGCCGCCTCGCCCGTGAGCGCCTCGATGCGGCGGACGCCGGCTGCGACCGCGCTCTCGCCCGCGATCTTGAAAAGGCCGATGTCGCCCGTGCGCCTGACATGCGTGCCGCCGCAAAGCTCGACCGAATAGGGCGCGCCGTCCTCGAGCGCGCCCATGCTCAAGACGCGCACCTCGTCATCGTACTTCTCGCCGAAGAGAGCGAGCGCCCCCGCCTCGATCGCCGCATCGGGAGTCATGAGGCGGGTGCCCACTTCGGCGTTCACGCGGATCTGCCGGTTGACGTCGGCCTCGATGCGCGCGAGCTCCTCGGGCGCGATGGGCTTCGGGTGGCTGAAATCGAAGCGCAGCCGCTCGGGCGCCACGAGCGAGCCTTTCTGCGTCACATGGGTGCCGAGCACCGTGCGGAGCGCCGCGTGGAGAAGGTGCGTCGCCGAGTGGTTGGCGCGGAGCTTGCCGCGCCGCGCGCGATCGACGCGCAACTCGACCGCCTCGCCGACCTTGAGCCCCTTGCCCGCGGCGCGCCCGAGATGGACGTGGAGCGCCCCCAGCTTCTTCACCGTGTCGGTCACTTCGAACTCGTCGCCGGACGCGCTGAACATGCTGCCGGAATCGCCCATCTGGCCGCCGGATTCGGCGTAGAACGGCGTCTGGTTGAGCACGACCGCCGCCTCCGTCCCGCGCGTGATCGAATCGACGCGCTTGCCGTCCACGAGAATCGCGGCGACGCGGCCCTCCGCCACCTCGGTGTCGTAGCCGAGGAATTCGGTCGCCCCGCACTCCTCGCGCACCTGGAACCAGATCTCTTCCGTCGCCTGCTCGCCGGAGCCGGTCCAGGCGCGCCGCGCCGTGGCACGCTGGCGTTCCATGGCCGCATCAAACCCCTGCTGGTCGACCGAGCGGCCCTGCCCGCGGAGGATGTCCTGCGTCAGGTCGAGCGGGAACCCGTAGGTGTCGTAGAGGCGGAACGCGACCTCGCCCGGCAGTGCCGCGCCCGCACCAAGCGTCCCCGTCTCCTCCTCGAGGAGCTTCAAGCCGCGGCCGAGCGTCTGCTTGAAGCGCGTTTCCTCGAGCTTCAAGGTTTCGGTCACGAGCGCTTCCGCGCGCACGAGCTCCTGGTACTGCTTGCCCATCTCCTGGACGAGGGCCGGCACGAGCTTGAACAAGAGCGGCTCTTCGCAGCCAAGCATGTGCGCGTGGCGCATGGCGCGGCGCATGATGCGGCGGAGCACGTAGCCGCGCCCCTCGTTCGAGGGCAGCACGCCATCGGCGATGAGGAAGGAGGAGGCGCGCAAGTGATCCGCGATGACGCGGTGCGACACGGCGCGCGGCCCGTCGGCCGAGACCTTGCTCGCCGCGGCGGACGCCTCGATCAGCCCGCGCATGAGGTCGGTGTCGTAATTGTCGTGCTTGCCTTGCATCACGGCGGCGACGCGCTCGAGCCCCATGCCCGTGTCGATCGAGGGGCGCGGCAGCGGCACGCGCTTCTCCTTCGTCACCTGCTCGTACTGCATGAAGACGAGATTCCAGATCTCGACATAGCGGTCGCCATCGGCATCGGGACTGCCCGGCGGGCCGCCCTCGACCGCCTCGCCATGGTCGAAGAAGATCTCCGAGCACGGCCCGCACGGCCCCGTGTCGCCCATGGCCCAGAAATTGTCGGAGGTCGCGATGCGCACGATGCGGCTTTCGGGCAGGCCGGCGATCTTGCGCCAGAGTCCGAAGGCCTCGTCGTCCTCGGCATAGACGGTCGTCCAGAGCCGGTCCTTGGGCAGGCCGAACTCGCGCGTGACGAGTGTCCAGGCGAGCTCGATCGCAACGTCCTTGAAGTAGTCGCCGAAGGAAAAGTTGCCCAGCATCTCGAAGAAGGTGTGGTGGCGCGCGGTGTAGCCCACGTTTTCGAGATCGTTGTGCTTGCCGCCGGCGCGCACGCATTTCTGCGCCGTGGTCGCGCGGATGTAGGGACGCTGCTCGACCCCGGTGAAGACGTTCTTGAACTGGACCATGCCCGAGTTCGCGAACATGAGCGTCGGGTCGTTCCGCGGTACGAGCGGAGAGGACGGCACGACCTCGTGGCCATGGCGCGCGAAGAAGTCGAGGAACGTCCGGCGGATGTCGTTCGCGGTCTTCATGGGATGAATTTCGGGCCCGAATGCCGGGGTTGCAAGGGCGGACCCGCTTTTACTCGCAGGCCACCCCCCTGTCCAGACGAGGGGCGCGCGAGGATACCCCACAAACGAACGCCCCGCGCGGAGGGGCCGCCGCGCGGGGCTCGATTGGGTTGGGACCCGGTCCGCGCCGGCGGGGACCGCCGGCCGAACCCGTCGTCAAGGAAACGTCAGTCGGCGTTGGCGGCGGCGGCCTCGCCGTCCTCCGGGCTGCCCATCATCGCATTGGCGACGAGGCCCGCATTCTCGCGGATCGTGCGCTCGATCGTCTCTGCCACCTCCGGATGCTCCTTCAAGAACGTCTTGGCGTTCTCGCGGCCCTGGCCGATGCGCTGGCCATCGTGGGAGAACCAGGCGCCCGACTTCTCGACGACGCCCGCCTTGACGCCAAGATCGATGAGCTCGCCCGTCTTGGACACGCCCTCGCCATACATGATGTCGAATTCGACCACCTTGAAGGGCGGGGCCAGCTTGTTCTTGACCACGCGCACGCGAGTCTGGTTGCCGACCACCTCGTCACGCTCCTTGATCGCGCCGATGCGGCGGATGTCGAGGCGGATCGAGGCATAGAACTTGAGCGCGTTGCCGCCGGTCGTCGTCTCCGGATTGCCGAACATGACGCCGATCTTCATGCGGATCTGGTTGATGAAGATCACCATGGTGTTCGAGCGCGAGATCGAGGAAGTGAGCTTGCGCAAGGCTTGGCTCATGAGCCGCGCGTGGAGGCCCATGTGGTTGTCGCCCATCTCGCCTTCGAGCTCGGCGCGCGGGACCAAGGCCGCCACGCTGTCGATCACGAGCACGTCGATGGCGCCCGAGCGCACGAGCGTGTCGGCGATCTCGAGCGCCTGCTCGCCCGCATCGGGCTGGGAGATGAGAAGCTCGTCCACATCGACCCCGAGCTTCCGCGCGTAGGTCGGGTCGAGCGCGTGTTCCGCGTCGACGAAGGCGCACACCCCGCCCTTCTTCTGCGCCTCCGCAATCACGTGGAGGGCGAGCGTGGTCTTGCCCGAGCTCTCAGGCCCGTAGATCTCGACGATGCGGCCCTTGGGCAGCCCGCCGATGCCGAGCGCGATGTCGAGGCCGAGCGAGCCGGTCGAGACCACCTCGGTCTCGATCGACGCCTGATTCTGCCCGAGCTTCATGATCGAGCCCTTGCCGAAGGACCGCTCGATCTGGGTGAGGGCCGCCTCCAACGCCTTGTTCTTGTCCATATCGTCCTTGCCGACGAGCCGAAGCGCAGTCTCTGTCATGGGTCTTGCCCCTCTTATTTCACACGGGTCCCGGCGCATCAACCGAGCCACTGTCGGCCGCTCCGGGGGAATGGCGGCGGATTGTACATGGTTTGTTCTGTTCTACAAGTGTTCTCTTAACCACATGGATTGATGTTTTTTTCTCATCGAGATTTCACGCGAAAACATCGCCCTTTCAATGTCTTGTTCCGAAACCCTCATCTCCGTTCCGAGATGATAGGTCGTACGACGTCATGCACCGGATCCGCCCAGGCCAATCCAAGGGCAAGGATCGAATCCGATTGCGGCCGAATTCAGGGTCGAACCGTGGCGTCTTTCGGGCCGTAACCCGCAGTCTCAGCGCCGGTCCTCGACGACCATGTCGGCCGCCTTCTCCGCGATCATGATCACGGGCGCATTGGTGTTGCCCGAGGTGATCGAGGGCATGACCGAAGCATCGATGACCCTCAATCGCTCGACCCCGCGAACGCGGAGGCGATCATCGACGACGGCCTCCCCGTCCGGCCCCATCCGGCAGGTGCCAACGGGGTGGAAGATGGTCGTGCCGATGCGCGCCGCCGCCTCGATGAGCGCCGAGTCGTCCCGGGCCTCGGCGCCCGGCCGATACTCCTCGGGCCGGTAGGGGCGGAAGGCCGCGCTCTCGAGCATGATCCGCCGCGTGAGCTTGATCGAATCAATCGCGACGCGGCGATCATCGGCGGTCGCCAGGTAGTTGGGCGCGATCGCCGGCGGATCGCGCGTGTCGGCCGACTTGATGCGCACGCTGCCGCGGCTCTCGGGCCGGAGGTTGCAGACGGAGGCGGTCAGCGCCGGGAACGGATGGAGGGGATCGCCCAGCTTGTCCGTACTGAGCGGCTGGATGTGATATTCGAGATTGGCCGTCTCGCGCGCGGGATCGCTTTTCGCGAACGCGCCCAACTGGCTCGCCCCCATCGTCATGGGACCGGAGCGGAAGAGCACATACTCGGCACCGATCATCAAGCGGCCGAGGAGACTGTTGACCCGCTCGTTGAGCGTCCGGATGCCGTGGAGCTTGTAGACAAGGCGTAGCTGCAAGTGGTCTTGGAGATTCTCGCCGACCTGGCCGCGATCGGCGTGGACAGCAATGCCCTTCGCGCGAAGGAGCGCCGAGGGCCCGATGCCCGAGGCCTGGAGAAGCTGTGGCGAGCCGATCGAGCCCAAGGCCAGGAGCACCTCGCCCCGCGCCTCCGCCGACTGGAGCACGCCGTCCGACCAGAACGCTACACCCTTGGCCCGTGCGCCCTCGAAGATGAGGCGCGCCGCGTGCGCCCGCGTGACGAGCCTCAGATTGGGCCGGCGCTTCGCCGGATGGAGGAAGGCGCGCGCGGCACTCCAGCGGAAGCCGCCACGCTGCGTCACCTGAAAATAGCCGCAGCCGAGATTGTCGCCGCGGTTGAAGTCGGCGGTCGGCGGCAGGCCTGCCTCCTCCGCCGCACGAATGAAGGTATCGAGCACGGGCAGGCGGATGCGCTGCTCGGTGACCGCGAGCGGCCCGCCGGCGCCGTGGACCTCGTCCGCCCCGCGCACCTGGTCTTCCGACTTCTTGAAATAGGGCAGCACGTCGTCCCAGGCCCAGCCGCGGTTGCCCAGCTGCCGCCAATGGTCGTAATCGCGCGCCTGCCCGCGCATGTAGATGTGGCCGTTGATCGAGGACGAGCCGCCAAGCGTTTTGCCGCGCGGATAGGCGATCGCGCGCCCGCCGAGACCTGGCTCCGCCTCCGTCGTGAAGCACCAATCCGTCCGCGGATTGTGCATGGTCTTGAAGTAGCCGACGGGGATGTGGATCCAGGGATAGGTGTCGGGCCCGCCCGCCTCGAGGACGAGCACGCTGATCGCGGGGTCGGCGCTCAAGCGGTTGGCCAAGACGCAGCCCGCCGAGCCCGCGCCGAGCACGATGTAGTCAAAGGTGCCGATGCTCGGACGGCCAGGCTGGCTTTCGGTCATTCGGCGCACCCCTCGGATCGACGTCTCAGGCCGCGAGAGGCATCGCCCAAATGCGCGGGTCGCGCAAGGGTGTCGAGGAAGCCTTAGGCCGGCCCGCCCAGCACTTCCTTCACCTTGCTCGCGAGCTGATTGAGGCTGAAGGGCTTCGGCAGGAACACCACGTCCTGGGACTGGTCGATGCGCTTCCGAAACGCCTCCTCGGCATAGCCCGAGATGCAGATGATCTTCGTCTGCGGCGCGCGCGTGCGGAGCTCGCGGATGAGCCCGGGCCCGTCGAGCTTGGGCATCACCACGTCGGTGATGACGAGGTCGATCGGCTCGTTCGTCTTGTCGATGACTTCGAGGGCGGCCTCGCCCGTCTTGGCCTCGAGCACCTTGTAGCCCTTATTGCGGAGCGCGCGCACGCCGAAGGTGCGCACGGGGTCCTCGTCCTCGACGAAGAGCACCGTGCCCGCGCCGGAGAGGTCGGACTTGGCGACTTCGCGCGTGTTCGCCTCGGCTGCGCGCTTCTCCTCCGCACTCGGATTGTGGCGCGGCAGGAAGATGCGGAACGTCGCGCCCTTGCCGGGCTCGCTGTCGACGAAGATGAAGCCGCCCGTCTGCTTGACGATGCCGTAGGCCGTCGAGAGGCCAAGGCCCGTGCCCGAGCCCACCTCCTTCGTCGAGAAGAAGGGCTCGAAGATGCGCCCGATGATCTCCTTGGGGATGCCCATGCCGGTGTCGATCACCTCGATGAGGATGTAGTTCCCGATGGGCAGCAGGAGCTCGCCGAACTCGCTCGATTGCTCGGGCGTCACGTTCGAGGTGCGAATCGTGAGCGTGCCGCCGCCGACCATGGCATCGCGCGCATTCACGGCCAGGTTGATGATGACCTGCTCGAACTGGCCCTGGTCGCCCCGGACGAGGCCGAGGTCGCGACCATGGACCATCTGGAGCTCGATGTTCTCGCCGATGAGGCGGCGCAAGAGGTGCGAGAGCTCGGCCAGCACGTCGGTCAGGTTGAGCACCTTGGGTTGGAGCGTCTGCTGGCGCGAGAACGCGAGGAGCTGGCGCACGAGGTTGGCCGCGCGGTTGGCGTTCTGCTTGATCTGCATGACGTCCGCGAAGGACTGCTCGCCCGGCCGGTGCCGCAGCAGCAAGAGGTCGCAGAAGCCGATCATCGCCGTCAGCAGGTTGTTGAAGTCGTGCGCGATGCCGCCCGCGAGCTGGCCCACGGCCTGCATCTTCTGCGACTGCGCGAACTGGATCTCGAGGTTCTTCTGCTCGGTCGCATCGAGCGCGTGGAGGATGAGGCCGCCGAAGGTGCCGTCGTCCTTGTCGACGCGGCTCATGTAGAGAGTGAGAACGCGCTCGCGCGCGCCCTGGACATGGACGTCCATGACGCGCCCGCTGTCCGTTCCGGCCTTGAACTGGCCGAGGCGCTGCGCCAATGCGGGGCGATCGGAATCGACCACGATCTTCGAGAACTCGGAGCCGATGATGGCCTGCCGGTCGAGGCCGGCCATGGTCGAGAACGGCCGGTTGCATTCGGCGATCTTGCCGTCGGCGTCGAGCAGCGCGATGCCGACCGGCGCATCCTCGAAGAAGCTGCGGAAGCGCTGCTCCGTCTGGCGGAGCGCCTGGCGCATCTCGCGCTCGGGGCGCAGGTCGCGCACGACCGAGCGGGTGCGGAGATCCTGGCCGCGCTCGATGGTCTGGGCGATGTCCGCCTGGAAGGTCTGGCCCTGGAGGCCGCGGAACGTCACCTCGCCGCGCAAGGGCCCCGCGCCGGTGCCGAAGGGATCGTAGGGCGCGGTTCCCTGCGGCAGGTCCTTGGCGATGAAGTCGTGGAGGCGCCGCCCGCTGTCGGCGATCTCGTCGGGCGAGCAGCCCAGCCAGTTGGCCAGCGTGTGATTAATGAAGAGGAAGCGGCCGTCGGCGTCGACCGAGTAGAAACCGACGGGCGCGTGCTCGAAGAAGTCGTAGAGCTTCCGCTGCCCCTCGGCGATGATCTGCTCCATCTGCCGTCGCGCGGTGATGTTGTCGAAACGCCAGAAGACATGGCCCGAGAGATTCGGCAGCGGGCTCACCGCGACCGCATACCACTGCACTTCGCCATCGGGCGCATCGACCGAGAACTCCGCGCGCGTGCGGTTGCCCGAGCGGGCCGAGCCGATCATGCGCTCGAAGAGCTCGCTCGAGACGCCGTCCTTCGACAGGCGCTGCCGGAGCGCGACCACGGCCTCGTCGGCCTTGCAGTTGAAGTAGCGGAGAAAGGCGGAATTGACGTAGACCGTGCGTCCGTTCGGGTCCGTGATGAGGCGCCCCTCATCGAGCGATTCGAACGCGGCCTCGAGAAGGCCGCTTTCGCGCGGGGCCTCCCCCATCCACTTCCGCATGCGCGTCAACATCCCGGCCGCCCCCTCGCCTCAACGCCGGGACAATCGGGCATCCCCGGGCGCGCCGTGCCGCCCATGGTCGATCCCCCACGCGTCATGGTGCCATAATACCATAGTCGGGCGCCTGTCCAATGCCGCGCCAACTAGCCGGGCCGGCCGGTCGCGCGCTGGCGCAAGCCCATGACGTAGCCGATCACCTTCGCGACGGCCATGTAGTGTTCCGGCGGAATCGCCTGGTCGATCTTGACCGCCGCATGGAGCGCCCGCGCGAGCGGCGGATTCTCGACGATGGGGACCGCGTGCTCGCGCGCGACCTCGCGAATGCGCAGCGCCAGGGAATCGACGCCCTTCGCCACCACGACGGGAGCGGCCATGGTCTCGGGCTTGTAGCTCAAGGCGACGGCGTAATGGGTCGGGTTGGTGAGCACGACGTCCGCCTTGGGCACGGCGGTCATCATGCGGCGCTTGGCTTTCTCCTGGCGCAGCTGGCGGATGCGGCCGCGGACCATGGGATCGCCCTCGGTCTCCTTGTACTCCTGCTTCATCTCCTCGCGCGACATGCGCATCCGTCGCCGGAAGTCGAGGCGCTGATAGAGGTAGTCGAGGCCCGCGATCAGCGACATCACGGCGAGAACCGCGATCATCAGGCGGTAGACGAGATGCTGCGCGCGATCGAGGACGGCCGGCAGATCGTAGGTCGTGAGCGTGTCGAGGTCGCCCATCGCCGGCAGGACCGCGGTCACAGCCGCCGCGCCGACGATCGCGATCTTGATCAGGCCCTTCGTGAACTCCACGAGCGACTTCGGCGAGAAGAGGCGCTTGAAGCCGCTGATGAGCGAGATCTTTTCGAGACTGGGCTCGATGAGCTCGGATGCGAAGACAAAGCCGTTCTGAACGAACCCGGCGGCGAGGGCCGCGAGGATGAGGAGGCCCAGCGGAACGAGAAGGGCGTCGCCCACCTCCGCGAACACCTCCATGAGAATCCCGGACAGGTTGCCGGCCGTGAGATCGATCGCGTGCGCGGAGGAGAGAAACGGCGCGAGCGCCCGCGTGAGGTCGCCCAGGCTCCGCGGCAGCAGCATGCCGATGGCGAGCGTCGCGGCCAGCAGGATGAACCAGTGGTTGATTTCGCGCGAGCTCGGCACCTGGCCGCGCTTGCGCGCATCGCTCAGCCGTTTTTGTGTCGGCTCTTCTGTTTTTTGTGAATCGTCGTGATCGTCGGACATGGCTCAGAGCGGCGAGGTGAAAGCCGCCAGCATGTCTTCGAAGCCGGAGATGAACCACGCCATGATCGCGGCGAGCACGGCGGCGAACACAAGAAGGCCGAGCGTGATCTGGAGCGGGGTCACGATGAAGAAGATCTGCACCTGCGGCATGAGGCGCGACAGGATGCCCATGCCGATCGAGAGGAGCAGCCCGACGACGATGAAGGGCGCCGCCATCTGGATTCCAATGAGGAAGCTGCGCGACACCGCGTGCGAGATCGCGTCGGCGAAATCGCCGAAGGGCGGAAGCTCGCCCGGCGTGAAAAGCCCGTAGCTGCTGAGCACGCCCGTCAGCATGAGATGATGGAGATTCGAGGCAAAGACGAGCACGAGCGCCACGACGACGAGGAAGCTTCCGGCGATGGCGCCCTGCTGGGAGGAGGCGAAGTCGGGCGCAAGGACGCTGGACAGGCCCATCTCCGACGCGGCGACGGAACCCGCGACCTGGAGTGCGGCCATCATGAGACGCATGACAGTGCCGAGAAAGAGGCCGACGACCATCTCGCCGCCCAGCAGAACGAAGAGGCCGATCCCGTCGGCCGGCGGGCGCGGCAGGCGCTGCGCCACGACCGGAAGGACCACGAGCGTCAGGCCCAGCGCGAAGACGAGCCGCATCCGCGGCGCCACATTCGTCTCGCCGAAGCCGGGCATCAGCATCATGGCCGTGCCGAGACGCGCGAAGACCAGGAAGAAGGCGAAGAGATTGAGGGAGAGGACCGCGCCGAGCATCGGACCCAGCCGTCAGCCGATGCCGGCGATCCGCCCGCCCAGCTGTTCGGTGAACGACGCCAGCGTCGAGAGCATGAAGGGCATGAACAGGACGAGGGCAACGAAGACGACGATCATCTTCGGCACGAAGGAGAGCGTCGCTTCCTGGATTTGCGTGAGCGCCTGAACCAGCGAGATGGCCAGACCGATGACCATGGCCACCAGCATCACCGGCGCGCCGATCTTGAGCATCACGAAGACGCCTTCCCGCGCGATATCGAGGGCTTCATTGGCTTCCATGGACCACCTAGATCGGCATGCGGAGAATTTCTTGGTAGGCCTGGATGGCCTTGTCACGGACGCTGACCACCGTCTGCAGCATGAGTTCGGCGTTGGCGACGGACGTCACGAGGCCCGTGAGATCGGCCTTGCCGGTGAGCGCATTCGCGCTCGCGGTCTCGCTCGCGGCGAGGCCCTGGCGCAGGGAGCCGACGGCCTGGTTGACCATGCCCGCGAAATTCTGCGAGCTGTCCCGCGCTTCGAGGCCCGGGGCCTTGCCTTGTGCGAGCGTTTTCGCATAGGCCGCGATCGCGCTCGTCGGATTGACAGACATCTATCGAATTCTCCTCGAAGTCAGGAACGGAGGTTGGCAAGCGCCTTGATGGGATTGGGCGCGGCCATGGTTTAGTGGCGATGGCTTAATGAAGCGTCGACGGCGATGCGCGGTCCCGGCCGCGGGCGGCCAGCCGTCTCCGGCCGCGATGCCCGACGATGATCGCCTCCGCAGGCGCGACCCACAGCGACGGCGCAACCTCGCCCCACACGACTTCGTCCCACAGCACGATTCGGGCCGGCTGAGGGGCGCTCGGGGCCACGCGAGGGGCGATAGCGGCGAGCTCGGTGCGGCGCAGCGGCGCCGAGAGGGGAACACGCCGGCGCAACCGCCACGCGTCGCCATCCTCGCTCGCCGGAGCGATCGGAGTCATGGACGGGCTCGTGCAGGATGGGAATGTCATCACGACCTCAGGAGATCGATGGTGCTCGAGATCATGCGCTTGCTCACGTCGAGGACGCCGAGATTGGCCTGGTAGGACTGCTGCGCTTCGCGGAAGTCCATCATCTCGATGAGCGCATTCACGTTGGGAGCCTGGACGTAGCCGTCCTTGTCGGCCGCGGGATGGGTCGGGTCGTAGCGGCGCTGGAAGGCGCTTTTCGAAGTCGAGATCTTGTCGATGCGGACCGTCTCGATTCCGATCGTGCGGTCGAGCGCGTTCTTGAAGGTGACGACCTTGCGCCGGTAAGGATCGGCGCCGGCGTTCCCGGGCAGCGAGTCGGCGTTCGCGATGTTTTCCGCGAGCACGCGGAGACGCGTCGTCTGCACGTTCATGCCGGCGGACGAAATCTTGAGCGGCTTCAGCAATTCCATCATGTCGGTCAGCGGACTCCTTCGAGGTTAGCCCGACCCGCCGCGGCCAATGGCCAGGCGGAAAAGCGACAGTTGCTTGCGGTAGACGTTGGTCGCGAGCTGATGCGACATGTTGGTCTCGGCGACCTTCATCAATTCGTCCTGGAGCACGACGGCATTGCCGGACAGGCTGGCGTTCTGCTCGTCGGAGCGCTGGCGCTCGGCCTTGAGGTCACCGGTGGCGTTCGGAAGCGCCAGGTGCATGGCGTGCGTGCGTTCGGGCGCCAGCGTCTGGGACGCCATGGCGCCGCGAAAGTCGAGCGCCTTCAGGTCCTGCGGAACGTAGCGGGGCGTATCGGCGTTCGCGATGTTCTGGGCCAGGACCTGTTGGCGCGCGCTCAACCACTCCATGCGCCGCGAGATCATCTTGAAAAGAGGGATTTTGGAAAAATCCATCCGGTCCTGGGGGGTTGGAGCCCAGGCGGAGCCGGTCCCGGCACTCGCCCGTGATCGAGGGTTGAGGCTCGCATGGCCCTGTTAACAAGCGGTAAAGCGGGCTAAAGTGTTGTCCGAGCGACCCTTTGGCGCGCTCACGGACGCGATCGGATGCCCCAGGTAGGCCCATGCTGTATCTCACGAGGAAGATTGGCGAATCGGTCGTGATCAACGACACGATCGAAGTCACCGTGGTCGATGTGCGCGGCAAGTCGGCCAAGCTCGGTTTCACCTTCCCGCCCGATGCGAGCGTGCTGCGCCGCGAGCTTTACGAGCGGATCCAGGAAGAAAACCGGGCCGCGGCCGGCCTCTCGCCGAACGCGACCGACACCCGCCCGGCGGCCGCCCCGAGCCCCCCGCCCGGGACGGACGACGACGCCAAGCAGACCTAGGGCGGCGCGTTAACCGTCAATCGAGATCCTTGAACTGAGCCTCGCGCCAGCGGACCGCGGCCGTGAGGCCGTCGGCGCGCGAGATCTCGACGAATCGCTTGTACATCTCAGTCGGTGTCGCATCGAGGATGGCGCCCGTCTCGATCGCGTAGTCGATGGCCTGCTTGAAGCCCGCGATCTCGGCGCCGCGGTTGATCGCGGCCTTCGTCGTCTTGAGCGCCTCGACCTCGATCGTCGCCATCCGCCGCGCGAGCTTGAAGGTTTCGGCCTCGAGTTCGGCATCCGGGATGACGCGATTCACCATGTCGATCCGCAATGCCTCGGCCGCATCGATGAGGTCGCCTGTGTAGAGAAGCTCCCGCGCCTTCTTGAGGCCGACGAGCCACGGCATCACGAGAACGGGCGGCGCCGTCGAGAAACGGATCTCGGGTTCGCCGAAGACGCTGTTGTCCGACGCATAGGTGACGCAGCACATCATGGCCACCTCGCAGCTGCCCGCGAGGCAATGTCCCCTCACCATGGCGATGGTCGGCTTCTCGCACGCCCACGGCGCGAACTCGTAGGCGGCGCAGGCCCTGAGCATGGCGCGAGTGTTCATCGGCCCGCGTCCGCCGAAGGCCTGGGACCAGTCCTGCTTGAGGTCGTAGCCCGCGCCGAAGCTCTTGCCCTCCCCGCTCAACACAATGACGCGCACCTCGGCGTCCCGGTCGGCTTCGGCGAGCGCCCGCGGGAGCTCCTCCATCATGTCGAGATTGATGGCGTTCAAGGCCTTGGGTCTGTTAAAGCGAATATGAACGACCCGGCCGATCTTTTCGTAGAGCAGCGTCTTCCACACGGCATTCCCCCCATGACGGCGCGTTACGGGACGGATCATACAGGAAGGGACCAGATGCGGAGAGCGAGGCGATGAGCGTCACCGCCGCTGCCGCCCCCGCTCCCGTCGTCTCGACGACACGGCGCGCCCTCATCATGGCGCCGGTGCTGCTGTCGACCACCCTGTTCGTGCTCAACCAGACCAACGTCGTCGTGGCGCTTCCCCACATGCAGGGGACGTTTTCAGCGACTCGCGACCAAATCGCCTGGGTGGTCACCTCCTACCTCGTCGCCATGACGATCACCACCGCCTCGGCCGGCTGGTTCGGCAACCGGTTCGGGCGAAAACGCGTCTACCTCGCCTCCGTCGCCATGTTCGGCCTGTCCTCCCTTCTCTGCGCCTGGGCCCCCTCGATCGAAGTCGAGGTCGCCTTCCGCCTGCTCCAGGGCATCTCAGGCGGCCCGATCATGCCGCTGTCCCAGGCCGTCATCCTCGACGCTTATCCGCGCGAACGGCACGGCTCGGCCCTTGCGTTCTGGGGCATCGGGGTCACGCTCGGGCCGGTGCTGGGGCCCATCATCGGCGGCGTCATCACCGAGGAGTACAGCTGGCCCTGGGTGTTCTACTTCAACGTGCCCTTCAGCCTCGTCGTGTTCCTCGGCATCTGGGCCTTCGTGCCGAAGGGTCCCAAGGTCGAGGCGCGCCGCTTCGACTGGTACGGCTTCATCGCCTTGTCATTGGCCCTCGCCGCGTTCCAGCTCGTGCTCAATCGCGGCGAGCGCCTCGACTGGTTCGACTCGACGGAGATCGTCATCGAGACGGGGGTCGCGGCGCTCTTCCTCTATCTCCTCGTCGTCCAAACGATCACCGCGCGCCATCCCTTCCTCAATCCGGCCATCTTCAGGGACAGGAACGTCCTTCTCGGCCTCATCTTCATCTTCGGCTGGGCGATCACCTCACAAACGCCGCTGTTCCTTCTCTCGCTGCGCTTGCAGGGGGTCGACGAACTTCCCGTTGCGACGGCCGGTCTTCTCATGTCGCCGCGCGGCCTCGGCGGCGTGCTGTCGATGATTCTGGTCGGCCGCCTCGTCGTACGGTTCAACCCGAAGGCCCTCATCCTCGTGGGGCTCTCCTGCATCGCGCTCGGCACCCGGATCATGGCCAGCTGGCCGTTCGACGCCGATCTGTGGCAGGTCGGCTATGCCGGATTCATCCACGGCTTCGGCACGTCGTTCACCTACGTCTCGCTCACGGTCATCGCCTTCGCCACGCTCGCGCCGCACCTGCGGAACGAGGCGGTTTCGCTTTACAGCCTGTGCATCAACATCGGCACGGGCGTCGGCATCGCGAGCGCCGTGATCGTGCTGGCGGACGGCGTGCAGGTGAGCCACGAGGTCCTGGCCGCGAACATCACCTATTTCCACGAGCTGTTCCGCGACCACCTTCTGCCGCAAGCCTGGAGCTTCTCGCAGATGAAGGGGCTCGGCGCCGTCGAGCGGGTGGTCCTCTTGCAAGCGACCGCGATCGCCTTCAACAACGCGTTTCACCTCATCATGATCGTGGCGCTCAGCATGGTGCCCTTCGTCGTACTGCTGACCGCCCCCAAGCGCGCGAAGAAAGCCGGCACGACTTAGGTCTCTAGACTGGCGAGGCCTGGCCAAATCGCGCACAATCGGCGCTGGAGCCGCATCGCGGCCGCCCCTGCAAATGCCGCCGGATCGCATGGCCGAGCAACCGATCGCAACCACGATCACACCCGCGCGGCGCGCCGTCATCATGGGATGCGTCATGATGGCGACGATGATCTTCGTCATGAACCAGACGAACGTCATCGTGGCGTTGCCGCACATGCAGGGGACGTTCTCGGCGACCCAGGACCAGATCGCCTGGGTGCTCACCTCCTTCATCGTGGCCCTCACCATCATGACGGCCTCGACCGGATGGCTGAGCGCGCGCCTCGGACGGAAGCGGCTCTATCTCGTCGCCCTCGGCGGCTTCACGGTGACGTCGTTCCTCTGCGCGACCGCGAGCAGCCTCGAGGCCGAGGTCGGATTCCGCGCCCTCCAGGGCGCACTCGGCGCCCCCATCATCCCGCTCTCCCAGGCCATCGTGCTCGACGCCTATCCCAAGGAACGGCACGGCGCCGCGCTCGGCCTCTGGGGCATCGGGATCACGGTCGGACCTGTCTTCGGCCCCATCGTCGGCGGCTACGCGACCGAGATGGGCAACTGGCCCTGGGTGTTCTGGTTCAACGTTCCCGTCGGCGCCGTGATCCTCATCGGAATCCTGCTCTCCGTGCCGGACGCGGCGCCCGATCGCACGCGCAAGCTCGACTGGGCCGGATTCGCGACGTTGGCGCTCGCCCTCGCCGCGGTCCAGTTCGTGCTCAACCGGGGCGAGCGGCTCGACTGGTTCGCCTCGAGCGAGATCATCATCGCCTTCGCGCTGTTCCTGCTCGGGACGTACGTGTTCGTCGTGCACAGCATGACGACGGCGGAGCCCTTCGTGCCCCGCGCCCTCGTGCGCGACCGGAACGTCATGCTCGGCTATCTCCTCATCTTCCTCTGGGGCACGGTCCTGCATTCGCCGCTCGTCCTGCTCTCGCTGCGCCTGCAGGGTCTCGAGAACTATCCGGTGATCGCGACCGGCATGCTCATGGCGCCGCGCGGCGTCGGGGGCGTGCTGGCCATGGCGCTCGTCGGCCGCTCGCTCCGGCGCATCAACGCACGGCACCTCTTCGGCTTCGGCCTCCTCTGCGTCGCGTCCGCGACGTGGTACATGTCGAACTGGCCAACCCAAGCGCTCGACCGGGACGTGATGATCACGGCCTTCGTGTTCGGCTTCGGCATCGCCTTCGCCTGGGTGCCACTGAGCATGCTGACCCTCTCGACGATCGACACGCGTCACCGCACCGAGGGCGTCGTTTTCTTCAATCTGATCCTCAACATGGGCACCGGCGTCGGCATCACGCTCGCGGTGCTCGTCTTCACGAAGAGCATCCAGATCAACCACGAGGCGCTGACCGCCTTCGTGACGCCCTACAACAAGGTGTTCAACGACGCGCTCCTGCCCTCGCTGTGGGGGCTCGGGCGGCGCAGCAGCCTGCCGCTTCTCGATTCGGAGATCGGGCGCCAGGCCATGACGATCGCGTTCAACAATTCCTTCCTCCTGATCGCGCTGGTGGCGCTCGCCGCCATTCCGCTTGTCTACGGCTTCCGGCGCCCGCGGCGCGCCAATTCTCCCGAGGCCGGGCGCCCCGCACCGACCCGCGCCGAGCCCGTCCGCGTCCCCCTGCCCCGACCCGCGGGACGCACGCGTTAAAGACTTTATTAAGCACAACAGGCGACTCTGGCTCGATCCCCGCGCCACTGAGCGAGCCCGCGTGCCCCACGACCTGCAAGACGTCCCGACCGGCCACCCCAGAGAGGCGCCCGTGGCAAAGCCGCGCGATTCCGCCCTCGACGGCGGCCGCGACGAGGGGGCCGAGGCTCTCGCGCGCTTCTCGGCCGACACGCGCGTGCCGGCCGTGGCCGTGACGGCGGTCGCAGCCATCCTCACCCGCGTCTTCGCAGGCGAGCCAGCGGACAGCGGAGCACAGGAGCCAGCATGACCAACATCGCAACGATGCGCACCGAACTCCAAGCCATCGCGGGCCTGATCGCCGCCTCGCGCGCCATCATGGGCGACGGGCGCGCGGTCGACCTCACGGGCCTCGATCGCCGCGTCGGCACGTTCTGCCAGCGCATGCAATCGCTCGGCACCCAGGACGCCCAGTCGCTCAAGCCCGGGCTCATCGCGCTCATCGACGACATCGAGCGCCTGCGCGGCGACCTCAACGCGCAACATGACGCGCTCGGCGCCGAGCTCCAGCGCCTCGGCACGGGGCAGAAGGCGGTCGGCGCCTACTCCCGGACGACAGGGCGGTAGATCCCGTGGAACTCGGCCTCTATCTCCGCTTCTTCCTCGCCCTTCTTTTCGTCGTCGGCCTCATCGCGGCCGTCGGCTGGTTCGCGCGCCGGCACGGCTTTGCCGGCCGCTTCGCCGCGAGCCCGCTGTCCGAGCGCCGTCTCGCCGTGGTCGAGCTTCTCCAACTCGACGCCAAGCGCCGCCTCGCGCTCATCCGCCGGGACAATGTGGAGCATCTCGTGCTGCTGGGCGCCACGAACGACGTATTGATCGAAAACGGAATCAGCCCGCCGCCGGGCGCGCGCCTCCCCGCTCCCGGAGCGCCCACGGGCACCACCGGCGGCTTCCTCGAACGCTTGAAAGCGGCGAGCACCAACGGACAGACGAGTCATTGACGATGCGCCGCAGCCTGACGATCGCCTTCCTCGCCCTCCTCATCGCCGCCGGCGCCACGGCCGCCGCGGCCCAGTCGGTCACCGTCGATCTCGGCGAGGGCAACTCGGGCACGAGCCGAATCATCCAGCTGCTCGCGCTCTTGACCGTCTTGAGCCTCGCTCCCTCGATCCTCATCATGGTCACGTCGTTCACGCGCATCGTGATCGTGCTGTCGTTCCTGAGGAGCGCCATCGGCCTCCAGCAGACGCCGCCCAACACGGTGCTGGTCAGCCTCGCGCTGTTCCTCTCGGCCTTCATCATGGCGCCGGTGCTCGAACAGTCCTACCACGACGGCATCCGGCCGCTCATGAAAGAGGAGATCTCGGAAGGACAGGCCTTCGACCGCGCGGCCGCCCCCGTCCACCGCTTCATGATGGCCCACACGCGCGACAAGGACTTGTCGCTGTTCATGGGCATGTCGGAGACGCGCGAGGTCGCGAACCCCGCGGACACGCCGCTTCAGGTCCTGATCCCGGCCTTCCTCATCAGCGAGCTCCGGCGCGCCTTCGAGATCGGATTCCTCCTGTTCGTGCCCTTCGTCATCATCGACATGGTGGTCGCCTCGATCCTCATGTCCATGGGCATGATGATGCTGCCGCCGGTCATGATCTCGCTGCCGTTCAAGCTGATTTTCTTCGTGCTGGTCGACGGCTGGTACATGGTCGCCGGCTCGCTCGTGCAGAGCTACGGCACCTAGCGCTCCGCGCGCTTCTCGCCGCCTTTGAGCTTCCGCGCGAGCGAGGCCTCGAGAAACGAATCGATCCGGCCGTCGAGCACCGCCTGCGCGTTGCCCGTCTCGACGCCCGTGCGGAGGTCCTTGACCATCTGGTAGGGGTGGAGGACGTAGGACCGGATCTGGTGGCCCCAGCCGATGTCGGTCTTCTGCTCGTGCGCCGTCTGCGCCTCTTCCTCGCGCCGCTGGAGCTCGGCCTCATAGAGGCGAGCCTTGAGCATGGAGAAGGCCGCCGCGCGGTTGCGGTGCTGGGAACGCTCGCTCTGGCACTGGACGACGATGTTGGTCGGCAGGTGCGTGATGCGCACGGCACTGTCCGTCACGTTGACGTGCTGGCCGCCCGCGCCCGAGGCGCGGTAGGTGTCGATGCGGAGATCCTTGTCGAGAATCTCGATCTCGAAATTCTCATCGACCACCGGGAACACCCAGACGGACGCAAAGCTCGTGTGGCGCCGCGCGGCCGCGTCGAACGGCGAAATGCGGACGAGCCGGTGCACGCCCGATTCGGTCTTGAGCCAGCCATAGGCGTTCGGCCCCAGCACCTTGACCGTGGCCGACTTGATGCCGGCCCCCTCGCCGGCGCTCTCCTCGAGCCATTCGACCTTGTAGCCTCGCTGCTCCGCCCAGCGCACATACATGCGCATGAGCATCTCCGCCCAATCCTGGGATTCGGTGCCGCCGGCGCCCGCATGGACCTCGAGGAAGCAATCGTTGCTGTCCGCTTCGCCCGCGAGGAGCGCTTCGAGCTCGCGCTTGGCGGCACGCTCCTTGAGCGCGGTGAGCGCGGCTTCGGCATCCGCCGCCACGCCGGCGTCGCCCTCGGCCTCCGCGAGCGTGAGGAGTTCAACCTGGTCAGTGAGCTCGCGCTCGAGGCTCTCGAATTCGCCGATCGCCCCCTGGAGCCGCGTCCGCTCCCGCATCACCTTTTGCGCTTCTTCCGGCCGAGACCAAAGATCGGAGGCCTCGGCGCGCGCGTTCAGCTCCTCGAGGCGCTTACGCGACGTCTCCAGGTCAAAGCGACCTCCTCAGCAGTGCGATCGACTGCTTGATCTCTTCGACGACGGTTTGGATTTCGGCGCGCACGGGACGGCTCCGTGAAGGTTATGTTCGTTCGTCAATCTAGGCGAGGGACGGAGGAAGCTCAATACAGGCCGCCGGACCCCGTGAGCGGCACGACGCCGCCGGACGCCGCCTCGTCGCCTCCATCGAGCACATGCCCGGCTTCCGTCGGCACGGTGCCGGGGCGGAACGCTTCGAGGATGACGTTCTTGTCGCCGGGCTTCGCAGGCAATCCGGTCGCAAGGTTGATATGGACAAGCCGCACGCCGGGCGGAATGCGGAACGGGATGTCCGGCTTTCCCACGAGGGCCGCCGCCATGAAATCCTTGAAGATGGGCACCGCGACCGAGGCGCCCGTCTCGTGGCCGCCGAGCGTCATGGGCTGATCGAAGCCGACGAAGACGCCGAAAACGAGATCGGGAGAGAAGCCGACGAACCAGGTGTCGGCGCTGTCGTTGGTGGTGCCGGTCTTGCCCGCGAGCGTGCGGTTGAGTTCGCGGATGCGCTGGCCCGTGCCGCGCGCGATCACGCCTTCGAGCATGGAGACGATCTGATAGACGCTGATCGGATCGGCGATCTGCTCGCGCAAGTCGGGGAGCTCGGGCGTCGCGTTGCCGCGCCATTCTCCGGGGCGGCAGTCGGTGCAGTCGCGCGTGTCCTGGCGGAAGATCGTGCGGCCCTGGCGGTCCTGCACGCGGTCGATCAAGGAGGGCGTGATCCGCTTGCCGCCGTTGACGAGCATGGCATAGGCGGTGGTGAGGCGGAGCAGCGTCGTCTCGCCCGCGCCCAACGCCATGGACAGCACCTCCGGCATGTCGTCGACGATGCCGAACTGCTTGGCATAGGCCGCGACCTTGTCCATGCCGATATTCTCGGCGAGGCGCACCGTCATGAGGTTGCGCGACTGCTCGATGCCGACGCGCATGGGCGCGGGGCCGTAGAACTTGCCGGTGTAATTCTCGGGCTTCCATTTGCCCAAGCCCGGCCCCTGGTCGATGACGATCGGCGCATCGAGGATGCGCGTCGCGGGCGTGAAGCCGCTGTCGAGGCCGGCGAGATAGACGAAAGGCTTGAAGGAAGAGCCCGGCTGGCGCTTGGCCTGGGTCGCGCGGTTGAAGACGCTCATCTCCTGGCTGTAGCCGCCGGACATGGCGAGCACGCGCCCGGTGTGCGGGTCCATGGCGACGACGGCGCCCTGAACCGAGGGAATCTGGCGGAGGGCATAGGCGCTCTCCTCACCCTTCACGCGTTCGACCGCGACGACGTCGCCGGCCTTGAGCACGTCGGACGGCGCCTTGATCCCGGGCCCTACCTCCTGTTCGGGGCGGTGGGCGCGCGCCCAGGTCATCTCCTGAAGCGGGATGTGGCCGCGGCTGCCATCCGTCAATCCGATCGCCGCCTTGTCCGCCTCGACGCCGAGCACGACGGCAAGCCGCCACGGGGCAAGACCCGGCGGCGCGCTGACGCCCGCAAGGCGCGCCTGCCATCCCTCTCCCGCATCGATATGCGCAATCGGTCCGCGCCAGCCGTGGCGGCGGTCGTAGCCCCGCAAGCCCGCGCGGAGCGCATTGTCCGCGATCACCTGAAGCCGCGGATCGAGCGAGGTCTTGACCGACAGGCCGCCGCGATAAAGCGCCTCCTCCCCGAAGCGTTGGACCAGGTCGCGCCGCACTTCCTCGGCGAAGTAGTCGGCCCGCGCGACTTCCTCCTCATCGCGCGTGCGGATCGTGAGCGGTTCGGCCTCGGCGGCGCTGGCCTGCGCCGATGAGATGAAGTGCTCCTCGCGCATCCGGTCGATCACCCAGTTCCGCCTGGCGAGGGCCGCCGCCGCGTGGCGCACGGGGTGGTAGTTGTTCGGCGCCTTCGGAAGCGCCGCGAGGTAGGCGGCCTCGCCCACGCTCAACTCCGCCAGCGACTTGTTGAAATAGTTGAGCGCGGCCGCCGCGACGCCGTAGGAGCCATAGCCGAGATAGATCTCATTCAGATACAGCTCGAGGATGCGGTCCTTGCTGTAGGTGCGGTCGAGCCGGAAGGCCAGGATGGCCTCCTTGACCTTGCGCGAGAGCGAAAGCTCGTTGCTGAGAAGAAAGTTCTTCGCGACCTGCTGGGTGATGGTCGAAGCGCCGACGGGCCGCTTGTCCGAGGCGTAGTGCTCGACGTTCTGAAGCGCCGCGCGGAACACGCTCAGGATGTTGACGCCGGGATGGGTGTAGAACTCGGCGTCCTCCGAAGCCAGGAACGCGGCGATGACGTGCTTCGGAATCGCGTCGATCGGAACGAAGACGCGCTTCTCGGTGGCAAACTCGGCCAGGAGGCGCCCATCGCCCGCATGGACGCGGGTCATCGTCGGCGGCTCGTAGGTCGCGAGCTGCCGATAGTCGGGAAGGTCGCGCCCAAAATGCCAGAGCGCGTAGAGCGCGCCCGATGCGCCGACGACGCACAGCACAAGGACGACGACCAGGAAACGGCCGAAATATTTCAACATCGACGAGAAATCTGCCCGGTGGCGATGGACGGCAATGGGAGCGGCCGGGGCCGAAGGGCTCGGGCCTGCCGCCGATCTATCAAAACATTATGGCATAGTTTGGCCCGCCACGCGGAGCCCGGCCGTGGCTTTGGCTCAAGGGAGGCGCTGGGCCGACTGGTTCGCAAAGAACCCATCGATGGCGTGCCGCATGGCGCCGGCGGCCTTCGAGCGCTGGGTGTCGGAGGCCAGGCGCTGCTCATCCGCCCGGTTCGAGAGATAGCCAAGCTCGATGAGGACGGATGGGATGTCCGGCGCCTTCAGCACCGCGAATCCCGCAAAACGGTGGGTGCGGTCGAGAACCGGGGCCACGGCACGCAGCTGGTCGATCAGAAGGCCCGCCAGGCGCGCGGCCTGATTCATGCTCTCGCGCTGGGCCAGATCGATGAGGATGTTCGACACCTCGGCACTCTTGTCCGAAAGGTCGATGCCGCCGATCACGTCGGCCTTGTTCTCCTTGGCCGCCAAGGCCTCGGCCTCCTTGTCGGAAGCCTGCTCCGAGAGCGTGTAGACCGAGGCGCCGCGGATGGCCGAAGTGCCGATCGAATCGGCATGGAGCGACACGAAGAGATCGGCGCCGGCGGACCGCGCGAACTCGACCCGGTCGCGCAGGCGGACGAACACGTCATCCTGCCGGCTCAGAAGGACGCGATACCGGCCGTCCCGCTCGAGGTGGCGCTTCAGCTCATGGGCCATGGCCAGGGTGATGTCCTTCTCCTGAAGGCCTCGCGGGCTGATCGTGCCAGGATCGGCCCCGCCATGGCCGGCATCGATGACGATGAGCCGGCGCTCGTCGGGCTTCGGCTTGCGTTCGGCCGGCGCAGGCGCTGCCGGGCGCGCGACACGCGGCGGCTGGGCCGCGGCCGACGGGGGCTGCACGGCCGCTTGGGGCGGCTGGATCACGGCAGGAGGCGGTTGTGCCGCGGCGGGAGGCGGCTGGATCACGACGGGAGGTGCTTGCGCCGCGGCCTGGGGCGGCGCGCGCTGGCGGAGTTCGGCGAGGAAGGCTTCGCCCGTCGTCGCCTCGAGATCGACCACGAGGCGATATTGGCGGTCCGCCTCGGGCGGGGCGGTGAAAGCCTGCTTCACACGGGCCGGTGCCTTGAGGTCGATGACGATCCGCGTGATCCCGGGCTGGAACTGACCATAGCGGAACCCGGCGATGAGGCCGGCCCCCCGCGAGCCCGCATCCGGAGGAATCTGCCAGGCCACATCGGGCAGCTCGACGACGACACGGTAGGGATCGGCCAGCGTGAAAACCGTGAAGGCGACCGGCTCATTCAGCTCAACAACAAAGCGCGTGCGGTCGGGGTGAACGCCGTAGCGGGTCGCGACGACGACCGGCTCCGCACCGGCCGGCAGTGTCACGAAAAGCGACACAAGGCCGGCGGCAAGCCAAAGCAATGACCGTTTAAGGTGGCACATCTAGTAGGCCCACCATTGTCTTACCCCTAGATATACCTATGTTTTTTTGTTATCAAGCCAAACCATCGCATGAGACCGGGCCCGAGGCCAGGACCTCGACGGTGCCGCAGGTAATCACCGATTGAGAAGGGGCGGTTCTCACCTTATGTTGTTGATGGTTATTGATTGCGACCGGACAAGGCCGATCCTCGGCTTGGGCAGATTCACCGGTCGGCGCGCGGCACGGAGTGCCACAAGGAAGCCCCGTTCGGGGCCGCGCGGAAGGTCAAGCGAATGTCGAATGAAATCGTGAAGCCGGCTTTGGAGATCGCCGAACAAGCGGCGAATGGCTCCGCTGGCGCCTTGCGCTTCGCTGCACAGAGCTGTGCGATGGCGGAGGCCCGTCGTGATGCCGGCTTCATGCGCCCGCTCCTCGCCGCCACGGGCGGCGGGGCGGGCGCTGACGCCATGGAGATAGAACTAGATGTCCAAACGTATTCTGATCGACGCCGCCCACCTCGAAGAGACTCGGGTGGTCGTGCTCAGCGGCAACCGAGTTGAGGAATTCGACCACGAGTCGACGACACGAAAGCCGCTCAAAGGAAATATCTACCTCGCGAAAGTAACGCGGGTCGAACCGTCGCTGCAGGCCGCCTTCGTCGACTACGGCGGCAACCGGCACGGATTTCTCGCCTTCGGCGAAGTCCATCCCGACTACTACCGCATCCCGGTCGAGGACCGGCAAGCGCTCTTGGCCGAGGAATCCCATTCCGAGGACGAGAGCGAGGCGGCCAACGGGGGCGAGGCCGGCGCGCCGTCCCAGCCCGCGGGCGAAGGCCATGTCGAGACGCTCGGCGGAGACGCGGGCGAAGACGTCCAGAGGAGACGCGCGCGCTTCCAGCGCCGCTACAAGATCCAAGAGGTCATCAAGCGGCGCCAGATCCTTCTCGTGCAGGTGACCAAGGAAGAACGCGGAACGAAGGGCGCCGCGCTCACGACCTATCTTTCGCTCGCCGGACGGTACTGCGTGCTCATGCCCAATACCGGGCGCGGCGGCGGCATCTCGCGCAAGATCACGAGCCAGGCCGACCGGCGGCGCTTGAAGGCCATCGTCGACGACCTCCAGATGCCGGAGGGGATGTCGCTCATCTTGAGGACCGCGGGCCAGCAGCGCACCAAGGCCGAAGTCAAACGCGACTTCGAGTATCTCGTGCGCCTGTGGGACGAGATCCGCGAGCAGACGCTCAAGTCGACCGCCCCCGCCCTCATCCACGAGGAGGCCGACGTCACCAAGCGCGCCATCCGCGATCTCTACGGTCGGGACGTCGACGAGGTCATCGTCGACGGCGAGGAGGGCTACAAGAGCGCGCGCGCCATCATGAAGGCGCTCATGCCGAGCCACACCAAGCGGGTGCAGCTCTATTCGGACACGAGCGTGCCGCTGTTCCATCGATTCGGGGTGGAAAACCAGCTCGACACGATCTTCAGCCCTGTCGTGCAGCTCCGCTCCGGCGGCTCCATCGTGATCAACGCGACGGAGGCGCTCGTCGCGATCGACGTCAACTCCGGCCGCGCGACCAAGGAACGCAACATCGAGGAGACCGCGACCAAGACCAACCTCGAGGCCGCGGAGGAGATCGCGCGCCAACTGCGCCTGCGCGACCTCGCCGGACTCATCGTGATCGACTTCATCGACATGGAGGACTCGCGCAACATCAGCGCGGTCGAGCGCCGCCTCAAGGACGCGATGAAGGACGACCGGGCGCGCATCCAGATCGGGCGCATCAGCCATTTCGGCCTCCTCGAGATGTCGCGCCAGCGTCTCCGCCCGAGTCTCGTCGAGACGAGCACGGAGCAATGCCCGCTCTGCGGCGGATCGGGCCGCAGCCGGTCCGCGGAATCGACAGCACTCCAGATCCTCCGCTCCCTCGAGGAAGAAGGGCTCAAGCAGCGCGCGAGCGAGATCACGGTCACGCTGCCGACGCGCGTGGCGATCCATCTTCTCAACCAGAAGCGGCGCGTGGTCGGCGAGATCGAGGACCGGTACAACTTCCGCATCATCGTCGTGGGCGACGACCACCTCATGCCGCCCAACTTCCGGATCGAGCACACCCGGCCGCGCGAGGCCGGCCAGCTGCCGGCCCCGGCCGTCCAGCCGGCGGTCCGGGCACCGGAGATCGAAGAGGTCGAGACAGAGGCCGAGGAGAGCGAAGCCGCGGCCGAGACTCACGCGCCGGAAGGCGAAGCGCAGGAGCCTTCGGGCGAAGGACGCCGGCGCGGCCGGCGCCGGCGGGGCCGCCGCGGCGGCCGGCACGGCGATCATCATCCGCCGCGCGATCATGCGCCGCAGGACGAGGTCTCCCGTGCCGCGCCGCTCGACGCTGAAGGCATGGAAGCCGGCGAAGAGGCGGAAGAAGCGGGCGAAGCGCCCGCATTCGAGGGGCCGGGCGAAGCCCAACCTGGCCAGGACGAAGGACGGCGGCGGAGACGGCGAGGCCGGCGCGGTGGACGGCGGCGGCGGCGGCGCGACGACAGCCACGCGCCCGAAGCGTCGGGCAGCGATCGCGTCCAGGGAGGCGACGGCACGGGCGAAGAAGGCCCGCTTGACGACGCCGGGCCGGAGTCAGCTCCGTCCTGGGCCGCTCCCGAAGAATCGCAGCCAAGCGAATCCTACGACCGAGGGCGCGAACCCGAATCCCATGAGGCCTCGCACGAACGGCCGACGGAGCACCACGTGGAGCGGCATTATGCTCCGGAGCCGCGCGAGGCGCCGGCCGAGCCGGAACCCGCGCGCGGGGCGTCCGATGAGGCAGCCAACGGCGGCGAGCCGGCACCGGCCGAGCCGCCGCGTGAAGAGCCCCAGGGTCCGCCGCGCCGAGGCTGGTGGAATCGGCTGACGCGCTAACGGCGCAGGGAAACGCGACCTAACGAGAGGTTCGCCGCGCGACGAGGCGCCGCGCGGCCTCCTCGATCTCCCCCGGCGCACCCGCGTAGGAGATGCGCACGAACCGATGGCCGCGCTCGGGATCGAAATCGGTCCCGGGAGTCATCGCGATGCCGGCCTCGTTGAGCAATTGCCGGCAATAGTCCGTGCTGTCGTTCGACAGCCGGCCGATGTCCGCATAGACGTAGAAGGCACCATCCGAAGGTGCGAGGGATTCGAACCCGGCCTTGGGCAGCCGATCGAGAAGGAGCGCGCGGCTTTCCGCATAGCGCGCGATGCGGCCGTCGAGCTCGGTCCGGCAATCGAAGGCTGCGATCGCCGCATGCTGGGACAAGGTCGGCGGCGAGATGAAGAAGTTCTGGGTCAAGCGCTCGATGGCGCGGACGAGATCGGACGGAACGACCATCCAGCCAAGACGCCAGCCCGTCATGCAGAAATACTTGGAGAAGCTGTTGATGACGACGGAGTCATCGGTGATGGCGAGACTGCTGGTCGCGGCGCGGCCGTAGGTGATGCCGTGATAGATCTCGTCCGAGATGAGCCGGATGCCACGTGCGGCGCAATAGGTCGCGAGCGCCGAGAGCTCCTCGCGTCCGAGCATCGTGCCCGTGGGGTTGGACGGGCTCGCGACGATGAGGCCGTGAAGAGGGCCGGCGACCGCGTCGAGCAGGGCCGGTGTCGGCTGGTAGCGCTCCTTGGGCCCGCTTGGAATCTCGACGGGTTCGATGCCGAGCGCCTTCAAGATGTTCCGGTAAGCGGGATAGCCGGGGGCAGCGAGCGCCACGCGGTCGCCCACATCGAACGAGGCCAGGAACGACAGGAGAAATCCCGCCGACGAGCCCGTGGTCACCACGATGCGCTCGAGCGGCACGGCGAGGCCGTAGAATTCCTCATAATGGCGCTGGATGCGCGCGCGGAGATCAGGGACGCCGAACGCCTCGGTATAGCCCAGGCGATCGCGCGAGAGGGCCGCCTTCGCGGCCTCGATCACCGCAGCCGGGGCTCCGCTCCCGGGCTGACCGACTTCGAGGTGCAGCACATCGGCACCCGTCGCCGCGCGCTCGTTCGCGGCGCGCATGACGTCCATCACGATGAACGGCGCAATATCGGCCCGGCGGGCGATCTTGAGAGGCATGGCGTTCACGATTGTGTTGGAAATGGGGCACGGAATGCGCGCATCCGTTGACGCGCCGCATCCACGCCCCTACCTATAAGAAGACGGCGCGGAGGGACCCTCTTGGCCAAACGATATGCTTCCCTGTTGTTCGGCATCGCGCTGAGCATCGGATTGCTCGGACAGGCCGACAGCCAGCAGGGTCCGCAGATCAACCTCGTCCGCGACGCGGAAGTCGAAAATACCATCCGCGCCTATGCCGCACCAGTGTTCCGTGCCGGCGGTTTCGATCCGCGACAGATCAAGATCTTCCTCGTGAACGACCGCTCGCTCAACGCGTTCGTCGCGGGCGGACTCAACATGTTCATCAACACGGGACTTCTCATGCGCTCGGACGAACCGGGCCAGGTGATCGGCGTGATGGCGCACGAATTGGGCCACATCGTCGGCGGCCACCTCGCGCGCATGGACGAACGCATGCGCGAGGCGCGCAAGCAGTCGCTCGTCACCATGGTGCTGGGCGCGCTCGCGGGTGCCGCGGTCGGGCGCGGCGATGCGGCGGCGGCCGTCATCACCGGCAGCAACCAGGCCATCCTCGCGAGCTTCCTGAAGTACAGCCAGACCCAAGAGGCGTCCGCCGACGCCGCCGGCGTCAAGTTCATGGATCAGGCGGGAATTTCCTCGAAGGGCCTCGCCGATTTCATGCGCGTGCTGTCGAACCAGGAGCTGCTGACCGTCGGCCGGCAGGACCCCTACATGCGCACGCACCCGGTCACGCAAACCCGCGTCGAGTTCATCGAGAATCACCTGGCCAGCTCGCCCTACAAGGACGCGAAGCTTCCGCCCGAATTCTACGAGATGCACAAGCGGATGAAGGCCAAGCTCACCGGCTTCATCGAGCCGATCAACGTCGTCCTCCAGAAATATCCGGAAAGCGACACGAGCCTCGAAGGCCGCTACGCGCGCGCCATCGCCTATTATCGCAAGCCCGATCTTCCGCGCGCGATGACGCTCATCGACGGCCTCCTGGCCGAGCGGCCCAACGATCCCTACTTCAACGAGCTCAAGGGACAGATGCTGTTCGAGAACGGCCACGCGGCGGCGGCCATCGAGCCCTACCAGAAGGCCGTCAAGCTCGTGCCCGACAGCGGCCTGCTGCGCACGGGCCTCGCCCAGGCGCAGATCGAGAGCCAGGACCCCTCCTACATCAAGAGCGCCATCGGCAATCTCGAAGAATCCTGGCGGCTCGACGACGAGAACCTGCTGACACTCAAGCTGCTTGCGACCGCTTATGGGCGCGACGGACAACAGGGCATGGCCTCGCTCCAGCTGGCCGAACTGGCCTTCATCCAGGGCCGGAACGGGGATGCGCGAATCTATGCCGACCGCGCGCTCGGCGGCTTGAAGCCCGGCTCGCCCGCCTGGCAGCGCGCGAACGACTTGAAGCAGCTGGCCGAACGCAAGAAGGAAGAGGATTAGATGGCGGCCCCTCACGCGCCATCGACGGCATCAACGCAAGGGAGGTTCCTGTGATTCGCCGACTGATCGCCCTCTCGCTGGGCCTCGTCCTTGCCGCATCCGTCGGCGCCTCGGCGCAAGACAAGAAGGCGTTCACGCCGCAGCAATCCCAGGAGGTCGAGCGCATCGTGCGCGAATACCTCTCGAAGCATCCGGAAATCATCTACGAGGCCGTGAAGACTCTCGAGGCGCGCGAGCAGGCGCAGCAAGCCGAGAACGCCAAGGCCGCGATCGAGAAGTTCAAGGACAAGCTCGTCAACAACTCGGTCTCGCCGGTCCTGGGCAATCCCAAGGGCGATGTCACGGTCGTCGAATTCTTCGACTACCAATGCCCCTATTGCCGCAAGGTGGTGGAGCCGACATTCAGTACCGTGGCCAAGGACGGCAAGATCCGCTACGTCCTGAAGGAGCTGCCGATCCTCGGTCCCGAATCGACCTACGCCGCGAAGGCGTCGCTGGCCGCGCACAAGCAGGGCAAGTACCGCGAGTTCCACCTGGCGCTCATGGAGCAGAAGACGCGCCTGAGCGAGGCCGTCGTGATGGCCGCGGCGGAGAAACTCGGCCTCGACACCAAGCGCCTGAAGCGCGACATGGAAGCGGCGGAAGTCGAGGAGGAGCTGAAGCAGAACCTCGAGTTGGCCCGCGCGCTTCGCATCGACGGCACGCCGGCCTTCATCGTGGGCGGGCAGATGGCGCCGGGTGCGATTGACGGCGAGCGGCTCGCCACCATGGTCAAGGACGCACGGAAGAGCTAGGACGCGCTAAGCGCGCCCCAGTCAGGCGCGGGGACTCGAGCCCGGCCGCGTCCAGAGCCTCGGGAAATAGGCGTTGTCGATGGCCTCGCCCGGGCGGAGCCCGTGGCCCTCGTAGTTGGGCTGCGTCTCCTTGCCGCGCTCGACATAGACCGCATCGTCGCCCACGAGCACATAGGACACGGCACGCCGCGGCGCGGTCGACCCGTTGCCCTCGGCGCCGTGGAGAGTCATGCCGTGGAAGGCCAGGCAGTCGCCTGGCGCCATCGCCCATTGCAGCCGGCGCCGGTCGCGCCGCATCTCCGCGGCACTCGGTGGCTCGACGAACCCGTCTCCTTCGCCGTAGCCCTCGTACCAGCCGCCGTTGACGCGCTCGGGCCTGAACCGATTGCCCCAGCGGTGCGAGCCCGCGATCGCCTGGAGGCACACCGCCTTGCCGACCGGATCGAGCGGCAGCCAGACGATGCACATCTGGTCGCCCTCCATGCAGTAGAAGGGCTGGTCGTGATGCCAAGGCGTGCGGCGGGAGGTGCCGGGCTCCTTCAGCCACATCGCGTCATGAAGGAAATTGACGCGCCCCGATCGCATGAGCGTCCCCGCGATCTCGGCCACAGGCGACTCCTTGGCAAAGGCGAGGAACTCGGGGACGCGAAGCGACATGTGAAGATCGCTGAAGAACCCGGTCGTCTCGCCCGTGACGGTGTGATCCTGGAAGAACGGACCAGGGCGCGTGCGCGCGAGCGCGACCGCCTGCCGCAGGCGCTCGACCCACCCGAGATCGAAGAGGCCGGGAAGACAGACGATTCCGTCCCGTTCGTAGGTGGCGATCTCGTCGTCCGTGATGGGGCGCAGGGGTCGCTTGTTCATCGCTCTCTCCTCCGCTTCACGCCCGCCGATTCACGCGCGCGGCCACACCTTGGGGAAATTGCGCTCGTCCGTCAGGCGCTCGCCGAGGCGATAGTCGAGCGCCTGGTACTGCGGCTCGAGCTCGCTTCGCTGGCCGAAGACGCAGTCATCGCCGAGCCAGGTCGTCGATACCGCGCGCCGGCGGCGCGTGGCGGAGGCATTGCCCCGCGCGCCGTGCACCGCCATGCCGTTGAACGCGATGCAGTCGCCCGGCTCGACGTCCCAGGAGAGAACGGTAAAGCGCCCCGGCTCCGAATCGAAATCCGGCGGCCGCTCGAATCCCGGATCGTCCTTCTGCATGATGTGATCGTCGTCCTTGAGCATGACGGCGTCGAACCGCCTGCCCCAACGGTGCGAGCCCTTGACGACGCGAAGCGCGGTCTCCGCCGGCGCCGCGTCGAGCGGAAACCAGATGATGAGCACCTTGCGGCCGTCCACGGGATAGTACACCTGGTCCTGGTGCCAGGCGCTCGGCCGCTCGGTCTTGGGCTCTTTCACGAACAGCCCGTCGAAGAAGAAGTGCACCTCGCCCGAGCGCGTGAGCCGCGCCGCGATCTCGCCGCCCGGCGCATTGAGCGCGAAGTCGCGGAACTCCGGCAACCGGCGCCAAAGGAAATATTCGGTGTAGAAGAAGCCCGGATCCTCGGCCGACGACTGGATGTAGTGATAGGGGCCGTGCGAGCGAAGCGCCCGCTCGGCGCCTTGCCGCAAGGGTTCGAGCCACGCGGGGTCGATCACGCCCTTGAGGCAAACGCCGCCATCCTCCTCATAGGCCCTGACCTCCCCCTCGGTGATCGATCTCAACAGCGCGCGATTCATGGTTGATCTCCCTCCCGATTCTCACGCGGCCACAAGCGCGGAAAGTGAGGGCCGCGAAACGGCTGGCCGGGCGTGAAGCCGGTATCGGCGAGGCGCGGCCGCGTCGACGGTCTTCTCGATGCGATCGCGTCATCCCCGAGGCAGACGATCGAAAGCGCCCGCCGCCGGCGGTGCTTCTGCGGGTTGCCAGGCGCCCCGTGAAGCGTGAGGCCGTGGAACACGACGCAATCGCCCGGGTCCATCCGCTTGCGGATGACGTCGTAGGTATCCGGCGGCGCATGGTCGATGTCCGGAACGGGTTCGTACGACGTCGCCTTTGCGAAACGGGTCCCATCGGTCGTGCGCGTCGGTTCGAACCAACGGTGCCAGCGATGCGAACCGCGCACGAAGGCGAGCGCCACCTCCTCCGGCACAGGATCGAGCGGCAGCCAGACGACAGCGAGCTGGTCGCCATCGACCGGATAGTAGGGCTGGTCCTGATGCCAGGCGGTCGGCTTCCGGACGCCGGGCTCCTTGATCCACATCGTGTCGAAGAAGAGGGTCGCGGCCTCGGCACGCATGAGGCGCGCGGCGATTGCGCCTGCGGGCGATTCGAAGAGGAACCGCCGCACCTCGGGGTCGCGCCGCCACAGGAAAAGATCGGTGACGAATCGCCCCGCCCCCTCTTCCGGCGCGTGATCGACGGCCTCGGGGCCGGGCGAGGCCTTCGCGCGCTCGAACGCCTCGGCGAGACGCTCGATCCAATGGGGAGCGAACACACCCTTCAGCCATACGACGCCGTCGCGCGCATACGCGTCGATGTCGCCATCGCTCACCGGACCCGCGCCATCGTCGGCCACGTGACGCTCCAACCCGCCTCAAGACGCACAACCGTAAGCGTAACTATATCATTGTCCCAGGGACTTGCGCATGGGCGGCAGGCGCGGCCATTGCGCGCCCACCCGCCTTCGGTTATGCCTGTGCCGCCGAAAGCGAAGCGGAGTCCGCAGCTTGGCGAAAACGCCGAAGGTTCTGGTCCTCAACGGACCCAACCTCAACCTGCTGGGAACGCGCGAGCCGGCGATCTACGGCCGCGAAACCCTGAAAGACATCGAACGGGCGTGCGAGACGCGCGCCCGCGCGCTCAAGCTCGCCCTCGACTTCCGCCAGTCGAACCATGAGGGCGAGCTCGTCGGGTGGATCCAGGCCGCCCGCAAGAGCGCCAAGGGCATCGTGATCAACGCCGCCGCGCTGACCCACACCTCGGTCGCCCTGCTCGATGCCATTCAGGCCGTCGAGTTGCCCACGATCGAGGTGCATCTCTCCAACATCTACCGGCGCGAGGCGTTCCGCCACCACTCCTACATCTCCCGGGCGGCCCACGGCGTGATTTGCGGCCTGGGTCCCCACGGCTATATCCTTGCGCTCGAAGCGATGGCGCAAATCCTCTCAACACGGAACGGTTGATGGCGAAAACCGAAATCGACAGCGACGCCGTCCGCCAGCTCGCGGCCTTGCTCGAGGAAACGGGGCTGACGGAGATCGAATACGCCCAGGGCGACTGGCGCGTGCGCGTCGCGCGGGCGGCCAATGGCGTAGCCGCGCACGCCGCCCCGGCACCAGTCGCAACCAGTGGGGCCCCGCAGCCGGCCGAAGCCGCCGCGGCCGAACATCCGGGCATGGTCCGCTCGCCCATGGTCGGCACCGTCTATCTCGCGCGCGAGCCCGGTGCGGCGCCGTTCGTCCGCCCCGGCTCGACCGTGCGCGAGGGCGAGACCCTGCTCCTCATCGAAGCGATGAAGACCTACAACGAAGTACGCGCGCCGCAGGCCGGACGCGTGAGCCGCATCCTCGTCGCGGACGGCGCCCCCGTCGAATACGGCGAGCCGTTGCTGATCCTCGAATAGGCCCCTGCTCGACGATGTTCGAGAAGATCCTCATCGCGAATCGCGGCGAGGTGGCATTGCGCATCCACCGTGCGTGCCGCGAGATGGGTATTGCGACCGTGGCCGTGCATTCGACGGCCGACGCCCACGCCATGCACGTGCGCCTGGCGGACGAGAGCGTATGCATCGGGCCGCCCTCCCCGCGCGAGAGCTACCTCAACATCCCGGCGATCCTGTCGGCCGCGACGATCGCCGGCGTCGATGCGATCCATCCCGGCTACGGGTTTCTTTCGGAGAACGCCGAGTTCGCCTCGATCGTCGAGGACCATGGCTTCACCTTCATCGGCCCGAGCTCGGAGCACATCGCGATGATGGGCGACAAGCTCGGCGCGCGGGCGCGCATGAAATCGCTGGGCCTCCCGGTCGTGCCAGGATCCGACGGACCGGTCGATGACGACTCGGCGCTCGCGATCGCCGAGCGCGTCGGCTATCCCCTGCTCATCAAGGCGGCGGCAGGCGGCGGCGGCAAGGGAATCCGGCGCGCGAGCAACAGCGAAGAGTTGATCGAGCAGGTCGCTGTCGCCCGACGCGAGGCGCGCGCTGGTTTCGGCTCCGATACCGTCTATTTCGAGCGCCTGCTCCTCAGGCCCCGCCATATCGAGATTCAAATCCTGGCCGACGGCCAGGGCGGCGTCGTCTATGTGGGCGAGCGCGATTGCTCGCTTCAGCGCAACCGGCAGAAGATCCTCGAGGAGGCGCCGAGCCCGGCCTTGAGCGCCAGCGAGCGCGAGGAGCTGGGCACGCTCGCCTGCGAGGCCATCCGCACCATCGGCTACAAGAACGCCGGCACCCTCGAATTCCTCTACGAGGACGGGAAGTTCTACTTCCTCGAGATGAACACCCGCCTCCAGGTCGAGCATCCGGTGACGGAGATGATCAGCGGCATCGACATCGTGCGCGAGCAGATCCGCATCGCGGCGGGCGCGCGGCTCGACTACGAGCAGTCGGACATCGTGCTGACGGGCCATGCCATCGAATGCCGCCTCAATGCGGAGAACCCGCTGACCTTTGCCCCCTCGCCCGGCCGCGTGACCGAATACCATCCCGCGGGCGGCCTGGGCGTGCGGGTCGATTCGGGCCTCTATGCGGGCTACGACGTGCCGCCCTACTACGACAGCCTCGTCGCCAAGCTCATCGTCCACGGCCGCAACCGCTCGGAGTGCCTGCTGCGCCTACGGCGCGCGCTCGAGGAATGCGTCATCGGCGGCATCGAGACGACGATTCCCCTGCATCTCCGCCTCACCAACGCGCCGGACTTCCTCAACGGCTCGTACGACATCACCTGGCTCGAACGCTTCGTGGCCAGTGCCGAAGGGCAGAAGACGCCCTAGCAGGGCATGGACACCATCACGCCCGAGTTGCTGCTGCAAGCCTACGCCGTCGGGCTGTTTCCGATGGCGGAAGCGCGCGATGACTCGACGCTCTACTGGGTCGAGCCGAAGGCGCGCGGCGTCCTGCCGCTCGACGGCCTCCACGTGCCGCGGCGCCTCAGGCGGACCTTGCGCACCGGCCCCTACGTCGTCCGGATCGACACGGCGTTCGGCTCCGTCATCCGCGCTTGCCGCGAGAGCACGACGACGCGCCCCGAATCCTGGATCAACGACGAGATCGTGCGTCTCTACGAGGCCCTTCATGCCATGGGCCGCGCGCATTCCGTCGAATGCTGGTCGGGCGAGAGCCTCGCCGGCGGCCTCTACGGCGTTTCGCTCGGCGGCGCCTTCTTCGGCGAGAGCATGTTCACGCGCGAGCGCGATGCGAGCAAGGTGGCGCTCGTCCATCTCGTGGCGCGGTTGAAGCGCGGCGGCTACCGGCTCCTCGACTGCCAGTTCATGACCGAGCATCTCCGCCGGTTCGGCACGATCGAAGTCTCGCGCGAACGCTACCGGCGCCTCCTCGCGGCCGCGCTTCGCATCGAGGGCGACTTCGCCGTGGAGGTCGACCGCGACTACCTGGACGCGTTCTTGCAGTCCACGATCCAGACGTCGTAGACCGGGTGCTCGAGCGCAGAGAGCGCCGGGCTCGAGGAGAACATCCAGCCGCGGAACACCGAGCGAGGCGAGTCGGCGACGCGCAGGTCCCTGATCTCGAGGAAGGCGGCGGTCTCGGGCGTCTCCTCGGGCGGCCGCTTGCGGCAGGCGCGCGCCGTGATCTCGAGCGCGCCGAACCGCACCGGCGAATCGAGCGGCGCCTCGAAAGTCGAGATACGCGCCGTGATCTTGTCGAGTCCCTGAAGCACGGCCACGGTGTTGTCGAGCCAGTTGGCTCGTTGCGGCGCGGCCGGAGCGCTCGCGACGAGCGCCGCGCCCGCGACAAATGCGGCGAGTGCCAGGCGCCTCATGCGGACCCCGGCTTCGTCGCCACGAAACGCAAGCGGACGTAGTCGACGGTCCACACGCCATCCGGGCCGAGGAGCGCGGGGCGCACCGAATCCGCGATCTCGCGCCTGGCGCTCGCCCGCGCCTCGGGCCCGAGGACGTCGAGAAAGCTTTGCGCAAAAATGTCGAGCCAGTCCTCGATGGGACCGGGGAGGCGCGTCGGGCGCGGCACGAGCGCGATGTCGTCGACCACGAAACCATGATGGGTGAGGCGTTCGCGGTAAGCCTCGAGCGTCGGGAAGTACCAGGGATCGTAGCGGCGCGCATCGAAGCCACGCCGGCGGAGGGCCGCTTCGATCGCCCGGACGACCGTCGCGATGTTCCCGGCCCCGCCGAACTCACCGACGAAGCGGCCTCCCGGCTTCAGCGCACGCCACACGCCGGCGAGAACGCGGTCGGGGCGGCGCATCCAGTGCAGCGCCGCGTTGGAGAACACCGCATCGAACGCGTCCTCGAAAGCAAGGGCCTCGCCATCGACGACACGGGCATCGAGTCCCCGCGCGCAGGCCGCCGCGACCTGCTCGGCGCTCGTATCGACGCCGATCACCCGCGCGCCCGAGGCCGCGATCCGCGCCGTGAGCGCGCCGTCGCCGCAGCCAAGATCGAGCACCGACAGCCCTTCGCGGAGGTCCAGATGCTCGAGAAGCGGCACCGCAAGCTCGGACACGAAGCGCGCCGAACGGGCATAGAGTTGAGGATCCCAGTGCGGGTCCGGCTGCGGTGTCATTCGGCGGCGGGGCGGTCTGCTATTGCTCGGTCAGCATGAAGATGATCCGGCCGAGGAGCTGCTCGAGCACGACCACGTCCTTCGTCTTCTTGATCTCGCCGCCGGGGGCGATGAACGCCTCGGCGTTGCCGGGCTCGATCCGTACGTACTTGCCGCCGAGGAGGCCATCGCCGGTGATCGAGGCCGAGCTGTCCTCCGGCAGCTTGATGTCGGAGGCGACCGTCATGCGGACGACGACCTGGTAGTCCTTGGGATCGATGCCGAGCTCGGTGACATTGCCGACCTTGACGCCGCCGATCCGCACGTCGTTGCCGCTCGCGAGGCCGTCCACGCTGTTGAAGCGCGCGCCGATCGAATAGCCGCTCATCGGGCGAAGATCGCTGCTGTTGTAGGCGGACACGACAAACATGCCCGCGACGAGCAAGACCACCGCGCCCAAGACCGTCTCAACGATTCCTCTGCCCATCAATGCTCCTCTTTTCCGGAGACGCGGCGCGGGATCCCGCGCCTCCCTCAAGGTTTCGGCGGCTCGGCGGGGGCCGCGGCAGGCTGGCCTGACTTGTCCTTGCCGGCCGCCTCGCGGCGCTCGGCCGCCTTCTGCTCGGCCATCGCCACGATGCGCTCGAGCAGGGTTTCAATGATGATCGAATTCTGCACGTACTCGAAGGTATCGCCGTCCTTCAGCATCTCCTCCGAACCGCCGGGAGAGATCAGCACGTACTTGCCGCCGAGGAGGCTCGCGCTCACGACGGACGCGGCGCTGTCCACCGGCAGCCGGACCTTGCGGTCGATCTGGAAGGTGAGCACGGCCTCACGCGTGGCGGGATCAAAGCGGATGGCGTTGACCGAGCCGATCTTGACTCCGGAGAGCCACACGGCGCTGTTCTCGGCCAGCCCGTCGACGCTCGTGAATCGACCGAAGAGGCGATATCCCGCCTGGGCGCGCGGATCGACCGTGTAGGCGAAGACGAAAAGACCGAGAAGCACCAGGACCGCGGCGGCGCCCGCGAGAATCTCGACGATCTGGTTCGCCGGCCCCCGACGCGGCCGCTTCGCGGTCAGGTCGGCTGCCATGGCTCGTAGTCGCCCGTGCCGCGCGCGCGGTGCCCGCCCATCAGCTCGTGTCCCGGCGGCCGGTAGGCGGCGGAAGTGCCGGTCAGGTTGGGCACATGGTCCTTCTGCCACGGACGGCGCGCGCGGCCCGAATCGGTCGGCGGCGCATCGATCGTGTGGTGGAGCCAGGCATGCCATTCGGGCGGCACGCGCGAGGCTTCCGCCTCGCCGGCATAGATCACCCAACGCCTCTCGCGCCGGCCGGCCGACCGCCGCCGCTCGCGGTAATAGCGGTTGCCAGACTCGTCCTCGCCGACGCGAGCGCCCTTGAGCCAAGTGAACAAGCGCGTGCCGATGGTCACGATCGTCCTGCCTGCCCCGATGTGGAACGCCGCGAATGGGCGTCGGCGCGCACTATGCCATCGGGGCCGAGGACCGTCCAGTGAGGAGGCTCCGCGCGAATGGCCCCGCTCTGCCCTCGCGAGCGACGGCCCGGCCCCGACGGAGGCCGATTCATCAAATCATCGACAGGCCGTGCCCGGACGTGGCAATGGTCTCCTTCGAGTGACAGCAAGGACACGCATCCGACGTGAGCGACGCGGCAGCGACCCGGACGACCTGGCGCCTGTGGATCGGGAGTCTCGTCGCACTCGTCTCCTCGATCCTGTTCAGCTTCAACATCGTGCTCGCGCGCATGGCCTACGACGCGGGCACGAATCACCTCACCGTCAATCTTGTGCGCTCGGCCTGCCTCACTCTCTCGCTTTATCTGGCCATCAAGCTCGCGGGCCGCTCCGCCATGCTGCCCCCGCGCGAGCGGCGGGCGAGTCTCCTGATCGGGCTTCTCTGGTCCGTCCAGATGATCGGCCTTCTTCTCTCCATCGCATTCATGCCCGTGGGGCTCGCGGTCCTCACCTATTACATCTACCCGCTGCTGCTCGCCCTCATCGCGGCGACGCTCGGGCGCGAGCGCATCTCGCTCCCGCGAATCCTCGCGATGCTGGCCGCGTTCGGCGGCCTCGCCTTGGCCCTCGGCGGACCCGGGGACAGTCTCGACTGGCGGGGAATCACGGCCGCCCTCACCGCGTCGGTCTGCATGGCGACGCTCATGGCATGGAGCGCGCGCACCATCGCCGGCCAGGACAGCCGCGTCGTCACCTTCCACGTCATGGGCGCATGCACGGGCGTGTTCGTCGTGATGGCCTTGATCCAAGGTGGACTCGCCTTTCCCTCGGGCACGCCGGGCTGGCTGGCCTTCACGGGCGCCGTCGTCTTCTTCTCCATCGCGACATTCTGCCTGTTCATCGCGATCAGCCTCATCGGTCCGCTCCGCACGGGCGTGATCGACAACGGCTCGCCCATCTGGGCGATCCTGTTCGCCGCATTTCTCATCGACGAGACGCTGGGACCGCTTCAGTGGCTAGGCTCCGCCATCGTCGTCGCCGCCATTGTTGCCAACCAGATTCTCGACCACGCTCGCCGCCGATGACAGGTGCGGCCAAGATCAAACCGAATCCGGAACCGGGAGGAACCCATGGCACGACGTAAGGGGCCCGCGCGGCGGACCGCATCGCGACAAGCCAAGCGGACGGCATTCGCGTGGGTCGATGCCAATATGGATCGCCTCTCCTTGTGGAACGAGACGATCTGGAACTACGCCGAATCGGCGTGGCGCGAATATCGTTCGGCCGCTTTCTATGGCGATCTCCTGCGGCAGGAGGGCTTCGAGGTCGAAGAGAATTCAGGCGGCATGCCGACCGCCTTCGTTGCGACCTTCGGTAAGGGGAAGCCGGTGCTCGCGAGCTACGCCGAATACGACGCGATTCCCGGCTGCTCGCAGAAAGCGGCGGCTTACGAGGCGCCGCGCGACGGCGTGTCGCGCTGGGCGCCCGGCCACACCGATCCCCACTCGGCCCTCGGCATGTCGGCCTTGGGCGGCGTGCTCGCGGCCAAGGCGGCGATGGAACGTCACGGGCTCAAGGGCACGCTCAAACTGTTCGGCGAGCCCGCCGAGAAGGTCTGCGGCTCGAAGAACCTTCACGCGCTCTATGGCTATTACGACGGGCTCGATGCCGCGATCAGCTTCCACCCGACCTACCTGCCGGAGCTGACCAACACCACCGTCTGGGACACCCATGGCGGCTCCTATTGGAGCCGTATCTACACCTTCACCTGCACCGAGGCGCATAGCTGGAACAGCGCCGGTGCCATCGAGAGTCCGGCCCACGCCCATGCGACGGCGACGGCCCGCGCACCCGGTGCGGTCGATGCCATCTGCCTCATGCACATGGCGACGAAGCAGATGCGCGAGTCGATGGTGCCCATGACAGGGCATTGGTGCCTGAACGAGGCGATCCTCGTCGCAGGCCAGGCGACCGCCGACAACCTGCCGGCCCATATCGGGCAGATCCAGTATGCCTGCCGTGCGCCGACCCTCGCCATGCAGGAGCGAATCTGGAGCGTGATCGAGCGGAACGCCCGCGAGATCGGCAAGATGACTCACTGCGAGGTCGAGGGCACCTGGATCGCGAAGACGCGGCCCGCCTTGCCCAACCACGCGATCGCGTCCCTCGTCTACCGCAACCTCGAGCTCGCCGGTGCGCCGGTCCTCGGCAAGGAGGCGCGCGATTTCGCCCGCGCCATCCAGCGCAATCTCGGGCTCAGGCCCATGGCCGATCCGTTCATCGCCGACATCGCGCGCCTTAGCCCGCCGCAAGAGTCGGAGGCGCGCTTGCGCCGCATTCTGCCGGAATGGCAGACCCACTACGCGGTCGACGATTACGTCGAATACACCTGGCATTGCCCGACCGCGCGGCTCTACGTGGCGCGTCCGGTGCTGAAGCCGGCGGGTCCGGGCCACGCCTATCCCGACTGGGTTTTCAATGCCTTGGGCGGCGTGCCGGCTTGCATCGATCCCATGATCGAGAGCGCCGCGAAATGCATCGGCGCGAGCCTCGTCGAGCTCCTGACATCGCCGGCCGAGCTGCGCGCGGCCAAGGACGAATTCCGGGCGCGCACCGGCGGCGGCATCGGCGGACGGAAGTGGATCGCTCCGCTCTTGCCCAAAGGAACCAAGCCGCCCATCAACTTCCGCTGGCCGGAATACGTCCAGACCGCGCGCGGTGAGGATTGGTGGATACCGGATGGGCCGTAAGGCGACCGCGGTTGGCGGGAGACAGCGTGCAGATGACGCATTCGATCGCGCCTAGCCGTCTGTCACCGACCAAGCTCATGGAGAGGCGCGGAGCCATGATGTTCGCGGCCCTCGTCCTCGCCATGTCCTTCGCACCCGACCTCGCGTGGTCGCGTGCGTCAACAGCACCGGCGGCCGACGCCGATTCGGCCGCCATCCGCGCCTTCTGCAAGAAGCATCGGCACGGCACGGTGCATACGCGGACCGAGCTCTTCTTCGGCCTGTCGAAGCCCGATGGCGGTACGGTCAGCGAGGCGGATTTCCGCCGCTTCATGGAGACCGAAGTGACGCCCCGCTTTCCCGCGGGGCTCACCGTGCTCGACGCGAGCGGCCAGTACAGGGACTCGGCCGGCAAGATCATCCAGGAGGATTCGAAGCTCGTCGTCCTCCACTATCCCTATTCGCGGGCCGACAGCGATGCGGTCGAGGCGATCCGCAAAGCCTACAAGGACGCCTTCCAGCAGGAATCGGTCTTGCGCGTCGACAAGCAGTCCTGCGTTTCGTACTGAGACGCGCCGCGCGGATCGCTAGCGCCGGCGGCGACGTGCCGCGGGCCGCCGTGCGGTCATGCGCCGGGGCGCGGGACGGGCGGGCTTCCGCGCCGCCGGACGCTCCGGCAGGGCCGCGATGACCTTGATCTCGACGAGGACGCGCGGATCGTAGAGTTCGGCCGAGTGCACGCAGGCACGCACCGGCGGATTCTTCGGATCGATCCACTTGTCCCACACTTTGTTCATGGCGCCGAAATCCGCGAAGCTCTTGATCCACACGAGCGCCGAGAGAAGGTGCGACTTGCTGGTCCCCGCCTTCTTGAGCATCTGGTCGATATAGGCGAGCGTCTCCTTCGTCTGAACGGTGATGTCGGCGTCGAGCGAATCAGCGGCACTTCCCGACAGGTAGACGGTGCCGTTGTGCACCACCGCCTCGCTCATCCGCGAGCCCACATCGATCCGTTTGATGGCCATGGCCAGCTCTCCTTTTTTGGCTTTTCAATCTCTCTCGTGCCCGCGAGCGATGCTCGTCCGGCCGCTTCGTGTCAAGGCTCAGCGCCGAAGCGCGACGCGGAACTGCACGTCGAAGGCCGCCCGGTAGTCCGCAAGCTGCGTGCGTTTGCCGTGGACCGGGTCTTTCGAGGTTTCGATCTCCTCTTCGGTCTCGACCTCGGTCAGGAACACGAAGTCGGCGTGGGGCGGCTTCAAGGGAAAACAGTCGAGCGCGTGCCAAACACCACGCCACAGCATGAGCCCGACGGTGCCGTCCAGGCGGAAGGCGCGGAGCGTCTCGGGCGCCGGCAACTCGGCAGGGCGCCCCTCGGGCGAGCGCGGCGCCACGACCATGATGGCCTCGGCACCGCCCAAGGGCGCGCGGCTCTCGGTCACGGCGAGGTGCCGTTCGAGGAGGTGGAACTCCATGGGCTGCAGGTGATAGCGCATGATGCGCAGCTCGGTGCGCCCGTCCGCCTCGAACGACATTTTCCACGCATCAAGCCGCGGCCGCGTCCAGCCGGGTTTTCCAGGCAGCTCGCCCACGATCTGGCCGAAGGGCGCGAATGCCTCATGGGTCAGCGGTTCGGGATGGAGCTCGATGGTTCTCATAGGGCAATCTCGTCGCTGACGATGGATGTGGTGCGGCCGGCTGGCGACGCTCACGCCGCGGCGGCGCGCCGGTTGAAATCCTCGATGAGGCGATCCCAGCGCGGGACGAGCGACCGCAAATCGCGCCAGAACACCTGGCTCCGACGGCGATCGAACTCCTCCAAGGGCACGCCCTGCTGCTCGACCCAGGTGAAGTAGCCGAGGTTGAAGAGGCGGTCCCGGTCGCGCGCGCCGAGCTCGATCAGATGATCGGTCGCGGTGGCCGCGAGGTCTCGGCCCCACACTTCGGCCGCCGTGGTCGCATCGAAACCGTGCGGCATGTGCTTGGCGATGGCCTTGGCCTGCTCGCTTGCATAGAGAGTCGAATCATCGGTCGCGACCGTGACGACCGCCTCGTCCGCGCCGAGCTTCAGGTGCTTCGCGACCTTGATCGCGGCCAGCACGTTGCCGATGCCGGAAAGACCGAGGCTCGCCAAGCCGTCGAGCACGTCGGGCGCGATCCCGTGCCGGCGCGCGAGATAGTGTCGCCCCGTCTCGGTATGGAAGAGGAGGTTCAGGCAATCGGTCGCGCGATCCGAGACGGCCGTGACGATGTCGGTGTTGGTCACGTTGTGGATGAAGGGGACGTGCTTGTCGCCGATACCCTGGATGTTGTGCTCGCCGTAGCCGTTGTAGAGGAGCGTCGGGCATTCGAGCGCCTCGACCGCGACGATGCGCGCGCCATGCCGCTCCTTGAGGTAATCGCCGGCGGCGAGCGTTCCGGCCGAGCCGGTCGCCGCGACGAAGGCGGCTAACGTCAAGCCGGGACGCGCGCGCTTCGCGTCCTCGAACACGCGCGAGAGCGCCGGCCCCGTCACGGTGAAATGCGCGAGGTAGTTCCCGAACTCGCAGAACTGGTTGAGGATGACGTTGCCCTGGTCGCGCTCGAGCGCGGCGCAGGCGTCGTAGATTTCCTTGACGTTCGATTCCGAGCCCGGCGTACGGATGATGTCCGAAGGCTCCGAGACCCAGCGCTCGAGCCAACGGAACCGCTCGGCGCTCATGCCTTCGGGCAGGACAGCGACGCCGCGGCAGCCGAGAATGCGCGAGATCGCGACGCCGCCGCGGCAATAATTCCCGGTCGACGGCCACACCGCGCGATGGCGGTCCGGCTCGAACTGGCCCGTCACGAGCCGCGGCACGAGGCAGCCATAGGCCGCCAGCACCTTGTGCGCATGGATCATCGGAAAGCGGTCACCCAGGATGACCAGGATCTGGGCGTCGATGCCGGTCAGCGCGGAGGGAAGCGCGAGTGCGGCCGGCACCTCGCTTCGCGCGCGGCGATCGGTCGCGTTGTACCAATGGACGCGGAAGAGGTTGAGCGGGTGCGCGGCATCGGGGTCGATCGCGGGAAGCGCGTCGGCGATCGCCTTGGGAATGCGCGTCGGCTCCGCGAGTTCGGCGAAGGTCGGCAGCCTGATCCCGGCCTTGCCGAAGCGCGCAGCCGCGCGCGCGACCGCCGCGTCGTTTACCACCGACGTCTCCAATCCCAAGCGGCTCATCGCCCTCCCCTAGACCTTGGCTACGGCGAGCGCGACCCTAGCCGAACGTCCCTGGGCGTGCCAGAGAGACGGAGGTTTTCGCCCCTGGCGCGCTCGGTGTACAAATGCGCCGTTTTTCCGCCGCCCGACGGCGCAGAACGGGACCTATCGGAGGAGTTCCATGAGCGACGGCATCGAAATCGACCTCAACGGCAAGAAGACCCTGGCGCTGGAGGTCAAGAAGACCTTGCCGATCGCGCCCAAATCCGGGATCGCGACGAAGCTCAAGGCCGGGGACTACTTCATGATCGAGGATCCGAACGGCCGGCAGGCCGTCGACTTCTGGGCGTTCAACGCCGCGAATGTCGACGAATGCCTCTCGGCCGAGCACACGCGGGTCTGGGTCAACCGCCTGTTCCCCAAGCTCGGCGAGTCGTTCCACACCAATCACCGACGCCCGATCGTCCAGCTCGTGGCCGATACCTGCGGCATCCACGACATGCTGACGGCCGCCTGCGATGCCCACCGCTATCGCCTCTACGGCGTCCAGGACGACCATCCGAGCTGCGCGGGCAATCTGCAGAAGACCATGGCCGAGCTCGGGCACAAGATCGTTCACATCCCCTCACCCGTGAATTTCTTCGCCCATGTCGAGATCGGCCGCGACGGCACGGTCATGAACGGTCCCCTGCCGCCGTCCAAGGCCGGCGACTACGTCGTCCTGCGCGCGTGGATCGACTGCTACGTGTCGGTCTCGGCCTGCCCCCAGGAATTCAACCCGATCACCGGCTGGTATCCGACGGAGTTGAATGCCTCGATCCTGGCGCCGGCCTAAACCCGCGCGACGCGGCCCCGAACGGCAACGCGCCATCGCCAGCGTGACCATGAGAGGCACAAGTCGCCGACGGGACGCGCCGTGATGGCGCATCCCTCGCGGCGGGAGACGCTCGGCGTCGGCGCCGTCGTGATCGCGGCGTTCGGCTTCGGGACGAGTGCCGTGCTCGCGGCCATCATCTTCCGATCGGGCGGCAACCAGTTCGCCCTCCTCGTCCTTCGCACCGCGATCGCGGCCGGAGCGGCGACGCTGTTCCTCGCGGCGCGCGGCGAGCCGATCAGGCTTCCCCAGCGCGAGCGGCTCGGCTGCGCTCTCATCGGCCTCATCACCGCGGGACAGTCCTTCGCCTACTTCACCGCGTTTCAGTTCATCCCTGTCAGCCTCGCGACGCTCATCGTCTATCTCTACCCGCTCATCGTGGCGCTCGTCCGGCGCGCAACGCACCGCGAGCCGCTCGGCCCGCTCCAGCTCGCGGCCCTCGGCACCGCCTTCCTCGGCCTTGCCTTGGCCCTCGACGTCACGGGCGAAGGCATCGACTGGCGCGGCGTCGTCTTCGCGTTGATCGACGCGTTCTCATCGGCCGCGATCACGCTCCTCGGCGCGCGTGTGCTGGGCGGTGCGGGGACGATGCAGCTCACCATCCACTCCTCGGCGGTGTCGCTCGTCACGCTGCTCCTCTGCGCCGAGCTCGCGGGATTCGGCCTGCACCTGCCGAGCGACGCGGGGGGCTGGTCGGCCTTGGCCGCGGCGCCGTTCCTCTACCTCGTCGGCATCCTCGGCTTCTTCAAGGGCATCCAGACGATCGGCCCCACGCGCACGACGATGGTGAGCAACATCGAGCCCGTGGTGATTCTCGTGCTCGCCGCCCTCCTTCTCGACGAGAGCCTTTCTCTTCAGCAGCTTCTCGGTGCGGCTCTCGTCATCGGTGCCGTCGTCGCGACCCAGATCGCCCGGGCGCGTGCGGGCCGCGCCGGCTGAGGCTTCAGCTCGCGGCCGTCCAGGTGTTGTCGACGACGAGGGCGGTGCCGTTGACGAAGCGCGAATCGTCGCTCGCGAGGAAGAGCGCCGCGCGCGCCACTTCCTCCGGCTCGCAGATCCGCCCCTGAAGGCTCGCGATTCCCTGTTCGGAGGCGTCCCAGCCGAGCGCGTTCAAAGCGTCGATCTCGCGCAAGCCATGGTCGGTGCGCACGAAGGCGGGACACAGCGCGTTGCAGCGGATGCCCTTGTCGCGGAATTCGACGGCGATGGCGCGCGTCAACTGAAGAATGGCGCCCTTGGTCGTGCAATAGGCGCTTTCCATGGGCGCCGCGGTGAGGCCCGAGATCGACGAGGTGTTGACGATCACGCCACCGCCCGCGGCCAGCATGCCCGGCAGGACCGCGCGGCTCATGAGGAACATGCTCTTGACGTTCGTCGCCATGAGCCGGTCCCAATCGCCCTCCGTCGTCTCGAGGAACGGCTTCACGATGATGGAACCCGCGTGATTGCAGAGGATGTCGATGCGCCCGTAGGCATCGAGCGTCGTCTTGACCGCGCGTTCGACCGCAACGGCATCCGCGACATCGGCTTCGATGAAGTGCGCGGCCCCGCCGTTCCGCTCGATCGCGCGGGCGGCATCGCGTCCGGCCTCTGTCTGCACATCGACAATGGCGACGCGGGCCCCTTCGCTCGCGAACAATTCCGCCATGGCCCGCCCCATGCCGCCGGCGCCCCCGGAGATGAGCGCGCTCTTGCCCTTGAGCCGTCCGTCCGCCATGGATGCCTCCTCCCTAACGGCGCGCTTTCCGCTTCGTGCGGCGCGGATGCAGGGCGCGCCTGTCGACCCGCGCCGCGTCAGCGAGGAAATGGAGGGCCTCGATGATGTCCTTCTGACCCGAGCCGCGCGCACGCATCATCTGATAGACCTCGAGCGCCAATTGGTTGAAGAGAAGCGGCACCTTGTGCCGCTGCGCGAGATCCGAAGCGAGCTTGTGGTCCTTGTGCATGAGATCGACGGAGAAGCCCGGATCGAAATCGTTCCGCCTGTACCGGGGCGCGAAATAGTCCGTCATCATGAAGCTCTTGGCGTCCGTCCCGTCGAACACGGCCATGAGCGCCTCGGGCGAGAAGCCGGCGGCGGCACCCAGCACGAAGCCCTCCATCATGACGAGGTTGTTCAAGCCCGCGATGTGGTTGCTGATGAGCTTGACTGTGCTGCCCGAGCCAGCGGGTCCGAGATAGAATGAGCGCTTGCCGATCGCATGGAGGATCGGCTTCGCGCGCGCATAGGCGGCCTTGTCCCCGCCCACCATGAAGGAGATGGTGCCGGCCTTGGCACCGTCGGTGCCCCCGCCGCCGGGCTCGCCGCCGCTGATGGGCGTGTCGAGATAGCGGACGCCGCGCCGCTTCGCTTCGCGATAGATCTCGATGCACGATTCGGGATCGATCGTGCTGGCATCGATCACGATCGTGCCGCGCCTGGCGCCGGCCAAGACGCCCGAGGGCCCGAGCATGGCGGCCCTGACGGCATCGGGTGACGGCAAGGAAAGCACGACGATGCGGCTCCGGGCGCCCAGGTCGCGGGCACTCCTCGCAGCCTTGGCGCCCTCCCTGACGGCCGCCTTCACCCGGGAGCGCGCGAGGTCGAAGACCGTGAGCTGGCCGTTCGCGCGCAGGAGATGGCGCGCGAAGTGCCGGCCGACCATGCCGAGCCCGATGAGCCCGAGCGGCGTTCCGGTCATGGGGAGCCTCGTCGTCGTTGGGGTGTCGCAGGACGGCGCGCGGTCAGCGCCGCGATGAGATGCGGAAAGCGCTCTGCCGCCCGGGATGGCCGGAGCGGCTCGGCCAGGACCGGATCGATCGACGCCATCACCGATCGCGCGTGCTCCGTATAGACGACGGTCCCGTCGCGCTCGATTCGCGCAATGCCGTCTTCTTCCGCAAGCGAGGCGTTGAAGGCGATGGCGTCGTCGAGACTCACCGCCGGCGGAAGGTCGAAGGCCACGCGCCCCGCCTCGATGCGGATCGGATAGCCGCCGGCAAGGCCGCCGACGCCGGGGCACGAGGCGCGGACGGACGGGCCGCCCGGCAGCAATGCTTCGACGACGGCGACCGAGCTCGCACAGGTGAGCTCGTTCAGGTGCGCGCCCGATTCGAGCGGCGGGCCGCGATAGGCCCATGCATCGGCGCGCGTGCCCTCCTCGCCCAAATAGATCCGGCAGCCCCGCTCAGGATCTTCGGGCGGCGTCGAGGAGAGAACCGGCCAAAGCGTGCTCGCGTCGCCGAGCGCACGGACGAGCGGGACCGCGCGCGGATTCCGCCCATGCTCCGTCGCATCCCGCGCAAGCGCCGCATGAACGCGCTGGACGATCATCGTGAGGTTGCCAAGGCCGAGCGTCGGTGCCAAGCCCATGCGCGCCATGATGGGATTGGTCCCATCGGGCCAGGAGAGATTGATGACAGGCGCGCTCATGTCGACAGCGCGCGCCGCGCTCATGACCGCATGGAGGATGGGCAGCTGCGCGGGCAGCTGGATCGCGACACCGGCCGAGCGGATGGCGCGGATGTGCGGATCGTCGCCCGCCAGGATCTCCCACGGGCTGAACAGGCTCGCGCATTGGAGCACGAGGTCGGGCTGCGCGCGGCGGAGGAGCGCCTCGACGTCGCCCTGCCGCGTCGCATCGAGCGCTTCGTAGCGCGTCGGGACCGCGTGGCAGGACTCGATCATCGCGGCGATGGCGGGGCCCTGGCCCTTGCCACCGCCGGCGAGGATCAAGGCATCGATCCTCCCCCGCGCGGCGAGGGACGCGGCGTAGCGCCGGCCAAGATCGCCAAGACCGATGATGAGGACGCGCCCGGACATCGCCCTGACCGCTTCAATGCGCTCAGCGGAAGTTGTAAAGGCGCGCGCAATTGTCCCAGAGAATCTTCCGCTTGGCCGTCTCGTCGAGGGGTTGTGCCACCAGCGTCTTGACCGAGTTGGGGAAGCGGCTGTCCGGGTGGGGGAAGTCGGTCGAGAACACGATGTTGTCGCCAGCACCCCAATCGATCGCGTACTTGCCGATCGATTCATCGGCCTCGATCCCGACGTAGCATTGGCGCTTGAAGTATTCGCTCGGCGCCAGCGGCACGCGGTTCTTCACGACATGCTGGCGCGCCTCCCAGTGCTCGTCCATGCGCCACAACCAGAACGGAACCCAGCTGCAATTGCCCTCGAGGAATGCGACGCGCAGGCCCGGGAACCGCTCGCACACCCCGCCCTGGATGAAGGAAAGGCAGGCATACATCTGCTCGATCGGATGCGCGGCCACGTGCTCGGTCATCCAGAGGTCGGCATGCACGCCCTTGAAACGGTCGCCCATGGCGACCGGCAGCTCACACGGCGTCCCCTCGTGGAAGCCGACGGTCATGTCGTACTTTTCGCAGGCCGCCCAGAGCGGGTCGTAGCACGGGTTGTGCCAATTGCGGCCGCGGACGGGATTGGGTCGAAGGAAGACAGCAACGAATCCCAACTCTTCCCGCGCGCGCTTCACTTCCGCGATGGCGGCGTCCACGTTCTGCGCGGGCAGCATGGCGGCTCCGTAAAGCCGCTTCGTGTCGACCGAGCAGAAATCCGCGAGCCAGTCGTTGTAGGCGCGCGAGACGGCGGCCGCGAAATCGTCGTCGTCGTATTCCTTGGCGTGGGCAAAAAGCCCGCGCGTCGGAAACAGCACCGCGACATCGATCCCCTCGGCATCCATGGCTTCGATCTGGCAGCGCGAGTCCCAGCCGCGGCGGTCATAGTTCTCGTAAATGTGCCGGCGGTTGTAATGGTCGGTGAACCACTCGGTCATGCCGCCCTGATACGGCGCCTGGACCTGGAAGCGCGAGATCACGCGGCCCTCATGGATGAGGTCCTGGTCGCCCAGGTAGTTCGTCGTCCCGACGGGCGCCTGGTCGCGGTACTTGGGCGCGATGTATTTGGTCCAAAGGTCCGGTGGCTCCTGGACATGCATGTCGCTGTCCATCACCTTGAAGCCGTTGAACGCCATGGCCGCCCTCCCCCGATGCCCCAGTCCTTGGTCTCACCAGTCCTTGGTCTCAATTGTGCGTTGGCCGCGAGCGAGGCGCAATGTCACGGATAGGCCACCCGTTGATCGCGCCCGCGGAGGGGACGATGATCGCCCGAGCCCTTCCCGCAGCCCGCCGCGAGTCCCCATCCGTGCCGACGACGATCTCCTGCCGCAGCCGATCAGCCGGAATCGAGCGCGATGACCACTGACCGGCAGCGCCCGTGGGCGGCGCTCGCGCTCCTTCTCACCTCGCTTCTTTGCTACTCGCTCTGCGTCATCCTGGCGCGCGTGGTCTACCTCCATGGCGGAAACGCGCTCACGGCGCTCCTCTCGCGCATGGGCCTATTCTTCGTGGCGATGGCGCTCTATTTCCGCCTGACGCGCCAGTCGGCCTACCTCGCGCCCACCGAGCGTTATGCGAGCCTCGCGCTCGGCGTGCTCGTCTCGATCCAGTCCTACGCCTATTACAGCGCCTTCCAGTACATCCCCATCAGCCTCGCGGCGCTCATCTTCTACACTTACCCGACGCTTGTGACGCTCATCTCGCGCCTGATCGCGCGGACGCCGCTGACGCCGCTCATGCTGGCCTCGCTCCTGGCGGCGTTCCTCGGACTGGCCCTCGTCCTCGAAGTATCGATCGGGACGGTGGCGCCTCACGGCCTCGTGCGCGCGAGCTTCGCCGCCATCGGCATGGTGGCGACGGTGCTGCTCGCGAGCCGCATCCTTGCGCGCGTGGACAACCGGCGCATGACGCTCCACAGCTCGGGCATGACGACCGCGCTCTACGTCACGGCGGCGCTGCTCACGGGCGCCGCGATCCCGCCGTCCGACGGGATCGGCTGGGCGGCGCTCCTCGCGATCCCGGCCATCTACAGCGTCGCGGTCCTGGGCTGGTACACCTCGATGCGGACGCTCGGCGTGGTCAAGGTATCGTTCATCAGCAACTCCGAGCCCATGTTCACGGTCTTCCTGGCCGCGGTCCTCCTTGGAGAGTCGCTCACGCCGAGGCAGCTTCTCGGCGCCGCGCTCATCATCGGCGCGATTTTCGCTGTCCAGGTCTTCGGGCGGCGTTAGCGCCCCTCGACCGTCCCCGACGCGGCCGCTAGACTCGCGCGTTCCAGATTCGAAGAGACGGGGGAGACTCGACCATGGCGAAGATCAAGGGGCCGATCTCGCGTATCGCGACCGACATCGACTTCGACAAGAACGGCAAGCAGATTTCCTATCTCGCGGTGCCGAGCTCGACCAACGAATCGGCCTACGGCATCGTGACCGTGCCGATCGCGGTCATCAAGAACGGCCGCGGCCCCACGGTGTTCTTCTCGGCAGGCGTCCACGGCGACGAGTACGAGGGGCAGGTCACGATCCGCAAGCTGGTCCGAAAGTTGAAGCCGTCCCAGATCCAGGGCCGCATCATCTGCGTGCCGTCGATGAACCTGCCGGCGGCGATGGCGGGCAAGCGCTGCTCGCCCATCGACGGTCTCAACATGAACCGCGTCTTCCCCGGCACCAAGGAAGGCACGATCACCACGCAGATCGCCCATTACGTGAGCAAGGTGCTGCTGCCGCTCACGGACGTGCAGGTCGACCTTCATTCGGGCGGCACCACGCTCGAATACATCCCGACCTGCATCATGAACGAGAGCGCGGACAAGAAGCGCGAGAAGCGCACGGTCGAGGCGGTCAAGGCCTTCGGCCTGCCGATCGGCCTCATCGACCGCAAGACCGACCATGGCGGCCTCTTCGAGATGGAAGCCGAGGAAATGGGCATCCTCGCGATCAACACCGAGCTGGGCGGCGCGGGGCGCGTCGACCCCAAGACCGTCGCCATGGCCGAGCACGGCGTCCTCAACATCCTGAAGCTCTTCGGCCTCATGGACGGCAAGATCGTGACGGCCGAAATGCAGGGCCGGGCACCCACGCGCCTCATGCATGTGAACGATGCGCGCTCGCACGTGATCGCGCCCGATGCCGGACTCTATGAGCCGTTCGTCGAGCTGGGCGACAAAATCAAGCCGGGCCAGGTGCTCGGCCAGGTGCACTTCCTCAACAATCTCGAGAAAGCGCCCGCCCCCGTGCGCGCGACGATCGGCGGGCTCTTGCTCTTGAAGCGACCGCCGGGACGCGTCGAGCGCGGCGACATCGTCCACCAGATCGCGGTGGACGTGAAATAAGCGGCGTTACCCGGCCTTCGGCATCCGGAACGGGTGCTCGCGTTCGTAGGCGCGCGCGGCGCGGAGGATGATCGCCTCCTCGGCCTTCCGTCCCACGAGCTGGAAGCTCATGGGCATGTGGCTCGAATCGAACCCGCAGGGTACGGATGCCGCCGGGTGGTTCGAGAAGTTGAAGGGATAGGTGTAGGGCGCCCAGTCGAACCAGCGCGTCATGCCGCGCCCCGCCGGCACCTCGACCCCCGCCTCGAACGCCGTGAGCACGAGCTGCGGCGAAAGGATGAGGTCGTAGTCGACGAGCGCCTGCTGCACTTCCGCGCCGAAGGCGATCTCAGCCATGATCGCCTCCTGGTAATCGGCCAGCGAAACGCGCATTCCGTCCTCGACATAGGCGCGGAAGCCCGGATCGACGACGGCCTTCTGCTCCTCCGTCATCATCCGGTAGAGGCGCGCGAGGTTGGCGACATAGAACGTCTCGTAAGGCTTGCGCGGGCTCTTCAGGAAGTCGCCGACCTCGGTCACCGTGGCGCCGAGCTTGCGGTAGAGCTTGGCGACGCCGTCGACCGCCGCCGCGATCTCGGCATGGGGCCGTGCGCCGAACAGCGTCGGGCTGTAGGCGATGCGGAGCCCCTTGGCTCCCGCCTCGAGCCCGTCCCTGTGGCTCGGCGCGGGCGCCGCGATGCCGAACCAGTCGCGCGCATCGTACTTGGCGGTGACGTCCATCATGAGCGCGGCATCGCCCACGGTGCGCGTCATGGGACCCACGGCCGAGCAGGACAACATGGCCGAGCCGGGATGGTAGGGAATGCGCCCCGTCGTCGGCTTCAAGCCGAAGATGCCGCACATGGAGGCGGGCATGCGGATCGAGCCGCCGCCATCGGTGCCGAGATGAAGGGCGCCCATCCCGAGCGCCGCGGCGACGCCGGCACCACCCGACGATCCGCCCGAAGTCTTCGCGGGATTCCACGGATTGCGCGTGATGCCGGTCTTGGGGCAGTGGGTGACGCCGGCCCAGCCGAATTCGGGCGTCGTCGTCTTGCCGATGAAAACGGCACCGGACGCGCGCATCAAGGCGACTGCCGGCGAATCGGCGGGGACAGGCGTGTCCGCCGTCGTGCGCGAGCCCTTGTAGCTCGGATGGCCCTTGATGTCGGCCAGGTCCTTGATCGTCACGGGAACGCCGTCGATGGGACCGAGCGGTGCCCGTTTCTTCCAGCGTGCCTCCGACTCCTTGGCCTCCGCGAGCGCGCTTCCTTCGAGCGTGTAGACGAAGGCGTTGACCGGCCCGTTGGCCTTGCCGATCCGTTCGAACACGGCGCGCGCCACTTCGACGGGTGACAGCGAATGGGCCTCATAGCGCTGGATGAGCTCGACCGCACTCAGCATGGAGAGTTCGTTCGACATCGAGTCCCCCTTTGCCTCTACCGCATCCGCCCGAAGCCGCCATCGGCGAAGAGATGCTGCGCCGTCAGATAGCCGTTCTCGGGCCCCGCAAGCCAGGCGACGAGCGAGGCGATCTCCTCGGGCGTGCCCAGGCGCTTCAATGGCACGACATCGGCCATGGCCTCGATCTGCTCCCGACTATAGAGCGCCCGCAGCGCCTCGGTCTCGATGAATCCCGGCGCCACGCTGTTGGCGAGGATACCGTAGGGGGCCACCTCCGCCGCGAGGCTCGCCGTCATGGCCTCCATCGCCGCCTTGCCCGAGCCACCGACGGCGCGGCCCTTCCGCCCATAGGCGGCAGGGACTGCGGTGATGTTGACGATGCGGCCCCAGCCGTGGCGCTTCATGCCAGGGATGGCCGCCTGGCAGAGGCGCATGGGCGAGACGAGGTTCACTTCATGGACGCGCATCACCTCGTCCAACTCAACGGCTTCGACCGTCGAGGCGCTGCTCATGCCGGCGTTGTTGATGAGGATGTGCGGTGCCTCACGCTCGATGAGCCGGCAGAACGATGCGACCGATTCCGCATCTTCCAGTTTCAATGGCACGTAACGGCAGCCGGCAGGCGGCTCGCCCTCGGGCTTCGTCCCCGTGGCGATGACGGAAGCACCCCGCGCGAGGAGCTTTCCCGCAATCGCCCTTCCGATGCCGCGGGTCGCTCCCGTCACCACCGCCAGGCGACCCGCGAGCGTCACGCAGTCGCTCCGGCATAGCGCGAAGGCCGCGTGCGCCCGATCATCCTCACAGCGTGCGCACGTAGCCGCCGTCGATCACGATCTGGCGGCCAGTAATGTAGCTGTTGTCGGGACCCGCGAGGAACGCGACGAGCGCCGCGATCTCCTCGGGCTTGCCGAGCCGCTTCATGGGAATGCGCTCGGCGATGGCGGCAATTTCCTCGGGCTTGAAGAGTTGTTGCAGGACATCCGTGTCGGTGAAGCCAGGGGCGACGCAATTGGCGAGAATGCCGTCCTCCGCGAGATCGGCCGCGAGCGTCGCGTGGAGCGCATCGAGGCCGGCCTTGGCCGAGGCGATCGAGGCGCGCGTCTTCCGTCCGATATAGGTTCCGGAGAGGGCCGTGATGCCGACGAATCGGCCCCAGCCGTGGCGCCGCATGCCGGGAATAGCCGCCTTGCAGAGAAGCATGGGCGCGACCAGGTCGATCTGGTGGGTCGCGCGGAAGGTCTTCGCGTCGATCTCGGCCCAGCCTTGCGGGTTCGAGACGCCGGCGTTGTTGACGAGAATGTGCGGCGCCTCGCGCTCGATGGTGCGGCACATGGCCTCGACAGACGCATCGTCCTCGAGGCGGAGCGCATGGTAGCGGCAACCCGCCGGCAGCGCGCCCGAGGGCTTCGTCCCCGTGCCGATCACATCGGCGCCGTCGGCGGCGAGCCGCGCGGCGATGGCGCGCCCGATGCCGCGGGTCGCCCCCGTCACGACTGCGCGCTTGCCCTCGAGCGGTCCCGCCATCTCACACCTCCCGGAGGCGGGAGAGGCCGCCATCGACGACGATGCTCTGCCCCGTCACGTAGCCGTTCTCGGGACTCGCGAGCCAGGCGACGGCCGCCGCGATCTCGCGCGGCTCCGCAAGCCGCTTCATGGGCACCGTCTTCGCGAGCGCGTCGAGCCCGCTCGCATCGTAGATCGTCCGGGTCATTTCGGTTTCCGTGAAGCCGGGCGCCACGCAGTTGGCGAGGATGTTGAATCGCGCCACTTCCGCCGCAAGCGAGCCCGTGAGACCGTCGAGCGCCGACTTGCTCGCGCCATAAGTCGCGCGGGCGGTACGCGCCATGGCCCCCCAGATCGAGGTCAGATTGACGATGCGCCCCCAGCCGTGGCGCTTCATGCCGGGGATCGCCGCCTGGCAGAGGCGCATCGGCGCCATCAGGTTGATCTCCTGCACGCGGCGAAATTCCCGGTCCTCGATCGCCTCGTAGGCCTGCGGGTTGGAGACGCCCGCATTGTTGACGAGGATGTGGGGTGCCATGCGCGCAATCGTCTCGCAGAACCGATCGACCGAGCGCGGGTCATCGAGGACGAGCGGCTCGTAGCGGCAGCCGGGCGGCAGCGCGCCCGATGGCTTCGTGCCCGTGCCGATGACCTCGGCGCCGTCCGACGCGAGCCGCTCCGCGATCGCGCGACCGATGCCGCGCGTGGCACCCGTGACGACGGCCATGCGGCCTTGAAGACGCCCCGCCATCACGCCCTCAGCACGATGGGACGTTCGCGCCGGAACGCCACCTCGCCCGCCGGCGGCTCATCGAGCTCGCGCGCGTAGCGATGTCCGCTATAGACCGCATGCGCGATCGCGCCCGGCGCCAGGCAATCGCCGATGCGCGTGACCGAGCGGATGCCCGCCTTCGTGAGCCCGCCGGGATCGGCGACGAGCTCGTGGTAGAGCGAAGCCACGGGTGCGCGCATGACGACCATGACGACGGAGGCGGCCGGCAGGCGCCTCTCGCGCTCGGAATGGACATGCTGAAGCGTCACCTCACCTGTCCCCACCTCGACGAGGTTGTGGTGGGTCAGCATCTCGATTCCGGCATCGGCGAGCCGCTTCGCGACATATTTCGTCTCCAAGGTCGCATAGCTCCAGGCGGAGACTTCGGAGGCCGGCGAGACGATGGTCACCTTGCGGCCGGCGGCGGCAAGCATCTCCGCCAGGATCGAGCCCATGTAGTACTGGTCGTCGTCGAACACGACGACCGGCCCCTCGGGCATCCTGCCGCCCATCAGATCCTCCGGCGTGAAGACATGGGGCCGATCGGAGCCGGGGATCGGGTAGTAGTTCGTGCGGCCGTAGCCGTCCTTCCGCCACTCGGATCCCGTCGCGATGACGACGCGATTGAAGCCGAAGTTGCGCACATCCTCGGCGGTGAGGCGGCTTTCCCGGTAGATCTCGACGTTCGGCAGCTTCGCGATCTGGCCGACGCGCCAGTCGCGCACGCGCGCCCACTCGGCGAGCCCCGGCAGCCGGCACTCGCGCGCGACGCGTCCGCCCAACTCGCGGCTCGCTTCGGCCAAATGCACCTGGTAGCCGCGGGCGCCGAGCGCACGGGCGCATTCGAGCCCCGCTGGCCCCGCGCCGACCACGAGCACCGTGTCGTCCGATTTCTTGGGCGCGATCGTCTCCGGGTGCCAGCCCTTCCGCCACTCCTCGCCCATGGTCGGGTTCTGCGTGCAGCGGATGGGCGAGATCGTCCAGTGCCCCGAGACGCAGATGTTGCAACCGATGCATTCGCGGATGTCCTCCGCCCTGCCCTCCTCGATCTTCTTCGGGAGGAAGGGGTCCGCGATCGAGGGGCGCGTGGCCCCGATCATGTCCATGATGCGGCGCTTGATCTGGCCGACCATGGTATCGGGCGAGGTGAAACGCCCGACGCCCACGACGGGCTTCGTCGTCACCGTCTTGACGAATGCGGTCTTGGCCTCGTGCGCGGCTTCGGGCGCGAAGCGCGAGGTGCGCGAATCGTAATCCCAGGATCCGACCACGACATCCCAGAGGTCCGGCACCTCGGCCAGGCACTCGATGATCTCGCGGCCGTCGCGCTCCGCCTCGAGGCCGCGTGCCCCGATCATCTCGTCGATGATGATGCGCACCGTGACCGCGCAATCGCCTTTCACCCCTTCGCGGCACGACTCGATGATCTCGCGCAGGAGACGCGCGCGATTCTCGACCGAGCCGCCGTACTCGTCGGTCCGCGTGTTGCGCGGCGAGAGAAACTGGTAGGCCACTTGCGAGAAATTGACGTCGACCTGGACGATCTCGCAACCCGCGCGCTTCGAGCGCTCGGCCGCCTTCCGCCACCAGCCCAGCATCTGCCGGATGTCGGCCTTGTCCATGGCGCGCGTGTACTGGGGGTCGAATTGCGTGCAGGGACGATCGTCCGCCCCCATCGGCACCTCGCGCGAGAAGCGATTGGGGTTGTAGTTGCAGGCAAAGGCCAGCTGCACGCCCGCGAGCGAGCCGTGCTTGTGCACCTTGTCGCACATGAGGGCCAGCCAAGCGACGTCGTCGTCGTCCCAGAGCGTCTGCACCGCCTCGCCCAAGAGATCCGAATGCGGGTGGATGGAGCAGTGTTCGGTGTGGATGACGGCCCAGCCGCCCTCCGCCTTCATCTCGCGCATGGCGGCGTGCATGTTGGGACGATGCTCGCCCATGCCGTTGCAGTGCGGCGGCTGGTAGAAGCGATTCTTCGCCACGACCGGACCGATCGGAACCGGTTCGAACAGGATGTCGTAGCGCGGGTCGCGGGACATGCGGCCTCTCCTCAGGTGATGCTGGATCCGGATCGCTTGGTAGCCGGTAGGACGAGACGTTACTCCGCGGCCTCGAGCGCCACGCGGTCGCCGGTGATGACAAAGATGACGGTGCCGTCCTTGGCCTTGTAGGTCCATTTCTCGATGGGACCGAGCTTCGAGACGTCGCTCGGCTTGCCGAGCTTCTTCTCGAGCTGCTCCTTGGTGTCGACGCCCTTCGACTTCTCGATGATGTCGTGCTGCGTCGGCTCACCGCACGCGGTGAGAGCCAGGAGGAAAGCGGCAGCAAGCGCGCCGCGCCAGTTCATCGTCATGATGCGTTCCTTCGGTTAGCGTTGAGGGCTACCACACCCGGTCGAAGACACGGAGAAAATTGCCGCCGAGCACTTTCGTGACCTCGGCCGGCGAGAATCCGCGCCGCAAGAGTCCCGCCGTCAGTTTTGGCAGATCGTCCACCCGCTCGAACCCGTCGACATGCACCGTGTCGATCGTGTAGTGGCGGATGAGGTCGGGATAGCGCGTGCGGAAGAACCGCTCGAAGCGAATTTCCGATTCGGCCTCGAAGAAATCGGAGCCGATGCCGACATGGTCGATGCCGACGAGGTCGGCGACATAGGCCACGTGGTCGATGTAGTCGTCGAGCTTGGGCCTCACGCCCGGCTTCGTCTCGGCGAAGGGCGAATAGGCCGTGATCCCGATGACTCCGCCGCAGCCTGCGAGGGCCCGGAGCCCGTCGTCCGACAGGTTGCGCGGGTGGTTCGAGAGGGCCCGCACGTTGGCGTGGCTGACGACGACCGGCGCGGTCGAGAGCTCGATCGTCTCGAAGAGCGTGCGGTCGGACGCATGCGCCAGGTCGACGAGCACGCCCACATGGTTCATCTCGCGAATGCAAATGCGCCCGAGCTCGGTGAGGCCTGTGTCGGGCAGCTCGAGCGCTCCCGTCGCAAGCGAATCGCGCGAGTTGTAGGCGATCTGGCCGAAGCGCAAGCCCAAGCGGTGGAGGATCGTGATGAGGCCGGGATCATCCTCGATCTTCCCGGCCATGCCCTGGCAGCCGAAGATGACTCCGAGTTTGCCTTCGCGCTTGGCGCGCCGGATGTCGTTCGCGGTCTGCACGTGGATGAGCCGTTTCTCGCGCTCGAAATAGCAATAGTGACCGTAGATCGTGTTGACCATGGAGCGGAAATTGTCCTGCCCCATGCCGATGCCGAGGATGCCCATGGTAACGTTCATCGCGGTGACGCCCGAGGCAATCGCCCGGTCGAGGAACGGCTTGCCCTTGTAATCGGGCTGGGAGATGAGCGCCGTCGGAAGGAGCACCGCGACTCCCATCCCGTCGATGAGAATCGCGTCGTCATGGAGGCGTCGTGCGGTCGCTTTCGTTCTCGGTGCCATCCCCTCTCCCCCGCGGCTCCGAGGGAGTCTAGTGGAGGGGCGTACGGCCTGCCAGTCCCAGCGCGGCTCGACAAGCGCGCGCCGCGATCCATAATGGGTGGCAAGGGACAATGGGGAGTGTCGCGTGAAATCGGGGCCGATCGACCGCGCGGACTTCCTCGCGCCCGATGAACTCCGCGCGCCGCAGCAGGCGCGCTGGTCCCGCCAAGCCGAATACGTCGCGGCCCATTCGCCGTTCTTCCAGCGCCTGTGGCAGGGCACACGACCGCCCGCGAGGCTCGAAGGGATCGGCGAGCTGCCCTTCTCCGACAAGGAGATGCTGCGGGTCGACCAGCGGGAGAATCCGCCCTTCGGCACCTATCTCGCGGCGAAGCCCGAGACGATCATGAGAATTCATCGCACTTCGGGCACGACCGGGCTCGCCATGAATGTCTGCCTCACGTGGGCGGACGCGGTGCTGACGGCGGCCGTCGGCGGACGCGCGTTCCGCGCCTCGGGCCTCGGCCCCGGCCACCGCGTCATCCACACGCTCAACTACCAGCTTTGGATGGGCGGCCTCACCGATCACATGAACCTCGAAGCGACCGGCGCCGCGGTCGTGCCCTTCGGCGTCGGCAACACCGAGCGCCTCATCCGGACCATCCTCGACCTCAAGGTGACGGCGATCTCCTGTACGCCGTCCTATCCGGCCGTGCTCGAGCAGGCGCTTGTGGAGCACTTTCCCGGAACGAAGCCGCGCGACCTCGGCCTCAGGCTCGGACTCTTCGGCGGCGAGGCCGGCCTCGACAACCTCTCCTTCCGCGCGCGCCTCGAAGACACCTGGGGCTTCAAGGTTCGGAACGCCAATTACGGCGTGACCGATGCCATGTGCCTCTTCGCGGGCCAGTGCGAAACGACCAACGACCTCCACTTCATGGGAGGCGATGCCTTCCACACCGAGCTCGTGGTGCCGAGAGAGGACAGGGTGCTGCCGTTTGCCGAAGGCGAGACGGGCGAGCTTGTCCTCACCCACCTCGAGAAGGATTGCCAGCCGCTCGTGCGCTTTCGGACGGGCGATGTCGTGACGATCACCGGGACCGATCGCTGCGCCTGCGGACGTTGGGCCCCGCGCTTCCGCGTGGTGGGGCGGGCCGATGACATGGTCGTCGTGCGCGGCATCAACGTCTACCCGGTCATGGTCGCGGCGCTGGTCAATGCCGAGCCGACGCTCTCGGGCGAGTATCGCATCGCGCTCAAAGGGCCGGGCCCTTACGACGCGCTGCCGATCGAGGTCGAGCTCGCCACGGGTGTCGCGGAAAGCCCCGCCATCGCAGAGCGCCTCGCCCGCGCGATCAAGAGCGGGATCGGCACCACGGCCTCGATCACGCTTCTGCCACCCCTCAGCCTGCCGCGCACCGAAGGCAAGACCAAGCGCGTTGTGAGAACGCCGTGATCCGCACGGGCGAATTCCGCTCTTACGAAGCGGAGTCGACTTTGGCATGATGCGCCG
>JAXMCE010000014.1:0-85514 GCA_046349515.1 Alphaproteobacteria bacterium | reverse complement strand
GAAACACTCGTGCGGCGGGTCGTCGTGTCCGTCATCGGTCCATGCAGGGCGCGGGGCCGATCGCGTTGGTCCGGCGCGTGTCGAAAGAACGGGCAAATGGCGCTTAACCTGTTCTATCGACGCAAGGTTTCCGGACCCTTAATGCCTCTGTTGGCCGGTCGTTAACGAAGCCTGGCTATGCTGGCTGGGACAGGCAGTCGCGTGGAGAGCCAGGATGGCGAGCCATCAACAGCATGCGGGAAACGGAGCTCGAAAGAGACCGCGGCGCGGCACCATTGCTGCGTCCGTCCTGCTGCTTGCGCTTCTCGGTGCTGCACCGGCCGACGCGACCCCCTCGCTTTTCGGCACGCGTGAAACCCGCTCGGACAGCCTTAAGCCCTTCCAGAAATGGCTTGGAATGCTCGAGCGCCATCTTGTCGAGGCCACCGTTCTCAAGGGTCCGTGCACGCCGAGCGGCTTCGAGCCCTGCCTTCTCCATACTTGGCGCAATTTTCTCGACACGCTCCAACGCCTTGATCGCCGCGCGCAGGTCGAAGCCGTCAACAAATACGCAAACGACCACCCATACGTCACAGACCTCGTCAATTGGGGTGTCGAGGACTATTGGGAGACGCCCCGCGAGTTTCTCGATCGAAACGGGGATTGCGAGGATTACGCGATCATCAAATTCCTCTCGCTTCGCTATCTCGGCTTCGACAACGACTCCTTGCGCCTCGTCGTCCTGCAGGACCTCAATTTGCGGGTCCATCACGCGATCCTGGTGGTCTACTTGGACGGCGATGTCCTGGCGCTCGACAATCAGATCAAGACGACCGTGTCGACCGAACGAATCCGCCACTACAAGCCGATCTACTCCATCAACGAACAGGCATGGTGGTTGCATCGCCAATAGCCCTCCTTAAATGTCTTTAGGAGGTTGCTCGATCCCCGAGCGGAGCCTGTACGATGTGAGCCCCTGCGGCATATTGTGGCCTACACTCCCGACACCCCCAATATCTAGTATTCAAAAATTCCTAAGGCCCAACCCGCGTATTCTTACGCCGCGGACGAGAAATGCTGGTTAACATCTTGTTAACCCCTGTCGTTCATATTCGTTAACGGACCCTATTGGTGTAGTGGCATGACCCCCGGCGAGCGGCTCATAGGCCTTCACCGCGCTGCCGAAACGGAATGGCGCCAGAGCCGGGCAAATGACGAAATGCCGTTAACTCGGGTAAACGATGTCAGAGTCAAAGCACGCCATGTCGAGTGACACGTCCTGGTCCGCGCAGTCAGAGCGTGCCGAAGCGCCGACCTTGAGAGTCGTGTCGTCGGATTCCGCATCCGCGACCGAGGGAGGCGCCCCTCAAGGGACAGCGGCCTCTGCCGCGCCCGTCGACGGGCTCCTCCGCTGTCTCCTGCGGACGACCTTGGCCTTCGATCGACCTGTCTCCGAGGCGGATATCCGCGCTTTCACGCCCATTGGTCCCGACGGCATGACCGTCGAGACGTTTTTGCGCGCGGCCGACCGGCTTGGCTACAAGGTCGGGCGCACGGCACTCGACGCGGCGACGGCTGCGCAGCTGCCGACACCTTTCATAACCTTGGGGTCGGGCGGTGTGGCGCCTCGCGTCGTGCTCGCGCGCGAATCAGGCCGCCTGTCCGTTTTCGATTCCGTGACCGGTGCCACGGCCGAAATCGGCGCGAGCGAGGTGGCGGAGGGCTACCACGAAGCCCTGCTCATCCAGCCGCGCAGCGAGATCACGGCGCCGGTCAATTGGCGCTCGTTGATCAAGACACGCGTGCGCAAGGTCGTCTGGGAGCTCGTCCTTTCGTCCTTCGTCGTGAACATGTTCGCGCTGGCCTCGCCCCTCTTCGTGATGACGGTCTACAACAAGGTCGTGGGGCAACGCTCGCTCGACACTCTTGATGTTCTCGTCATCGGCATGGCGACGCTCTACTTTTTCGATTTCATCCTGCGCGGCATTCGCGGCTATGTCTCGAGCCACACGGGCGCGCGTCTCGACGCGCTGCTCGGCAACGAGGTTATTCACCGCCTGTTGCACCTGCCGTTCCGTCATTTCGAATCGACTCCGACCGGCCTCATCAGCGAGCGGCTTCGTCAGCTTGACACGATCCGCGCCTTCTTCACGGGCCAGATGCCGGTCGTTCTCGTCGACGTCTGCTTCATGTTCCTGTTCGTAGGCACGTTGCTGTTCATCAGCCCGATGCTCGGCGTCATCACCATCGCGGCAATTCCCATCTTCCTGCTGATCTCCGTCGCCTTCCATCGCCTGCAGAAGGGGCTGGCCGAGAAGAACTTCGCGGCCCTCGCGGCCAAGACCTCGACCCTGACCGAAACGGTCACGAACGCCTTGACCATCAAGTCGCTCGGCCTCGAGTCCGAGATGGAAAAGCGCTGGGGCGGCCGGCTCGCCATGACGGCGCATACGGGCTTCGAGGCCAACAATCTCGCCAATATCGTCGGCGTGCTGGGCAACGTGCTGCAGCAGGCGGTCAGCCTGATGATCATCTTCGTGGGCGCCCGGGCGATCATCGGGGGCGACATGTCGATTGGCGCGCTCATCGCCGCCAACATCCTGTCCTCGCGCGCCCTCGGCCCCATCCGGCAGGTGGTCGCCGCCCTTCACCAACTGCAGGAAGTCCGGGCCGCGTTCCGGCGGATCGACGAGGTGATGAACGAGCCGATCGAGTCCCGTCCGGGCTCGGCGTCTCCGCTCCCCCCGCTCAAGGGCGACATCGCGTTCGAGAACGTCACCTATCGCTATGCCAAGGACCTGCCGCCCGCGATCGAGAGTCTCAACCTGTCGATCGACAGCGGCACCATCGTCGCGTTCATCGGCCCATCGGGATCGGGCAAGAGCACGCTGGGCCGCCTCATCCAGGGCCTCTATACCCCGACTGGTGGGCGAATCCTCATCGACCGCACGGATATCGCCCACATGTCGACACCGTGGCTGCGCAATCAGATCGGTGTCGTGCCCCAGGACGTCCAACTCTTCGCCGGCACCGTCCGCGACAACATCGCCATGGGCCTGCCGGTCAAGCAGCCCGAACGCATCGTCGCCGTGGCCAAGTTCGTGGGCGCTCACGACTTCATCCAGCGCCTGCCGCAGGGCTACGACACCGTGCTCAGCGAGCGCGGCGGCGGGCTTTCGGCCGGCCAGAGGCAGCTCCTCTGCATCGCCCGCGCGCTGATCCGCAATCCGCGCATCCTGATCCTCGACGAGGCTACGAGCGCGCTCGACGCGGCGAGCGAAGCCATCTTCATCCGAAACCTCAAGCGCGCCTCGCGCGGCCGCACCATCATTCTCATCTCCCATCGCATGGCACCGATCGCGATCGCGGACAAAGTGGCGTTCATCATGAACGGTCACATCGAACGGATGGGCACGCCCAATGAAGTGATCGAATTCGCCAAGGAGCGGATGGCCGAACAGATGAGTGCGAGTCAGACATGAGCAGCGAAAGCGCGGACAAGTCGAGCGAGCCGGGTGGTGGTGAGTCGCGCCTTTCCCTCTCGCGCGCCATTGCTCCGATCAGCACCGCGGTCGCGAACGCCGCGCGCATCATCCGCGCGCCGGACGCCGACAACCTGCCGCAGATCTTCCCGCGGAGCCAATACGCGGATTTCCTGCCCGAGATCGAAGCGGTCGCCGAGCGGGAGCATTCGCCGCTTGCCCGCGCCCTCATCGTCGCGCTGTCGGCCCTGTTTCTCGCTGCGCTGGCTTGGGCGGGGTTCGCCGAGGTGGACAAGGTCGCGACGGCCGCAGCCCAGGTTCGCCCGGTCGGCCGCGTCAAGGTCATCAATCATCCGGAGGGCGGCACCGTCACCGCGCTTCACGTCCGCGAAGGCAGCATCGTGAAGAGCGGCGACGTCTTGCTCGAACTCGATCCGACGCTCGTCCAGCAGGAGCTCGCCAAGGCCACGAACGATTGGCTGACCAAGAGCGCCGAGCTGGCGCGCCTGACTGCGGAGCTGACGGACAAGCCGCTCGTGTTCCCGCCCGAGGTCGTCGAGCAACGGCCCGATCTCGTCGAGACGCAGACGCGACTCTACAATGAGCGGAAATCCGGCCTCGGCTCACGGCGCGGTGCCGCCGGCAGCGTGGTCGGTCAGCGTCAGGCGGAAATCGCCGGCCTCAGCGAACAGCTGGCCAAGATGCAGGCAAGCCTTGAAGTGCTCAAAGAACAGGAAGAAGCGACCGCCACCTTGATGGACAAGGGCTATTTCCCGAAATTGAAATATTTGTCCATCAAGCGCCAAGTGACAGAGCAGGAGGCGCAGATCGCGCAACTGAAGGCCCAGCTCGCGAGCGCGCGCGCCGCATTGCACGAGGCGACGAACAAGCGCGAAGGCCTCGACAGCGATTCAAACGCCGACGTCCTCGACAAGCTGGGCACCGCTCGCCGTGATCGGGACGTGGCCTACAGGACCGTCGAGCAGCACAAGGCGCGGCTCGAGGCGATGGCGCTGCGCGCACCGGTCGACGGAGTCGTCCAGAAACTCGTCATCAACAGCGCGGGCCAGGCCGTCCGGCCGGGCGAAGCGGTCATGAACGTCGTGCCGACGGGCGACTCTCTCGTCATCGAGGCGCAGGTCTCGAATGCGGATATCGGCTACATCCAGGTGGGCCAGCACGCGACCGTGAAGGTTACGACTTACGATCACATCAAATTCGGTACACTCGAGGGCGAAGTCGAACAAATCTCCGCCGATGCGGCCGAGGATCCGAAGACGCACGAATTGACCTATCCCGTCATCGTGCGCACGCAGCGCACCTATCTCGGCGACCGGCCGGGCCTCTACCAGGTCCAGCCGGGCATGCAGGCCGAAGTCGACTTCAAGATCGGCGAGCGAACGATTCTCTCCTATCTGACGGACCGCGTCCTTCATACGACAAGCAACGCGTTCCGAGAGCGCTGATCCGCGAGGAGCCCGATCGGACTCGGGCTCGAGGATATCGTCGCGCGCAGCGTCATGATGGCAGCCGCCGGCCGCGGCGCCCCTGGCCGCGGTTTTGATTTTCACCCATAGTGCGGCCATGACCGACCCCACCATCCAGGTGCGCGGCCTCACCAAGAGATTCGGCCAGGTCCTCGCAGTCGATTCGATCGACTTCGACGTTCCGCACGGCTCGATCGTCGCGCTTCTCGGTGGCAACGGCGCGGGCAAGACGACGACGTTGGCCATGCTTCTCGGCCTCGTGCTGCCCACGAGCGGCACGATCAGCGTGCTCGGCGAAGACGTGGTCAAGAACCGCTACCGGGCCCTGCCGCGAATGAATTTCTCCTCGCCCTACGTCGAATTGCCGCGGAGCCTCACGGTCGCCGAGAACCTCAAGGTCTTCGCCCGCCTCTACGAGATCGCGGCCCCCCGCCAGCGAATCGAGCGCCTCGCGCACGATCTCGACATCGAGCGGTTCCTCAAGCGTCCAACCGGCAGCCTGTCGGCGGGAGAGAAGACACGCGTGCTCTTGGCGAAAGCGCTCTTGAATGAGCCATCGCTCCTTCTCCTCGACGAGCCCACGGCCTCGCTCGATCCGGACACGGCCGATTGGGCGCGCGGCTATCTCGAGCGCTATCGCCGCGAGGCTGGCGCCACCATCATGCTCGCCTCGCACAACATGCTCGAGGTGGAGCGGATCTGCGATCACGTATTGATCATGCGCCGGGGGCGCATCGTCGATCGCGGCACGCCCGAGGAGCTGATCCGCCGCTTTGGCCGGGAGACGCTCGAAGAGGTCTATCTCGATATCGCGCGCCGGCAGGGACGGGCGGCCCAGATCACCGAGGCTGCCCAGTGAGCGGGGGCAGCACCGGCTACTTTTCCGCGGCCCGGGTCGGAGCCATGGTCCTCCGGCATGTCTACATCCTGAAGCGGTCTTGGCCGCGCCTTCTCGAGCTCATGTACTGGCCGACGGTTCAGGTCCTGTTGTGGGGCTTCATCACCCAGTTCTTCCTCACCAACAGCGCTTGGGTCGCCCGCGCGGGCGGCGTGCTCCTCGCCGGCGTCCTCTTGTGGGACGTGCTCTTCCGCAGCCAATTGGGCATGACCATCTCGTTCCTCGAAGAGCTGTGGTCGCGCAATCTCAGCCAGCTTTTCATCAGCCCCCTCCGGCCTTACGAGATGGCGATCTCCCTCACGCTCATGAGCGTGATCCGCACGCTCATCGGCGTCGTGCCGGCGGCGCTTATCGCCATTCCGCTCTACCACTATTCCATCTTCAGCATGGGCTTGCCGCTACTCGCCTATTTCATCGCCCTGCTCGCCTTCGGCTGGGCGATCGGGCTCGCGATCACCGCCGTGCTGATGCGCTGGGGCCTGGCGGCCGAGAATCTGGCCTGGCTGCTGGTGTTCGTCTTCGCGCCAATTTCGGGGATCTACTATCCGATCAGCACGCTGCCGGCCTGGCTTCAGCCGGTGGCATGGTCGCTGCCCTCGGCTTATGTCTTCGAGGGCATGCGCGCCGTTCTGTTCGACGGTGTATTTCGAAGCGACCTCATGGCCGGCGCGGTCGCGCTCGATGCACTCTACCTCGCGCTCGCCACGATCGGCTTCCTTTACAGCTTTCACCGCGCACGCGTCGGCGGCCTGTTCCTTCGCGTCGGAGAATGAACGCCTAAGTCGATTTCTCGCTCACGCCGGCTTCGGCGAAGGTCGCCATGCCCGTGTGGCAGGCAAGCGCCGCGCGCAGGATTCCGACAGCGAGCGCCGCCCCGCTGGCCTCGCCCAGGCGCATCCCAAGGTCGAGGAGCGGCGCGCGTTCGAGGCGAGCGAGAAGTCGCCGGTGGCCTGGTTCGGCGGAACAATGGGCGACGCAACAGTGATCGAGCGCCGCCGGCGCCATCCCGTGGACGACCGCAGCGGCCGCGGTCGTGGCATAGCCATCGAGAAGGACCGGAATGCGCGCCATGCGCGCCGCCAGCACGGCGCCGGCGATCGCCGCGAGCTCGTGCCCGCCGACGCATCGCAACACATCGAATCCATCAGCCATGGCCGCGCGATGCCGTGCCACGCCCTCCGCAACGATTGCCGCCTTGCGCCCGAGCGCCGAGCCCGAGAGGCCGGTCCCCGGTCCGGTCCAATCGGACGCCTCCCCGCCAAAGAGCGCGTGACAGATCGCTGCCGCCGCGGTCGTGTTGCCGATTCCCATCTCGCCGAGGCACAGGAGATCGATTCCAGGCTCGACCGCCATCATTCCGTAGGCCATCGCATGGGCGCACTCGTCTTCCGAAAGGGCGGGGGCCTCGGTGAAGTCGCGTGTCGGCTTGTCGAGCGCCATCTCATAGACGCGGAGATCGGCATCGACCGCCTTGCAAAGCTGGTTGATCGCGGCGCCGCCGGCAATGAAATTGCGCACCATCTGCTGCGTCACATCAGCCGGAAACGCGCTCACCCCGCGAGCCGTAACGCCGTGATTGCCCGCAAAAACCGAGACGCGCGGCCGGTCGAGCCGTGGCGGATACCGTCCCTGCCATCGCGCGAGCCAAGCCACGAGCTCCTCGAGGCGGCCGAGCGCGCCCGCCGGCTTCGTCAGGAGCGCTTCGCGCTGTGCCGCGGCCGCCGCGGAGTCCTCGTCGGCCCCTGGGACGTTCTTGAGGATCGCCCGCATTTCATCGAGCGTCGCCTTGGGTCGCGAAGCTTGCCGATCCATCACTCGAGACACTCGGCAAAGGCACGAATGGGAAAGGACGTTGCGCCGCGGACACGCGCGGGGATTGCGAAAAATCGAAACGCGCGGCCGCGGACCTCATCCAGGTTGATGAGGTTCTCGACGATGAAAATGTTTGCACGCAGGAGCAGCGTGTGCGCCGGCCGGCTGAGGTCCCGCGCATCATCGGGACTTCGCGAATCGACCCCCACGAGACGGACGCCCGCGTCGATGAGCGCCTCGACCGTCGCGCGCGGAAGGTAGGGCGCTGTCTCGTCATAAGCCGGCGTCCCGTAGTGCGCGGCGCGCCCAAAGTCGAACAGAATCGCCCGGCCCTTGAGCGCCGCTGGAGGGGGGAGCTCTTGGGGCAAGACCGGCGCGTGCGCCCGCGCCCCGTGGCCGTGGAAATCGAGAGCAAGTCCGGGCAAGACAAGTTCGTCGATTCCGAGCGCGCCGATATCGCGCCCATCGGGATCGCGCGTGAAGGGCGAATCGATATAGGTCCCGATCGGCACCGGAAAGGCCACCTCGGAAACCTCGAAGGATGCCTGGCCCTCGAGCTGGGCGCCGGTCGCCTCATGGGTGAGAAAAGGGCGCACGCGCACCGAGTAGCGCGGGTTGATGCCGGCCATGTTGTTTTCGATGATGCGGCTCATCTCGACCCATCGGCCCATCGACCGTTCCTTCCGCGCGCTCGTCCCTGTCATTCGCGGGTCAACTGTCCTATAAGTGGGCGGCAAGACGCCAGCGGATTTGCATCGCGACAGCCATGTCGGATTCCTTCCACGAATCACAACGCGCACGCTTCAACCTTGCCGATTGGGCGATCGATCTGCGCTTGGCCCTTTCGTTCCTCACGCGTCTCCGTTTCTCGGAGCCGACGCCAGAAGCCGGAGCGGCTGAGGTCGAATCGGACGAGCTTCGAGCGGAACATCCGGCGCCCAACATGGCACGGGCTCTCCGCGCATTTCCGCTCGTGGGCATTGCGATCGGAATCGTGAGCGCCGTGATCTATGCGGTCGCCTATCATCTGGGCGTTCCCGCGTTGGCCGCAGCCCTGTGCGCCCTCGCCACGAGCGCGTTCGTCACCGGCGCCCTCCACGAGGACGGGTTTGCCGATTTCGCGGACGGATTGGCCGGCGGCCGGTCGCCGGACGATCGATTGCGGATCATGGACGACAGCCGGATCGGCGCTGCTGGCGCGCTTGCGCTTCTCTTCGGCCTCGGCCTGAAGGCGGCCGCCCTCATGAAGCTCGGCACGCCGGGAGCGGCCGCGGCGGCCCTCGTCGCCGCGAGCGCCGGATCACGGGCGGTCTTCCCCCTCATCATCACCCGTTTGCCCGCCGTCCGGCCGGGCGGCCTCGGCGCCATGGTCGGCCAACCGACGGGCGATGTGACGGTCGCGGCCGTGGTCATCGGCGCCATCGCCATGCTCCTGTTCCTCGGAATTGGCCAAGGCCTCGTTGCCATCCTCGTCGCAGGCCTTGCGGCCGCGGCAGTCGCTGGCCTCGCCATGCGGAGCCTCGGCGGATACACGGGTGATGTACTCGGCGCCGTGCAGCAGGTGGTCGAGACCGCCATCTTGCTCGCGGCGGCCGCCATGCATGGGGCTCCGTGAACGACACCGTCACGACGCGGTGGTGGTGGATCCGCCATGCGCCGGTCGTCGACGACGGCGGTTGCATCTACGGCCAGCGTGATCTTCCCGCCGACTGCTCGGATTCCGCATCGTTTACGGCGCTCGCGCATCTTCTGCCCGAGCGCGCCATCTGGGTCGCGAGCCATCTCTCCCGCACCCACCAGACGGCAGAGGCCATCGGCCAAGCCGGACGCGCGGTGCCGCCTCTTGTCATCGAGCCTGCATTGGCCGAGCAGCATTTCGGCGATTGGCAGGGTCGGCCCCGACGCGAAATCTACAGCCGGCATATGCCTTGGCCGGGCTTCTGGATCACAGCCGCCGATCACCGTCCGCCGGGCGGAGAAAGCTTCGCCGAGGTGACCGAGCGCGTGGCACTCGCGATCGCGCGTTTGACGACCCATCATGCCGGCCAGGATATCGTCGCGGTCGCCCATGGCGGGACGATTCGCGCAGCCTTGGCCTTGGCACTTGGCCTCCAGCCGACGGGTGCCTTGGCCTTCTCGGTCGAGAACCTGTCGCTCACGCGGCTCGACCATATCGCGCCCATCGCCGACTCGACGGCGCCGTCCACGTGGCGCGTCGTCGCGGTCAATCACGTTCCCGCCAAAATGCCGAAGGGGACCGATCTGGCCTCTCCCGCGATCGCGTGATAGGGTCGCTCTCGCGTCGGAACAGGGAAGTCCGGTGCGGTGGCTCCCGAGCCGCCAAACCCGGCGCTGCCCCCGCAACTGTAAGCGGCGAGGCGACGGCACAAGGCCACTGACGAAGCGGGTCGCGAGGCTCGCGCGGTTGGGAAGGTTCCGTCGTCGACGACCCCGAGCCAGGAGACCTCTCCGACGCGGAGGCAACAAGCACATCCTCGGGCGGAGGATCGCGCATGGATTCAGCGGCTGCGACGCGCACGGTCGATCGTTCACTCGACCGTCCCCTTGCGCCCATTTCCCTCATCCTGGGTGGCGCCCGTTCGGGCAAGAGCCGGTATGCGGAATCGCTCATCAGCGGACCCGGCCTTTATCTCGCCACGGCCACGCCTGGCGATGCGGAGATGGCGCACCGGATCGCCGCCCACCGTGCCCGCCGCGGTCCCGACTGGATGACGATCGAGGAGCCGCTTGATCTCGTCGGCGCAATCGACCGACATACATTGGGCGGACGGCCGATTTTGGTCGACTGCCTGACGCTATGGCTGAGCAATCTCCTCCTTGAGGGACGCGATCCGGAGGCAGCGAGCGCCGACCTTCTCAAGGCTCGCGCAAGCTGGCGAAGTCCCGTCGTGTTCGTCTCGAACGAAGTGGGACTCGGCATCGTGCCCGACAACGCCCTCGCGCGCCGGTTCCGCGATGCGGCGGGACACCTCAACCAGGCGCTCGCGAATATTTCGGATTTTGTCGCCTTCCTCGTAGCCGGCCTGCCCATGATCCTCAAGGACACGCGATGACAATGAATCCCTCCCGTCAGAAGATTCCCGCCACGGTGATTACCGGCTTTCTCGGCGCCGGCAAGACCAGCCTCATCCGCCATCTTCTCCAGTCGGCCAACGGACGGCGGCTCGCCCTCGTCATCAACGAGTTCGGCTCGCTCGGCATCGATCGCGACATCATCGACGGCTGCGGCATCCCGAACTGCAAGGACGAAGACGTCATCGAACTGGCCAATGGCTGCATCTGCTGCACCGTTGCCGACGATTTCCTGCCGACCATCGAGCGGTTGATCGAGCGTGACGATCCTCCGGACCACATCATCATCGAGACGTCCGGCTTGGCCCTGCCCAAGCCGCTTGTGAAAGCGTTCCAGTGGCCCGAGGTGCGGAGCCGGGTCACCGTCGACGGCGTCGTCGCCGTGGTCGATGCGGCGGCGGTCGCCGACGGCCGCTTCGCCGATGATCCCGATGCCATCGCGGCTCAGCGCCGCGACGATCCATCTCTCGACCATGACAATCCGCTTGCCGAAGTGTTCGACGACCAGATCGCGGCGGCCGATGTGGTGCTGCTCAACAAGTGCGACCTCGTCGATGCCGCCGCTCGCGACGAGGTCACGGAACGGCTCCGCTCCGCTCTTCGCCCGGCCGCAAAGGTGCTTCCCACGACGCATGGCGTGATCGGCACGGACGTGCTCTTGGGATTGGGGATCGGCGCCGAAGACGACCTTGCGACGAGACCGTCACACCATGACGGCGAGATCGAACACGATCACGATGACTTCGAGAGCTTCACGATCGCGCTCCCGATCATCCCCGACCCCGCGGCGCTGTGCCGACGCATCGAGGCCGCAGCGGAAGCGCACGATGTGCTGCGGGTCAAAGGTTTCATCGACGTGGCGGGAAAGCCCATGCGGCTCGTCATCCAGGGAGTGGGCACGCGCATCCAGCACTATTTCGATCGCCCATGGCGCGCGGACGAAATCCGCCGGAGCCAGCTCGTCGTCATCGGGTCGAAGGGCCTCGACCACGCCGCCATCGCCGCGCACATCGGCGGCCAGCACCAAACGCCGTGATCCACAACACGCACCCGCGGCGATCCGAGGCGGGATGCACCTTCTAGCGGCACAGCCCGGAGTCATCGCTGATGGCCGCGAGGCGGTCGACCTTGGCCAGACGCCGGGCGACATCGTCGTACTGACGGCGGCGGACACGGAGATCGCGTGTCTTGCGGAAGCGACGCGACATCTTCGGGAATCAGCCGCCCAACCCATGCCGAGGGTGCGGCTCGCCAACTTGACTCGCCTCGCCCACAACATGTCGGTCGATCTCTACGTCGAGAAGATCGTCGGAGCGGCCCGGCTCGTCATCCTGCGCCTCCTCGGCGGCCGGGGCTATTGGCCCTACGGGGTCGATGAAATTGCGCGCGTCTGTCGGGAACGCGGCATCGCGCTTGCCATGGTGCCGGGCGACGATCAGCCCGATGCCGAGCTTCAATCGCACTCGACGCTCGGCAACGACATCACCCATCGACTGTGGCAGTTTCTCGTCAACGGCGGGATCGAGAACGCCGAGAATCTCCTTCGTTATTCGGCGACTCTGATCGGACATCCCCTCGATTGGAACGAACCTATCCCGTTGCTGCGGGCGGGGCTTTATTGGCCTGGCTCGAGACAGCCGATGCTCGACGATGTGCGCCGCCACTGGCCGGCAGACGCTCCGGTCGCATCCCTCATTTTCTACCGGGCGCTCGTACAGGCAGGGAACCTTCGCGCGGTTGATGCGCTGATCGAATCGCTGGTGCGAGAGGGACTCGGCCCACTGCCGATCTTCGTCTCGAGTCTCAAGGATCCGGTTTCCGCCTCGCTCATCGAAACTCTCCACGAAGGCACGCGACCCTCAATCATCCTCAACACGACAGGCTTCTCCGTATCGGCACCGGGCGCACGCAGTGCGACGCCGTTCGATGGCATTGAGGCGCCGGTGCTCCAAGTCGTCTTCGCAAGCGATACCGAAGCGGCGTGGTCGTCAACGACACGCGGCCTTTCGGCGCGCGATATCGCCATGAACGTGGCGCTTCCCGAAGTGGACGGGCGCGTCCTGTCCCGCGCCGTGTCGTTCAAGGATGTCATCACCACGGACCGGGCGACCGAGACGGACGTCGTCGGCTATCGCCCGGTCGGCGATCGCGTCGATCACGTCGCGGCGCTCGCGCGCAACTGGACGAAGCTCCGCCGAACGGCGCCTGAGGATCGGCGCGTGGCCCTCATCCTTGCCAACTATCCCAATCGTGACGGCCGCATCGGCAACGGCGTCGGCCTCGATACGCCCGCCTCGGCCCTGACCGTGATGGAAGCGATGCGTACGGCAGGCTACGACGTCCGTGACGTTCCCGCGGATAGCGGCGCTCTCATCACCCAGCTCCTCGATGGCCCGACGAATGCCCGGCCGACGGCCAGCGGAAACGGGGAGGAATTCTCCCTGGCCGACTACGCGGCTTGGTTTTCAGCTCTGCCGCGGCCGGTGCAGGAGCAAGTCACGGCGCGCTGGGGTCCTCCCGAGCGCGATCCGTTCTTCCGTCCGGGCCGCACCGATTGCGGTGCGTTCAGGATAGCCGCCCTTCGCTGCGGCAACCTCGTCGTCGGCATCCAGCCCGCACGCGGCTACAACATCGACCCTCAGAAGAGCTATCACGACCCCGCCCTCGTCCCGCCGCACGGCTATCTTGCCTTCTACGCCTGGCTCCGCGACGGTTTCCGCGCGCAAGCGATCATCCATCTGGGCAAGCATGGCAACCTCGAATGGCTGCCCGGCAAGTCGCTCGCGCTGTCATCCGCATGCTTTCCCGATGCGATCCTGGGACCGATGCCCCACCTCTATCCATTCATCGTCAACGATCCGGGCGAGGGCACCCAGGCGAAGCGACGCGCGTCCGCCGTCATCATTGACCATTTGACGCCGCCGCTCACCCGCGCCGAGAGCTATGGACCGCTCAAGGACCTGGAAGCGCTGGTCGACGAATACTACGAGGCTTCCGGGGTCGACCCGCGCCGGCTCAAAGTCCTGGGGCGGCAAATTCTCGACCACGCGGCACGGCTCGGTCTCGACCGCGACTGCGCGATCGCGCCCGATGACGATGAACTATCGGCACTCTCCAAGCTCGACAACCATCTCTGCGAACTCAAAGAGATGCAGATTCGCGACGGCCTCCACGTCTTTGGCCGAGTGCCTGCGGGCGACCAGCTCACTGACCTCCTCGTCGCCCTCCTGCGCGTGCCCCGGGATGGCGGAATGGGAGGGAATGCATCCCTCATCCGCGCCATCGCAGGAGACCTCGAGCTCGACTTCGACCCACTCGATTGCCGGCTTGCCGATCCATGGACAGGACCTCGGCCCGGCGCGCTCGGCACCGATGATGGCTGGCGCACCAAGGGCGACACGGTCGAACGGATCGAGGGTCTCGCGCATTCGCTCGTCGCCGGCACGATCGCGCCCGAGACTCACTGGGGGCGGACCGCCGCCGTGCTCGACCACCTGCGCACCGTGATACGGCCGGCCGTTCTCGGCTCAGGAGAATCCGAGCAGCACGGCCTGCTCGACGGGCTCGACGGACGGTTCGTCAAGCCCGGCCCGTCGGGCGCCCCCACGCGCGGCCGTGCCGACGTCCTCCCCACCGGCCGAAATTTTTATTCCGTCGACACACGGACCGTGCCGACACCGGCCGCTTGGCAGCTCGGCTGGAAGGCGGCCAGCTTGCTCGTCGAACGCTACGCCCAAGACCACGGGGAGTTCCCGAAGACGCTCGCGCTCTCCGCCTGGGGCACAAGCAACATGCGGACAGGCGGCGATGATATCGCCCAGGCGCTTGCCCTCATGGGCGTGAGACCCACATGGGACACCGCGTCGCGGCGCGTCACGGGCTTCGAGATTCTTCCGGCAGGAGTCCTTGACCGGCCGCGCGTCGACGTGACCCTGCGCATTTCCGGATTCTTTCGAGACGCGTTTCCAAACCTGATCGATCTTTTCGATTCGGCGGTCCGTGCCGTGGCCGCACTCGATGAGCCAGAGTCGGTGAATCCCCTGGCCGGGCGCGCGAGGACGGAGCGCGAAGAGCTTCTTGCCTCTGGCTTGACGGCGGCCGAGGCGGACAGGCGCTCCATCTATCGCGTCTTCGGCTCGAAGCCGGGCGCTTATGGCGCGGGACTTCAAGCGCTCATCGATGAGCGGGGATGGACGAGCGATGCCGATCTCGCCCGCGCCTACGTCGTTTGGGGCGGTTACGCCTACGGAGCGGGCGCGGAGGGGCAGGCCGCCCACCAGCTCTTCGAGCGACGCCTGTCGAACACCCAGGCCGTCCTCCAGAACCAGGACAATCGCGAACACGACATCCTCGACAGCGACGACTACTACCAGTTCGAAGGCGGGCTCGCCGCCGCGGTCCGGTCCCTTTCGGGCGAGCAACCCGCCCTCTACCACGGCGACCATGCCAGGCCCGAAAGCCCCCGGATTCGCACGCTCCAAGAGGAGATCGGGCGCGTGGTCCGTGCCCGCGTCGTCAATCCCAAATGGATTCAGGGCGTGATGCGCCACGGCTACAAAGGCGCATTCGAGATGGCCGCGACGGTCGACTATCTGTTTGCCTTCGCGGCAACCGCCCGGGTCGTGGGCGATCACCATTTTGATGCCGTATTTGACGCCTACATCCGAGACGATGATGTCCGAGGCTTCCTCGAGGCGCATAACCCTGCGGCTCTTCGAGATATGGGCGCGCGCCTGCTCGAGGCCCAGGCGCGGGGCTTGTGGCGCCCCCGCGCCAACAGCACCCACGGAATCCTGCAAAACCTCGTGGCCGATGGGGGAACATGAGCGACGTCGAGGACGAGACCGAGGTCAATCGCCGCCATGCCGAGAAAATGGCCAAACGCAAAGCCGCGCGGGCCAAGATTCTTGCGACGAAGACCAGGGAAAAGGGCCTTTTGATCGTCCATACCGGCAAGGGCAAAGGAAAGTCGACAGCGGCCTTCGGCCTCGCGCTCCGCGCCCTCGGCCACGGTTGGCGTCTTGGTATCGTCCAGTTCGTCAAGGGCGCCTGGGAGACAGGCGAGAGGAGGGCGCTCGAGCGATTCGGCGATCAGGTCACGATGCGGCGCATGGGAGAAGGATTCACTTGGGATACCCAGGACCGCGCTCGCGACATCCAAGCAGCGGAAGAGGCGTGGGCGGCGGCCAGGGAAATGATCCTCGACCCCACATTTAGTATGGTAATTCTCGATGAACTCAATATTGTGTTACGTTACGACTATTTGCCGGTGGCGGAGGTGATTTCCGTCCTGCGGAACCGTCGACCAGAGCTGCATGTGGTCGTGACGGGCCGCAACGCTAAGCCGGAGCTCGTCGAGCTCGCGGATCTGGTGACGGACATGACGCTGGTGAAGCACCCGTTCCGCGAAGGCGTCAAAGCCCAGCCCGGCATCGAGTTCTGAAACCACCAAGGAGTGGACTTATGACAGTGACCTTTCGAGCCCTGATCAGTCCCCTCATCGCCCTCGCGCTTTTCTTGAGCGCGTCGGCGGCGCGGGCCGAGAACCAGCAGCAGGTGCTGATCGACAAATCACGCTTCACCATCGAGAAGCTACTCGCCAATCCGGATTTCACGCGCATGCGCGCCGCGCTCAAAAACGCGCAGGGTGTCCTGATCATTCCGTCGCTGCTGAGAGGCGGCCTCATCATTGGCGGCGAAGGCGGCAGCGGCGTCTTGATGTCGCGCGACGCCAATGGCGAATGGAGCTACCCCGCATTCTTCTCGCTCGGCGGCGGAAGCGTCGGCCTTCAGATCGGCTTCCAGGACTCCGAGGCCGTGTTCGTCATCAACACGCTCAAAGGCCTGAACGCGATCCTCAACAACAACATGAAGCTTGGCTTCGATGCGAGCATCGCGTTTGGTGAAGTCGGTCAAGGCATCGCCGGTTCGACGACGACCGCGCTCTCCGCCGACATCGAAGCGTATACGAAGAACCGCGGCCTCTTTGCCGGCGGCGCGTTCACGGGCTCCGTCGTGTCGGAACGGGCTGATCTCAACCGGGACTTCTACGGCACCGGCGCGACCGCGCGTGCCATCGTGATGGATCGCTCGTTCCGGAATCCGGACGCAGAGGCACTCCGGACGGCCGTTGTCGTGCAATAGGCGAACGTCCCGCGGGCGGCGTGCGGAGGTCAGCGCACGCACGCCCGCGCTGATGATCCAAGGAACCGGCTCGAGCGTCGGAAAGTCGCTTCTCGTGGCCGGCCTCGCGCGAGCCTTCGTGCGCCGCGGCCTTCGCGTAAGGCCTTTCAAGCCTCAGAACATGTCGAACAACGCCGCCGTCACCGATGGCGGCGGGGAAATCGGACGAGCCCAGGCGCTTCAAGCACGGGCCTGTGGCACGCCGCCTCATCCCGACATGAACCCGGTTCTCTTGAAACCGCAATCGGAGACCGGCGCACAGATCATCGTCCAAGGGCGCGTCGCCGGCACGGCTGCCGCGCGCGACTATGCGCAGTGGAAACCGAAGCTCCTGCCGCGTGTCCTCGAAAGCTTCGCGAGACTATCGGACCAGTGCGACCTCGTGCTTGCCGAAGGAGCGGGCAGCCCGGCGGAGGTGAATTTGCGCGCGGGCGATATTGCCAACATGGGCTTCGCCCGAGCAGCCGATGTGCCCGTGGTGCTCGTCGGCGATATCGCGCGCGGCGGCGTGATCGCGAGCCTCATCGGCACCTGGACTCTCCTGACCGCCGCCGAGCGCCGCCACCTCGCGGGATTCATCATCAACAAGTTCCGCGGCGATCCCTCGCTCTTCGCCGGCGGCCGCGCGATCATCGAACGCCGGACGGCGCTTCCGTGCCTCGGGGTCGTGCCCTATCTCGACCTTGCACGGCTCCTACCCGATGAAGACAGCGTCGCGCTCGATGACCGACGACCGGCCACCGGCGGCGCGGACGCGAAGCCCATCGAGATTGCGATTCTTCGCTATCCGAGAATCGCGAATTTCGACGACTTCGACCCCTTGTCATCGGAGACCGATGTGCGGGTGCGCTTTGTCCAGACGGGCGAGGTCGTGCCGGCAGACTCGGACGTCGTGATTCTGCCGGGAAGCAAGTCCACGCGCAGCGACCTCGCCTTCCTCAAGGCCCAGGGTTGGGATATCGACCTCCGCGCCCTCCATCGCCGCGGCGTGCGGATTCTCGGCCTGTGCGGGGGATACCAGATGCTGGGGCACGCCGTACACGACCCGTCGGGAATCGAGGGCTCGCCGGGAGAGTCCGTCGGCCTCGGCTTCCTTGACATCGAGACAACGATCGGCCCGTCCAAGGTCTTGCGCGAAGTGGCCGCGGTCCATCTGCCCACGGGCGCGACCGTCAAAGGCTTCGAGATGCACATGGGGGAGACACGGGGACCCGATCTCGCGAATCCGCTCTTACGTTTCGACGGCGGTGCACTCGACGGCGCTCGATCGAGCTCCGGGTTGATCGAGGGTTGCTACCTTCATGGCTTGTTCTCATCGGACGCCTTTCGCGGCGCCTTTCTCGCTTCCATCCGCGAGGGGCGCGCGCCCGGCGCCCGTTATGAGCAGCAGGTCGAACAAGCGCTCGACCGCCTCGCCGATCACCTCGCGGCCCACCTTGACTTGGACCAGCTGCTCGCGATCGCGCGGAAGCGCTGAGCTTACAGGCGCAAGTCCGCCACGAGAGCCGCGGAAAGAACGCCGAGCCAAAGCAAGAGGCAGGCGACGGCATAGAGCCCGAGCGCGCGGAAAATGTCGGCGGCCTCGACATTCTGTCGCCCCCCGCCCATCCATGAGTCATTGACCAGCACATCGCCGTAGCGTCTCGGTCCCGCGATCGCGATGCCGAGCGCGCCCGCCATGGCGCTCTCCGGCCAGCCTGCATTGACGGAGCGATGGTTCGCCGCATCCCGCCCCATGCTTCGCCAGGCCTCCCACATCTCCGCCTTCGGCACCAAGAGCGCCGAGACGGCAAGCACGGCCCCGGACAGGCGCGCGGGAACGAGGTTGAGCCCATCATCCAAACGGGCCGCCGCAAATCCAAACTCGAGAAAGCGTTCGGATTTATGCCCCCACATGCTGTCCAGCGTGTTGATGGTCTTGTAGAGGACGAGGCCCGGAAGACCGAAGCATGCGTAGAAGAGCACGGGAGCGACGACCCCGTCGGAGAAGTTTTCGGCCAGGGATTCGATGGCTGCGCGTGCCACCGCATGTCGATCGAGGCACTCGGGGTTGCGGCCAACGATCTCGGACACGGCCGCACGCGCGCCTTCAAGATCGCCTGCCGCGAGCGGCCGAGCGACGCGGGCCACGTGGACGTAAAGGCTGCGCTGGGCAAGGAGAGATGTCACAAGCGCCAGCTCGATCAGCCAGCCATAGGGCACGCCACGGCCGATCGCTCGAACCGCGACGGCGAGGCCCATCGCGGCGCCGGCGAGGACGGCGGTCGAAAGGACGCCCGACAAACGCCGCCTTGTCCGGGACCCATGCGGCTGATTGAAGCGCCGCTCGAGCACGACAGCGAGCCAACCCACCCAACGGACGGGATGCGGAGCCCATCCGAAGGGCCACACGGCCATAGGCAAGGCGGCATCCAGGGCGAGGGCCGCGGCCAGCAGGACAAGCGGCGCCGGCCCCATGACCCCGTCGATGAGCGACATGCTCAAAGCATGGCCAGCTCACGCGATGCGGTCAACAATGGCGGACCTCAAGACGTATTGACCCCGGCGTTCAAGTCATCAGGATACGCGCGAGGAGGCCCTCATGACAAAAACCGCCGTGATGCTGTGCGGCCATGGCAGCCGTGACGCATCGGCCATCCGGGAATTCGATGCGGTCGCCGCGCGCATGCGCGAGCGGCTTCGTGCCTACGATCTCGAACACGGCTATCTCGAATTCGCGCGGCCGATCATCGCCGAGGGCTTGGACACGCTTCGCTCGCGCGGCGCGACAAGCATCCTCGCGATTCCGTGCATGCTGTTCGCCGCCGGGCACGCGAAGAACGACATCCCCTCGGTCCTCAACACTTACATGGCTCGTCACCCGGGGATCACGATCCGGTACGGTCGCGACCTCGGCGTGGATGCAAAGCTTCTGGTTGCCGCTGGCGGTCGCATCCGCGAGGCCGAAGCCGCGGCCAACGAGGCGCGCGGCGCGGTCGCGCGCCACGACTGTCTTCTCATGGTCGTTGGCCGCGGCACGTCGGACTCCGATGCCAACTCCAACGTCAGCAAAGTGACCCGGATGCTCTGGGAAGGCCTCGGCTTCGGTTGGGGCGAAACAGCCTATTCGGGCGTGACCTTCCCGCTCGTCGAGCCGGCGCTCGAGCACGCAGTCCGGCTCGGCTACAAGCGGATCATCGTCCACCCGTATTTTCTCTTCAGCGGCATCCTGGTGAGTCGGATCTATGATGCCGTGGACGCGGTTGCCGCGAGACATCCCGGCACCCATTTCGTCAAGGCGGGCTACCTCAACGATCACCCTTCGGTGCTCGATGCCATCGCGGAGCGGATCGACGAGATCCAGCACGGCTCCGGCAACATGAACTGCCAGTTGTGCAAGTACCGCGTGCAGGTGCTCGGCTTCGAAGATGAAGTCGGCCTTCGTCAAGAAAGCCATCATCATCACGTCGAAGGAGCGGGCGTCGAGGATTCGCCCGCGCACGATCACCACCATGACCACCACGGTCACGATCATCATGACCATGCGCATGGCCACCCATCGCGTCACGGCCACACCCATCCCCACACCCAGGGCCACCACCATCCCTATCCGCAGGCAGACCATCCCCTGGGTCCGCGCGGTTTGCGATCAGGGCGGGAAGGCGCTTGATCGAGACGATGATCGACTACGTCCGGGAGCCGCAGGAAATCTATCGCCGGTCATTTGCCATCGCGCGCCGGGAGACGGACCTGTCCGCCGTTCCACCATCGCTCGAGACTGTTGCCCTGCGGCTCGTCCATGCCTGCGGCATGCCGGATATCGTGCAACACCTTGCGTTCTCACCTGACGTCGCGAGCCGCGCGAAGGCGGCCCTCGAGCAGGGTGCGACCGTCTTGGTCGACACGCCCATGGCCGCGCAGGGCATCACGGCGGAGGCCGGTCGTGGCCGCGTCATCTGCGCCTATGCCGAGCCCGAGGCCGCGGCGATCGCTTCGGCCCAAAAATGTACGCGCGCGGCTGCCGCCGTCGAATGCTGGGGGCCGCGCCTTGAGGGCGCCGTCGTTGCCATTGGCAACGCCCCGACAGCCCTGTTTCGCCTTTTGGAGTTGCTCGACCAGGGGATTCCGCAGCCTGCCGCCATCCTTGCATTCCCGGTCGGCTTCGTCGGTGCCGCCGAGTCGAAAGCGGAGCTCGCGCACAATTCGCGCGGCGTTCCTTTCCTGACGCTTCTCGGACGGCGCGGCGGCAGCGCCATGGCTGCGGCGGCCATCAACGCGCTTTTCGAAGGCCTGCCATGACCGCCTGGCTCTCGATCATCGGCATCAACGAAGACGGGCTCGCGGGCCTACCGGCCTCCGTGCGGGGTCTCATCGAACGCGCCGAGGTGCTCGTCGGCGGCGCGCGCCATTTGAAGATGGTGCCGAACGGCCACGCGACGGAGCGGTTGGCATGGGAGAGTCCGCTCGCCCGAACGATCGATGCAATCGCGGCGCGACGGGGAAAACGCGTGGCCGTGCTTGCGACCGGCGATCCCATGTCGTTTGGAATCGGGGTTGCGCTCTCTCGACGGTTCCCCACGGCCGAGATGATGATCGTTCCGGCGCCCAGCGCGTTTTCCCTCGCTTGCGCCCGTCTTGCCTGGCCGCTTCAGGAGGTCGAGCTGGTCAGTCTGCACAGCCGACCGCTCGAGACCCTCCATCTCCATCTGGCGCCCGGCGCGCGTGTCCTGGCTCTCAGCGCCGACGGCCATACGCCCTCTCGCATCGCCGGCGCCTTGATGACAAACGGCTATGGGCGGAGCCGGATGACCGTCTTTGAACACATGGGCGGCATCGACGAGCGTCGCGTCGAGGCGTCGGCCGACGAGTGGGGTGAGCGTGTAACGGCCGATTTCAACACGGTCGCCATCGAATGCCAGGCAGGGCCCAATGCGCGCGCCTATTCCCGATTGGCCGGCTTGCCGGACGACGCCTTTCTCCATGACGGTCAATTGACGAAGCGTGAGGTCCGCGCCGCGACGCTCGCGGCCCTTGGGCCGCTTGCGGGGGAGACGCTGTGGGATGTCGGCGCCGGATGCGGCTCGATCGCCATCGAATGGCTGAGAGGCGCGCGGCTCACAGAGGCCTTTGCCATCGAGCGCGACGCGGCGCGCGCGCAGATCATCGCCGAGAACGCGCTTCGCCTCGGTGTCCCGAGACTCTCGATCGTCAATGGCACGGCGCCCGGTGCACTCACATCCCTTGCGCGTCCGAATGCGGTGTTCATCGGCGGCGGCTTGACAGAGCCCGGATTGGCCGAGGCCTGTTGGTCCTCGCTCCTGCCCGGCGGACGGTTGGTCGCGAATGCGGTTTCTCTCGAGGGCGAGAGCGTCCTTTCCCGCCTGCGCGAGTCAATCACCGGCAACCTGACTCGCCTTGCGGTCTCGCGCGCCGAACCCGTCGGTTCGTTCAACGCCTGGCGCCCGCTGATGCCCGTGACGCAACTCTTCGCCCAGAAGCCGGTGGCGCCATCGTGAGCGACAAAGGCGTTCTCTACGGCGTTGGCGTCGGGCCCGGTGATCCTGAGCTGATCACTCTCAAGGCCGTCGAGACCATCAAGCGGTGCCCTGTGATCGCCTATCCGGCTCCGGAGCATGGCGACAGTCTCACGCGCGCGATCGTCGCCGCGCACTTGCCGGGAGGTCAGATCGAAATTCCGATCCGCATGCCCCTCGACGTCGAACGTTTTCCCGCGGTCGCTGTCTACGATCGGACCGCCGTCGTGATCGAAGAGCACCTCGCGGCCGGACGGGATGTCGCGGCCTTGTGCCAGGGCGATCCGTTCTTCTACGGTTCGTTCATGTATCTCTATGGCCGGCTGGCTCCACGCCATGACATCACGGTCATTCCCGGCGTGTCGTCGCTCATGGCCTGCGCCACGAGAATGGGTGCGCCACTCGCGGCGCGATCGGATGTCCTCTCCATCATCCCGGCGCCGCTCGCGGCGGATGACTTGGCGCGACGCCTGCTGGCCGCCGACTCCGCGGCAATCATCAAACTTGGGCGCCACTTCTCGAAAGTCCTCCGCGTTCTGGGCGAACTCGACCTCTTGGATCATTCGCGCTACATCGAGCACGCCACGCTCCCGTCGGAGCGCGTCCTGGCGCTCACCGACATCGATCCCGGAAGCGTCCCCTATTTCTCCATGATCCTCGTGCACAAGCGCGGCAAGGTCTGGGAATGAAGAGGCCCGACAGCCGACCCAAAGGAACCGCGATCGTCGTGCTGGGGTCGAGCGCCTTGGACCTCGCGCGACGGCTCAAATCAGTGCTTCCGCAATCCGAAATCCACGGCTACGCGCCGCGCGTGCCGGCGGCCGATGTTCCGTTCACCCAGACGGCTGCGCATCTTTCTGGACTTTTCCGCGCGCGGACTCCGATTCTGGGCCTCTGCTCGACTGGCATTCTCATCCGTAGCCTGGCGAGCGCGCTCGGCGACAAACACGATGAGGCGCCCGTGATCGCGATGTCGGAAGACGGGCGAACGGTCGTGCCTCTCCTCGGCGGTCACCGCGGCGGGCACGCCCTGGCGCACGCAGCCGCGTCTCTCACGGGCGGTGCCGTCGCCATCACCTCCGCGAGCGATCTTCGCCTCGGCGTCGCGTTGGATGATCCGCCGCCCGGGTGGCGCATCGCCAACCTCGACATGGTTCCACCGGTCAGCGCGGCCTTGCTCGCCGGCGACGCCGTGCGGCTTGTGGTCGAAGCCGGGTCGGCCGGATGGCTCCCAACTGCGCACGGCGCGTTTCAAGACAACGGCGCGCTCGCGATTCGCGTTACCGACCGCGTCCCGAACGATTACGCGGCGTCGTTGATCTACCATCCTCCCGTACTCGCCTTGGGGGTGGGTTGCGCGCGGAACACGGAACCCGAGGAGCTCCGGCGCCTCGTCTTCGATACGCTCGCAGCGCACTCCCTCGCCCCAGATGCCGTCGCGACTGTCGTCTCGATCGACCTCAAGTCGGACGAACCGGCGGTTCATGATGTCGCACGGGCGCTTGGCGTGCCCGCGCGGTTTTTCGATGCGCCGCGCCTCGAAGAGGAGCGACCGCGCCTGGCCAATCCGTCGGAGGCCGTGTTCAGGGAGACAGGATGTCACGGCGTCGCCGAAGGTGCGGCGCTTGCGGCCGCTGGACCCGAAGGCCTCCTCGTCGTCCCGAAGACGAAGTCGGCCAATGCCACTTGTGCCGTCGCGCGGGCGCGGTCGGACATCGCCGCGCTCGACATCGGCCGAGCCCGAGGGCGGCTTTCGATCGTCGGCATCGGCCCCGGCGACCACGCGTGGCGCAGCCCCGAAGCAACGGCCGCCCTCCGCTCGGCCACGGACATCGTCGGCTACCGGCTCTATCTCGACCTTCTTGGCACACCCTCGCCAGGGCAACGCCGGCATGGATCGGCGCTCGGGGAGGAGGTCGATCGCGCTCGCCTCGCGCTCGACCTGGCGGCGGAAGGGCGCGATGTGGCGCTTATCTCGTCGGGCGATGCCGGTATCTATGGCCTTGCCGCCCTTGTTTTCGAATTGCTTGAACATAAAGACAGTCCGTCATGGCGCAGGATCGCGATCGAGGTCATCCCTGGCCTCTCGGCCATGCAGGCAGCGGCCGCCCGCGCCGGCGCGCCGCTCGGGCACGACTTTGCCGTACTCTCTCTCTCGGACCTTCTGACTCCCTGGAGCGAGATTGAACGCCGCTTGTCGGCAGCGGCTCAGGCTGACTTCGTCCTCTGCCTCTATAATCCGGCGTCCTTGCGACGGCGGGCGCCGCTCGAACATGCCCTATCGATCTTGCGCGCTCACCGTGCAGCGGCGACGCCGGTGATCGTCGCGCGCAACCTTGGCCGCCAAGGGGAAAAGGTCACGACGACGATACTCTCGGAACTCCAATCGGAATCAGTCGACATGTTGAGCATCATCATCGTCGGCAACAGCCGGACCCGCATCGCGACGACGGCGCCGACGCGCTGGGTTTACACACCGCGCGGCTATGCGGTGAACGACCCTGCCGAGCCTGACGCAGCGACATCGGCGGGCGATCGCGCGCCCGGCCGGCGACACGTGGCTCGATGACCGTCCACTTCATCGGTGCCGGCCCGGGCGCGCCCGATCTCATCACTGTCCGCGGCCTCGAGCTCGTGCGCCGATGTCCCGTCGTTCTCTATGCCGGCTCGCTCGTGCCGCGCGCCCTCATCGACGCGGCACCCAACGACGCGCGCATCGTCGACACGGCGAGCCTGACGCTCGACGAGATCATCGAGGAGATGGCGCATGCCGATCGCGCCGGTCACGATGTCGCTCGCCTCCACTCGGGCGACCCATCTCTTTATGGCGCGATCGCCGAGCAAATGCGCCGGCTCGATACGCTTGGCATCGCCTATGACGTGACGCCCGGGGTTCCGGCATTCGCCGCCGCGGCGGCCGCACTGTGCCAGGAATTGACATTGCCCGGCGTGAGTCAAAGCGTCGTCCTCACGCGGACGGCGGTTCGCGCATCAGCCATGCCCGATCGCGAGACGCTCGCCAATTTTGGCGCGACGGGCGCGACGCTCGCGATCCACCTTTCCATCAACAACCTCGCCCGCGTCGTGCGCGAGGTCACACCGCACTATGGCCGAGACTGCCCAGTCGTTATCGCGGCGCGCGTGAGCTGGCCGGACCAAGTCATCATCAAAGGTCGGCTTTCAGACATCCAAGCCAAAGTGAAAGCGGCACGCGTCACCCGCACGGCTCTCATCCTCATCGGTCGCGCGCTCGAACCGGTTGGCTTCGAGGACAGCAGACTCTACGCGCAGACGCACAGCCACATCCTGCGGCCCGGCCGAACGAGGAAACACGCTTCGTCACGCTAAAGATGTCGGTTACCGGGTGCCTGCCTGCTTCAGGAGCCGCACCATGTTCGGCTGACGGCCCCGTTCGGCCCAATCGAGCGGCGTCAGGCCGGAATAGTCTGCACGCGCAAGATCGGCTTTCCGCTCGATCAAGAGTTGCGCAATCTCGACATAACCGCCCTTCGCCGCCTTGATGAGCGGGGTCGTACCGTCGCGATTGAGCGTGTTCGGGTCGGCGCCCGCGGCAAGAAGGACGCGGACGACTTCGACATGGCCGCGTTCGGCCGCCCAGTTCAGGGCAGTGTTCTGTGTCTTGTCCTTTTGCTCGAGTCTGGCTTTGCTCTTCACTAGAAAATCCGTCACGTCGGCGAATCCACCCTTCGCTGCGGCGATGAGAGCCGTCGTGCCGTCCTGATTGACCTTGTTGACTTCACCGCCGGCGTTGACCTGTTGCTGGACCCCATCGAGGCTGCCGCGCGACGCGGCGTCGTAGAGCGGATCCGGCCCAATGCCCGGCCCTTGCTGGCCAAGCGGGAGCTGAGCCGCCGCGGGGTTCGCTAGAAACAATAGGAAAAAGCAGAGACAGGCGTGTCGGAGCGCGATCATCACCGAAATTAGGTGGCCGCAGCCGGGGGTAAGTCAAGGGCCGCCAGACATTCCTCGATCCAAGAAAGCGCTGATTGAACCGACTCGACAGCCATGCCCGGTACCGGGTCCGGACGGCGCACCATGATGACGGGCAGGCCGAGTTGCCGGGCCGCCTCGATCTTGCCTTCGGTGGAGCGACCGCCGCTTGCCTTCGACACCACGAGATCGATTTGGTGACGAGTGAGAAGGGCGACTTCCGATTCGCAGTCGAAGGGTCCACGCGCGACGAGAAGCTCGTGCTCGCCGAGCGGCAACGGCGCCAAGGGCGTCTCGACCAACCGCACAAGGAACCAAACGCCCCGTACGGGCGCAAACGCCCCGAGATCCCGCGCGCCCACAGTGAGAAAGGCACGCCGGCCCAGTTGCGGCACGAGCCGAGCGGCCGCCGCGCCGTCAGCCACGGAGTGCCACCGATCGCCCGGCCGTTCCGTCCAAGGCGGACGCAGCAACACCAGCCGAGGGATGCCTTTAGCATCGCATGCCTGCATCGCATGCGCGGATATTTGGCAGGCGAAAGGATGCGTCGCGTCGACCACCGCGTCGATGGCCGCCGCACGAAGATAGGCTGCGAGACCCTCGCTGCCGCCGAACCCGCCGTGCCGTACCTCTCCGGCCGGCCGTATCGGGTTGGAGGTCCTGCCAGCCAAAGACGTGATGACAGTCAACCGATCGGCGAAACGCGCCTCGGCTTCGGCTGCCAGGGCCACCGCATCGGCCGTCCCGCCCAGGATCAAAATGCGAAAGCGCCGCGACATGTCAGTGCCCGGCGCGACCAAGAATCGCACCGTCGCGATCGACGACGAGCACCTCCACATCGACGTCGCTCGAGAGCGTAGCCAAGGCGACTTCGCGCGCGCGCCGCGCCACGGCCTCCACAAGCTCGGACCGCCGGTCGCCCGATTGTCGCAGCACTTCCGCTGCGCTCGGCTGATGTCGGGCGGACGCAACGAGCGCTGAATCCGCGCCGAGGGCCGCCAGAAGTTCGGCAAGTGGCGCCGATTCGACCGGTGACCGGCTCGAATGGAGATCGAGGTGCCCGTTCGCGAGCTTCGAGAGCTTGGCGAACCCTCCGGCAATGGTGAGCCGAGGAACCGGGTTCTTGCGAAGATATTTGAGCATGGCGCCGACGAAATCACCCATGTCGATGAGGGCGTGCTCGGGCAACGCATACAATCGCTGGACCGCCGTCTCTGACGTGCGCCCCGTCGATGCGGCGACATGAACAAGGCCCGCCGCGCGCGCAACATCGATACCGCGCTGGATCGAATGGATCCACGACGCGCAGGAGTAAGGAATAACCACGCCGGTCGTCCCAAGGATCGACAAGCCGCCGACGATTCCGAGACGCTCATTCATGGTCCGAGACGCCATGTCCTTGCCGCCCGGGATCGATATCGTCACGTCGACATCGCAATCGGCACCGCAGCATTCCGCAACATCGTGCAGGGCCTCGCGGATCATCTGACGCGGCGCTGGATTGATGGCGGGCTCACCGACCGCCAAGGCCAGACCCGGCCGCGTCACCGTGCCGACGCCGTCCCCCGCATGAAAGGCGATGCCGCGCCCGGATGGTCCGGCGCTCACTCGCGCGAGGATGAGTGCGCCATGCGTCACATCCGGATCGTCGCCTGCGTCCTTGATGATGCCCGCCTCGGCGCTGGTCCCATCGACGCAGTGTCGCGCCAGCGGGAAGCTCGGCATCTCGCCGCGGGGCAACCGGATCGTCACCGGATCGGGAAACGCGCCAGTTAACAACGCCTGAAAGGCCGCGCGCGCCGCGGCCGCCGCGCAGGCACCCGTCGTCCAACCTTTCCTCAGCGCCCCTTCCGGCTTTCGAGCCATGGCGCAAGTCTAGCGTTGGGCCGCGCCCGGCGGCTAGGCGTTCGGCCTTCTCGAAGCGCGGGATTGTCGTGCTACGCTACCGCACGGGTAAAAGGAACGGGTGCTCCATGCTGAAGTTCCTGGTGGTGCTGTACCGACGAGCCGACCTCGATCGAGAGGCGTTTCGCGCGTATCTTCGCGACGTCCACGGCCCCTTGGCCGAGCGACTGCCGGGCCTCTGCCGATACGTGCAAAATATGCCAGCCGCGGATCCCCGCCGCGCGGTGCCCGCATGGGATGCGGTGGTGGAACTTTATTTTGGCGATAGCGCCGCCATGGAAGCGGCCTGGGCATCCCCGGAAGGCGAAGCCGCCACTGATGACCTCGCACAATTCGTTGACCTGGCGCGGACGACATGGTCGGTCGTCGACGAGCGGCAAGTGCGCTGACGACGGCCAAGATAATAATGAGGCGACGCGGAATCGCCGGTTTCTGGGCAAGCAACCGGCGCCGCGCTAATCTCGCCCCCGATGCAACCAATCGAGCCCGAGCTGCCGACCTTCGAGCCTGGCTGGGTGTGGCTGGTAGGCGCCGGCCCAGGCGATCCCGCGCTTCTCACGCTGCTCGCGCTCCATGCGCTTCGCACAGCCGATGTCGTCGTGTACGACGCCCTGGTCGATCCCCGCACCATCGCCCTGGCGCCCGCGGCCACGACGCGCGTCTATGCCGGAAAGCGCGGCGGCAAACCTTCCCCGACCCAGCGCGACATCTCTCGGCGGCTCATCGAATTGGCACGCGAAGGCAACCGCGTCCTCCGACTCAAGGGCGGCGACCCGCTACTCTTCGGGCGCGGCACCGAGGAAGCCCTGGCGCTCGTCGAGGCCAACGTCCCGTTCAGGCTCGTGCCCGGGATCAGCGCCGGACTCGGCGGCCTGGCTTATGCGGGCATCCCTCTCACCCATCGCGAGACGAACTCCGCGGTGACGTTCGTCACCGGACACGTGGCCGGCGGAGACGCGCCGAGCCAACTCGACTGGACTGCGATCGCGCGCGCATCGCCCGTCATCGCCGTGTACATGCCGCTCAAGCACATCCGGGACATCACGGCCCGGCTCATCGGCGCGGGGCGTGCGCCCTCGGAACCCGCCGCATTCGTGAGCAAGGCGGCGACCCCGGAGCAGCACGTGGTGGAGACGACTTTGGCGCAGGCGGCAGACGTTGCGACGATTGTCAGCCCGCCAGCCATCTTCGTGGTCGGAGAGGTCGTGCGCCTCAGGAACGGCCTTGACTGGCTTGGTGCGCTCGAAGGCCGAACGCTCGATCCCGACCCCCTCGGTGCGCGGCGCCCGCCAAAGGCCGTGGAGGGCCTCTAAGCCTTGAACCCATAGGCCGTAGGGCCTATGTTTCATTGAGGAAATCGGGCCTCGTGCCGCCTTGGCACCGCACCCTTGCCACCCATCCAGACAAGCAACCGTCATGCAGCGCAACTCGTCCGTTCTGGCTACTTGCCACCGAGGTCTTGCCGCTTCGATCGTCGTGCTTGCCCTCATGGGCTGCGGTGAGCGGGGCATCTGGACCAAGGAAGGCGCCACGGAAGCCGAGGTCAAGTCGGCCCAGAAATCTTGCGCGCGCGAATCGACCCAATATGACTGGCTCAACAACGAAAACATGGATATGTCGCCGACCAGCCGATACAGCATCATGAATCGGAGCGGCGTCTATCGACTGTGCATGTCGGGGCGTGGATTCGGCCAGGTTCCGGAATCCTCTCTTAAATAGCGATGGGACCGAAGGGTCGGATCAGCCGAAAGAACGCGATCATCGTTGCAGGTGTCGCGGCCGCCTTCCTTGCGGGCGGTCTTTACTACGCACTTACTTCCTTCGAGCAACACGACCGATGGACCACCGAGGGGCGGTCCGGCCGGGCGCTCGTCGGAGGGCCGTTTTCCCTTATCGATCAGACCGGCGCAACGCGGACCGATGCCGATTTTCGCGGACATCTCATGCTGATCTATTTCGGCTATACGCATTGCCCCGATGCGTGCCCCCTCGCCCTGCAGACGATGTCCGATGCCATCGATGCCCTCGGTGAGAAAGGAGCCACGGTTGCACCGATTTTCATCACGGTCGACCCCGCGCGCGATACGCCGGATCATCTGAAGAGTTACCTCGAGAATTTCAGTCCGCGCCTTACGGCGCTGACGGGAGACGAATCGGCGATCGCCAATGTCGCCAAGGCCTATCGCATTTTCTACGCGAAGGCGAACGACCCGCAGAAGCCTGCCAATTCCACCGAGTCCGGACATGACGACTATCTCGTCGACCACAGTTCGTTCATCTATCTGATGGGGCGTGACGGACAGTACCTCACGCATTTTCCTGGCAACGCGCCACCGGACCAATTGGCCGACGGCATTCGCAAATTCCTCTGAGGGTCCATCGTCGCGCGATTCGGCATGACCAAGGGACACCACGCCTCGGACCTCATGACCACCCCCATCGGTGTCTCCGCGGCGACGGGCGCGGCCATCGGCGCTGGCGAGGCGAGGGCCGTCACGTGACTTCCGCCTTCGTCATTGGCGCGCCCGCTTCCGGCAGCGGCAAGACCGCGATCACGCTCGCGCTTCTGCGCTTGTTGAAACGCCGCGGCGTTGCCGTGTCATCCTGCAAGGTCGGACCGGACTATATCGATCCGGCCTTCCACGCCGCCGCCAGTGGCCGCCCGTGTCTCAATCTCGACGGCTGGGCGATGCGGCCGGACACGCTTCATGGCGCCTTCGGCGATGCGAGCCGGGATTCCGACCTTGTCGTGATTGAGGGCGTCATGGGCCTGTTCGATGGCGCGCCTCTCGGGCAGCGACGATCGGGCACCGCCTCTACCGCGGATTTGGCTGCGCATTTCGGCTGGCCCATCATCCTCGTCGTGGATGTCGAGGGCCAAGGAGCATCAGCCGCGGCGACCATCGAAGGATTCGCGCGATACCGGGAGGATGTCAGGATCGCCGGGGTCATTCTGAACAAGGTCGGCGGCCCTGGCCACGAGGCGCTCCTTCGTGACGCGATCGCTTCCTGCTGTCCCGCGCCTCCCGTCCTCGGTGCCGTTTTCCGCCATCGCGACTTGGCACTTCCTGAGCGCCATTTGGGCCTCGTCCAAGCAAGCGAGCACGCTGCGCTTGAGGCATTCCTCGAACGCGCTGCCGACCACCTGGCACGCACCGTCGACATTGAGCGAATTCTCGGAATCGCTGCATCGATCGAGCCGCATCGGATCGATTCGAGGCCGCCCCTCACGCCGATCGGCCAACATATTGCGATCGCGTCCGATGTTGCCTTCAGCTTTGTCTATCCGTTGACGATCGCCGGATGGCGCGGCGCGGGCGCAGAGGTGAGTTTTTTCTCGCCGCTTGCGGACGAACCGCCGCCATCCTCGGCCGATGCGATTTTCCTGCCCGGCGGTTACCCCGAACTCCACGCCGGACAGCTCGCGGCCAGCGCCCGATTCCTCGGAGGCCTCAAGGAGGCCGCCGATCGAGGCGCCTCCATCGTCGGCGAGTGCGGCGGGTACATGGTGCTCGGCCGAGGGCTCATCGACGGCCAGGGTGTACGCCACGCCATGGCCGGCCTTCTCCCGGTCGAGACAAGTTTCGCCGAGCCTCGCCTTCATCTCGGCTATCGGCGCCTGCGCCTCATGGCCGCAGGCCCCCTTGGCCAGGCAGGGCAGCAGTTCCGGGGACATGAATTCCACTATGCCGCTGCGAAACCCGCCGAGCCGGATCGACGGTTGTTCGAGGCCTGGGACGCGAAAGGCGCGGCCCTCGCACCCATGGGATCAGCCCAAGGGCGCGTCGTCGGGTCCTTCGCCCACCTCATCGACCGGGCGGACTCTTGACCGCTTCCATGCGCGCGTTTCAAATGACCGGAGCCAGCGAAACCAGGAGTTTTGGATGACCGATCGCAAGGGACCGCACGGCGTCTTCGCGGCGGCGTTGACGCCGCTCAAGGACGATTTGAGCCCCGATCTCGAGGCCCTGGTGCGCCACTACAAGTGGCTCCTGGCCAATGGCTGTGACGGGCTCGCGCCGCTCGGCACCACGGGAGAAGCCAACTCATTCTCCGTCGAGGAACGCCTGACGATCATTGATGCGCTGGCGCGGTCCGGCATCCCCATGGAGAAGGTGATCGTGGGCACCGGCTGCTGCGCGTTTCCGGACACCGTGCGCCTGACGAAGCATGTCCTTGCCTCTGGCGGATCGAGCGTCCTGGTGCTGCCGCCCTTCTACTACAAGAAAGTGAGCGATGACGGCCTGTTCGCCGCCTATGCCGAAGTGATTGAACGGGTCGGCGATTCGCGCCTTGCCCTCTACATTTACCAGTTCCCCCAGATGACTGGGCTCGATCTCAGTCTCGACCTCATCGGCCGGCTCATCTCGGCCTATCCGAAGACGGTCGTCGGCATCAAGGACAGCTCGGGCAATTGGCCCAACATGGAGGCCATGTGCCGGCGCTTTCCTGGGTTCCGCGTTTTCCCGGGCAGCGAGCGATTCCTGCTCGCGGGCCTGCGTGCGGGAGCCGTCGGCTGCATCAGTGCCACGACCAATGTGACGGCGCCCATGGCGGCGCGCGTCTTTGCGGGTTGGCAGAGCCCGCAGGCCGACAAGCTGCAGGAGGATCTCATCGCCGTGAGGGACATCCTGGAAGGGTTCCCGGCGATCGCCGCCTTGAAGCGCGTCTTGGCCGATCACCAGAAGAAGCCCGGATGGCTCAACATCCGTCCGCCCTTGAATCGGCTGTCGGATGCCCAAGTGCGCGATCTCTACGCGAAGCTGGATGCCGTGGCCTTCAAGCCGGCGAAGGCGGCCTGAGCGGCCGATCGATGCCCCGGCGGGCCACGCGGCCTGATTGTCTCGTGATTGGCGACCGCGAGGTGCCGCTTCGAATTCGGAGGCTGGCGCGCGCGCGCCGCATGACGCTTCGCATCGATGCGGCGGCGGACGGTGTCGATCTCACCTTGCCTCGCTGGGTCAGCCTCACCGAGGGCCTGCGGTTCGCCGAAAGCAAGAAACCCTGGCTGGAACGGCGTCTCGGCGACATGCCCGCGCGCACGCCGTTCGCGGACGGCGCCATCGTCCCAATCTTGGGCGAAAGCTGCCGCATCCTCCATCGGCCGGAGGCTCTCCCTCTCGTCTGGCGACGGCGCCGCGAAATCCACGTCGGGGGGCCGGAGAATGGCCTCGCGGCACGCCTCTCCCTCTGGCTGCGAGAGGAAGCGGCCGCGGAAATCCGCGTGCGTGTGCGGGCCAAATCAGCGATCCTCGACCGGTCGGTGCCCCCCGTCGTCGTCCGCGATACAAGCAGCCTGTGGGGCAGTTGTTCGTCCTCGGGCCGGCTGTCGTTCTGCTGGCGGCTCATCATGGCGCCGGAGCCTGTGCTCGATTATGTCGTGGCACATGAAGTGGCCCATCTCCGCCATCACAACCACGGTCCGCGTTTTTGGGCCCTCGTGGGCGAGCTGACGAAGGATGCCGAAGGATGCCGCGCATGGCTGCGTCAGGAGGGGGCGCGGCTCCACCGCTACGGCTAAAATCGGATTTCAACGCAAGCTTCGGATAGAGCGGCGGCACAGACGTCGGTAGGACTCGTGCGACATGCAACGAGACAGAGGACGCCACCGATGAGCGACGATGAACGCTGGGATGCGGTCATGGGCCGAAAGCGCGACGTCGGATTTGTCTACGCAGTCCGATCGACTGGAATCTACTGCCGGCCGTCCTGCCCGAGCCGGCGACCCCAACGCCGGCACGTCCTCTTCTTCGACAAGCCGCAGACCGCAGCGCGAAACGGCTTCCGGGCCTGCCGACGCTGCCGTCCCGACACCGCCGTCGACGCAGATCCGGCGCAGGATCTCGTCAAACGCGCCTGTGCCTATATCGACAATCGCCTCGATGGCCCACCGAGTCTCGCCGAACTTGGCGCAGCACTCGGCCAAAGTCCGTTCCACGTGCAACGGACCTTCAAGCGAATCGTCGGAATTAGTCCGCGCGCCTATGCCGACACCCGCCGCGTGGCCCGCCTCAAGGCGCGCCTCAAGGGAGGCGATTCGATCGCCGGCGCTCTCTATGAGGTCGGCTACGGGTCATCGAGCCGGCTCTATGAGCGGGCCGGTGCACAGCTTGGCATGACTCCCGGCACCTATCGGAAAGGCGGCTTGGGCGCAGACATCGCGTATACGATCGTGCCATCGCCCCTCGGCCGTCTTCTCGTGGCGGCAACGGCGCGCGGTGTCGCCTATGTGGCGCTCGGCGACCGTGACGGGGCGCTTCTCTCAGCGCTGAAGCAGGAGTATCCGGCCGCCAATCTCAAGCGCGACGACAAGGCCCTCGACGCCTATGTCCGACCGCTCAACGCCTACCTCGCTGGACGCCATGTCGCGCCCGATTTGCCGGTCGACGTCCGCGCGACCGCATTTCAGCGAAAGGTATGGGAGGCCCTTCGCGCCATCCCGGCTGGTGAGACTCGAAGTTACAAGGACATCGCGCGAGCGATCGGCGCACCCCGCGCTGTCCGCGCCGTCGGAAGCGCCTGCGCGGCCAATCCCGTGGCCCTCATCGTGCCGTGCCACCGCGCGATCCGCCAAGACGGCGCCCTCGGCGGCTATGCCTGGGGCCTGAAGCGGAAAGAGAAACTCCTCGCGAGTGAACAAAGGCGGGCGCAAGGTCGACGCTGAGTTCGCTCGGCGAGGGGCTTTTCGCTCTCGCGAATGAGGCGTGATCGCCGTTCCACGCGCCGTCAGCGGTTGAGCGCCTTCTCCGGAAGCTCGGGCGGGCTGCGGCCAAGCAGAATGTTGAACGGGGAGGAGCTGGCGCTCTGGCGGCCGGAGCCGGCGTTCGCACCTTGCGTTCCGCGCTCATGCGTCGAGGATTCGGATGGCTCGGCCAGGGGCGCTGCCGCGCGCAAGGGTTGCGGCGGAATGCCTTCGAGAGCCGCCATCATGTAGTCGTGCCAGATCCGCGCGGGCAGCTGGCCTCCCGTGATCGCGCGCATGGGCGTGCCGTCATCGTTGCCGAGCCAAACTCCGGTGACGAGCTCCGCGGTGAAGCCGATGAACCACGCATCGCGGTGGTCTTGGCTCGTCCCAGTCTTGCCGGCGGCGGGGCGGCCGATGGTGGCGCCTCGACCTGTCCCGTCCGTCACGACGGCCGTCAGCAACTCCTGCATGTTCTCGAGTGTGTCCGGCGCGATCACTCGCCCTGGCCCATTGCCGCTCCGGCGGTAGAGAACCTGCCCGGATGTGTCGCGGATCTCCTGGATTCCATAAGCCCACACGCCCTCGCCACCATTGGCGAAGGCGGCATAGGCCTGAGTCATTTCGAGAAGCGTCACCTCGCTCGTTCCGAGCGCGAGCGAGGGGCTCGGTCGAAGATCCGCCGTGATCCCGAGCCGGCGGGCGACACGGATCACGTTGTCGCGTCCCGCGCGTTCCGCCACCCGGACGGCGACGCTGTTGAGCGACTGGGCCACAGCTTCTCGGGTCGTGACATCGCCGCGGTAGCGATTGTCGAAATTCCTCGGGCTCCAGCCTTCGACGGTGATGGGCGCATCCACAAGCGTCTCGTTGGGCTCAAGTCCGGCCTCGAGCCCCGCCAGATAGACGAAAGCCTTGAAGGATGAGCCGGGCTGGCGCAACGCCTGCGTCGCCCGATTGAACTGGCTTTCCCCGTAGTCGCGCCCTCCGACCATTGCGCGGATGGCCCCGTCGGGCGCCATGGACACCAGCGCGGCCTGGCTTACGCCGGCATTGGCGCCCTGGCTCGCGAGGATCGCTTCGAGCTTGGCCTCGGCCTGCTTTTGCAAGCGCGGCATCAGCGTCGTGACGACGACGAGATCACGGTCCGGATAACCGATGAAGTTCGTCACTTGATCGATGATCCAGTCGCCGAAATAGCGGCCGCCTTGCCCCGACAGCGCCATGGCGAATTTCGTCTTGGCGGCCTTCGCGGATTCGGCTTGGCGACCGGTGATGAATTCCGCGTCGACCATGTTGGCAAGGACCTGCTCGGCCCGGCGCGAGGCGAGATCACCGTCCCGGGCCGGGCTGAAGCGCGACGGTGCTTTGAGCAATCCCGCCAACATCGCCGATTCGTAGAGGCTCAAACTCCGAGCCGGCTTGCCGAAATAGCGTTGCGCCGCCGCCTCGACACCGTAGGTGCCCGCGCCGAAATACACGCGATTAAGATAGATCGTCAGAATCTGGTCCTTGTTGTAGCGCTGCTCGAGCCACAGGGCGAGCAGCGTCTCCTGCACCTTGCGGCGCATCGTGCGATCGGGATTGAGGAACAGGTTCTTCGCCAATTGTTGGCTGATCGTACTGCCGCCCTGCACGACCTTGCCGGCTCGGACATTGGCGACGAACGCGCGAAGGATTCCGACCGGATCGAGCCCGCCATGTTCGTAGAATCGCCGATCTTCCGTCGCGAGCACCGCCTTCGGCAGAAAGTCCGGGAGCTGCCGCAGCTCGACAGGTTCCCCATAGAGATCCCCATACGACATGAGCACCCGACCATCGGCCCCGAGAATCGTGATGCTGGGCCGCCGATCGACAGCGGCAAGGCGGCTCGATTCGGGCATGTCGTAGGCGAAATAGACGACGAGCGCGGCGAGAGCGATCCCGCCCCAGAACAGCAGTCCGAGCCCGAACCGGACAAAGCGTCCTGGCCAGGAGCGGCGCCGGACACGGACGGGTTTTTGCGGACGCCCTGAGGAGGGCGCGCCTCGACCGGATCGCGGCTGATCCTTTCGGTCCTTGCGCAAATCTGCCATGTCGTCCGGTGTCGTTTTCAGCGATCCCCTAGGGCACCCTGGCCAAGCCTGGGCCCATGGAATGTGGTGAGGGGTTGCGGCGAGAAAAAGGCAAAATCGCCTCCGGTTTGGCTTTCCGGGCCCCTTCCGTCGTCCCGGATTGCCATCGATGGCGTGGTGGCGATCTCAACGCCTAGCTCTTTTGGGTCGCCTGCTGAGCTCGCGAGCCTCAGACGTCCAAATTCGCGACCTTGAGGGCGTTTTCCTGGATGAAATCCCGCCGCGGCTCCACCACTTCGCCCATGAGGGTCGAAAAGACGTCCTCCGCCTCGTCGGCATGGGTGACCTTGACCTGAAGCAGCGTCCGGACGTTCGGGTCGAGGGTGGTCTCCCAAAGCTGCTCGGGGTTCATCTCACCCAGCCCCTTGTAACGCTGGATCGAGAGCCCCTTGCGACCGAGATCGAGCGTGGCCGCGACGAGGCCCAAGGGCCCGGTGATTCGCGTCTCCTTGTCCTTGGTCGCGAGGCTCGCCGGCCGGGCATAAATGTCCTGGAGCTCGCCCGCCATCTCGTCGAGCCGGCGCGCCTCGGCACTCCGCATCACGGCGCTGTCGATGACGTGCCGCTCCGTCACGCCGCGCAGGGTCCGAACGAAAAGGAAGGCGCCGTCCGCCCTGAGACTGGGCTGCCAGGTCCGCTCATTCCGCTCGGCAAGCCCGTTGAGGCGGCGCGCGATGACCGCGACGATTTGTTCCGCTTTCTCCGGATCGCTCAGCAATTCCGGCTTGAAGGCCCCCAGGATCGCGGCCTGTTCGATGACGTCCGAGTTTCCGAGGTGCTTGAGGAGGGGCGTCATCAAACGCTTTGCGTGCTGCGCGCGATCAACGATCGCCTTGAGGTCGGTACCCGCGCGCTGGGTGCCGTTGTGCAGCTTGAGAATCGCGTCTTCGAGCGCGGCGTTCGCCAAGTGATCCTCGAGCGCGCCGTCGTTCTTCAGGTAGACCTCGGAGGTTCCGCGCTTCACCCGGTAGAGCGGCGGTTGGGCGATGTAAAGGTTGCCGCGCTCGATGAGCGGCACCATGTGCCGGAAGAAGAACGTCAGAAGCAACGTGCGGATGTGGCTGCCGTCCACATCGGCGTCCGTCATGATGATGATCTTGTGGTAGCGCAGCTTCTCGATGTTGAAATCCTCGCGCCCGATACCCGTGCCGAGCGCCGAGATCAGCGTGCCGATCTCGGCCGAGCTCAGCATCTTGTCGAAGCGTGCGCGCTCGACGTTGAGGATCTTGCCCCTGAGAGGAAGAATGGCCTGGTTCTGACGGTTCCGCGCCTGCTTGGCGGAGCCGCCCGCCGAATCGCCTTCGACGATGAAGAGCTCCGAAAGCGCGGGATCGCGCTCCTGGCAGTCCGCGAGCTTGCCCGGCAGACTCGCGAGATCGAGCGCACCCTTCCGGCGCGTGAGCTCCCGTGCCCGGCGCGCCGCTTCGCGCGCGGCGGCCGCCTCGACGACCTTGGCCACGATCCGGCGCGCATCGCCCGGATGCTCCTCGAACCACTGCTGCAGCCGGTCGCCCACGACGGTCTCGACCGCGGGCCGGACTTCGGACGAGACAAGCTTGTCCTTGGTCTGCGAGGAGAATTTGGGATCAGGCACCTTGACCGACAGCACGCAGGTGAGCCCTTCGCGCGCGTCATCGCCTGTCAGCGCGATCTTCTCGCGCTTGGCGATCCCGGATTCGAGGGCGTAACCATTGACGGTCCGCGTCAGCGCCGCGCGGAAGCCGGCGAGGTGCGTACCGCCGTCGCTCTGCGGGATGTTGTTCGTGAAGCACAGCATCGTCTCGTGATAGCTGTCGGTCCACTCCATGGACACGTCGATCGTGATGCCATCCCGCGCGCCGTTGATGCTGATGGGCGGCGCGTGAAGAGCCGTCTTGCTGCGGTCGAGCCATTTGACGAAAGCTTCGATTCCGCCTTCGTAGTGCAACTCGACCGTCTGGGGCTGCACGCCGCGGGCATCGGTGAGGACCAGCTTGACGCCCGAGTTGAGGAAGGCGAGCTCGCGCAAGCGATGTTCGATTGTCGCAAAATCGAACTCCGTGCGCGTGAAGATTTCCTTCGACGGCAGAAACGTGATCTCGGTCCCGTTCCGTCCCTTGGCCTCGGCGACCGGCGCCAGCGGCGCCTCGGCCTCGCCGTTCTTGAAGCGCATCGACCATTCTTTGTTCTCGCGCCAGATGCGCAGCTCCAGCGCTTCGCTCAGCGCATTCACGACCGACACGCCGACGCCGTGAAGGCCGCCCGAAACTTTGTATGTGTTCTGGTCGAATTTTCCGCCGGCATGAAGCTGCGTCATGATGACTTCCGCCGCCGAAACGCCTTCCTCCTCGTGGATCTGGACCGGTATGCCGCGGCCATTGTCACGCACCCGCACCGAGCCATCCGGGTTGAGCGTGACCTCGATGTTGTCGCAATAGCCCGCGAGCGATTCGTCGATCGCGTTGTCGACGACCTCGTAGACCATGTGGTGGAGGCCAGAGCCGTCATCCGTGTCGCCGATGTACATGCCTGGCCGTTTGCGCACCGCGTCGAGACCGCGAAGCACCTTGATCGCATCGGCGCCATATTCTTCGGCGGCCTGTTCGACCGCTTCGCGGGTCTTTCGCTGGGTCATCTCACACGATCCTTTCTCGTACGGGCTCGATCGTCGCGTTGCTCACGCGGAAGAACTGCGCCGCACCGCCGAGCGGCTCGAACAAGGCCTCGTCCGTGCCCGTCAACCAGGCCTGAGCACCGAGCGCCAGGAGGGATTCGAAGAGAGCGGCCCGGCGAACGGCGTCGAGATGGGCGATGACCTCATCAAGGAGAAGGATCGGCGGGACGCCCGAGTCCAAGATCTTGAGCCGCGCATAGGCGAGAATGATGCTCAGCAACAATGCCTTCTGCTCGCCTGTCGAGCACAGCGCGGCCGCCTGTGCCTTCGCCGCATGAATGGCGACGAGATCGCTCCGGTGGGGCCCGACGGACACGCGCCCCGTCTCCGCATCCTGCGCCCGGCTGGAGGACAGGGCTTCTCGCAGGCGATCCTCGGCAAGAAGCGCCGGCCCGCCGCTGAGCCAATCCTCGAGAACCCCTTCGACCCGGAGGATGGGGCGCGGAAAAGGACCCTCGGCCAATTCGGCCGCCCGCGAGAGGCGATCCGCAAAATTCCGCCGCGCGACCGCTATGGCGACGCCCTCGCGCGCCATCCGATCCTCGAGTGCCGCAAGCCAGCTCGGGTCGACCGGCGCCGAATCCGCCCGAAGGAGGCGCATGCGCTCACGAAGCGCATGCTCATAGGCCGCGACGCGGCCTGCGTGATCGGGCTCGAACCCATAGACGAGCCGATCCAGGAAGCGCCGGCGTGCCGAGCCGCCCTCGAGAAAAAGACGGTCCATATCGGGCGTCAGCCACACCATCGAGACGAGCCGCGCGAGGCCCGCCTGCCCCCGGCTCGGCCGTCCATCGATGCGCACGACCCGCCGCCCGTCGCCGGTCTCATTGCCGCCATCGTCGACAGCGCTGGCGTCGGCCGCGCGCGGCGTCGGCGGCTCGTGGGCCGTGCCAATCTCAAACGCGCCGGTCGAGGTCAGCACCGTCGCCGCCACGGCCCAGCGCGCGTCATCATCCGAGTTGGCTTGTCTCCAATCGATTTCGGCAAGCTTCGCGCGGCGCAGTCCGCGACCCGGAACCAGGAACGACAGCGCCTCCAGCAAATTCGTCTTGCCCGCGCCATTCGGCCCCGTCAGCACCACCGGATCCGCCCCCAATTCGAGACGGAGACGCCGGTAGCAGCGAAAATCGGTCAAGGACAGGCGCGTCACTGCCAGAGGCCGGATCGGTTCCGGCACCAAGGCAGGATCAGCGGACATGCGGATGCACCGGCACGTCAAACACGCATCGGCATCAACACGAAAAGCGCGCTCGCATCGGCCGAATCGCGCACCACGGTCGGAGATGCCGCATCGGACATCGCAAATTGGGCGCCGTCGCCCTCGATCTGCTCGGTAATGTCGAGGAGATAGCGGGAATTGAAGCCGATCTCGATGGTTTCGCCCGTATAGCCGACTTCGATCTCTTCGGTCGCGGAGCCGGTATCCTGACCGCTCGCCGAGAGGACCAGGTTGCCGCGCGAGAGAGACAACTTGACGGCGCGGGACTGGTCTTTCGAGATCGTCGATACGCGGTCGACGGCCGCGGCAAACGACTTGGGATTGACTTCCATCAGCTTGTCATTGCCCGACGGGATGACCCGCTCGTAGTCGGGGAACGTCCCATCGATCAATTTCGAGGTCAGGACGACGGTATCGAAAGCGAATCGAATCCGCGTCTCGCTGAGCGCGAGGCGCACCGTGTCCGACGATTCCTCGAGTAGCTTGCGGAGCTCGTTCACGGCCTTACGGGGCACGATGACGCCCGGCATGCCCTTGGCGCCGTTCGGCAGCGGCATCTCGACGCGCGCCAGTCGGTGGCCGTCGGTCGCGACGGCGCGCAGGACATTCGTCGCGCCGTTCTTCGTCGCGTGCAGGTAGATCCCATTGAGGTAATAGCGAGTTTCCTCTGTCGAGATGGCAAAGCGCGTCCGGTCGATGAGGCTGCGCAAGGCCGCCGCTTCCAAGGAGAATTCGAATGGCAAATCCCCGGACGCCATGACCGGAAAATCATCGACCGGCAGGCACGACAGCGAAAATCGAGCGCGGCCCGCGCGCAACGCAAGCTGACCACCCGAACCCGACTCGAGCAGAACCTGCGAGCCCTCGGGCAATTTGCGGACGATGTCGTAGATGGTGTGGGCGGACGTCGTCGTGGAGGAGGGTTGCGCGATCTCGGCCGGCGTCACTTCGCGCATGGCAATGTCCATGTCGGTCGCGCTCAGCGCGAGACCGCCGTCCTTCGCCTCGAGCAGGACGTTCGAGAGAATCGGGATCGTGTTGCGCCGCTCGACGACGCTCTGAACATGGGCCAGTGCCTTCAGAAGCGCGGCGCGCTCAATGGTCACTTTCATGGCTGGGGGCGAACTCCGAGAGGCTGTCTGGGCACCGATTCGGGGGGTGCGTCGCTTGCGGAAGAGCATACCTTCGCAATGCCGGAGGGGCAATGGGAAATACCCCCTCGGAACTCATTTAACGCATTGATTCAAGTAGAATATTCGACCCTCTGCGGCACCGCACTACCGGGCTCCGCAGAGCGCCTCGCGCGCCCGTTCGAGACCGGGAAAACCCGGTGCTTTCATGGGCGCCACAATGCACCCAAAGAAGCGGATTCGGCCGCCCCGACGGAACGCAGCCAGGGGTGCCTAGTTCTCAAGCATCCGGCGCAGCAACTCGACGTCTTCCCCGAACCCCGCATCGAGAGCACGCAACTCGTCGACCTTGCGGACGGCATGCATCACCGTCGTATGGTCGCGTCCCCCGAATTTCCGGCCGATCTCCGGCAGCGAGCGCGTGGTCAACTGCTTGGCGAGATACATGGCGACCTGCCGTGGCCGCGCCACCGCGCGCGAGCGCCGCGCCGAATGCATGTCCGACAGTCGTATGTTGTAGTGCTCGGCAACCCGTTTCTGGATTTCCTCGATTGTGACGCGGCGATCGGTCGCCCGAAGCAGGTCATGGAGAACTTCCTGCGTCATCTCGAGCGTCACGTCGCGACCGACCAAGGTTCCGTGGGCGACAAGCCGGTTTAGAGCGCCTTCGAGCTCCCGGACGTTGGAGCTGATCCGATGCGCGAGGAACTCCATCACCTTGTGAGGGATCGCGGCGCCCAGCTGCTCGGCCTTCGCTTCGAGAATGCCCAGGCGGAGCTCATAGGTCGTCGGGTGGATGTCGGCGACAAGGCCCCAGCCGAGACGCGAACGAAGTCGCTCCTCAAGCCCTTCCAAATCCGATGGCGACTTGTCGGCCGAGATGACCACCTGATGGTTCTGGTCGACAAGGGCGTTGAAGGTGTGGAAGAACTCCTCCTGTGTCGATTCCTTGCCGCTGATGAACTGGACATCATCGATCATCAGCACGTCGACGTTTCGGAATTGTTCCTTGAACGCCATCGTGTCCTTGAAGCGAAGGGCACGGATGAACTGATACATAAATTTCTCGGCCGACAGATACAGGACGCGGCGCGAGGGATCGCGGGCCTTTAGGTGCCAGGCGATCGCGTGCATGAGGTGCGTCTTGCCGAGCCCGACGCCCCCATAGAGAAACAGCGGATTGAAAGGCACACGCTCGGCCTCGGCGACGCGACGCGCGGCCGCGTGGGCGAACTCGTTGGGCTTGCCCACGACAAAATTCTTGAAAGTGAACCGAGGATCGAGGGCGGCGACGATTGCATTGCGGTCATCGGACGGGAAGCTCGCTTGCGCGTCGTCGCTGGGCGCCATCTGCGGCTTCGCAATCGCACCGGACGGCGCTGGATTGCGGGGGGACAACCGCTCGCCACCTGCCACCGCGTTCGGCTCGACAACAACCTCGATCTTTCGGATTTCCGGATTGAGCTGGTTCCAAATCGATGCAATCCGGTCGGCGTGATTGGCAACAACCCAATCGCGCACGAACCGCGTGGGAACCGCTATGCACGCGCTAAAGCCGACTTTTTCTTTGAATTTTAGCGGCTTGAACCAGCTGCGATAGGTTGCCTCCCCGAATTCGGCGCGCAGACGCCCGCACACCCGCGTCCATTCGGATTTGAGATCGTGTCCAGTGGGGTGCTCAACCATGCTTCAACCCTGCGTCCAAGGCAGACCCGCGGCCTTCCAACCGTCCACGGTCCCGCGATGGCGCTCGCCATCGTGTGGTCCTTCAAATCCCCCCGCCAGATTGTAACAACGCGCGTAGCCCTGGGCCGTCATGGCGATCGCCGCCGCCTTTGACCGCGCACCAGAGCGACAAAGAAAGATCACGGGTCCATCGCTCGGAACCCCCGCCGCCCGGACTTGGGCCGCAAAATCGGGATTGGGACGCATTCCCGGATAGATCTGCCAAGGGACGAACACAACGCTCCTCCCGAGATCTTGCAGATTGGGAACACCGACGAATTCCCATTCTGCCTGAGAACGAACATCGACGAGGACGGCCTTTGCATCACGCTCAAGCAACTCCCAACTTTCACGCGCCGTCAGATCGCCCGCATACGACGATTCATTACCCACGCCACACCTCTGTCAAGCGTATGGCACGATGACACATCGACTTGGCAGCGTTGGAACTTGTCCGGACGCGTGCGTCCCCATTCCCGCGCAACCCATTCAACATGCCGGAACCGAACACAAGGCCCGGTTCGTTGCTGTCCATTCGACCCGCTTTTTGAGACGGCGAAGCGTCTTCATGTTGTGCGAACTTCGCCGGATGAAATTGCGACTGCTCCCCCCGTCGCACTCTCGATTCGAATTTACCGATCCGACGTGTTGATGACAACAAGATCGTTTCGCGAACGCGACAGATTCACGCGCAAAAAAATCTTCGAGCCGCCGTGAAAACAAAAACCGCGCTACGATCGTAGCGCGGTTCTCTTCCAACTATGCTCGCAGTCAGCGCGACAGTGATTTGATTCGCTTCGCGAGTCGGGACAGTTTGCGAGCCACCGTCCGCTTATGGGCAACGCCTTTGGTCACGCTGCGATGGATCTCCGGTTGAGCGGCGGCAAGGGCGCTCTTCGCCTGCGCCGGGTCACCCGAGGCAATCGCAGCCTCCACTTTCCGCACCGCGCTGCGCATCTGCCCCTTGCGAGCGTCGTTGATGCGCGTCCGCCGCGCATTGGTCCGTATCCGCTTCTTTGCTGATTTGTGTTGCGCCATGGGTTTCTCGTCCGAACGCCTCGTCGTTGTCGCGGGCTTATATCGTTCGCATGATACCAGGGTCAAGACGCTGGCATGCTGCGACCGATCCTATCACCGACCCTATCGATGCTTGAACTGCGGGGGCCGCTTCTCGATGAACGCAGCCATGCCTTCCTTCTGATCCTCGAGGGCGAAGGTCGAGTGGAACAGGCGCCGCTCGAATCGTACGCCTTCGGCAAGGCTCGTCTCGAAGGCGCGATTGACCGATTCCTTCATCATCATCGTGACAGGCCGTGAAAATGCCGCGATTTTGGCCGCCGCCGCGATGGCTTCGTCCATCAATTGTGCGACCGGCACCACCCGGCTCACGAGACCGCAGCGCTCGGCCTCAGCCGCGTCCATCATTCGCCCGGTCAGGCAGATGTCCATGGCCTTCGCCTTCCCGACGAACCGCGCGAGGCGCTGCGTCCCTCCGGCCCCGGGCATCGTTCCGATCGAGATTTCCGGCTGGCCGAAGCGCGCAGTGTCGGCCGCAATGATGAAGTCGCACATCATGGCAACCTCGCAGCCACCGCCGAGCGCATACCCTGCCACGGCGGCGATGATCGGTTTCCGGCAAACCGTGACCTTCTCCCAACCTTTAGTGATGAAATCGGCCAGATATACGTCCATATAGGATTTGTCGTGCATCTCCTTGATGTCTGCGCCAGCCGCGAAGGCCTTCTCGCTGCCGGTCAGCACGACCGCCCCGATCGCATCGTCCGCCTCGAACCCGTCGAGCGCTTGGCCAAGTTCCCCAATAAGCGCGGCGCAAAGCGCATTCAGGGCCTTGGGCCGGTTGAGCCGGATCAATCCGACGGCGCCCTTGGTCTCAACGAGGATGTGTTCGTATGCCATGAGTACCTCTCTAGGATCGGAGCGGCGGGGATTGTCCTTCGCCCGTGCTGGGTGTCGCGCCAGGGCGGGCAGATTGCCCCCGCCCAGCCCTGGTTTGGGGGAACCCTTAGCCTAGCGCTGGCAACGACCGCAATAGAAGGTCGAGCGATTGGACTGCACGATGCGCCGAATGGTCCGTCCGCAGCCCCGGGTCCTGCAGCGTTGCCCTTCACGCCCGTAGACGAGCCATTTGTGCTGAAAATAGCCGAGCTCGCCCGAGGCCTGAACATAGTCCCTGAGGGACGAACCTCCCGCTTCGATCGCAGCCGACAGGACATCGCGCACCGCCTTGACCAGCCGCTCTGCACGTTCGCCCTGGACGGAGGCGGCGAGACGCCGCGGCGACAGCCGGGCACGAAACAGACTCTCGCACACATAGATATTGCCAAGCCCCGCGACGATGCTTTGGTCGAGGAGCGCCGCCTTGATGGGCGTCCGGCGACCGGATAGTGATCGGGCCAGGGCGAGGCCGTCGAACTCGATGTCGAGAGGCTCGGGCCCGAGCTTTGCGAAAAGGTCATGGGTCCGAAGCTCGTCATCCCGGATCAAGGTCATCAGCCCGAATCGCCGATGATCATCAAAGCGGAGCTCGAGATCGTCGTCCAAATGGATGACGACGTGCTCATGCGGCCCGATCATTCGGCCCGGTGCGCCGTGGGCCAGCACCAATCGCCCCGACATGCCAAGGTGAACGACGAGGATCTCCCCATCGTCGAGCCGCAGGAGCAGATATTTGGCGCGCCGATCAATGGCCTGGATCCGCCGGCCGGCGAGGCGGCCTGAGAAGTTTTCCGGTAGCGGCACGCGCAAATCCGGGCGGCGCGCTTCGACCCGCCGAATCACTTGACCCGCGATGCGCGTCGCCAGACCGCGGCGGACGGTCTCCACTTCCGGAAGTTCAGGCATGGGGCGGTAACCTAGCCTGCCGGAGGGCTCTGCGCTATGGTCGAGCCCATGGCCGACAATACCAACGGGCGCGCTGCGGGTGAGGCGGATTTCGGATTCCGGCGCGTTCCCGAATCCGACAAGCAAGGCCTTGTCCGCGCGGTGTTCCAGGGCGTCGCCCCGCGCTACGACCTCATGAACGACCTCATGTCTGCGGGCGTCCACCGGCTCTGGAAGGCGGCCCTCGTCGATGCTTTGGCGCCGCAACCCGGCGCGCGAATCCTCGATATCGCGGGCGGCACCGGCGACATCGCGCTCCGGATCCACGCCCGTCTTGCGCGGCAACCGGATCGTCCGGCGTCCGAAATCATCGTCAGCGACATCAATCACGACATGATCGAAGTCGGGCGCAGCCGGGCTATCGATCGCGGCATTCTGAGCGGCATTTCATGGATTTGCGCGGATGCCGAATCGCTGCCGTTTCCGGACATGAGCGTCGATGCCTGCACCGTCGCCTTCGGGCTACGGAATGTGACCCATCTCGAGCGTGCGCTCGCCGACGCACGACGCGTTCTCCGCCCTGGCGGCCGGTTCCTATGCCTCGAATTCAGCCACGTCACCTTGCCTGTCCTCGATCGGCTCTATGACCGATACTCCTTCGCCGTTCTTCCCACGCTCGGCCGGGCGGTCACAGGGCAGGAAGATGCCTATCGCTACCTGGTCGAAAGCATCCGCCGCTTCCCCCGGCAGGAAGAGTTCGCAGCTCGCATCGGCGCAGCCGGCTTCGATCGCGTCGGCTTTCGGAACCTGTCAGGCGGCATCGCGGCACTTCACGGCGCATGGCGGCTCTAGCAGCTCTCCAACATCTGGCCAAGACGGCATAGCGCGACGCGAACGATGATCCGCGCGACTCGAAACGTCGTCCGCCTGTTTCACATCGCTCGGCGCCTGGCCGAGTTCGATGCGCTGTTTCTCCTCGAGAAATTCGGAATCGCGCCGGCGATCACGGCAACGGCGCGGCTGATCGTCAAGAATTCACCCGACCGGTCGATCGCGCGCCTCCGGCCCGGACAGCGTCTCGCGCTGGCTATTCAGGGACTGGGGCCGAGCTTCATCAAGTTCGGCCAGCTCCTGTCCACTCGCTCGGACTTGCTCGGCGAAGAGGTCGCGTCGGACCTGTCGGAGCTTCAAGACAAATTGCCGCCATTTCCAGGTGCGAGCGCGCGCCGAATCATCGCGCAGGAACTCGGGAAGCCCGTCGAGGCGATTTTCAGTCACTTCGAGGAGACACCCGTCGCCGCGGCGTCGATCGCCCAAGTCCACATGGCCGTCACGGCCGAAGGCGAGGATGTCGCCGTCAAGATACTGCGCCCCGGAATAGAGGAAGCCTTCGCCCAGGATCTCGACTTGTTCTATTGGCTCGCGGAGATCGCGGAATGGACGGGCGGCGGGATCATGCGGCGCCTGAAGCCGGTCGAAGTCGTCCGCACGATGGCCGACACCGTCGCACTGGAGATGGATCTTCGCTTCGAAGCCGCCGCCGCGTCGGAGCTTTCCGAGAATTTCGCGGGCGATCCCACCTTTCGCGTGCCGCGGATCGATTGGTCCCGCACCTCAAAGCGCGTGCTCACCCTCGAACGCGTGAGCGGAATACCGATCGACGAACGCGAGGCGATCATCGCCGCGGGCCACGACCCGCGCACGATCATCGCCCAAGCCGCCGCGGCCCTCTTTCAGCAGGCCTTTCGGGACGGCTTCTTCCACGCCGATCTCCATCCCGGGAACCTGTTCGTCGACCGGAGCGGGCACATCGTCGCGATCGACTTCGGAATCATGGGCCGGCTCGATCTCAAGACGCGCAACTATCTGGCCGAGATGCTGATCGGCTTCCTCTCCGCCGACTATCGCGCGGCGGCGGAGGCGCATTTCAAGGCCGGCTATGTCCCCGCAAACAAGTCGGTCGCGGCCTTCACCCAAGCCTGTCGGTCCATCGCCGAGCCGATCCTCGGCCGCCCTCTCGCGGAAATCTCCCTCGCCCGACTTCTCGGCCAACTCTTCCAAGTGGCCGAGACGTTCGAGATGGAAACGCAGCCCCAACTCCTGCTGCTCCAGAAAACGATGCTCGTGGCCGAAGGCGTGGGCCGGTCGCTCGACCCGACGGTCAACATGTGGGAGCTTGCCCGTCCACTGATCGAAGCGTGGATGGTCGAGAACCGGGGTCCACAAGCAAAGCTCCGCCACTTCGCCTCTGACTTCGTCACAGCCCTCGAGCGCCTGCCGACCGCCCTTGCCGGCGCCGAGCGGATGCTGACCATGCTGTCCGAAGGCGGGCTGCGCCTCCATCCCGAAAGCATCCGGGCCCTGACCGGGGCGGGGGCGCGGCACAATCGATCCTGGCTGTGGGCGCTTTGGATCGCGGTCGCGCTCATCGCGCTCATCGCGTTCACGCTGTTCTGAGGCGGGGCCGCATGCCTTGCCAAGGCGAGACCCGGTCATTACCTTAGAATCTGCGGTATTTTGAGATGTTGCCCCTTGAGCGAGGCGGTGTGGTGCTGCACGGAAAGCGCATCCTTCTCGTCGTGTCGGGCGGGATCGCGGCCTATAAAAGCCTCGAGCTGATCCGACGTCTGCGCGAGCGCGGCGCCGCGGTGCGCTGCGTGCTGACGGCCGGCGGCGCGCAATTCGTGACCGCGTTGTCGCTGGCCGCCCTGTCGGAGGACAAGGTTTACAGCGAGCTATTCTCGCTCACGGACGAAAGCGAGATGGGCCACATTCGCCTTTCGCGCGAAGCCGACCTTGTCGTCGTCGCGCCTGCGAGCGCCGACATCCTTGCCAAAATGGCCCATGGACGGGCGGACGATTTGGCAACTGCCGTGCTGCTGGCCGCGGACAAGCCCGTCCTCGTGGCGCCGGCGATGAACGTCCGGATGTGGCATCACGCAGCGACCCAGGCCAACCTGGCCACGCTCGAATCGCGCGGCGTGCTGAAAGTGGGGCCCGTCGAGGGCGCCATGGCTTGCAACGAGTTCGGGATGGGCCGCATGTCGGAACCTGCCGACATCCTCGCGGCGGTCGAGCGCTTCTTTGGCGACAGATCGCCGCTTGCCGGCCGGCGCGCGCTGGTGACGAGTGGCCCCACGCACGAGGCCATCGATCCCGTGCGATACATCGCCAATCGCTCCTCGGGCCGCCAGGGGCATGCGATCGCGGAAGCGCTCGCGCGATTGGGAGCCGAGACGACACTCGTCACGGGCCCCACGCATCAGCCAGACCCACCCGGTGTCATTGTCGTGCACGTCGAAACGGCCATCGAGATGAACACGGCCTGCCAGGCCGCTCTCCCGGCAGATGTCGCGGTTTGTGCGGCCGCCGTTTCGGATTGGCGACCAGCCCAGGCTGCAAACCAGAAGATGAAGAAGAACGGGAAGGGGGCGCCGACCCTTGTCCTCGCCGAGAATCCCGATGTGCTCGCGAATTTGGCGGCATCAAGCAATCGGCGGCCCCGACTGGTCATCGGGTTTGCCGCCGAGACGGAAACAGTCATTGACAACGCGCGAGCCAAATTGGCCAAGAAGGGATGCGACTGGATCGTCGCCAACGATGTTTCGCCAGCGACGGGAGTCTTCGGCGGGGAGCGCAATACGGTTCACGTGGTGAGCGCGACGGATGTCGAGAGCTGGCAGACCATGACCAAGGCCGAGGTCGCCTCCCGCCTGGCCGATCGCATCGCACAAGCCCTTCTGGCCAGGCCGTGACACCGCTTTCCGTCGCCGTTCGGCAGATGCCCCATGCCGTGGGTCTGCCGCTTCCGAACTACGCAACCGAGGCCAGCGCAGGAATGGACCTGTGCGCGGCCATCGCGAACGACATCACCCTTCGCCCCGGGGAGCGCGTCGCGGTTCCGACCGGCCTGTCCATCGCCCTGCCGCCTGGCTATGAGGCTCAGGTCCGGCCACGCTCCGGCCTTGCGCTGAAGCACGGCCTCACCGTCCTCAACAGCCCCGGCACGATCGATGCGGACTACAGGGGAGAAATACAGGTGATTCTCGCCAATCTCGGCGAAGAACCATTTTCGGTTACCCGCGGAATGCGAATCGCGCAGATCGTCGTGGCGCCCGTCGCACGCATCGAATGGACACCGAGCGAGACGTTGCCCGAAACTGGTCGCGGTGCCGGCGGATTCGGCTCGACGGGTCTCGACACCAGGTCGTCGCCCCGTGAGTGAGTCCGCCCCCATCTGTTCGAACGCATTGCCACCGATTACGGACGCGCAGTTGCTGCGCTATGCGCGCCACGTCGTCCTCGACGAAGTCGGGGAGGAGGGGCAAGCGCGGCTCCTGGCCTCGCGCGTCCTCATCGTTGGAGCGGGCGGCTTGGGGTCGCCCATGCTTCTCTACCTCGCGGCAGCCGGGATCGGCACGATCGGAATTATCGATGACGACAAGGTCGATCTCACGAACCTGCAGCGGCAGATCGTGCACACCACGCCGAGAGTCGGCGAAGCCAAGGTCGCAAGCGCCCGCGCCTCGATCGAGGCGCTCAACCCTGAAATTCGCATCGAGACTCACGCGATGCGCCTCGATGCCCGCAACGCAAGCGACCTCGTGAGGCGCTATGACGTGGTCGCGGACGGCTCGGACAATTTCGCGACACGTTTCGTCCTCAACGATGCGTGCTACTTCGCGCGGGTGCCCCTGGTCTCGGCGGCCTTGCTTCGATTCGAGGGCCAACTTTCGACGTTCAAGGCCTGGGACAGGGGCGACCACCCGTGTTACCGCTGCCTTTACCCAGACCACCCCCCCGAGGGCCTCGTTCCGCGCTGCGAGCAGGCGGGGATTTTCGGAGTGATCGCGGGAGTCGTCGGTTCCCTTCAAGCGACCGAGGTTCTCAAAGAGATTCTGGGATTGGGCGAGAGCCTGTCCGGACGCCTGCTTCTTTACGATGCGTTGGCCGCCACCATTCGGCACTTCCGGGTGAAGCGGCGTGCCGACTGTGCCCTTTGCGGCTCCCAGCCGACGATCCTCGACCCCGCGCCAGCTGCTGGTTCCTAGCCGCTGCTAGAATTCCGTCTCGAGCACACGGTCGGGCGGGTTGTGGCCGTCGCAGAACGTCTTGATGTTGATGATGACTTTCTCGCCCATGTCGACCCGGCCTTCGAGGGTCGCCGAGCCCATGTGCGGCAAGAGCACGACGTTCGGCAGGTCGAGAAGTTTCGGGTTGACGGCCGGTTCATGCTCGAACACGTCGAGCCCTGCCCCGGCGAGGGCGCCGGTGCTCAGCGCTTGGGCCAAGGCCGTCTCGTCGACCACCTCGCCGCGCGACGTATTGACCAAGTAGGCGTGCGGCCGCATGAGCTTCAGTCTGCGCGCGGAGAGAAGATGGTAGGTCGCCGGCGTATGCGGGCAATTAATGGACACGATGTCCATATGGGCCAACATCTGATCGAGACTTTCCCAATAGGTGGCCTCGAGCTTGGCCTCGAGCGAGGCATGGACGCGGCGCCGATTGTGGTAGTGGATCGACAGACCGAAGCCTCTCGCGCGAAGGGCAACGGCGGTTCCAATGCGCCCCATGCCGATGATGCCGAGCCGCTTGCCCCACAGCCGGTGCCCCAGCATGGACATCGGCCCCCAACCGCTCCAACGCCCCGCACGGACAAGGCGCTCGCCTTCCGCCACCCGCCTGACCACGGCAAGAACCAGTGCCATGGTCATGTCGGCCGTGTCCTCGGTCAGGACGCCCGGCGTGTTCGTAACCGCAATCCCCCGTTCGCGGGCTGCCGCCAGGTCGATGTGGTCGACTCCCGTGCCGAAGGACGCGATGAGCCGCAACTGGGAGCCGGCCTGCGTGATGACCTCGCGGTCGATGCGGTCTGTCACCGTCGGCACAAGGACGTCTGCGCGCTTTGCTGCTTCGACAAGTTCGCCGTGCGCCATGGGCTTGTCGTCCCGATTCAGCCGCGTGTCGAAGAGCTCCATCATCCGAGTTTCAATGGCCTCGGGGAGCTTCCTGGTGACAACGACGACCGGCTTCGATTGCGCCATCGGTGAGATTTCAAGAATATCGTTTCATCTGCCATACCAGGGCCGCCCGATCTTGTCTAGGAAGCCGGGCGAGCCGACCAAGCCCTTGACCATGTTCTCCTCGCCTTTCCTATAATCCCCGCCGCGGCACGCTGCATCGCGCCAAACCTCGATCGTCGACGCTCGGAACCATGCGCTCTCGGATCGCTCTCATCATCGCCTGCCTCGTCCTCGTGTGTTCGGTCAGCGTCGTGCAGGCCGAAACGGAGCAGGGTGAAAGCGGCCTGCCGATTCCGCGATTCGTCAGCCTCCGCGCGGACGAGGTCAACGTCCGGACCGGCCCTGGCTCACGATATCCCGTGGAATGGATCTATCAGCGCCGCAATATGCCCGTCGAAGTCGTGGCGGAGTTCGATGTCTGGCGGAAGATCCGCGACTGGGAAGGAACCGAAGGCTGGGTCAACAAGGCCATGTTGTCGTCCCGACGAACCATCCTCGTGATGGGTGAAGTGCGGGCGTTGCGCCGCGACCGCTCGGTATCCGCGACCACCATCGCTCGCCTCGAGCCCGGCGTCGTCGCCCGTATCCTCAAGTGCGACGGCGAGTGGTGCAAAGTCGAGGCCGGAGGCTATGAGGGCTGGATCCTCCGGACCGAGGCCTGGGGGACACGGGCCGACGAGAAGATCGAGTGAAGCCTTAGTCCAGGTCGAAGTCCCGCGCGAGCTCGGCGCGCACCTCATCCGGCATGACAGCCATGTGACCGTAGTTGCGATGGGCAAAGCCCAAGAGAACCGTCGCACCGGGCGCGCGAAAGGCCGCGATCTGATCCCGATTGAAGGGAAAATGGATGAATTGGACCGAAGACGCCTTGCCTTCTTCCGTCGAGCGTTCCTGGTCACCTTCCGGAATGCCGAGGATCCGGACGCCGCCGACCTCGATGAATGTCACGTGCTCGATGCCTCCGAGGGTGGCGAGAACGGTCGCACGTCGGACAGGATCCTCGATTTCGAACATAACGGTCGCGACGAGCTCGGCGCCCTTCGGAATGAGCGGGTTGTAGGCCCTGAGCTCGTCCGGAATTTGCGCCTCTCCGCCTTTCTCGATGAAGAGCATCTCCTGGACTTGATGGAGCATCGTCTCGTAGTTCTCGAAGTAGAACGTCGCGAACGGTCCCACTTCGACGCGCCGGCGGCGTTTGAGCGCTGTCACGCGCCGTCGTCGATCGCCGCGCTCCGCCGCATAGCGCTCACTTGGCACAATGTCGTTCCGCGTGATCTCGCGCTTGGAAAGCATGGTGTCGCTCCCAGCTACTTCACAAGCCCATAGGCCTTGGCGAAAAGCTCGATCGGATGATGCGTCGTGGCGGGAATTTCCCCACCGTCCTCCTCCGCCAACGCCATGCCTTGCCTGATATGAGCCGCCGCCAACGGGCATTCCGAAGCCAAATACCGTGTCTTGGCCTGGACAGCCTGGCGAGCCACGGGGCGCCCCACCTTGAGAGCCACGTCGAAATTACCCTTCCTGACGCCCCACGCGCCACCATGGCCCGAGCAACGCTCGATCACCGTGACATTGGCGTCGGGGATCAGTTTCAGAAGCTCGGCTGCCTTCCGGCCCATGTTCTGCGCCCGCGCATGGCAAGCAATGTGCAGCGTGATACTCCCATCGATGGGCCCGGGCGCGGGCGCAAGACCCTCCTTGCCCGCGATGTCGACGACATACTCCGCGACATCATAGGTCGCCTCGGACAGGCGCTTGACGAGAGGATCGTCCGGCAAGATGAGCGGCCATTCGAATTTCAGCATGAGGGCGCATGACGGAACGAGGGCAACCACGTCATAGCCGCGCTCGATCCATGGCATGAGCTCTGCCGCAACGGCATGTGCGCCATCGGCTACCCGCGCGATATCGCCCTGTTCGAGCTGAGGCATGCCACAGCAACGGGGATGCACCGTTTCGAGCTCAACGCCGTTATGGGCGAGAACAGCCTCCGTCGCGGTGCCGATCGAAGGGCTGTTGTAGTTCGCAAAGCATGTCGCGTAGATGACGGCCTTACGTTTCCCGAATGCTGGCGCCGCGGCATTTGGCTTTGGTCGTGCGCGCGACGGCGACACGAGCGTCTTCGACGCATAGCGCGGCAGTTCGGCGCGGCGATCGATGCCGGCCGTTTTCTCCATGAGCGGCCGCGTGAGGGCATTGCCGGTCGCGGTCGCCCAGTTGGCGAGCGCGGAGACATGACATCCGATGGCACCGTTGCGGTCCGTCTCGGTCAGCTGCCGTTCGACAAGACCAGGCTTCTTCCGCCGATACTCGACCGCGCGGTAGCGCAGCATGAGGTGCGGAAAATCGATGTTGAACTCGTGAGGCGGCACATAGGGGCAGCTGGCCATGAAGCAGATGTCGCACAGCGTGCAGGCGTCGATGACGGGCTTGAAATCTTCGCTCTTGACCGAATCGAGCTCGCCCGTCGGCGCGCTGTCGATCAGATCAAAAAGGCGCGGAAAAGAATCACACAGCTTGTAGCAACGCCGGCAGGTGTGACAGACGTCAAACACACGCCGCAGTTCGGCATCAAGCCGGGCTTCGTCGTAGAAATCCTCGTCCTTCCAGCCGATCGGATGGCGGACGGGCGCGTCGAGGCCGCCTTCACGCATGGGGTCCTACCGAGGTTGAGCCGCCGCTTCACGCATGACGGTCGGCGGGAACGCTACGGGGACGCCTTCGCGTCCCCGTAGCCGGAACGGGATGACGGTCGGCTGTTTACCCGCCGATTTCGCCGAGCGCCTTCGTAAATCGCCCAGCGTGGGATTTCTCCGCCTTCGCCAACGTCTCGAACCAGTCGGCGATTTCCTCGAAACCTTCCTGACGGGCCGTGCGGGCCATGCCGGGATACATGTCGGTGTACTCGTGCGTCTCCCCCGCAATGGCCGCGCGGAGATTGTTCGCCGTCGATCCGATCGGCTTGCCGGTCGCCGGATCGCCAGTCTCCTCGAGAAACTCGAGATGGCCGTGGGCATGTCCGGTTTCGCCTTCCGCGGTCGAGCGGAAGACGGTGGCCACGTCGTTGAACCCTTCGACGTCGGCCTTTTGTGCGAAATAGAGATAGCGTCGATTGGCCTGGGATTCCCCGGCAAACGCGTCTTTCAAATTCTGCTCTGTCTTGGTGCCCTTCAGTTTCGCCATGGTGTGCTCCCTCCGTTCACAAGCGCCGCCGAGACCGGTGGCTAGAATTCGGCCGCCGCCAAGGGGTTACGCCCCGGTGGCTGCGACCATCAAACTCCGACAGAAAAATACAAATTATCAATGCTGACGTCAATACATTAGAATTGATTTAATTCTAAGATGGTGGTGTTCATCCTTGCCGGGCGGCCCGCAGGCGAACGATGACGTCGATGCGATCGATCTCGGTTCCGGACGGGGTTTCCGGCAGCCCCGCGAGCGCGATTCGATCACCCGGGATGTCCTGGAGCGTGCCCTCATCCTCGAGAAAAAAATGATGGTGACCGGAGATATTCGTGTCGAAGTAGCGCCGCACCGAATCGACGACGACTTCCCTGAGAAGGCCCGCGGCGGTGAACTGATGCAAGCTGTTGTAAATCGTGGCCAGCGAGATGGACACGCCGTTCGCCTGCGCTTCCGCGTGGAGTTGCTCGGCGGTCACGTGACGATCGCCTTTATCGAAAAGGAGCCGAACGAGCGCAAGACGCTGGCGCGTGGGCCTCAGCCCCGCCGCGCGGAGACGTTCAAGACTGTGCGTATAAGGCCGCTTCGCCATAGCCCTCCATATAGGACGCCCGGCGACAGAAATCTAGGTCTTATGACAAGGTGATGGAGGCTCTTTTTTAATCGGTCGAAGAACCGGCCGCCGACCCATCGAAGGGCGGCATGCCGACCGCGTGGTGCCCGCAATCCACATGGAGGATCTCGCCGGTCACGCCGCGCGAAAGATCGGAAACGAGATACAGCCCAGCCGAACCGACTTCGTCGAGCCGGAGATCGCGCCCCAATGCGGATTGGCGCCGATGGAGATTGAGAATGCGCCGGGCATCGCCGATCGCCGCACCGGCAAGAGTCCGCATGGGCCCGGCCGAAATGGCGTTCACACGCACGCCCGAGGGGCCGAGATCGACGGCGAGATAGCGGACGCTTGCCTCGAGGGCAGCCTTGGCGACGCCCATGACGTTGTAGCTCGGAATGACGCGACGAGAGCCGGCGAAGCTGAGAGTCAAGAGGCTGCCACCTCCAGCCATGAGCGCGGCCGCTCGGCGCGCCAAGTCCGTGAACGAATAGCAAGAGATGAGAACCGTGCGCCGGAAGTTCGCGCGGGTGGTGTCGACGTATCGCCCTTTCAGCTCGGACTTATCCGAATACGCGATGGCGTGGACGAGAAAATCGAGGCGCCCCCATGCCTCCCGTAGCGCCCCAAATGCCGAATCGAGGCTGGCCTCGTCTTCGACATCCGCCGGCAGCACGAGACGCGCGCCAAGCGAATCGGCCAGGGGGCGCACCCGCTTGCCGAACGCCTCGCCCTGATAGGTCAAGGCGAGTTCCGCGCCGGCATCGCGAAGCGCGCGTGCGATGCCCCACGCGATCGAATGGTCGTTGGCGACGCCCATGACGAGGCCGCGCTTGCCAACGAGGAGTCCGTTCTCGTCCGCTAGGGGCACGGATCGGACACGCAGTCTCTCGGGGTGGGACGGACGCGGCAGCTCAACCCAAGTCTCACGATCGAACGCGAATCAGCTGTCGAAGCGACGAAAAGCCAGCGCGGCATTTGTTCCGCCGAAGCCGAAGCTGTTCGAGAGCACACAGTTGAGTTCGACATCGTCCTGTCTCGCCAAGACGATGGGCATGCCCTCCGCGGCCGGATCAAGCGTCTCGACATTGCGGGAGGCACAGATGAAGCGATGCTCGAGCATGAGAAGAGAGTAGATGGCCTCGTGCACGCCCGCGGCTCCGAGCGAGTGGCCCGTCAGCGCCTTCGTCGAGTTGAAGGCGGGAATTCGATTACGGGTCGAGAACACGGCCTTGATGGCGTCGAGCTCTTTCACGTCGCCGACAGGCGTTCCTGTTCCATGCGTGTTGATGTAGTCCACGGACTCCTTGCAATCGCGCAGGGCCATCTCCATGCAGCGCCGCGCGCCTTCGCCCGATGGCTGGACCATGTCGAACCCATCCGACGTCGCGCCGTATCCAACCAATTCGCCGTAGATCTTGGCGCCGCGCGCTTTCGCGTGATTGAGCTCCTCGAGCACCAATACGCCGCCGCCGCCCGCGATGACGAAGCCGTCGCGGTCCTTGTCAAACGGCCGCGAGGCCGCTTCGGGCCGATCGTTGTACTTGGAGGACAGCGCGGGCATCGCGTCGAACAGGACGGTCATGCTCCAATGCACTTCCTCGCCACCGCCCGCAAACACGATGTCCTGCTTGCCGAACTGGATGAGCTCGGCGCCATTGCCGATGCAATGGGCGCTCGTCGCACAGGCCGAGCTGATCGAGTAGTTGACGCCCTTGATCTTGAAAGGGGTCGCGAGCGTCGCAGAGTTCGTGCTCGACATCGTGCGTGGAACCATGAACGGTCCGACATGTTTGGCGCCTTTAGTGCGCAGCGCATCGGCCGCTTGCACCAAATTCTTGGTCGATGGGCCGCCCGAACCCATGATCAAACCGCTGCGCTCGTTCGAGACGTCTTCGTCGGCCAGCCCCGCATCCGCGATCGCCTCGGCCATCGCCACGTAGTTGTAAGCAGCCCCGTCGCCCATGAACCGACGCAGCCGGCGATCGATCGCCGATTCGAGATCGATCCGCGGCGTGCCCGAGACGTGGCTTCGGAAGCCCAAGTCGCGATATTCCTCATTGAAACGGATGCCGGAACGCCCTGATTTGAGCGACTCAAGCACTTCGTGCTTGTTGTTTCCGATGCTCGAGACGATGCCCATGCCCGTCACGACGACCCGTCTCATCTTGCCCTCACTTCCGCTCACTGTGCGGCCCCCGCATCAAGACGGAGTCACGAAAAGCCCGACCCTCAGCGCCTTCGCCTCGTAGATCGGCTGACCATCGGCCACGACCGTGCCATCCCCGAGCCCGAGCACAAGTTGGCGCGTGATCACGCGCTTGACGTCCACATGATAGGTGACGCGCTTCACGGATGGGAGCACCTGCCCGCTGAATTTGACCTCGCCCACACCGAGCGCGCGGCCCGCACCTGGGGCACCCGTCCAACCGAGAAAGAATCCGAGGAGCTGCCACAGGGCATCCAGTCCGAACGCGCCGGGCATGACCGGGTCCGATTCGAAATGGCATTTGAAGAACCAAAGGTCGGGTGTGATGTCCAACTCTGCCGTGGCCTCGCCCCGGCCAAAGGCCCCTCCCGCCTCTGCGATGTGGGTAATGCGGTCGAAGAGAAGCAATGGCGGCAAGGGCAGGCGCGCGTTGCCTGGCCCGAACAGATGGCCATGGGCGCATTCCAGCAAGTCCTCGTAGCCGTAGCTGCTCTTTCGCTTCGCCGGATCCACAGTGCACGCTTCGCCGCGCTTCCCAGACCACCCGTGACGACTACTGGCAGGCGCGGCCCGCGAGAACGAAACGCGACCAATACCCCCGAGTTTCCGTGAATGGGTCTATATATGGACGGTCGGGCAAAAAAACCAGTCGATCATGCCAAATCACACGGCTGCCAAGAGACGGTCCGGGACATCCGAGATGAGGCTGTCGGCCCCCCAAGCCAAGAGCTGCCTGGCACGGGCGATGCCGTTGACCGTGTAGAGGACCAACGGCAGACGGGCCCGCTTCAAGGTCGAAATCGCCCGCTTGTCGAGGCCCCGCGCCCCGCAGTGAATCGTGGCTGCTTTCACCCGATTCGCCCAGGCCCGCCATTCACGGTGCGGCCGGGCCATGAGAAGTCCCAATGGCCAGCCGGGCGCCTCCGCAGCGATCGTCGCGAGGACGCTCCAATCGAACGACGAAACGACGGGGTAGGGCCTCTTCCGCGGCCAGTGCCGCGCGAGCACGGAGAGCACCGCCCGGCCCGCTTCGGCTCCGCGCCCCTCCTCGGGCTTGATTTCGACGTTCGCGCCAAGGCCAAGCTCATCGAGGACCTCGATGGCCTCTTTGAGCGTGGGGATGCGCTCGCCCCGAAATGCGGGACCAAACCATGCGCCCGCGTCGAGCCGGCGAAGCGGCTCGAGGCCGTGCGCCACCACGGCACCGCAGCCATTCGTCGTCCGCTCGAGCATCGCATCGTGAAAGAGGACCGGCACGCCGTCCGCGGTCAGCCGGACATCGAATTCCACCCAGGCGATGCCGAGACGCGCCGCCATGCGGATTCCGGCGAGAGTATTCTCCGGCGCGCGACGGCTTGCGCCCCGGTGACCGATGACCTTCGGCAGGTCGAGCGACGGCAGGCCCGAAGGTGACATGGGGAAAAGCAAAAAAGGACGGCCATGCCGTCCTTTTCCGCTCGCCTCTCCGTCCTAGGCCTGGGCCCGCCCTCCGCCGTCATGGCCTGGCTCCGGAGGCTGGGCGACGATCTCTTCGCCCGTCTGCTGATTGACGACCTTCATCGACAGGCGAACCTTGCCGCGATCATCAAGGCCGATGCACTTCACCTTGACCATGTCGCCTTCCTGGACGACGTCGGTCACTTTCTTCACGCGCTGAGGCGCGAGCTCCGAGATGTGGACGAGACCATCCCGCGCGCCGAGGAAATTAACGAACGCGCCGAAGTCCGTGATCTTCACAACCTTTCCTGTGTAGATCACGCCGACCTCCGGCTCCGCAATGATGTTGCGGATCCAGGTGACCGCCGCATCGATCGACTTTGCGTCGACAGCGGCCACCTTGACCGTGCCATCGTCCTCAATGTCGATCTTGGCGCCCGTCACCTCGACGATCTCGCGGATGACCTTGCCGCCTGATCCGATGACCTCGCGGATGCGGTCCTTCGGAATGTGGATCGTCACGATGCGCGGCGCGTGCCGGCTAATTCCTTCGCGAGCACCCTCTAGCGCCTTGGCCATTTCTCCAAGGATGTGCAAACGGCCATCACGCGCCTGGCGCAGCGCAATCTCCATGATCTCGCGCGTGATGCTTGTGATCTTGATGTCCATCTGAAGCGACGTGACGCCGGCCGAGGTCCCCGCGACCTTGAAGTCCATGTCTCCCAAATGGTCTTCATCACCGAGGATGTCCGAAAGGACCGCGAACCGATCGCCGTCCTTGATAAGACCCATGGCGATGCCCGCGACCGGATGCGGCAGCGGGACGCCTGCGTCCATGAGCGACAAGGACGTGCCGCACACGGTCGCCATGGAGCTCGAGCCGTTCGATTCGGTGATCTCCGACACCACGCGGATGGTGTACGGGAACGCCTCCTTGCTCGGCAGGAGCGGTCGGATCGCGCGCCAGGCCAGCTTCCCGTGCCCGACCTCGCGACGGCCCGGCGCACCCATGCGGCCGACTTCGCCGACCGAATAGGGCGGGAAGTTGTAGTGCAGCATGAAATGCTCGCGGTACTCGCCCTCGAGCGCATCGATGATCTGCTCGTCCTGGCCGGTTCCCAAGGTCGTCACGACCAGGGCCTGCGTTTCGCCGCGCGTGAAGAGCGCGCTGCCATGGGCGCGCGAGAGCACGCCAACTTCGACCGTGATCGGGCGGACCGTCGCCGTGTCGCGCCCATCGATCCGCCGACCCGTCTCGATAATCTGGCCACGAACGATGTCCTGTTCCACCTTCTTGAGGAACGAGGAGACGCGCTGCGACTCGACGCCTTCGGCGACCAAGCTTTCGACCGCGGCGACCTTGACGCCCGAGACCTTCTCGACGCGCGCCTGCTTCACCGTCTCGCGATAGGCATCACGAAGACCGTCGACGGCAAGCGCCTTGACCCGGCCAAGCAACGCTTCGTCGTCCGCCGGCGGCGCCTTGAGCGGCCATGGCTCCTTGGCGCAGCGTTCGGCAAAGGAAATGATCGCCTGAATGACAGTCTGGAACTGCTCGAAGCCGAACATGACTGCGCCCAGCATGACGTCCTCGGGAAGCTCGCGAGCTTCCGATTCCACCATGAGAACGCCTTCAGCCGTGCCCGCGACGACGAGATCGAGCGACGAGTTCGGCATCTCGTCCATTTGAGGATTGAGCACGTACCGCCCGTCGATGTACCCGACGCGACACGCGCCGATCGGACCGAGGAACGGAATTCCCGAGATCGTGAGGGCCGCCGACGTGCCAATCATGGCCACGATATCGGGATCATTCTCGAGATCGTGGCTGAGCGTCGTTGCGACGACTTGCGTCTCGTTGCGGAACCCAGACGCGAAGAGCGGCCGAATGGGGCGGTCAATCAAACGGGAGGTGAGAACTTCCTTTTCCGTCGGACGGCCTTCGCGCTTGAAGAAGCCGCCTGGGATCTTGCCAGCCGCGAACGTCTTCTCCTGATAGTTGACGGTGAGAGGGAAGAAGTCGACCCCCTCCCGTGGCTGCTTCTGGGCCACCGCCGTGCACAGCACGGCCGTCTCGCCGTACGAGACAAGAACCGATCCATCCGCCTGGCGACCGATGCGCCCAGTCTCCAAGACTAGCTTGCGCCCGCCCCACTCGATTTCCTTGCGACAAATGTTGAACATTTCCATTCATTCCTTTCAATTCCGCGCCAGCGTCGGATCGACGGCGAAGCAATCAATGATGCGCGACCTCCCGCGCAATCGAACGCCGATCGGTCGCCGCTGGACGTACAATTTGTGACAACGTCAACGAACGCCTGACACGACTGACAACGCGTGCCGCCCCTGGCAACCGATGATCGGGCAGGCCGCCGTGTTCGCGCCGGACTTTCATGGCGCGGCGCCTTCTATCGCCGCAGACCCAGGCGTTCAACGACCGATTCGTAGCGCCCCCGATCCCGATCCTTCAGGTAGTCGAGCAAGCGCCGCCGCTGGCCAACCAAGACAAGAAGGCCACGACGCGAATGCAGATCCTTCTTATGCAGATTGAGATGATCGGTCAGATTCTTGATTCGCTCCGACAAGATGGCCACCTGCACTTCCGGTGATCCGGTATCGCCATCCTTCCGAGCGTACTCCTTCACCAACTCAGACTTCCGAGTCGCACTAATCGACATCGTCTATCCCTCTTCTAAAGGTTCAGGATCCGCACGGGCCTGATTTGGTGGCCGTCGACACGGGTGAGCGCAACCGCTCGCCCCGCCGATTGCGCCCAAATGATCGCGCCGTCGCCGACCTGCCCCAAGAGAGCGCGATCGGATGTGCGGAGCACCTCCACCGCCCGGCCATGACGAAGCCGCTCGGCCTCCTCCTCGGTCAGGGCCAGAGCCGGGATGTCGTCCAGCGCGGTCTCGACCGGGATGAGGTGCTGTTTGTGCACTGCACTATGCCCGACCTCGGCTAGATCTGCTAGAGAAATCGCCGAATCTTCACGGAACGCACCCACCCGGTGGCGTCGCAACTGAACGACGTGCCCGACCGTGTCGAGGGCGAGGGCCAAGTCCCGGGCCAGGCTCCGGACATAGGTGCCCTTTCCGCATTCGACCTCGAACCGGGCATGATCGCCGTCGACCACGCCCGTCAGTTCGAAACGGCCGATCTTGACCGGCCTCTCGGCGAGGGTGAGCGGTTCGTCGGCGCGCGCAAGATCATAGGCCCGCTTCCCCGCGATCTTGATCGCGGAGAAGGCGGGGGGTCTTTGATTGATCGTACCGACGAAACGGGGCAAGGCGGATCGCATGGCCGCCTCCGAGGGCCGAACGGACGAGGTCTCGAGCACGCCGCCCTCGGCGTCGTCCGTCGTCCGCGATTCGCCCCAGCGGATCGTGAAGCTGTAGTGCTTATCCGCCGCGACGACGTAAGGAATTGTTTTTGTGGCTTCGCCGAATGCAATCGGCAGGACACCGGTCGCCAACGGATCGAGCGTGCCGGCATGCCCAGTCTTCCGCGCTCCGAACAAACGGCGCGCCATCGCGACGGCGCCAGCCGACGTCATTGCAACCGGCTTGTCAACGATGAGCCAGCCGCTGATGTCCTCGCCCTTGCGACGGCCCAACTCAAGCCCCCCCAGGGCGCACCTTGCGCCGTCGGCGAGAGGGCGGCGGTGGCGGCACGAGGTCGCGCGCCACATCGGGCCGGCGCAGAAGCTCATCGATGCGGCTCGCATAAGCGAACGTCTTGTCTTCGGTGAACCGAAGATCAGGCAGGTAGCGAAGCCGCACAGCGTCGGCGATCTGATGGCGCAGATAGGATGCCGCACGATTGAGCGCGGCGACAATGGCCGCCGCATCGCCGGAGCCAAACGGCGTGACGAACGCCGTTGCGTGGCGCAAGTCGGGACTCATGCTGACTTCGGTTATCGTGACAGTGACGTCCGCGAGAACGGGGTCCCGGAAATTGGCTCGAGCGATCACGTCGACGAGCGCATGTCGCACCAGCTCCCCGACGCGCAACTGCCGCTGACTGGGTTCTGCGCCTTTCATCATCATCCGCCCGTGCGCCCAGCACGGAATATGAGATTGATCACGACGGCGGCATTCGACGCCGCGGGCGTGCCACCGCTACGAGGGAAACGTCAGAGTACGCGAGCGATTTCCTCGACTTCGTAGCACTCGATGACATCCCCTTGCCGGATGTCCTGGAATCCATCGAAGGCCATGCCGCATTCGAGGCCTTCCTTGATCTCGCGAACATCTTCCTTGAAGTGCTTGAGGCTCTTCAAAGGTCCTTCATGGATCACGATGCTGTCCCGCAGCAACCTGAACTTGGCATTGCGCCGGATGACGCCTTCGGTGACGCGGCAGCCCGCAATCCGTCCAGCCTTGCTGATGTCGAAGACCTCGCGGATCTCGGCATTGCCGATGAGCCGCTCGCGCATCGTCGGCGCGAGCATTCCCGAGAGATACGCCTTCACGTCGTCAATGACGTCGTAAATGATGCTGTAGTAGCGAATCTGAATGCCGTCGCGGCGCGCGAGCTCCCGGGCCTGGGGCACGGCGCGAACATTGAACCCGATGATGACTCCGCCCGAGGCCTTGGCGAGGACCACGTCGGACTCGGTGATTCCGCCGACACCGGAGTGCAGCACGACCGGCGCCACCTCCTCCGTCCCGAGCTTCGTGAGCGCCCCGGCGATGGCCTCCACGGAACCCTGCACATCCGCCTTCACGACCACGGGAAGTTTCTTGGTGCCGCCCCCGCCGAGGGTCGAGAACATCTGCTCGACGGTGCTGCGCCCTCCGGCGCCTGCCCGCGCGAGGCGCGTTCGCCGCTGACGAAATTCGGCGACCTCGCGCGCGCGGGCCTCACTGTCGACGACGGCGAATTCGTCGCCGGCGTCGGGCGTGCCATTGAGGCCCAAGACCTCGACCGGCACGGACGGCCCGGCCGCGTCGATCGCCTGGCCTTTGTCGTTGTAGAGCGCGCGGGCCCGCCCCCATTCGCTGCCTGCGATGAAGATGTCGCCGGAGTGAAGGGTGCCGCGTTGGATGAGGACGGTCGCAACAGAGCCGCGGCCGCGCTCGAGCTTGGATTCGACGACCACGCCCTGGGCCGGGCGGTCGGGATTCGCCGTGAGCTCCAGAATCTCGGCTTGAAGGAGAATGGCCTCCTCCAGTTTGTCGAGATTCGTCGCCTTCGTCGCCGAGACCTCGACCGCAAGAACGTCACCGCCGAATTCCTCGGTCACGACCTCGTGCTGGAGGAGTTCGTTTCGCACGCGTGACGCATTGGATCCGGGCTTGTCGATCTTGTTGATCGCGACGATCATCGGGACCTTGGCCGCGCGCGCGTGATGGATGGCTTCGACTGTCTGCGGTTGAACGCCATCATCCGCCGCGACGACCAAGACGACAATGTCCGTCACCTTGGCACCGCGCGCGCGCATCGACGTGAAGGCCTCGTGGCCGGGCGTGTCGATGAACGTGATCTGGCGGCCCGATTCGAGCGTCACCTGATACGCGCCGATGTGCTGAGTAATGCCGCCGGCCTCGTGTGCGGCGACATCCGTTTTCCGCAACGCATCGAGCAGGCTCGTCTTGCCGTGGTCGACATGACCCATGATCGTGACGACAGGCGGCCGCGGAACGAGCGACGAATCGGCATCGGTGTCACCCGAAAGGCCGATTTCGATGTCCGATTCGGCAACACGCCGCGCACGATGTCCGAATTCCGCGACGACGAGCTCCGCCGTATCGGCATCGATCGGCTGATTGATCGTCGCCATGACGCCCATGTTCATGAGCGATTTGACGACATCCGCACTTCGCTCTGCCATGCGGTTCGCAAGGTCCTGGACGGTAATCGTCTCGGGAATGACGACTTCGCGAAAGATCTTGGACGGCTGATCGCTGATGGCGGCCTTCATCTTGAGCCGCTCGCGCTCACGCGCTCGGCGGACAGACGCAAGGCTGCGCGTCTTTTCGAGCTCTTCTTCGGCGCTGAGCGCCTCGACCACCGTCAGCTTGCCGGATCGACGACGTGGCTCCGTCCGCCGGGGCACGGGCGCCGGACGGCGAGCCGCCGTCTTCGCCCGCTTGGCGGGCGCCTCCTCCTCTTCCTCAACCGCGACCACGGCCGTTTCGTCCTTACCCGTGAGGCGTGCCGCGATGCGCTCCGTTGTCCGCCGCCGCAGATCCTCCTCCGAGCGCCGTCGAGCTTCCTCGCTTGCGCGACGCGCCTCGTCCTGTGCCCGGCGCGAACCGTCTTCCGGACGAGCGGTTTCCGGTTGGGCGCGCCGGCTGTCCTCTGCCTCGGGCCGAGCGGCGCGTTGCAATTCCGCTTCGGCAGCCTCCCGCGCCTGCTCCGCTTCGACAACGCGCTGGGCTTCGTCGCGCGCGCGCCGCGCCGCGTCATGCTGTGTCCGGCGCTGAGCGGTCTCGTCCTCGCCGCCGATCGCACCCCGCAAGGCGCGGACGCGCGCAGCACGCTCCTCTTCGGTGAGGACGCGCGCGGTCGTCCGCCGCTCCTCGACCGGAGCGGGCGCCTCAGGGGGCGCTTCAGCCACGGGCGGAGTCGTCGCGCGGGCGCTCGGCGCGCTTGCAAAACTCCGCTTCTTCTTGACCTCGACCGCGACGGTCTTGGTGCGCCCATGGGAAAAGCTCTGGCGCACCTGGCCGTGCTCGACGGTCTTGCGCAGCTCAAGGCGGCCCGAGCGCGCAAGCTTTAGCGGCTGTTTCGGATCTTTTTCGCTTGTCTCACTCATATCGACTCAGTCGCTTCGAAACGTCCTTCACACGACAGAAGCTTACATCACCTGCGCGACGCCGTCGCGGAATCCCGCGAGGCGGTGGAGATCGACGGCGATCCCCTCGGCAAAGCCACCTGGCGCCACCGCAAGACGGGCGACATTGGACCAGCCGAACACGGACCCCAATTCCTCCGCCGATAAAACCGTGACGACCCGGGGCTTCTCGTCTGACGCCGGATCCCGGCGCCTGTTACCGGTACCGGGCGCCACCAGAAGAATAGCCACGCGTTCCGCCCGGAGCCACCGCTCGACGGCCATGGCACCAACCGCGACGGCACCCGCCCGGCGCGCGAGCCGCAGCCGATCGAGACACCGCGCAACAAGACAACGCTCGACCGTCCCAGCGAGGTCCGTCGGGACCTTGGCCGACGCCTCGAATGCCCGATTGAACGCCGCCGCCTTCGAGGCCCGCTCGAGCATCCGGCGATCAGCCGTGACCCATGCGCCTCGGCCCGGCAGCGAACCCGCGAGGTCCGGCACGACGTCGCCGTCGGGACCAAGCACGAACCGGACGAGTTCAGCCTTGGAGCGCGATTGGCCCGTCACGATGCAACGTCGCTCTGCCTCCAGACGCACGGGGCGCCGGGACGATTCGGCAAGGGGACTGGGCTCTACGACCATCACTGTTCCGATCTCTCAGGCGGCACTCTCGCCCGACGCCGCGGCATCAGCCCCGGCGGAAGCGGCGTCGTCGCCGAACCAATGCGCGCGCGCCGCCATGATGATGGCATTCGCGCTGTCCTGCGTAAGCCCAAACGCCCTCAGGGCGCCCTGGTCCTTGTCGATCAGCTCGTCGGAGGCGAGATCGGCAAGATCGTCGCGTGTCTTGATCCCCGCCTCGCCCAAGGCGACCACCATCGCGGTGTTGAGGCCGGGGACCGTCGCCAAATCCTCACTGATGCCCAATTCCTTACAACGCTTCATCAATTCCTCTTCCCTCTCCGCGAGAAATTTCTGCGCCCGCTCCTTCAATTCGCCCGCGACCGATTCATCGAATCCTTCGATCGACGCCAAATCCTCGAGCGGTACGAATGCCACATCCTCGACGGTCGAAAACCCCTCGGTCACCAGGAGATGTGCGATGACGTCATCAACATCGAGCGCATCGATGAAGGTCTGCGAGCGCTCGCGAAACTCCTTTGTGCGCTGCTCCGATTCCTCGGCTTCGGTCATGATGTCGATCTCCCAACCTGTGAGCTGGGAGGCCAAGCGCACATTCTGTCCCCGCCGTCCGATGGCCAAACTCAATTGCTCATCGGGCACGATGACATCGATCCGATGCGCTTCTTCGTCGAGGACGACCTTCGTTACTTCGGCGGGCGCTAGCGCGTTGACGACGAACGTGGCGGGGTCGACCGACCACGGAATGATATCAATCTTCTCGCCCTGCAGCTCTCCCACGACGGCCTGCACGCGACTCCCACGCATGCCGACGCACGCGCCGACGGGATCGATGCTCGAATCGTGGGACAGAACCGCGATCTTCGCGCGACTTCCCGGATCGCGCGCGACGGCCTTGATTTCAATGATTCCGTCGTAGATTTCCGGCACCTCCTGCGCGAACAGCTTGGCCATGAATTGCGGATGGGTCCGCGAGAGGAAAATCTGCGGGCCACGCGGCTCCTCGCGCACGTCCTCGATATAGGCGCGGACCCGGTCGCCTTGCCGGAACGTCTCGCGGGGAATCAACTCCTCGCGGCGAATGATGGCCTCGGCACGCCCGAGGTCGACCAGGATGTTGCCGAATTCGATTCGCTTGACCAGACCGTGGACGATTTCGGTCACGCGGTCGCGGTATTCGAGGTACTGCCGCTGACGCTCCGCCTCGCGCACCTTCTGGACGATGACTTGCTTCGCCGTCTGCGCTGCCACGCGGCCGAAGTCGATCGGCGGCAAGGGATCGATGAGGAAGCCCCCGACTTGCACGTTCGGGTCGATGTGCTGCGCATCGCTCAAAGTCAATTGGGTCGCTTCGTTCTCGACCGTCTCCACAACTTCGCGGTAGCGGTAAAGTTTGATTTCGCCGGTCTTGCGATCGATCTGTGCCCGAATGTCGTGCTCGTGGCCGTATTTCGAGCGCCCGGCCTTTTGAATGGCCTGCTCCATGGCCACAATAACTTCCTCGCGGTCGATGCTCTTGTCACGCGCGACAGCGTCCGCCACTTGCAACAGCTCAAGACGCTGGATCTGATCGATTGCTTCCCCCGCCATGACTGCTATGTCCGCTCCCGTCGTTGCGCTGCACTTAGAAGTTCGTCTGTCAGCACCAGCTTTGCCGACCCGATCGCTTCGAGCGGCAACTTGACTTCCTGCCCCTCGACGACGACTCGCACATCCTCGCCCTCGACTCCCATGATCCGCCCTCGAAAGCGCCGACGGCCATCGAGCGGTCTTGTCAGCTCGATGCGAGCCTCATGGCCCGCGAATCGCTCGAAGTGCTGCCGGCGAACGAGAGGCCGGTCGAGGCCGGGCGAACTCACTTCGAGCATGTAAGAACCGGGCAAAGGGTCTTCCACATCGAGGAAGGTCGAAATGGTCCGGCTCAATTGAGCACAATCATCGACCGACATGGGCTCGCCATCGCGCCGCTCGGCCATCACCTGAAGGGTCGGGCGCTGCCGGCCACCGGTCAGGCGCACGCGCACGATTTCAAATCCCATCGATGCGACCGATGGTTCGATGGCCCGTTCGATCCGTTCCAAGGCGTTCACGTCTTCGGTCGTCGGCGTCTCTTCCGGTCCACACCCATGCCGGCTGTCCTTGGCCATGCCCATAAACAATAAGGTGGGCCATTGGCCCACCCTCGCCGTGGCTGATTCAGCCGATCAACCGATATCTGGGTGCTGTAATTCCTTAAAAAATACCGCCAAAAGGCGAGTTCCGGCAAGTTGTTTATCGGACCCGCCGGCGGAACCTGAGGAAAAACGCCGGCCGCCCCGCGGCGCGCGCCTTGGCCTCATATCGCGTCTCCGGCCAGTCCGGCGGCCGAATTCGCCAGTCGGCCGGCTCGCGGGCCAGCCAAAGGAAGGCCGGATGTCCCGACACATGCTCAAGAATCCAGGCAAGATAGCCGACATCGTCGGTGGCGATCCTGAGCTCGCCACCATCCTTAAGAATGCGGGCCAGTGCGGCGACCGTTGCCGCCCTGATAAAACGCCTCTTATGGTGTCGCGCCTTCGGCCACGGGTCCGAAAACAAGACAAACGCGCGCCCCATCGATGCGTCCGCCAACGCATCGAGCAGAATCTCCCCCTCATCGGGCCAGAGCCGAACATTGGAAAGGCCGCGCGCCGCGACGGCCTGCAGAAGACTCGCGATGCCATTGATATAGGGTTCGGCACCAAGAAATCCAATGCGCGGATGTTGAGCGGCCTGGGCCGCGAGGTGCTCACCCGCGCCGTACCCCACTTCCAGCCACACCTCGTCCGGCTCGAACGCAAAAAGCCGGTGGGGCGCCAGTTGCCCCGCTGGCGGCAGCGAGTCGAGCCTCAACCGGGGAAGGAGCGTATCAAGGAGACTTCGACGGCCCGAACGAAGGCGACGGCCGCGCCGGCGACCGCGGCGATGCGGACGAGGGTGCGCAGAATCGCGCTCGGCCTCGTCCATCGTCTTCGGTCACGCTCCGTTGAACGCCGACCTCAGGTCGCCCACGAGATCAAGCCGTTCCCATGAGAAACCACCATCGGGCTCAGGCGCGCGCCCGAAATGGCCATAGGCGGCCGTCCGGGCATAAATCGGCTTGTTGAGGCCAAGATGCTCGCGAATGCCGCGCGGGCTGAGATCCATAATCTCGCGCAAGACGTCGGACAGCTTGTCTTCATCGACCTGTCCCGTGCCGTAAGTATCAACGTAGACCGAGAGCGGGTGGGACACGCCGATCGCATAGGACAGCTGGATCGTGCAGCGAGACGCGAGGCCCGATGCGACGACATTCTTGGCCAGATAGCGAGCCGCGTAGGCCGCCGAGCGATCGACCTTCGTCGGGTCCTTGCCCGAGAACGCTCCACCGCCGTGAGGGGCAGCGCCGCCATAGGTATCGACGATGATCTTGCGCCCCGTGAGACCGGCGTCGCCGTCAGGACCGCCAATGACGAACTTGCCCGTCGGATTGACGTAGAAACTGTCCTTTGAGCACATCCATCCTTCCGGCAGGACCTTGCGGATGTAGGGCTCGACGATCTCCCGCACTTCGTCCTGGTCGACATCCTTTCCAGCCTTGGGGCCGCGCGGCCATTTTTCTTTGTGCTGGGTCGAGAGCACGATCGCCGTCGTCCGCGACGGTCTTCCGTTGACGTATTCGAGCGTGACCTGGCTCTTGGCATCCGGTCCCAGTATGGGCTCGAGGCCCGCGCGGCGCGCGTCCGACAGCGCTCGAAGAATGCCGTGCGCATAATGGATCGGCGCCGGCATCAGCTCAGGCGTCTCGTCGCAGGCATAGCCGAACATGATGCCCTGATCGCCGGCCCCTTCATCCTTGTTGCCCGTCGCGTCGACGCCCTGAGCGATGTCGGCCGACTGGCTGTGGAGGTAGATCGAAACCTTCGCCTTCTTCCAGTGGAAGCCCTTCTGCTCATAGCCGATGTCCTTCACGGCCTTGCGCGCGATGGCCTCGATCTTCTCTTTCTTGACCTCGCCGCCCTTGGTGACGAGGCTGCGCGGTCCGCGCACTTCGCCGGCGATCAGAATTCGATTCGTCGTCACCATCGTCTCACAGGCCACCCGCGAGACCGAATCCGCGGCAAGGAATGCATCGACGATGGCGTCGGAAATCCGATCGCAGACCTTATCGGGATGACCTTCGGAGACGGATTCGCTCGTGAATACGTAGTTCCCCCTCGGCACAGTCGACGCTCCTTGAAAAGGGATGGAATATGGCCTGGGCCGCTTTGGCGCAGAACGATGACCGTTTGACCCGAAATGGCCCGCCTAGCGCCTCGATCGACGATCCGGAGACTTGTCGCAATCTTGCGCAACATCGTCAAGACGTTTGGGCCTTACGATAGGACCGGCACTCCCGGCTAGCGCGTCCCCCGCAAACGACCCCAGCGATAGGCGAGAGCCGCCAACGCCGCGGCGAATGCCAAGATGGGCCAGTTTCCCGTTTGCGCGTAGAGGGTCGGCATCGGAAGCGCAGCCGGCAGATCCACGTCAAGGACGCCTCTCGTGCCTAAGGCCAACCGACCGACGACCCGGCCATAGGAGTCGACGACACCGGAAATGCCCGTATTGGCCGACCGGACCAGTGGCACGCCTTCCTCGACGGCCCTTAGCCCTGCGATTGCAAAATGCTGATGCGGGCCGGCGGTCCTACCGTACCAGGCATCGTTGGTGACATTGAGCAGCCAGGCCGGTCGGTTCTGCCGGTCGATGACCTCGCCGGGAAAAATGACTTCGTAGCAGATGAGCGGGCTGACCGGCGGAAGGCCGGGAAGGACAACCGTTTGCGGCCCCGGCCCCGCGGAAAAATCCGTCCCTCCCGAGGTGATCTTGTTGATCGGCAAGAATTTGCGAAGCGGCACATATTCACCGAACGGCACGAGGTGAAATTTGTCGTATGAACCCAGGATCGTGCCCCCCGAGTCGAGCGCCTGCAGCGAGTTCCACACTTGGAATGGCATCCCGGCTTGCTCTTGCGCGCGAACGGTTCCGGTGATCACCAAGCCGCCCGGCGGAGCGACCGACCCGATGATGCGGCGGAGAGCCGGCTCGCTCCCCAGAACATAGGGCACCGCGGTTTCCGGCCAGATGACGTGGGTCGAGTGTTCGAGACCCGGCTCACGGCTGAGTTCGAGATGCGCGCGGACGTTGGCTTCGCGCAAGTCGTTGCGCCATTTGTGAGACTGAACGATGTTGGGTTGAACGAGACGCAGGCGGACTCCCTCGACGGCCTCCCGGTCGACGGCCGGTGCATCCGCAAGGCGCGAGGCGCCAACCGTTCCAACAATCACGGGAAGGAGCGCCGCGACGAAAAGGCCGCACACCCGAGACCGCGGGAGATGACCTTTGGCATCGGCCGCATTGAGAACAGCGGGCATGCTTGCGGTCATGACGGTCCACAGGCTGAGGCCATAGACGCCGGTGTAGGCCGCGAGCTGCACCATGACGGGTGAGCCGGCCCAGACATAGCCCATCAGATTCCAAGGAAACCCCGTGAAAATCGTGCCACGCAGCCACTCGACGATGGTCCAGATCGAAGCGAACCACACGACGCGCGCCACTCCGATGAGCCCGGCGCGATGCGTGACCCATGCGGCAACGGCAATAAACAGCGCGAGCGCGGCCGGAACGCCCAACGCGCTGAACGGCAGAAGCCACCAATAGCGCGCCACGTCGGTCAAGAGCGCGAAGGCGATCCAATACATGCCGAAGGCGAATTGGCCGAAGCCAAACCACCAACCCGTGGCCAAGGCCGAACGCCCAGGCCGCGGCGCACGCCTCGCCCCGTCGAGAAGCCAGAGGAACCCCACAAATGCGGGCAGAAGCACGGGAACGGCATAGACGGGCGGGAAAGCGAGCGTGGCGAGTGCGCCGAGCCCGAAGGCCAAAGCATATCGGCGCCATGCTTGCATGGCGCCGATGCACTCGGCCAATTGAGCCGTGCGGCGGAGAAGCTCTCTCAAGACTCGGCCTGACTCGCGGTCGATGTCGATTCGTCCGCCGGCAGCGGCTTGACGCCACGGACCCGCACACGTTTGACGCGGCGCGCATCGGCCTCAAGCACTTCGAACTCGATCCCGGAGCCATGCTTGATCACTTCGCCCCGCCCTGGCACGCGGCCGGCGAGCGCGACCACGAGACCACCGAGCGTATCGATCTGCGCCCGATCGTTGTCCGTCAGCGCCGGCGCGGTCGCCGATTCGAACTCTTCGAGGGTCAAACGTCCATCAGCCAGATAGGTCCCATCGCCGCGGCGCACGATTCGCGGCCCGCCATCTTCATCGTGCTCGTCCTCGATTTCGCCGACAATTTCCTCGACCACGTCTTCGATCGTCACAAGGCCATCGATTCCGCCATACTCGTCGACGACCAGGGCGATGTGCGTCCGCGATTCGCGCATCTCGAGCAGAAGGTCGAGGACGCGCATGGACGGCGCGACAAACAAGACATCGCGGAGAATCTGACCAAGGGAGAATTCGGCGTCGCGGCCCCAATAGCGCAACACGTCCTTGATATGAATCATTCCGATAACGTCATCCAGCCGCTCGCGGTAGACCGGCAGCCGGGAGTGCGCCTCCGCCGCGATCGATTTGACGAGCTCATCCAGCGGTGTCGAAGCTTCGACCGCGATGATGTCGGCGCGCGGGACCATGACGTCCTCAGCCGACAGCTCGCCAAGCTTGAGCACATTCCGGAGAAGGCGTCGCTCGTCCAATTCTTCGGATGTCGTCGGCTCCTTGAAGTCCTCAATGATTTCCTCGACGGTCTCGCGGAGCGAGGGTTCTTCCGCCTTCCTGTGCCGCCGTCCCCGCACCCAGTCCGCAACGGCGCGAACCATCGACGGCCGGGCCCGCCCTTCCGCGCCGTTCGCCTTCGAGGTTCCGGAGTCCGCGCTCATTTGCGTCGTCGCTCCACCGACCGCGCGCTCACGACACCATAAGGATCGGGGATATCCATCGTCGCGAGCACATCGCGCTCGAGCCGCTCCATGCGAAGGGCCGCCCGCGGCTCTTGATGGTCGTGTCCGAGCAAATGGAGGACGCCGTGAACGACGAGATGGCAGAGATGATGCGCCATCGGACGGCCGGCAGCCCGTGCCTCGGCACGAACAGTCTCATAGGCCAGGACCACATCGCCGAGCAGGCGCGGCGGCCCGCGGTCGCACGAAATCTGTGCATCTCCCGGGAACGCCAAGACATTCGTCGGTCGGTTTTTTCGGCGGTAGCGACGATTGAGCGACGAGAGCACCGCATCATCGGCCAAGACGATCGACAACTCCGCATGAGAGATGGTGGGGGCCCGCCTTGCGAGCGTCGCCCGCGCCGAGGCTCGGCACAAGGACGCCGCCCGAGGGAATGAGCGCCTCCACCGCGGCGATAGGATCGTCACGTCGATCAGAGGGCCCGAGGCACGCCGGATACCGGCGTGGAGTCCCGAACGCTGTCGAAGTCGAGCCCCGCTCCCGAGCGACCGTCGTCTCATGGCGAGCGTTCATCCGCCCGTTTGGCCGCAGCGGACGCTTTTTCCCTCGCGTCGTAGGCGCGGACGATCTGGGTGACGAGGGGATGACGGACCACATCCGCGTCGGTAAAAGTGATGGCCGCCGTTCCTTCCATTCCATCGAGCACGCTCAGCGCATCGATCATCCCCGACAAGACGCCGGGCGGAAGATCGACCTGGCTGATGTCGCCCGTGACGACCATTCGTGAATTTTCACCGAGCCGTGTCAGGAACATCTTCATCTGCCCGACCGTGCAATTCTGGGCCTCGTCGAGAATGACGAACGCGTTGGACAGAGTCCGGCCTCGCATGAAGGCGAGCGGGGCGATCTCGATCTCTCCGTTCTCGAGCTTCCGCGCGACGACGTCGGCCGGCAGCATGTCATGGAGCGCGTCGTAGAGCGGCCGCAGATAAGGATCGACTTTCTCGCGCACGTCGCCCGGCAGGAAGCCAAGGCGCTCGCCCGCCTCGACTGCGGGACGCGACAGGATGATGCGGTCGACCTGGCCTCGCAGCATCATCGCGACGGCGACCGCAACGGCGAGATAGGTCTTCCCCGTTCCCGCGGGCCCTTGCGCGAAGACGAGCTCGTAGCTTTCCAGGGCCCGGATGTAGGCGGCCTGGGCGGCGGACCGCGCGGTGATCAACCGCTTGCGCGTCTGTATGGTCACCCGCCCTCGGTCGACGCCATCCGACCCTTCACCGATGCCGACCTCGTGAACCGCCATGCGAACGGCCGCATCGACCTCGCCCGCGTCAACCACTTGGCCCCGCTTCAAGCGACCATAGAGGTCGTTGAGGGCCCGGCTGGCCGCCGTCGCGGAACGCCCCGATCCCACGATGGCCACCCGGTTCCCACGGCTCGACAAGGACACCCCAAGATGCTTCTCGATGCGCGCCAGAAACTCATCATGACGCCCAAATAGCGACGTCAGAAGCCGATTGTCGTCAAACTGAACAATGAGCGGCTTGTCGCCGCCGGACGTGGATGCGTGGTTCAAATAACCTCCATGGGGATCAGGGCATCGCGCATTTGCGTCGCAGCATTCGGCCACGTCCGCGCGAGGTCGGCCCGCTCGCCGGAAAGACTGACGGGAAATGCCTCCCTTACCCGCACGGGGACGATTTGCCCCACGCATTCGACCGGCGATTCGAGATGGACGAGCTGCATATACGGGCTTCGGCCCACGAATTGGCCCGGCGCCCGCCCCTGCCGTTCAATCAAGACATCCATTTCGCGCCCGACGCAGCGCCGGTTGAAGTCCCATTGCATGGAATCCAACAATGCCTGGAGCCGGGCAAGCCGTTCGGACCGCATTCCAGGCTCGACCTGATCGGCGCGGGCGGCGGCAGGAGTCCCTGGGCGTGCGCTGTATTTGAACGAATAGGCCTGGGCGAATCCGATCGCGCGCACGAGCTGCAGCGTAGCCTCGAAATCCGCCTCCGTCTCGCCGGGGAACCCGACGATGAAGTCGGACGACAAGGCCAGATCCGGCCGCGCCGCGCGCAGGCGTTCGACCACGCGGCGATACTCGTCGCTCGTGTACTTTCGGTTCATCGCCGCCAAAATTCGATCGGAGCCCGACTGTGCCGGCAAATGGAGATAGGGCATCAGCTTCGGCACGTCGCTATGCGCCGCGACAAGATCGTCGCTCACATCGTTCGGGTGCGATGTGGTGTAGCGGATGCGCTCGAGACCGCCGATTTCCGCCAAGCGGCCGATAAGCGTGCCCAAGCCCATCGCGCCCGACGACGTCGCGCCGTGATAGGCATTCACGTTCTGGCCGAGCAACATGATCTCGCGAACGCCGCTGTCAACGAGCCGTCGCGCTTCTTCGATCACACCCGAAACCGGCCGTGAAAATTCCGCGCCACGCGTGTATGGCACGACACAGAATGTGCAGAACTTGTCGCAGCCTTCCTGAATCGTAAGGAAAGCTGAAACGCCGGGCGTCTCCGATTCTTCGGGCAGATGGTCGAATTTCGACTCGGAAGGAAACTCGGTGTCGATCGATGGGCAGCGGTGGTCCGAAGCCCGCGCGACCAATTCCGGCAGGCGATGGTAAGTCTGCGGGCCAACGACGATGTCGACGAAAGGGGCGCGACGCAGCAACTCCTCGCCCTCGGCCTGGGCGACACATCCCGCGACACCGATGATGAGGTCGCGACCGTTCGCCCGCCGAAGGCGCTTCAAACCATGCAACCGGCCCAGTTCGGAGAAAACTTTCTCGGCCGCTTTCTCACGGATATGACAGGTATTCAGGATGACGAGATCGGCCTCGCCCGGATGGGTGGCCTTGCCAAATCCATGCGGTGCCAGGACATCCGCCATGCGGGCGGAGTCGTACACATTCATCTGACAGCCGTAGGTGCGGATGAAGAGCTTCTTGACCACGCGCCGACTACCGCCGCCATCTCGCCAAGACGGACAGAGAGCCCACTCCGATTTCGATTAATGTCATCGTTTCAATAAGATAGGAATGTGCGGGGGCAAGAGTCAAGTAACCCCGCCGGCCGAGATGGCCGGCACGGAAGGCAGCCCGCCACCGGCCCGCCCCGAAAGGGACGCCGCCACGCCTGCAATCACCGCCCGCTCGCAATATCGCGTCAGCGCCTTGCGGTTGCCGTGCTCCGCCACGCTCGTCGCCGGATGGAAATTCACCTCAACGGTCACATTCCCGAGGCCGAGGGCGTGCCATATGTGCGAGATGAGATCCATGTCCCCATACCACGCATAGAACGGCCGCAGATTCCGACCGAGCGGCATCCCGTCCAGCCGGGTATAGGCGACCGACACCGGCTGCACGGTCACGGCCCGGCCGCCGATTGACGTCTCCGCGCAGCTGAGCAGAGCACTCTTGAAGGGCAGAACGCGATTGCCATCGCTGCTCGTCCCTTCCGGGAAAAGGATGAGGTCGTCACCCGCTTCGAGGCGGGCGACGATCGCATCCCGCTGCCCGGCCGTTGAGCGCACCGCGCGGTCGACGAACACCGTGCGCTGCAGTTTCGCGAGAAGGCCGAAGAACGGCCAATCCTTGACCTCGGACTTGGCAACGAAGGACGCCTCGAGGATCGAGCCGAGGACGGAGATATCGAGATACGAACTGTGATTGACGACAAAAAGCACCGGGTGCGATCGACTTGGAGTGCCCAGTACCCGCACGTCGAGTCCCAGTATCCGGCAGCTTATGCGGTGATAGAAAGGCGGAATGCGGCGACGATAATTCGAGCTGAAGACGAGAGCCACGACCTGCAAAGGCAGTGCCGCAAGAGTCCAGCCCAAATAGGCGACGAGTCGGCACAGTGCGCGGATTGGCGATCCCATGCGCAATCCGTCTTCAATCCGATGCGGGAATCCGCCCGCCGGCCTCGTCGCGCGTGTAATGCTTCAGATATTTCTCGGTAACCTTGTCCGTCTTCACCACCACGCACACGTCGATCGTATTGAATTGCTCATCGATCACCGCCCCGTCCCCGACGAAGCCTCCCAGACGCAAATAGCCTTTGATGAGAGGCGGAAGGGCCGCGAGAGCGCGGCCCGCGTCAATCTCGTCTCGGCCGCACTGACGCATGTCGAGATAGCGCGATGCTAGCGCCCGAGGGCGAATCGATTCCGGTGCCATATGATAGTTGTAGAGATACGCCAATTGTTCTCCGACGCGCAGCGGGTCAGTGCCCGGCAACGAGGCGCAACCGAAGAGAAGACCGATGTTGTAGTGAAGCACATAGTCCGCGATCCCCCGCCACAGAAGCTGCATGGTGGCCCGGTTGCGGTAGCGCGCATCGACACATGAGCGCCCCAATTCGAGAATCTCCCCGGGAAAACTCAACAATGGCGTGATGTCGTATTCGTTGGCCGTGTAGAAACCGCCATGGCGTTCGGCGGCAACACGCCGGATGAGGCGATAGGTGCCGACCACCTCACCATCCTTCGCACCCCGGCTGTGGTCGAGAACGAGAAGGTGGTCGCAAACGCCATCGAATGAATCGAAGTCCTGCCGACGCCGGGCCATCTCCGGTGTCGGCTTTGCCGCCATTTCCTCGTAAAAGACTCGGTACCGCAATGACAGCGACGCGTCGATTTCAGCCTGAGATTCGGCGAGCCGAACGGCCAAATTATGCGACCGCGCGTCGACGATCCTCTCCGGCCTTCCCGCGATGTTTTCCCGAACCGTGGGGCCCGTCCGCGCCATTACACCGTTCCATGTCGGCCGTCGACCGGATGATCCCTCATCGTTCGCCACCGGACCGTCGCAACTTTATCGGCGTGCCGTACAGCGAAAGTCGATGATTGATCAGCTCGTACCCAAGCTCGCGGGCCACTCGCTTCTGAAGCTGTTCGATCTCTTCACTATGAAATTCGATGACTCGGCCGCTTTCCATGTCGATCAGGTGATCATGGTGTGTCTCGGGGACCTCCTCATATCGCGCCCGACCTCCACCGAATTCATGGCGCTCGAGAATCTTGGCATCTTCGAGAAGCCGAACCGTCCGATAGACAGTCGCCAAGCTGATGCGCGGATCGGCAGACGAAGCGCGTCGATAGACTTGGTCGACGTCGGGATGGTCTGTCGCCTCGGACAGCACCCGCGCGATGATGCGGCGCTGACCGGTCATCTTGAGGCCTTTTTGAATGCAGCGACGCTCGATCCTCGATAGGTTTACGGCCCGGTCAGGCATGCGCTCCCTCCTGCTGGGAAAATTATAGACAAATCGATGGCTCCCGGCCATCCGCGTCGAGACGGGATCACGACCCTGCCGGCCCCCAATCACCTCCTCGATCGAAGCAGCAGCCAGGCTCCGAGCAGCGCCATGAGAGGACAACGGCGTCGACCGAAACTCCGTCCCGCGCCCGATAATAGGCCTCCCTCCGTCCGGCCGCAGCGAAACCGGCGCGATGGTAGAGCCGCAGTGCCGGCGCGTTCGACACCGCGACTTCGAGAAAGGCGCTCCGCACGCCCATCCCGCGGGCATCCTCGAGGGCGGACCTCAGGAGATTGGTTGCGACACTCCGACCGCGCATCTCGGGCAGAACGCAGAGCGTTAGGATTTCCATTTCGTCGAGTGCGCGGCGGCACAACACGAAACCAACAGGCGCACCGTGCAGTGCGATCCGACCGAACGAGCCAGGCTGACCAAGAAGCGTTGCAAAGGCCGCGGCGTCCCAAGGGGCGTCGAAGCATCGATTATGGATGGCCGCCAGCACAGCCGCCTGGCTCGAATCGATGGATTCAATCGAGATCGCCATGTCGTCGTGTCGCTGAGGCCTTCGCTGGTTCACGATGACGAAGGCCGCACAGGCGCCCGGACGTCGGGCGCCCGGAGATAGATGGGCACGGCTGGCAGCAGCGGCTGCCCCCGTCCCAACCGGTCCGCCGCCAGCCGAGCGACCGTCGCGCCTTGAGGCTGATCAGGTCCGCACAGAACTTCGATCGCTCGGCCGGCTTGCCCGCACGCCGCGACAGCGCGTCCGCGACCATCGCCTGCCGCACGGAGACGGCCGGCCGGCAGATTGAGAGCGAGGGCATCGGGGAGGATCGATGACGGTTCCGTGATGGGTGTGCGCCCAGAATCGAAGCATTGGACGAACAACTCCGCCCGTTTCGATTCGAGCGCGACCAGAAGTATCTCATCCGTGGCCACATCAACGCCATGCGCCACGGCTTCGAGGGTCGTCGCACCAACCACCTCGATCCCCGCGGCCAGGGCGATGCCGCGTGCCGCCGCCAAACCAATGCGAATTCCAGTGAACGACCCCGGCCCAACCGTCACGGCGACGGCATCGAGCTCTCGCAAGCTGACTGTCCCCATGACGGACGCGATCATGGGTATCAAGGATTCGGCCTGACCTTCGCTCATCCGCTCAAACGACTGGGAGATCAACCGATCGTCCCACCACAAGCCGGCGGAGCACGCCGTCCCCGCGGAATCCAATCCCAGCACTTTCACGACACCATGGCCCGCTCCGCGACTCTGCGACCGACCTCAAAGAACCGTGCACGCCTCGTCGAACGTCAGGCGGTCATTGCGTGGCTCGAGCTCCGACGCGTCGCCGTAGCCAAGGTTGCATAGAAAGTTGGACTTGATCCAGGTATCGGGGAAGAACTCCGCATCGACTTTGGCATTGTCGAACCCGGACATCGGCCCGCAGTCGAGGCCGAGCGATCGCGCGGCAACGATGAAATACGCGCCTTGAAGCGAGCTGTTGCGGAACGCGGTCATCTCGGCGCCGCGCTCGTCTTCCGCAAACCAAGACCGCGCATCGGCCTGACGATAGAGCCGGGGCAAGAATTCGTAGAATCGGCGGTCGTAAGCAATGATAGCCGTGACGGGGGCATTCATCGTTTGTTCGATATTACCAGGCGAAAGGCACGGTCGCAGACGTTCTTTCGCTTGTTCAGAGCGGATGAAAAGCAATCGGGCAGGTCCGCAGTTGGCACTTGTCGGACCGAGGCGCATGAGATCGTAGACGGCCCGGATGGTTTCATCCTCGACTGGCCGCGCTATCCATTTCCGATGTGTTCGCGCGCCGCGAAAGACGAGGTCGAGGCTTTCATCGCTCAACTGTCGTGGAGGCATGGCCGTCAATCCCCATCGCATCCGAATGCGGTCACGGCATCATCTATGAAGAAGAAGCCGAAAATCGGCAAGATACGACCGGATCGCACACGGGTCGTAAGGTGAATTTGCGTAGATTCACCAGGGCCCCACGCTCGCAGTCGCGAGCGGGCGAGGAGTCGGGCTGACGGAAAGCGGGAGGCCCTAAATTCCCTGGACGATGACGTGAATGGGCCTGCCTTCGAGGCGGGCGTCGTCCAGTTCTTGGAGGTCGTTGGCCTTCATCATGGTGAGGAGATCCCTCACATAGTTTTTGCCGCGCTCAGAGTAGCGAACGAGAAAAGGAGCCAAGCCCTCGCCATTAAGCGGGTGGCCGTCCGCCCGAAGCGCGGCGCGATGCATGCGAAAGTCTCGGTAGGCGCTGTGGGTGTTGAGGTTGTGGACGTAGGCTTTCACAGCCTCTCGCGGATCTTCAAAGCTGCGGAACAGAGATCCATCGGAATCTTTCATCGATGGCCCCGGCTCGTCTTCCGCTGCGAGTCCCTTTTGCCCAAACAGCGCATGCCCCTCGCGGGCAAACCGAGAACTGCCCCACCCGCTTTCGATGGCGGCCTGGGCGAGCGCCAGCGACGGTGGGACGATATCGACGCGCCGAAGCAGCTGCGCGAAATCGACACTGTCCAATTCATAGCGGTCCGCAAGACGCGCGAGCCAGAGGCGCTCGGATGTCGACAGAGACTTTCCAGCCGCGACCCGGCTTGCGAGCGATTCGAGCCGCGCGCGCTCAGCGCGTATCGTCTCGTTCGCATCGAGAACCAGCGGAAGCAGAGCCTTGAAGAATAGCGACTTCCGCTGCTCGATCGGATCGACATCGCGGAGATTCGCCGGCATTTGGGACAGGAAGACCGCCGGAACGACGCCCTGGCCGTTCCGCACGTCTTGCAGCTGGTAGTTCATGGAAGCGAACAACGCCGCAAGGCCTTCCGCATCTTCGACCACCTGGACAGACCCGGGAGCAGGCCCGGATCCAGGGCCCAGCGGAAGTCCGAACCATTGTCCGACGCCGGCCCGATCATGGGGAGCAAAAATCGTCGCTCCGCCCAAAATAGCGCCGCCAGCGACGGCGGCGCCGATCAACGCCGTCGCGATAAAGCGCGACGGCTTGCCGGAGAGCCAATGATTAGTCCGCGCAAGAACATGCTTCATGTGCGGGTGACCGAGTTGTTGACTTCAAAGCCTGTATACTCTGATACCATGCGAATGCAACTCAAAAGTCCGAGAATTTGGTCCGCAGTGCGTGGGACGAATCGCAGCACGCGACGCTCGCCGCGCCGCCTGCGCGTGAGCGCAGTCCGTTGCGAATGGCTAAGCAGCGCGGACTTCAATGACCTCGGGCACGTAGTGCCGAAGCATGTTCTCGATACCCATCTTCAATGTCGCAAGCGAACTCGGACATCCAGAACAGGCACCACGCATCTCGAGATAGACGATACCTTCCTCGAACCGGTCGAACACAATGTCGCCGCCGTCAGCAGCAACGGCCGGACGAACACGGGACTCAAGGAGATCCTTGATCTGGCGCACGATGTCGTCATCGTCATCGGACAGCGCGGGCGAATTCGAAGACACCTCCTCCACGACGGCGCGACCTGAAGTAAAGTGCTCCATGATCGCTCCGAGGATGGCCGGCTTCATCACCTGCCACTCGCGCTCGGATTCCTTCGTCACTGTGATGAAATCAGCGCCGAAGAAGATCCGCTTGACTCCCGCGATGCCGAAAAGCCGCCGCGCCAAGGGCGAACGCTCAGCCTTTTCGGCACTCGTGAACTCGACGGTGCCCGCGGTCATGACAGGGATGCCGGGGATGAATTTCAGCGTTGCAGGATTCGGCGTATCTTCCGTCTGCACAAACACGCATCACCTCGTCTTGACCGTCAAAGCCGCGACTTCAATAAGGTGTGTCCGACCCCCAAAGAGATCAAGGCCCTCGACCTTCACGGCGCAGTCGAAATTCAGTAGCTGGGCTCGAGGACGTCACCAGATTTAGTTGTGGACGTATCGCCGGGCAGGACTCCCCATGACTCGAGCACCCAGCCCTTTCGCTCGCTCTTTCGTATCAGCAGCCTTCGAATTCCTGGATCACCGCCGCAATTCTTCGCGGCACCGGAGACGCGCCCGTCAGCGATCACGTCAACACGTCGATCTGCTCATCGGTGAGGGAACCCGGCACGATCGTGAGAGGGACATGGAGTCGTCCCGCGTATCGCCGCGTGAGTGCGGTAATGAGAGGTCCTGGCCCCCGCCGACCAGTGGCCGAGCCGAGCACCAGGACAGAGATGTCCGGCTCCTCGTCGAGAAGCTTCAACAGCTCGTCTCGCCGCAGTCCCTTTCGAATGTAAAGCGTGGGCATGTCGCCCGTCCATTCCACGACCTTTGCCGAAAGCTCCTGAAGGCGCTGCTCGGCCTGCGCGCGCTGCTCTTCTTCGCGAAGCCGCTCCGCCGACGACCAATGAAGGAACGGCTCCGGTTCGATCACATAGAGAAGCGAAACCCTGCCGCCCGTGCGGACCGCCCGACGGCAGGCGTAGCGGAGCGCCACGCGAAGTTCTTCGCTTTCATCGACGACCACCAGAAACATGCGCTGGGCCGGCTTGGATTGTTCTTCGGACATGGCGACGACCTTCTCTCGCGCACAATGCGATGGATATTTCAGGCCCGACGAAATGCTGCGCTGGCACTCCAACCAGCGAGGAGCGCCATGGCGATCGCGGCGACCCCGTAGAGCAAAGAAAAGCGGTGTGCAACCAAGTAGACGTCGGCACCGAACCCGACGTTGCTCACGACGAGAGGCGTGGTTTGCGCACTAATGACCTCGCCTTGCCGAATGAGGAAGACTTCAACGGAATAGGTTCCTGTCGGCACATTGGCCGGGAAGTAGATGTCGGTCCGGAACAACCGGCCGGTGAGAAACGCGACCTTGCCCGGCTCCTTGTAGTAGAGATCCTCGCGCTGCTTGTTCCGTATAAATCCCGCGCGGAACGCCGCAAGCTCGACGGGATTTACCGCCTCCTCCTCCTCGAGCTTCAGGTGATCGAGGCCGATTCCATGGCGCTGCAGCAAAGCCGATGGACCGAGGTCGGCAAGAGGCCGACTCGATGCCACGAAGTAATACATGGGCGCATGCGTGAAGGTGAGAACCTCCCGATTGACCCAGATTCCGCCAAGACGGCCCTTGCGTCGAATGGTCACGTTCTTTTCCGGGCCGCGAATGACGACGGCCACGTCGCCCTCGCCCTCAACCGCGCCGAATAGCAGAACATCCGTGCCGGTAAATCCGGCCGTGATCGCGACAAGATGATCGGAAAGGTCGGCGACCAACGGCTGCGCGACCGCGACCCGCCCTACGCCCAGACAAGCGATTCCGATCGCTGCGAGAACCCGCGCGATGCCGCAGCATCGCGACAAGAAGGGAATCCCGGCCGTCAACTTCGTGTCCCAATGTAGATGGAGTACAGATCCTCGGGCCGGACCAGAAGGTCGGACAGAAGCTTGCCGCAAACGGCCAGCACGGTCAGAGCAAGGAGGCTGCGCAATTGCTCGCCGGGCAGACGGCTCGCAAATCGGACGCCATACTGCGCGCCAATAACGCCGCCCGCGAGAAGCAGAAACGCAAGGACGACGTCGACAGTCTGGTTGCCGGCTGCCTGCAGAAGCGTCACGTTTGCCGACACAAAGATGACTTGAAACAGCGACGTACCGGCCACGACGGCGGTGGGCATGCCGATCAAGTAGATCATCGCAGGCACAAGAATGAACCCGCCGCCGACACCCATGATGGCCGAAAGGATGCCCACGAAAA
>JAXMCE010000013.1:0-101916 GCA_046349515.1 Alphaproteobacteria bacterium | reverse complement strand
GCTGCGGCACTCACATGTACGGCCGCATCGAGAACAAGGGCCATCCGTTCTACGGCTTCGACTTCATCCACACCGAGCTGTCGAGCGACGAGGGCTGGTCGGCGCCCGAGTTCGCGGCCTTCGTCTCGTCCGTCATCGAGTCGGGCACGCCGCCCGACCAGATGGGCGCGGTGCGTTCGCGTCTCAAGGAATTGAAACTCGAGCCCTATGATTGCCTGTCGCCCGCGCTCATGGATCTCATCGCGACGCACACGGCGAAGGCGAAGGGCGTCATCAAGGGGTAAGGCTTCGGCGCCCCGATGGTCGGGGCCCGGCGCGCGTTCCTCGCGGGGCCCCGGCGGCGCGGCCACTCGGCTGCGCCCGCCAAATCCGCTTGAGCGCCTGGGCGCCTTGGCCCTAGATAGAGCGCCTAGATAGGTGTCCTGGATAGACGGATGATTCGCGTCCCGCGGATCGTCGCCCCATGAGCAGGAGAGAGTGACGTGGAATCGCGCGCCGCAGTTGCACACAAGGCGGGAGTCCCGCTGTCGATCGAGACCGTGAGCGTCGAAGGCCCGCGGGAAGGCGAGTGCCTCGTCGAGATCAAGGCGACGGGCATCTGCCACACGGACGAGTTCACGCTGTCGGGCCGCGATCCAGAAGGGCTCTTCCCCGCGATCATGGGCCATGAAGGGGCAGGGGTCGTCGTCGATGTGGGGCCGGGCGTGAAGAGCTTGAAGAAGGGCGATCACGTCATTCCGCTTTACGTGCCCGAGTGCCGCCAGTGCGAGTACTGCACCTCGGGCAAGACCAATCTCTGCCAGTCGATCCGGATCACGCAAGGCCAGGGCCTGATGCCCGACGGCTCCTCGCGCTTCAAGCTCGGCAAGGAGCGCATCTTCCACTACATGGGGACCTCGACCTTCTCCAACTTCACGGTCGTGCCCGAGATCGCGCTCGCCAAGATCCGCGAGGACGCGCCCTTCGAAAAGGTCTGCTACATCGGCTGCGGCGTCACGACCGGCATCGGCGCCGTCATCAACACGGCCAAGGTCGAGGCCGGCGCCAATGTCGTCGTCTTTGGTCTCGGCGGCATCGGCTTGAACGTCATCCAGGGCGCGCGCCTGGTTGGCGCCAACATGATCGTCGGCGTCGATACGAATCCGAAGAAGAAGGCGCTCGCCGAGAAGTTCGGCATGACCCACTTCGTCAATCCGAAGGAGGTCCAGGGCGACCTCGTGCCCTATCTCGTGAATCTGACCAAGGGCGGGGCCGACTACAGTTTTGAGTGCATCGGAAACGTGAAGACAATGCGACAAGCCCTTGAATGCGCACACAAAGGATGGGGTGAGTCGATCATCATCGGCGTCGCGGGGGCGGGCGAGGAGATCAGCACCCGGCCGTTCCAACTGGTCACGGGCCGGGTCTGGAAGGGCACCGCCTTCGGCGGGGCCAAGGGCCGCACGGAGGTGCCGCGCATCGTCGACTGGTACATGGAAAAGAAGATCAACATCGACGACCTCATCACCCACACCATGCCCTTGAAGGACATCAACAAGGCCTTCGACCTGATGCACGCGGGCGAATCGATCCGGAGCGTGGTGAAGTTCTAGGCGCGTTCACCGCACCTCGACGCTCGTCTCGATTCGGCTCTCGATGGGGGGCGAATCGTTGCGCGTGAGCGTGACGGAGCCGCGGTAGGACCCCGCGGGCCACGGGCTCGCGCCACGGCGCTCGCCCGCATAGAGCATCTGGTAGGCACGCTGCTCCGTGCTGCCGACGACGAGCGTGCGCGAGGTGTCGAAGACAGTGCGTCCGTCCGGCGCCACGAGGCGAAAGCTCACGGCGTCGCCGTTCTTGACGCCGAAGGCCTCGAACCACAGGACGAGCGCGGGCGCATCCGGGGGGAGGGCGCTCACGCGGGCCGCGCCGCTCCGGAGCGCATCGATCGCGGGCGGACCCGCGCTCACGCCGGCATTGAACAACACGACAGGCTCGTAGCGGAGCTTGGCCTCTGTCCGCCACAGGGGAGCGGCGCCCGCACTTCCGCAGACCCCGTCCTGCGCGCGGCCGGTGAAGGGATCGAGCGCCTTGCCCGCGCGGCGAACCGTCAGATGCACGTGCGGGAACTCGGTCATGCCCGACAAGCCGACGAGGCCGAGCGTCTGCCCCTCCGCGACCCGGTCGCCGCGCCGCACGGCGATGCTCCCCTGCCGCATGTGGCAGTACTGCGTCTCCCAACCCTGGCCGTGCTCGATGACGACGCCGTTCCCGCATTCCTGGCCCTTGACCGCGTCGCGGCCGATCGCGCTCACGGCGACGTCGCGCATGCCATCGCGGACGGCCTTGACGGTGCCGGGCGCGGCGGCGCGCACGGCCACACCCTTGGCCATGGCGGCCAGATCGCGGATAGCGAAATCCGTGCCGTCATGGCCGTCATAGCTGCGGGCGCCGCAGGCCCCGTCGCGCGTTCCCGGCCCCGGGTCGACGTCGACATAGTTGAGCACCCAGCAGTCCACTCCGGGCGTGCAGTCGAGCGGCAGGCCGATGTCGAAGGCATGGGCCGCAGCGGAGACGGCCAGCGCCGAGACCGCGGCGAGAAAGCGAAGGACGTGTCGACGCGTGGCCATGGGCCTCCGACTTTCGATGCCCGGCGCCACGGCGCAAAGTGCGGCGGGGCCGGGCATTGGCAGATGAATTTTTTTTAACGCACGGACAGCCGCTGCGAGCCTATCATGGGATTGGCATCCGAACATGGCAGGGTGGACGCGATGACGGCACGGATGGCGGTGGCGATGTTGGGTCTCGCGGCGTTGGTGTGCGCCACGCCGGCCCATGCGTGGACGACGGACAACGGCACGGCCGACACGTCGAGCAACGCCTCGCGCCTGTCGGATCCGGACCAGAATGCGCCGGTGAAGAGCGACGGCAAGCGCGGCGCCACCTACAATTTCGGTGGATCGAGCTTCAGCATCCACATGACGGGCCCGCAGACGGATCCGTCCTCGCAGCGTGAGGGCGCCTTCACGCCCGCGGGGCAGGGCGCGATCGGGCCGCAATATCTCACCAGGCCGCGTCCACGCTCGCCCTTTCCGGGCGGGCAGCCCTAGCGCTCCCGCGCGACCGTCTCAGCGCCAGTTCTTGAGGCAGTCCTTGTAGGACTTTTCCTTGGCTGCGGTGCTGCTGCCGGTTTCATTGTCCTTGCAATACTTCTCGCGCCGCGGACTCGAGACGAGTTCGATCCCGTTGCGCACGCCGTCTTTGCCGATGCTTTGCACGATCGCGGGCGCCGCCGCACCCGTGCCTGCCGTCACCGCCACGGGAGAGAGGGCCGCCGCGCACAGCACGGCCACGGCCCATCCACGCATCGCTCCACCCGTCACACGCTGCTCCTTTTCTCCCCCGATGCCCCCGGGTTGTCCGCTCGGCTATTTGACCAGCCCTTCGGCCTTGAGCGCGGCGGCAACGGCCGGCCTCGCCGCGACGCGTTCGCAATAGGCCTTGAGCACAGGCCATTGGCCCAAGTCGATGTCCATATATTTGGTCCAGCCGAGGATCGTGAACAAGTAGGCGTCGGCGACCGTGAACACCTCGCCCATCAGATACGATTTTCCCTTCAACGCATTGGAAATGAAGTCAAACCTCTTTCCGAGCGCCTGAATCGAGATGGCCTTCCAATCGGCCGGGATCTTCGGATTGAAGAGAGGGCCGAAGCCGCCATGGAGCTCGGTCGCGATGTAATTGAGCCACTCCATGAGGCGGTAGCGCTCGGGCGTCCCCGCGGCGGGCGCGAGCTTCGATGCGGGCGCCTTGTCCGCGATGTATTGCACGATGGCGGCGCCTTCGCTCAGCACCTGGCCGCCGTCGATCTCGAGCGCCGGCACCGAGCCCTTGGGGTTCACCTTGAGATAGTCGCCGCCCGACTTCGTCTTCTTCGTGCCGAGATCGACCTGTTCGAGATCGAATTTGAGTCCGGCCTCGCGGAGCACGATGTGCGGCGAGAGCGAGCAGGCACCGGGGGAATAGAAGAGCTTCATCGATCCTCTCCTTCGTTGGTGACATCGCGATGGCGGCCGCATCGGCCAGCGGCAAGCGTCCTCGCCGAAAAGACTACCCCATCCGGACGATGCGTTTCGCAAGATTTTAGGTGCGGGGATGTCTCGATTGGCTAGTGTTCGTGCCGTTTTTGTCCATCCTCGTCCACCCCCATCCACTCACATCCAATGAGAGACAATGACTAGGAAAAAGATCGCCGCCCTTGCCATTCTTCTGTCTTCCGCGGGCGTCGCCATCGCGCAAAGCGATCCGACCGACGCGGCCTACAAACTCATCTTCTCGGATCTTGCGAAGAAGGAGATCGAATACAAGAGGCCGCGGATCAACACGATGGAGCGCGGTATTTTCGGCGAGGTCTATCCGCGCTGGACAGCGAAGGCGATCGCCGTATGCGTTGATTGGCCCAATGCGACGGCTCAGTCGATTCCGCTGAAACAGTGGGCGTTCCGAACCGAGGACAGCGGCGGCTTCAAAGGCACCGACGCGCAAAAAAGCACAACCGACGGCGCTCTCTCGCGTTGCCGCGAGCGCATGGGGGCGACACCGGATTGCGAATGCCAGCTGCTCGATGAAGGGGGCAGCAATCGCCTGACCGTGCCGCCGGAGTACGCGGAGAAGTTGCGCAAAGGCTCCTGAGGGAAGTCGCCCGCGCGCTACGCCACCATCGGCGGGGTGCCGAGGCGCTGGCGCGCCGTGCCGAGCGTTCGCTCCGCCGCGAGCGCGATCGCCAGCAGCTTTTCCTCAGCCCAGGCCGGCGCCACGATCTGAAGCCCCACGGGCATGCGCTCGGCGTCGAGCGCCACGGGCATGCTGATCGCGCACTGGCCGAGGAGGTTGACGACGCCCGTGTTGCGCAGCTCGAGCGGGCCCACGCCCGCGCCGCGCTGGATGAGGACGTCGACACCGGGTGCCGTCACCGGCACCGTCGGCATGACGACGGCATCCACGTCGTCGACGCGCGGGCAGACGATCGCGCGCGCATCCGCCACCTGTTTCAGCTTCCGGAGATACTCCCAGGCCGGCATGCGGCTCACGCGCTCGAGGTTGCGCGCATTGGGCTTGTTGAGAAGGGCGATCCAGTCCGGCAGCTCCGCCCGCAAGAACGCATAGAGCTCGGCCGACATGATGTCGTACTCGCCGGAGAACACCGTATCGAGTTCCTTGGCCTCGGGGATGGGGAAGGGGATGAGCCGCGCGCCCTTCCGCGCGAGCTCGTCGAGCGCCGCCTTCACGCTCTCGGCGATGCCGGGCGAGCACTCGGTCCAGAACCAATCGTCGGCGACGCCGAGGCGAAGGCCCGCGAGATCGACGGACGGCAGGGGCTTGGGCGCCGGGTCGAGCGCCGCGAAGCCGTAGGCCACGTCCTCGACCGTGCGCGCGAGCAAGCCCGGCGTGTCGAAGCTCGGCGAGAGCGGCGAGATGCCCTCGAGCGACCAGCGGCCCCAGGTCACCTTGATCCCGACGGTGCCGGTGAGACTCGCGGGCTCGCGCACGGAGCCCGCCGTGTCGCTGCCGAAGGCGAGATGCGCGGTGCCGTCGAGCAACGTCACGCCCGCGCCCGACGACGAGCCGCCGGTCGGGCGATGGAGCTTCGCGTCCCACGGATTGCGCGGCGTGTCCCAGTTCGTGTTGACGCCGAAGCCGAATTCGCCGATCGCGAACTCGGAGGTGTGCGTGCGGCCGGGGACGACGGCCAGCTGTCGCTTCAACGACTTCACGAGCGGACCTTCAGCCTGGAACTTTTTCGGCAGCTCGCGCCGGGTGCCGGCGAAGATCGGTTGCCCCTTGGTGCCGAAGAGGTCCTTGACCGAGACAAGGATGCCCTGGAGCGGCCCCGTGTCCGAGCCTGCCTCGAACGCCGCGTCCGCCGCGCGCGCCGACGCCCGCGCCGCATCGGGCGTCCAGAGCTTGTAGGCGTTGAGCGAACCGAACCGCGCATAGCGCGCGATCGATTCGTCGAGAAGCGCCGCGGCCGTCAGCGTGCGCGCGCGGAGCGCCGCCGCCATTTGGGGCAAGGACATGCTGGCATGATCGGCCATCTCACTCTCCCTCAGCGCCGGCACATGGGCGGCTTGCCGATGCGCTTGGCACCCGTGCCCAGCACGCGCTCGCAGGCGAGCGCCACGCCGACGAGCCGCGCATCGTCTCCGCCGCGCGCCATCAACTGGAGTCCCACCGGCATGCGCGCCCGGTCGAGGGCGACCGGCATGCTGATGGCGCAGAGGCGCATGAGGTTGCCGATCGTCGTGTTGCGGAGCGTGAGCAGGTTGCGCGGGCCGTAGCCTTCGACGGTCGCGACGTCCTTCAATCGCGGCGGCGTGATCGCGACCGTGGGCGAAGCCAGCACGTCGATCGACCGCAGGCGCTCGTTCGCGACCTTGGCGTGGTCGTCGAACAGCTGGCAGCGCCGGACGAATTCGACGCCGGGCAAGTCGCGCGCCTTGGCGAAGCGCTGGACGACCATGGGATCGAGCGTCTTCAACCACTGCGGCAGGCGGTTCTGGAGGAAGGAATAGAATTCGACCGAGACGATGCCGCCCTGCCGGAAGCAGTCATAGACGGGTTTCAAGCCCGGCAGGTCGAATTTGACGAGCTTGGCGCCCGCCTTCACCAGCTCGTCGAGCGCGCGCTTCGTGCCTTCGGCGACGCCCGGCGAGCAATCGTCCCAGAACAGCTTGTCGCAAATGCCGATACGGAGGCCCGCGACGCTTGCGGGCGCGGGCACGTCCTGCGTCAAGGGATCGATCGCCGCGAAGGCGTGGGCCAGGTCCGCGACGGTCTTGGTGAGAATGCCGGCCGTGTCGAGGCGCGGGGAAAGCGGCGAGATGCCGTCGAGCGGCCAGCGCCCGAAGGTCGTCTTGATCCCGACCGTGCCGGTGAGGCTTGCCGGCACGCGGACCGAGCCGCCCGTGTCGCTGCCCATGGCGACGAGCGCCGAGCCTTCGCAGAGCGAGACGCCGGCGCCCGAGGACGAGCCGCCGGGAACCCGATGCGCTTTCGCATCCCACGGATTGCGCGGCGTCCCCCAATGCGGATTCCGGCCGATCCCGCCATAGGCGAACTCGACCGTGTGGGTCTTGCCGGGGAAGACCGCGTGCTGGCGGCGGAGCCCCGCGATGATCGGCCCCTCGACCTCGAACTCGCGGGGCAGGCGCTTGGGGCTGCCGGCGAAGGTCGGCCAGCCCTTGACCGCGTAGAGGTCCTTGACCGAGACGGGAATGCCCTGGAGGGGGCCGAGATCGTAGCCTGCCTTGAACAGCGCATCGGCCGCGCGCGCCATGCGCTTCGCCACCTCCGGCTTCCAAAGCTTGTAGGCGTTGAGCGTCTTGCCGTTGCGGTTGTGCCGCGCGATGGCTTCCTCGGCGATCGCTTCCGCGCGGATGCGTCCCTCGCGGAGGCCGATGGCCAGTTCCGGAATCGAACGGTCGATCAGGTCGCTCATCGGCTTTGGCTCCGTTCCGTGTTGTTCTTGGGAAGCTTGGCGAGCGGCGGGGCGCCCAAGCGCTGGCGCGGCGTGCCGAGCACGCGCTCAAAGCCGGCCCCGACTTCGAGGAGGCGCTCCTCGGCAAAGCTCCGTGCCACGAGCTGGAGCCCGACCGGCATACCCGCCGCATCGCGCCCGACCGGGATGGTGAGCGCGGACAGGCCGAGATTGTTGACAGGGCAGGAGAAGCGGAAGCTCTTCCGGTTGTGGCGCACGTAGTCGTCGATCGCGCTCACTTGATCGAGGCGCGGTGGGGAGAGCGGGCTCATGGGAGTCACGAGCACGTCGACTTCGGCCAAGCGCGCGTTCGCGGCCTTGCCTTTCTCCACGATGAAGCGCCGTCGCCGGATGTATTCGAGCGCCGAGATGCTTCCGCCGTCCTCGACCCGGCGTTGGATGACGGGATCGAGGGTCTTCTTCCATTCGGGCAGCTCGTCGTCAAGGAACTGCTTCAACTCGACGGACAGCACGCTGCCCTTCAAGTGCATCTCGTAGCTTTCCTTGAACTCCGGAATATCGAAGGAGACGATGCGCGCACCTTTGCGTGCGACTTCGTCGAGAGCGCGCTTGGCCGCCTCGCCGATGCCGGGATCGAGATCCTCCCACATGAACGCTTCCGAGAGGCCGATGCGGAGGCCTGCGACCGTCGCATCGTGCAGCCGTGCCATGAAGGCGCCGAGGTCGGGACCCGCGGGATCGAGCGCCGCGAAGCCGTAAGCCGCATCCGCGACGCTCCGCGCGAGCACGCCCGGCGTATCGAGCGTCGGCGCCAGCGGCACGATGCCCTCGCAGCTCCAGCGGCACGAGGTCGTCTTCAATCCGACATTGCCCGTGAAGGTCGCGGGCAGGCGCACCGAGCCGCCCGTGTCGGTGCCAAGCGCCAACACGGCCGAGCCCTCGCCGAGGGAAACGCCCGCGCCCGAGGACGAGCCGCCCGAGATGTGATGTGCGGCGCCGCCCCACGGATTGCGCGGCGCCCCCCAGTGCCGGTTGGTGCCGATGCCGCCGAAGGCGAATTCGACCGTGTGCGTCTTGCCCGTGATGACGGCGGCCTGCTGGCGCAGGCGCTGGATGATTGGGCCTTCGCGCTCCCACTGCGCGGGCAGGCGCGTGGGCGTCCCGGCGAAGGTCGGATAGCCAGCGACGCCGAAGAGATCCTTGACCGAAATGGGCAGGCCGTGGAGCGGACCCGCGGGACCGCCGCTTTTCAGCGCCACGTCGGCGGCCCGCGCCGCGCGCCGGACGCGGGCGGCGTCCCAGGTCTTGTAGGCGTTGAGCGCCGCGCCGTGCCTCGCGTGACGCTCGATCGCTTCCTCCGCGAGCGCGATCGCCGTGATCGTGCCGTCCGCGAGGCGCTGGGCGAGATCGGCGATCGGTCTCGAAAGGTAATCGGCCATGGCGGAGCTCCTTCGGGCGGGCAAGCCGGATGATAGTCGCCCCATTGCCATGCGCAAAGGCGAGTCCTTGCGCCCCATGCTGAAACGGGCAACCATGCCGGCATCGGCATCTGCGGAAGGGAATCGATGTTTCGGACGCCACTGTGCGACTTGTTGGGCATCGACGTCCCGATCCTCCAATCGGGCATGGGAAACGTCGCCGCACCGGACCTCGTCGCGGCCGTCTCCCAGGCCGGCGGGCTCGGCATCGCGGGCGGGCTCGGGCTCTCGCGCGACGATCTCCGGAACCGCATCCGCCAGGTTCGCCAGCTCACCGACCGGCCCTTCGGCGTCAATATGTGGCTGCACACGGCGCTTCGCCCTCCGGCCGACGTTGCGGGCATTCCGGAGGCGGCGATCGGCGCCGTCCAAGGCGCGCTCAACGGCATGCGCCGCGATCTCGGTCTCGCGCCTTCCGCCGGCCGTCCGGCGCCCGTGCCGGACTATATCAACGAGGCCTTCGAGGTGATTCTCGAGGAACGCGTGCCGGTGTGGAGCATCGGTCTCGGCGACCCGGGGCCGGAGATGGTCAAACGCTGCCGCGAGCGGAAGATAAAGGTCATCGCGATGGTCGCGACGGTCGAAGACGGCCGCGCGGTCGCGCGCTCGGGCGTCGATGCGATCGTGGCGCAAGGCGGGGAGGCGGGCGGCCACCGCTCCACCTGGATCAAGCGCGGCGACCGCGAAGAGGCCGCGATCGGCACGCTCGCCCTCGTGCCGCAGCTCGTCGACGCGGTGTCGGTGCCCATCATCGCCGCGGGCGGCATCGTCGATGGGCGCGGCCTCGTTGCGGCCTTGGCGCTTGGCGCGAGCGGCGTGCTTTTGGGCACGCGGTTCGTCGCGACGCGCGAGTCGAAGGCGCCGGCGATGTACAAGGACGCGCTCCTGCGGTCGGGGGCCGATGCGACGACGCTGTCCGACTCGTTCACGGGGCTCTATGCCCGAGTTCTCCGCAACCGGTACACGACGGACTACGCCGCGTCCGGCGCGCCCGTGCTGCCGCCGCTCGTGCAGTCGAACGCGGCGGAGGACATCAAGGCGAAGGCCGTGGAGACGAACAATCCCGACTACTATGCGCTCTATGCGGGGCAGGGCGTCGGCCTCATCGACGATCTGCCCGGGGCGGGCGACGTTGTTCAATCGATCATGCGCGAGGCGAGCGCGGTCCTCGGCCGTCTCGCATCGGACACAGGGCCGAAGTAGAGCGGATCAGCCGCTGTCTTATCCTGAGTGAGAGTGCCGAGAGGGATCTCATGACAGGCGAATCGCCATGAATGACACGCCGACGAAGCCGCCCCTCATCGCGCCGGTGGGGAAGTGGCGGTTCGGCACGCGGCTCAGGGCCTATTTCGCGGCGGGCGTGCTCATCACGGCGCCCATCGGCATCACACTTTATCTCGCCTGGTCGGTCATCGCCTTCTTCGACCAGCATGTGATGCCCTTCGTTCCGCCCCGCTACAACCCGGAGACCTATCTTCCCTTCACCATTCCGGGCTTCGGCCTCGTCGTCACGCTTGTCCTCCTGACGCTCATCGGCTGGCTCACGACCGGCATCTTGGGGCGCCTGTTCGTGAATCTGAGCGAGCGCGTGCTCACGCACATGCCGGTGGTGCGGACGGTCTACGGCGCCATCAAGCAGATCGTCGAGACGACCTTCGCGCAGCGCGCCGACAGCTTCCGGCAGGTGGTGGTCGTCGAATTCCCGCGGCCGGGTCTCTGGGCCATCGGCTTCCTCACGGCACAGAGCGCGCCACCGGTCGAGGCCGCGACGGGCGAGGACGTGGTCAGCGTGTTCTGCCCGACTTCTCCCAATCCGACCTCCGGCTACGTCGTCTTCGTGCCGCGTCGCGACTTGAAATACCCGGAGATGACGGTCGAGGAGGCCTTGAAGCTCATCGTCTCGAGCGGCATTTCGGCCGCGGGCGAGCGTGCGGCCGAGGCTCAACCCGAACGCAAGTAGCGGATCGCGACGTCGCGCTCGAAGAGATAGAGAAGCGTGCGGATCGCCTGGCCTCGCTCCGTGGCGAGCGACGGATCGCGCTCGAGGAGGAGCCGCGCGTCGTCGCGCGCCGGGGCCAGGAGATCGCCGTGCCGCCCGAGATCGGCCAGGCGGAAATCGGGAAACCCGCTTTGCCGCGTGCCGAGGACCTCGCCGCTGCCGCGAAGGCGCAGGTCCTCCTCCGCGATGCGGAAGCCATCGTCCGTCTCGCGGAGGATCGAGAGGCGCGAACGCGCGGTCTCGCCGAGCGGCCCGCGGTAGACGAGAAGGCAGGTCGAGGGTTTGTCGCTTCGCCCGATGCGCCCGCGGAGCTGGTGGAGCTGGGCCAAGCCGAAGCGTTCGGCCTGCTCCACCACCATTACCGTCGCCGCCGGCACATCGACGCCCACTTCGATGACCGTTGTCGCGACCAGGATGTCGATCCCGCCCTCCGCGAAGCCGGCCATGACCGCGTCCTTGGCGGTACCCTTCATGCGGCCGTGGACGAGGCCGACGCGTTCGCCGAAGCGCCGTGCGAGCGCGGCGTGGCGCTCGGTCGCGGCGGCGAGGTCGACCGCCTCCGATTCCTCGACCAAGGGACAGACCCAGTAAATCTTGGCGCCGCGCTCGAGCGCGCGCGCGACTGCCGCCGTCACCTCCTCCAGCCGGTCGATCGGGATCGTGCGCGTGTCGATGGGTTTGCGTCCCGCGGGCTTCTCGGTCAAGCGCGAGACGTCCATGTCGCCGTAAGCCGCGAGCTGGAGCGTGCGCGGAATGGGCGTTGCCGTCATGACGAGCACGTCCACGCCTTTGCCCTTGGCGGTCAGCATGAGGCGTTCATGCACGCCGAAGCGGTGCTGCTCGTCGATCACGGCGAGCGCGAGGTCGCGGAACTCGACGTCCTCCTGGAAAAGCGCATGCGTGCCGATGGCGAGCGGGATGTCGCCCCGGGCGAGCCCCTCGATCATCGCGCGCCGGCCCTTGCCCTTGTCGCGTCCTGTCAGCACCGCGAGCTTGAGGCCGAGCGCCTCGGCCAAGGGTGCGATCGTCGCCATGTGCTGGCGCGCGAGGATCTCCGTCGGCGCCATGAGCGCCGCCTGCCGCCCGCTCTCGACCGCGATGAGCATGGCGAGGAACGCGACGACGGTCTTGCCGCTCCCCACGTCGCCCTGGAGGAGACGCAGCATGCGCTCGCCCTTCGCCATGTCGACGGCGATGTCCTTGACCGCGTCCCGCTGTGAGGACGTGAGGCTGTAGGGAAGGGCGGCGAGGGCCTTCGCGCGCAAGGCGCCATCGCCGCCGCTCGGCTGTCCCGGGAGCGAGCGGTGATGGGCGCGCACGAGTGCGAGCGCCACCTGGCTCGCGAGCAGCTCGTCATAGGCAAGACGCCGCCGGGGTGCGCGGTCGGGTGCCAGGTCAGCGTGGTCTTCCGGCCGGTGGAGCGCCAGGACCGCCTCGCGCCAGGACGGCCAGCCCTCCCGCGCGACGCCCGCAGGATCGAGCCATTCGGCGAGCGCCGGCACGCGGGCGAGCGCCGCGCCCATGATCTTGCCGAGCACCTTGAGGGTGAGGCCGGCGGTGAGGCCGTAGACCGGCTCGAGGCGCGGCAGGCTCTCCGCATCCTCGACCGCGACGACGTAGTCCGGATGGGTCATCTGCGGCTGGCCGTTGAAATCCTCGACCTTGCCGCTGACGAGGCGCACTTCGCCCACGGGCAGGCTCTTTTTGAGGTAGTCCGCGCGCGCATTGAAGAAGACGAGATCGATCGTCCCTGTCTCGTCCGAGCAGCGCACCTTGTAGGGAAGGCGCGGGCGGTTGGGCGGCGGCGGGTGATGGCGCTCGACGCTGACGCGGAGCGTCGCCATCGAGCCCTCCGGCGCCTCGGCGATCTTGGGCGCGAAACGCCGGTCGATGAGCCCGGTCGGAAGGTGCCAGAGAAGGTCGACGACCTTGGGCCCCGCGATGTGCTCGAGGAGCGCGGCGATCCGCGGCCCCACGCCGGGCAGCGATGTCGTCGGGGCGAAAAGCGGAAAGAGAGCTTGCGGACGCATCGACCTTCCGGATATCTCGGAGGCTTCTAAGCGGACGCGGCTCGGAACCGCGCCCGCCTATCCTAGTTTGGGCGGTGGCCGAGACAATGTCCCTGAACCTGCGCGTGAGGCGCGCGCTCTACCGCAGCCGGCACCGCGGAACGCGGGAACTCGACATCGTCTTGGGCGGTTTTGCCGAGCGCTTCCTCCCCGAGCTCGACGAGGCCGACCTCGGCCGGTTCGAGGCTCTCCTCGACGAGCCCGACCCCGAGCTCTACGACTGGCTCCTCCACGGCGCGGCCGTGCCCGAGCGCCACCGGAGCGCGTTCATGGACCGGCTCAAGGCGCACGCCCTCGGCATGGCCAAGACCTGATGCGCGGAATCGACTTCGACGGCCGCGCGGGGCGCGTGACGATCGCCGGTGCGCCCGAGGGGGTGGATGCGCTCGCGCTCGGGGAGTGGCTATCGGCCCATCCGGCCCGGGACCTCATCCACCTCGCCCGTGACGACCAGCGCATGACGCGCCTCGCCGCTTCGCTCCGCTTCTTCGCGCCCGGGATCGACATTCTCCTCTTTCCCGCCTGGGACTGCCTGCCCTACGACCGCGTGTCGCCCAACAGCGAGGTCGTCTCCCGCCGCATCGACACGCTGACCCGCCTCGCGGCGGCGCGCGAGCCGCGGCCGCGGATCGTCATCGCGACGATCAACGCCTTCGTCCAGCGCGTGCCGCGGCGCGAAAGCCTCGTCGACGCGACGCGGCGCTTCGCCGTCGGCGACACCCTCGATCTCGAGGAACTGCTGGCCTATCTCGGCGCCAACGGCTACGGACGCGCCGAGACCGTGCGCGAGCCGGGGGAGTACGCGGTTCGCGGCGGCTTGGTCGACCTCTTCCCGGCGGGCGCGCCCGAGCCTGTGCGCATCGACCTCTTCGGCAGCGAGATCGAGCGGCTGCGCGGCTTCGATGCGTTGACGCAGCGCACGACCGGGTCGGTCGAGCGCATCACGCTCAAGCCCGCGGGCGAGATCCTGCTCAATCCGGATTCGATCGCGCGCTTCCGTACGGGCTATCGCGAGCTGTTCGGTGCCGTCGGCGAGGACGACGAGCTCTACGAGGCCATCAGCGCGGGCCGGCGCCATCCGGGCATGGAGCACTGGCTGCCGCTCTTCCATGACGGGCTCGACACGCTCGCCGATTACCTGCCGGACGCATCCCTCACCTTCGACCACCAGACGGAGGAGGGGATCGCCGCGCGCTTCGATCAGATCGACGAGTTCTACGACGCGCGGCAGGAGCTCATGGCCGCGCGCCCCACACGCCGCCGCGAGGGAGAGTTCTCGGCGGGCCCCGTCTACAAGCCCGTGCCGCCCGAGCGCCTCTATCTCGCGCGGAACGAATGGGCCGGAATCGTCGGCGCGCGGAAGGGCGGTGCGCTCTCGCCCTTCATGGCGCCCGAGGGCGCGCCGCGCACGGTCGATGCGGGCGGCCGGCGCTCGCCCGACTTCGCGGAAGCCCGGGCGCGGGCCGATCAGAATTTGTTCGACGCCGTGCGCGAAGCGATCGCGCGGACGATCGCGGAGGGCCGCCGCGTCGTCATCGCGGGCTACAGCGAAGGCACGCGCGACCGGCTCATGACCTTGCTCGCGGATCACGGCGTCGAGGGCATCGAGGCCAAGGACAGCTGGTCGGATGTCCTCGAGGCGCCACAGAGCCACGTGACGGCCGTGGTGCTCGAGCTCGAGCACGGCTTCGTCGTGCCGGACTGCATGCTCCTCTCCGAGCAGGACATCCTGGGCGACCGCCTGATCCGGACGGCGAAGCCGCGACGCCGCTCCGAGAAGTTCATCGCCGAGGCCTCGAGCCTCACGCCGGGCGACCTCGTCGTCCATGTCGAGCACGGCATCGGGCGCTATGACGGCCTCGTCACCTTGACCGTCGGCGGCGCGCCGCATGACTGCCTCGCGGTCCTCTATGACGGCGATTCGAAGCTGTTCGTGCCGGTCGAGAACATCGAGGTGCTGTCGCGCTACGGCTCGGAGGAGGGGTCGGTGCAGCTCGACCGGCTCGGCGGTGCCGCCTGGCAGGCGAGGAAGTCGCGCATCAAGAAGCGCATCCGCGAGATCGCCGAGCAGCTCATCAAGCTCGCGGCCGCGCGCCAGCTTCGCTCAGGGCCGCCGCTCGGCGCGCCCGACGGCGCCTACGGCGAATTCTGCGCGCGCTTTCCCTATCCCGAGACCGAGGACCAGTTGGGCGCGATCGAGGACACGATCGCCGATCTCGCCGCCGGCCGGCCCATGGACCGGCTCATCTGCGGCGATGTGGGGTTCGGCAAGACCGAGGTGGCGCTCCGCGCCGCCTTCGTCGCCGTGCTCAACGGCTACCAGGTCGCGATCATCGTGCCGACGACCTTGCTCGCGCGCCAGCACTTCGCGACCTTCAGCGAACGCTTCAAGGGACTGCCCACGCGGATCGAGCAGCTCTCGCGCTTCGTGCCCGCGAAGCGCCAGGCCGAGATCAAGGGGCTCCTGGCCGACGGCAAGGTCGACATCGTCGTCGGCACGCACACGCTTCTCGGCAAGGGTGTCGCGTTCAAGAACTTGGGGCTCCTCGTCGTCGACGAGGAGCAGCATTTCGGTGTCGCGCAGAAGGAACGGATCAAGGCGCTCCGCACCGAGGTCCATGTCCTCACGCTGACCGCGACGCCCATCCCGCGGACGCTGCAACTGGCGCTCTCGGGCGTGCGCGACATGAGCGTGATCGCGACCCCGCCCGTCGACCGGCTCGCGGTGCGCACCTTCGTCATGCCCTATGACCCGGTCATCGTGCGCGAGGCCATCCTGCGCGAGCATTTCCGCGGCGGGCAGACCTTCTATGTCTGCCCGCGCATCGAGGATCTCTCGCGCGTCGAGCAACGCCTGCGCGAGCTCGTGCCCGAGGTGCGCGTCGCCGTCGCCCACGGCCAGATGGCGCCCACCGCCCTCGAAGACGTCATGGCCGCGTTCTACGAGCACCACTACGACGTGCTTCTCTCGACCAACATCGTCGAGTCGGGCCTCGACATTCCGACCGCCAACACCCTCATCGTCCACCGCGCCGACATGTTCGGCCTGGCCCAGCTCTACCAGCTGCGCGGGCGGATCGGGCGATCGAAGCTCCGCGCCTACGCCTATCTCACCATTCCGCCGCAGCGCATCCTGACGGGAGGGGCGGAGCGGCGGTTGCAGGTCATGCAGACGCTCGACACGCTCGGCGCGGGCTTCACCCTCGCGAGCCACGACCTCGACATTAGAGGTGCGGGCAATCTCCTCGGCGAGGAACAGTCCGGCCACATCCGGGAGGTCGGCATCGAGCTTTACCAGAGCATGCTCGAAGAGACGGTCGAGGAGCTGCGCGCGGGCGAAGCGGCCCCCGGACTCGCGGCCCCGGCGCCCGTCGCCGAGTGGACGCCCCAGATCACGGTCGGCACCTCGGTCCTCATCCCCGAGACTTACGTGGCGGATCTCGGCGTGCGGCTCGGCCTCTACCGGAGGCTCGCCTCTCTCCGCGACCGGCGCGAGATCGATGCCTTCGCGGCCGAGCTGATCGACCGCTTCGGCCCGCTGCCGAATGAGGTTAAGAATCTCCTCCAAATTATCGAAATCAAACAACTTTGTTTCAAGGCCGGTGTCGAGCGTCTGGACGCGGGGCCGAAGGGCGTCGTGCTGTCCTTCCGGGGCAACCGGTTCTCGAACCCGCCGGGTCTCGTCGGCCTCATCTCGAAGGAAGGCGCGGCCGCCAAGCTTCGGCCCGACCACAAGCTCGTGTTCCGGCGCGAGTGGTACGATTCGGGTGCGCGGATCGCGGGGCTTCAGACGCTCGTCGGACGCTTGGCCGAGATCGCGGAGCGGCCGGCGGCTTAGCTCGGGCGTGTAGCCATTAATTCTCGATGTCCGGCCGCGGGGAGCGACCGGAGCGACCTTCGACCGGCCAGCTCAGCCCGAATCTGAACTTATTGCATCCTCAAGCAGGCGGCTGCCACGGCAATGAGGTATTCGTGGATCGTGCGATTCTCCCGTCGCTTTTCGCGGCGCTGATTCAGGCCATGCCCGCGATGCGGCGGATGAGGTCCATACCCTCGCGCCGATCATAGGTCCTGTAGAGGTCCTCGCGCAAATTCGTCGCGGTCGAGGCGTTAATGTTCTCGAACAGGGCCAAGCGCATGGCCGCGGCGCTGCAGGTCATGTCCCAGATGAGGTTGAACAGCCGGTTCTTGTCTCGCGCCGTGGCCTGGTACCCTGGCAGGAATTCGTCGAACATCGCACCGACATCCTGGCGTTCCCATGTGGACCGCGGCACGCGACTGATGAGCCCCTGCCCCGACAGCTCGCGGAGCATCTGCATGATCTTGGGGTAGAGGACGATCGAGTGGAGCCGCCCCGCCGAGACGTAGGCGTGGTTGGGTGCCATGATGCCGCTCTCGGTCGGCTCCGCCGTCTCGATCGCCGCGGTCATGCAGGCGCGCAAGGTCGCCGCGTAGGCGATCACGTCGGCCACGAGGGCGCGCACTGCGGGCACGTGGTCGGTGCCGAGAGCATTCACGATCATCTGGGCGGCACCCGCGAAGATCTCGGCCCGGTGAGAGAGGCGCGTCGCGATCTTCCAGAATGCGAACCGGCCGACCAGGTTGTAGACCTCGGCGATGGCCTTGTTCTTGTAGCTGAAGAGGTACTGGCGCGGCACGAAGACGCGGTCGAAGACGAGGAGGCTGTCCGACTCCTCGCCGCGCGAATCGAGCGGATGGTCCTCCGCATTCTCCGCGCCCGTCGTCACGGGCTCGCGCGAAATCATGCGGAGACCGGGCGCGTCCGCCGGCACGACTGACCAGATCGTGCATTCCTCCGGCATCGTCGGATTGGGCGGCGGCATCGAGATCGTGCCGATGTTGCCCTGGGCGAAGACGGAATTGCCGCCCTTTGCTCCGCAGAGGACGACGCCGTCTTTTCGTTCCTCGACGACGCGGAGCCGTCCTTGCTGCTGCGGAATGGGCAGCTTGCGGTTGACCTGGAGATCGATGATGACGTCGGCCGAGACGAGGTTGTGCCGCTGGCCGACGCGCACGAAGTGCTGCATCTTTTCCCCGACGCCCGGATCTTCCTTGTCGACGATGTGGCGGAAGGCGAGGAAGCCGATCGCCTTGACTGGGCCGTAGTCCGGCGGCCGACCGAACACGCCGAGGGTATGGAACGTGCTGAACTTGACCATGGCGGCGTGCCGGCGGAGGTCCTCCTTCGTCCGCGGCACGAGCCAGGCGGTCGCGATGCGCTCGCCCGTCTCGGGGTCGATCGAGGTCGTGATGTCGCGCGTCGCAGGATCGAGCTGCGCGTCGAAGAATCCGGCCAAGGTTTCGATCCCGCGCCTGAGCGACGGCTCCTCGGTCACGTCCTTGACCTCGCGGTCGCCAATGATGACGCACCTCCCGTCGCGGAGGCTTTCCTTGTACTGCGCGCCCGTCCGCAGATTGGGCGATCCGGGCGCGGAAGCGATTTCCCGCGTCACGAGCCAGTCTCGCCTTGCGCTTGATCCGTCTGCTGAGCCGGCCGCGTGCGATTGATCAGGAACCATCGTGCCTCGCCTCCTTCTGAGCAGCGCGTCGTGCGCGAGCGGGACGTTCGCGAAAGATTTGCAATTGCCGCGTCTATAAGGAAATATAATTTCTAAATAATCAGGATTAAGAAAGTTGATTGACGTCTCTCTCCGCGTGTTGCGATATTTCGTCGCCGCCGCCGACAACGGCAACGTGACGCTGGCCGCGCGGGCCTTGCGGGTGTCGCAACCGTCAATCTCGCTCGCCATCACTCAGCTCGAAGAAAAGCTGAACACTCAGCTCTTTGTCCGGCAGCACTCTCGCGGCATCGCCTTGACTCCTGCTGGGATGGAAGTGCTCCGCGAGGCTCGGAAGCTCCTCGCGCACGTGAATGATTTCGCGGTTGGCGTGGCTGGCGACAGGCAAGAAATTCGTGGAACTCTGTCAGTCGGCTGCCTGAGCTACCTCGTCCCGCGTTATCTTGCCGGCATTCTCAAGAGTTTCGCGATCCAGTATCCCCACGTCGACGTGAGCTTCCGCGATGGCGACCAAAGTGATCTCATTCGCGGCATGATCAACGGCCAGCTGGAAGTGGTGTTGACCTACGACTGGCTGCTGCCTAAGCCGTTCACCACGGAGATGTTGCTCGAATTGCCGCCGTACCTGCTGATCCCATCCAACCATCGGCTCAAACCGCGGCGCGCCATCCATTTACGTGAAATAGCCGACGAGCCATGCGTGCTCCTGGACCTGACGATCAGCCGAGACTACTTCACGTCGATTTTCGGCTCGCTTGGCCTTACGCCCAACATCCGGTACCGCACCGTATCGGTCGAGGCAGTCCGCAGCCTCGTTAGCAACGGTCTCGGTTATTCGATCCTGACGGTCCCGTCTAAGACCTCGACGACCTATGACGGCAGGAGGTTGGCTACGCTGCGGCTCCTCGATTCGTTGCAGCCGGTTCGAATCGCATCTGTCCACCTTTCCGAACACAAGCTCCGCGCGGTCGCCCAAGCCTTCTTGGCCTCGGCTCGCGGATTTTTTCGACGCGAAGCCGGCATGCGTGGAAGCTGATTACGCAGACTTGCGCCCGGACTGCGAAGTGATCGAGGCGCTCGCATCTTCATGACGGACGCCACCGAGACGCTTCACTCGGCCCATCACCGCATGCCAGTTATCGTCGATGATCGAGGGCCCAGGTAACGAACGCATTTGCGACGCCGACTCGTCCAAGATCTGCTTTTGGCCCTTTTCGGATCTGCCGTGAAGTCCGCTCTTGCGCCGCTCATGGAGGCGAGCAGATATCGAACGCGCCGGATGCGTATATGTCTCTGCATGAGTGCATGCCCTAGGCTCGGCACGTCATCGGTGAAGGTGACTCGCTTCAGTTTAGCCACCTGTTCGGCGCAGGTGAGCCGGATCGAAGGCTTGGCGGTTCTCGAATCCAGGTCCTAGTCCGCGGCGTGCTCGCTCGGCGCGGGCAATGTCGTCCCGCGCGCCCGTCCCCGCCGTCCGACCCAGCGCCGCAAGGCCGTGTAGAACACCGGCGTGAAGACGAGGCCGAAGCCCGTGACGCCCAGCATGCCGAAGAACACCGTCGTGCCGAGCGACTGGCGCATCTCGGCGCCGGCGCCGGACGCGATCACGAGCGGTACGACGCCGAAGATGAAGGCGAAGGACGTCATGAGAATGGGGCGGAGGCGCGTGCGCGCCGCCTCGACCACGGCATCGACGAGGGAGGCGCCGCGCTCCTCGGCCTGCTTCGCGAATTCGACGATCAGAATCGCGTTCTTCGCGGCGAGTCCCACGAGCACGATGAACCCGACTTCGGCCAGGATGTTGATGTCCATGCCGCGGAGGAGGAGGCCCGTCACGGCGGCGAGCAGGCACATGGGCACGATCAGGATGACGGCGAGCGGAAGGCTCCAGCTTTCGTATTGGGCGGCGAGCACGAGGAACACGAACACGACCGCCGCGGCGAAGATGAGAATGCCGCCGCCGGCCGCCGCCTTCTCCTGATAGGCAAGCTCGGTCCACTCGTAGCCGAAGCCCGCCGGCAGATACTTGGCGGCCAAGGCCTCCATTGTCTTGAGCGCTTCGCCCGTCGAGACGCCGGGGCGCGTGCCGCCCTGGAGCTCGGCGGCCGTGAAGAGGTTGTAGCGCGGCACGCGGTTGGGGCCCGTGATGTCCTCGAACGTCGCGACCGAGCCGATCGGCACCATCTGACCCTGGTCGTTGCGGGTCTTGAGGTTCGCGATGTTGCGGCTGTCCTCGCGGAACTGTCCGTCGGCCTGGGCGGTGACCCGGTAGGTGCGGCCGAGATAGTTGAAGTCGTTGACGAAGGACGAGCCGACGTAGATCTCGAGCGCCTCGAAGACGCGCTCGACCGGGATGCCCAGCATCTCGGCCTTCATGCGGTCGATGTTGGCGTAGACCTTGGGCGTGCGCGTGTTGAACAGCGAGAAGACGCCGACGAGGCCGGGCGTCTGGTTGGCCGCGGCGGCGAGACCCTGCGTGGCCGCTTGGAGCGCGTCGAGCCCTTGGCCCGAGCGGTCCTGGATCATCATCTTGAATCCGCCCGCCGTGCCCATGCCGCGGACGGAGGGCGGGGGGATGGTGATGATGAAGGCTTCCTGAATGGCGCCGAGACGCTTGTTGAGATCGGCGAGGATTCGGCCCGAGGAGAGTCCCTTGCGAGCGCGCTCGTCGTAGGGCGCGAAGGTCGAGAAGATTGCACCGGCATTGGGCGCGTTGGTGAAGGTGGCGCCGTCGAAGCCGGCGAAGGGCACCGCGTGGGCGATGCCATCGGTCTCGAGGATGATCTTGGCGGCCCGGCGCACCACGTCGTCGGTCCGCGGCAGCGAGGCGCCGGGCGGCAACTGGACGACGGTGATGAGATAGCCCTGATCCTGGGCCGGGATGAAGCCGGTCGGCGCCCGCGAGAAGGCGAATCCGGTGACGCCCACGAGGCCGCCATAGACGACGAGCATGAGGACGGTCATGCGCGCGACGCGCCCTGTGAGCGCGCCGTAGCCGGCCGACACCCAGTCGAAGGCCGCGTTGAAGCGCCGGAAGAGGCCGTGGACCGGCCGCATGAGGAGCGAGTCGCTCGCCGCTTGAGCCCCGTGCGGCTTGAACAGAAGCGCGCAGAGCGCCGGGCTCAAGGTCAGCGACACGAAGAGCGAGATGACCGTCGCCGAGGCGATCGTCACCGCGAACTGCCGGAAGAACTGGCCGGTGATACCGGTGATGAAGGCCGCGGGAATGAAGACGGCCGAGAGGACGAGGGCGATCGCGATCAGCGCCCCGCCCACCTCGTCCATCGTGCGGTGCGCGGCCTCGACGGGACTCATTCCCTCGCGCAGATTCCGCTCGACGTTCTCGACGACCACGATCGCATCGTCGACGACGATGCCGATCGCGAGGACGAGACCGAAAAGCGACAGGTTGTTGAGCGAATAGCCGAGCGCCGCCAGGACCGCGAAGGTGCCGATGAGCGAGATGGGGATGGCCACGATCGGGATGACCGAGGCGCGCCAGGTCTGGAGGAACAGGATGACCACGAGGACGACGAGGAGCACGGCCTCGAAGATCGTCTCGATCACCGCCTTCACCGACTTCGCGATGAACTCGGTCGGGTTGTAGACGATGTCGTAGCGCAAGCCCGGCGGGAAGGACTTCGAGAGCTCGCCCATCGCGACCTTGATGCGCTCCGACGCCGCGAGCGCGTTCGTGCCGGGGCGCTGGAAGATGATGATGGGCACGGCGGGACGTTCGTCGAGATAGCCGTTGGCGCTGTAGTCCTGGGCGCCGAGCTCGACCCGCGCCACGTCCTTGAGGCGCGTGACCCGCCCGTCGGGATCGGTCTTGATGAGGATGTTCGCGAAATCCGCGGGCTCGACCAGCCGCCCGCGCGTCTCCACGTTCAACTGGAAGTCGCCGGTGCTGGGAACCGGCGGCTGGTTGAGGACGCCCGAGGCCACCTGGACGTTCTGCGCGCGGAGTGCCGCGATCACTTCGCCCGCGGTCATGTTGCGCGCGGCGATCTTGTCGGGGTTGAGCCAGATGCGCATCGCATACTCGCGCGTGCCGAAGACGCGCACGTCGCCCACGCCGTCGAGCCGGGCCAGCGTGTCCTTCACCTGGAGCGTCGCGTAGTTCGAGATGTAGAGCTGGTCGCGCGACTGGTCGGGCGAACTCAAATGCACGACCATGAGGAAGTCGGGCGAGTTCTTCCGCACCGTGACGCCGAGGCGACGCACATCCTCCGGCAGCCGCGGCTCCGCCACCTGAACCCGGTTCTGGACCAGCACCTGCGCGGTGTCGAGGTTTGTGCCGAGCGCGAAGGTCACCGTGATCGAGAGGCTGCCGTCGGCGGTGGCTTGCGACACCATGTAGAGCATGTTGTCGACGCCGTTGATCTCCTGCTCGAGCGGGGTCGCGACCGTGTTGCTGACCACGTCGGCCGAGGCGCCCGGGTAGCGCGCATTCACGACCACGGTCGGCGGCGCGATCTCCGGATACTGGGCGATCGGCAGGTTGAAATAGGCGAACCCGCCGATCAGCGTGATGAAGATCGACAGGACCGCCGCGAAAATCGGCCGGTCGATGAAGAAATGGGAGAGGCGCACCGCGCTCGGCTCCGCTCAGCTCGCCTGCGGATGCGGCTCGATCGTCCCCTTCTGGGGTGACACCTTGGCGCCCGGTCTCGCCTGCATCAGGCCGTTGATGACGATGGTGTCCGTCTCCGAGAGGCCGGAACGGATGACCCGGAGCCCGTCGATCTTGGGGCCGAGCTGCACGAGTCTCGGCTCGACCGTGCCGTCCTCCTTGACCGCCATGACGATTTTCCGCGACTGATCGGTCACGATCACGTTGTCGGGGATCATGATCGCGAGGTGCGGTGCCGAGCTCGGCAGGCGGATCTGCCCGAACTGGCCGGGCGTGATGAGCAGCTTTTCGTTGGGAAAGACCGCGCGGGCGCGGATCGTGCCCGCGCTGCGGTCGACCTGGTTGTCGACGAAGTCGATGCGACCTTCGTGCGGCCAGCCGTCCTCGTCCGAGAGGCGCGCGTAGACCGGCACCGTGTTGTCGCGCGCCGATTTGAGGCGGCCGTCCGCCGCCGCGCGCTGGTAGGAGAGAAAGTCGCCCTCGCTCATGTCGAAGGTGAAGCGGATCGGGTCGAGCGAGACGATGGTGGTCAGCCGCGTCGTGCCGCTGGCCATGACCGTGCTGCCGATCACCATGTTGCCGATGCTCACCTCGTGTCGGCTGACGCGGCCGCTGAGCGGCGCCGTCACGCGGGTGAAGCTGACGTCGAGCTCGGCCGCGTGCACGGTCGCGCGGGCCGAATCGACGGCGGCCGCGGCGCCGCGCATCTCCTCCAGGCGCTGGTCGTAGACGCTCGCGGCGACGAAGTCCTTCTCGCGGAGCTTGGCCGCGCGCTCGAGCTGGATCTTCGCGAGATCGAGGCGCGCCGTCGCCTGGGCGAGCTGGGCCTTTGCCGACGCGAGCGTGATCTCGAAGGGGCGCGGGTCGACGACGAACAGCAGGTCGCCTTTCTTGACCATCTGGCCGTCCTGGAAGTGGATGGACTGGAGATGGCCGCTCACGCGCGCGCGGACCTCGACATATTCCATGGCGGCGAACTGCCCCGAGAACTCGTCCCACTCGGTGACCTCGCGGCTGATGGGATTGGCCACGGTCACGGAGGGGAGCGCGGGCGGGGCGCTCGCCTGCGAGCTCGGCTCGCAGGACGCAAGCGCGCAGGCAAGCGAGACCGCCATCACGGCCTGGAGCCACGCGGACCGGTCGCGGATCATCGATGACGGCATGGGTCGGGTCCTCGTCTCCCCCGCCACGGGTTGGAATCTCACAGGGCGGCGGCGCATCCAAATCCTGTCCCCCGCGGCGGTAGGCCGCAGGCGGTGAGGTCTCGTACATGCGCCCCGATGCTGAACAATAGGCATAATTTGATACGGCCGCGATGGAAAACAATATGCCGGAGGATTGGCGCGGAATTGCATGACGAGGGTTAGCGCAACCGGACAACACTGTTGTGTCGGTGCAACCGCAGTTGAATGACCGCTCGGTCAGCAAGGTTCCGGCCCAAGGGGGCGCGGGGTATCGTCCACGCTCGCTGTGACAACACCATGACAGAGGTTCCCCTCACGCGGCGAGGGGCCCCCGACTAGGCTGTCGCGCGCGGTGTTTCTCTCGCCATGGTGAAGGCGCGCTCGAAAATTTCGGGCGACTGGGCGCCCGAGACCATGAGCCGCCGCTCGATGATGAAGCAGGGGACGCCGTGGATCCCCATGCGGCGCGCCATCTCGTCCTCCGCCGCGACCCGTTCGAGATCGGTGTCGCCAGAGAGATAGGCGGCGGTTGTCGCGCGGTCGAGCCCCGCCGCCTCGCCGATCGCCGCGAGCTCCTCGATGGCGCCCACATTGCGGCCTTCGACGAAATAGGCGACGAAGAGTCCCTCGACGACCGCGTCCTGCCGTCCGAGCGTTCCGGCATGGTGGATGAGGCGATGCGAGAGCATGGTATTGGGCGTACGCCGGATGCGCTCGAAGGCGAAGGCGATGCCTTCCGCGTCTCCGGCCTCGCGGATCGGCGCGTAGATCTCGTCGGCGCGTCCGCTCCCGCCGAACTTCTCCGCGAGGTAGGCGCTCCGTTCCATGCCGTCTTTCGGCATGTCGGGGTTGAGCTGGAAGGGCCGCCAGGCGATCTCGGCCTCGACGCCCGACTGGCGAAGCGCGCGCTCGAAGCGGCGCTTGCCGATGTAGCACCAGGGACAGATCGTGTCGGAGACGATGTCGATCCGCATGGCCCCGAGCATAGCCCGGCGGCCAGCGGAAGGCGACCGAAAGGACGGCCTAGTGCCGGGTCGCGCGCGTGCGGACGAGGGCGGTGGCGAGGCTGTCGCCCGGTTTCGCCGCGGCGACGCCGTATTCGAGCCAGACTCGCACTTCGTGGTCGACGCCCGGCACCACATAGTCCGTGTTCATGATGACGCCGGCAATGCGGTCGACCGCGAACCGGGCGTCGCCGATGCCGGTCTGCGGCAGGACGACGACGAACTCGTGCTCGCCCACGCGCCCGAGGAGGTCCTCGGCGCGCACCAGCGAATCCATCCAGTGGCCGAGCTGCCGGAACAGCGCCGCGCCGGCCTCGGGACCATGCTCCTCGGCGACCGTCTTCAGGTTCGCGACATCGAAGGCCGCGATCGTGACGGGCTTGCCGTTCTGGCTGGCCTCCTGCGTGACCGCGCGGATGTAGGCGTCGAGGTAGTCCGTGTTGGGAAGGCCGGTCAGCTTGTCGCTGCCGACGTCCTTGAGCGCGGTCCTGAGCGCGGACTTCATCTGCTTCCGCAGGCGTTCGCGGCGGACGAGCGTCTCGATCGTGAAGCGCAGCTCGAGGGGATCGGAGTAGTCGGTGAGGCGCACCGTGACGCCGCGGCGATGGGCGGCCGTCTCGTGGAAGTCGTCGAGCTCCGCGATGAGCACCACCGGCAGGTCGAAGAGGCGCGGGTTGCGCCGGGTCTGCTCGGCCAGCTCGATTTCCTGCTCCGCGTCGCCCTTGCCGTGGAGCACCAGCACGTCGGCGTTGCCGGTCGACACCAGGTCCTGGGCGGAGAACAAGTTGGGCGCGCGTTCGATCGTGAAGCCGGCCGCCGCCAAGGGCGCCAGGCTGTCGTTGAGATCGGACTCGCCAGCGACGGTCACGATCGTGCCCACATGACTCGATGGGTCGCGGCTCGGAAGCTTGACCGAAGGCACGGCGCCCAAGGTCCAGACGGTCGCGATGCGGCGGCGCCACTCGGCGCGGATCGCCGAGAGGCGGAAGAGCGGGGCGAGGCGCGCGATCATGGCGGGCATGGACAGCGGGCGCACGATGAGGTCGTCCACGCCTTCGGCGAGGCATTCGACGAACAGCGAGTCGCTGGGGATGTCGGCGACGACCACGAGAGGCACGTCGCTGATCGCCGGCTCGCTCTTGAGCGCGCGCAGCGACTCCTTGAAGCTCGGTGCTTCCGACGTCTTCTCGACGAGGACGAGGTCCGGCCGCTCGCTCTGCGCGAGTGCGACGACGCCGCCGACGCCGAGGGCCTCGGTCACGCGCACGCCGAGATCGCTGAATTGGCGCGAGCGCTCGCGCAGGCGCACGGGATCATCGACGATGAGAAGGACGTGGGCGGCGGCGCGTTCGGCGGCTGCATTCGCGGTGGGCTGGGCGCCGCGGGTCTTGTTCGAATCGGCATCTAAGGACACTGTGATGTCCCCTTGTTGGGCCCAGCGGAGCCGAGGCTGGGCGCGGTGCGGGTACTTTCGGCTTGCCGATCCTCGCGCTGCAGAGTTAGGAAACGGTTAAGGCCCACGCCAATCTGTGTTTGCTTATCGCTCGAATCGACGCGATCCGGACCCCTTCATGACCCATCCCTTCGACCTGACGCGCGAACGCATCCTGGTGACGGGCGCCTCGAGCGGCCTCGGCCTCCATTTTGCCCGTACCCTCGCGCGCGCCGGCGCGACCCTCGCCATCTCCGCGCGGCGTGCGGAGAAGCTCGACGACCTTCGCCGCGAGATCGAGGGCATCGGCGGGCGCGCCCATCCGGTCACGATGGACGTGACCTCGGGCGACAGCATCCGCGCGGGCGTGGCCCAGGCCGAGGCGGCGACCGGCGGCATCACGGTGCTCGTGAACAACGCCGGCATCGCCATCGTGAAGCCGCTCCTCGACTACACGGAGGAGGATTGGGACCAGGTCGTCGATACCAACCTCCGGGGGGCGTGGCTGGTGGCACAGGCGGCCGCGAAAGCCATGGTCGCGCGGGGGCAGGGCGGCTCGATCATCAACATCGCCTCCGTTCTCGGCATGCGCCCCATCGGGCAGGTGCCGGCCTACACCGCCGCCAAGGCGGGCCTTCTCCACCTCACGCGCACCATGGCCATGGAACTCGCGAAGCACTCGATCCGGGTCAACGCGCTCACGCCGGGCTATGTCGAGACCGAGATGAACCGGCCGTTCTGGACGACGAAGCCGGGCTTGGCCCTCATCGCGCGCATCCCGCAGAAGCGCATCGGCCAGCCCGAGGATCTCGACGGCGCGCTCCTGCTTCTCGCATCGGACGCCTCGCGCTACATGACGGGCAGCAACATCGTGGTCGACGGCGGCCACCTCTGCAGCACGATGTAGTGTCGAGTCCGCCTTCCGATTCCGCCATTCGGGGCTCATACTTCGACGAGCGCAATCTGAGGTCCTCGCGGTGAGCCTGTCGAACCACGAGGGCCTGGTGTGCCGCGCCGATCGCGCGCAATTCCAATCCAAGGGGATCTGAACCATGGACTTCCGCCTCTCGCCCGAGATCGAGACCTATCGGACGCGCATCCGCGCCTTCGTCGAGACGCACATCATGCCGGTCGAACGCGACCCCAAGGCCTATGACGAGGGTGAGAACATCACGGACGAGGCCCTTGAGCCCATTCGCGCCAAGGCCAAGGCGGAGGGTCTGTGGGCGCTCCAGATGCCGAAGGCGCGGGGCGGCCAGGGCCTGCCGATCATCGGCATGGCTGCCTGCTACGAGGAGATGGGCCGCTCGATCTTCGGCCCTGTCTGCTTCAACTGCCAGGCGCCCGACGACGGCAACATGATCCTCCTGAACAAGGTCGGGACCGAAGACCAGAAGCGCCGCTGGCTGCAGCCCATCATCGACGGCACGGCGCGCTCGGCCTTCGTCATGACCGAGCCCATGCCGGGCGGTGGCTCGGACCCGACGGTGATGCGCACGACGGCGGAGAGGAAAGGCAACGACCGCTGGATCATCCGGGGCCACAAATGGTTCTCGACGGGCGCCGGCGTCGCCGAGCACTTCATCGTCGTCGCGCGCACCTCGACCGACAAGCGCAAGGGCCTCTCGGCCTTCATGTTCCACCGCGACCAGCCAGGCTGGCGGATTCTGCGCAAGATTCCGATCATGGGTCCGGAAGAGCATGGCGGGCATTGCGAGCTCAGCTTCGACGGGCTCGAAGTGCCGGACGAGAACCGCCTGATGGAGGTGGGCGACGGGCTCAAGGTCACGCAGATTCGCTTGGGCACCGCGCGCCTCACGCACTGCATGCGCTGGCTCGGCATGGCCAAGCGCGCGCTCGAGATCTGCACGCCCTACATCAAGGAGCGCGAATCCTTCGGGCTCAAGCTCTCGGACCACGAGGGCGTGCAGTGGATGCTCGGCGAAGCCGCCATGGAGATCGAGATCGGCCGGCTTCTCACCATGCACGCGGCCTGGAAGCTCGACCAGGGCGACTTCGCGCGGAAGGAAGTTTCGATGGCCAAGGTCGCGGTCGCCGACGTGCTCCACAAGGCGATCGACACGGCGATCCAGCTCATGGGAGCCAAGGGCTATTCGGGCGACACGCCGCTCGAATGGATGTACCGCTACGCGCGTTGCGCGCGCCTCGTCGACGGCGCCTCCGAGGTGCACAAGATGGTGCTCGCGCGCAACCTCATGGCCGAGGGCATGGACTTCTGGTCCTGGGGGTGAAGGGCGTTCCTAGCGCGGGCTATCGGCTGGCTTCGTCGGCGCCGGGCGGATGAGGCCGGGCCCGAAGGCGCGCTTCAGCATGAGTAGGAAGAGCGTCGGGGTCGACTGCGTCGCCGGCACCACGGAGGCGCGCGGAATCGTGTAGAGAGCGCGAATGAGCGCGTCCTTCGCGTGGTCCGAGAGGTCCTCGAATTCGAGGCCCGCGCTCAAGCCCGCGAGACGCTTCACCCGCGCGCTGACGATGCCGATCTCGGGAATTTCGAGAGTCAGGAGATCGCCGGTCGCGACCGCGGGCGGCTCGTCGAAGTCGACGAGCGCGCCCGTGAGCGACGCGTCCGCGACGAGGCAGGTGGTCCACCGGCCGTTGGCGGCCGAGCGCGCCGGCCGGTCGAGCTTCAAGCGGATCGCCTGGCGCCTCCGCGCGTTCTCGCGCTTCGATTCCGTCCGCGCGAGGCGCGTGATCGCTTCGCGCGTCGCATCCGGCACGCCCGTGAAGCGCACGCCCACGCCGTCCCGCGCGCGCCGGACGACGAGACCTTCGACGAGGCCGATCGAGGCGATGGAGAGCGCAATCGTCTCGCCCGTCTCGGGCGTCGGGTAATTGCCGAAGCGGACGAAGGCGCCCGAGGGCGAAAGATTGCCGACGATGCAGGGGGCGGTGGACGCGTCCGCGGTCGCGCGCGCCGGCATGTCGAGCGCGAAGCGCTCTTCGGCGCGGAAGCGCGGGCCCTCGCAGGCGATGAGGGCGGTCAAGCCGAGGATCGCGCTGTTGATGAGAATCCAAAGGGTGGTGAGCGCGAGACTCAACTCGTTCGCGATCGGCCGCCAATCGTCGAGGGCGTTCCAGGCGAGACCGCCGATGCTGAGCGCGAGAAGGATGATCGAGAACCAGAACACGGTGCCGTCATGGCGGCTCGCCTTCGCCTCGCGTCCCTTGGGCGTCACCCGGAAGGGCACGCCGAAGGGCTTGATGAGGCTCGCGAGCGCGGTCGGCGCCACGCGGATCGCGATGAACAGGTTCGAGGCGTCGGTCAGGATCGGCAGGAAGGCACCGCGGCCCGCCCACCAGATGAGGCCGACGCCGCCGATCATCGCGGGCCCGAGATAGCCGACGAGCGCCTCCTGGCTCGGCAGGAGGACGGGCGGCAGGCCCGTCAGGAGATAGATGATGGGCAGGAGGATGTAGACGATCCGCGAGGGCAGCTGGATGAACCAGTAGGTCGGCAGGAAGATGAGGCGATAGAAGAACGGCAGGCCGCGGCTGAAAACACCGTTCTTCAAGAACAGGATCTGCATCTGTCCGCGCGCCCAGCGCTGGCGCTGCACGAAATAGGCGTTGATCGATTCGGGCGCCAAGCCGATGCATAGCTCTTCGTTGAGATAGACCGTCTCGAGGCCGCGGCGCTTCCACTCCATGGAGGTCAGCATGTCCTCGCAGATGGAGCCCGTCGGGATGCCGCCGATGGCCTCGATCGCGGTTCGGCGCATGAGAAATCCCGTCCCGCAGCAGAAGGCGGCCCCCCACGCGTCGCGGCTTGGCAGGATCACGTCGAAGAAGAGACGCTGGTCGTCGCCCCAGGCGTTCGACATGCCGAGATTGGTCTGCACCGGATCCTTGTTGAAGAAATATTGCGGCGTCTGGACGCAGGCGGTCACGGGATCGCGGAAGAATCCGGCCGTGCGCCAGAGGAAGTTGCGGTGCGGCACGAAGTCGGCATCGAGCACCGCGATGAGATCGCCCGAGGTGCGGGGGATGGCGGCGTTGATGTTGCCGGACTTGGCGTGCTTGTTGTCGCCGCGCGTGAGGTAACGCGCGCCCTTTTCCTTGCAGAGCGCCTCGAGCCAGGGCCGCCGGCCATCGTCGAGAACGTGGACCGCGAATTTGGGGTAGTCGAGGGCGAGCGCGCCCACGATGCTCCGTTCGAGGACGTCGCGCCCCTCGTTGTAGGTCGGAATGAAGACGTCGATCGTCGGCACCTCGTCGAGCGGCAGCGCGCGCAGCCACGCCTCGTGACCGTCGGCCTCTTTCGTCCGGTCGATGGTGCGCGCGAGCACCACCATGCCGATGATGCTCTCGAGCATCACGACGGCCTCGACGACGAAACAGCCGATCATCCAGAGAGTTTCGGCACTCGACCCCTCGAGCGGGGCGATCGTGTCGGTCCAGCGCCACCACAGGTAGCGCAACGTCGCGACGACGGCGACGGCGGAGAATGCCGCGCGGGCACGGTTGGAGCGCCCGGGCAGGAACGCGCAGATGAGGATCAGCGCGCCGGCGACGAGAAGGTTGGGGCCGAGCGCCTCACTGGACATGGTCGGGGCTGGGGGCGGAGGGGGCGATGCGCGCCGCCTCGGCGACGGCGGGGGGCGAGAAATCGGTGAAGCGCACTTCCGCCTTTCGCCCGACATTGCAGTATTTCTGCGAGGCCAGCGCGCTCGCGTCGTCGAGCTGGATGATGGCGAGGACCTGGTGCGCGCCGAGCGCGGGGAGAGGCGCCGCGAAACGTTCCTCGCCGACGCCGCGCTGCATGGCGCGCACATCGACCACGGTTCCCTTGTATTCGGCCTTGGAGCTGAGGACGTGGATCGTCGCGGGCGTGCCGTGCTGGAGGTCGTCGAACCGCCGTCCGGACAGCGCCGCCGTGACGTAGAGGTGCGAGCAGTCGATGAGCGTCATGAGCTCGGCGTCGCGCGCGACGGGGCTGCCGGCGACGACGAGGGGGCGCCAGACCACGCCCTCCATGGGCGCGCGGATCTCGGCCTTGGCGAGATGGCCGACTCGCGCCGCTTCGGCCGCGATCTGCTGGTCGAGCTGGTGGAGGTGGGCGGCGAGGACCGAGCGCTGCGCCTCGACTTCGGCATGGCGAACGCGCAACTCGTCGCCGCGCTGCTGGGAGTAGGGAACGTCGTTCCGATCCTGGCCGACATAGACGCCCTTGCGCGCCGCGTCGAGCTCCTGCGAGACGCGCTTCGTCGCCATCTCCGCGCGCTCGACATTGGCGCGCGAGGAGACGGCGGACTGTTCGGCCTTGTCGATGACGGCGTGGCTGACATACCCGTTGCCGTGGAGCTGGCGCTTGCGGGCGAAATCGGCCTGGGCCTCGCGGGCGGTCGCGCGCAAGGACGTCGCATCCGCGTTGCTTTCGCGGAGCGCGATCTCGAGACGCGCGATGGTGGCTTTCTGATAGGCCGCTATCTGAGCGTTGAGCGCGGTCAGTTGGTCATTGAGCGATTCGGCAAGGCGCGTGAGGCTGGCCAGCTCGTTCTCCGCCTTCGCGCGTTGGGTCTGGAGCTCTTCGAGCCGGCCGCGATCGACCGTCTCGTTCTCGATGGCGATGAGCGGCTCGTCGGCGCTGACGGCGGCGCCCTCGGCGGGCGGCGCGCCGACGACGTGGCCTTCGATGGGCGCCGACACGGTGACGATGCGTGCGTTGACGACGGCCTCGGTCGAGGTGGTGTAGATGGCTTGGGGCAGGTAGATCGCGGCGCCGAGCGCGAGGAAGGCCACGCCGATGGCGATGCGGAGGGACTGGCTCTTGATGGCGATGGGGTGAAAATCCGCGAGCGCGCGAAGGCCGCGGCGCATGGTGGAGGCGATGCGCTGCTTGGCTGCTTGGACGTGGCGCGCGGACAGGGCCGCCTTGGTCGTCGCAGCCGGAGGCACGGCCGAAACGGGCTGGGGTTCGGGGCTCGCGCCGCCGGGCGTCGTCACCGGTTGAGAAGAGGGCGCGTCGCTGGCGGCGGTGGCCGCCTTGGACAGGGAAATCACGTCAGGGCCGGACATGGCACGGTTCCATCTCGTTCTCGCGTCGCGGTCGCCGACGGCCCTGTGGCCGCGCGCCTTCCGCGCGCGGCACGAGTCGCGTCTTGACAGGCAGACGGGAGTTCCGGTGTCCGGCCCGGCCAATTGGCAACGGGACCCGTTCTATCGAAGCCAGCTTTCGGTCCGGTTAAGGACTCGACGGACGAGGCCGCCCGGGATCATTCGATGCGAGGCGCGGCCGAGTGGCGGTAACGATCCGGTAATCGAGATTGCGATTTGGTTGCCGGGAGCCGGGCCCGCCGGCTCACTTGTAGGCGACGGCCGCGCTCGACGGACCCTTCAAGGGAATGATCTCGAAGCGGCGGAAGCCCGCCTCGCGGCACCAGCTCCGGAAGTCGGCGCCGGAATAGTCGAACGCGTCGCCGAATTCGATGAGCATGTTGAGCGACATGAGCAGGCCGAAGGCGTTCTCGCGCCGCGCGTCGTCGATGAGGGCCTCGATGACCGCGAAGGCGCCGTCCGGCGGCAGGGCCTCGTAGGCTTTGCGGATGAGCAGCTTCTTCTTCTCGAGATTCCAGTCGTGAAGGATCATGCCCATGGTGATGACGTCGGCCTTGGGCAGCGGGTCCGCGAAAAAGTCGCCGCCGGCGGCCGTCACGCGATCGGCGAGGCCGGCCTCGCGGATGCGGCGCGTCGCGATCGGCGCGACATTGGGCAGGTCGAAACTCACACAGCGCATGTGCGGGTTCGCCGCCGCGACCATGCAGGAGAGCTGCCCCGTCGCACCGCCGACGTCGCAGAGCGTCTTGTATCCGGAAAAGTCGAACGTCCCGGCGAAGGCTTTGAAGTTTCCCGCCGAGATTCCGGACATGGCGTTCATGAATTGCTCGAGGCGCTCCGGCACTTCGTAGAGCTTGGCGAACAGGGGCTCGCCCGAATGCTTGGTTTCGTTCTGCGGCTGGCCGGTCTTGAGCGCCTCGCTCAAATCCGCCCAGAACGGATAGAGGCGCGCATTGGCCATCTCGAGGATTCCGCCGATATAGGCCGGGCTCGTCCGGTCGAGGAAATGGGCGCTCTCGGCCGTGTTGGCATAGACGGCATTCGCGCCGTCGCCGGTGCGGTCGAGGAATCTGAGCGCCACCAGCGCATCGGGGAAATCCGGGATGGCCCGCGGCGCGAGGCCGAGCGCCGCGGCGATCTCGCCCCCGGTCATCGGCCGTTTGGCCAATTCGGTGAAGAGTCCCAACTCCACCGCGGAGAGCAAGGTCTTCGAGGCGAAGAAGCCCATGCCCACCTGCATGATGTGCGAGGGATCGTGTTCCGGCATGGGTGTTGTCCTCGGTCAGGAACAGAGAACTTCGCTCGCCCTGCCGCGCCCGGCAAGTCTTGGGTTGCGGCGCGCACGACCGGCATCGGTGGCGGCGAGTCGGAGCCTCGGAGCGGTGCTGCGATTCGGGCGTGCAAGCGCCCGCGCATCAGCCGCGCGGCATCAGCCGATTTCGCTCTCGCGGATGACGCGTTCGTGGCCGTCATCGGCGCTCTTGATCCGATACTGGTTGTCGCCGGATTCGGGGGGAAGGTGGCGCAGAATCTCGAACTCGCCTGGCGGCGGGGAGGGGCCGAAGCTCACGGGGCGAAGTCGCACGGTCGTGCCGATCGAGAACTTGTGGTGTGCCATGGATGGGGTGCGGAGTGAGGATGGCGTCGCGCCCGTCGTCGCGACGAGGGCTTCGTCAGCGGCGACCTTTCGCGTGAAATGATCGCGCCTGGCGCCGAGGTGAAGGTTCGCGCTGATCCTTATGGCGGAAATTGATCCGCCCTTTGGTCATGTCGTAGGGAGTCATCTCGATCGTCACCCGGTCGCCGGCGAGGATGCGGATGCGGTTGCGCCGGACCCGGCCGGAGCTGTGCGCGAGGACCTGGTGGCCATTGTCGAGAAGGACGCGGAACATGGCATTGGGCAGGACTTCCATGACCGCGCCGTCGACTTCGAAAAGATCGTCCTTTGGCATCTGTTCCTTCCGGTTCGAAAGCGGGGTTCGCGCCATCGCGGCGCGTTCGGTGCGATTCTCAGACGACTTTCAAGTTGACTGCGGCGGTCCGTCCCCGCTGGCCCCGCTCGACCTCGAAGCTCAGCCGCTGCCCTTCGGTGAGCGCGCTGAGCCCGGCGCGGGCGACGGCAGCGATGTGCACGAAAATATCCGTCGAGCCGTCATCGGGCTCGATGAACCCGAAACCCTTCGCTGCGTTGAACCACTTGACCGTTCCGGTCGGCATTGCGATGCCCGCAAAAAGCACAGCCAGCGCCATTGCCGACCATACGAATCGTCATGGTGAGGAGACTGGCGCGCTCGCCGCCGGACGACGGCGAAGCGAGGCGGTCGCTTCGGAGAAGACCCGATGGAATGGATGTGGTGCCGTTGGGTCGCGAATACAAGTGCGCGGATGCGCAGGAATCGTGCCAATTACATTGACTTTTAACGATATGCCGCGTAGAAATGCCGTTGTGAGGTGGCGATAAGAGGCCGTGACGGCCTCCAACTTTTGATCATCAAAGAAAATCGCCCCCGGCCATCTGACCCAATCCAACAGCCGACAGCCCCACAACGGCCGGGCGTCAGCGCGCTGTCGCAGCGCAGCCGAGCGACCCGACACGAGTCGAATCGCCCTCGCGCGCGACACCAACAGAAAGAACACCGACTGATGCAGTTTACCGACTTGAGCCTTGGCGAGCCAATCTTGAAGGCGCTCGCCGCGGCCGACTATGACGCGCCCACGCCGATCCAGATGCAGGCGATTCCCCACATCCTCGGCGGCCGCGACATGCTCGGTCTTGCCCAGACAGGCACCGGCAAGACCGCCGCTTTCGCCCTTCCCATCCTCGAGAAGCTCGCCGCCGCCGACCGGCGCACGCCACCGCGCACCTGCCGCGTCCTCGTGCTGAGCCCGACCCGCGAACTCGCGAGCCAGATCGAGGCAAGCTTTCGGACCTACGGACGCTATCTCAACGTCTCGGTCGCGGCCGTCTACGGCGGCGTCGCACAGAGCCCGCAAGTGAAGGCGCTCGCACGCGGACTCGACGTGCTCGTCGCGACGCCGGGCCGGCTCCTCGACCACATGGGGACGGGGGCGCTCCGTCTCGACGGTGTCGAGACCTTCGTGCTCGACGAGGCCGACCGGATGCTCGACATGGGATTCATCCACGACATCCGTCGCATCGTCCGCGCCCTTCCGCGGCAGCGTCAGAATCTGTTCTTCTCGGCGACGATGCCGAGAGAGATCGCCGGGCTGGCGGACGACCTTCTCCGCGATCCGATCGAGGTCAAGGTCACGCCCGCCGCGACGACCGTCGAACGGGTCGCGCAGCACGTCATCTTCGTCGACGGACCCGGCAAGAGGGGCCTCGCCGTCGAGGTGCTTTCGGATCCCGCGGTCGAGCGCGCCCTTGTCTTCGCGCGGACCAAGCGCGGGGTCGACCGGGTCGTACGGCAACTCGCCGGCGCCGGGATCGACGCGGCCGCGATCCATGGCGACAAGTCCCAGAACCAGCGCGAGCGAGCTCTCGCGGCGTTCCGCACGGGGCGCACGCGTGTGCTGGTCGCGACCGACATCGCGGCCCGCGGCATCGACGTCGACGACGTGAGCCATGTGGTCAACTTCGACCTGCCGAACGTGCCCGAAGTGTACGTCCATCGCATCGGCCGCACGGCCCGCGCGGGCGCGACCGGCATCGCGATCTCCTTCTGCAGCGGCGACGAGCGGGACTATCTCCGCGATATCGAGAGGCTCATCCGTCAGCGCATTCCCGTCCGCCACCATGCGGCCGCGTCGCATGCGGCGGAGGAATCCCCCTCATCCGATCATCGCGAACCGCGCGATCGGGCGCGGCGTCATGCGCCGCCGCCGGCCGCCGGCCATGAGCCGCGTCGGGAAGGGCACCGTGCGCGCAAGCGGCGCGCACGCGCCATGCCGCGACCGGAGCGGAATGGGCATGCCCTGTCGGGCATCCCGTTTCTCGAAGGCGTGTCGGCGGGGGGCGGAGGACAGGCCGCATCGACGGCGCGCGGCCGCCGGCGGTTCCGCTAAGCGCGGTCCGCGGCCCGCGCGTACGGGAACCATCGGTCGCGCATCGGGGGAGCCGCGCCCCCACTTGACCGAGCGTCGTGCCCCGATGGGGATCGATCGTTCGGACGACCAAAGGACGAGGCGCTGTGGCGAAACAGAATCCAAGACCCGAAGAGATCGAGGAAGCGTTCGAGGAAGCGCCGCGTCCGACCGTGGCCAAGGAGCGCCGATGCCTTCGGTGCCAGGAATCCTTCACGAGCGCGTGGCACGGCGAGCGGATTTGCCCCAAATGCAAGTCGTCGCATAGCTGGCGCAGCGGCACCCTTCCCGTGCGCATGGGCGATACCTAGCGGGCCTTCACGCTGAACGCACGGATCTGGCCACTCCGGTCGAGCGGCCGCGCGGGGGCAATTCCGGTCGACCGGCGCGTGAAGCCGGCGGCCGACCTCGCTAGGGCGCGCGCGCCTCGCCGGTAAAATCGCTCGCCTGGAGCACGATCGCACGCTCCGGCCAAATGGCGCGCGCCTCATACTTGTTCCGAGCGATCTGTTCGATCCTGTCACGACAGGTCTCGGCGAGCCTGATCGCCGCGCTCGAATCCCCGTTGGTGAGGCCGAAATGCGCGCGCAGCGCTTCGACCGAAACCATGCACAGCATCGTTTCGAATCCGTCGGCGGCGAAGAAGCGCACGCTCTCGCGTTGCGGGTAATAGGCGGCGTCCATCGTCAGGAGAGACAGGGCCATGGCGGATGCCTTTCAAGGATCAGGAAGCGGGGGATCGGATCGGGAGGAGGGGACGGGGCCGTAGCGTCCAGGCCGGCCCCTCGTTCCTCGGCCGGCCCGGCGCGCATGGACATGACGGGGCGGTCATGCCTCTCGGTCACGGGCGCGCTACGGCGTCGTGCCGCCGCCCCCGCCGGCTCCGATCGAGGAACAGGTCGATATGTTGGTGAGGCAGTTGCCGACGTCGGTGAAGAGCGTGTTGAGCTCGGTGCCGATCGTGGCCACGGCCCCGATGATGACCACCGAAATCAGCGCAACCATGAGGCCATATTCGACGGCCGTCGCGCCGCGACGGTCTTCAAGGGCAACTCGCAGGAACCGCAACAGTCCAAGGACGTCTTGTCCGATCATGTCATTCTCCTCATCGCGAGTGACCAAAGTCCCGTTGAGGGGCCGATTGCATCGGAGCCAAGGCGCCTCGTGTGCGCCGGGTCCGCTGTCCTCCCTTCCGGCTTTCCGCGGGCAAGGCACGCGGCGCCTGGAAATCGGCTCTTGTCTTTGCGTAAGAGAAGCATGACACCAGGCAAGGTTTGTTTCAAGATCGGACAAAGTAAAAGTTCGCATAATTATGTTATTGTCGATGGGATACCAGAAATTCTCAAAGTTCGATGGTAATATTTGTAAAGAAACATCGTTAACGGCGGGGGCGCGTTAACTGTTGGTGCGCTGGCGAAGGGAAGGTGCACGGCGCGGCGCGGCGCGGCCGGCCGTCACACGACGTGATCGGGGGCGAGCTTGCAGAGCGTGCCGTCGGTCTCGACCTGGATCGTCGCATGCGCGATGCCGTGGCGGTCGTGAAGCTGGTGCGCGATCTCGGCGAGCACGTCGTCGGCGGGATGGCCGGCGGGCATGACGAGATGGGCGGTCAGCGCCGTCTCCGTCGTGCTCATGGGCCAGATGTGAAGATCGTGCACCGAGGCGACGCCCGGCACCTGGTCGAGGAAGGCGCGGACGGATGCCGGGTCGATGCCGGCGGGCACCGCGTCGAGCGACATCGCAACGGAGTCGCGCAGGAGCGCCCAGGTGCCGACGACGATCACGAGGGAGATGACGAGGCTCGCCGCGGGATCGAGCCACAGCCATCCCGTGACGAGGATAATGATCCCCGCGACGACGACGCCGGCCGAGATCGCGGCGTCCGCCGCCATGTGGAGGAACGCGCCGCGGATGTTGATGTCGCTCGCGCGCCCCTTCGCGAAGAGAAGCGCCGTCGCGCCATTGATCGCGATGCCGATCGCGGCCACGACGATGACCGTCGTCTCGACGACGGGCTCGGGCGAGGCCAGGCGCCGCGCGGCCTCCCAGGCGATGCCGCCCACCGCCACCATGAGGACGACGGCGTTGAAGAGGGCCGCCAGGATCGAGGTGCTGCGGAAACCATAGGTGAACCGGCCGGACGGCGCGCGCTTGGCGAGCGAGCTGCCGACCCAGGCGATGGCCAGCGTCAGCACGTCGCTCAAATTGTGTCCCGCGTCCGCGAGGAGGGCCACCGAGTTGCTGAGGACGCCGAAGACCGCCTCGACGACGACGAAGGCCGTATTGAGCGCGATGCCGAGGGCGAAGGCGCGGCCGTATTCGGCGGGAGCATGCGCGTGATCGTGGGCGTGACCATGCGCGTGGCCATGGGCGCCGTGATGCGCATGGGCTCGCGCGGGAGTGTGAGGCGCGGGACGCCCCGCTTCCATCGCCTAGACCGACCAGCCGTTCATGCGGTCCCAGCGGTCGACGATCTTGGTCCCCTCGACGACATCGTAGTGCCCATAGGCCGCCGCCATGAGGCAGGAATGGTTGGGGAAGACCCGGACCTTGCTGCCGATGGGCAAGCGGTCGAAGGGAAGGGGCGAATCGCTTTCGATCGTGCCGTGTTCCTGGCTCACGCGTGCGACGCGGAGGTCGCCGATCCGCGCGCGCCCCTCCATGTCGTAGACCCAGCCGTAACCCGTGTTGGGCAACGCGTCGTTGGCCCCGATGTCCTTCGAGAGCGCGAGCGCGCCCGAATCGATGAGGATGCGGTTGTAGGCGCGGTTGTGGCCGACGACGCTGGCCAGCACCGAGACAGCGATGTCCGCGGGCGTGCAGGAACCGACGCCGGCCTGGTGGAGGTCGAAGAACATGTAGTTGCCCGGCCGCATCTCCGTCGCACCTTCGAGCGAGGCGGCATGGACGGCCGTCGGCGTCGCGCCCGGGCTCACATGCGGCGAGGGAAGGCCCGCGTCGCGGAGATGCTTCGCCGCGACCGTGACGGCGGACAGTTCCTCGGCCGCCGCGATGCGGCACTCGTCGGCGCCGCGGCAGTCGTAGGAATGGCCGCCATGGGTGAGGACACCCGCAAGACGGAGCGAGTTCGTGCCCCGGATTAGGCGCCCGAGCGCCACGACATCGGGCGAAGAGGGCGGCAGACCCGCGCGGTGCTGGCCGCTGTCGATCTCGATCTGCACGTCGAAGGTGACGCCCAATGCTTGGGCGCGCGCCGCGACCGCCTGGGCGTTGGGGCCGTCATCGACGAGCAGCACGACGCGCACGCCCTCGCCCGCGAGGCGCGCGAGGTCGTCGAGCTTCGCCGGCAGGATGCCGAAGGCGTAGGTGATGTCCTTGAATCCGTGGCGCGCGAAATAGACGGCCTCGGCGACCGTCGAGACGCAGATGCCGCCGGGCTGGCCCGCGGTCGCGAGCGTCGCGACGCGCGCTGACTTGGCTGTCTTCATGTGGGGACGGAGGGCGACGCCGTGGCGCGTTGCTCGCTCCGACATGGCGCGGCAGTTCCGCTCGAGAATCGCGCGGTCGAGGATGAGGGCGGGGGTCTTCACCTGAGCGAGCTGCATGGGCCGGGGTCCGTCTGGCGCGAGGGAGGGGGAGCATAGCGCGGCCCGGGCACGGGCGACAGGCGCGCTTGGATCGACGGGCGGAACCGGCGAGAATGCGCATCCGAACGCGATGCAACCGAGTAGAGGCAAGGGGACGCGTGAAGCGCCGGCGTGGGGAAGAGGATGGACGCTAGGGATCCATTGGCCGAACTCATGGCGGCGACGGCACAGGGCGACCACAAGGCGTTCAGGCGCCTCTACGAGCTCACCTCCGGACGGCTGTTCGGACTGGCGCTCGGAATATTGCGCCGCCGCGACCTCGCGGAGGAGGCCTTGCAGGACTCCTTCGTCCGGATCTGGCGCTCGGCGCCGCGGTTCGATCCGGAGAAGGGCGCGGCCATGGGTTGGCTCGCGACCATCGTGCGCAACCGGGCGCTCACCCTGATCGCGCAGCGTCCGCGCGAATCATCGGAGGATCTGTCGGCCGTCGAACAGTGGGCCGACAGCGCGCCCGATCCGCTCGCTCGCGCGCTCGAAAGCGGCACCGGCCGCGCCCTGGCGAAGTGCCTCGGCGAGCTCGATGCCGAGCAGCGCCACTCGATCGTGCTCGCCTTCTACCAGGGTTTGACCCATGCCGAGCTGGCGGCGCGGCTCGAGAAGCCGATCGGCACGGTGAAAAGCTGGATCCGGCGCAGCCTTCTGCGTTTGAGGGAGTGTCTTGGCGATGCGTAGGCGCGAAACCCCGACGCGGTGGCTCCTCGCGGGTGAGTACGTGCTCGGCCTTCTCAGCGGCCGCGCGAGGCTGCGCTTCGAGCGCATGGCCGCGGCGGAGCGTGACCTCGCAGTCGAGGTCGAGCGGTGGGAGCGGCGCCTCGGCGCGCTCGCCGAAGCCGCACCCGACATGGCGCCGCCGGCGCGGCTCTGGCGTGCGATCGACGCCGAGACGCGACCGCCCGTCGTCCGCGAGAGCTTGTGGAATCGCGTCCAGTTCTGGCGCAGCTCCGATTTGGCGGTTTTCGCGCGCCCGAATCTCTGGGACTGCGTCCAGTTCTGGCGCGGCGTGAGCTTCGCCACGGCGGCCGCGGTGCTCGCCCTTCTCTTTATATTCGTCGTCACGCCGCGCGCGCCCGAGGCGCCGGCTGCGACCCATGTCGCCGTGCTCAACGACTCCAATGCCGAGCCGACTTGGCTCGTACGGGCAGATCTTGGAAACAAAGAGTTTTCGATTCAGCCGCTCAAGGCGGCCGCGATCCCCACGGACAAGGCGCTCGAGTTGTGGCTGATCGCCGGGGAAGGAGCGCCGCCGATCTCGCTCGGCCTCGTGCCCGCCAAGGGGCGCCTGAGTGCGAGTCTTGCAGGAATTCCGGCCTCCGCGCTCACCGATGCGCGCGCCTTCGCGGTCAGTCTCGAGCCGCCCGGTGGCTCGCCCACCAAGCTGCCCACGGGCCCGATTCTCTACCAGGGTCCGCTGTTCAAGGCGGACCTCTAGGCAGCCGCCTTTCACACCATCCTCACGGAATCGTGAACGGCCCGCGCATCCACATGGGAGATGCGCGGGTAATGGGGGAGAGAGGCGGCGCACGAGGGGCGCCAACGAGCCTCGGACTTAACAGGGCAACCTTTCGGAGAACTCCCATGACCAGCAAGACTCTCATCGTGTCTGACTCTGTGCTCGACATGAGCCGCCGTACGCTGTTCCGCCGCGCGGGGCAGGCCACGTTGTCGGCCGCGGCCGTCGCGTTGCTCGCAGGCGCGCCCGGACTTGTCAGCGGCTCTGCCTATGCGGCGACGATGGAAGACGACGTCCGTATCCTCAACACCGCGCTCGGCCTCGAGTGGGAAGCGATCGCCGCTTACCAAGTGGGCGCCGAGAGCGGCCTTCTCCAGAAGCCGGTGCTCGATGTGGCTGTCACCTTCCAGGGCCACCACAAGGAGCACGCCGATGTGCTCGCGAGCACCGTGAAGAAGCTCGGTGGCACGCCAGTGATGGCGAAGGCCAAGTACACCTTCCCGACCGATCAGCTGAAGAACCAGGCCGATGTGCTCCGCTTCGCCGCTGGCCTCGAGAAGGGTGCGACGAGCGCCTATCTCGGCGCGGTCCCGCTGTTCATGAACAAGGACCTGTCCAAGGCCGCCGCCAGCATCCTGGGCGACGAGGCCATGCACTGGGCCGTTCTCCGGAACGTGCTCGGTGAGAACCCAGTCCCTGCGGCCTTCATCAGCTAAGCCTGTCCCCAAAGGCCGCGGGTCCCGCCGGCCATCGACCCAAACTGTGCGTGGCGATTTCCCCCCGCCTCAGCGCGCCCGGTCGGTGGCCGGTGGGATTACTAAGTTGCAAATGAGAATGTCGAAATATCAGTAACTTCTATGGACCCATTCATCTTCTACACGAGTTTGGCCGGACTGTGGATCCTGGCCTTCGGCAGCGGCCTCGTGCTGCTCCTGAACCACCCGGCCGAGGCTGGCACGCGCCGGCACGGGAGGCGGCCGTGAGGCGCGGCCTCCTCGCCCTGGCCCTCCTCGCTTCGGCCGGGAGTGCCTTGGCGGCACCCGCGGGAGATCCCAAGCGCGGCGCCGAGATCTATGAGCGGTGCGGCGCCTGCCACTCGCTCCAGGTGAACCGCACCGGCCCGAAGCATTGCGGCCTCATCGGCCGGAAGGCGGGCACCGCGCCCGAGTTCGACTACTCGGACGCCATGAAGAAGTCGGGCATTGTCTGGGGTGCCCAGAGTCTCGACGGTTTCCTCAAATCGCCCTTCACGCGCGTGCCCGGCACCGCCATGGGCTTCGCCGGAATCGAGGACGATCAGGAGCGCGCAGACGTCATCGCCTATCTCGTCTACGCCAACAAGACGAAGGCGCTGTGTCCCTGAGGGGAGGCCTCCGCCGGTCAACGCGCGCCGGTCAACGCGCGCCGGTCAACGCGCGCCGGTCACTCGCCGACCCATTCGATGAACATGCCCGAGGCCTCGGCCGCGGGCGTGAGGGCTTTCGGACGATCGGTTTGGACGGCGATGCCGGCGAGCACCGGGCTCGCGGCGGCGGCTCCATCGAAACTCGGGTCGCGCTCCCTGATCGCTTGGGGATGAACCACGCGGATCTCCTGTCCGGCGCCGCAAGCGACCCGCTGGCCGTGAGGGATCGGCGCGATCGCGCCGCCGAACATGGCCGCGATGAATCGCGCGTCCCGGGCCGGGTCGGGCGATGCCAGGTAGACCGCGCGGATCACCTGCGCGCCGTTGGCATGGTGCTGGTATTCGCTTTTCCAGAAATACTGCTGCGCCCGGTTCTGGCAGGTGAAGAACCCGACCTCCGGCATGTCAGGCGAGCGCGCGAAAGCAAGGGTGAAGGACACCGTGACGCTCGACCCGTCGGGCAGGCGCGCCTGCCGCTCGAAATCGAAGGGCGCGAACGTCGGGAGATTGGCCGCGCCGAAGCGTGCGATATCGGCGCGTCCGTCCTCGCTCGTGAAGACGAGCATGGAAAGGCCTTCGCGGCGCGCGACGGCCGTCCGGTTGTGGTCACCGAAGCTGAAGAAGGGCGGCGTCGCCTTGAAGTCGTGCGGTGCGAGCCGCGTCGGGCGGTCGACCTCGAGGATCTCGATGAAGTTGCGGCCGCTGAATTGGGCCAGACGGTTGGACGTGCCCATGCGGTCCTCGTGGAAGGCACGGGGCGTGAGGGTGAAGCCGAGCCGCTCATACGCCTCCGCCGCGCGGTCGAGGTTTCGTACCGCGAGAACCACGTGATCGATCGGGCGTCCGCTCGCCATGCAGGCCTCCACCAGTCGCTCGGTTGCCGGCCATGCTAGGGGCATTGCGTTGCCGCGCAACGCCCGAATGACCGGATCGCGGCTCAGTCGGAGCCGCGTCGGCCGAGGAGGAGGGCGGCGACGGCACAGGCTTGGATGAGTGCCGCCGCGGCGAAGAGCGACGGGGCCGCGCCCGGTGCCGCATCGGCCGCCGGCGCCCAGTCCCGGATGAGGCCGAAGGTGGCAGGTGCGAAGGCGTAGGACGCCTGGGCGATCGCGACGATCAAGGGAATCACCCGTGCCACGTCCGCCTTCACGAACTCGACTTGCGCGATGAGGGGCGGCAGCGAGGTCGCATTCCCGATGCCCGCGCCGAACAGCACGACTCCGAGAAGGAGCAAGGGCACGTCGTCGCCCCCGGCCGCGAAGAAGGCGAGCGATCCCAGGATCTGGACGCAATAGCTCGCGCATCCGAAAAGGCGCCGATCGGCACCCGCCGGCATCAGCCAGCCCACGAGCATGCGGCCTCCGATGGCCGCCGCGGTCGCGCCGCCCGCGGCGAAGCCTGCCTGCTGTTCGCCGAGCGCCGGCACGAGCAGCGAGAAGAGATGCGCGACAAGTCCGATCTGCGCGAAGAGGCCGAGCGCCATGGCGAGGGAGAGCGTGAGGAAGCAGCGATCGCGCCACAGAGCGCGGCCGGGGAGCGCTCGAGCCTCGGGCGAGGTGACGGTTGCTGGCGCGGCACTCGGCGCATCGCCGTCCGGCGCCAATCCCATCGCCAGCGGCGTCTTCGCAAAATAAAGGTCCGTGAGGATCCACATGACCACGACCATGGCGATGCCGATGCTCGTGGCTGCCAGGGGAAATCCCACGAAGCCGATGGCCGCCACCCAGAGCGGCGAGAACACGACCCCGCCGACACTGGCGCCGTTGTAGGCGGAGGACAGGGCGAGGGGGCGCGTCCGGACGAACCACGGCGCGATGATGGCATTGACCGCGGCCGCGCCCATGGTGACCCAACCGCCGCCGCTCAAGAACGTCGCGAGAAAAAGCTGCCACGGCTCGCGCGCCACGGCCCAGCCGAGGACGCCGAGCGCCAACGCCGCCGAGCCCAGTTTCGTCACGCGGGGCACGCCGAGGCGCCCGTAGAGCCGCGGCAGATTCGCGATCACCGCGGCCCCGACAAGAAAGTGGAGCGTCACGGCCGCCGAGACGAGCGGCAGCGACCAGCCGCGCGCCTCGCGCACCGCGTGGAGATAGACGGGCGGGCCGTAGAATCCGACCCCCCAGCCGAACATGGCGAGGACGAAGACGGCGGCGACGACGCGCCAGCCGAAGAACGCGCTCGCGCGAGGATGTTCGATCGCTGCCATGGCGCACCTTCCCTCAAGCTGCTGAACGGCCGGCATCCTCGCAGGCGAGGACCGGGCGTCGTTACGGCGATGGCCGAAGCATCGCGCGGGCGAAGGCGCTAGAATGGGCGCGTCAAGGAACGGTGGACGCCATGACGACGAACGCTCTCTTCTCCGAGATCGCCGCGCTGTCGGGTGATCCCGCGCGCGCGAGCATGCTCTATGCGCTCATGGATGGGCGCGCGCTCACCGCGAGCGAGCTTGCCCGGGCAGCCGGCATCACGCCCCAGACCGCGAGCGGACACCTGAATCGCATGACGACGGCGGGGCTTCTTGCCGTCGAGAAGCAGGGGCGGCACCGCTACCACCGGCTCGCGACGCCGTCGGTCGCGCACATGCTCGAAAGCATCATGCAAGTGGCCGCTGAACTCGCGCCGGCGCGGAAACACCTGACCGTCGGCCCCAAGGACGCGGCGCTCCGGCGCGCGCGCACCTGCTACGACCACTTCGCGGGGCGGTTGGGCGTGGCGTTGACGGATGCCCTCGTCGCGGCGGGGCGCATCGAGCTCACGAGCGATGCCGGCATCCTCACCGAGGACGGCGTCGCGTTTCTCGAGGAAGTCGGCATCGACACCGGCGCCATCCGCGCGAGGGCCGCGAAGCGCTCGGGGCGCGTTTTGTGCCGGCCGTGCCTCGATTGGAGCGAGCGGCGCTCGCACCTCGCGGGCGCGGTCGGGGCCGCGATCTGCGCCGAAAGCATGCGGCGCGGCTGGACCCGCCATCAGGACGGCACGCGCGCGGTGCTCATCACGCCCAAGGGCGCGCGCATGTTCCGCGAGCGCTTCGGCGCGCGGCTCGATTGAGCGTCACGGAGGGGCCGACATGAAAAGAGAGGAACGAACGGCATTGATGCTCGGCCGCGTGGCCTCGCCCATCGGTGACGTCCTTGTCGTCGCGGACGGGTCGAGCGTCGTCGCCATCGAGTTCGCGGCCGCCGAGGCGCGCCTGCGGCGCGCGCTCGCGGCCCGCTATGGGCGCGTCACGCTCACGCGCGCGCGTGACCCGCTCGGCGCGTCCGCGCGCCTTCGAGCCTATTTCGCGGGCGACTTCGGCGCGCTCGACGACATGCCCATCGATGCCGGCGGAACCGCGTTCCAGCGCCGCGTCTGGGCCGGCTTGCGCCGCATTCCCGCCGGCACGACCACGAGCTACGGCGCGCTCGCCCGCCGTCTTGGTGTGCCGAAGGCGGTCCGCGCGGTCGGACATGCGAACGGCGCCAACCCGATCAGCATCGTCGTGCCGTGCCACCGCGTCATCGGTTCGGACGGCACGCTTACGGGCTATGGCGGCGGGCTTGGGCGCAAGCGCTGGCTCCTCGAGCATGAAGGCGTCCGCCTCGGCCGTTGATCTCAATCAAAAGCGGCGCCGCTTCTCAGGACTACCCTCAACACCGCGTGGAGCTTCGGCGGCTGGGCCGTGACGGTGCTTCGCCCGGTGGCGTTCTTGAGGAGTCGTGGAAAATGTGGCGCGTTGGATATCCAGACCAATATCGCTTTCTCGACGATGAGCATGACGAGATGGGGGCCATCCTGACCGAGATGGGACAGCCGTCCGGCGATCCGGGCCTCGAGGCGCTTCGCCGCGGGATCGTGCGCTTCCTCACGGCCTTCAAGGCCCATCGCCGCAGCGAGGAATCGGTGATGAGGGAAAGCCGGTTCGACGAATACGAACTGCACAAGACGCATCACGAGCACGTCATAGGCGCGATCGAAACGATCCTCGCCTATTTCGACCGTCAAAGCTTGCCCCGGCACAAGGACGAGATCGTGCGACATCTCAGCAACAAGCTGTCGGAGGAAAGCTTCTTCGACGAGCCGCTGGCCGCGTTTCTGTCGGGACGATAGGGGGACGACTGGCGCGGTCAGCCTCTGATGAACCACATGCGGCGGATGAGGCCGTCCTTCACCTCATGCAGGGCGATCGCCACCTGGTCCTTGCCCGCTTCGAGGCCGATCAACTTCTCGTGGTAGACGACGAAATCGCCGAAGACGAGCTTGCCCAAGAGCTCCGCCCGGAGTGCCGGGATGTTGAAGCGCTTGGTCGAATAGAACGCTCGCACTTGGTCGTGGCCCCGGAGGAGCAGCGCATTGTCCGGGAAGGTGCGCATCTCGATCTCGGGCGCGAAGCACGCCATGTAGGCGTCGATGTCGTGGGCGTTGTAGGTCTCGAACTGGCGCCACACCACGGCCTCGGGCGACTCGCTCATGGCGCGAACGGATCATCGCCGGGAAGGGGAGGCATCCTCACGCGGCCTTGAGCTTGCCGAAGGCGTAGGACGCCGCCTCGAGGCTCTTCTCGACATCCGACTCCGCGTGGGCGGTCGAGAGGAACCAGGTGCCGCGGGCCGTCGTGCGGACGCCCGCCTCATGGAGGAGGCCGCAGAACCGCGCGCGCTTCTGCGCGTCCGCGCGGATGAACTGGCGGTAGCTCTCGAGCTTCGGAAGATCGGTGAAGGCCGGGTGGAACACGGTGCCGAGTCCCTGCACGAGCAGATTTTCCCGGTGGTCGCGCGCAAGGCGCCGCAACCCTTCCATGAGCGTCTCGCCCTTGGCGGCCATGTCCTTGTAGGCCCGGCCGCCCTCTTTGGAGAGAGTCTCGAGCGTCGCGAGCCCGGCCGCGATGCAGGGCACGTTGGCGTTGTACGTCCCGCCGTGCATCACGCGCTTGGTCTCGACGAGTTCCATGACCGCGCGGCGGCCTGCCAAGGCCGCGAGCGGGAAGCCGCCCGCGAGCGCCTTCGCGAAGATCATGAGGTCGGGCGAAACGCCGAGGAGCCCTTGCGCGCCGCCGAGCCCGACGCGAAATCCGGTGATGACCTCGTCGAAGATGAGGATCACGCCGTGGCGCGTGCAGAGCTCGCGCACGCCTTCGAGGTAGCCGGCCTTGGGCAGGATCGAACCTGTGTTGCAGAGGATGGGTTCCATGATGACGCCGGCGATCTCGCTGCCGCGCGCCTCGAACGTGCGACGGATGATGTCGAGGTCGTTCCAGGGGAGGATGATCACGTCCTCGAGCGCGCGTTCGCTCTGCCCCGGAGTCTCGGCGACGGCGACGGGTGCCGATTCCGGGCCGCCCACATTGGGCGAGGGCGCGACGCTGATGAACACGCTGTCGAGCCAGCCGTGGTAATGCCCTTCGAATTTGATGAACTTCGTGCGTCCCGTGGCGGCGCGCGCGAGCCGGATCGCCGCGTGGGCCGATTCCGAGCCTGAGGAGGTGAAGCGCACGAGCTCGGCCGCCGGCACGAGCTGGCCGATGAGCCGCGCGAGCTTGATCTCGCCCTCGTGCTGGCCCGCGAAAAGCTGGCCCATGGCGAGAGAGTCGCGGACCGCCGCGACGACCGGCGCGGGCGCGTGGCCGAGGATGATCGGACCGTTGGCGAGCGCATAGTCGATGTAGCGATTGCCGTCGACGTCGACGAGGTGGGCGCCCTCGCCGCGCGCGTAGAAGAGCGGCACAGGCGAGGCGCCGTAGCCCGCGTAGCGGAAATTGCTCGACACGCCGCCCGCGAGGTGCCCGCGCGCCGTCTCATAGAGCTGCTTCGAGCGATCGAGTCCCGGCATGGCGGCCTCCCCGGCGGATGGGCTGCCATTACCCTTGGACGGGCCGGAACGGTCAAGCGCCTTCGCGGCTGCCCGGCCGCCGGCGGCCGGGACCACCCCAGAGGGCATAGGACCACGTCTCTTGGCACGGCCTGTGCTCCTTATCCGTCCGGACATTCGGCGTGAAGCCGGCGTCGTGCGTGCGAAACGGCGAGGCCAGGGCTTCTGCCGAAGGCGGAATGAGGGGACGGCCATGATCCGTGCACTGTCGATCGTTGCCATCGCAGGCCTCGGCGGAATCGCCAGCGGGCCGTCTTCCCTCATGAATTCGGCCGGGACCATGGGGCCAGTGAGCCAGCTCGAGCCGCTGTGCGGCCCCCATACCGACGTCGCGGCCGGTTTGCACGAGGCTTATGACGAAAACGTGGTCGCCCAGGGCCTCACCAGCGCCGGGGTCCTGATCGAGGTCTATGCCTCCGGCACGGGGACGTGGACGCTCACCGTGGTCTCGCCGAACGGCGTTTCCTGCCTCATCAGCCACGGCGAAGGCTGGCGCCAGTCCTCACCCGCGATGGGCGTGAGCCTGCCGGGGACGGGGGCAGCCCGGCCGCAATCGGATATTTGAACCGCGGGCGGACATCTCTGTTTCAGGCGCGTTACACCCCCCGTCATGGCGGCGTGACACGGGCTCCGTGAGCAGTCGCTAACACAGTCTTAAGGCGGGTGGAGGACGATCGGCCCCAGGAGGGCCTTACCTCGTCCATGGACCGATTCTTCGAAAAAGTCATCATGGCGGCGAACGATGCCGTCCTCATCACCAAGGTCGCGTCGGGACCCGGCTCGAACGCGTCGGAAATCGTCTTCGTCAACCCGGCCTTCACCCGCATCACGGGCTACACGGCGGAGGAGGTGCTCGGGCGCTCGCCGCGCATGCTCCAGGGTCCGAACACCTCCGAAGAGGCGGTGCGCGAGGTCGCGCGGGCCCTCAATGAGCGGCGCCCGGTCCGCGTCGAGATCCTCAACTACGCCAAGGACGGGCGGGAGTGCTGGCTCGACCTCAACATCGTGCCGCTCGTCGAGGATGGCGGTGAAGTCACGCATTTCGCGGCCATCGAGCGGGACGTGACGCTCCACAAGGAGATGGAGCTTCGCCTCCAGCAACAGGCCTCGACCGACGCGCTGACCGGCCTCGCCAATCGTCGCTCCTTCCTCGACCTCGCGACGGCCGAGCTCGCCCGCGCTCAGCGCTATCAACGGCGCTTCTGCCTTGCGATCTTCGACATCGACTGGTTCAAGCGCGTCAACGATACCTACGGACACGGCAACGGCGACAAGGCGCTGCAGCATGTGGCGGAGATTCTGCGCCGCGAGTCGCGGACGAGCGATACCTGCGCGCGCTACGGCGGCGAGGAGTTCGCGGCTCTCTTTCCGGAAACGGACGAGAACGGCGGCCTGATCGTCGCGGAGCGCATGCGCCGGGCGGTCGAGAGTGCCCCCGTCATGATCGACGGCAAGCCGGTGCCGATCACGATCAGCGGCGGGCTCGCCGAGCTCCGCCTCGACGGGCCGGACGATCTCGACGCGCTGTTCGCCCGGGCCGATGCGGCGCTCTACGCGGCCAAGCGCGCCGGCCGCAACCGCATCAAATGGGCGGGCGACGCGGAGCCACGCTCGATGTCGAGCGACGCACGCCCGACCGCCAACGGCGGGTAAAACTCAAGCGCCTGGCTTGGCGGCCGTCGCCCGGCCCCTCCCTCGAGAAGACCCATCGAATCACCCGCCGGCCGGGCCGAGCCATCGGCCGGACTGAGAATGTCTTGGTCTCGCGCCCCGATTTCGGACAAAAATCAGACCGACCGCCCCCTGTCCGGGGCCGGATTCTGCGCCCCGTGACCAGGGCGGCGGAGTCGCGGCTTCGCTAGGCTGGCGGCCCCGACCTTGGTCCTGATGACGAGAGCCCCATGAATCGATCGAGTTCGACCTCCGGTGACGGCCTGGCCCTCGACTTCGCGGGGCTCGATGCGCTCATCCAGGATTCGCCCTACCACCGCTGGCTTGGCGTCCGCCTGAAGAGCCTCGCACCGCACGAGATCGAGATCGCCATGCCCTGGCGCGAGGAGTTCGTGTCGGAACCGAAGATCCGCTACACCCATGGCGGCATCCTCGCGACGCTCATCGACCTCGCGGCCGACTATGCGATCGCGGCCAAGCTCGGGCGCGGCGTGCCGACGGTCGACCTCCGGATCGACTACCACAAGGCGGCGCTGCCGGGCGACCTCGTCGCGCGCGCGAGCATCATCAAGCTCGGCTCGACGCTCGCGACGGCGGAGGCGCGCATCTTCGATGCGGCCGGCGCCCTGCTCGCGAGCGGGCGGGGCGTGTATCTCACCCTCTCGCGCGAGGCGCGGGGATGAGCGCGCTCGATCACGTCCTGTGGGCGGCACCCGATCTCGAGGAGGGCGTGCGGCTCTTCGAGGCCGTGACCGGCCTCGCACCCGCGCAGGGCGGCTCCCATCCCGGGTTCGGGACGCGCAACAGCCTCCTCTCGCTGGGCGACGGGGTCTATTTCGAGATCATCGCGCCCGATCCCGCGCAACGGCTCGAGGGGAATTTGGGCGCCGAGCTCGCGCGTCTGCCGCATCCGGGTCTTTTCAGCTTCGCGATCCAGACGACCGACATCGATCGCGTGCGGCGCGCGGCGACGGAGGCCGGGCTCGGCGTCAAGGACGCGGTCAGCATGTCGCGCCGCCGGCCCGATGGCGTCACCTTGGCGTGGACGGTGCAGCATCTCGCGCACCCGGGCTTCGGGCGGGCGATTCCCTTCGCGATCGACTGGGGCGCCTCTCCCCACCCCTCGACGACGACGCCCAAGGGCTGCACGCTCCGCTCGCTCACGACGCTCACGCCCGAGCCCGAGGCGCTGTCGCGCATCTATCGCGCGCTCGGCATCGGGATCGAGGTCAGGCGCGCGCCCCGGCCGGGCTTCCTCGCCGTGCTCGCCTCGCCCAAGGGCGAGGTCACTTTGCTCAATCCGTGAGGGGAGGAGGGGCGTGAACGATTCCATCCCGCTGGCCGGCACCTTGTCGGGCATGACGCGCGACGATCCGCGCTGGAACAACCTCGGTTACTGGAACTACGAGGCCGCGCGCGCCTATCCCGACCGCATCGCCCTCATCGACCTGTCGCGCTCGCCCGTCCGCGAGGTGCGTTACCGCGAGCTCGAGGAGCGTCTCGACCGCATGGCGTCGCTCGTGGCGCGTCTCGGCATCAAGCCGGGCGACCGTCTCGCCATGTCGGTTTCCAACCGTTTCGAGTTCGTCGAGATCATGTTCGGCGCTATGCGCGCGGGCGTGGTGCCGGTGCCGCTCAACACCAAGCTCGGTCCGGACACGCTCGACTACGTGGTGCGCGACGCGGGCTGCACCGCCGCCATCGTCGAGGAGGCGGCGAACGAGGCTCTGCCCGGCATCATCGACCGGATCGGCTGCGCCGTGCGGATCGGATTCGCGCCAAGCGGCGCGGGCTGGCTTCGCTACGAGGAGGAGCTCCGGGCGAGCGCGCCGCGCTTCACGCCGCAGCGCCTCGCGGACTCACACATGAGTTTTCTTCCCTACACCTCCGGCTCGACCGGGCGGCCGAAGGGCGTCGTGCTCTCCCATGCCGGCCAGTGCTGGTGGGTGCGCTGCTTGAGCACCCATTGGCCAACCTCGCCCGAGCATCGCGGGCTCGCGGCCGTGCCGCTCTACCACAAGAACGCCATGGCCGGTGCGATCAAGGCGATGCTCAGCTACGGCGGCTCGGTCGTGCTGCTTCCCAATTTCTCGCCGCGGCCCTTTCTCGAGGCGCTGTCGCACTATCGCTGCACCCATGCGGGCGGCGTGCCGGCCGTCTTCACGCTCCTCCTTCAGGAGCGCGACCTCATCGAGAGCCTCGATTTCTCGGCGCTCGTCTCGATGCGCATCGGCTCGGCCCCGACGCCGAAGGAACTCTGCGATGCGGTCGAGGCCGCGTTCGGCGTGCCGGTGAGCGAGAGCTACGGCCTGACCGAGGGCGGCCCGGTCATGATCGGGGCGCCCGTCGACGGGCGCGCGGTGCCGCACGGCAGCTGCGGCGTCGTGTGGCCCGAGGGCGAGGTCAAGCTCGTCGATTCGGACGGCCGCGACGATCCGCATTACGGCGAGCTGTGGGTGCGCAATCCGGGCGTGACGCCGGGCTACTACAACCTTCCCGAGGTCAATCGCGCGCGCCTCAAGGATGGCTGGCTCAAGACCGGCGACCTCTTCGCCTGCGACAAGGAGGGCTTCTACTATTTCAAGGGTCGCACCGACGACATGTTCAAGTCGGGCGGCGAGAGCGTCTATCCGCTCGAGGTCGAGAACATTCTCTTGAAGCACCCGGCCGTCGCCGAAGTGTCGGTCGTGCCCGTGCCGCATCGCATCAAGGGCGCCGTGCCCGTCGCGATGGTCGTGAAGGCGCGCGGGCGCGAGGTCAGCGAGGAGGAGCTGAAGCAGTACTGCCTCTCCAATGGCCCGGCCTACGCGCATCCGCGCCGGATCACCTTCGTCGCCGAACTGCCGCTCAACGGGCCCGGCAAGATCGACCGCAAGATCGTGGAGCGGACCCTGGCCGCGAGCTTCGGCACGCTGGGCTGAGCCGCCGCGACGCCGATCGGAAAACTGGAGAGATCACCATGCGCGCGCTCGTGCTCACTGCCCATGGCGGGAACGAGGCCCTCGTCTTCGATCCCCGCTATCCGGATCCGAAGCCGGGTCCGGGCGAGGTGCTGCTGCGCGTGCGCGCCTGCGCGCTCAACTACCACGACGTCTTCACGCGGAACGGCATGCCGGGCATCAAGGTGCCGATCCCCGTCATCATCGGCATCGACGTCGCGGGCGAGATCGCGGAGCTCGGCGCCGAGGTCACGGGCTTCCGCGTGGGGGAGAGAGTCCTCGTCGATCCGATCGAGCGCGTGAAGGGCGGGCTCTTGGGCGAGGCCTTCGACGGCGGGCTCGCCGAGTACGTGCGCCTGCCCGCGCACATGCTCATCAAGCTCGATGACGCTGTCTCCTTCGCCGACGCGGCCGCCCTTCCTGTCGCCTACGGCACGTCCTACCGGATGATGCTCGAGCGCGGCAAGGTCCGGTCGGGCGAGACCGTGCTCATTCTCGGCGCCTCGGGCGGAGTCGGGACGTGCTGCGTTCAGCTCGCGAAGATGGCCGGCGCCACCGTCGTCGTCTGCGCCTCGAGCGAGGAGAAGCTCGAGCGGCTGCGCTCGATCGGCGCCGACATCGGCATCAACTACGCGACGACGAACTGGGTGAAGGAGTGCCAGGGCCGCTTCGGCCGGCCGCGCTTCCTCCGCGAGGACAAGGGCGGGATCGATGTCGTCGTGAACTTCACCGGCGGCGACACCTGGACACAGTCGCTCCGCGTCCTCAAGCGCGACGGGCGGCTGCTCACCTGCGGCGCCACCGCAGGCTACGATCCCAAGGAGGACATCCGCTTCATCTGGACCTTCGAGCTCAACATCATCGGCTCGAACGGCTGGTCGCGCGACGACATCCTGGCGTTGCTCGACCTCGTGAAGAAGGGCGCGCTCCGCCCCGTGCTCCACCCCAAGCGCTTTCCGCTCGAGGAGGGACGCGACGCCATGCAGCTCCTCGACGACCGGCAGGTCTGGGGCAAGGTCATCGTAGAGCCCTAAGGCGTGTCCTCATGAATTCACGGTGTCTACTCGCTAGCGCAGAGTGAACGTCTTGCGCCTGGATCGAGTACTTTTGCTTCTGACTCAAACCGGCCCTGGTCGATTGCAGCATTCGCGACGCTTCGTCGAGCGCCCCACAGTGAAAGGGGACATCTGACCAGCCGTCATGGCAGCGTGATTGCAAGCGCATCGTCGCTTCGGCTATGCCTTCCGAAGGCATCACTCGCGAAGGTCCTGGCGCTGTGGCCCGGCGCCACCATCACCACGCTTTGCAAGCGGCTGCCGTCTCGCAGCGGTCAATCCCTAGGCTTGGCGCGTTACGGACTCCGAAAGGCTGGACTGCCGGAATGAGTGCGTGACTTTCGACGGAGAGGAGAACTTGATGCCCCTGAAAATCATCGGCGCCGGCGTAGGCCGGACGGGAACCTATTCGCTCAAGCTCGCTATCGAGCGCTTAGGGCTGGGCCCCTGCCATCACATGATCGAGGTGAGGCAGAACATGCCCGTGCATGTGCCGCTCTGGGAGGCGGCGGTGAATGGGAAGCCGGATTGGCAAGCGATCTACGAGGGTTACGATAGCGCCGTCGATTGGCCGACCGCCGGGTTTGTCCGCGAGCTCCATGCGGCCTATCCCACGGCCAAGTTCATCCTGACCTATCGGAGCCCCGAGAGTTGGGTCGAGAGCTTCTCGGAAACGATTTACAAGGCGATTGCCGGCAAGGATCACGCTCCGCCGGAGCTGCAGGTGTGGATTGCCATGTGCACCCGTGTGATCGATAGGACAGGCTTTCCCTTGGGCCTCGACGAAGCGGCGCTGAGAAAGGCGTTCATCGCTCACAATGAAGCGGTCAAGGCGGCGATCCCGGCCAAGCAACTGCTCCTCTATCAAGTGAAGGATGGGTGGGAACCCCTCTGCGCCTTCTTCGGCGTGCCCGTCCCGGCAGAGCCTTTTCCGCGCACCAACGACCGCATCGAATTCTGGGACCACGTGTCCGGCAAGAAGTGATGGCCCGAAACGGACGCAAATCCGCGTCCGCACTCTCGCCGCTCTCGGCGGAATAGCGGGGGTCGCGTTCCGCGCCTCAGTCGAGGCCGGTCGATGGACGCGCGGCCTAGCCGCCGAGCGCGTACTGGATCGAGAGCACGGACGCCACGAGGATGACGACGAAGGTCACCGAGGTGCCGACGAAGCGGAACGGGGAGGGGCCGGTCGAGCGCGTGAGGCCGATTGCATGGGAGACGCGCGCGAGGATGAGCGCGATGCCGAGCCCGTTCACCGTCGCGGCCGCGTAGCCCGCCATCTCGACGAAGGCGATCAGCAGCAGGGCGAAGGGCACGTACTCCGCGAAGTTCGCGTGGACGCGAATCGCCTGCTGGAGATCGGCATGGCCACCGTCGCCGATGCCGGTCTTGCGCCGGAAGCGCAGGCGGATGACGTGGCCTGAGAGAACGACAAACAGCATTCCGGCGATGCCGGCATAGAGGAGCGTCGCCGTGGGCGCGGTCATCGACGGGTCTCCCGTTCGGACTTGCGGGTCAGGCGAGATGCGTCTTCCAGAACGTCATCATGCGGTCCCAGGCGAGCTTCGCCGCGCTCGCGTTGTAGTAGGGCTGCTCCTCGTTGGTGAAGCCGTGCGCCGCGTCGTAGCGATAGAACTCGACGGCCTTGCCGGCGGCCTTGGCGGCGGACTCGAACCCGTCGACCGCGGCGGGCGTGCACCAATCGTCCTTGTTGGCGAAATGGCCCTGGAGCGGCACGCGCAGCGCCTTGGGATCGCCGGCCTTGGGGTCCGGCAGGCCGTAGAAGGCGACGGCGGCCGAAAGTTCAGGCAGACGGACGGCGCCGAGCGCCGAGACGAGGCCGCCGAGACAGAAGCCGGTGAGCCCGACCTTCGCGCCCTGCGCCTTGAGATGCTGGGCCGCGCCGCGAACGACCTGGTCGACGGATTCCTGGAAGTCGAGAGCGCTCATCGCTGCGTTCGCCGCGTCCGGGTCGTGGTAGGGCACGACCGTGCCGTTGTAGAGATCGGGCGCGATCGCGCGGTAGCCGAGCTGTGCCAGGCGGTCGCAGACGCCCTTGATCTGACCCTGCACGCCCCACCACTCCTGGATGACGATGATGCCCGGCGCCTTCGCGTCCTTGGCCGCCGCGAGATAGCCGGATGCCTCGCGCCCGTCCGGACGCTTGAAACGGATCGCCGTACCCATGGGTCCCTCCCGGTGATGGTGCCAGCGCCAAGTTTAGCCCGAAGGCGGTCGCGAGGCGATGCGCGTCATGGAACCGATGACCGCGACGGCCCCTAAACGCAACTCGCGGCGGAGAGGACTCCGCCGCGAGCAGGAAAGTCGAGGCGACCCGTCCGGGCCGCCCGCGAAGCCGCGACTAGACGGCTTCCTTCAGATCCTTGGAGGCGCGGAAGGCGACCTTCTTGCTGGCCTTGATCTTGATGGCCTCGCCGGTCGCGGGATTGCGGCCCATGCGCGCAGCACGGTGGCGCACCTGAAGGATGCCCAGCCCCGTCAGGCGCAAACGGTTGCCCTTCTTGAGGTTCTTCACGACCAGGCCGACCAGGTCATTGAGGATGGCCTCGGCCTGCTTCTTCGACAATTCGTGCTTTCCTGCGAGCTCCGCGCCCAACTGCTTCAGGGAGACGGTAGCCTGCTTTGCTGCTGCCATGGTGGAGACCTCTCTTTTGTTGTGGGTGAGACCGATCGACTGGATGGGACCGCAACGCATCCGCGGACGTGACGGCCGCGGACCCAGGTGAAACGTGCGGCTCTTCGCGTACTCAAAAAACGTCGATTCCGCAATACAAAACTCATCGGAGCGCGCGAAGAGTTTGGTGACGGGTGCTGCGCTGGTGCGGAGCGGCGCCATGCGTGCCGTGCAAGTGTCGTGATCCGCGGAGACGATTGTGTCGTGCTCCGACATCGTCGATTACCGCGTTGAGACCTCGCACGCGGCCATGCGCCGTGCGTGCGGATGTCCGTGCGCAACTTGATGTATCACTGCAACTCTTGCGCGCAGGCGCTTGCCTTGCGAGCGCTCGCCTTCTGCGATCGGGGCGCGCACCGCGCGGCCACAGGCAGGAAGCGGCCTGGGGATAACTCATCCGGCGCGCACTCTCCGATGTGCGGCGCGATTCCAGGCGATTGCGTTGAGACGCAAGGGGAGGGACGCCGCGCCCGGACCGATTCTGCCACGGGTGGTACGTCCATCGATTCCGCCGAGCGCCTGGCTTGCGGCGGCGGCCGATTGAGGCTCGAATGCCGTGACCCTCATCACCCGAACGGACGGACCATGAAAATCGTCGGCGTCAAAGTCTGGCTTCTGAAGACACCCATCAAGATGCGCCGCCGCCACGGAGTCGGCGACATCGAGGCGGCGATGGCGAGCGTCATCCTGCGTCTCTCGACCGACGAGGGCATCATAGGTTATGGCGAGGCGAGCCCCTGGGCCGTCTTCACCGGCACGGCCGAGGCCTGCGCCGCCGGGATCGATGTCTATCTCCGGCCGATCCTCATGGGCGCCGATCCGTTCTGGATTCCGGCGATCATGGACCGGTGCGAGCACGCGATCGTCGGGCACCCTGAGGCCAAGGCCGCCGTCGAGACCGCGCTCCTCGACCTCGTGGGCAAAGCGACCGGCCAGCCGATCACGACCCTTCTTGGCGGGCGGGTGCGCGACACCATCCCCTTGAGCGTCTCCGTCGCCGATCCCGATTTCGAGGCGGACCTCGACTGGGTACGCGCCCGCGCGCGCGAGGGGATCAACCTCTTCAAGGTCAAGACAGGCTTCCTCAGCCATGCCGAGGACATGAAGCGCCTCGAGCGCCTCAGGACCGAGCTGGCGGCGACCGCCGACATCCGCATCGACTACAACCAGGGGCTCGAGCCGTGGGACGCGCTCTCGAAACTCCGCGAGATGGAGCGCTTCCGCCCGACCTTCATCGAGCAGCCCGTGCCGCGCGACCACCGCCGCGCCATGGCGGCGATCACGGCGGCGCTCGACACGCCCATCATGGCGGATGAGAGCGTGTTCACGCCCGAAGAGGCGATCGAGGGCGTGCGCATGGGCCTGGCCGATCTCTTCGCGGTCAAGATCATGAAGTCGGGCGGGCTCGTGAAGGCGCAGGCCGTCGCCCGAATCGCCGAGGCGGCGGGCATCGCCTGCTACGGCGGCACCATGTTCGAGGGCGGCATTGCGAACGCGGCGGGGGCGCACCTCATCGGGGCGACCCGGAACATTTCGCTCGGCGCCGAGTTCTACACCGCGCGCTATGTGCTCGCCGAGGACGTGCTGGCGGAGCCGCTCGGCATGCGCGACGGGGCGACGATCGTGCCCACGGGGCCCGGCCTCGGCGTCACGGTGGATGAGCGGAAGATCGCGCGTTACGCCGTGTCCGAAGCCGGGCGATGAGATTTGCCTGCCGGTACGTCGCTGGCACGCGGCACCGGCCTCGACTCGCCTGGGTTCGTTCGGTCACAATCGGGTTCGCGGCTGCGACGGGTGGGGTCATGGGAGCGCGCGGTCGCGTGGCGATTTCGTCGCGACAGAGAAACAGAAGGAGATGACGATGCGTCGATTGATCGCGTGCGTGGCTTTCGTCCTTCTCGCATTTCTGCCGGCCGTGAGCTTTGCCGAGACGCCCGATGGCACGATCGAGCTTTCGGGTGGCTCGGTCGCGATCGGCATCGGCTATTCCTGGGGCGAGGGTAAGCTCGTCTACAAGGGCCAGACCTACAAGCTCAAGGTCAACGGCCTTTCGATCGTCGATGTCGGCGTCTCGAGCTACACGGCCTCCGGCTCCGTGTTCCGCCTGAAGAAGCTCGAGGACATCGAGGGCAACTACACGGCCGGCACGGCGGGCGCCACCATCGCGGGCGGGGTGAGCGGCACGGTCATGAAGAACGACCACGGCGTCGTCATCGAGCTCACGGCGACGCGCGAAGGGTTGCAGTTCACCCTTGCGCCGACAGGCATGAAGGTCACGCTCGAGAAGTAGCGACGCCGCTCCGGACGCCGGGCCGCGGAAAGCCCGGCCGGCCCGGCTCGGATCAGGCCGATTTGCGCGAGACGTGGTCGACGGCGCTGTCGAGGGAGCCGGGTCGGGGAATCCAGCTCTTCTCGTCGTTCGCGTATTCCGGCCCCGGATTGCCCATGACCGTCGTGCGCCACATGATGCGGATGTACTTGTCCGCCTCGTACCAGCTCGGCGCGTGGAGCAGGTTGCGGTTGTCCCACAGGACAAGATCGCCCTTCGTCCAGTCGTGGGTGTAGGTGAACCGCGGCTCTGTCATGTGGGTCATGATCTCGTAGAGGAGCTTGGCGCCGTCGCCATCGGGACCGGGCGTCATGCCGACGAAGGGGCCGTCGACCCAATCCATCTGGCCCGCCTCGCAAAGGTAGAGCGAGGGCTTGCCGGTCACGGGATGGATGCGCAGCACGCGGTGGCGCTGCGGGCGCTGGTGGGCGAGGAGGGGCTTCGGCACCTCGCCTGATTTGACCGCTTTCTCCGACCGGCCGATGCCGGGGAGCGCGTGAAGGCCTTCGAGCGTCTCGACGCGGGCCTTGAGCCGTTCGGGCAGCGCCGCATAGGCGCCCGCGGCGTCGGCGAAAAGCGTCTGTCCTTGGCCCTTGGGCGTCGGTTGCACGGCATAGAAGAGCGAAAAATCGGGCGGAGGGCGGCGGAAGCTCTGATCCGTGTGCCAGCCGCGGCGCTGGGGAAAGCGCGTGGGGAAGCTACCGTCCGGTGCCAAGGGCGGCTCGGGCCGAGTCATGGGCTGGGTGTTGATGGGCGGCGCATTCGTCACGAGAAGGATCTCGGGCGCGTCCTCATGGATGTTGAAGAGCGTGCGGTTCTCGCCGCTGAAGGTCTCGCGGTAGTTCTCGACCTCGGGTCCGAAAAGGCGGCTCAAGCGCACGAGAAGCTGCGGGTCGTCGGAGATCTCGTCCATGCGGGGCAGGTAGAGGAAACCCTGCCAGTCGTAGCTCGCGCGCGGCAGCGTATCGGGATCGGCCTCGAGCGCTGCGACGGCCTTGCGCGCACCCATCCCGTCCGCGAAACGCACGAGCCCGCCGAAGGTGGCGCCGGGCAAGGGCTCGATCGTGAAACAGCCGTAGGATCGCTTCATCCTTGCATCCGCCGCCATGGCACCGCTCCACAACCGTGATCCGGGGTTCCCGCCGCGCCCCCGCCATCAATCGCGCCGGCAATCGTGATCGAGAGAGGGGCGAACGGCAAGGGCGCGGACGGTGTCCCCCCACTTTCCACGCCCTCGCTCGGCCGAGGCGCTATGCTCGAATGCCGGCAGGACAAAGGTGAAGCCCCATGCTTTTCATGATCATCGAGCGTTTCCGCGATAACGACATGGTGCCCATCTACAAGCGCATCCGCGACGAGGGCCGGATGGTCCCCGAGGGGCTCCGCTACGTGGACAGCTGGGTCGAGCCCAATTTCAGCCGCTGCTTCCAATTGATGGAGTGCGACGAGCTGCGCCTCCTCCAGGAATGGATCCTCACGTGGCGCGGCTACGGCATCGAGTTCGAGATCGTGCCCGTGTTGCCGAGCGCCGCCGTGCGCGAGGTCGTGGCCCCCCATCTCGACAGGGGGTGAGACGCTGGCGCCAAATCGTCCCAATTTGGCGACGGCAGGCGCCTAGAACGGCAAGATGACCGAGAGGGTGAGCGCGCCAAAGGAGTCGCCGCCGCGCTGGCCGTCGAATTCGGGGCTCCGGTAGGCATAGGTGTAGCTCAAGCGCAGCCAATCCGCGTAGAACGCCGAGGCGCCAACCTCGAGCTCGCCCACGAGCACGTTCTTCGAGACCGACGCGCTGCGCCTGAAGCTGTTGCCGTCGAGGAAGATGTTGCGGCCGACCGCGCGGCCTTCGGCGCCGATGAAAAGAGACCAGCCGAACCGGCTCCGCGGCGAGAGCGCCCCCGCATTGAAATAGGTCGTACCCGTTGGCCCGGGCTCGACGCGGGGCAGGCCGTAGTCGGCGCCGAGATTCTGTCCGAAGCGCACGCGGCCGCCGAGGGCGGCGTAGTCGAAGGCATTGCCGAGCTCGACGCGCCCCGCGGGAATCGCATCGATCGCTATCGCATCATTGAGATCGGCGATGAAGCGCCAGTGGCGGTCGAAGGTGAGGCCGACCGTCGGCTCGTCGTGGAGCTGGTGGCCCCAACCTTGCGCGATCGGCGCCTCGATGGCGAGATGGGTTCTGTTTTGCGTGGCTTTGCCCTCTGCGACGGGGCCGATGACGCCCACTTGGAGACGGAGGCGGTCGAGCGTGCGCCGGTCCGCCTCACTGAGAAAATCGACGCCGCCATTGATCCAGCCGGCATAGGGGCGGTCGCGAGGGTCGGGATCGGCGCGCGTCTTGTCCTGCGGCGTGAAAAGCGCCTGGCCGAGAAAGACGTTGTAACGCCGTGCGGTCGATTGCGCGCCGGGCTCGAAGGCTGGAAGGCTGGAGGAGAGCCACGCCATGGCCGTATCGAGGTCGCTTGAGGCGCCTTCGGACGAAAGATAGTCGAGCTCGAGGGCCTGCGTGTTGTGCCGGTCGCGATTGTGCGGCGCGAAGTAGTCATTTTCTTCGACGGCCGTGAAGCGCCCATGCTCCTGCGGATGAGCGCGTCCGTTCCAGAGGGCAAGGGCGAAGAGCGCGAAGAGGACCCGCGTGCCCCGTAAGGGCAAATCCCTCACTCCGCGGCGCGCGCCTCGAGCAAGCAGTCGTCGCTGAGCGCGGTCACGGGCGTGAAGTCGCGGTGGTGCTTGTAGTCGGGCCGCGCGAATTTTGTCTGCTTGTTCCCGACCGGATTGAGGATGAGGGAGAAGATCGCCCGGTTCCACGGCGACATGTTGGGCGGCGAGCAATGCACGAGGATGTCGCCGAAGATGAGCGCCGTGCCGGCCTTGCCTTTGGCCGAGACGAGACGGCCATCGGCCGAAAGGCGCGCCACCACGTCCTGGTCCACGACCCAGAGCGGATAACTCGTGCTCGTCGTGTCGTGGCGCGTGGGCGCGGGACCGTGCTTGTGCGAGCCCAGGATGAAATGGAGCGGCCCGTTGAATTCGGTCACGTCGTCGAGGAAGACGTGGAGATTGAGTGCCAGCGGCTCGGGCGCGCCGTCATCCGCGTGGTGCGTCGCGAAATCGTAGTGCCACTGCCAGGCCTCGCCCTCGAAGGCCGCCTTCACGTTGACCTTGACCTGCTGGATGTAGAGAGAGGGTCCGGCGATCTGTTGCGCGGGCTCGACGAAGCGCGGATGGCGCGTGAGCTTGGCGAAGATGTCGTTCCGCAAATGGAGGCCCATCGCTGTGCGGACGACGCCGCCCGCCTTCTCGCGGATGTTGGCCGGCGTGTCCTCGGCGAAGACAGCGGGGAGCTGGGCGCGCATGCGTTCGACTTCCGCGGGAGAGAACAGGTTCGGCAGGATGAGGAGGCCGTCCCGTTCGAAGGTCTCGAGTTGCGCTTCCGTCAGCTTCATGGCTGGCTCCATGGGAGATGGGGGCCATGATGCGGCCAGGCGCGCCGTGCGCGCAACCTCCAAGAGTGGGCGTCCGCCTCGACTATTGCCGCGGAGTCGGGGACAATCCCCTCGCGAGGCGGCTCGGCGCCGCGGAGGCGATCGGGGCGGGGAGCGATTGGGCATGTCATGGCAGGAATGACCGGGAAAGCGACCCTCGTCATGGACGATCCGCGAATCCTCCGCGATGCGCAGCGGGAGCGGAACCGGCTGCTCGCCCTCGTCGTGCCGGCCTTGGGCCTCATCGCGGTCTTGCTGCTCGTGCCGTTGACCTGGCTCGCCTGGCAGTCGGTCGTGAACGCGGACGGCCTCACCCTCGAGCACTACCGGCGGGTCTTCGAGGACGAGAGCTACGCCCGGAGCTTCATCCTCACCTTCGAAATCAGCGGCCTTGTGACGGTCCTTGCCATCCTCCTCGGCTATCCGTTGAGCTACATGCTGTGCCAGCTCGACCGGCGCTGGCAGGCGATCGGCCTCGCCCTCGTCATCGTGCCGTTCTGGACGAGCCTCCTCGTCCGCACCTATGCGTGGATGGTGCTTCTCCAGCGCCGCGGCCTCATCAACAAGACGCTCATGGATATGGGCGTGATCGAGCAGCCCATCGCCTTCGTCCACAACGTGACGGGCACGACGATCGGCATGCTGCACATCATGCTGCCCTTCATGGTCCTGCCGCTCTATGCCGCGATGCGGGGGATCGATCCGGAGCTGATGCGCGCCGCCGCCAACCTCGGCGCGGGGCCGCGTTATGCGTTCTGGCGCGTCTTCTTCCCGCTGTCGCGCCCGGGCCTTTTCGCCGGCACGATCCTCGTCTTCGTCATCTGCCTCGGCTTCTACGTGACGCCTGAGCTCTTGGGCGGCGGGCGGGTCGTGATGATCTCGATGCTGGTCCAGCGCAATGTCGAGCTCTACTTCCAGTGGGGTGCCGCGAGCTCGGTTGCGATCATCCTCCTGGTGCTGGTCTTCGGCGCCTTCGCGCTTCTCAACCGCTTCTTCGCGGTCGAGCGCGTGTTCGGAGCACGCTGATGGCCGGCCCCAGCATGACGGAGACGCTCGTCAGCCGGCGCGAGCGGCTGTGGCTCTACCTCACGGGCGGGGCGGTGCTCTTCTTCCTCATCGTGCCCGTCCTCATCGTCATTCCGATGTCGTTCTCGGACTCGCGCTTTCTCACCTTCCCGCCGCCGGGCCTGTCGCTCCGTTGGTACGCGGCCTATTTCTCGAGCCCGGAATGGATGGACGCGACGCGGGTCAGCCTCGAGGTCGCGGTGCTCACGACGCTCGTCGCGACGCCCTTGGGCGTCGCCGCGGCCTACGCCCTTCACGTGGCCGAGGCGCGATTCCTCCGTGTCCTCCAATTGGCGCTGCTCATGCCCCTCATGGTGCCGATCATCATCATCGCGATCGGCATCTTCTTCGTGTTCGCCAAGGTCGAGCTGGTCGGGACGATCCCGGGGCTCGTGCTGGCGCACACGCTCATGGCGACGCCCTTCGTCGTCGTGACGGCGCTCTCGGGCCTCCAGGGCTTCGACATGAACCAGGAGAAGGTCGCGCGGAGCTTGGGCGCGCGACGCCTCTCGGCCTTCGTCCAGGTCACGCTGCCGCAGATCAAGCCGAGCGTGATCTCGGGCGCGCTCTTCGCCTTCATCACCTCGCTCGACGAAGTGGTGATCGCGCTGTTCATATCGGGCGGCGAGCACTCGACGATCACGAAGCGCATGTTCAACGCGCTGCGCGACGAGATCGATCCGACGATCGCGGCGATCAGCTCGATCCTGATCGCGTTGAGCCTCTCGATCGTGCTGGCGGCTTCGCTCCTCGCCAAGCGCCGGTCGGGCGGAAGATAGGCCGCGTCTCCGGTCTCAGCGCGAGGCGGGGACGACGATGGTGCTTTCGGGGGGAAGCGCCAGGCTCGTGTCGCTGCCGACCTCGGGCAGCGCCGCGAGGCTCGCGGCGTGCGAGGGCCGGCGCATCATCACGGTCTCGCCCTCGCCGATGTCGACGAAGACAGCGACGCTTTCGCCCTGGAACACGACCTCGCTCACGCGGCCGCGGAGGATGTTGCCCTCGCCGCCGCTTCGCTCGGCCGGGAGGAGCTTCTCCGCCCGGATGACGAGAAGGAATTCGTCGCCCGGGGGCAGGGCGCGCGCGGTGCGGAGCGTGGTGCCGTGGAGCGTGACCGAATCGGCGCCGCTGCGCCGCACCGGCAGGAGCGTCGATTCGCCGACGAAGTCCGCGACGAACGCGTCGGCCGGATTGTCGTAGAGCGCGCGCGGCCCGTCGACCTGGATGAGCCGGCCGTGGTTCAAGACCGCGACCCGGTCGCTCATCGTCAAGGCCTCGCGCTGGTCGTGCGTGACGTAGACGGTCGTGGCGCCGAGCGTCTCGTGCAGGTGGCGGAGCTCGATCTGCATGTGCTCGCGAAGCTGCTTGTCGAGCGCCGAAAGCGGCTCGTCCATGAGGATGATCTTGGGCTCGAAGACGATGGCGCGCGCGAGCGCCACGCGCTGGCGCTGGCCGCCGGAAAGCTGGTTGGCGCCGCGCTCCTCGAAGCCGCCGAGCTTCACGAGGCCGAGGGCCCAGCGCACTTTCTCGCGGATCTCCGCCTTGCCGACGCGCCGCGCGCGCAAGGGGAACGCGACATTGTCGGCAACGCTCATATGCGGGAAGAGGGCGTAGTTCTGGAAGACGAGGCCGACGTTGCGCTTGTGCGGCGGCACGAGGGTCACGTCCTCCGTGCCGAAGAACACGCCGCCGCGGCTGAGCCGGATGAAACCGGCGAGGATGTTGAGGAGCGTCGTCTTGCCCGAGCCGGACGGGCCGAGCAGCGTCACGAACTCGCCGGCCCCGATGTCGAGGCTGACGTCGTCGAGCGCGGCGACGGCGCCGTAGTGCTTGCTCACGCCGCGAATCGAGATGGGCAGGGAATGGTCGGAGGCCACGATCGTCCCCGGTGGAATCGAATGCACGCGCGGCGCGGGCGGGGGGATTGCTCCCGCCGCCCGCGACGGCTCGCTACTTGCCGACGAAATTGGCCCAGCGCGCGAGGGCAGCCTCGCCGGCCGGGGTCGACCACCACTCCGGATTGATGACCGCTTGGGTCTTCATGTTCTCGGGATAGGAGTTGAGGGTCTTCGCGATCTCCGGCGTGATGATGCCGGTCTGATACGCCTTCGGATTGATCGGGCCGTAGTCGATGTACTTCGTGAGATTCGCCTGCGGCTCCGGGAGAAGCATCTCGTTGATGAGCTTCATGGCGCCCTGCGGATTGGGCGCGCCCTTCGGCACGGCGAGGCACTCGGTCAGGAACAGCGCCTGGTTGTAGTGCATCTTGACCTTGACGCCTTCCTTGGTGAGGGCGGCCGCACGGCCGTTCCAGATCGCGACGTATTCCGCCTCGCCGTCCTTGAGCATCTGCGCCGACTGTCCACCCGAGGTCCAGAACACGAGGTTGGGCTTCAGCTGCTCGAGCTTCTTGTAGGCGCGGTCCACGTCGAGCGGATAGAGCTTGTCGGGCGGCACGCCGTCGGCCATGAGGGCCTGCTCGAGCGACTCGCGCGCGAGGTTGCGCATGGCGCGCTTGCCCGGGAATTTCTTCGTGTCGAAGAACTCGGCCCAGTTCTTGGGCCCTTCGCCTTTCACGATGTCGCCGTTCCACGCGATCACGGTCGAGAAGGAGAGAAGACCGATCCAGCTCTTGTTGACGGATGCCTTGGGCAGATCCTTGGCAGCCGGGATCAGCTTGTAGTCGAGGTCCGTGAAGATGCCGTCGTTGGCGCCGCGCTCGCAGTCGGTGACGCCGAGATCGACGAGATCCCAGAACACCTTGCCGCTGACGACCTGGCTCTTCACCGGCGCCAAGCCGTTCAGATTGTCCTGCTTGACCTTGATGCCGAGCTTCTTCTCGGCGGGCTCGATGAACGCCTTCGTCTCGGCGTCCTGATAGGCCCCGCCCCAGGACGAGAAGGTCACCACGTCCTCGGCGGACGCCGCCTTCCACGCGACCGCGGCCAGGACGGCCGCGCCGATCAACAGCACTCTCTTCATTGACGTATCCTCCCTCGCGGAAGCGGCATTTATCCTGGTCGCCGTATCGGACATTTCCCGCACGGACCGGGCCGTTCCCATCTGTGTCGAAACCCTAGTGCAAGGGGGTGGGGCGGGCAAGAGAGGCACCCGCGCTGGACCGGCCCCGATGCTTTCCCGGGCCGGGCGCGGAAACGCGCGTGTTGACCGCGCAGGCCGCCTTCTGATGTTCTCGGGCGGTTGCGGCAGGTGCCGACAGGGCGCACTCGCCGGTTTGCCACGGAGGAGCCCGTTCCTTCACCATGTCCGCCACCATCACCGTTTCAATCGAAGACCTGACCGCGCTCGTCGCGCGCGTCCTCGAGACGCACGGCCTCGCTCCCGATGCGACGGGGATCATCGCTTCGCTCGTCGTCGCGGCGGAGCGCGACGGGGTGAAGAGCCACGGCCTCGTGCGCCTGCCCGGCTATGCCTCGACGATGAAGAGCGGTTACATGAATCCGCGCGCGGTGCCCAAGGTGCGGGACGCGGCACCGGGCGTCGTCGCGGTCGACGGCGACAACGGCTTCGCGCAGATCGCGCTGGCCGCCTGCCGCGAGCGGCTGATGGCGAAGGCGCGCGCGCAGGGCATCGCCATGGCCGCGCTCCACAACACCCACCACTTCTCCTCGCTCTATCTCGACGTCGAGCCCATGGCCGAGGCCGGGTTCGTGGCGCTCACCTGTGTCAACACGCGAAGCCTCATCGCGCCCGGCCCCGGCGCGCGGAAAGTGCTGGGGACGAGCCCCATGGGCTTCGCGTGCCCGCGGGCCGGCGGGCCCCCCATCGTGTGGGACCAGGCCTCGAGCGTCCGCTCCTTCGGCGACGTGATGATCGCGGCGCGGCGCGGCGAGCGTCTTCCCGAGGGCATCGCGTTCGACAAGGAGGGCAAGCGCACGACCGATCCCAAGGCCGTGCTGGATGACGGCGCGATCCTTTCGTTCGGCGGCTACAAGGGCCACAACATCGCGCTCATGATCGAGGTGCTGGCGGCGGCGCTGACGGGCGGACGGCTCGGCTACGAGGACGTCTCAAAGCAGTTCCCCGGCGCCGAGACCTCCCATGCAGGGCAGTTCATGATGCTGATCGACCCCGCGCACACGGCGGGCGAGGGCTTCGCAGAGCGCACGGCGATGATCTACGAACGCCTGCACGCAAGCGGGGCGGAGCGGGTGCCCGGCGACCGGCGCCACGCCCAGCGCGAAACGTCTCTGCGAGAGGGCATTACCGTCGATGCCGGGCTCTATGAGGCGGCACAGGCGCTTCTCGTCCGTCGCTGACCGCCGACGTCGGATTCGCCCGCATCGTTCATCTCACGCTGGGTTCATCTCACGCTGGGTTCATCTCACGCTGGGTTCATCTCACGCTGGGCTCGGCGCCCCGCCATCCTCCGCCTCGACCTTGACGATCAGGTCGGGGGCGAGGTGGGAAGTCAGGCGCTCGATGATCCGGGTCAGCTTCACGACTTCCTGCTCGCGGAGCGCGTCGATCTTGCTGTGAAGGAGCTCGATCTCGAGCTCGGCCTTCACGTTGATCCGGTAGTCGTGCTCGGCGTGGCGGCGGTCGATCGCGGCCTGGCGGTTCTGGCTCATCATGATGATGGGCGCAGCATAGGCGGCCTGGAACGAGAGCATCAGATTCAACAGGATGAACGGATAGGGATCCCAATGGGCGAAGTAGCCATGGATGTTGATGACGATCCAGATCGCCAGGATGATGCTCTGGATGATGATGAAGCGCCAGGACCCGACGGTCGCGGCCACCCAGTCGGCGAGGCGCGCGCCCCGCGAAAGCATGCGGCGCGGCGTGTAGCGCGCGGGCCTTTGCGCGCGCAGCTCGCGCAAATGTTTCTGGTCCTCGGGGCTCAGATGGATCCGGTTCCGATGCTCGTTGGCCATGGCGTCCGTCCTCGCGCGAAACGATGGTGGGGAATCGGGCGGAGGATAGGCGATTTTCCGGCGGGCGCGAAATTGGACGGGCGCGTACCGCCCGCGCATTCGTCCGCGGGGAGGGCGCTCGCGCTAGGGAGCGACCGCTTGTCCGTTACGGGAAGTAGAGCCGGATGCCGGCCGAGAGGAGCACGGGATCGATCTTGAACTTGGTCGTCTGGTCGTTGAGCATCAAGTTGGGCTCGTAGAAGAACACGCGCTTGGCCTCGAGCCCGACCGACATGTTGCGGGCGATGAAGTAGTCGAAGCCCGCGCCCGCCGCGGCGATGGGGCTCGTGCCCTTGCCGCCGATCTTGAAGGCGCTGGCGGAGACGCGCCGGTCGTTGAACTCGCCGTAGCCGAGCCCGCCGCCCACGATGATATAGGGCGAGAGCCTGTCCTCCATGACGGGGTAGCGCAGGCGGAGCTGCGCGAGCCCCATGATGAAACGGTATTCGCCGACGCGGCCGAAGTCGGGCGCGTCGACGTCGGTCTTGGCCGTGTCGAGCGCGAGCTCGGCGCCCCAATACTTGCCGAAGTTGAAGCCGACCGCGGTCGAGAACAGCGGATGATTGAAGGAATTCGTGGTAATGCCGGGATTGGCGTCGGTGTTCGTGATGAAGTCGACGCCGTAGCGGAACGCGATGTAACCGCGAAGCTCGCCGCTGTCGGCGGGTTTCGTGGGCAGCCAGGTCGGCGCCGTGGCGCCGGGCCCGCCGTCCAGATACATGCGCATGGCGAAGCCATAGACGAGCGAATCGAGGTTCAGGTGCTGCGTGCGGCCGGCCACCTCGACGTCCGTCCGGTAGAGGTAGCGGTACTTGGTCTCGAAGCCGAGGGCGATGTTCTCCGAGAGGAAGTATTCCATGCCGAGGCCGACCACGCCGACGAAGGAGGTGTCCTGCGCCTTGTTGACGGTGAGGGTGCCCTCGGGGTTGCGCGCATGCGCTCCGCCATAACCGAGGCCGGCCCCCACGATCGCGTAAGGTTGGAGGCGCAATTCCTTGATCGGATAGCGGAAGCGGAACTGCGGCACGAAGGTCCACATGCCGTATTCGGAGAGTCGTCCGACGGTGAGGCCCGGCGCCTCGAGGTCGGTCTCGGTCGCATCGACCGCGAACTCGAAACCCCAGTTCTCGCCCCAGTCGAAGCCGAGCGTCCCGCCCTGGTAGGAGCGCTGGTTGGGATTGAGGAGCTGGACGTCCTGGGCCGATTTCGGATGCGTGAAGTTGGCGGACGACTTGGTCGGCGACGTCTCGATCATGAGATAGGGGTGGATTCCGGGTGGCGGCCCGTCCTCGGCCACGGCCCCTCGCCCCATCGAAGCGGCCAGGCACAGGGCGAGAACCAATCCCGCCATGCGTCCGGGCGCATGATCCGTCAATGCTGCCACGCCAGATCCCCCGCTGGCCGGCAGTCTAGCGGGATCGGCGTGGGGGCAATAGATCGTTTCGGGGTCCGCTGCCGCCGCGACGGTATCGAGGCGCTGCAGGCGGGGCCGATCGGCGCGCGCTCAGCCGACCGGGGCTTCGGCCGGCACCTTGGGCGCGTACGGGAAATAGGGCGGATGCTCGCCGATCGTCCGCATGTCGATCTCGACCATGGCGGGCCCGCGGACCGCGAGCGCCTTCGCGACCATGCCGCCGAAATCGCCGCTCTTCGAGACGCGCCAGAACGGCAGCCCCGCGACTTTCGCAAGCTCCGCGAGATCGGGCGAGAGAAGCGTGTCGAACCGGCGCCGCCCGCCCGCCGCCTTGTCCTGGATGTGGCGGATGACGCCGTAGCCATTGTCGTTGGCGACGATGATCGTGATGTCGAGCTGCTCCTGGATCGCGGTCCACAGCTCGGGCAGACTCAAGGCAAGGCCGCCGTCGCCGATGAGGACGATGGTCTTCCGCCCCTTCGCCGCCAGCGCCGCGCCGATGCCGAGGCACATGCCCTGGCCGATGCCCGCGCCGATCGGATAGATGTTCGTCGTCGTGTCGCGGAGCGGCAGGAGCTTGTTGCCCCAGGTGCTGTTGTTGATGGTGATGTCGCGGGCCCAGATCGCGTCCTTGGGCATCACCGCCGCGAGCTGGTCGGCGAAACTCGCGTAGGCGCCGAGCGTCCGCTTGAAGGATTCGCGCGCGTCGACCTTGAGCCGCTTGAACGCTTCGGGATAACCCGGCTCGACGGCGAAGCGCCCCTTGAGCCGCTGGACCAACTCCTCGAGCACGAGGCACGCATCGCCGTTGACGAAGCCGGCATTGGCGAAGGTGCGCCCGTCCGCGCGGGGGTCGACGTCGATCTGGACCATGCGTTTCGGCAGCCGCGCGGAGAAATCCTGGGTCTCGTGCCCGCGCACGCGCGAGCCCGCGACGAGCATGAGGTCGACCGTCTCGTAGAATTTCTCGATGAGCTCGTGCCCGCCGCCGTTGAGCGCGCCGAGATTCTGGGGATGGTCCTCGGAGACGACGCCGCGCCCGGCCCAGCTCGTGACCATGCCGACGCCCATGGCGAGGAGCGCCTCGGCCGGCCGGCCGGCACCCGCGGCACCGCGGCCCAACCAGAGCACGGGGCGCTTCGAGCCGGCCACGATCTCGACGAGGGCGGCCATCTCCGCCTCCGAAGGGCGGAGCGGCGGGAAGCGCGGCAACTCGTAAGCGTCAAGACTCGCGGGCCGCGCGACTGCGCTCCGCTGCACGTCGATCGGCACCTCGACCGTGACGGGCCCGCGGGGGACGCTCGTCGCCTCCGCCACCGCCTCGCGAAGGATCGCGTAGGCGTCACCCGGGGTCGTGATCGTGTAAGCGGTCTTGCCCGCGGCGGCCATGAGTCCGCGCTGGTTCGGGATGTCGTGCACGGTGCCCATGCCGCGTTCCATGAACTTGGTCGAGGTCTGGCCCGTGATGTGGAGGATGGGCGTGCTCGCGAAGCGCGCCTCGATGAGCCCACCGACCGCATTGGCAGCACCAGGCCCCGTGCTCGTGAAGAGGACGCCCAATTTGCCCGACGCGCGGCCGTAGCCGTCGGCCATGTGGCCGGCGCCGTGCTCGCCGCGCGTCATGACGTAGCGGATGCGGTTGCCGCGCGAGATCGAATCGAGCATCGGGATGTTGTGGACGGAGACGATGCCGAACACCGTCTCGACCTCGCAGCGGACGAGAAAGTCGGCGATGAGGTCGCTCACCGTGTAGTCGGTCGCCATCGGGATCGGTCCTCGGTGCGTGGTCGGTGGACGATCTTAGTGCATGGCCCGCGGCCGCTCCACCGCGCGCATCACGACCGTAGCGGGCCGATAGTACGGCGTCAGGTAAAGGTGAGAACGGTTCGGGCGCCTTCGCCCGCCCGCATGGCACGGAATGCCTCGTTGATGTCCTCGAGGCGCGACCGCTTCGTCACCTTCTCGTCCAGCATGAGCCGGCCCTGGCGGTAGAAGTCGAGATAGAGCGGAATGTCCTTGCGGAAGCGGTTCGAGCCCATGCGCGAGGTCTGCACGCGGCATTCGGGCCGGATGGCCATCCAGGGAAAGGTGATGAGCGCATCGGGCGGCAGCACGCCGACGATGGTGGCCGTGCCGCGGATGGCGAGGCTCTCGATCGCCTGGCGCACGAGGACGGCGAGACCCACGGCCTCGAAGGCGTGGTCGACACCCGAGCCGCCCGTGAGCGCGCGCACCGCCTTGACCGCGTCGTCCTTGGCGCCGTCGACCGCGTGGGTCGCGCCGATTCTCCGGGCGAGTTCCAGCTTCTCCTCGTGGATGTCGACGGCGATGATCTGGCGCGCGCCGCCGATGCGCGCCCCCTGGATAATCGAGAGCCCGACTCCGCCGCAGCCGAAGACCGCGACGGTCTGCCCCGGCTCGAGGCCTGAGGTGCGGAGCGCCGCACCGACCCCCGTGAGCACGCCGCAGCCGACGAGCGCCGCCCGGTCGAGCGGCAGTTCGGGGTCGATCCGCACGACCGAGTTTTCGTGAAGAAGCATGCGCTCGGCGAAGCTCGCGACGCCGAGATAGGGCCTCATGGGCTGGCCCCGTTGCGAGAGCCGTGGCGGCTCGGAATCGGGCCGCGCGACGATGCCGCCCGTGCAGAGGTTGGGGTGGCCGGACTGGCATTGGGCGCAGCTTCCGCAGAAGCCGGAGATGCAGGCGACCACATGGTCGCCCGGCCGCACGGCGCTCACCTCGGGGCCGACCGCCTCGACGATCCCAGCGCCCTCATGGCCCAAGACGTAGGGGCGGTCGAGCGCGAACCGGCTGAGCCCGTCGATGATGTGAAGATCGCTGTGGCAGACGCCCGATGCCACGGTGCGCAAGAGCACCTCGCGCCCCCGCGGCCGGTCGATCTCGACCGTCTCGATCGAGAGAGGCTCGTGCAGCTTGCGCAAGACGGCGGCTTTGATGTCCATGGCAGGCTCTTCCTCGGGCGCGGCCCCTGAGGTTGGCGGAGCAAATGTCGCGGAGTGACTTTAGCATGGCGGACGCCGCCGCCGGGGCTAAGCTGGCGCGTGCGCGCCCTGTGTAGGATAGACGATTCGTGTACCGCCTGATTGCTCTTGCCGTGCTGGCCGCAAGCCTGCCCGAGCCGCCCCCGGACCTCGCGGGCCTCGCGCAGGTGATCGATGGCGACACCATCGCGATCGGCAAGACGCGCATCGGCCTTTACGGCATCGCCGCCCCCGATCGCGACCAGTCTTGCGAGCGCGCGGGCCAGCGCTGGCCCTGCGGCATGGCGGCGGTCTCGGCCTTGCGCCGCAAGATCGCTGGCCGGTCCGTCGCGTGCGAGGCGCGCGGCACCGACCGCGCCCAGCGTACCCTGGCCGTCTGCTTCGTGGGCGAGGAGGAGCTGGGCGCCTGGCTCGTGGCCGAAGGCTGGGCCGTCGCCGATCGCCGCTACGCGATGGACTATGTCGAGGTCGAGGACGAGGCGCGCACGGCGCAGCGGGGCGTGTGGTCGGGAGCGTTTGAATTGCCGTGGAATCATCGCCGCAAGCGATGAAAGTGGCCCGATCGCCTCGAATCGGCGCGCGGAGAGAATTGCCCGCAGCGATGTTCTCGGCTATCGAGCGGGCATCATCTTGCATCGGCCTCGACCGATCCAGTGCCTGGGACGAATCAAGGCTTCAATTCGGTGTTTGCAGAACAAGGTGGAACCCCATGAACGCGAATCTCGAGAACCTGGCTCCCGTGAATCCGAACAAGGCCCTTTGGGAGAAGGGCGACTTCACGCGCATCGCGATGAGCATGCGGGAAAGCGGCGAGGCGCTCGTCGATCGGATCGGCATCGCGCGCGGCCAGAAAATCCTCGACCTCGGCTGCGGGGACGGGACGACGGCGCTGCCGGCGGCGCGGCGGGGTGCGGATGTGCTGGGGGTCGACATCGCGCGCAACCTGGTGGACGCCGGCAATCGGCGCGCCAAGGAGGCAGGGCTCGCCAATCTCCGCTTCGAGGAGGGGAATGCGATCGAACTCCACGGGCAGAAGGACGGAACCTTCGACGTGGTCGTCAGCATCTTCGGCGCCATGTTCGCGCCCAAGCCCTTCGATGTCGCCAAGGAGATGGTGCGCGTCTGCCGCCCGGGCGGGCGTATCGTCATGGGCAACTGGATCCCCAACGACCCGACGCTCGTGGCCCAGATCCTCAAGATCAGCTCGGCCTATTCGCCGCCGCCGCCCGCGGGCTTCGTCAGCCCCATGACCTGGGGCGTCGAGGACAATGTCGTCGAGCGATTCGCCGCGGCGGGCGTGCCGAAAGAGAAGGTCTCGTGCGTGCGCGATACCTACACGTTCAACTTCCCGGGCACGCCGAGCGCGTTTGTCGACACGTTCCGCCAGTACTACGGCCCGTCGATGAACGCCTTCGACGCGGCGGAGAAGAACGGCAAGGCGGGCGAGCTCCAGAAGGAACTGGTGGCGCTCTTCGAAAGCCAGAACCAGAGCAAGTCTCCGGGCACGACCTCGATCACCGCCAACTTCCTCCGCGTGAGCGTCGCCCGGCCATGAGCGGCGGGCGCGGCCCTTGGCATGGCCGCGCCGCAAGGCGACAATTCCCGGGTGCCATGGATGGGAGCCGGGAATGTCGGTCGAGACAATAGACACGCTCGTCGTCGGTGCGGGCCAAGCCGGCATCGCCATGAGCGAGCACTTGGGGCATTGCGGCGTCCCGCACCTCGTTCTCGAGCGGGACCGGATCGCCGAACGTTGGCGCACCGGACGGTGGGACTCGCTGGTGGCCAACGGCCCGGCCTGGCACGACCGGTTCCCGGGCATGGAGTTCTCCAACCTCGACCCCGACGCCTTCGCGCCCAAGGAGAGCGTCGCGGACTATTTCGTCGCTTACGCGGACATGGTCCGCGCGCCGATCCGCACGGGCGTCGAGGTGAAGCGAGTGGAACGGAACAGTGGCCGGGCCGGATTTCGCGTCGAAACCTCGAAGGGCGTCATCGAGGCGATGAGCGTCGTCGCCGCCACCGGGCCCTTCCAGCGCCCGGTCATCCCGCCGCTTGTTCCAGGAGACGCCGGCGTCCTGCAGCTGCATTCGAGCGGCTACCGCAATCCGGCCCAGCTGCCGGAAGGCGCCGTGCTCGTGGTGGGCGCGGGCTCTTCGGGCGTGCAGATCGCGGACGAGCTCCTGCGCGCCGGGCGGCGCGTCTACCTCTCGGTCGGCCCGCATGACCGGCCTCCGCGCAGTTATCGCCGGCGCGACTTCGTGTGGTGGTTGGGCGTCCTCGGCAAGTGGGACATGGAGGCCATGGCGCCTGGTACCGAACACGTCACGATCGCGGTGAGCGGCGCCTATGGCGGCCGGACGATCGACTTCCGTCAGTTGGCGGAGCAGGGGATGACGCTCGTCGGCGTGACGAAGGCGCATGCGGACGGCGTCGTGAGATTCGCAACCGACCTTGCGGACAATATCGCGCGCGGCGATGCCAATTATCTGTCGATGCTGGACGAAGCCGACGCGTTCGCCGCCCGCAACGGTCTCGACCTGCCGCCAGAGCCCGAGGCGCGCCGCATCGGGCCGATGCCGTCATGCGCCAAGGATCCCCTTCTCGAACTGAACCTGTCGAGGGCGGGGGTTACCTCGATCATTTGGGCGACAGGGTTTGCTCTCGATTTCGGCTGGCTCAAGGTCGATGCGTTCGACGAAAGGGGCCGGCCCAAGCACCGGCGCGGCATGTCCGCCGAGCCCGGGATCTATTTCTTGGGATTGCCATGGCTGTCGGGGCGCGGGTCCTCGTTCATCTGGGGCGTCTGGCACGACGCGAAACGTCTCGCGGACCATATCGCCACGCACCGCACCTATCTTGCCTACCGCGACGCCCACCAGCGCGGCGCGAAGGGGGCCTAGCGAGGAGACGAAGACGCGGAACGGCAGATGGCGGCGAGCCATGCCTTTGGCTTTCCGTCGTGTGGCGTGCCGCGCGGAGCGAATGACTTGAGTGGCGGATGGGGTGAGATTCGAACTCACGAGGAGCTTGCGCCCCTGCCGGTTTTCAAGACCGGTGCCTTAAACCGCTCGGCCACCCATCCGTCGTGCTAACGGGAACACGGCTTCGGCGAGTCTAGCCGCACTCCCTGTTCTTGTTGCCAGCAAATTTTGGGTGGTGACGGGTTTCTCCCGTCCGGGCGCACCGCAGCCCGCGCGCTTAATGCGCGTAGGTGCCGACGAGCCGGCCCCAGGCGATCGTGTGGTCCTTCGCCGCATCGAGGATCTTGCGGCACGGCGGCTCGGCGCCGAGATCGAGGCGCTCCACGTCGAGCGCCATGATGCGGAACCGGTAGTGGTGAGCGCCCCGGCCGCGCGGCGGGCATGGCCCGCCATAGCCGAACTTGCCGAAGTCGTTGACCGCCTGGCGGATCGCTCCCACTTGCGCGTTCGCGGCGAAGGCTTCCGCGAGCTGGGCCGTCGCGGGCGGAATGTCAAAGGCGCCCCAGTGATACCAGGTGCCGTTCGGCGCATCGGGGTCGTCGCAGACGAGCGCCAGGCTGCGCGCTTTCTGCGGCGTGCCCGACCAGGCGAGGGCGGGCGAGACATTCTCGCCGTCGCAGGTGAAGCGCTTCGGTATGGAATTGCCCTCGGTGAAGGCCGTGCTCGACACGGTCATGGTCATGCCGCTTTCCTCAGCCCAGGTGACGCGGCCCAGTGGATCGAGCGCGGCGATAACGAGCGGGCCGAGCATTGTCCGGAGAACACGGCGGCGGCTGATGGGCATGGGGTACGCTTCGGCTCGGATGGTAGAGGATGGAACGTCATTGTCCCTAGCGGGCGCGGCACCCCTGGTCAAGGGAAGCGGCCCGGAGCGACGGCACCAGGGGGAACGCGCGGTGTGTCGCTCTTGCCGCCGGATGCGGACCTGTTCCGTGCGCGGCCGGAGGGGCGTACTCTCCCGCCTCGATGATCGACGCGAAGCAGCTCTACGCCTTTGTCATCACGCCTGTGCTCGGCCAGCTCGGCCTCAACAGCCTGGCCGCGCGCCGGCTCGTGCTCGGCACGGCCATGACCGAGAGCGCGCTCATCTGGCTCGACCAGCGCGACGCAGGCGCGCCGGTGCTGGGTCCCGCGCTCGGCCTCTGGCAGATGGAGCGCCTGACCCACGACGACATCTGGACCAACTATCTTGCCTACCGCAAACCGCTCCGCGCGAAGGTCGAGGGCTATGTGATGCCCGGCGTCGGGCGCTGGGAGCAGCTCGTGGGCAATCTTCTCTACGGCTGCGCCATGTGCCGCGTGCACTACCAACGACGCCTCGGCGCCATGCCCGATCCGGACGACCTCGCCGCCTTGGCGCGCGCGTGGAAGGAGCACTACAACACCGTACTTGGCTCCGGCACGGTGACCGACTTCATGAACAAGGCCTCGACGATCCTCGCCTTCAATTGAGGTGCGCGAGCGAAACCATGCCGCGGGGCCTTTCCGAAGAGCCGCCGAGCGTGTTCAATGGCGCGACGAGGAGCGAGAAGGACGGTGCGCCATGGTCAAGGTGGTTTGGTTCTTGAAGAAAGCCGACGACATCACGATCGATCAATTCCGCAGCTGGTGGCTCGAAAGCCACGCGCCGTTCATCAAGGAAAAGCAGGGCGCCTATCTCAAGCGTTACATCGTCAACGTGCGCGCGACGGACGCGCTCCCAGGCAAGCCCGCGGGCGAGTGCGCGTGGGACGGCTTCGCCGAGGAATGGTTCGCGACCGAGGCCGAGGCGCGCGCGGCCTTCTCGCTTCCCTCGGGCCCCGAAGGCCGCGCCGACGTGATGAAGCATGTGAGCAGGCTCGAACGCCTGATCGTGACCGAGCACGCGATCATCTAGCGCGCCCTCGGGGGATTGCGTCGATGGGCGCGAGCGAACCGGAGTTCGTCTGCGACGTGCTCGTCGCGGGCAGCGGGGCGGCGGGCCTTGCGGCGGCGGTGGCGCTCCGCCATGGCGGGCTCGACGTCATCGTCGCGGAGAAGGCGCCGTGTTTCGGCGGCACCACCGCGATCTCGGGCGGCGAGATCTGGATTCCCGGGAACGACCAGGCGCGCGGCGGATCCTTCGTCGACAGCGCCGATTCCGCGTTCCGCTATCTCGAAGCAGCACCCGGCGGCACTCTCGATCCTGTTCGCGCACGGGCCTATGTGGAGGAGGCGGCGAATGCGCTCCGCTTCTTCGAGGTGAACAGCCATGCGCGATTCGTCCTTTTCCCCGAGGCGGTCGACTACTATCCCGATTGTCCGGGTGCGGCACCGGGCGGGCGCACGCTCCGCTCTGAGCCGTTCGACGGGCGCCGTCTCGGGGCCCGGTTTCGCGCGCTTCGCCATCCGCTGCCGGTCGCGACGCTCTTGGGCGGTCTTTCGATCGCGCGGGAGGATTTGCCGCACCTCTTGAATCTGGGACGCTCGCCGCGATCGATGCTCTACGTCGCGCGTCTTCTCGGCCGCTACGGGCTCGACCGGCTGTCGGGCCTGCCGCGCGGCTCGCGCACGACCATGGGCAATGCGCTCGCGGCGCGCCTGGCGCTCACGCTCTTCGAGCGAGAGGTTCCGTTGTGGCTCGGCGCGCCGGTCGTGGCGCTCGAGGCGGAAGGAGGCCGCGTGACCGGCGCCGTCGTCAAAAGGGGCGGCGCGCGCGTCGTGGTGCGCGCACGGAAGGCGGTCATTCTTGCCTGCGGCGGTTTCCCCGGAAGTGACACACTGAAGCGCCGCCACTACCCGCATCTCGCGGGCGAGTGCGCGACGACCCATGTCTCGATCCCGCCCGGCGAGAATGCGGGCGACGGCCTCGCTCTCGCCGAGTCCTTGGGCGCCGTCCTCGAACGCTCGGTCCGTCACCCGGCGGCGTGGACTCCCGTCTCGCTCGCGCCGGTCAAGGGCGGCGGCACGACGCCGTTCCCCCATTTCGGCGACCGCGCGAAGCCCGGCGTCATCGCGGTCCTGCGCGATGGCAGGCGGTTCACGAACGAGGCCTCGTCCTACCACGATTTCGTCGCGGCCATGATCGCATCGGCCGGAACCCGGCCGGTCGAGGCGTTTCTCATCACCGATGCGCGCGCGATCCGTGCCTATGGTCTCGGGCGCGCGCCGTCGGCGCCGCGAAGCGTCGAGCCCCATGTGCGGAGCGGCTATCTCGTCCGCGCTGGCAGCTTGGGCGAGCTCGCGGGCAGGATCGGCATCGACGGGCGGGCGCTCGAAGCGACCGTCGCGGCCTATAACGGCCCCGCGCGTGACGGCGCCGATCCCGCTTTCGGCAAGGGCGGGAACGGTTTCGACCGCGCGGCGGGCGATGCGGCCCATCGTCCCAACCCCTGCGTGGCCCCCCTCGAGACGCCGCCCTTCTACGCGCTTCGTGTGCTGCCCGGCGACATCGGCACCTTCCTCGGCCTCAAGGTCGATGCGACGTCGCGGGTGCTCGATTCCGCGGGCGCACCGATCCCCGGCCTCTACGCGATCGGCAACGACGCGGCGAGCCTCATGGGCGGCGGCTACCCCGGGGCGGGCATCACGCTCGGGCCCGCGCTCACCTTTGGCTATCTCGCGGCGCGCGCGATCGCGGGGACGTGAGCGTCTCCCGGCGATCGCATCGTTCATGCTAGGCTCGCGGGAGAAGCGCACCAGGGGAGGATCGCCATGCACGCACGGCTCAACTTCGTCGATTTAAGGCCCGAGTTACTCGGCGAGCTCAAGCCGTTCTGGGTCGAGCGCACCGGCGCTTACAAGGGGCTCGTCATCGCCTATCTCATGTTCGACGGCAACACGCCGCACTCGCTCACGGTCTCGTTCTTCGAGTCGGAGGCCGCCATGCTCGAGAACACGGCGACGACCCTGAAGAACGTCGCCAAGGAGGCGTCGAAATACCGGCTCTCCGAGCCCGACGTGCATCACCGCACGGTCATGGCCGAGGTCGCGGGCAATCCGGGCCCGGTCGGCTATGCGCGCATGGCTGACGTCACGATGAAGCTCGAGCGGCTCGGCGATGTCGCGCGCGGCTGGCCGGGACACGTCGCCACCTACAAGCCCGAGCGCGGATTCCGGCACGCCTATTTCTGCGCGGATCCGAAGACGGGCCGCCTTGCCTCGATCTCGCTGTGGGGGTCGAAGGCCGATTGCGAAGCCAACGAGAAGAGCGGCGCCTTCCAGGCGACCGTCGATCCCTACAAGGACATGATCGCGATCCCGCCCAAGCGCAGCTACTGGGACGTGGTGGCGACGGTGGGGAAATAGCGCCGCCATCGACGCGCGCGGCACGCGTGGGTGCCGCGCCCTTGGCGCGATGGCCGATTTCGCGCCCGCGGAGCGGGTTACCACAGTTCGAATTGCGCTCGCCCGCCGAGGGGATTAGTCTCCCGCGCCAAAGCGAGGGAAGGGTGGCCGCATGCAGATTCGCCGGCTCCTGTCGGTGTTCCTCTTCGTCACGCTGGCGCTGGCCAGCATCGTCACGGGTCTCGCGGTCGTACTCCGCAGCACGGAGATCGAGGTCGAGCGCGCGCAGTCGCGCCGCTACTCCTCCCACGAGCTCGCGCAGGAGCTTCATCAATCATCGGATGACCTGACGCGTTTCGCGCGCACCTTTGCCGCGACGGGCGACCAGCGGTTCGAGCGCTTCTACGGCAAGGTGCTCGACATCCGGAACGGCGTCACCGTGCGGCCCAAGGGCTACGACCAGGTCTTCTGGGACCTGGTCGTCATGAATCTCCTGCCCGAGCCGTCGTCCGACTCGGACGGCGCCGTGTCGCTCGAATCGCGGATGAAGGCGGCCGGCTTCACGATCGACGAGTTCAGCAAACTCAAGGAGGCTCAGAACCGCTCCGATGCGCTCGTGCGCCTGGAAGAGGTGGCGATGAACGCCGTCAAGGGCCGGTTCGACGACGGCACCGGCAACTTCACGCGCGAAGGCCCGCCCGACCGCGACATGGCGCTGAAGATCCTCTACAGCCAGCGCTACTACGATTCGAAGGCGCAGATCATGCGCCCCATCGGCGAGTTCCTCGTCATGGTCGACCAACGGACCAAGGCGGAGCTCGCGGCGCTCAACCACTTCTCGCGCGAGATCCTGCTGACCATCCTCGTGACCAGCGCGGCGATGCTGGCCGGCATCGCGAGCATGGTCTGGATGCTCAAGGCGAAGCTCCTGAGGCCGAGCGAAGTCCTCCTCTCGGCGGTGCGGGAGATCGCGGGCGGCAATCTCGCGGTCCGGACGAATCTCACCGGGCGGAACGAGATCAGCGAACTCGGCCAGGCCATCGATTCCATGGCCGGGAACCTGGCCGATGCGAGTCTCAAGGCCCAGCAGAAGACCGCGGAGGCGGAAGCGCAGGCGCGCGCCCTCACCGAAGAGCGGCACCAGACAGAGAAGCTTCTCCACAACATCCTGCCCGCGATGATCGCCGATCGCCTCCAGAAGGGCGAATCGATGATCGCCGAGACGTTCCCGGAGGTGACCGTCCTCTTCGCCGACATCGTGGGCTTCACGGCCCTTTCGGCGAAGCTCGGGCCGAATGCGATCGTGCTGATGCTGAACGACGTCTTCGGCCGGTTCGATGAGCTCGCGCGCCGCCACAAGCTCGAGAAGATCAAGACGATCGGCGACTGCTACATGGTCGTCGGCGGCATCCCCGACCGCAGCCCCACGCACTGCCAGCAGATCGCGGAGTTCGCGCTCGCGGCCCTGAAGAGCTTCGGCGAGTACGCGGCCGGCTTCGCCCATCCCTTGAGCATCCGGATCGGAATCCACACGGGCACGGTCGTCGCCGGCATCGTGGGCACGCAGAAATTCTCCTACGACCTGTGGGGCGACGTGGTGAACACGGCCAGCCGCTACGAATCCATGGGCACGCCCGACCGCATCAACGTGTCGGAGGCCGTGCGCGTGCGGCTCGCCGACGACTACGAGTTCGAGAATGGCGGCATGATCGAGCTCAAGGGCAAGGGACCGATGCAGTCCTGGTTCCTCACCGGCCCCAAGGCCGGGTCGGGACAGGTCATCGAGTTCGCGAAGTCGCGCAAGAGCGCCGACGGATAGGACAAGCACGCGACGCACCGACACGCGACGCACGGGCGCGCGATCACAGCTTTGTCACAAGCGCCTGCCGCGCGCGGCCACGAAAAAGCCGCGATGCGACGCGATCACCTCGCCAGGGCAACTTGGTGGGGCAGCGATGGATCAAAACCAGGGCCATCACGCCGTCATCCGGCGACTTGCCGGCTTCGCGATTCTTCTTCTCCTCGGCGCGAGTCTCTCGTCCTGCGGTCTCGTCGCGGCGCCGTGCCGCGTCGCCTCCGCGGGATTGAAGATCGTGCCCGTGGTCGGCCACGTGGCCGCGGCGCCGACGGACGGCTGCGCCGAGGCGATCGATCCGTCGTGAACCGAATTGTCGTGCGTGGGCGATGCTACTCGCGCGGTAGGCGCGGCGCGCGCTCGTCCTCGCTGACGCTCGATGCGTGAGGGGACCGCGAGGCCCTAGTGGATGGTGCCGCTCTGGCTAACCGTGCCGCTCTGCACGCCAACCGCGACGCCGCGGAACGAGCCGTTCTGGCCGAGGTTGACGGCGTTCTGACCGGTGCCGGTCGCGGGCGTGCCCGAGGTGGGCGCGGTCATGCCCATCTGCCCTGGATTGCCGTATTGGTCGAGATTGATCTCGTCGCCTTTCGCGCGGTGGGTGCCAAGCTCCTCGGCGCTGATCGCGGGCGCGCCGAACAGGCTGTTTTCGTCGGCTGCCAAGGCCGGCGCCGCGAGGGTCGCCAAGGCAAGTCCCCAGGCTGCCAAACGCACGAGCTTCGTCATCCTTCCCACCCTTTCAGAGGAGAGACTCGCAAGAATCAGGTGGGAACATGCAAAAATCGTGCGAAGACAAGGGCTTCTCGCAAGTTATTGATAGAAAACGATCCGGGCCCGTTGATCCTTCGTCGGTGCGCGCGAGACGCGCCAAAGGGGTGCAACAGGGTGTAACGCTGCATTGACAGGATTCTGGCGATGCGGCTGTACGAGGCCGGGGCCAGCGCCCCGGTCCCCACGGCATTACCGGCGATCAACCATACCTTTTAACGACCCTTACGCCGATTTAACCCGGCCGTGAGGGGGCGGTTAAGGGTGCACCTTTATTTATGGGGTGAAGCGGCCGAATGGGCGCCGCCGAGCGGAGGAGAACCACCATGTTTCGCGTGAGCCTGGCTGTCCTGGCACTGGTCGCCGTCCTCGCACCGGCATTGGCCTGGGCCGATGGGACGGCTCCCTCCAAGACCTCATCGAGCGGCACCAAGGTCGAGACGCCCACGCGAGGGGTTCCGTCGCTGCCCATCGAAGTGAGCCCCTTCATGAAGCCGCAGTTGGGCCTCGCGATCCCGCGCCTCTCGTAAGCGTGCCGTCCCGGCGCCTTGGTCCACTCGTGCGATGATGACAGGGAATTAATGCGGACGTGACCGCGCGGTCATGCGCGTCCCCCTAAAGACAGTGTCGAGGGGAGGAGCTGCGCAAGGAGGTGCCCGATGTGGGGCCGAACCGCCATTCCGCTTGCCGCCTTGTTCGTCTTGATCGCCTCGTTGCCCGCGACCGTGCTCGCGGATTCGGCGCCGGCCGACCGGGATCGCCCCGCCGTCGTCGTCGAACGATCCGCCCGCGCGGACGATACCGGCTGGCGCGAGCGGCTCGCTCTGCGCAACGACCGTCACGACACGGCCTATGCCAGCCCCGTGCACCCGACCGGGGCTAGGAGCGACAGCCACGATTCGCACGGCGTCCCGCTCGCCTCGAAGCCGTTCTACCGCCCGAGCGTCATCGTGCCCGGGCCGGCTCTCGGCTTGTAGGCGAGGGTGATGCGTCGCCATTGGCGCGTTCGTGAACTCATGTTCATCGACGGGACAGAATCCGGATGGATGGGCTGCGTTAGAAGGGAAGGGTCGCCGGCCCCGTGCCGGCCCAATGAAGGGAGTGTCATCATGAAACTGAGAGCACGATTGGTCATTCCTCTCATGGCGGTGGGCTTGTCGCTCGTATCGCTTCCCGCCTTCGCCTGGGAGCATGAGCACGAGCACCATTTCGAGCATGGCCGGGGCTACGGCCCTCCGGGTCACGCCTATGGCTGGCACAAGCACCATGGGCACGGCCCTGCCTATGTCTACGCGCCGCAGTACTACTACGCGGCGCCCCGCTACTACGCGGTGCCGCATCACGCCTACTATCCAGCACCGGCCTACTACGCCGCGCCGGCCTACTATCAGGCGCCCGCGGCCTATGATTCGAGCCCGCAAGTATCGCTGTCCTTCTCGCTTTCGGGCCCCTTGCGTTGAGGCGAGACACCTCGAGGGCGCGGACCCCACCCGCGCTGTCGAGGGCCCCGTAGCCATTCTCTTGCCATGATCGCAGCCGATCGTGCGGGACCTCGCAGGGCCGCAGGCGCGGCTCCGCGCCCGGCCGGCGGCTCAAGCCGCATGATTTGCGGCGGCGCGCCTTTCGTGGCAGATAAGCCGCACCGTGAGAGAAGGAGCAGCGGTGACACTGGCGCTTCGATTCCGAATTCTTGTCGTGGCCGCACTCCTCATCGGCATGGGCCATGCCGGGGCCGCATCGAAGGAGTTCAAGGACTGGCTCGCCGCCTTCAAGGACGAGGCGCGCGCCGAAGGCATCTCCGAGGCCACGATCGACCGCGCCTTCAAGGACGTGGCGCCCATTCCCCGCATCATCGAGCTCGACCGGCGCCAGACGGAATTCACGCTCACCTTCGAGCGCTATCTCGAAGTCACCATGCCGCCCGGTCGCGTCAATCGCGGCCGGCAGCTCATGGCCGACAACCAGGCGCTGCTCTCCGAAATCGAAGCGCGCTATGGCGTGCAGCCGCAATACCTCGTGGCGCTCTGGGGGATGGAGTCGGGCTTCGGGCAGAATATGGGGAACTTCTCCGTCATCGCCGCGCTCGCGACCTTGGCCTATGACGGGCGGCGCAGCGCTTTCTTCCGGAAGGAACTCCTCCAAGCGCTCCGCATCATCGATGAAGGACACATCAGGCCCGAGGCGATGAAGGGTTCCTGGGCGGGGGCGATGGGCCAGAATCAGTTCATGCCGTCGACCTTCGTGAACAATGCCGTCGATTTCAATGGAGACGGGCGGCGCGACATCTGGACGACGACGGCCGACGTGCTGGCCTCGGCCGCGAACTACCTCTCGCGCTCCGGTTGGAAGGCGGGCGAGCCGTGGGGGCGGCGCGTGCTCTTGCCCGAGGGCTTCGATCCGGCGCTGGCCACCTCGGATGTGCGCCAGCTGCCGAGCGCATGGGGCGCTGCGGGCGTGCAGCGCGTCGACGGCGGCGCGCTCGATGACGACGACAAAGCGGGCGAGGCGGCACTCATCATGCCGGCCGGTCAGGACGGGCCAGCGTTCCTGGCTTACGACAACTTCCGCGTGATCATGAAATGGAACCGGGCCGTGTTTTTCGCGACCGCGGCCGGATTGCTTGCCGATCGCATCGCCGAGCGGTAGAGTTCTGGTCTTCCAGATTTGGAGTCCCGAGGCAAACGACCTACTAGATCGTGTTCGCATCGCGCGCCATTCAATTGATGGGGATTGCCACCTTGGCGGCGTGGGTCGCGGGGTGCACGAGCGCGCAGCTCGCCTCGCACACGGTCAAATCCGTCGAGCCCCAGCAGAAACCGAAGCCGAGCGCGCCTCCCCAGGCCGGGACCTTCAAGATCGGCAAGCCCTATGAGGTCGAGGGCACCTGGTATTACCCGCAAGAGGACTACAACTATTCGGAGACCGGCATCGCCTCCTGGTACGGCCCGGACTTCCACGGCAAGCAGACGGCGAACGGCGAAGTCTTCGACATGAACGAGCTCACCGCCGCGCACAAGACGCTGCAACTGCCGAGCCTCGTGCGGGTCACCAATTTGGACAACGGCCGCACGCTCGTCGTGCGCGTGAACGACCGCGGCCCCTTCGTGCGCGGTCGCATCATCGACCTCTCGCGGCGCTCGGCGCAATTGCTCGGCTTCGAGCAGTCCGGCACCGCCAAGGTGCGCGTCGAAGTGCTGGGTGAGGAAAGCCGCCGGATCGCGGCCGTCGCGAAGCGCATGCCGGGCGCCGACGACGAACCGGCACGGGCATCGCCGGCCGGCACGGTCACGGTCGAATCCCTGCCTGGGCCGGGCGGCGGACCGGTGGCGACCGCGCAGGTGACGCCGTCACAAGCCGCGCCAAGTGTCGCTCCGCCAACGCCGGCGGCACAACCCGTCCCATCGACCCCGGCGCCGACGGTGGCATCGGCCTCGAGCGCGAGTCCCGCGGCACCAACGGCCGTCAATGGTACGGCGGTCGAATCCTTGCCCGCGCCGACCGGCCAGATCGGCGTCGTCGCCGTCAAGCCGTCCGGGATCTTCGTGCAGGCGGGCGCCTTCTCCAACCAGTCGAATGCGCAGCGCCTGAGCACGTCGCTCGCCGGCATCGGTCCGACCAAGGTCGTGCAAGTGAAGCTCGGCAGCCAGGTCTTCTATCGCGTGCGCGTCGGTCCCGCGGCCAATGTCGAAGATGCCGACCGTATGCTCGAACGCGTCGCCGCCGCGGGATACCCCGAGGCGCGCATCGTGGTCGATTGAGCACGATGCCGAGGACGAGCGACGCCGACCCCGCCTGATCTTCCACCCGCCAACCAGGACAGAGCCATGACACTCTCCCGCATCCCGTCCCCCACGCGCGTCATCGCCGGCCTCGGCGTCCTGGTCGCGCTTCTCTTCGCGCTGCCGGGCACGTCCGCGGCCTTCGAGACCTCGGCCAAATACGCCTACCTCGTGGACATGCAGACGGGCGCCGTCCTGTTCGAGAAATCGGCGGCCGAGCCCATGGCGCCGGCCTCCATGACCAAGATGATGACCATCTACATGCTCTTCGAGCGCTTGAAGGACGGGCGTCTCACGACGGATACGATGCTTCCGGTGAGCGAGACGGCCTGGCGCATGGCCGGCTCCAAGACCTTCGTCCATATCGGGGACAAGGTGAAGGTCGACGACCTCATCCGCGGCATCATCGTCCAGTCCGGCAACGACGCCTGCGTCGTCGCGGCCGAGGCCATGGGCGGGAGCGAGGCGGCGTTCGCCGAGGAGATGACGAAGCGCGCGCGCGAGATCGGCATGACCGGCTCGCGCTTCAAGAACTCGAATGGCTGGCCCGATCCGGAGCACGTGACGACGGCGCGCGACTTGGCCGTCCTCGCCAAGCGCACGATCCTCGATTTCCCGCAGTACTATCCGTATTACGGCGAGACCGAATACACCTACAACAACATCCGCCAGGCCAATCGCAACCCGCTTCTCTACAAGAACATCGGCGTCGACGGGTTGAAGACCGGCCACACGGACATCTCGGGCTACGGTCTGACCGCCTCCGCCAAGCGCGGCGATCGGCGCCTCATCATGGTCATCAACGGTCTCGAGAGCGAGAAAGCCCGCGCCGAGGAATCCGAGCGCCTCATCGAATGGGGCTTCAACGAGTTCGAGAACGTGACCGTCTTCAAGGGCGGCGAGACGATCGAGAGCGCCGAGGTCTGGCTCGGGCGCGACGCGACCGTGCCGCTCGTCCTCGAGCAGGACATCCTCGTGACGGTGCCGAAGAAGTCGCGCTCCCAACTCAAGGCCGTCGTGCAGTATCAGGGCCCGGTTCCCGCGCCGATCACCAAGGGCACCAAGATCGCGAAGCTCGTCATCAGCGCGCCGGGTGTGGATTCCGTCGACGTCCCGCTTGTCGCGGGCGTGGACGTGGCGGAGCTCGGTTTCTTCGGCCGCGTGGGCGCTGGTTTCAAGGCGCTCGTCATGGGGCACTGAGGCGCGAAAGACGGGCGCGCCCCGGGGGCGGCAGCGATGGCGCGCGGACGCTTCATCACCTTCGAGGGCGGGGAGGGGGCCGGCAAGTCGACCCAGATCGCGCGCCTGGGCGAGGCGCTCAAGGCCCGCGGCATCGAGGCGCTCGTCACCCGCGAGCCGGGCGGCTCGCCGGGCGCCGAGGAGATCCGGGGGCTGCTGCTCGCGGGCGAGATCGCGCGCTGGGACGCGATGACGGAGGCGCTCCTCCACTTCGCCGCGCGCCGCGACCATCTCGCGCGCACGGTGTGGCCCGCGCTCGATGCGGGGCGCTGGGTTCTCTCGGACCGCTTCGCCGATTCGACGATGGCCTATCAGGGCTACGCGCAAGGGATTGGCCGCGAGACGGTCGAGGCGCTCTATCGCCTCGTCGTCGGGGAGTTCGTGCCGGACTTGACGATCATTCTCGACGTGCCGCCGCGTGTCGGCTTGAAGCGCGTCGATGAGCGCAAGATCGACGAGACGCGCTACGAGCGCATGAAGCCCGACTTCCACGCGCGCTTGCGCGAGGCCTATCTCGACATCGCCAAGCGCGAGCCCGCGCGCTGCGTCGTCATCGACGGGACGGATTCCCCCGATGAAGTGCGTGCCGCCATTCTCGACGCGGTCACGGAACGACTCGCTCTGGGCGCGCGATGAGCCCGGACGCGCGATGAGCGAAGAGACCGATCTCGAGGTCCTTCCGCCGCGGGCGAATCCGGCTCTCATCGGGCACGGGGCGGCCGAGCGCACGCTCGTCGAGGCCAGCCGGTCCGGGCGCCTCGCCCATGCCTGGCTCATCACGGGACCGCGCGGCATCGGCAAGGCGACGCTCGCGCACAGATTCGCGCGGTTCCTTCTCGCGGGCGCGGGCGCGCGGCAGGCCGGCGCTCATCTCGGCGAGGAGGCGCCGACGCTCCCTGTGGCGCCCGAGCATCCGGTCTTCCGGCGCATGGTCGCGGGCGGGCATGCCGATTTCCGCGTGGTCGAGCGGGGTGCTGACGAAAAGACGGGCAGGGTGCGGAGCGAGATCGTCATCGATGACGTGCGCGAGTTGGGCGGCTTCCTGCGCCTGACGCCGGCCGAGGGCGGCCACCGGGTCGTCATCATCGACAGCGCCGACGAGATGAACCGGAACGCCGCCAACGCCGTCCTCAAGATTCTCGAGGAGCCGCCGGCGAAGGCGGTGCTTCTCCTCGTGAGCCATGCGCCCGCGCGCCTTCTCGCCACCATCCGCTCGCGCTGCCGGAGGCTGGCGCTCTCGCCGCTCGGCGAGTCCGATCTCCGCGCGGCCATTCTCGCGCAGATCCCGCTCGCGGACGGCGCGTTCGACGGCGTGATGCGCTTGGCCGAGGGGAGCCCCGGACGCGCCTTCGAGCTGCTCTCAGCGGGCGGCATGGGGCTCTACCGCGATCTCGTGGGCGTGCTCGCGAGCCTCCCCGCGCTCGATCTCAGCGCGGCCAACCGTTTCATGGACGAGACCTGCGGGCGAGGGGCCGATGATTCCTTCATCCTCGCGACCGACCTCCTCCGCGGCTGGCATGCGCGCCTCTTGCGCGGAGCCGCGACGGGGCGCTGGACGGCCGATCTCGTCGAGGGCGACAGCCAGCTCATGCGGCGGCTCGCGCGCGCGGGCAGCCTTGATCGCTGGTTCGAGGTATGGGACAAGAACGACCGCCTGTTCAGGCGTGCGGACAGCTTGAATCTCGACCACCGGCAGGTGCTTCTCTCCGCCTTCCTCGCGCTCGAGAACGCCGCCCGCGCCTGAGGGCCGAGGCGCCGCGTTCGCCGCCGAACCTGCACCCGAGGAGAGCCGGATGGCCGCGCGCGAGAAGCGCTTCTACATCACCTCGCCCATCTACTACGTGAACGACGCGCCCCATATCGGGCACGCCTATACCTCGCTCGCCTGCGACGTGCTGGCACGTTTCATGCGGCTCGATGGCTACGAGGTGCGGTTCCTGACCGGCACCGACGAGCACGGCCAGAAGGTCGAGAAAGCGGCGGCCGCGGCCGGCCTCTCGCCCAAGGCATTCACCGACAAGGTGTCGGAGAATTTCCGCGAGCTCGCCGTCGCCATGAATTACTCGAACGACGACTTCATCCGCACGACCGAGCCGCGCCACATCCGCTCCTGCCAGGCCATCTGGAGCGCGATCGCGAAGACGAAATCGCCCAAGGGCAACGACAACATCTACCTCGGCAAGTATGCCGGCTGGTACGCGGTGCGCGACGAGGCGTTCTACGGCGAGGACGAGCTCACGACCGGCGCGGACGGCAAGAAGCGCGCGCCGTCCGGCGCCGAGGTCGAGTGGGTCGAGGAGCCGAGCTACTTCTTCCGCCTGTCGGACTGGCAGGAGTGGCTGCTCGACTACTACGAGAAGACGAACCTGTCCTTCATCGGACCGTCGACGCGGCGGAACGAGGTCATCAGCTTCGTGCGGGGCGGCCTGACCGACCTTTCGATCTCGCGCACGAGCTTCAAGTGGGGCGTGCCGGTGCCGGGTGCGCCCGATCACATCATGTATGTGTGGCTCGACGCGCTCACCAACTACGCGACGGCCGTGGGCTATCCCGACGTCGAATCGGAAATGTTCAAGGCCTTCTGGCCGGCGGATCTCCACATGGTGGGGAAGGACATCGTGCGCTTCCACACGGTCTACTGGCCGGCGTTCTTGAAGGCGGCCGGCGTCGAGCCGCCGCGGCGCGTCTTCGCCCATGGCTGGTGGACGAACGAGGGGCAGAAGATCTCGAAGTCGCTCGGCAACGTGATCGACCCGCACGCGCTCATCAAGACCTACGGGCTCGATCCCGTGCGCTACTTCTTGCTGCGCGAAGTGCCCTTCGGGCAGGACGGCGACTTCTCGCGCCGCGCGATGGTGGGGCGCTTGAACGGCGACCTCGCGAACGATCTGGGCAATTTGGCCCAGCGCGTCTTGAGCTTCATCGCGAAGAACGCCGGCGCCGCCACGCCGCAGCCGGGCGCGCTCGATCCCGCCGATCGCGCGCTGCTCGACCAGGCGCGGGGGCTCCTCCCGGCCGTGCGCGCGCTCCTCGCCGTCGGCGACACCGCGGCCGTCTCGAACGTGCCCGAATTCCACCGGGCGCTCGAGACGATCTGGACCGCCATCACCGCGGCCAACGCCTATGTCGACAAGCAGGCGCCGTGGACCTTGCGGAAGACCGATCCCCATCGCATGAACACGGTTCTCTACACGCTGGCCGAGTGTCTCCGCTGCGTCGCGATCGTGCTTCAACCTTTTATGCCGGGCTCGATGGCGAAGCTGCTCGACCAGCTCGCGGCGCCGAAGACGAAGCGCGGCTTCGCCGCGATCGGCGAAGCAGACGCGCTTCAACCCGGCACGCCTTTGCCGGCGCCCCAGGGCATCTTCCCGCGCTACGTCGAACAAGAAAGCTGATGTTCGTCGACAGCCATTGCCATCTCGACTATCCGGAATATGCGGGCGCGCTCGACGACGTGATCGAACGCGCGCGGCGCGCGGGCGTGGGGGCGATGCTCACCATCGGCACGGAGCTTCAGCGCTTCGATGGCGTGCGCGCGATCGCCGAGCGCTACGAGCGCATCTGGTGCTCGGTCGGCGTCCATCCGCACGAGGCGGGCGAGGGGGGCGTCAGCGACTCGTCGCGCCTCGTCGAGTTGGCGCGCCATCCCAAGGTCGTCGCCATCGGCGAGTCCGGCCTCGACTACTACTACGAGCACAGCCCGCGCGATTCACAGCAAACGAACTTTCGGGCCCACATGGCGGCCGCGGCCGAGACGGGCCTGCCGCTCATCGTCCACACGCGCGATGCCGACGAGGACACGGCCCACATTCTAAAGGAAGGGGCGGCGTCGGGGCGGCTCAGGGGCGTCATCCACTGCTTCACGAGCTCGCGCGCCCTCGCCGAGACCGCCCTCGACCTCGGCTTCTCGATCTCCTTCTCGGGCATCGTCACCTTCAAGCGGGCGGACGAGCTCCGCGCCATCGCCCGCGACGTGCCGCTCGATCGCATGCTCGTCGAGACGGACGCGCCCTATCTCGCCCCCGTGCCCAAGCGCGGCAAGTCGAACGAGCCGGCCTTTCTCGTCCACACGGCGGCGGTGGTCGCTGAGCTGAAGGGCATCACGCCGGAGGCGCTCGCGGAGGCCACGACGGCCAACTTCTTTCGCCTGTTCGACAAGGCCAAGGCGCCGGCCGAGCGTTAGCCAGGTATCGATATAAATTTCGTTTTTATAATTACTTATACTATTTTCCTAATTTCCTAACTCAACTTCTGCGTATCCCCGTCGACGGCGAGCGCCTGGCCGGAGATGTTGCGGCCGGCGTCCGAGCAGGCGAAGAGGATCGTCGACGCGATGTCCTCCTGGGTCACCATGCGGCCCATCGACCCTTGCGCCACGTAGTCGGCGAACACTTTGTCATAGGCCTGGTTCGTGGACTTGGCCTTCGACTCGATGACGCGGCGGATGCGCGGCCCGTCGACCGCGCCGGGACACACGGCGTTCACGCGGATGTTGTCGGGGCCGAGCTCCATCGAGAGGCTCTTGGAGAAACCGATGACCGCCCATTTGGAGGCGGCATAGGCCGAGCGGCGCGGGAATCCGAAGCGGCCCGCGGCGGAGGACATGTTGATGATGGCGCCGCCGCCGGCTTTCCGGAGAAGCGGCACGGCGAGCCGTGCGCAAAGGAACTGGCCCGTGATGTTGACCTTGAGCGTCTCCTCCCACGCATCGAGGGCGAGCGTCTCGACGGCGCCCGTCGGACCCGCGACGCCCGCGTTGTTGACGAGGATGTCGAGCCCGCCGAGGAACTTCTCGGCTTCGGCGAAAAGACGTGCGACCTGTTTCTCGTCCGAGACGTCGGCGAGGGTCGTGCCGATTTCCTGGTTCTCCTTGGCGAAGGCGTCGAGCGCGGCCTGATCCACGTCGCAGATGAAGACCTTGGCGCCCTCGGCCACGAAGGCGCGCGCGGTCACGCGGCCGATGCCGGTGGCCGCGGCCGTGATGAGCACCCGCTTGTTCCTGAGACCGAGATCCATCCCATCCCCCTTCGAAGCCCGTGCCGCATGACCGGCCGCACTAGGCTCTTACCGTGCCAGTCTTTTTCCGTGCGCTTCTTTTACCGCGTGCGAAGGCGAGGGGCCACCAGTGCCGCGCCGGTTGACAGGAGGAGGGGAGAGCGCATTTCTCATCCCGTCTCTTTGCCGGAGGAGGAACCCGCTCCCATGAATCCCCGATTGCCCGATCGCCCGGGGGCGCCGTGCTCCGCGTGACCATCCTCGGTTGTGGGCCGTCGGGGGGCGTTCCGCTCATCGGCTGCGATTGCGCTGTCTGTGCCTCGGCCGATCCGCGGAACCGGCGAAGCCGCTCCTCGATCGCGGTCGAGGGCGGCAAGACGCAAATCCTCATCGACGCCTCGCCCGACCTCCGCGAGCAGCTCTTGCGGAGCAAGCTCACGCGGTTCGATGCCATCGTCTTCACCCATGCCCACGCCGACCATGTTCATGGATTAGATGAGCTTCGTTCCATAAACTATCTCACGAACAGCATTCTCCCCGCTTATGGCGATGACGCGACGCTCGCCGATATCCGGGGGCGGTTCGGCTACGCCTTCGAAGGGGCCAAGCCCATCGGCGGCTTCTGGTACCAGCCGAGCCTCGATCCGCGCCCCATCGATGGGCCGTTCACGATCGGCACCCTCGACCTCGTGCCCTTCGTCCAGGGCCACGGCCTCTACCGCCAGTCGACCCTGGGATTCCGGATCGGCGCGTTCGCCTATTCGACCGACGTCAAAGACCTGCCGGAGGAGAGCTTTGCCGCGCTCGCGGGCGTCAAGGTCTGGGTCGTCGACTGCTTGAGCGCCAAGCCCAATCCGGCCCATTCGCACCTGGATCAGACCCTCGACTGGATCAAGCGCGTCCGCCCGGAGCGCGCGATCCTGACCCACATGAACCACAGCCTCGAATTCGAGGCGCTCGCGCGGAAATTGCCCGCGGGCGTCGAGCCGGCCTATGACGGGATGGTGATCGAGGTGCCAGGCTAGCGCCGCGTGCGCCGTCCATCGCGAGGGAGAAGCGCCATGTTCATCCGCACGGAGAAAGACGTCGAGGCCGCGGGCCTTATCAAATCCTGGGGCAACGGCGTCGTGCGCTCGTTGCGCTATCTCACCGCGGCCGACGGCCTCGGGTTCTCCTACAACGTGAACCATATCGGCAAGGGCCGCGACGCGACCCTTTGGTACAAGCACCATTGGGAAGCGAATTTCATCGTCTCGGGCCGCGCCATCGTCAACGACCTGACGACGGGACAGGAATGGCCGCTCGAGCCGGGCGATCTTTACACCGTCGGCCCCAACGACCGGCACCGGTTCCGCACGATCGAGGACGAGCACCACATCAGCATCTTCTGCCCGCCGCTTCGCGGCGATGAGCGCCACGATGCGGACGGCGCCTACGAAGGGCACGTGCCGGGGCCGAAGACGCAAAAGCGCATGTTCGTCAAAAGCGGCCGTGCGATGCGCGCCGCCGGAGAGGAGATGATCTTCGCCGACGGCAAGGACCGCACGCTGAGGATGCTGGTGCAGGCGGACGAGGTGGGCTTCGGCCTGTCGGACGTCCATTTCTCGGCCGGCGCCGACACCGTGATCTGGTTCAAGCACCATTGGGAGGCCAACCACATCCTGTCGGGCCGCTTCAAAGTCACCGATCTCACGAGCGGTGAGTCCTGGGAGCTCGGCCCCGGCATGGCCTACAACGTCGGGCCCAAAGATCGGCATCGGCTCCAGGCGCTCACCGACGTCCATCTCGTGAGTTTCTTCTGTCCGGCCTTGCGGGGCGACGAGACGCATGACGCCGACGGCTCGCTCTCGCCAAGCGGGCCGGTGCCGCCGGGACCTCCGGGGTATTGAGGACGCCGGGAAACCGGAGGCTTGGCGCACGAAAGAGCCCGGAATTCCTGGATCGATGTATTATTTTCCATAATATACATTATGCGCGTTTCCGATGAACGAGCCGGGCCGCCATGGGAGCGCTGCTCGATGCCCTTCTCCTCGTTCCGGCACGGCTGAACGGGCCAAGGCAACGACACCGGCCCTCGACCCCGCGGCCTGCCATCGCGCGAGCCGCCGTGTTACGGTGCGCGTGTTCCTTCGAAGGAGTGTTCCGCCATGACCGTCCGCCCGAATTCGATCGCGGCCATCGACGCCGCCTATGTGCTCCACCCCTTCACCAATTTGAACAAGCACCGGGCCGAGGGCGGCACGATCATCACGGGCGGCCGCGGCGTCTTCGTCATCGACGAGACCGGCAAGGAATACATCGAGAGCATGGCGGGCCTGGCCTGCGTTTCGCTCGGCTTCAGCGAGCATCGGCTCGCGGACGCGGCGGCGGCGGCCATGCGGAAGATGCCCTACTACCACCACTTCTTTCAGCGCGGGAACGAGCCCTCGGCGCTCTTGGCCGAGAAGCTCATCAAGATGATGCCGGTCAAGCTCTCGAAGGTGTTCTTCACCTCCTCGGGCTCGGAAGCGAACGACACGGCCGTGAAGCTCATCTGGTACTACAACAACGCGATCGGGAGACCCGAGCGGAAGAAGATCATCGCGCGCCAGAAGAGCTACCACGGCACGACGATCGCGAGCGCATCGCTCTGTGGCCTGCCGACCATGCACCAGGCCTTCGACCTGCCGATCCCGAACATCATCCATACGGATGCACCCTACTTCTACCGGAACGCCGAGCCCGGCGAGACGCCGGAACAGTTCGCGACGCGGCTCGCGGAGAATCTCGAGAAGCTCATCGTGAAGGAAGGCCCGGAGACGATCGCGGCGCTCCTGACCGAGCCCATCCAGAGCGCTGGCGGCACCATCGTCCCGCCCGCCACCTACTTCGAGAAGATCCAGGCGGTCTTGAAGAAGTACGGCATCATGTTCGTGCTCGACGAGGTCATCACGGGTTTCGGGCGCACCGGTCACGTGTGGGGGGCCGAGACCTACGGCATCAAGCCCGACGCCATGGTCATCGCCAAGGCCATCACCTCGGCCTACCAGCCGCTCGGCGCCGTCATCATTTCGGAGGAGATCTACCAGGGTCTCGCCAAGGGCTCCGACACGATCGGCGGCTTCTTCCACGGCTTCACCTATTCGGGCCATCCGGTCGCCTGCTCGGTCGCCCTCGAGACGCTCAAGATCTACGAGGAACGCCGCATCTTCGACCACGTGGCGCGCATTGCGCCCGTCTTCCAGGCGGCGATTCGCTCGCTCGCCGAGCACCCGCTCGTGGGCGATGCGCGCGGCGTCGGCCTCGCGGGCGCGATCGAGCTCGTCAAGAACAAGGAGACCAAGGCGGCCTTCCAGCCGGCCGAGGGCTTCGACGTCTACCTCACCGAGCGCCTTCTCCACCACGGCGTGATCGCGCGCGTGGGCGGCGGCATCATCGCCTTCATGCCGCCCTTGATCATCACCGAGGCCGAGATCAAGGAGCTGGCGCGGCGCCTCAACGCGGCCCTCGACGACGCGCTCGCCTGGGCGGATGAGCGGGGCTTGCGCCGGCCCTTGGCCGCCCAGTAGCGCGTTTCATCGACGGCCGGGACTTCACGGTCCCACCCCTGCCCTTGCGCTCGAGGTACATCTTGAGCGCCACTGCGTTGTTGCGAGTCTCGTCGGCCTTGGCAAAGAGGAACGTGACCGTCCCCTTGCCAAGACTCGCGGCGAAGTCCCGCACGGCATCCCTCTTGCCGTCGAGCTCCGCGAAGTAGCGCCGCCTGAACTCCGGCCACCGCTCCGGATCCTTCCCATACCAGGCGCGAAGAGAATCGCTGGGTGCAAGGTCACGCGCCCAGAGATCGATCCTGGCGGCGTCTTTCCGGAGACCGCGCGGCCAGAGACGATCGACAAGCACGCGCCGCCCGTCGCCCAATTCGGGTTCGAGGTAGACGCGCTTCAAGCGGATCGCCACCCGCCGCTCTTTGCCGCGACGGACGGTCGGCCGGCTACTTCGTGCGCAGCTTGACCGCGTAGTGCTTGTGGACGGGCGGCGCCTTCTGGAACGGGCGCACGACGGGAAGGATCTTCTCGAGCAAGGTTCCCGGCCCCGCCTTCGCCGTCCGCTCCATGTTCTCCTTCGTATCCCAGAAGGTGACGGAGACGGCCTGCTGCGTCTCTGGCTCGATCATGAGCACGGCTTCGAGGAAGCCTTTCTCCGTCTTCACGACGTCGATCGTCTTGCCATAGGCCTCGACGAGTTCCTTTTCCTTGCCGTCGGCGACTTCGAAGCGGTTGATGCGGGCGAACATGCGTTTTCCTTTCCTGCGTGTTGGTTCCGTTGTCTCAATGGACGGCGATCGCCGCCCAGGTTCCCTACTCCAAATCCCCGTTAGCGGCGGCGCCGCCGTTTCGTCCCCGTCAAAGCGATCCCGCGCCGCGCCGCGCGTTCGCGCCAGTCGATCGGATAGACACCGTAGACGACTTTCGCGGTCGGGCGCGGATCGTAGATGAGCGCCGTGTTCTCCGGCAGCCAAATGCTGTCGCCCGGCCGCATGGCGTACCGCTTGCGGCCGACATGGATCGTGAGCCGGCCTTCGAGCAGGTAGTAGTATTCATCGTAGCGGATGGTCCAGGCGTGACGCTTATGATGCACGACGACGCCGCACACCATCGTGTCGCTCAGCGCCGGCGTCACGTCGCGGTGGAGCAAGGTGAAGCCCTTCGTTATGCCCTTGAACGGCTTCGGCCGCCGTGCCCGCGCCTTGGTCAGCTTGATTCGCGCCATCGTCCCTGTCCCCCGTCCCACGTCCCCAACGCATCCGCGCGCCGCCTATGAAACCGATTCGCGACGATCGCGCCAGGCCCTAGCGCAAGCAGCGCGTGACGAGCTCGCCGCCGTTCTCGGCCTCCGTCCAGATGCCCTCGACCTTCATCGAAACGCTGTCGTCCGACTGCTTGACGCGGACTTTCGTGCCCGGCTTGACCGTGAGCGCCACGGTCAGGTCCGGCTTCACGCGCGCGCGCGGTCCGTCCTGGACCTGGACGAAGAGTTCGTTGTATTTGGCGCCGCATGTCTTGCCGATCTTCATGGTGATCGAGACTTCTTCCTGGGCCTGACCCGTCGCGCCGAACGCGAGAACCAGGCCACCCAAGAGGACCGCGCGCCAAAGGATGCTCTTCATCATCGACCCCACCATTGTTTAGCCGAACGCGTGTGTTTCGCCGAACGCTTGGGCGCCTTGCGGCGCCGTTCTCGCCATTGAAGGCGACTCTAGGCGCCCGAATGTGGCCGAAGCAAGGTGCCGCGGGCGATCGATTGGTCCTGTTTCGGCAACGGTGCCGTCACGTGCGCACCGATAAAATTTCCGAGGGTGCGATGCGGCTGGTATCATGCGCCTCCTCCTGGGGGTGAACGAAAAACAAAAGGGGCGGATATGGTGGGACCTCGGCGGCCTTCGATGATCGCGACGCTCATGGCGGCGAGCATTGCCATGCTCTCGATCGCCTTCTCCGCGCCCGCCTCGGCCCAGCTCTTGAAGCCCGACGCCGTGAAGCGCGGCCAGTATTTGACGCGCGCCTCCGACTGCATGGCCTGCCACACCAGCCCGGGCGGCACGCCCTTCGCCGGGGGGCTCCAGATCAACACGCCCTTCGGCATGCTGACCACGCCCAACATCACGCCGGACGTGGACACGGGCATCGGGGCGTGGAGCGACGACCAATTCTACCGCGCGCTTCACGAGGGGATCGGCCGGCACGGCCAGGACCTCTATCCCGTGTTCCCCTACACCTCGTTCACGAAGATGACGCGGGACGATGTGCTCGCGATCAAGGCTTTTCTTTTCTCCTTGACGCCGGTCTATGCCCCGCGCGCGCCGAGCGCCATGGCGTTTCCCTTCAACATCCGCTCGACGCTCATGGTGTGGCGCGAGCTGTTCTTCACCGAAGGCACCTTCCAGCCCGACCCCAAGCAATCGGCCGAATGGAATCGCGGCGCCTATCTCGTCCAGGGCCCGGGCCATTGCGGGGAGTGCCACTCGCCGCGCAACGTCTTCGGCGCGGTCGAGCAAAGCAAGAGCCTCTCGGGCGGCCTCGTCGACCATTGGTTGGCGCCCAACATCTCCTCCAACCCGATCACGGGTCTCGGCGACTGGAAGGTCCAGGACATCGTGACCCTGCTCAAGAAGGGCTCGACCAAGAGCGAAGGCGTCGTCTTCGGACCCATGTCGCTCGTGGTGCATGACAGCCTGCGCTATCTGACCGATTCGGACCTCAAGGCCATCGCGGTCTATCTCAAATCGACGCCCGAGCGCGGCTCGCCGGCGGCGCTCGCCTCCCCGCCCGCCGCGACCATGGCCAAGAGCGCCCGGCTCTATCTCGAGAACTGCGCCGAGTGCCACCAGGCCAAGGGCGTCGGCTTGCCGGGCGCCGTGCCCAATCTCGCGGGCAACCCCGTCATCACGCAGGCCGAGCCCAACGACATCATCATCGCGATCCTCAAGGGCCTTCAGCCCCGCGGCAACTATGGCGGCATGCCGAGCTTCGCCGCTTCCCTCGGCGACCAGAATATCGCGGACCTGGCCAACTATGTGCGCACGGCCTGGGTGAACAAGGCGGCGCCCAATGCGACGGCGGCGCTTGTCGCGAAACTCCGCGGCGACGTCGTCACCTCCCCCGCGGGAAGCGAGGCCGCGCGCGCCTTCGAATGCCCGCGCGTCAGCACGACCGGGGCCGTCAACGCGATCGCCGATCCGGGCTTCCTCGGCATCATGAATTCGATCACCGACGAGAACATCGACAACAAGACGGAGGAGCTGTTCCGGCAGCTGAAGACAAGCCAGCCCGGCATCTCCGACACCGACCTCGTCAACACGATGCTTGCGGCTTACTGCCCCGTGGTGGCCAAGAGCACGGGGCTCAGCTACACGGCCAAGCGCGCGCGTCTCACGCGATTCACATCCTCGGTCGAGCGGCTCTTGAGCGCGAGCGACATGCCGGCCGGCGCCAAGATCCTCATCCAGGTGCCCGTCGCGCCCGAGCTTCTCCAGAAGATCGACCAGGCCGCGAGCCAGGCCAAGCAGAGCCGCGAGGCGTGGATCGAGAAGATGCTGACGAAGGACGCCGGCGGGCCGTGACCGCGTCGCGCCCGATCGATCGTCTGCTCGAGATCATGACGCGCCTGCGCGATCCCGCGACGGGCTGCCCCTGGGACGTGAAGCAGAATTTCAAGACGATCGCGCCCTACACGATCGAGGAGGCCTATGAGGTCGCGGACGCGATCGAGCGGAACGACATGACAGCACTCAAGGAGGAGCTGGGCGACCTTCTCCTCCAGGTCGTGTTCCACGCCGAGATGGCGCGCGAAGCGGGAGGCTTCGACTTCGACGCGGTCGCTGAAGCCATCTCAGAGAAAATGGTCGTCCGACACCCGCACGTCTTCGCGGAGGCCAAGATCAAGACCGCCGAGGCGCAGACCCGCGCCTGGGAGGAGCACAAGGCGGCGGAGCGCGAAGCCAAGGCCAATGGCGGCACGCTCGACGGCATACCCTTGGCCCTGCCCGCGCTCGTGCGCGCGGAGAAGTTGCAGAAGCGCGCGGCGCGCGTCGGCTTCGACTGGCCGACCATGGCGCCCGTGTTCGCAAAGATCCGCGAGGAGCTGGGCGAGCTCGAACGCGAGGTCGAGGCCAAGGCCGGGAAGGCGCGCCTTACCGACGAGCTGGGCGATCTTCTCTTCGTCCTCGCCAACCTCGCGCGCTGGCTCGGCATCGACGCCGAGGACTCGCTCCGCTCGACCAACGCCAAGTTCGAGCGGCGTTTCCGGCGCATCGAGGAGAAGCTCGCCGAGCGCGGCAAGACGCCCGCGCAATCGACGCTCGACGAGATGGACAAGCTCTGGGACGAAGCGAAGGGAGAAGAAACCTAGTCGCAGTGTTCTGAGAGTGTCTTGGGTCAGATCGCTCAAACCCTCATGCTTCGACGAGCTCAGCATGAGGGTCTATTTCCCTGGTCCTCATCCTGAGCCTGTCGAAGGATGAGGACTGGGCAAGACGCGACCGGCAACGAGCACTGCCCTACTTATTCATGAGCAAATGGTAGAGGCTCGACGTGTCCCAGCGCCCGCCGCCGCGCTCCTGGATGTGGGAATAGAACTGGTCGACGAGCGCCGTCACCGGCAGACGCGCGCCGTTGCGCTTCGCTTCCTCGACGCAGATGCCGAGGTCCTTCCGCATCCAGTTGACCGCGAAGCCGAAGTCGA
>JAXMCE010000012.1:2500-107707 GCA_046349515.1 Alphaproteobacteria bacterium | reverse complement strand
CCGTGCCGCCGCACCGTCGCCGCGATCTCCTCGATCGGATTGAGGATGCCGCTCGTCGTCTCGACATGGACCGCGAAGACGTGCGTGATGGCCGGCTCCTGTCCGAGCATCACGTCGAGCGAGGCAAGATTGGGCGGCGTATCCTCGGGTGATTCGAGAACGGCGTGCGCGCGGCCCGCGTAAGTGCAGATCTTGGCGGCCCGCTTCCCGTAAGCGCCGTTGATGAGGATCAGCACCTTGCCGTCGCGCGGCACGAAGCTCGTCAACATGGCCTCGACCGCAAACGTCCCGCTTCCTTGCATGGGGACCGTGACGTGACTGTCCGTACCGCCGGCGATCGCCGCGACGCGCTCCAGGACCTCGCGGTTGATGCGGATGAAGGCCGCGTCGCGCGACCCCCAATCATGGAGCATCGCGGCCTTGACGGTGCGCGAGGTGGTCAAAGGGCCGGGCGTCAAGAGGATGGGATCGCCCGTTTCAGTCCTGGCGACGTTCGACATGGCGTTCGTTCCGCTCTCGGAGATGAAGAAACCCGCCGCCTTTCGGCTGCGATTGAAACGCTATCGCCGGATCGTACAATCAGTCCAATATATGTTTTTGATATGATATATTCGTGTCACTTATAATTAGGGTACTGCGTGAATCGAAACTATCTCCGGGCTTTCCATCTGGTCGCGCGCGAGGGCAGCTTCACTCGCGCGGCACGCTCTTCGGGGTTGAGCCAACCGAATCTCTCGGGCCAGGTCAAAGCGCTCGAAACGGGCTACGGCGTCAGCCTCTTCGAGCGGCGCGGCCGCACGGTCCAGCTGACCGCCCTCGGCTCGGCGTTACAAGCCATCACCGAGCGCCTTTTCGCGCTCGAGGAGGATGCGGAGGCGCTTCTCTCCGGCGCTCACAACCAAGTCCTCGGCGCACTTCGGGTCAGCGCGGACAACGCCGTGCACGCGCTGCCGATCATGGCCGAGATCAAACGCCGCCATGCGGACGTGATCCTGTCGCTCAATGTGGGGAACTCGGATGAGGTCCTGGCCGACCTCATGAACTACCGGGCCGATGTGGGCGTGACGGCCAAGAATCCGATCGATGAGGCGTTCCACGTTCTTCCCTACAGGCGGGACCGCCTGGTCCTGTTCGTGCCGAAACGCCACCCATGGGCCTCGCGGACCTCGGTCGCGTTCAGAGATCTCGAGGGTGCGGACATGGTGCTGAGGGAGCCGGGCTCCGTCACGCGCGAGGTGTTCGACGTGGCGCGGGAATCGTCCGGGATCGGGCTCGGCCGCGTGATGGTCATCCAGAGCCGAGAGGCCGTGCGAGAGGCGGTTGCCGCCGGATTCGGCATGGGCGTCGCGTTCGACCGGGAATTCACGCGCGACCCGCGCTTCGCGCGCCTTGCGATCGACGGCGCGGCGCTCGATGTGGGAGAGTACGTCGTCACGCTTGCCGCGCGGCGCCACTTTCCCGGCATCCGGGCTTTCCTCGACGTCGCCGCCCGGATGGTGGATTTGTCCCAAGACCGCGCGACGTGACGCGCGTGATGATGAAAGCCCGCCCGCTGCCATGCATCCATGTTCGCGATCGAGAGGAGATGAGGGACCGCCATGAGCGAATCCCCGAACGCACGCGCTGAAGCCGAGCGCATTGCCGTCATCGGCGCCGGCGTCGTCGGCCTTGCGACTGCGCTCAAGCTGCGGCGCTTGGGCCACCGGGTGACCCTCTACGATCCGGAGCCGCCCGGCAGCATGACGTCCTTTGGCAACGCGGCGCTCATCGCGACGAGCTTCGTCGTGCCCTTGGCGATGCCGGGATTCTGGAAGCAGATCCCGGAGATGCTCCTCGATCCCTTGGGCCCGCTTGCCTTTCGCTGGGGCCACATGCCCTCGATGCTGCCGTGGTTCCTCAAGATCCTACGGGCCAGCACGCCGCGCGAAGTCGACCGCATCGCGGCAATGCTCGTCGCCCTTGTCGGCCGCTCGATCGAAGCCTGGCAGACGCTCCTCGGCGCCGAGTCGAGTGCGCGCCTCCTGAAGCGCGAGGGCGTTCTCCAGGTCTTCCGGGATCCGAGGAAGCTTGCGGCGATGGAGACGGAGGTTGCGCTCCAGCGCCGTCATGGCGTGCGCGTCGAGCGGATCGCCGCGGCGGAGCTTCCCCAATTCGAGCCGGCGCTCGCCCGCGACCTGCTCGATGCCTTGTTCTACCCGGACGTCGCCCATTGCATCGATCCGGCCACGCTCTCGGCCGAGCTTGCGAGCGCCTTCGCCCGCGAGGGCGGCGAACTTCAGAAGCTCCGCGTCCGGCAGATCGAGATGGACGCCGACGGACGGCCCACGATCGTCGGCGAAGCGGCATCAGAACGCGCCGATCGCGCGATCATCACCGCGGGCATCTGGTCGAAGGCGCTGGTCGAGCCGCTCGGCACCCGCGTCGCTCTCGAGTCGGAGCGCGGCTATCACCTCATGCTCCCACAGCCGCGCGTCCAACTCCGCCGGCCCGTGCGCGCCGGCGACCACCGATTCGTGATGACGCCACTTGCGGGCGGGCTGCGCCTCGCCGGCACGGCCGAGTTCGCCGGCCTCGATGCGCCACCCAATTGGCGGCGCGCCGATTTGTTTCTCGAGCCTGCGCGCGCGCTCCTGCCGGGTCTCGACGGGCGCGACGCCGTGCGTTGGATGGGTCACCGCCCGTCCAGCCCCGATTCGCTCCCCATCATCGGGGCGCTGCCCGGACTCCCGCGCATCATCTGCGCCTTCGGCCACGGCCATCTCGGGCTCACGCTCGGCGCCGTGACGGCCGAGATCGTCGCCGCCTTGACGTCCCGCCGCCCGCCGCCCGTCGACATTGCGCCGCTTCGACCGGGCCGATTCTGACCGCGCGGCAGGCCCGGCCCTTGGGCGGCCCGGTCCCGGCCGCTACAATGCCGCCATGCCACTGCGCGATTCGGGAGTGCCGCGATGCTGAGGACCCACTACATCGACTGCATCTACACCCACACGGAAGGCGAGCCGACCTGCATCGTGCATGCCGGCATCCCCTATCCGCACGGCCTCGACATCCTCGGCAAGCGCAAATTTCTTCAAGACAAATACGACTGGCTGAGAAAGGCGCTCATGAGCGAGCCGCGCGGCCACAAGAACATGTTCGGCGTCTTCGTGACGCCGCCCTCCTCGCCCGATTTCGACGCCGGGATGATCTGGATCGACAGCACGCGCTTCCACGACATGTGCGGGCATGGGACGCTCGCGCTCGGGATGGCCATGGTCTCCCACGGGCTCATGCCCGCGACTGGCTCGCGCACGACGATCCGCTTCGAGACGACGGCCGGCCCCGTGACGGCCGAGGTCGCTTCGACCGACACCACGACGGAATGGACGCGCTTCGAGAACGTTCCGTGCTACGTCGCCGAGCGGGATATCCCGATCGACCTTCCGGGCGTCGGGCCGGTCAAGGCCGATATCGCCTTCGGCGGAAACTATTTTATCCAGATCAATCTAGGCGACCATGCGAAGCGCATCGGTCCCGAGAACGGCCAGTACCTCTCCGAGCTCGGCCAGGTCGCGAAGGCGCTCGTGCGCGAGAAGGCCAAGGTGCAGCACCCCACACAGAAGCACATCAATCACCTGGACTTCGTGACGTTCTACCATGACTCGACGCGGCCCGAGGCGTTCTACCGCTGCGTGCACGTCTTCGCGGACGGCAAGATGGACCGCTCGCCCGGCGGGACGGGCACCTGCGCGATGATGGCCATGCTCGAATCCCACGGTCGCATCAAGGTCGGCCAGACGATCCGGTCCGAAGGCCTGCTCGGCAGCGGAACCTTCGAAGGCTGCCTCGTCAGCGAGACGAAGCTCGGCAACCACCGTGCGTTCGTTCCGACCATCAAGGGAACGGCGAACGTGATCGGTTATGCCAAGTGGCTCATGGATCCGGCCGATCCCGTGAGCGCGGGCTTCACGATCAAGTAACGCCTCGCCGGCCGAGGGCGCGCCGTGCCGGACAAGGAGTTCTCGGGCCAGGTCGCCGTCATCACCGGCGGCGCCCAGGGCTTGGGCCACGCCATCTCGGCGCTTCTGGCCCAACGCGGCGCGTCGGTCGCGATTCTCGATCGCGACTCTGGCCGGCTCGACGACTCCGTTGCGCAACTGGCCCGGGATGGCGCGACCGCACGCGGCTATGTGACCGATGTCGCGCGCGAGGAAGAGATCCTTCAGGCGCGCGATGCGATCCTCGGCGAGTTTGGCCGGGCGGATGTGCTCATCAACAATGCCGGCTGGTTTCCGTTCACGACCGTCCAGGCCATCACAGCGAACGAGTGGCAGCGCGTTTTCGACGTGAACGCGAAGAGCGTCTTCCTCGCGACGCGGGCCTTCATGGACGGCATGGTCGCTAGGCGTTACGGGCGCGTCGTCAACATCGCATCGAGCGGCGCCTACGTCGCCAACCTCACCCTGCCGCACTACGCCGCGGCCAAGGCGGCGGTGCTGAGCCTCACCAAGAGCTTTGCCCTCGAACTGGCGCCGCACGGCGTGCTGGTCAACGGCGTGAGCCCCGGCAATGTCGCAACGGAGCGGCAGCGGGACCAGCCCTGGCTCGTCGAACGCCTGCCGATCATCCCCGTGCGCCGCGCGGCGGAGCCCCGCGACATCGCGGAAGTCGTCCTGTTTCTTGCGTCGCGGCGCAATCGCTTTGTCGTCGGCGAGACGATCATCGCCGACGGCGGAATGCGGATGTACTAGGGATCAGGCGAGGACGAAGGTCGGCAGTGGATAGCGCTTGGCGTCGGGCATGGGCACGAGCGTGACCTTGAGGCCGCTCTGCACGCTCTCCGGCTTGGCGCCCACGATGCGGGAGAGCATGAGCGCCTTCTCCTCGAGTTCGACCTCGACGAGGATCACCGGCAGTTCATTGTCGAAGGCCTCGTTGTGCGGCTTGAAGACGAGGCTGTAGGACACGATCCTGCCCCGGCCGCTCGCTTCGAACCATTCGAGCGCCTCCGACCAGCAGAAGGGGCACATGGGCCGCGGGTAGTAGATCGCCTTGCCGCAGCCCTTGCAGCGCTGGAGCGCAAGCCGACCCTCGCGCCAGGCCGCAAGCAGCGGCGCGTTGATCGCGTCTTCGCGGGGTTGGGGATAGGTGCTCATGCTGCCCTCTCAAGGATGATGGCGGCCGAACCAAGACCGTGGCCGTAGCCAACCATGCCGTAGCCGGAGACGAGGCCGCGTTTGACGCCCTTGATCTGCCGAGCGCCCGCCTCGTGGCGAAGCTGCGCCGCGGCCTCCCACAAACCGATCATGCCGCCGCCGGCTCCTGTCTGCCCGCAGGAGAGCTGCCCTCCGCCCGTGTTCAAGGGGAGGGAGCCGTTCCAGGCGAAGTCGTGCTTGGCGAGGAAGGACGGCGCCTCGCCGGATCCGAAGAATCCAAGGTCCTCGAGCTGGATCGCGACCATGACGGGATAGTCGTCATAGACTTGGACGAATTGCATGTCCTTGGGCCCGAAGCCCGCATCGGCGTAAAGACGGTCGCGGAACAGCTGCGCACCGATGTGGAGGGGCGCCACTTCGCCCGGCGGGTGGTTGTGCTGCTCGCGCGCGGCGAGGACGCGCACGCGCTTTTCTTTCGGCACGCGGTCGAGCGCGGCGACGACGACCGCCTCCGCCCCCGCGCAGGGCAGCACGCAATCATAGAGGCGCAAGGGATCGGCGATCATGCGTGCATTGAGGTAATCGTCGATCGTCATGGGCGCGCGCAGCATCGCGTTCTCGTTCAAGCCCGCGCTCGCCCGCTGCCCGACGCAGATGCGGCCGAACTGCTCGCGGGTCGTGCCGTAGCGCTCCATGTGCTTGCGCGTGACGAGCGCGAAGAGCCCGTTGGGCCCGCCGAAGCCGTGCGGCAGCGCGTAGTTGGAGAGGGCCTGGTTGAAGTTACCCATGAGCCGGTAGTGGGCACCCACGTCGTAGCAATCGCCGGCAACGCATACGACCACGTCCGCCTGCCCGGCCTCGATCGCACGCATGGCGGCCATGACGGCCGAGACGGAGCCGGCACCCCCCGCCGTGAAGAACCAGGCGAAGGACACGGTGATGCCGAATTGCTCGGCGAGCGTCACGGCGTTGTCGGGCGGAAGCTGGAAGGCGCCCACGGCGAGGCCATCGACGTCCGCCCTTGAAAGTCCCGCGCTCGCGAGCGCCCGCCGGGTGGCTTCAGCCAAGTACGCGATGAGCGGCTGGGTCGCCCGCTTCGTATAGGGTGTCTGGCCGTAGCCGACGATGCCGATGTCCCGTTCCATCTTCAGATCACTCCCGCCGCCTTCATCCGTTCGATCTCGCGGTCCGCGAGCTTCAGCACCTCGCGGAACACATGGTCATTGTCGGCACCGGGCGCCCTGCCCGTCCAGCGGATCGCACCGGGTGTATCGGACAGCCTGGGCGCAGGCGCCGGCATGCGGACAGCGCCGAAATCGGCGTCCGCAATCCGCGGCAGCGCCTCGCGCGCGAGGATATGGATGTCCTCGAAGACCTCAGCCATCGTGTTGATCTTGCCGACGACGACTTTGTGTTCGTCGGCGCGCGCCAGCGCCTCTTCCGTCGTCAAGGTCGCGAACCAATCCCGCACGATCGCGTCGATCACGTCGCGGTTCTTCACGCGGAGCCCCATGCCGTTGAAGCGCGGATCGGCCTTGAGGTCCGGCCGCCGCATGGCATCGCACAGATTGTCGAAGATGGCTTGAGAGCCGACGCTGATCGAGACGAACCCGTCTTTAGTCGCATAGATGTTGCGCGGCACGTCCTCTTCCATCTGGTTGCCGAGACGCGGCTTCAACTCGCCCGTCTGGTCGAACCGCACGACCGCGGATTCGATGATGCGCAAGAGCGGCTCGAAGAGGCTGACATCGACCACCTGGCCGCGCCCGGTGCGGCGGCGAGCGTTGATCGCGGCGAGAGCGCCGAAGGCACCGTAAGTGCCTGCCAGGTAGTCGCCCAACGGGAAGGCCGAGATCATCGGCCCGCGATCGGCATAGCCTGTGAATGAAGCAAGGCCCGAATACCCTTCGGCGATCGTGGCATAGCCGCCCCGCCCCTTGTAAGGGCCCGTCTGGCCATAGCCCGAGACGCGCACCCAGATGATGTGGGGGAAGCGTTGAGCCAACTCGTTGGGGCCGTAACCCCAACGTTCGAGCGTGCCCGGGCGGAAGTTCTCGATGACGACGTCGCTCCGCGCGATGAGCGCCAACGTCGTCTCCCGCGCCTCTTCGCGCGAGATGTCGAGCGTGACGAAGCGCTTGTTGCGCCCGATGGTCTTCCAGAGGATCGAATGGCCACCCTTCAAGGGCGGCCAGTCGCGCAGCGCGTCGGGCTTGCCCGGCTTCTCGAGCTTGATGACCTCGGCCCCAAAATCGCCGAGGAGCGCGCCGCAGAAGGGGCCCGCGAACATGGAGCCGGTCTCGAGCACCTTGATGTCCGAAAGGGCGGCGGTCATGTCGGGCTGTGAGCGAGCTGCGGGCGCATGGCGTGAGGCATGGGGCGTGCGGCGGATTCTACTCGCGAGACCGCGTCGTGGCCTTCTCGATCCCGACGGTGAGATCGATGACGAGGACGGTCAGGATCGCGACATAGATCGTCACGGCCGAGACGGCCGCGAGGATCGGATCGACGTTGAACTGAACGTAGTTGAACATCTTGACCGGGATCGTGATGAGCTCGGGCGTCGAATTGAAGATGGCCACTTCGACATCGATCCACGAAATGATGAATGCGAAGAGGCCGCCCGCGACGATGCCCGGCTTGATGAGGGGCAAGGTCACGAGGAAGAACGTTCTTATGGGCGTCGCCCCCAAATCCTGGGCCGCCTCTTCGAGGCTCGTCTCGAAGCCCGAGAGCGAGGCAAGCGTGGTCCGCATCACATAGGGCATGACAAGCACGATATGACCCATCAGGAGCGCCCAGAACGTGCGCGCGAGGCCGATGGCGGTGGCGTATTGCAGGATCGCCACGCCGACGACGATCGTCGGCAGGACGAGGGGCGAAAGGAACAGGGCGCTCAGCGCCTGGCGGCCAGGGAAGCGTTTGCGCGCGATGACCAGGCCCGCGGGGATGCCAAGTGCGAGCGCGCCCACCGTCGCGGACGCCGCGAGCTTCGCGCTCGTGAGGAAGGAGTGGACGAAGGACGAATCCTGGAAGAAGCGGCTGTACCACTGCCAGGTGAAGCCCACCGGCGGAAAGCGCAGGTACTCGGTCGAAGTGAAGGAGATCGAAATGACGACGAGCAGCGGGAAGGACAGGAACACGAGGGCCAGGATGCTCGTGCCCGTGAGGGTGATCCGTCCGATCGTCGCGCCTATCCGCATCGCTAGGCCGCCCGCGCGTAGCGCTCGATGACCAGAAGATAGCCCGCGATCAGCACAAAGGTCGCGAGCAGAAGGAAGACCGCGAGCGCCGCCCCGAAGTTGAAATTAAGCACCGAGGCGTACTGCTGGTAAATCAGCATCGACATGACGGTGCGCTTGCCGCCGGAGAGGATGCTCGGAGTGACATAGGCCGAGACGGAGAGCGTGAAGACGATGAGCGAACCCGCCACGACGCCCGGAAGGCTGAGGGGCAGCGTCACCTTGAGGAACGCGACGATCGGCCGCGCGCCGAGGTCGCGCGCCGCCTCGAGGAGAGACGGTTCGATGTTCTGCAGGACGCTCGCGACCGTGAGGACCATGAAAGGCACCATGATGTAGGTCATGCCGATCACGATGCCGAGCTCATTGAAAAGGAATTGCACGGGCTTCTCGACGAGATCGAGAGAAGCCAAGGTCTCGTTGACGAAGCCCTTTCGTCCGAGAAGCACCAGCCAGCCGAAGGCGCGCACGATGCTCGAGGTGAAGAGCGGCGTCACGACGATCATGTAGATGAGCCGGCGCCATCCGGGCTTCCGGATGTTGTAGGTCATCGTGTAGGCCAGCGGGTAGCCGATGGCCAGCACGACGAGCGTCGTCCACAACGCCACCTTGAAGGTGAGCCCAAGGGCGCCCCAATAGTACTCATCCGACAGGACGCGCGCGTACTGTGCGACACTCACCCCGCCCTCGGCGGACTTGACGCTGGTCAGTATCACCGTGCCGAACGGCACGAGGAAAAACACGACGAGATAGGCGACGGGAATGCCGAGGAGAAGGGCTGCGCTCCAGGTTCCGATTCGCATGGCGCGATCAACAACCGATGGCGGCGGCGTTCATTGCGACAACACCCGGCCACGCTCGCGCGGCCACCAGAGCTGGATGGTCTCGCCGGGCCGGGCCCGTTCGAGCTCCGGGCTGAAGCCGGGCTGGGCCGCGATCTCCTGACCCGAGCCGAGCGTCGCATAGACGCGCCAGGAGCTTCCGACGAAGACCTTGTCGCGCACCGTCGCCTGCAGCGCGACCGCATCAGCGCCGCCCCCCGGATGCCCGACCTGAATGTCCTCGGGTCGGACCATGAGCGTCGCGGCCGCCGTCCCCGCCCCTGCCGGCGCATCGTAGGGCAGAGCCGCGGCGCCGGCCAAATCGAGCCGCCCGGATCGCACGGCGCAATCGATGAGATTGGCCTCGCCGATGAAATCCGCGACATAGCGCGAATTGGGCGCGCGGTAGATCTCCTCGCCCGTTCCGATCTGCACGAACTCGCCGTGGTTCATGACCGCGATGCGATCCGCCATGACCAGCGCCTCTTCCTGGTCGTGGGTGACGTAGACGAAGGTCATGCCGAGTTTCTCGTGGAGACGCTTCAATTCGACCTGCATGCGTTTTCGGAGCTTCAAGTCGAGGGCGCCGAGCGGCTCGTCCAGCAGCAGCACCTGCGGCCGGTTGACGATCGCGCGGGCGAGCGCGATCCGCTGCTGCTGGCCGCCCGAGAGCTGGCGCGGCATCCGGTCGCCGAATCCCTCCATGCCCACCATCGTAAGCACGTCCTCGACCTGCTTCGCGATCTCCGCCTTGGCGACGCCCTTTCGGCGCGGCCCGAAGCCGACGTTCTCCGAGACGGTGAGGTGGGGGAACAGGGCATAGTTCTGGAACACCGTGTTGACGGGCCGCTCGTGCGGCGGCACGTCGTTCATGAGCTTGCCGCCGATCCGCACGTCCCCTTCCGTCGGGTCGACGAATCCGGCGATGCACCGGAGAAGCGTCGTCTTCCCGCAACCGGACGGGCCCAGAAGCGCGAGAAACTCGCCTTGCGCCACGCGCAGCGTGACGCCAGCGAGCGCATTCACCGGCCCGTACCGCTTCACGAGCCGGTCGATTGCGATGAGGTCGTCAGCCATGAACCGGCCGTCGCATTACGGCTGGACCGGGATGTGCCGTCGAGCAATGCCCGTCAGCACATCCCGCCAGAGCCTTCTCTATTTCCCGGCGACGCGCTTGTTCCAGATCTCGTTCAAGCGGTCGCGGTTGGCGTTGACCTCGTCCCAATTGAACAGGATGAGATTCTTGATCGAGCCGTTGGGGCCCCATGGCAGACGCGCCTTGGCCTTGTCGCTCAACGTCACGCCCTTTGTCGCGGGACCCAAATAGAGGGTCTCGCTCATGCAGGTCGCGACTTCCTTGCTGAGGGCATGATTGAGGAACTTCTCGGCCGCCTCCTTCTTCTTCGTTCCCTCGACGAGATGCATGCGAATGTCGGACGAGGTGGCGCCCTCCTTGGGCGCGACCCAACTGATGGGCAGCCCCTTGTCCGCCAAGCCCCACGCTGCCGTCGCGTAATGCGCGCCGATGATGACTTCGCCCGCCTCGAAGCTGTTCTGGCCGGCGCCCGTCGAATCGAAGTAGTTCGCGACCTTGAGCGTCTTCAGCTTGTTGACACCCGGATCGACGTTGTTGATATCGCCGCCGTTGATCTTGTTGATGTGAAGGAAGACCGGAATGCCGCCAGCGTTGACCGCGCTCGGGATCGTGATCTTGCCCTCGTATTCCTTGTTCCACAGATCGTTCCAAGACGTGGGTGCGGTCTTCACCTCTTTCGTGTTGTAGGCAATGCCGATCGCGTAGAAGCCGGCGCTCACCGCATAGATCGTTCCGTCCTTCCGCTTGTAGACGCCCTCGTCGATGAGGTTCGCGACGTTCGGCACCTTTTTCGGATCGATGACCGCGAGCGTGCCGTCACCCGCCGCGAGCTCCGAGATGCCGCCGTCGATCCAGGCGATGTCGATCGCCGGATTGCCCTTCTGCTGCTGGAGCTTGGCACGCGTCACGGTGGACACGCCAGGCTCAGGCGTGATGCCGATGCCGGTCGCCTTCGTGAAGGTATCGAACATGCAGGTCTCGATGCCCTTGCCGAAGTTGCCGCCGTAATGGGCGATGACGAGCTTTTCCTGGGCGTTGGCGGCCGCCACACCGAACAGGAGTCCGATGGCGGCGCCGATGATCGTCGCGATACGCATGAATTGACCTCCCTTGATCTCCCCGGTCGATGGAGGCAGTCGTCCGCCTCTCTCCCAGACCCGGCTTGAGTTTGACGGCCCCCCCGGGCCCCGTAAAGAGCGTGTGCAGCGCGGCAAGACGGGATTACCCCGGATTCGAGCGCGAATCAGCCCTCGGCCGGGATCATGAGGCCCATGAAGGGTACGTGCTGCTGAGCGCCGTAAACGTCGCTTTCCCCGATGTCGCATTGGCCGCGCGGGCGCCTGATCGTGACCTTGAAGGCGCGCGCTGCCTCGAGCTCGAAGATCGACGTGACATCGGCTGGCGCGATGCCGAGCAGTCTCGCGACGCTGTCCTTCGTCAGGACGGCACTCCGCCGGACTCGCTCGAAGGTCTTCTGATCCGGCAACATGATGTCGAAGGTGATGCGGAACGGTCCCGCATTCTTGCTGCGCACGATGGTCGCGAGGTCCGCAAGCGGTGTCGCCGTCATCTCAGAGTTCCTCGTAGTGCGTCTTGAACAACTCCGTCGGCGACTGCGCACGCATCAGGTGGTAGGCCGAGAAGGCGTAGGCGGGGCCGGCGGCGAGTTCGGAGGGCGAATAGGGGAACGCCAGGTTGCCAGCCGTGTTCTTCTGGCCGGGATAGCTGACATGGAGAAGACCGCCGCTGATGTGATGGCAGGCGGCATGGGCCAGCTCCTGATCGGCCGCGACCACGTCGATCACAAGGCCGAGCTCCTGCGCGCTGATGGCGCGCTGCGGCTCGAGCTCGCGCATCACGCCGTCGCGTCCATAGACGTGGTAGGTGACGGTGATCGGCTGCGGCGAGAAATAGCGCAACGCCTCCTGCCGAGCGTCCTCGAGGATGCCATCGATGCGGCGGATCATCGTGGGGCATCGGATTCCCGCGATCGAGATGCTGCGGTACCCGATGCGTCGGGCGCCCTCGAGCTTCACCCAGTGCTCGCCCTGCGGCATGTAGCGCGCGCCTGCGACACGGACCTGGCGCTCATTGATCTGCTCGAAGGTGCATTGACTGAGATCCACCGCATAACCGGGGCCCGGCTGATAGATCGGATTTTCGCGTTCGTAGAGCGTGTGGGCCGCGACGGAGGTGAGCGAGGCACGACGGTTGATGCTGCCGGGCTCGAGATCGAAGTGTCCCTCGTTCAAGATGCCCAACATCACGTCCATGGCGAAGGGCACGGCCGAGAAGGCGCCGCATTCGAGAATCTTGCCCATGTGGATCGCGAGGCCCGGATCAGCGCCGCGCATGATGGGATAGGCCGCGATCGCCCCGTCATCGCAGGCCCGGCCCGCGATGACGATGTCGGCACCGGCTTCGAGCGCCTCGACGATGGGCTCATGGCCCATCTGCGCCACGATGTGGGTCGACTGGTCGACCAATTCATCGCTCAGCGCATAGCCTGCCTCGAAATCCTGAATCTCGTTGTCCTTGATCGCGCGCTTGATGCGGTCGCGGTCGATGTCCGCATAGATCCACGCGACCTTGGTGCGGTTGAGACGTTCCTCGCGCGCGATCTCTCGGACGATGTCGAGCATCCTGTCCACCTGGGGCCGCGAGCCCGAGCCCCCCGCACTCCCGACGACAAGGGGGATGCCCGCCGCGCGGCTGGCCTTGATGAGTTCCGAGAGCTCGCGCTTGTAGCTGAAGCGCGAGACCAGGAACTCTCCCGAGCCGAGATAGTGCGGCCCCGGATCGGTCGAGCCGGAATCGACCGCGATGACGTCCGGCTTGAAGGTCATGCCGCGCTTCAGGGCTTCGACGTCGAAGCCGTAGCCCAGCGATCCGGTCGGGGCCAGCACCGTGATGGTCGACATGGGACTCCTTCTCCGGGACCGAACGGGCGCTCGACGTCCCCCTGGCCCCCTCTCAATCGAAGGCCGACTTTACCCCATCGCCGAGCCGCGCCCCATGCCGTTCGATGGCCACGGGGCGGGCCTCTTCCGGTTGATAATCGCTCGCGAAGGTTGGAGGATGGCCCCAGCGATGGGACGGGCAGCGGGAATCGGTGGGGACCGACTCGCCTTGGCTCCGGAGGCGGCACGCGTGGCGTGCCCCAGGAACCATCCATCGCCCCGCACACAAGGCGCCTAACCCGTCCGGGCGTTCGCGAGGCCGCACGGCCAGCGCACGCTCGAGGCCTGCGCTTGGCGTCACGGAACGGAAGAAGGGGAATCGCCCATGGCCATCCAGTTCCTCAAGGTCATTTTCCCCGAGGATCGCACGGTCTTGGCCGACGGCGACCCCATCGGACCGACCAATGCGACCCTGATGCTGGAGACGGGCGATTACGCGATCACGATCCAGGGCGGCCATTGCACGCCCGCCTCGCAGGACATCGTCCTCAACAACACGACCGTGACCAGCCCCATGATCGTCACGTTCAGCCTGGCGGCAGGTGCGACGACCACGCCGCGGACGCCGGCCCTATGACGTCGAGAGGCATTCCCGTGCTGAAACGATTGGCCCCCCTGCTCCTGATCTCGCTGCTCGCGGCCTGCGCCACGCCTTTCGAGAACCCGCCGCTCAATCCGGGCGAGGCCAATGCCGACCGGCGCACGATCGATTTGAGCGATCCCGATCGGCCGGTCGTCCTTGTGGCCCTATCGGGCGGAGGGGCGCGCGCGACGGCCCTCGGCGCCACGATATTGAGAGAGCTGCGTTCCTACACCTACGCCGCGCGCGGCGGCCAGCGCCGCCTTGTCGACGATGTCGCGATCGTCTCCTCCGTTTCGGGCGGCAGCGTCACGGCCGCCTATTTCGGTGTCTTCGGCCCGGACCAGCTCGACCAGCTGAGGCCCGACTTTCTCGACCACGACAACATGAAGGCCCTCGAGCTCGAGGCGATCAATCCGGCCAATTGGTGGCGCTTCACCTTCGAGCCCTATACGCGCATCGACGTGCTGCGCGACATGTTCGACCAGCAGCTTTTCCACGGGCGGACCTTCGCCACCATCAACCAGCCCGACAAGCCGCTCGTGATCCTCAACGCGACCGACATGGCGGCCGGCGAGACTTTCGCCTTCACGCCCAGCCGGTTCAGCGACATCTGTTCCGATTTCGACCGCACGCTGCTTTCCGTTGGCGTCGTGTCCTCGGCGGCGTTTCCCATCGCGCTGACACCGATGAACTTCCAGAACCACTCGGTCGAGCGATGCCGGGACGTGAAAATGCCCCAGTGGATCGAGCGAAGCCTTTCGAGCCGATCGGAGCCCTATCTCGACATCGAGGCGTTCAAGCGCGCGCGCTACGCCAACGACCTCCGGCGCGGGCCCAACGCCTTCCGCGACGTCCGCTACCTCCACTTCCTCGACGGCGGGCTCGCGGACAATCTGGGCCTGCGCTCCCTCAAGGCCGCGATCCTCTCACCTCATTTCACGGACTGCAGCGACCAGGACCCGAAAGCCGAGCGCTGGAGGACGGGGTGCCTTCTCTTCGCGATCAACAGCGGCAAAATCCGCAAGCTTGTCGTGGTCACGGTCAATGCGCGTTCCGATCCGCCGAACCCACTCGACACCGATCCGGGCCGGCCGGGCGAGCTCGCGCAGATCAGCGCCGTCACCTCCGTGCCCATCGATTCGACCTCGGCCAACATGTATGCCGAGATGCAGTCGATCCTCGACGAGATCAAGACGGCGGCCAAGAGCGCGCCGGTCGATGCGCGCTTTGGCGGGATGAAGGTCTACAGCGTGCTCGTCGATTTCGACCAGCTACGCGCGACCGATCCGGCGCAGCGCGCACTCCGCGACAAGGCCAAGGCCATTCCCACGTCCTGGACGATCACGGCCGAGAACATGGAGATTGTCGATCAAGCGGGCGCGCTGCTCCTGAAACAGCATCCCTGCTTCCAGAAGCTGCTGTTGGACCTGAAGGCGCCGGCACCCGTCGCCGACGCCAACTTCGCCACCAGCGCCTGCCGCTAGCGCGAACGCACGACATCGAACCCGCCGTCAGTCGACGCGGTACTTGCGGACGGTTCTCTCGTCGAGCTCGATGCCGAGGCCCGGCCCGTCGCCGATCCTGACCACGGTCGAGCCTGGCGGGATGGGATTGCGCACGACATCGGCAACGAGCACGTCCAGGGGCGAGCCATGGGCGCCGCCCGAGAGCGTCCGCGAGGACGCGATGAAGGCTTGCGCGGCGGCCATGCCGACGCCCGTCGGGGCCGAGGTGCCGGGTACGATCTCGAGGCCGGCCGCCTCCGCCACGGCCGCGATCTTCCGCGCCATGGTGAGGCCGCCCTTGATCGTCGGCTTGACGTGGACGGAATCGGCGGCGCCGTGCGCCGCGACCTTCATCATGTCCTGCGGCGTCTCGACGGTTTCGTCGACCACGATGTTGACCGTCGTCGCGGCTCGGATGCGCGCGAGGCTGTCGAGGTCCCAATAGCGCGCGGGCTGCTCGATCCACTGCACGCCCAAGGGCTCCATCGCGCGGATGACGCGGATCGCGGTTTTCGTGTCGTGGAAGCCGTTGAAGTCGATCTTGATCGGAATCTTGGGACCGATCGCTTTCCTCACCTCCCGTAAGCGCGCGACATCCATCTCCGGATCGGGATCGCCGGCTTTGAGCTCGAGCTGCCGGTAGCCATGGGCCGCGGCGCGGCGCGCGACGGATGCGACCTTCTTCGGCTCATCGATCGAAATGCCGTAGCCGACCCCTTCGACCACATAGGAATCCCGCATCCTCCCGCCGAGGAGCGCGTAGACGGGCACGCCCAGGCTCTTCCCCATGAGGTCGTAGAGTGCGATGTCGATGCCGGCTTTGACCCGGTTATAGCCTTCGACCGCCCTGTCCATGCGCTGCCAGATGGCCGTCACCTCGAAAGGGCTCGCTCCCACGACGCAGGCGGCCAAATGGTCGCGAATCACCGCGACGATGCCCTCCTGCGGCTCGACCCCGAGGCGCTCGAAGCTCGGATAGGCCTCGACCTCGCCGAGGCCGACCAAGCCGTCGCTCGTGTGCAGCTTCACCAGCACGTGGTCGAATTTGCTGAAGGTGCCGCCGCTCTCGACGAGCGCCACCTTGACCGGCAGAGCGAGCGGAATCGTCTCGACCCTGGTGATGCGCGGGCCGCGCGCCCCGTCCCGCCGTTTGGCCATGGCCGTCACTCGACGATGGAGACGACTTCGAAGGTGGAGGGGGTCGGCGGGGCGGTGAAGTACTTCTTGGTCATGGCTTCCCGGCCCTGCGTCTGACCGGCGCTCGAGACGTTCTTTTTTTGCGCTTCTTCGCTTTCCCACAGCGTGATGGAGAGATAGCGGCCCGTTGCCCGGTCGACCAGCATGTAGGCCTTCTTCAAACCCGTCTTCTTGAACGGCGCGATATGGGTGTGCCATTCGGCGGCGGCTTCGTCGATGGTCTCTTTCTTCACGTCGGTGCTCATCACGCGTGCGAACATGCGGGCTCTCCCTTGGTTCGGCCGGCGGAAGGCCGGTCGTGCGGGTGACCTTAGGACAAACGCACAGAGACGGCCAAGGCGTGGCGCACGCGCGCCCACGCCGATATGCTCGAACCAAAGGGGAGGATCGCATGGCCGGCCGTATCGACAAGCGATTGAAGGAGCTCGGCATCACCTTGCCCGAAGCCACGGCCGCCCTCGGCAACTACGTCGGCCACGTCCGCTCCGGCAACCTCGTCTTCTCGGTGCAGGCGCCGCTCGTCGACGGCAAGCCGCGCTACCAGGGCCGCGTCGGTGCGGAATATACGCTCGAGGAAGGCCAGGCCTGCGCGCGCCTCGTCGCGATCAACCTCCTCGGCCAGTTGAAACAGGCCTGCCATGGCGACCTCGACCGGGTGCGGCGCTGCATCCGCCTCGGCGGTTTCATCGCGGTGGCACCCGGCTTCGACAAGCACAGCCAGGTGATGAACGGCGCCTCGGACCTGATTGTCTCGGTGTTCGGCGAGAAGGGCCGCCACACGCGCTTTGCTTTGGGGCTTGTCTCTCTGCCGATCGACATGACAGTGAACATCGAGGGCGTGTTCGAGATCGGCCCCGCGCGTGCGACGCGCGGCCGCGCCCCTCGCCGCCGTGCAAGCCGACGACGTTAGGCCGCAGCGCTATCGCCGGTAGGCGGCGCCCAGGCTGAACAGATGGATGCCGCCGTCGATGATGAGAACCTCGCCGGTGACGAGCTCGCCCCCTTCGAGGAACCACACGGCCGATTCGGCCACGTCTTCCGGCATGCAGATGCGCCGCAAGGGCGCCACCTCCTCGACCGCTGACTTGGCCCTGGCATAGGCCTCGGCGCTCATCTTGCCGGTGACCCAGCGCGTCTCGACGAAACTCGGGCAGAGCGCGTTGACTCGGATCTCGGGTGCGAGACCCCGCGCGAGGGCGAGTGTCAACGTGTTGAGCGCGCCCTTCGATGCGGCATAGGCGGTCGAGCTGCCTCCGCCGACGAGGCCCACGATGGACGAGACGTTGACGATGGAGCCCTTCCCGCCCCGCTTCATGGCCGGGGCCACGGCCCGCGTCATCTGATAGGCGCCGACCACATTGATCGCGTAGATGTTGTGAAAGTCCTCCGCCGAGAGTGCGTCGAGGTCGTGACCGGCGGCGACTTTGGTGATGCCGGCATTGTTGACGAGGCCGTCGATCCCTCCCCAGCGTTCGAGCGCGGCATCCGCCAAGCGGCGGCAGTCGCTGTCCTCAGCCACATTGGCCTTGAAGGCCATGGCCTCGCCGCCACGGCGCATGCATTCGGCCGCCGTGTCGTTCGCCTCCGCCTCGCTGCGGCTGTAGTTGACGACGACGCGCCAGCCGCGTTCGGCGAGCCTCAGGCATGTGGCGCGCCCGATGCCCGTGCCCGCGCCCGTGACGATCGCGACCTTGCCTTCTCCTGCCATGACCTGCTCCCCTGCCGATGGTGGCCGCCATTTCATCAATCGCGTTGGCCCTTGTCGACGCTATGATCGACCCGGTCAACCGCCGGGAGGGGAGAAGCCGATGTCCGTCGAACGCGTCATCAGTCCCAAGATCAACGAACCCAAGGGCAAGTTCTCGAACGCCATGCGCGTGGGCAATCTGCTCTTCATCTCTGGCCAGACCGGGCGCAATCCCGATGGCACGATCGGCTGCAAGGGCGACGTCAAGGGCCAGGCGCGGTTGGCACTCTCGCGCATCAAGGCGCTGTGCGAGGCCGCCGGCGCCTCCATGCGCGACATCGCGCGCTTCGGCATCTTCGTCTGCAATATCAACGATGGCGACAAGGTCTACGAGGTGTTCGACGAATTCTTCGACGGCCCGCCCTATCCGACCGACACGCTCCTCGGCAATGTGCGATTGGCGCACCCTGACCTCATCGTCGAGATCGAGGCCATCGTCGCGGTTCCGGAGCGGTGAGGCGCGCGCCGCTCAGGCGCGAAGGCGCGCATTCTCCGGGTCATACGGACTCTCCTCGACGATTCGCGCAGGATAGTGGCGGTTGAGCATCTTGATGGTGAGTTCGCGCCCGATCTCGGCATAGTCGGGCCTCACATAGGCAAGCGCGATCTGCGTCTTGAAATGGACGGAATAGCCCCCGCCCGTGGCGCGCCCGACGACCGTGTCGCCCGACCACAGCGACTCGACGCCCCAGGGATCGGCGTCCTTGGGCCCGTCGATAAGGATCGTCACGAGCGTCCAGCCGCGCTTTCCCGACGCCTTCTGCTTCTCGAGCGCCGCGCGTCCCACGAAATCCGTGTTCTTGTCGAGGCGGATGAAGCGGTCGAGTCCGGTCTCGAAGGCCGTCACTTCCTTCGAGATCTCGGTGCCGACAGCGCGGTATGTCTTCTCGAGACGCAGCCAGTTCATGGCGCGCATGCCGACATGCGCAATTCCGTGGGGGCGGCCCGCCTCCTCCAAGATATCGAAGAGGTAGTTCTGGTACTCGATCGGGTGATGAATCTCCCAGCCAAGTTCGCCCACATAGTTGACGCGCATGAGCCGCACGGGCGCCATGCCGACCGTGCAATGCCGGCCCGTGAGCCAGGGGAACCCCTTGCTCGAAAGATCGAGTCCGTCGACGAGGGGCGAGAGCACCTCGCGTGATTGAGGCCCCGCGACGACCAGCACGCCCTGTTGCGTCGTGATCCGGTCGAGCCTGACCGAACCGTCCTTGGGCACGGTACGCGTCAGGTAGTCCCAGTCGTAGGTTTCCATCGCCCCGGCGCCGACGAGATAGAGAGCGTCGGGCCCGTCGCGCATGATGGTGAACTCCGAACGCACCCCACCCCGCGCCGTGCAGGCATGGGTCAACTGGATGCGCCCGTCCTTCTGCGGCAGCTTGTTGGCGATGAGGTGGTCGAGCCAGTCGTCGACACCGGGGCCCGACGCCATGTATTTCGCAAAGGTCGAAGCCTCGATGAGCCCGACGTTCTGCCGGATCGCTTCGGCCTCGGCCTTCACGTAAGCCCACCAATTGCCGCGGCGGAACGACCACTGCTCCTTGAACGAGGGATCGTCCGTGGGCCTGGGTCCGAAGAAATTCGGCCGCTCCCAGCCGAAGCGCTGGCCGAAGACGGCACCCCGCGCCTTCAAGCGATCGTAAGCCGGCGCCGTGCGAAGCGGCCGCGCCGCCGGCCGTTCCTCGTCGGGGTAGTGGGGAACGAAGATGTGCGCGTAGGCCTCCTCGTTCTTCTTCACCGCATAGGGGCGCGTCGTGTGCGCGCCGAAGCGGCGCGGGTCGACGGCCAGCATGTCGATCTCGGCCTCGCCCTCGGTGATGATCTCTGTCAGGTACTTGCCCGCGCCGCCCGCAGCCGTGATGCCGAAGGAGAAACCTTCCGCGAAGTAGAAATTCCTCAAGCCCGGCGCCGGCCCCAGGATCGGATTGCCGTCGGGCGTATAGCAGATGGGACCGTTGTAGACGGTCTTGACCCCGCCCTTCTCGAAGCAGGGCATGCGGTGGAAGGCTTCCTGGATGTGCCATTCGAGCCGGTCGAGGTCGGGTGGCAGCAGCTCGCGTCCGAAATTCTCAGGGACGCCGTGGACGGCCCAGGCCGGCGCGCCGTTCTCGTAAGGCCCGAGGATGAGCCCGCCGCGCTCTTCCCGCATGTACCAGCGCGCATCGGCATCGCGCAGAATGGGATGCTCGCGGTGCCCCGCCTTCCGCCACTCGACGATCTCCGGAATCTCGTCGGTCACGATGTATTGGTGCTCGACCGGGATCGCGGGGATGGAGAGCCCGACCATCGCGGCGGTCCTCTGCGCGTGATTGCCGGTCGCGGCGACGACGACCTCGCAGGTGATGTCACCCTCCTTCGTCTTCACGCGCCATTCGCCGGACGGCAGGCGCTCGATGGCGTGGGCATCGGTCTGGCGATGGATGACGGCCCCGTTCTTGCGCGCGGCATCCGCCATGAGGATCGTGATGTCGGCCGGATTGATGTAGCCGTCGGTCGGGTGGTAGAGCGCGCCCACCAGTCCTTCGACATTGACGAGCGGAAACCGGTCCTTGATGTCCTTGGGGCTCCACCATTCGTGCGGCACGCCGATGGCATCCGCCGTCGTGCCGTAGGTGTAGAACTCGTCCATCCGCTCCCGCGTGCGCGCCATGCGGAGGTTCCCCACCTCCCGCCAGCCGACGTCGCGATTCCACTCCTTCGAGAGGCGCGTGTAGAGGTCGATCGAGTAGGAGTGCATCTGCCCCGTGGCATAGGACATGTTGAAGAGGGGCAGGAGTCCCGCCGCGTGCCAAGTCGAACCCGCAGTCAGCTCGTCGCGTTCGAGGAGCACCGCATCGGTCCAGCCGGCCGCTGTCAGGTGATAGAGGATGGAACAGCCGACGGCCCCGCCGCCGATCACGACAACGCGCGCGTGTGATTTCACTTTCGCCCCCCGGGATGCCGTCGGACCTCTTTTACACCGCGAGGCCCGCACGGCGCATCAGTGCCGCCGCGGCATCCGCGACGTTCCGCCTACCCGCGCCCGTAATCGCGTCGGGCGGCTTCGGGCGTCACCTTTCCAGACGCGATGTCGCGGCGCACGGCCTCCGGGTCGCGCTTCCGCGGATCGCCATAGCCGCCGCCGCCGGCGGTCTCGACGACGAGGCGGTCGCCTTTCCTCAAGATGGTCTCGATCTTGGACGGGACGGTTTCAAGGCGCCCGTCGGCCCGGTGGATGGTCGACACCGCGCTCGCGCCCGGCTTTCCGCCCGCGACACCCGGCGCTTCCGTGAAATGCCGCTCGCCGCGGTGGGAGAAGGTGACGTCGCCCGCGAGGATCTCGTATTCCCGCACGACCCCGAGCCCGCCGCGCCTCGACCCTGCCCCGCCGGAATCGGGCCGCAACCCGACGCGATTGAGGCGGATGGGCGCCTCCATCTCGAGCGATTCCGCGGGAAGGTTCATGCAGTTCGACGCATCCGTCTCGATGACGTCGACCCCGTCGCTCTCGGGCCCCGCGCCTGACCCGCCGGCCACGAGATCGCCCACCACGTAGGACGCGCCACCTGGCTTGCGGCCGCCAAAGGCCATGACCAGGAGCGCGCCCGCATTGCCCGCCGGTGCCCGGCCAGGTATCGCCTGGCCGAGCGCTCCCATGATCGTGCTCGTGATCGCCTTGATGGTCGCCGTGCGCGCGTTGACCGGCGCCGGCGGATGCGGATTGACGATCGAGCCTTCGGGCAAGACGACGCGCACCGGCCGGAAGCAGCCGCCATTGGTCGGAATGTCGGGATCGGTGATCGCGCGCACGGCATAGAACGCGGCCGCAAGCGTGCCCGACGGCACGGTGTTGAGCGGCCCCCTCACCTGTCTGTTGGTGCCCGTGAAGTCGAAGGTGATGGTGCCATCCGCGATGGTTGCCGCGACTTCGATCCGGATGCGCTGGTCGAGATCGACGCCGTCATTGTCCATGTGCTCGACATGGCGATAGGTGCCTGCCGGCAACGCCCGAAGTGCCGCGCGCGTCATGGTTTCCGATCGATCGATGAGGGTCGCGAAGATGGCGGCGAGGCGATTGCCGCCGTAGGATTCCGCCAATTCGCCCAAGCGCCGCGCACCGACCGTGCAGGCCGCCACCTCTGCATTGAGGTCGCCCATGAAGATCTCAGGGATGCGTACGTTCAATTGAAGGAGGCGCAGGAGCGTGTCGTTGAAGACGCCCGCATCGCGGAGCTTGAGGGCGGGGATGCGGATGCCTTCCTGGAAGATCTCCCGGGCGTTCGTCGGCACGGAGCCGGGGGTCAGCCCGCCCACGTCCTGGTGGTGCGTCATGGCCGCCGAGAGCGCAATGACGTGCCCGCGGTGGAACACAGGCATGACCACCGCGATGTCGGGGAGATGCGTGCCGCCTGCGTAGGGATCGTTGAGGACGTAGATGTCGCCGTCCTTCATCGCGGCGACCGGAAAGGCACGCAAGATCTCGCCGACGGCCGGCACGAGCGTGCCGAGGTGGATGGGAATGGCACAAGCCTGTGCGAGCGTCGTGCCGTCGGGGAGGAAGAGCGCCGCCGAGGCATCAAGCCCCTCCTTCACGATGGGTGAGTAGGAGCTGCGCAGCAGGCTGTCCTCCATCTCGTTGGCGATCCCCTCGACCTTGTGGCGCACGACCTCGAGCGTGATCGGGTCGAGTCCGTTCGTCTCCTGCCGCTCCGCCATGACTTAGCCGCTCCGTTCGAGAAGGAGGACGCCGCCCTCGAGAGCCCGTGCACGCCAGCCGGGCTCGATGAGCGTCGTCGTGTCAGCTTGCTCGACGATGGCTGGCCCGTCGAGGGCAACGCCGATCGCCATGCCGTCGCGTTGAGCGACCTGCGCCTCGACCCGGCCCCAGGGCTCGGGCAGCAGGATGGAGCGGCGCTCCGCGCGCCCCGCCGCGGCCTTCGGTTCCGGCGCGCGGCCGAGCCCCGCCGCCCCGCCGGCGCGATGCACCGTGCGCAGATTCACGATCCGCGCCGGGTTGCGCGTGCTGTGGCCATAAACCCGATCGTGCGCCGCGAGGAAGTCGCGATAGAGGCGCTCGATCGCAGGCCCGGCGCCGTCGAGCGAGAGCGGCACTTCGAGGTGATAGCCCTGGCCCACATAGCAAACATCGGCGAAGTGATGCACACGGACCGTCTGGCCGTTCGCAACCTCGCCCCGCATCACGTCGCCGCACCGTGCATCGAGCTCGCCCAGGGCCGCGCGCAGCTCGTCCTCGCCAAGCGCCGAAAGCTCGCGCGAGAAGGCGATGGACAGCTCCTGCTCCGTCGGCGCGGCGAGGAGCCCACAAGCAGAGAGAGCGCCCGGGAAGGGCGGCACGAGGATGCGTTCGATCGCGAGTTCGCGCGCAAGAGGACAAGCGTGGAGCGGCCCACCGCCTCCGCCCGCGACGAGCGCGAAGTCTCTCGGATCGTAGCCGCGCCGGATCGAGACGAGACGGATGCCTTCGGCCATCTGGGCATTGAGGATCCGATGGATGCCCAGCGCCGCGGCCTCCGTCGAGAGTCCCAGCGGCCGGCCGACCACCCGATCGATCGCCTCGGCCGCGCGTTCGGGAGACAGGCGCAAGCTTCCGCCGGCGAAACGCTCCGGACCGATGTAACCAAGCACGACCGAGGCATCGGTCACGGTCGGCTCGCTCCCCCCGCGCCCGTAGCAGGCGGGACCGGGCTCGGAACCCGCCGAATGGGGCCCCACGCGCAAACCGCCCGCCGAATCGAGCCAGGCAACGCTGCCGCCGCCGGACCCGATCGCGTTCACATCCACCATCGGCACGCGGATCGCGTAGCCACCGATGAGACCTTCGGCGCGGATGAGCGGCTGCCCCTTCGCCACGAGGGCGATGTCGCAGCTCGTGCCTCCGATGTCGATCGAGATCACGTTGTCGATCCCAGCCATCGCGCCGACGATTTGCCCGCCGATCACGCCAGCGGCAGGACCGGAAAGTAGGAGACGCACCGGGCGCTCGCGCGCCGTCGCGGCGGACGCAATCCCGCCCCGCGAGGTCATGACCTGGAGCGGCGCCGCGACGCCGCCGCCCTTGAGATCTCCCTCCAGGTTCGCAAGGTAGCGATCGAGCACGGGCTTGACCGCGGCATCGAAAGCCGTGACGCACGTCCGCTCGTATTCGCGTGCCGCCGGATCGACCTCGCTCGAGAGCGACAGCATCAAGCCGGGATATTTGGCCTGGATGAGCGTGCGGGCGCGCCGCTCGTGAACCGGGTTGACGAAGGAGAACAGGAACGCAATGGCAATGGCGTCGACCCCTTCGGCGAGGAGCGCCTCGGCCGCGGCGAGGACTCCCTCCTCATCCAAGGGCCGCACGATCTCGCCCGTCGAGGCGACGCGCTCGTCCACTTCCTTTCGTCGCTCGCCGGGTGCGAGAAACACCGGTGTCTCCGGGTTCAAGACGAGATCGTAGACCGCCGAGCGCTTTTGCCGGCCGATCTCGAGCACGTCCTTGAACCCAGCCGTGGTCACAAGTCCAATGCGCGCGTGCTTCCGCTCGAGGATGGCGTTCGTTGCGACCGTCGTGCCGTGGACGAAGCGCGCGATGTCGCCCGGCACGACCGACCACCGCGCGCCCGTCAGCGCGATGGCGTCGAGAACGCCACGGCTCGGATTGGCGCGCGTCGTCGGAATCTTGACCACCCGCAAGCGGTCGTCCGGCCCGCGGCACACGACATCGGTGAAGGTCCCGCCGATATCGACGCCGATGGCGTGGCCGGCTTCGGTCATTTGCTGCCCCATCCCACGACCGTAAGCTGCATACGGCGGTTTGGCCACCCGTCTCCTCAGGCGGTCCTGTCGCCGCACACGGCGAGGGCCGACAGGACGTAGACCGCGGCCGCCGTCTTGATGTCCGCGATGGCGATGCCCTCATCCGGGACGTGGATGTCTTCGACTTTGCCGGGGCCGTAGATCGCCGTCGGGATGCCGGCATGGAGAAGATGGGAGGAGTCGGTTCCGTAGAACACCTGGGGAAACAGCGTTCCGACTTCGGGAGGCTGGCCGACGAGGCGCGCGTGCGCCGCCGCAACCGTGCGCACGATGGGCTCGTCCACCGGGACGTGGAAGGGCCGCTCCTGGACGAATTTCGGTGGCTGGAACAGCTCGACCCGCGCCGTGACCTGCGAATCGACGGCGGACAGGCGGGCAATGACGGCCTCGATGTCGGCCTTGACCGATTCGGGCGTCATGCCTGGGACCGTGCGCACGTCGATCTCCGCTTCGCAGGATGAAGCCAGCATCGAGGGAAGCTCCCCACCGCGCACCGTCCCCACATTGAGCGTCGGCAAGCCCGGGAAGTTCGGATGCGCCGTGAACCGAAGCGCATGCTCATCGAGCGCCGCAAGAAGGCGCATCATCTTTTCGATGGCATTGACCCCGGACTCGCGTGCGCTCACATGGGCGCTCCGGCCCTCGACGAGGAGACGGAGCTGCGTGACGCCCGAATGACTCGTCATGACCTTGAGGTCGGTCGGCTCGCCATTGATCGCGCAGTCCGCGCTCACGCCCTGGCGCAACATGTGGGTGGCGCCGAGGCCAAGCGCGTCGCACTCGCCGATGACTCCGGCGAAGAGGATTCGTCCCTTGAGCCGCGATCGATGGTCGCGAAGCGCCGCCATGCAGCCAATCATGGCGCCGACTGCCGCCTTCATGTTGTTGATCTCGGCGCCGATCAGCCGTCCGCCGACGCGGCGCGGCGTGAAGGGATCAGCGCTCCAGCCGGCCGGAATGGGCAGGGTGTCGAAATGACCGTTGAACATGAGGGTGGGTCCGACACGGCCCGTGTCCAGTAGACCCAGCACGTTGCGCCGGCCAGGCAGCACCTCCTGGACGGTGACGCCGAGACCGAGCCGCGCGAGCTCGTCCGCGACAAAGGTCGAAAGGGCGTCCTCGCTGCCCGATACGCTCGGAATCGAGACGAGCCGCTCGACCACCTGCAGCACATAGTCCTGGTCGAGCGAATGAAGATCCTTCGCCGCCGATGCGTCCTGTGCGCGTGTCGACTGGTCCATCTCGTCCCCCGTCTCTCGCGCCTGCCGCGCTTTTCGGCAGGCCTACGGAGGACGATGCTCGGCGAGAGAGCCGGTCCGTTTCGTTGACCTGCATCAACGCCGCGGCCCATGGAGGAACGTTCAGGGGACGGCGAGGATGGGAAGGCGCCCGAGAAGCAGGAGACCCGCCCCGGAGATCGCGACGGCATAAGGTATGTACTGGCGATTGGTGATGATCGGCCAGCCGGCCACGCGGGCGGGAACACAGCGCGCGAGGGCGGGTGCGCGCACGACGGCGCGGACCGACAGGAGTGCCAGGCTCAGCAGGCCGCCGAACAGCGCGACGCCGACGAGATAGATGGGCAGCAGGGGCAGGCCGGCCCAGAGCGCAATCGCCGCCATGAGCTTCACGTCCCCGCCGCCCGCGATCCCGAATCGAAAGAGAACGAGCCCCACGACAAACACCAGCGCCGCGGCGCCGCCATGGCTCGCCCAGTCGACCGTGGCGGGACCCGCCAGCGCCACGCCGACGAAGGCCAGGACCAGCGCCACGGAGATCGAGTTGGGAATCTCGAATCGCCACACGTCGAAGGCAGCGGCGGCAAGAAGCATCAGCACGTAGAAGACAACGACTGCGACAACCATCGTCACCGCTCCTCAAATTCCGCCGTAGGCTCAGCCCCTCGTCTCGGCCTTCTTACCCTGCACGGACCGCAAGTACTGCAAATTCTGCCAGGCCGGCTCGAAGAAGGTCGGACTCTCCTTGAGCGCACGCGTGAGATAGGCCTCGGCGTTGCCGTAGTCGTGGCGCATGAGGGCGATATAGCCGACATCGTTCAACACCGAAATGAGCTCCTCGCCCTTGGCGCCGACGAGCGCATCGACGTAACGCCCCTGCCAGGCGAGCGCCATGCGAAGGTTGGTTCGCGCCACGCCGTTGCCGGGCTCGATGGCGAGCGCCTTCGCGAGCTTCTCCTCGGCTTCCCGGTGGCGCCCCTGCATGAGGAGCGAAGCGCCGATGTTGGTCAGGACCATCGACGACTTGGGGTTTTGCTGGAGCGCCTTGGCGTAGCACTGATTCGCCTCGGCCCAATTCTGGTGGCTGTCATGATACTGCCCAAGCGCGTTCCAGGCGCGCCACAAGCCAGGATCGGCGGCGACTGCCTGCTTGAGCGCATCGAACCCCGCCTGTGGCCGGTCGCCCAAGAGGAGCGCCAAGCCCAGGCCCTGAAGGGCGCGGGGCTGAAGATCGGGTGCGTCGAGGCTCTGCTCGAAGAGTTGGAGGGCCTGACCTGGATTCCCGATCGCCAACATCACTTCCGCGAGGCCAAGGCGCGCTTGGGCATTGCCGGGCTCGATCGTGAGGATTCGCGTGAACAGCTGCTGGGCTTCCGCATAGCGCGCACCGGCGAGCGCGCCTTCAGCCTTGTCGAGAATATCTGGCGGCAATGTCACCTGCGGTGCGGGCGGCGGCGCCGGCACATGCTCGGTCGAGGCGCAACCCGGCAGGACCGCCAAGAGACCCGCAACGGCGATGAGCGCGAGTGCCGATGACCGGATGACGTCGCGCGACCGCCGGTCGGCCGGCGCGGAGGAATCGAGGGCATTGTCGCCGCGACCTGGCGACCGCCGATTCGAGTGCCGCCTCAGATTTGCATGCGCCATGACCAATCTCCCTTGTTCAGAAGTCTCGCGGCCACCGGCCGCTCGCCAAAACCGACCGCCCGGCGGCCACCGCCATCACGTCCGTACGACAAAGCAACCCTGGCCGCGGAGAGTGAAGGAGCGGCAGAGGCTCTTCGCATCTTCCTCAACGCCGAGCGGCGTCGTCTGGATGCGGTAGTAGACGCCGCGCTCGGGACCGAGATCGGCGCGTTCGATGGTGAGATCGAGCCGTTCGAGGATGTCGCCCTGGGCCGCGCGCAACCTGTCGCGCGCCCGTTCGGCATCATCGCTCGTCCGCATGGCCGCCAGTTGCACGCGGTAGTGGCCGGCGCCGGGGCTCTTGACCTCTCGAGGCAGCGGCGCGGTGCTTTCCGCAACGATCGGCGACTCAAACGGCATAACGGCAGCCGCCTTGAGTGCGACTGGCACGAAGGCGGCAAATCGACCCGCCGTCTCGACGGGCGCGGCCTTCGCTGCCGCCGCTTCCTCGGCCCCGTCCGTCGTCTTCGGCGCAGCATTCGCATGGCGTGCCGGGCTGACCGTCGGAATCGCGTCACTCGACCGCCCGTCATCGAGTACGAGCGGGGACGGCGCCGCGAGCTGGGGTTTCACCTCGGACTTGCGCAGCGCATCGATCAGCGCCGGGTTCGCCTGTGTCACCAGGGTCTGCACATCCGCGCTGGCGACCTGGACCCAGGGCAAACGCGGCGGACCAGACTGCGCATCGGAGGGGTCCGACGCATCGGCGGTCATGCGCTGCGGCCGGTTGGCGATCGCACGCGCCTCGCCCATGTTCGAGAGCACGATCTCATTCGACGGCTCGATGGCCATGGCCATCTCGTAGTAACGGATGGCCTCGAGATAGTTCTGCTCGAGCGCATAGGACCGGCCCAGATTGTTCAGCGTCTGCACGGAATCCGGATCGGACGAGAGCGCTTCCTGGTAGTACTGCCGCGCGAGGTCGTACCGGCCGAGAAGATCGTAGGCGATGCCCAGCCCATTGAGCGTGTCGACGGTGCGACCCTCCGTGACCAGCGCGACGAGGTAGGCCTCGATCGCGAGACCGAGCCGATTGTCTTGGAGATAGGCTCGTCCACGATCGGCCGCGGTCTGGCGCGCATGCTTCGTCGATGGCAGGGACAGCCGGTAGCCTTCGGGCAGTTCGCTGTCATCCCAATCGAAAAGCGAACATCCCGCACTGACCAGGACGATGGCGCCCGTGACGATCGAGGCCAGCAGGCGATGGCACGCCCGGCCGCACAGGGCCCGCGATGACTTAGCCATTGCCACTCATTGTGGGTCCCAGCGTGTGGAGGATGCGGATGACCGTCGGCCCCATGATCACGACCATCAACGAGGGAAGAATGAAGAGCACGAGCGGGAAGGCCAGCTTCACCGGCAGCACGTTGGCGCGCTCTTCCGCGCGCAGCATGCGCTTTTGCCTGAAGTCATCGGCGAGCACGCGCAAGGTCTGCGACACGCTGGTCCCGAGGTGCTCGGACTGGACGAGCAAAGTCGCGAGCGCATTGGCCTCGTCGATGTTGAGCCGCTCCGCGAGATTGCGGAGCGCGGTCTCCCGGCTTTGTCCCGTGCGGAGTTCAGCCGCGACGAGAGTGAATTGATCGCCCAGCAGCGGGTAGGCGTTGCCGATCTCGACCGCCACGCGGTTCACCGCGGCGTCGAGGCCAAGGCCGGCTTCCACGCAGACGAGGAGCGTGTCCAGCGCATCCGGAAATCCGGCCCGCGCGACCGTCTGTCGGCTGCTCACGATTCGCCCCACCACGAGCGACGGAAGGAAGAATCCGAAAAGGCCGAGCGCGCCGAGCAGGATGGGGAGGTGCTTCGATGCGAAGTCGGGCGCGATCATCGGCACCACGAGAAGGGCGACGGCCGGCAGGCCGACGGTGACGATGACGCGCGTAGCCTGGTAGACGGCGATGGCGGAGGATCCCGCGAATCCCGCATGGAGCAGCCGCCGGCGGAGAGAGGCACTTGCCTTGGAATTCCCCGCCATGCGCTGGCCAAGGCGCGCCAGCGCGCGCGCGAGGGGCGAGCGCTGGTAGTCGGCGCGAAGCGATGGCCCGCGCTCCGAGACGCTCGGCCCGGCAACGACCGCGGCCTCGCCGGTCAACCGGCGCCGCGTCGTCGTGCGGGCGGCCAACAATCGATGGGCGCCCACGAGAAGCAGGACAAAGCTGAGCCCGCAGAGCGCGAAGAGCAGCGGCCCGCTCGCGTCCCCGTCCAGCATACCCGTGAGAATGTCGACTGCGCTCATCGCCGGTCGGCCCTCAAACGCGGATGTTGACCATTCGCCACATCACGACGATGCCGGCCAGGAGGAGACCTGCGCCCGCGCCCATGATCATCGGAAACATCGGATCGTCCTGCACGCCGCGGTAATAGTTGGGATTGAACACCCAAATGCCGCCAAGGACGAAAAACGGCAGGCACGAGAGAAGGATCGCGGAGATTCGACCCTCCGCGGAGATCGCCTTGATTTTCTTGAACATGCGAAGCCGGTCGCGCAGCACGCGCGAGACGTTTGAAAGCACTTCCGCGAGGTTGCCGCCCGTGCCGTGCTGGATCCTGATCGACACGATCACATAGCGGATATCGGCATGCGCGACGCGGGCGCTCATGTTCTCGAGCGCTTCGGGTATGCTCAAGCCATAGGTCACCTCGTCGACCGTAAGGCCGAATTCGGTGCCGATCGGGTCGCTCATTTCGCTGGCGACGAGGCCGAGGGCGACGTTGATCGGATGCCCGGCCTCGAGGCTCCTCACGATGAGATCGATGGCCTCGGGCAACTGCTCGCCGAATCGCCGGAGGCGGCGTGCACGCCGAATGGTGACGATGAGAGCAGCGCCGGCGCTTGCGGCCACCAGCCCCCCCGCGAGGCTCGCCACCATGCCCAGCGCAAGAAACAGTCGTGCCGCGAGGGCCAACACGAGCGTGCCGATGGCGACGATCAAGGCCATCTGCTCGACCGAAAGACGCATGCCCGCCTGGTTCAGCCGCCGGTCGATAGATTGACCGAATGCGAGCAACTCGGGGCTGAGCCGGCTCAGCAATCCGCCGCCCCAGGCCTCGCGGCGGAGACTCGACATCACTTCGTCGCGGCTCGCGCCGGAATCGATGAGCTGAAGGCGCCGGTTGAGGTTGCGCCGCGTGCCCACGCCCCGTCCGAGAAACGTGAAATAGAGGCCCTCGGCGATCAGCAGGATCGCAATGAAAGCCGTCCCGTAGAGAAGGAACAGTTCGAGCTGCATCGTCAGGTGTGAGTCGCCGTGCGCCGGTCAGGCGAGAAGACGTCCGGCGGAAGCGTGATGCCCCGCGACGCGAACTGCTCGGCAAACCGAGGACGCACGCCGGTCGCGCGGAACTCGCCCTTGATGTTCCCATTCTCGTCCGTCGACAGACGCTGGAACTGGAAGATTTCCTGCATGCTGACCACGTCGCCCTCAAGACCGGTGATCTCGTGGACGCTCGTGAGACGCCGGCGGCCGTCGCTGAGGCGCTGGAGCTGCACGACGACGTTGAGCGAAGACGCGATCTGCGCGCGCATCGTCCTGGTGGGAAGATCGAGGCCGGACATTCCGATCATCTGCTCCAAGCGCGACACGGCATCCCGGCACGAATTGGCATGGATCGTCGTCATCGAACCATCGTGGCCGGTGTTCATGGCCTGCATCATGTCGAAGGCTTCGCCGCCGCGGACCTCGCCGACGATGATCCGGTCCGGCCGCATACGCAGCGCGTTCTTCACCAGGTCACGCTGAACGATTTCTCCCTTGCCTTCGATATTGGCGGGACGCGTCTCGAGACGGACCACGTGGCGCTGCTGCAAGCGCAACTCGGCCGCGTCCTCGATCGTGATAATGCGTTCGGTGTCGCCGATGTTGCGCGAGAGCGCGTTGAGCATCGTCGTCTTGCCGCTGCCCGTGCCGCCGGAGACGAGAATGTTGAGACGGCAGCGCACGATCGCCGCGAGGAACGCGGCGATCTCCTCGGTGAGGGCGTCGGCCTCGACGAGCCGCCCAAGGTCGAACGGCATCTTGGAAAACTTACGGATCGAGAGAAGCGGACCGTCGACAGCGATCGGCGAAATCGCCGCGTTGATACGCGAACCATCCGGCAGCCGGGCGTCCACCATGGGCTGCGATTCGTCGATGCGCCGTCCGATGCCCGCGACGATCTTGTGGATGATCCGAAGGAGATGCGCATCGTCCTTGAACCTGACCTGCGTCAGCTCAAGCCGTCCCTTGCGCTCGACGAAGACGGAATTGTGGGTGTTGACCAGGATGTCGTTGACCGTTGGGTCCTTGATGAGCGGCTCGAGCGGACCAAGGCCGAGAATTTCGTGCAGCACGTCTTCGACGAGCTGCTCCTTCTCGCTGAAGCTGAGCGGGACCGGATCACCCTGAAGCAACTCGCGCACCATCGTTCCGACTTCGTGCCGGATGACGGTCGGATCCAGTTCGTCGAGGGCGGCAAGATTCATCATATCCAGAAGCTCACGGTGCAGGCGCACCTTGAGCTCGGTGTAGCGACCGCTCGGGTCGGACGCGACCGTGCGTGTGCCGGGTACGGCGGCGGGCTTCGGCGGGCTCGCGCCGTTCGGCTTGGCGGCTCCGTTGCCGCTCGGGCGCGGGGCGAAGCGGCTCAGCATTCGGTCGCCATCCGAGTGCCGGCCGCCGGGCGCCAACGCGGCAACATGGGCAGACGACGCGCCTTGCGCTCAGTGTCCTCGCCCGTCACGCCGTCGACGAGCCGCTCGATGTCCTTCGCGACCCGGCTCCCTTTGCGGATTTCGGCAATGGCCACGCCGTTCTCGATGGCACCCACGACCGTCTCGAAGTCGCTGCCGATCTGGACGTCGATGGCGCGACCGAGAGCACGCTCCGCCTCGGCGACGGCCAGCGATCCCACGGCGCGCGGCCGCACGCGATTGGCCAGGACGCTGAGCGGAATCCCGTGCAGCTCCTCGGCCCGGATGAGATCGAGCTGCCGGCGCGCCTCCCGCGTCGCAACGACCGTCAGTTGCGTGGCAAGGAAGATACGATCGGAGCGCGCCAGAACCTCGCGCTTCCACGCCATCCAGGCGGTCGGCACGTCGATGACGACATAGTCGTGGCTTTCCCGCGCAAGCTCGATGATGCGGCCCACGGTCTCCACTTCGAGCGCATCCAGCCGGATGACCGCGTTCGGCGCCGCGATGAGATCGAGGCCCGAACGGTGTCTCACCGTCGACCCCTTGAAAAGGGAAAGGTCCAGCTTGTCATGCGCCTCGATGAGATCGACGAGCCCATGCTCCGCGACGAGATCGAGGTAGAAGGCGGTGTTACCGAACTGAAGATCGAGATCGATGAGACAGACCGAAGGCGCTGTCTTGGCGCCCCGCCGCGAAGCCAGGGCATGCGCCGTCTGGACCGCAAGGGTGGTCGTGCCGATGCCGCCCCGGCATCCCGTGAAGGAGAGGACGCGGCCTCGGGCGGCCGCGTGCGTCGCTCCATCCTTGTGAACGGCACGACCGCGGTGATTGAGGACGCCCGACAGCTCCTGAGCCTGGAACGGCTGCGGGAGGAAGTCTGCGACGCCGAGCCGCATGAGTTGGCGAAGGTGGTCGACGGTCGGCCGAGAGGCGGACGAGGCGACGACCGCCGCCCGATCGCCCAGCGCCTGAACCACGCGGGCGACGGCGGCGAACTCCTCCGGGTCCCTGAGGTCGAGGTCGAGCAAGACGACGCTGCAATCCTGCGCATGGCGGATCTGCTGCTCGAGCGCGTCGAGCCGTCCGATGCGCGTCTCGAACCGGACCGTACCAACCGTCTCCGCCGCGGCGATGAGCAATTGCTGGGTCGCCGCCGTTCGAAGAAGTGCGAAGGCCTTGCGGACGGTCGTCGAATTCATGGCATTGTCCTTCTTCACTCGAAACGTCTCAGCCTGTTTCATCAGGCTGCAGGCGGCTGGTCGGCTGGCGCCCGATGTCTCACGGGACCCACCGCCCCTATTTGCCGGTGCCGCCGCTCAGATTCGTCGTCGGCGGGGCGAAAGACGGTGCAGGCCTGATCTCCCCCTGTATGTAACGGTCGATCACCTCGGCGGCCCGCTCGCCGTTCAAGTCCGGCGGAATCGCCGTGTCGTTCGGATTGGGGTTGATCGTTTGAATCGCGATGTTGTGCCGCACGGCGTTCCCGAAATTGGGCGACAGCGTGGCACGCCGCTCATCGCAGCCGGTGGCCGCGACGAGGATTCCTCCGGCAACGACAATGGTTCTAACGATCATCCCGCTCCTCATTTCACGATGTGGCCGGCTTTGCCGGTCAATCCGCCGGCGGCACCGCTGCTGAGCGCTTTCGTGGCCGTGGCCGGCGTCGCCTCGGGCGTCTCGACCTTGCCGAAGAGGAACAGGTCACGCTCGCTCGGCGGCACGAAATTGTCGGTCGGCGCCGCGAGCGTGCCGGCCGGTGCCGGCCGCACGAGATGCGGCGTCACGATGATGACCAGCTCCGTTTCGTTGCGCTGGAAGTCCGTGCTACGGAAGAGCGCACCCAGGACTGGGACGTCTCCCAACCATGGAAACTGGCGGATGCGGTCCTGGAAATCGTTCTGCAGAAGCCCGGCAATGGCAAAGCTCTGGCCGTCGCGCAACTCGATCGTCGTCGTCGCGCGGCGCACGGAGAGCCCGGGAACCAGGAGGCCCGGCCCCGTCGACACGCTGATCGACCGATCGATCTGGCTCACCTCGGGCGCAACCACGAGGTTGATGAGCCCGGCGCCAAGCACCGTCGGCGTGAAGGCCAAACTCACGCCGAATTTCTTGAAGTCGACGGTGATCGTCGTTCCACCGAGCCCAGTCGTCTGCGCGACCGGCACCGGGAACTCGCCACCGGCGAGAAAACTCGCCGTGTCGCCCGAGAGCGCCACGAGATTGGGCTCCGCCAGCATCTTGACGAGGCCCTTTTCCTCGAGGGCATCGAACGCCGTGAGCAGCGACAGGCCGCCCGTCATGACACTGGCGCTGCCCCGAACGAAGGCGTCGACGGCGGGACCGATTCCCGAATTGAAGGTGAATCCCCCGTTGCTCGTGCTGTAGTTCGAGTTGACGTTGAAGCCGAGTTCCTTGGCCAAGGTCCGCTTCATCTCCGCCACGCGGACCTCGAGAAGCACCTGCTGGCTGCCCTTGACCTTGAGAAGGTTCGTCACCTGCTTCGGCGCGAAGCGCTCCGCGATCGAGACAGCGCGCGAGATTTCGATGGCGCCATTGAGCGTGCCGCCGAGGACGACCGAGCCGTTGGCCACGCGCACGTCGATCCGCTCGCCCGGCAGGTTCTCATGGAGGCTTCGCTTCAGGCCGTCGACGTCGAACGACACCACCAGGTCGACAACCGCGATGAGCGCCCGGTTCTTGCCATAGATGGTGAGGTTGGTCGAACCCAGCGCCTTGCCGAGCGCGTAGATCGTGCGGTTGGAGAGAGGAAGCACGTCGGCCACGGCGGGATTGCCGACCGTGAGGTCGGTGAACGGCACGTCCGTGTGAAGGATCTGCGACTTGTTCAGAGGAACGATGAACTCGCCGGCGTGCTTCGATGTCTGAAGTTCCATCGTCACGGCGTTCTGCGCGTGGGCGGACGGCGTCAAGCCGGGCAGCAGGACAGCCACGAGAAGCATGCACGCGATGCCGGCCCAGCGGCGCGCGGACAAACGCCACCCAGCCGGGGGCCAAGGGCCTGCAATCGTCGGGAAAATGGGCGCTGTCACGGTCACGTGCTCCAACCTTCTCCGGTGCGTTAGCGTCGGCACCCGGCGGGCACCGCACGGCCGGCCGTGGTCCTGGCGAGGACCTCAGCTCGGGTCGTTCGGAACCTTTTGGGTCGAGGATTCCAAGCCGCGGATGACCGTCACGCTTGGCCGCTTGTCCACCGGTTCCGCACGGACGGGGGCGGGAGCAGCATGTTTGGGATGATTCGCGACATCGAGATCCGACCAAGTCACGCGCGTCGAGCGCGTCTCTTCGATGTTCGTGTGATTGCGAAGCGCGAGCGACAGGGTCCCGACCTGCATGGCCAGGGTGAGCTTCTGGGCCTGTTCGGCCGTTACTTCGACAGTCACCGCCTTGGCGATGCGCGGCTTGTCGTTGGTTTCCGCCGCATCCTGGTCGATGCCGAGAACCTTGACGCTTTGGAGAAGGATGTCGGTCGCGAGATCCCGCTTGCCCTTCGCATCCGGCTCGAGTTCTCGGGTCAACAAGATGTCGACGCGATCACCCGGCATGACGAAACCCGCGACGCCGTAGACGTCGTTCATCCGTACGGAGAGAGCACGCATGTCCTCGCTGATTCTCGAGGACAAGATCGGCCGGTCGCCAAATCCCGTGATCTTCGCCTGAAGAATGGGCTCGCCTACCTCGATGCGGTGCTGCGCCAGCCGATCACCCGTACCGTTCAGCACTTCATCGATCGACTTGAATCCGCCTGCCGGAAGATTGGCTGCCGGCCAAGGCACTTCGCGCATCACGTCGCGGCTGAGCTTGTCGCCAAAGTCGAGCGACTTCGTCGCCACGACGATGGTCGTAAGCTCCATGCCTTGACTGGACTTCATGGCGGCCTGGGTACGGTTGTCGACCCAGTTCTTGACGAGGATGACCGTGAATCCAGCCAGAACCACGCCCAGGATGAGCATGAGGAACGCGCGGTTTTTCATCATCGTCTCAGCCCTCTGCCGAGACACCGCCGGTTCTGCGTTCGAAGTGAGCAAGAGGCCGCGGGAAAGAGATGGAAGACCCTCATCGCGGACTGCGCTCGATTCTCCGAAATCAGCCTACCCCCAAGCCGGCAGCGTTCGGCCAGTATCCCAAGATGCAGCATGGCGGCTGCCCCCAGCCGCCGGCGCGTCCCACCGGACGCGCATTGCTGCCCCACTACATCCGCGCCGCCAGGGAGGCGAGAGGGAGACGCCGTGTTCGGCTGCCTCCATCCGCCGCCCCGATGCGCGCCGCGGAACGCCGCTTACGGGGTCGTGCCGCCGCCGCCGGCGCCGGCCGAGCCGCAGCTGGTCACGTCGGTCAAGCAGTTGCCGACACTCGTGAACAAGGTGTTGAGCTGAGTACCGATGGTCGATACGGCGCCCACAATCACGACCGCGATCAAGGCAACCATGAGACCGTATTCGACGGCCGTCGCGCCGCTCTTGTCCTTGAGTGCACGCTTCGAGGTCCGAAACAGACCAAAGACTTTACTCCCAATCATGTCTTCTGCTCCTCAATTGCCACGTTGTCGCCCCGGAGATCGGGGTTGTTCGTCGAGGGGTATCGGCTCTTGCGGCCCTTTTCCCCTTTCTTCTCCGCCCGGTTGTGGCTGGTCGGTGAGCCGACACGTGTCCAGGCGATCCGCGCGAAGCATTACTTTTGGCTATCGCGCTCTACGTTCGGACTATGCCGAAGGAGTTAGTAATTGTCAAGACAAAACAAGTAAAAATACCAATGTTTTTCAGCATTTACGTCAATCTTGCTTAATACTCATGGTTAATATTTGAGAATATCCAAGACGATCTTTGGTTAATATTAATCATCTGTTAACCATAACCTTTAACATTGGTGAATACGCGTCGCGATCCGCCGCGTGACATATAGATGTGTCGGGTAGACGTGTCGGGTCCCGCGGCTTGCCGGGTGCGCGACGCGGCCATGCGCGCGCCGGTGGCACGCCGCCGCAGGATCCAACGATGGGGCGAAGCGTCGTCCGAAGCGGGAGAGAGACGCGCCGCGGGCCTTCGGGCCGGAGGCTCTCTTACGCTGCCTTGGCGCTTGCCGCCCGGCGGACGAGCGGCATGACCTCGGCTCCGATGCGTTCGAGCGAGCGCATGACCTTGGCCTGGTCCATGGCCCCCACGCCGATGAGGCAGCCATAGTGGCTGAGACGGGCGCGCTTCATCTCATCGACGATCTTGGCGGCACAGGTCTCGGCATCGCCGATGATCCCGTTCTTGATGATGTCCTCGAGCGGCGGGTCATCCTGTGCGGGCAGGTCCTTGATCGTGGTCCCGTCGAGCTCGACATAGTTGAAACGCAGCGAGCGCGCGGCCCGCGCCGTGTAGCGGAAATTTTCCGCTGCCCACAGCGCGTCGGCCTTCGAGTCCGTGACGTACACGAACCGCTCGATCGCCATCGGAATGCTCAAGGGATCGACCCCTTCCTCCTTGGCGATCGCGTCGTAGTTCTCGCGCATCGACACGATCAGGTCGAAGGGGCTCCAGCCATTGTAGACGAAGGGGATGTAGCCGTTCTTGACCGCACGGCGCGGGAAGATCGGATGCCGGGTAGCGCCGGCGAGATAGGTGGGAAGGCGCGGCTTCGTCGGCCGGACGGCCATGACCGTGTCGTTGATCGTGTAGAAGGCGCCGTTGTAAGCGAACCGGCCGTTGGCGAGCGCGCCCTCGACGACGTCGAGCACTTCGAGCGCTCGTGCCGCCGCGTCTTTGAGCGGCACGCGGAAGCCTTGGAACTCGTACTCCTGATAGCCGAAACCGATACCCAGTTCGAGCCGCCCGTCGGCCATGAGATCGACCATGGCGATTTCCTGGGCAAGCCGCACCGGGTCGTAGAGCGGCAGGACGAGAATGCCGGGTGCGAATTTCATACGCTTGGTCTGGCCCACCAGCCAGGCGATCGCAGTCAGCGGCGAGGGCGCGAGGCAGTAGTCCGTGAAGTGGTGCTCGGCGACCCAGGAATGTTCCATCCCGATGTCCTCGGCCAACCGCACGCGGTCGAGAAGGTCCTGATAGACCTGCTTTGGAGTGAGGGCCGGGTCGCGCTTCTGCGTCAGATGGAACAAGCCGAACTTCATGGCACTCCTCCTCCTGGCCCCGTCAAATGCCGACGATGACAGCCCCGCCATTGGGGCTGATCACCTGGCCCGTGATGAAATCCGCCTCGGGCGAGCAAAGGAACGTGATGGCATAGCCGATTTCCTCCGGCTGGCCGTAGCGCTTGAAGGGGATCAGCTTGGCCTTCTCGGCGATTTGTTCCGGCGTATCCTTGGCCAGCGGCATGGGCGTCAGTATTTCGCCCGGCGCGATGATATTGACGCAGATGTTCCAAGGGGCGAACTCCTTGGCCCAGCCCTTGGCCATGGCCAGAAGCGCACCTTTGGCCGCGTTGTAGGCAGAAAAGTTGGGATCGGCGACGGTGCCATTGATCGAGGAGATGTTCACGATCTTGCCATAGCGTCGCTTCTTCATGCCGGGGACGACCGCCTGCGTTGTGAACATCGAGCCTCTTACGTGAATGCCGATCTCGCGGTCGAAGAACTCCTCACTCAGCTCTTCGAGCGGCCGGCGATCGCCCGCAATGCCGGCGTTGTTGACCAGGATGTCGATGTGGCCGAAATGCGCCTCGGCATCCTTCACGACACGGCGCATGGCGGCGACATCGGACACGTCGGCCACGAAGACGCGTGCCTCGCGGCCCTGCTTGCGGACGCTCTCGGCCGTCTCGTTGGCCCCCTTCTCGTTGATGTCATGGATGATGAGATTGGCGCCGCGCTCGGCCATGATGATCGCAGTGGCGCGCCCGATGCCGCTGCCCGAGCCCGTGATCATCGCCACCCGCCCGTCGAGGTAACCCATCGCTGCCCCCGTCCCCAGAAGCACCAATCTTCTCACTCCCAGGCGAGAGACTCCATACCTTCCGGTCCCGTTGCCGAGCCGCCTCTTGCGGCCGCCTTGCGAGTGGCGGTAGTGGGTGAGTTCGTTGGCGACGGGAATGAGGGAGACAACCATGAACCCAACCTCGAGCGCGCTCAGGCTCGACCGACCCTTGCGCGGGCGCATCTATGACAGCATCGCCGAGACGATCGGTAACACGCCGCTCGTCCGTATCCCGCGTATTCGCGCGAAGGAAGGAATCGAGGCCGACATCTGCCTCAAACTCGAATTCTTCAACCCAATCGGCAGCGTCAAAGACCGCATCGGCGTGAACATGATCGAGGCCATGGAGGCCGCAGGCCAAATCACGGCCACGACGACGATCATCGAGCCGACATCGGGCAACACCGGCATCGGCCTTGCCTTCATGTGCGCGGCGCGCGGCTACCGCCTCATCCTGACAATGCCCGAATCGGTCTCGCTCGAACGGCAGAAGATGCTCCGCTATCTCGGAGCCGAGATCGACCTGACGCCACGCGAGAAGGGCATGAAGGGCGCCGTCGCGCGGGCCGAGGAGCTCAAGGCCTCGATCCCAGGCGCCGTCATTCCCAACCAGTTCGGCAACCCCGCCAACCCCGCGATCCATCGCCGGACGACGGCCGAAGAGATCTGGTTCGACACCGCGGGAGGGGTCGATGCGATCGTCTCCGGGATCGGCACGGGCGGGACGCTCACGGGCTGTGCCGAAGCCCTGAAGCCCCGCCGGCCCACGCTGAGGATGATCGCGGTCGAGCCCGCGGCAAGCCCCGTGCTCTCGGGCGGCCAGCCGAGCCCGCATCCGATCCAAGGGATCGGCGCCGGCTTCGTTCCCGAGATTCTCAACACCAAGGCGATCGACGAGATCGTCCAAGTCACGAACGAAGAGGCCTACGAGAGGGCGCGTCTCTTGGCGCGCCTCGAAGGCATCCCCGGCGGCATCTCGTCCGGCGCCGCCTTGGCCGCCACACTCAAAGTCGCCCGCCGGCCCGAGATGAAGGGAAAACTCATCGTCACGATCATCCCGTCCTTCGCCGAGCGCTACATCACGACGGCGCTCTTCGAAGGTCTCTGATCGCATCAATCACAGGAAGGGGAAGCAGCCGTGAATCCGACCGAATATGCGAAGGCATTGCAGGCTTCGATGGCGGGAAAGGAATTGGCGTTTCCCGTCGAGGAATTCGACCAACGCATCAAGGCCGCGCGGCGGGCGATGGACGCCGCCGGGCTCGACGTTCTCCTCGTCACGCACCGGCCCGATCTCTGCTACCTCACCGGCTACTCGACCTTCGGTGTCGGCAACCATGCGTGCTTCGTCTTGCCACGGGAGGGCGATCCCGTCCTCCAGGTCACCGCCATCGAGATCCCGGCGGGCACCGCGGCCAGCTGGGTTCGCGACCTTCGTTGCGCGCCTTGGGTAGGCCAGGCAAGCGCCGGGGCGCAGCTCGGCGATATCGTCAAGGAGAAGGGGTTCGATGCGAAGCGGATCGGCATCCAGACCCAGATCTCCGGCCTTCTCCCCAATATCCTCGACCAGATCAAAGCGGCCTTGCCGAAGGCAACATTCGCCGATGCCTCGGAGCTCGTCGCGCGCCAGCGCTTCGTGAAGTCACCACGCGAGATGGCGTGCTTGCGCAAAGCCGCGGCCTATACGGAGGCCGGAGTCCGCGCATCCCTTGCCGTGATCCGTGCCGGCACGACCGACAACGATGTCGTCCGCGCGGGCTACGACGCCATGATCGCGGCCGGCAGCGAGTTCATGACCGTGCAACCCATCGTCACGTCCGGCGCCAGGACGGGCTACGCCCACCAGTCCTTCCGGCGCCTCACGATCGCGCCCGGCGATCCCGTCTTCCTCGAATATGGCGGCTGCCACCAACGCTACACCTCCGCACTCATGCGGACGGCCGTTGCCGGGCAGCCGGAAAAAGGCGTCGAGGCCTTGGCCGACGCGGTGCTCGCCACGATCGATGCCGTCATCGCGACCGCAAGACCCGGCCGCACCGGGCACGATGTCGCGATGGCGGCGAAGGCCGCCCACAAGCACATGTCGGATGAGTTCTTCCTGCCCGGCGCCTATGGCTACCATGTCGGCATCGGCTTCCCGCCGACCTGGGCGGACGTCATCGGATTCCTGGCCGAGGGCAGCGAGATCGTGCTGGAGCCCGACATGGTCTTCCACCTGCCGCTCGCCTTTCGCTGCCCCGGGCGATTCGGCGTCGGCATCAGCGAAACGATCCACATCACGAAGGCTGGCTGCGAGCCTATGACGAACCTGCCGCGCGGCCTGCACCGCGCGCCCGGCTGAGCGACGATGGGCGTTGGATCAGAGCACGGCCGGGCCGGCCGTCGCGCGGTGGTGATGCTCAGCCGCGCCTGACGGGTGTCGACCAGGCCGGGTCCGCGTGCTTCGCCCAGTAAAGCTGCTGGAGGCGCGTGGTCACCGGCCCCGGTGCGCCGTCCCCGATCGCCTTGCCGTCGAGTTTGACGACCGGCATGATGCCGCCCGCGGTCGAGGTCACGAGGATTTCATCCGCACCGCGCAGCGCGCGTTCCGTCAGGACGCCCGTCTCGACGCTCACATTCAACTCCCGGCAGAGGTCGAGGACCGTCTGGCGCGTGATGCCCTCGAGCACGCCTTTGGACGGCGTCGTCCACTTGCCGCCGTGGAGCGCGAAGACGTTGTAGCCGAGCCCTTCGGTGATGTTGCCCTCGAAATCCCTGAGCACGACGAACTCGGCCCCCGCTTCGCAGGCCTCGATGAGGCTCATCTGGAAGTCGAGGCGATTGTAGTTCTTGATGGTGGGGTCGATCGAATCGGGCGGGATGCGCGGAATGCTGCTGATGTGCATCGAAAGGCCGCGACGCTGCTCCTCGAGCGTCGCGAGCCAGACGAAGGGAACGGCGAAGCAATAGAAGTTGTTCTTGGCTGAACGCGGATCGCGGCTGCCGGGCAAAGGACGCCCGCGGGTGCAGGTCATGTTGACATAGGAATCCTCGAGTCCGGTCAGCGCCACGCATTTGTGGAGCACGTCCTCGAGGCCCGCGCGATCGAAGGGCAATGTCATGCGCAGTTTCTCGATGCTCCTAAGGAACCGATCGAGATGGCGGTCGAGCCGGAAGAACCGCCCTTTCCAGACATGCACCACGTCGTAGGTGCAGTCCGAGCGCGTGACGCCGAAATCGAGTATCGAGATCGTGGCATCCGCGACGGGCACGAACTCGCCATTGACGTAGGCCGCACCACTGCCGAAGTCGGTTGCCGCCTCGACTGGCTTCGTCGCTTGAATCGTCATGGCCGGTCCTCCCCGTTGCCGCGGCATCGCCGATGCGCCCATTCGATAGCCGCCGTGAGCATGGAGCGGAGCGCCGCCGAGGGTCAAGAGACGCGAGGCCCCGTTATGGCGGAAGCGCGGAGAGGCGCACAGGCGCCCGGGCCCCGCCGGCCCGCGACGTGCCGCAGGACAGCGCTCGGCCCCTGTCGAATAATGGCTCCCGATTCGCTAGAGTCCGTGGCGACCCCTGCCAGACGAGGCAGGGGCCACAAGGGGGAGACACGGCGATGACAGTGAGATCGGAAACGACAGCCGGCGGGCATGCGCTCAAGATGACGCAACACCCGCGTCTGCCGTTCACGCTCGAGGAATACAAGCGACGCTACGACGTCGTCCTCGACAACATGAAGCGCGCGGGCCTCGATGCGCTCCTGGTGCGCGGGCCGGAGAACATCACCTATCTGACGGGATACGAGACGCCGGGCTATTACGGCTACCATTGCCTCATCGTCGCGCGCGGGCAGCCGCCCATTCTCGTCGGCCGCAAACTCGAGCTCACCAATGTCCCAGAATTCTCCTGGCTGACCGAAACCGCACCGGTCGAAGACCACCACGTGCCGGTCGAAGTCACGATCCGCACGATGGAGAGGCTCGGCCTTTCGGACAAGCGCATCGGCATCGAGCGGGGTGGCTGGTTCTTCACGGTCAACGAATACGAAGCCATCAAGGGCGCGCTCCCGCGCGCGACCTACCTCGACGCGACGACGACCGTCGAGGAAGCGCGCATGATCAAGTCCGAGGCCGAGGTCAAGATCATCAAGAAGGCAGTCGCGATCGCGGACAAGGCGTGTCTTGCGGGCATCAAGGCGACGAAGCCGGGCGTGACCGAAGACGAGATCGCCGGCGCGCTCCACAAGGTGTGGTGCGCCGAAGGCGCGGAATACACGGGCCTTCCCAACTTCATCGTCTCCGGCCGGCGCTCGGGCGCGTGCCATGCGACCTGGCGCGGCAGGAAGATGGCGGCGAACGATCACTGCATCTTCGAGATCGCGGCGTCGAAATATCGCTATTGCGGCGCCGTGTTCCGCACGGCGACCGTGGGCAAGGTCAAGCCGAAGGTCCGCAAGCTGTTCGACACGACCGTCGAGTCGCTCGAAGCGGTGCTTGCCGCGATCAAGCCCGGCGTTCCCGCGGAGAAGGTCAACGAGATCGGACACAACGTCTTCGTCAAGAACGGCTTCGGCGAAAACCACGTCCACCGCATCGGCTATTCGATCGGCGTCAACTATCCGCCCGACTGGGGCGAGGGTCAGATCATCAGCATCCGTCGCGGCGAGAAGCGGGCGCTCCAGGAGAACATGACGTTCCACCTCGTGCCTGGCTGCCTTTTCCCCGGCGAGATGGGAATCGTCACATCGAACTCGATCCGCGTGACACGGACCGGCTGCGAGGTGCTCAATTCGATTCCCCGCAAGCTGTTCGAGAAATAGCAGGACCGTCCGGCGCCGATGAGCCATCTCATCGGCGCCGCGCTCGGAGGACACATCGAGGACACCATGGCCACCATCGCAATGGACGATCGCCTCAAACTTCGACGGATTCATCCGACCTTCGGGGCGGAAATTTCGGGCCTCGATCTGTCGCGCCCTCTCGATGAGGCGACTTTCGCCGCCGTGCGCGAAGCGTTCGAGAACCATGGACTTCTCGTCTTCCGCAATCAGTCGTTGTCGATGGACGAACAATCGGCCTTCAGCCGCCGCTTCGGCCCGCTCGAGGCATTTCCGGAGGAAGCCGTCCAGAAAGTGAAGCCTGAGTTCTACAACATCTCGAACGTCGATGAATCGAACCGCATCGCTGGCCGCGACAGCGTCCAGTGGCGTCTTCTCCAATTCAATGCGCTCTGGCACACCGACAGCTCGTACCGCACCATCCCGGCTTTGGCGTCGCTGCTCTACGCGCTCGAAGTCCCCGACGCGTCGGAGACGGGCGGCCAGACAGAGTATGCGGACATGTTCGCGGCCTACGACGCGATGCCCGAGAGTCTCAGGACGCGCATGGTCGGCCGCCACATGGTGCACACGCCCGAGTTCGACCGCGTGCTCGATCCGGGTCTCCCGCCCTTCCCTAACGAGAAGAAATGGGGGCTGCCGCCGGTCACGCACCCGATCATCCGCTACCACCGCGACAAGAAACGCTGTTCCATCTATGTCACGATGAACGCAGGCTCCGAGGTTGGCGGGATGGAACTCGACCAGGGTCGCGCCTTCCTCAAGGAGATCGTGGCCTTCGCGACGGAGAAGCGCTTCGTCTATCGCCACCAATGGCAGCCGGGCGATCTTGCGATGTGGGACAACCGGCGCCTCTTGCACCGCGCGGTCCCGTTCGACGTCGACCGGCAGCGCCGCGTCATGCGGCGGACGACCGTCGCAGGCACCGAGCCCGTCTTCGCGCCGTGGATGCCGGAAGCCCAGGCCTAGACTTTCGATTCGTCACGAGCGGGAGACACGCGCGATGGCATCCCACTACAAGATTCGTGCCGAGGATTGGGTCTACGCCGAAGAATTCCGCACGAAACCCCAGGGCCACCACAGTCCCGGCCTCCAGCGCATCCTGACGCTGTTCCGCTCGGCCCCCCTCGAGGGCAAGCCCGTGTTGGTCGAGACGAAGCCATACAGGGAATGGCGCCTCGCGATCCATCCGGGCGAGAAAGGCAAACCCCTCAAGCTCCTCGGCAAGGTCTACCGAAATCCGAGGGATGCGGAGTGGGAAATCTTCAAGCTGCGCTGGAAAGCGCACACGGGCGAGGAGCTCGACTAAACGTCTCATCGGCGCACGAGCGTATCGGCGCGACATCAAAGCGAAATCGGGGGCAGGTCAGTGCTGAAGATCACGGGTTACAGCGACAAATTGAGTGCCCGGCCCGGCGAGACGATCCGCTTCATGGTGTCATGCGAGGGCGTGAAGTCCTACCGCGCCGACATCGTGCGCATCATCCAAGGCGATGAGAACCCCGCGGGTCCAGGCGTCAAGGAGACGCTCGTCCGCACGAAGGTGAGCGGCCGTTACCGTGGACGCCTGCAGAGGATCCATGCGGGATCGTTTGCCGTCATCCCCGACGGGACGGAGCTCAACGCCTTCGGCGACGGGCTCACGGTCTCGGCTCTCATCTGGCCAACGACGCCCGCGAAGGGCGTCCAGACGATCCTCGCCAAATGGGCAGGGCGCTCCGGTTTCGCGCTCACCATCGGCAAGTCGGGCGGCATCGCGCTCCGTCTCGGTGATGGCCGCAAGGTCGAGACCATCGGCATCAGGCGCCCGCTCCTGCCGCGGCGTTGGTACGCGGTCGGTGCGACATTCGATGCAAGGCTCGGGCGTGTCCATGTGTTCCAGGTTCCGCTCGAGCCTGTGCCCAAGCTCGATCGACGAGAGACGATCGCGCGGCGCGTTACGCTGAGGCGCATCGGCCGGAACGATTCGCCTCTCTTGATCGCCGCATCTCATCTCAGGACAGAGCGAGGGCGCGTCATCGCTGCCGAGCACTACAACGGCAAGATCGAGAGCCCGCGCCTCCTCCGCGGCGCCATCGATCCGTCGGAGTTCGACACGGTCGCGGCTGCCGAGCCCGCGACGCTCGGCACCGACCTCGTCGCCGCCTGGGATTTCTCGCGCGACATCACATCCGAGCGCGTGACGGATCTTTCGCCCAACCGCCTCCATGGCGAGACGGTCAACCTGCCCACGCGCGCCGTCACGGGATCGCGCTGGCGCGGCGCGCCCATGGATTGGACGAAGGCGCCCGAATTCTGGAATGCCATTCACTTCCATGACGACGATCTTTATGACGCGGGTTGGGAGACGGATTTCGCGCTGACAATCCCCGCGCACCTCCGGAGCGGCGTCTATGCCGCGCGGCTCCGCTCGGGCGCGCACGAGGAATACATTCCTTTCGTCGTCCGCCCCAAGCGAGGCCAGGAGGCTAAAGCGGCCCTATTGCTGTCGACCGCGACCTACATGGCCTATGCCAATGGACGGTCGAGCATCCACGGGCAAATGACCGAGCTCTTCATCGATAGCTTGGTGATTTTCTACCCCAAGGATCTCTTCCTCAACGACCATCCCGAATACGGCAACTCGCTCTACGACCGCCATTCGGACGGAAGCGGCGTCTGCTACTCCTCGCGCTTGAGGCCCGTGCTCAACATGCGCCCGAAGCTGCAATACGGCTTCGCCGGCGCGGGCCCTTCGCGCCTCTGGGGGTTCAACGCGGACACGCACATCACCGATTGGCTCGATGCGATCGGGCAGCGCTACGACGTCGTCACCGACGAGGATCTCCACGACGAGGGACTCGAGGCGCTGGCCCCCTATCGCGCCGTCATCACCTGCACCCATCCGGAATATTGGTCGACGCCCATGTGGGATGCGCTCGATGCGTGGAAGCGGCGCGGCGGGCGCCTCATGTACATGGGCGGCAACGGCTTTTACTGGCGCATCGCCTACCATCCGACGAAGCCGGGCGTCATCGAAGTCCGGCGGAACGAGATCGGCATCCGCTCCTGGCCGACACCGCCGGGCGAGTACTACCACAGCTTCACCGGCGAGTACGGCGGGCTTTGGCTCAACCAAGGGCGCGCACCGCAGGTCGTGGCGGGAATCGGCTTCTCGGCCCAGGGATTCGACCTCTCGTCCTATTACCGGCGCCAGGACGGAAGCTTCGATCCGCGCGCGGCGTTCATCTTCAAGGGCATCGGCAAGGACGAACGGATCGGCGACTTTGGCCTCGTCGGCGGCGGAGCGGCGGGCCTCGAGCTCGATCGCGCGGCGCCCGAGCTTGGCACGCCGCCCAACGCCCTCGTCCTCGCCACCTCGGAGAATCATACGGACGCCTACCAGCTTGTGCCGGAGGAGTTCCTCGAAACGGTGCCCGGCCTCGGCGGGCAGGAGAATCCCCTCGTCCGCGCCGACATGGTGTTCTACGAGACCGAGGGCGGCGGCGCCGTGTTCTCGACCGGGTCCATCGCCTGGGCCGGCAGCCTCTCCCACAATAGCTACCGCAACAACGTGTCGCGCATCACGCGGAACGTCTTGAGGCGCTTCCTCGACCCCAAGCCGTTCTAGTCTTCGCCGCGAATCCCATCGAGGGGCAGCGTCCAGGCACGCGTCGATTCGTAAGCACGCGCCACGCGCAAGAGAGCCGCGTCCTCGAACATGCGGCCAATGAGCTGAAGCCCGATAGGTCTGCCGTCCCGCGAGAGGCCGCAGGGAACCGAAAGGGCCGGTTGCCCCGTGAGGCTCGCCCAACGCACGAATCGCCGGAGAGCGGTCAGGATGGGAACGGTCGTGCCCGCGACCTCCAGGCGTTCCGTTCCGATCGCGGGCGCGGGGACGGAAACCGCGGGCAGAGCGATGACGTCGGTCGACCGGAAGAGATCGGCCGTGCGGAGCGCGATCGCGCGGCGCACGCGGAGGGCCATGAGGTAGTCCGCGGCACCGATCGCGCTGCCCATCAGCAGCACCTCCCGCATGTGCCGTCCGTAGCGGCGCGCCTCCTTCGGATACCAGCGTTCGTGACTGCTCCTTGTCTCGGCGGCCGTGATGAGGTTGGAGATGGCCAAGGCCGTCGCGATCCAGGGAACGGAAATCTCCTCGACCGTGGCGCCGAGGCGCGCGAGAGAATCGACGGCGCCCATGACCGCCGAGCGCACATCCGCGTCCATGGGCTCGGCCAGAAGCTCGCGCGGCAGGCCGATGCGGAATCCGCCCGCGCCGCCGTCGAGACCTTCGCCGAAGCGAACTGCCGGCCCCTTCGCCGAGCCGGGGTCGCGCGGATCGTAGCCAGCGATGATGTCGAGAACCGTCGCGGCATCCCGGCTGTCGCGCGCAAGCACGCCGACCGTATCGAGCGACCAGGACAGAGGCACGACGCCGTGCCGGCTCACGAGACCGAACGTCGGCTTGTGGCCGAAGGTGCCGCTCATGGCGGCCGGCATCCGCACCGAGCCGCCCGTGTCCGTGCCGAGAGAGAAGAGGCCGATCCCCGACGCCACCGCCGCGGCCGAGCCGCCCGAGGACCCGCCGGTGATGCAGGCCGTGTTCCACGGGTTGCGCGCAGGCCCATAGTGGTCGTTGAGGTTGGCCGGCCCCGAAGCGAACTCGCTCAAATGCACCTTGCCCACGAGGACAGCGCCCGCTTCGCCGAGGCGCCGCACGACCTCCGCATCCTCCGTCGGTACCCAATTGGCAAGGATGGCGGAGGCGGCGGTGGTGCGGATGCCGGCGGTCTCGAAGATGTCCTTGGCCGTGTAGGGGATGCCGTGAAGGAGCCCGCGATAGTGGCCAGCGCGGATCTCCCGCTCGGCCGCCGCGGCCGCATCCAAGGCCTCCTCTTCCGTGATCGTCAGGAGGCAGTTGAGACGCGGATTCAAGGCGTGCGCGCGTTCGAGGCTCGCGCGCGCGAGCTCGACGGGCGAGATCTCGCCGCGACGGATGGCCTCGGCGGCCTGCGGCAGAGGGAGTTCAGCGAGTGTCATCGGCGAGCGCTGGCCGCATGGCCGGCGCCTCGTCCATGGCCCCGAGCGTCTCGGCCGTCTCGCGTAGCGCGGCCAGCGTGCCGGCCAGCGTCTCCGCGAGCGCGCGGATGGTCTCCGCCGGCAACGGATTGCCAGCGTCCCGCGCAAGCGCGGCAAGGCGCTTTTCGAGGGCCTTGGCCGTCTCCTTGTCTAGCGGCATGCGCCCGACATCGCGCCTCAGTCGGGCATGGTCGCGATCACGTCGACCTCGACCCGCGCACTCGTCGGCACGAGGCCCGTGATGACGCCCGTGCTCGCGACGCCCGAGGGGAAGTAGCGCTCCATCACCTTGTAGACGGTCTGGAAATCGCCGACATGGGTGAGATAGACGTTGCGCTTCACGACGTTGTCAAAATTGGTGCCCGCCTCCTCGAGGATCGCCTTGATGTTGTCCATCACCTGGGTGATTTGCTCCTCGATGCCGCCCATCTCGTATTCGCGGCCGGCGCGCGGGTCCTGGCTGGGCTTGTTCGGCACCTGGCCCGTCACGAAGACGAAACCGCGCGCCTTCGTCGCATGCGCCGTCGTCGTCGTGAAGCTGCGCACGATTTTCGATGAATTGATGACTTGCTTGGGCATGACGATCTTCCTTCCCCTCGATCGATTGGCGTGAATGGCGGTGAATCCGTCTACTTCGCGGGCGGGCTCTTGCGTATGGACAGCGTGACGCCGGCGCCCGCGTCCGCCGTCTTGAAATAGGTGAAGCCGCTGCCGTTCTTGCGACGGCCGCGCATGAAGACTTCGAGCCCGCGCTTCACGGCATCCGCCTCTGCAGCGTCGACGTCGTCCACGACGAAGCCAACATGGAAGACGCCTTCGCCGTGTTCCTCGAAGAACTTGCGCTGGGGGCTGCCGCCCGGAGGAGGCGTCACCATCTGGAGCTGGATGGGTCCGATCTGAGCCCATTTGAACTTGAGCGCCTTGAAGGCCGCCGCATCCGGCATCTTGAGCTCGGCGAATTCGTCGAGCGGCGGATAGTCGTGCCACGGCCCAATGCCGATGCTCTCGTAGAACTTTATCGCCTTGTCGATGTCCTTCACCACGAGGCACATGTGGTGCAACGTGTGGAACGGTCCGCTCTTGCCCTTCTCGGCCATGGTCGTGTCCTCCCGCTTCGCGCTCAGGCGCGCCCTATGAACGGGCAAAGCCTAGTGGATCGCGCATCGCTATTCGAGTCGCGCGAAAAGTGATCAGCCGGAGGCCTTTCGGGTCGAGGGCCGCGTCCAAACCGACGGATCGATGGCGCGCGACAAACCCGTCTTCGCGACCTTCTCCGTCGGCGTGAGGGGCAAGGATTCGACGACGCGCACATGGCGCGGCACCATGAAGGGCGCCACCCGCTCGGCGAGGTACCGGCAGAGCTCGGCCGGCTCGACCGCCATGCCGCGCTTCGGCAGGACGTAGAGAAGGATGTCTTCATCGCCAAGGTCGGAGGGAACCGCGACGGCCGCCGACATCAAGACAGCGGCGTGGGTGTCCACCACCGCCTCGAGCTCCTCGGCCGAGATATTCTCGTCCCGGTGGCGAATGACGTCCTTCATGCGGCCATGGAAGTAGAGGTAGCCGTCCTCGTCGAACGAGCCGACATCGCCCGTGTGGAACCATAGATTGCGAAAACTCGCGACCGTCGCCGCCGGGTTGTTGCGGTAGGCGGAGAGCATGGAGAAAGGCTCGCGCGGGCGGACGGCGATCTGGCCGCGCTTGCCGGCCGGCAACGGACGGTCGAGCCCGTCGAGGATCGCGATCTCGTATCCAAGAGTTGGGCGGCCGCAGGAATTGGGGCGGCGGGCCGACCAATCGTCGATCGCGGCGCCGCAGCACTCGGTCAAGCCGTAGACTTCGAGCAGGGTGATCTTGTGACGCTCCTCGAACCACTGGCGCAAGGCCGGCGTGCCGCCCACGCCCATGCCCACACGAATCCGCTGCCCTGGCGGCGGATCGCCCAGCTTCTGGATGATCGAGAGGATCGTGCCGACGTAGAGCATCACCGTGGCCTCGGAGGCGATGACCTCCTGCCAGAAGCGCGACGCGGAGAAGCGCGGCGCCAAGGCATGAGAGCCGCCGCAATGGAGCAGTGCTGCGATGCTGATGAGGCCGTCGATGTGGAAAAACGGTGTCGGATAATACCATCGGTCACCGGCACGGAGGCCCATTCGCGAGCAGTAGGCGAAGCCCGTATAGACCTCGTAGCCATGCGACAGCTCCGCCCCTTTCGAGACCGAGGTCGTGCCGGAAGTGTAGATGATGCGGCAAGCCGAGCCGGGCTCGATCGGAGGTCGGGGCCGCGCATCCCAACTCGCTTCGAGGCGGCAGAGCTCGGCCAGCGCGCCGTCGTCGATCCATGCGATTCCGTCCCGGGCGAATCCGCAGGCCTCGACATTCGGCCGGAAACGCTCGGCACAGACGATGGCCGCGGGTGCCGCGACTTCGAGCATGCCCTTCAAGACCGGCCCCTTGTGCTCGCCGTTGATCGCGGCCTCGACGAGCCCTGCGCAAGAGAGCGCGAATCTCAAGATGACGTATTCGAATTGATTCGGCAGGAGAACCGCGACGACGGCGCCCGGGCGGAACCGGCGCGCGAGCTCGCCCGCGAGGCCGGACACGTGCTCGAGAAACGCACCGTAAGTGAGCGAGCGTCCGCTTGCGAGATCGAGGAAGAACGGGCGATCGAGGCCGAAGCCGCGCGCCCGGTCGAGGAGATCGGGCACCGTTCGGCGCTCGACCTCGGGAAGTGGCAGCATCGAGGACATGGCGCGTCAGCCCCGCTTCGCGCGTGGTGCCGCACGCCAGGCACGAAGCGCTTCTGCCGCATCGAGTTCGCGGAACACGTGCCGGGCCGGCGGAGGTTCGCCGTCGACCCATGCCGGAAACAAAGCTTCCACAAACGGATCGGCACCATCCTCCCGGGCGATCATGCGGCGCGCGACGATGTGGGGGTGCGATGGAAGCTCGCGATGCTCGAGGACCGCGTGAAAGCACGTGTCGACCGGCTCCAGGAGCTCAAGCCACGCGGCAAGGGACCGCATGCGGAAAAGCGCCGCCAACTCGGCAATGAAGCCATGTTGCGGCACGGCCTCCCACTGGCGCGGAATCCAATCGGCCCGTCCCACCGCGTTGCAGAAGTTGCGCCAGAACTTGTCCTCGATGATGCCAAGCGTGATGAAGCGGTCGTCGGCGGTACGATAGATCTGATAGCAGGCGAGTCCGCCGTTATAGGGGATCGCCGCGCGGTCGGGCACGAAGCCCGCCCTCAGCATGCCCGTCAGGTCCGGGCTCAGCCATGAGAGAACCGTCTCGGCCAAGCTCGCATCGATAAAGGCGCCGCGCCCGCGTTCCTTGCGCCCCTGGAGTCCGGCGACGATGGCGAAGGCCGCGAAGAGCCCGCCCGCGAAATCGGCGACGGCGGGATAGGTCATGACCGGCGCGTCCTTTGTGCCCGAGGCCGCGAGCCCGCCGCCGAAGGCCATGTAGTTGAGGTCGTGGCCCGCCTTGAGCCGATAGGGGCCCGTCTGCCCCCATCCCGACAGCGCGCAGTGGACCAGCATGGGATTGATCGCGTCCAGCCGTTCGCGCCCGAAGCCGAGCCGATCCATGACTCCAGGCCGGTAGGATTCGAGCATCGCATCCGCCTCGCCGAGAAGCTCGGTGAAGACGCGCTTGCCCTCTTCTGTCTTGAGGTCGAGGCGCACGACAGTCTTCGAACGGTTCATGAGCCGATACCAGGCCGAGATGCCGTCGCGATCGAGCGGCCCGTCGATCCTTTGCGGATCGCCCGCAGGCGGCTCGACCTTGATCACCTGGGCACCGAGATCGGCGAGGAGAAGGGTCGCGTAAGGACCCGGGGTGAACTGCGAGAGATCGAGCACCCGGATTCCGGAGAGGAGACGCTGAGTCATGGCATTGGTCACCCGGTGCATGGCGAAGGGTCGCGCGATTGAGCAACAACCACGCGCTCAACGCAACCGTCCGCAAACCCAAGGCGTGGAATTGCGGCGGCCCTTCTGCTCCTCTAACCTCTCTCGGCGATCGGTGATCACGCCTGGAACGCTGCCATGGACTATCGCCTTGTCCAGCCGGACCTTGAACGCGCGCCGCCTGAGGCGTTACGCGGACTGCAGACAAAGCGCATCCAGAAACTTCTCGCGAAGACCTGGGCCACGAACCCTTTCTTCAAGGACCATTGGCAGGCGGCGAAACTCGATATCGACCGGATCGACAGCGTGGAGACGTTCGGCGCGCGCGTGCCACCCGTGACCAAGCAGGATCTTTTGCGCGACCAGAACGACGAGCCGCCCTACGGCCGGCGCCACCGCCATGTGCTGTCCTTGGGTGTCCCGATCATCGCCTGCACGAGCAGCGGCACCTCCGGCCAGGGGGTCGAGATCCACCTCCAGACCAACGAGGATTTCGCCAACCACTCGCGGCTCAATGGCTACTACTTCACCTGGGCGGGGATGCGACGGGCCGACCGGACCTTTCTCACCATGCATGTCTCGCTCCTGGCCGGCGGGCGGTGCGAGTTCCAGGCCGGCGTCGATTTCGGCCTGTCCATGTTCCCCGTGGCCTTCTACGACACCGACCAGCGATTGAAGCTGATCGAGCGGTTCCGGCCCCGCGCTCTTTTCGGCACGACCTCCTATTTCGGCCACCTCGCCGCCGTCGCCGGCGCCCGCGCGCGCGAGCTTGGCATCGAAATCCTGCTGACGGGTGCGGAGGGCGCCAGCATCGCCTGGTTCCAGAAGCTCGAGCAACAGTTCGGCGCCCGTGCCTATGACCGCTTCGGCCTGTCGTTCATGTCGTGCGACCACATGTTCACCTGCGAGCATGGCATCGGCACGCGCGAGCGCCCGGGCGTGCTTCACAACATCGATCCGGACATCGTGCTCGAAATCATCGATCCGGCCTCGGGCCGTCATGTCGAGGATGGCGAGGCCGGGGAGATCGTCCTCACGAGCCTCTACCGGACCGACACGCCGATGATCCGTGTTCGCACGGGCGACAGAGGTGTCTTCCGCGCGCCGGGCCGCTGCCTCTGCGGCCGCGTCTTCTCCGGCGTCGAGATCGGCTCCGTCGGACGGCTCGATGACGTCAAGAAGATCAAGGGAATCAATGTCTGGCCCCAGGCCATCGACGATCTTCTCTTCACCTATCCCGAGGTCGATGACTACCAGGTCGTGCTCTCGACCGACGACAAGGCCTCCGACATCGCAACGGTGCGGATCATGCCGACCACGGCCATGACGGGCGAAGCCAAAGCGCGTTTCTCTGCGGCCGTCCTGCGCGCCCTTCGCGCCAAGGCCGGGATCGGTTTCGAGGTCGACGTGCTCGAGCCCGGCAGCATCGAGCGCAGCCTCTACAAGGCGCGCCGTTGGCGCGATGAGCGCGCGCAATTCAAAAGCTGACCTCCATCAACCGCCCGGACGCCCTCACGACGGAGCCTCGCCATGTCACACGCCAACGATTCGACGGAAGCCCAGTTCCTTGCCACCGTCGACCGCTTCGTGCGCGAGCGCGTCGAGCCCCAGGCGGCGGCCATCGATGCGGCCGACGCGTTCCCCGACGCCCTCTTCGCCGAGGCGGCGGCCCTGGGGCTTTGCGCCATGTGGGTGCCGGAGCGGCATGGCGGGCTCGGGCTCAAGCTCCGGACCCAGCTTCTCGTGACTGAGCGTCTCGCACGGAGCAGCGCGAGCGTCTCCCTCATCATCTCCTGCAACCTCGGCGCCATCTCGCCGATCCTGGCCGCCGCGAGCGAGAGCCAGTTGGCCGCCATCATGCCCAAGGTGGCGAGCGGCGAGTTCAAGGCCTGCGTCGCCATGTCGGAGCCAGGCGCCGGCTCGGACCTCGCCGGCATCACCACGCGCGCCCGGCGCGAGGGAGGCGGATACGTCCTCGACGGCACCAAGATGTGGTGCTCGAACGGCTCCGTCGGTGACATCTTCACGGTCTTCGCCAAGACCGATCCCGAGACCGGTCCCAAGGGCGTCAGCGCCTTCCTTCTGCGAAAAGGCGCGCCCGGCTTCTCTGTCGTCCGCGATGAGGACGTCATTAGCGTGCGCGGCTGCCCCACGACGCAACTGCGCCTCGAGAGCGTCAAGGTGCCCGAATCGGATCGTCTCGGCGCCGAAGGGGATGGGTTCCGCCTGGCCATGGCCTCGCTCGACGAGGATCGCCTTAACACCTCGGCCGTCGCGCTCGGCATCGCGCACCGGGCCATCAGCGAGGCCGTCGCCTACGCCAAGGAGCGGAAGGCCTTCGGCAAGCCCATCATCCAGCACCAGGGCCTGCAGTTCCTGCTGGCCGAGCTCGCGACCGACTACACGACGGCGCGGGCGGCCTGGCTCCATGCGCTCGACGAACATGAGCGTGGCCGCTCGCGGCGGGTCAGCACGCTTTGCTCGATCGCGAAGAACGCGGCAACGACCATCGGCATGAAGGCCTGCGTCGAGGCCATCCAGGTCTTCGGCGCGGCAGGGCTCGCGCGCGCCCTGCCGCTCGAGCGCATGATGCGGGACGCCAAGGCACTACAGATCTTCGACGGCACGACCCAGATCCACAACATGATCATCGGCCGGCACCTGGAGCGCGAGGGCCTGCCGGTCGACTAGTCCGGCGGATCGCCGAATCGGCTTTCAACCGATGCCGTAGAGCCGCGCCGGATTGTCCCAGAGGATCTTCGCCTGGGCGGCCGCATCGAAGGGCAGCTTCAAGAAGGCCTCCTTCGCACGCGGCCAGCGGCTGTCCTCATGCGGGAAGTCGGTCGAGAAGACGACCGTATCGGTTCCGATCGCCTCAGCCGCCTTGACGCCCAACTGCTCGTCGGCCTCGATCGCGACGAAACATTGGCGGCGGAAGTATTCGCTCGGCGTCTTGGAGAAGCGCTTCTTCACGAAACTCTCCCGATGCTCGAAATGCTCGTCCATGCGCCACAAGAGATACGGCGCCCAGCTGCAATTGGCTTCGAGGAACGCGACCTTGAGGCCGGGGAAACGCTCGAGCACGCCGCCCATGATCATGCACGTCACCGCATACATCATCTCGACCGGATGGCAGAGGACGTGTTCGGTCAGCCACAGATCCTCGAAGCGGCCGTCGAAGCGATCGCCGGCCGCGACCGGCAATAGGTGCGGCCAACCCTCGTGGAAGGCGATCGGCAGGCCCTGCTTCTCGATCTCGCGCCAAAGCGGGTCATAGGCCGGGTTGTTCCAGTTCCGCCGCCGGACGGGATTGGGACGGAGATAGACGCCCTTGAAGCCGAGATCGCGCTTCATGCGCTTCACTTCCTCGATCGCAAGCTCGACGCTTTGCGGCGCGATGAGGCCCACGCCGAACATGCGGCTCGGGTCCTTGCTGCAGAATTCGGCCATCCAGTCGTTGTAGGCGCGCGCGATCGCGGCGGCGAGGCCATCATCGTCATACTCCTTCCCAAGCGCGTAGAATCCGCGCGTCGGGAACATGACCGCCTTGTCGATCCCCTCGGCATCCATGGCGGCGATCTGCACGTCGGGTCCGAATCCGCGCGCGACGAAGTCCTTGAACTGCGCGACGCGCTGGTGATGGGCGAGGCTGTCATGGACAAGGTCTTCGACGAGCGTCGGTAGCGCCCCGCGGCAGATGTACTTGCCGTCATGCATGACGTTCTGGTCGAGAAAGAAGTTGTCCGTGCCGACCGGCGCCTGATCGCGGTACTTGGGTTCGATGTAGCGCTGCCAGAGATCCTTGGGCTCGTAGACGTGCAGATCCGGATCGATGAAGCGCTGCCCGTTCTTGGCCATGTCGTCCTCCCGCCGTTGCGACGATGGGGCTTGGATGTGCGCCCACTTTCCTTCAGTTTGACCGCGGGCGCGGCCTTTGCCTAGGGCACGGGTCACATGGCCGGGTGAAGCGGCCTATGATCGCGGCCGCGGACCACGAGGAGGCATGCCATGATCTTCGAGCGGGCGGAGTACGAGGGCCGGATCGCCAAGGCCCGTGCGAGCATGGCGCGCCAAGGCATCGACGTCCTCATCGAATGCGATCCCGCCAACATGTACTACCTCACGGGCTATGACGGGTGGAGCTTCTACATCCCGCAGGCCGTCATCCTGCCGCTCGACGAGGCGGAGCCGCTATGGATCGGCCGGGGCCTCGACCTCAACGGTGCGCGCCTTACCACATTCTTGGAACGCGAGAACATCCTGGCCTATCCGGAGGATCTGTTCGAACGCGCGGACCGCCATCCGATGCAGTTTTTTGCCGCCGAGATCGAGCGGCGCGGGTGGTCGAAAAAGTCGATCGGCATCACCCGCGACTGCCAGCAATTCACGACCCACTCGCGCGATGCCCTCATCTCGGCCTTGCCCAATGCCCGGTTCGCCGACTGCGATCTCCTGGTCAACCGGCTCCGCCTCGTCAAGTCTCCGGCCGAGATCGCCTATATGGGCGACGCATCGCGCCTGACCGAACGCATCATGGCGACCTTCTTCGACGGCGTGCGGCCGGGCGTGCGCGAATGCGACGTTTCGGCCGAAATCCACAAGGTGCAGACCATGGGCACGTCCGAATTTGCCGGCGACTATCCCGCCTCGATCCCCTTTTTCGCGAGCGGCCCACAATCGGCGACGACCCATCTCACCTGGACGAACCGGCGTTTCACCGACAATGAGACGGTGAGTCTCCAGGCCTCCGGCGTTCGCGCGCGCTACCACTCGCCCATGGCGCGGACGATGCACCTGGGCAAGCCGCCGCAGAAGCTCGTCGACATGAACGCGATCGTGCTCGAAGGCATGGACGCGACGCTTGCGGCGGCGAAGCCGGGCACGACATGCGAGGCCGTCGAAGCCGTCTGGCGGGCGAGCATCGCGCGCCACGGGCTCACCAAGGAATCCCGCATCGCGTACCCCGTGGGGATCGGCTATCCGCCGGATTGGGGCGAGCGGACGGCTAGCTTCCGCCCCGGCGATAAGACCGTCCTCGAGCCCAACATGACGTTCCACCTCTTCCTCGGCATGTGGATGGAGGATTGGGGGTTCTCGGTGAGCGAGACGATCCGCATCACCGACAGCGGCGCCGCGCCGCTAGCGAACGTTCCTCGCCCGCTTTACGTGAAATCGTAACGAGCGTCCGGACCACGGACGCGCGACGCGCTGGCGGCAGTTCGGGCGCAAGGAACGGAGTGACGCCGAGCCGACCGCACTCCTATCGTTCGGGAACGTGAGAGGATGCTTCCCGTATCGATTCGAGGAGCCTGTAGAGATGCGTACGGCCCAGGAGACATCGTCCCAAGCGAGGCTGACTTCCATCGCCGAGAGAGTGCGAGGTCTCGACTGGAGCCGGCTCACGACCGCCCTCGACGCACGCGGCTTCGCCGTGACCGGTCCGCTTCTCCCGGCCGACGAGTGCGCGGCCCTCGCGGCGATGTACGATTCGGAGGCGCGGTTCCGCAGCCGCGTCGTCATGGCGCGACATGGCTTCGGACAAGGTGAATACCAGTATTTCGCCTATCCCCTCCCGGACATGGTCGCCGCCCTTCGAGCCGCCCTCTATCCGGCGCTTGCCGCGGTTGCCAACCGCTGGAACGTCTCCTTGGGCCTCGCTCCGTGCTATCCGCCGACGCTCGCGGCGTTCCTCGATCGTTGCCACGCTTCGGGCCAGACAAGGCCGACACCGCTCCTCCTCCGCTACGGCGCAGGCGACTACAACTGCCTGCACCAGGACCTCTACGGAGAGCACGTCTTTCCGCTCCAAGCGACGGTCCTTCTGGCGGAGCCGGGTGTCGACTTCACGGGCGGGGAGTTCATCCTGACCGAACAGCGGCCGCGCATGCAGTCGCGCGCCGAGGTCGTTCCGTTGGTCCGAGGCGAAGCGGTGGTCTTCGCCGTCCGCCACCGGCCCGTCCAGGGCCGCCGCGGCATCTACCGCGTCAATTTCCGCCACGGCGTGAGCCGGCTGCGCTCCGGTCACCGCCACGCGCTCGGGATCATCTTTCACGACGCGCGATGAGGCAGCGCCTCCGCGCGCGCATTGGCGCGTCAATGCGACATCAACACCGGCACGGTCATGTGCTGAAAGACATGGTGAGTGACGCCGCCAAGCACGGCCTCTCGCGCGCGCGAATGATGATAGGCGCCCATCACCAGAAGATCGGCGCCAAAATCGGCGCTGGCCGACAAGAGAACGTCGCCCACATCGAGGCCGCGCGGACCCATCACCGCCGTCTCGTTCGGCGGGCGTCCGGCGCGTGTCGTGTGGCGCGTCGCGGTGATACCCATGAGCTTCAGGTGGCCGATGATATCGGAATCGACAGTCTCATCCTCGGGCCGTGGATTGACTCGGTAGATCGCGGTCTCCTTCGTCTGCATGAGGAGCGGAACGGCGTCGTGCAGGGCACGCGCTGCTTCGCGCGAGCCGTCCCATGCGATGAGGGCCCGCGATCCCGTCGAGTGGAACTCGCCCGAGCGCGGCACGAGGAGGACCGGCCGGCCAGCGCCGACCACGATGTCCTCGGGTATGTTGCGCTTCCGCCGCGTCCCGCCGACGAGGTCGGGCTGCGAGCCGATGATGAGGTCGAAGCAGCGGGCCGTCCGCACCAAGATGTCCGGCGAGCTACCCGAGACTTCCCGCCATGAATGGGCGAGCTTCGCTTCCTCGAGCCGGTCGGTCACGCTCGTCCGCGTGAGCTCCAATTGGGTCGGCAGTTCTTCCTCACCCAAGTCTGTGATATAAACCGCCGTCAAGGATGCGCCTGCGTCTCGAACGATTTTCGTTGCAAGCGGCAAGAGCCGATTGGAATCTCCCGCATCGGTCAGCAGCAACATTACGTCCTTGATCGCCATGCCAGTCCTCCGTTATGCGGAATCGGGCCCATGACGCCCGACACGTCACCGCCTCACCGTCGGAGGCGATGCATTTTGCAATCACTTTAGAATGGCGGTCCTTTGGGGCCCTGCGATGACATAAATCATGCCCGATACGTCCGCAATCCACGATGCTTACTTGCGTGGGGACCTGGATGGCCTGAAGGCGCTCCTTGGCGACCCACCTGACTTTCCAAACTGCCCTGGCCCTGCGGACGTGGGCCCGAACGTCCTCGAATACGCCATATATTGGAGTCCATTTTCGTTCATCCGGGCGCTGCTGGACCTCGGGGCCGACCCGAACTATGACGATCCTGCGGGTTTTCCTTCCCTGATCGCGGCTCTCTCGACCGAACGGGCCGACAAGCCCGCCATCCTCCGCCTGCTCCTCTCGCATGGCGCCGATGTCCAGCAGCGCGGCGTCAACGACTTCACCCCGCTCCACTACGCCGCCAGTCTGGACGAGCCCGAGGCGATCGCGATCCTACTCGATGGGGGAGCCGACCCATCGACTCGTACACGTATCGATGAATATGAAACGGCTTTGGAGTTGGCCGAACGCGCGAACAATCAGGGAGCGGTCCACGCCCTCAAGATGGGCCGCGCACCGTGAACATCAGGGCCTGACGGCCGGACGTTTCTGCGCTTGCGCGATCTGATCCTTGAGAAAGGCCACCATGGCGGGGCTGTCCCATTCCGTCGGCCCTGTCTGCCAGCCGCGTTCGTGGCCTTCGGCATCGATAAGGAGAGTGGTCGGCAAGGCCCGGGGCGAGAGATCGGCCATGAGGCGCTTTGGCGAATCGAGATAAAGGCCTAGCGAGCGAATGCCCACGTCACGATAGAAGGCCCGCGCCTTCGCGAAATCACGGTAGTCGAGCGAGATGGCCACGACCTCGAAGGCCGGGCCGCCAAGCATCGCCTGCAACCGGTCGAGAGACGGCATTTCGCGCCGGCACGGCTCGCACCATGTCGCCCAGAGGTTCACGAGAATCAATCGGCCGCGAAACTGCGTGAGGCTGATGGTGCGGCCTTCGGCATCCTCGAAGCGGATGTCGGGAATGGCTCTTGGGGTCGAGAACTGGAGAAAGCCCGTCGGCGGCTCGACGCGGCTGCCGGCCTGGGTCGATGAAAGGGTCAGCACAGCGATAAGCGCGCCGACGATGAAGATAGGCAGCCTCATGGCGAGGTTCGACCGGGTTCAGATGACATTGCGCGATTCGATCTTCGTTCCGTCAGAAAAGCGGGCGAGGCGCAAGGCATGGAGGTCGAGGGACGGCTTGCCGTCGATCACGAGTTCGCTCACGAGCTTGCCCATGATCGGGCCCATGCCGAAACCGTGGCCGCTCAAACCCGTGGCGATGACGAGGCCGCGCGGGTCGTCCAAGCGGTCGATGACGGGGATAAGGTCGGGTGTGAAATCGATATAGCCCGCCCATGTCTTCGCGATGGGAACGGATGCGAGGTCGGGAAAGGCGTAGCGCAGCTTCGCCGTGGCCTCGGCGACCAAGCGGGGATTGGCCGGGGGGTCGAGCGTCCGGAAGCGCAAAAGCTCCCGCTCGAAGGCTGCCTGCGAAAACCGGCCCGCGAAATGCTGGGTAAGCGCCTTGTTGAAGTGCAGCTTCAGGTAGCTGCTGTGCTTCCTGAAGGCGGAGAGAAAGGCAGGCGCCTGGAGCAGCGAATCGAGCATGACGTCATGGTCCGCCGTCGTGCCGGCCGCAATGTTGAGCGAGCCGTCACGCCGCTGCCTGAACGCGACACCCGACCACACACCCATCTTCGAGACCGTACGCGGAACAGGCGCGGTCCGCGCAACCGTCCCCCGCATCCAAAGCTGCGGCAGGTTGACGCCGATCGTTCGGAGAAGCCGGCTCGCCCAAGCCCCCGACGCGCAAACGACCGCGCCTGCGCGCACCGCGCCCCGCTCCGTTACGACGCCGGAGACGGCTCCCCCGCTCCGCTCGATGCCCAGCACCGCGCAATTCGCGTGCACGACGGCGCCAAGACGCTCGGCCGCGCGCGCGATCGCCGGCGCCGCCTTTTCAGGCTCCGCATGGCCGTCGCTCGGTGTGTAGAGCGCGCCCACCGCATTCGGCCGTATGCCGGGGATGAGCCGCTCAATCTCCCTGGGCGTCACGATCCGCGAATCGAGCTGATGAAGCTTGGCGATCTCGAGCCATTCTTCGAATTCGCCCAATCGCTCCTTGGTTTCGGCCGCGACGAGATTGCCTTCCTGCGTCCAGTCGAGATCGGCTTCGATGTCCTTTTCGAGGCCCTGCCAGATGCGATTGCTGGCCATCATGAGAGGTATCTCGGCGGGATCGCGCCCCTGCTGGCGGACGAAGCCCCAATTGCGGCTCGACTGCTCGCCCGCGATGCGGCCCTTCTCGAAAAGGACCGGCCGCACCCCGCGCTTCGCAAGATAGTAGGCCGCCGCGCAGCCCACGATCCCGCCTCCAATGATGATGACGTCCGCTTTATCGTCCATGGTGTCCCCGATTGCGATCGCCCGTCCTAGGCCGTGTGGGCCTTGGCCCAGCGAACGACGTCCGCATGGGTCGCGAACCAGACCCCGCCTCGCGCCTTCGCGTGCCGGATGAGCTCCTCGAGAATCCAGATGCGCGAGCGATAGCCGATGACATGCGGATGCATGGTCAGTTGAAAGAGCCCGCCCTCGTCATAGGCCGCGTCGAACTCGCGGCGGAAAATGTCGAAGACATCGGCCGGCGAGGTGTAAGGGCGCTGGGCGCCTGCGCGGTTCATCATGAAGTAGGGCGCATCGTCACGGATCCACTCGACCGGCAATTCGACGATCCCCGTCGGCTCGCCGTCGAGCAGGAGCTCGTAGCAATCCTCGTCCGCCATGAGGGACGAGTCGTAGAGGATGCCCATCTCCTTTTCGATGGCCAGCGTGTCCGGGCTGAAGTCCCAAGACGGCGTGCGCACACCGACCGGCCGAGCGCCCGACACCCGCTCGAGCGTATCGGCCGAGCGCATCATGAGATCGCGCTCCGCTTCGCGGGGCAGGACGGAATTGAGTTCGTGAATCCAGCCGTGCACGCCGATCTCGTGCCCCTCGCCGACGACGCGCTTCTGCTCCTCCGGGTGGAGAAGAGCCGCCACGGCCGGCACGTAGAACGAGGCCTTGACGCCGTGCTTTTCCAGCACGCCGAGGATGCGCGGCACGCCGACGCGAGCGCCATACTCGCCCCAGCCGAGCCGGCCGATCGACCGTCCGCCATCGCGAAGCTCGTTGGTCTCATGGTCGGAATCGAAGGAGAGGGCGACCGCGCAACGCGCCCTGTCCTTCCAAACCTTGGGCCTGAGGCGCTTTCCCGCACGCACGCGGTTGACGATCGCGCGCCAGTGGGATTCCGACCATTGCCAAGGCTGCAGCGTCTGCTCGTTCATTGCTCCCTCCTCGGCCCATGGCGCGCTCCGCGGCCGTGCCCCTCCTGGGGCCGTTCCGAGTTTAGTCCCGGGCGTGGCGAAAGAGCAGGCCCTTCGCTCAAGGCTTCGGCTTGGCACGGCGGCCAACGCCTGCCGGGGCCGGCTCCCAACCCCCGTAAACGCTTTGGTAAGACATGTTGATGGATCATCAACGATGAGCCGGACACCCACACCGATCGGCACCCCATCGCTATTTCCTCAGGGAGCTTGGGGCATAGAGGGGGCGTCACCACCTGCGCCATCGTTCCTGTTCCATCCAATAGTCTGCCGCGGGATCGCGAGATGGAATTTCTCAAACTAGTCTTGTTGATGGCCCTGGTCTTCGTTCCGCTCGAACGGGTGCTGGCCATCCATCCGAAGCAGAAGGTGTTGAGGCGCTCCTGGCTCAACGACCTCGTCTTTTGGCTCGCCAACGGCCAAGTCATCGGCCTCGCGCTCGCGGCGATCGTTAGCGGCATCGTCGTTGCGTCGGGCGCACTGCTAGGGCCATCCGTTCACGCGTTCGTCGCGTCACAGCCGTCCTGGCTTCAGTTCACCGAAGTCTTGATCCTGTCCGACATCGGGTTCTATTGGGCCCATCGCAGCTTTCATGCGATTCCCTGCTTGTGGAAAATCCATTCGGTCCACCACAGCATCGAAGAGCTGGACTGGCTGGCCGCCGCGCGCGTGCACCCCATCGACCAGATCATCACGCGGGGCGCTTCCTTGCTTCCCGTGTTCGCGCTCGGCTTCTCCGATGTCGTGATCGGTGCCTATATGCTTCTCTATACGTGGCAGTCCGTGCTCATTCACTCGAACGTAAGGATCAAATTCGGGCCACTGCGCTGGGTCTTGGCGTCGCCCGAATTCCATCACTGGCATCATGGCAGGGACGTCGAGGCGCGCGACCGGAACTTCGCTGGCCTGCTGCCGCTCCTCGACGTCCTGTTCGGCACGGTGCACCTGCCAGCAGGACGATGGCCCACGGCTTACGGGATCGATACGCCGATGCCGCAAAACTACGCACTGCAGCTCGCGCACCCGTTTCGCAAGGCCCCGACTCTCCAGCCGCAGGAAGAGACTCGCGGCTAAGTCGCGAGAAACCCACCGTCGATGGGCACGACGGCCCCGGTCATGAACGACGCAAGGGGCGAGGCCAGGAACACGATCAGCGCCGCGATCTCTTCGGGTTCGGCCGGACGGCCGAGCGGCGTCCGCTCATAGAGGCCGGCCTGGATCGCAGCGTCCGATCCGCCGCCTGCCGTCATCCGCGTCCGCACGTCGCTCGGCGCGACCCCGTTCACCCGGATGCCGTGGGGTGCCAGCTCGACCGCAAGAGCCTTGGTCAGGGCGACGACGGCGCCCTTCGAAGCGGTGTAGGCCGGCGCGTGCGCGGCCGCCGTGTAGGCGCGCGTCGAGGCCAGGTTGACGATCGAGCCGCGGCTTTCGCGAAGCGCGCCAAGGAACGCGTGCACGACATGGAACGGGCCATCCGCGTTGACTGAGAAAATGCGGCGCCAAGACTCGACCGTGCGCTCCTCCGTCACGGGTGAGCGTTCGAAGATGCCGGCATTGTTCACGACCACGTGGAGCGCGCCCACCTCTTGCGCGACACGCGCCGCCGCGCGCGCGACGGCGTCGTAGTCGCTGATGTCGAGCGGCAGCGCCAGGTGAGCCGATCCCAATTTTCGCGCCGCCTCACGCACTTCGTCGCCGTCACGGTCGATCAACGCCACGCGCGCGCCCAAGGCGGCAAAGGCTTCGGCCGTGGACAGCCCAATTCCGCGCGCGGCACCCGTGACGAGCACGCCCTTCCCGGCGAAAAGACCATCGCGGAATCCGGAAAGCACCATGGTCCTACCCCTCCCGCCCACCGTCATACGTCAGTCGCGTTGGCCCGAATGTGGTGGGCGGCGACGTAACCGAAGGTCATCGCAGGCCCTATGGTGATGCCGGCACCGGGATAGGCGCCCCCCATCACGCTGGCCGCATCATTCCCGACGGCGTAGAGGCCAGGAATAGGCGCGCCCATGCCGTCGAGAACCTGGGCATCGCGGTTGGTCGCGATGCCGAAGAACGTGCCGAGCTCCGCAGGCACGATACGGACCGCATAGTAGGGCGCCTCCGTGAGCGGCCCGAGCGCGGGGTTCGGACCGTGAGCCTTGTCGCCGCTCGCCCGGTTGTAGGCACTCTGCCCGCGTCCGAAATCGGGATCCGCCCCGCGGGCCGCATGGTCGTTGAAACGCGCTACCGTGCGGACGAGCGAGCCTGGATCGATTCCGAGCGCGACGGCGAGCTGCTCGAGCGTCTTGCCCCGCGTGAGGTAGCGCGAGCGGATGTGGGGGCCGAGCCGCCCGGGTGCTGGAGGAACGACGCCCAGGCTGTAGCGGCGGACAGACGGATGATCCCCGATGACGAACGCCTCGATCGTCTTCTCATCCGCCGCCGCCGCCACCATGGCCTGAACGATGAGGTGATAGGGGTCCGATTCGTTGACGAAGCGCCGGCCGCGGCGATTGACGATGATGAAGCCCGGCTTGTTGCGGTCGATGAAATGGGGAAACGGCACGACCGAGCCGTCACGCTGCGGGACGAGCGAGACCGGCGCCCATGACGCCGGCTGGGCGAGGGACGTGTTGAGCAGCCCGCCCACAGCCTCCGCCAGCCGCAAGCCGTCGCCCGTGTTCTCGTCAGGTGCGAGACGCGCATGGTTCTTGCCGGCACGGACATGGGGATAGAACTGGCGCTTCAACTCCTCGGATGCCGGAAATCCGCCGCACGCCAACACGACGGCGCGGCGCGCCCGCACCTCCGTGCGCCGTCCCTCTTTGGCGACGACCGCGCCGGCGATCCTCGTCCCGTCGCGCACGAGCTCGATCGCCGGCGCGGATGTCCAAATCGGCACGCCGCGCTGCCGCAGGTTGAGAAGAAGATGCGCGATGAGGGCGTTCCCGCCGCCGAGCCGCGTGCCACGGGAATGACCACAGAGCCGGTCGAGGACATAGCGCCCGAGTGTGCGCGCGACATGCGTCGTCGAACGGATCGACCGACCCACTTTGAGGAAATGGGGCAAGTCCCAGCCGGTGATGGTCATGCCGCCGAAGATCATGGTCGTGGCCAGCGGCGTCCGGAGACGGCCGAAATCACCGCCGATTTTTCGGCCGTCGAAGGGCTCAGGGTCGAAGGCTCGGCCCCCATGGCAGGCGCCGCCCAGCTCGGACATGTAGTCGCAAGACCCGAGCGCCAGCGCGAAGCGAAGCCCGAAGCGCCGCTCGACGAAATCGAGCATCGCGGGCGCCGCCTCGACATAGGCCTCGGCGCGGCCGCGATCGAAAAAATTTCCCGTGGCGTTGGCAATGTACGCGAGGGCGGATGCCGGCGAATCGGTGACTCCCGCCCGCTTCGCGTGACTGTTGGCCGGAATCCAGATCATGCCCTCGGAAAGGGCCGTGGTGCCGCCGATGACGGCTGCTTTCTCGACCACGAGCACATCGAGACCGAGTTCGCGCGCAACGGCCGCTGCCGTGAGACCACTGGCCCCCGACCCGATCACCAGCACGTCGCAGCGGTACGCGTCAGCCTCACCCATCCTTCACCCATGGTCCGGAGCCCCGAGGAAAACATGGCCGCGCGGGCGGGCAGCTTGTCAAACCCCAATTTCTCACGCCCGCCCGGGCGATGGTGTCGCGCCGAACCTTGGGTTAATTTCAGCAGCGCGGGCCGTATCCGATCCTCATGGGTCCTGACCGGCGAGGCAGCAGCGAGGGGGCGATGATCAAGGTGATGTGGTTCTTGAAGCGTGCGGAGCACTTGACGCTCGAGGAATTCCGCAAATGGTGGATCGAGGATCACGCGCCCGACATCATCGAGCATCAGGCACCGCATCTGAAGAAGTACGTGATCGACGTCCGCGTCGAGAACGACACGTTGCCCGGGAAGCCCGCGGAGGGTGTCGTGGACTGGGACGGCATCGCCGAGCAGTGGTTCGAGACGGAAGCCGATTTCGCCGCTGTCTACGGCAAGCCCAAGAGCCCGACGCGGGGCGACACCCTCGCCCATGTCAGCCGCTTCCAGCGCATGGTCGTCCGCGAGTACCCGATCGGCACCAAGGGCGGGACGTGATGGCGGCAAAAGGCGGGACGCATGACGCGCGCCGCGTCGTCGTGACCGGCGCGTCCGGCGGCCTCGGCTCGGCCGTGGCGCGACGGTTCCTCAAGGACGCGGCTGAGGTCGTCAATCTCGATTTGCGCCCGGCACCGGACTCCCTTGCGCGCGAACGCGGCTTTCACAGCATCACGACGGACATCGCCGATGCGAAGTCGGTCGGCGAGGCGTTCCGTGCGATCGACCGCATCTTCGCCGATGCCGCACCCGACGTCTTCGTCCACTGCGCGGCCGTGAGCAAGGCCGACCATTTCCTCGACATACCCGTCGACGATTTCGACCGCATCGTCGCAACGAATGTGCGAGGAACCTTCCTTTCCTGCCAGGAGGCCGCGCGGCGCATGAAGAGCGCCCGCAAGGGCCACATCGTCACGGTCACGTCGGTCGCAGCCGACCAGGCCTGGGCCGGAGAGATCGTCTATTGCACGACCAAGGCGGCCCAGCGCGCGCTGACCCAAGGCATGGCAATCGAGCTCGCGCCCTTCGGCATCCTTGTCAACGCGATCGGACCCGGCCTCATCGAGCACAAGAGCGCGTCGATGGCCGAGACGCGAAGCCAGGGCGAAGTGATGCAGCACGATCTTGACCGGACGCCCCTTGGCCGGTTCGGCGATCCGGACGAGCTGGCCGAGGCCATTCATTTCCTGGCCTCCGTCACATGGATGACCGGCCAGACCCTTTATGTCGACGGCGGATTCTTGGCATCCGGCCTTGCCTATTTCGGCCAGGCGCGCAATCAGTTGCTCGGCCGCTGAACGGTTACTGGTCCCCAGCGGATCCCTGGCCCAGATAGTCTCGGTGAGATTCGAGAACGAGGAAGATCGATGGCTGCCCGAGATGCGTCCCTCGCGGAGTTCGGCGCCTCCCATCTCGACTTGCCCATCACGTCCGAGAAAGTCTGGCGGGCCATCAACGGCGCATGACGGGGTCTGATCCGCGCCGCATGCACCGGCATTCGACCGCCCTCTAGACGCGCGCTTCCGCGAGAAAGGCCACCATGCCACCGACGGTGATCATCGTGGCGCTGTTTGCCGTCATCGTCTGGGGGGCCTCGCCCGTCGGCACGAAGGTCGCTGTCGCCGAGCTGCCACCCATCGCCGTCGCGGCGTTGCGCACGGCCTTGGGGGGCGTCGCCTCCCTGCCGCTTGCGCTCGCCCTTCGTATTCCCTGGCCAAAAGGCCGCGAGCAACGGCGGTTGCTGCTTCTTTCGAGCTTCTGCGGGTTCATCGCGTTCCCGATCCTGTTCTCGTTCGGCGTCCGTCACACCTCCGCCCTCCATGCGTCGATGATCCTGGCGCTTCTTCCGGTCGTGACGGGCGGCATCGCCATGGCGTGGGATCGCCAATGGCCGCACCGCCGCTGGTGGATTGGATGCGCCATCGCGACCATTGGCGCCGTCGTCCTGGCGCTTTCGCGCGGGTCGGCAAGCGCCGCGCCATCGAGCCTTTTGGGCGACGGGTTGATCCTCCTCACGAACGTGGCGGGTGCGGCAGGCTATGTCTCCGGAGGGCGCCTCAAGCAATCGGGTTACCCGTCGCAGGGTGCTACCTTCTGGGGCGTGGTCCTTGCGAACGTCATGGTCGTCCCGTCCCTCCCATGGGTGCTCGACGGGATCGACTGGCCGAGCGTGTCCTTCGCCGCCTGGGCCGGCGTCCTCTACCTCGCCATCGGCGTCACGATCATCGGCTACGTGTCCTGGTACTGGGCGCTCGGCAAGGGCGGCATCGCCCGGGTCGGCCTCTTCCAGTTCCTCCAGCCCATCTCGGGCGTCATTCTTGCCTGGTTGCTGTTGAGCGAGCCCGTGAGCGATGCTTTCCTTCTTGCGACGGCGCTCGTCCTCTCCGGCGTTTGGATCGCGACGCGCGCTCGCTAGGGACCAAAAGGGAGGTATCCGTGGCAAGCCTGGTTTCCTACAACCTCTCGGGCAAACGCGCGCTGGTGACGGGCGGCGCCTCCGGCATCGGCCTCGGCGCGGTCGAGCGATTCGCGCGCTCGGGCGCCTCCGTAGTGATGAACGACCTGCCGTCGAGCAATCGCCTTCCGGCCGAAGCCGCCCGGCTCCGCGCCGAGGGGCTCGACGTCCATGCCGTCGCGGGCAATGTGGGCGACGCGAAGGAGGCGTCGGCGATCGTCGCGGACAGCCTCGACCGCCTCGGCGGGCTCGACTACCTCGTCAACAACGCCGGAACGCCGGCGACGCGCGAGCCGATCCCGCCGGCCGATCTCGAGGCCATGACGCCCGAGTTCTGGTCGAAGATCCTGTCGGTCAATCTTCTCGGCGCGTTCTGGATGACGAAGGCGGCGGCAGCCGCTCTCCGCGCGAGCGAGGGCGCGGTCGTCAACACGGTGTCCGATGCGGCTTTCGGCGGCGGGGCCAGCAGCCTCGCCTATGCCTGCGCCAAGACGGCACTCGTCCGGCAGACAGAGCTGCTCGCGAAGGCGCTCGCACCTCGTGTCCGCGTCAATGGCATCGCGCCGGGTTACGTGAACTCGAATTGGGAGTGCTCGTTCGGCGACAAGGAAGCCGCGGCGCGCGAACGCGTGCCGCTGGCCCGCGTCGGCCAGCCCGAAGACTACGCCGAGATGATCGTGTTCTTCGCGGCCGGCGCCCTCTACATGACCGGCGAGGTCGTCATCGTGAACGGCGGCACGCGCCTCTGACCGGTGCCTTCGTTCAGTGATGCTTCTTGAGCCCGAGCTTCTTCCGCGCCTCCTCGGGGCTCAGGACGCGCGCGCCCATGCGCGTGATGATCTCGGCCGCCCGCTCGACGAGCTGGCCGTTCGATGCGAACACGCCGCGATCGAGATAAAGGTTGTCCTCGAGGCCGACCCGCACATTGCCGCCCAAGAGCACGGCCTGGGCCACCATGGGCATCTGCATGCGCGAGATGCCGAAGCCAGCCCAGATGGCATCCGGCGGCAGCATGTCGCGCATGGTCTTCATGGCCGCGGTGTCCGCCGGCGCACCCCAGCTGATGCCGAGGCAGAGCTGGTAAAGCGGACGGCGTTCGACATGGCCCTCCTCGACCAGCATGTTGGCGATGCCGACCTGGCCCATGTCGAAGACTTCGAGCTCGGGCTTGATGCCAAGCGCCTTGACGCGCTTCGCCATCGTGCGAAGGAAGCTCGGCGTGTTGACATAGACGCGGTCGCCGAAATTCATGGCGCCGCAATCGAGACTGCAGATCTCGGGGCGCAATTCCTCGATGTAGTTGAGGCGCTCGACGGGGCCGACCACGTCGTCCGTTTCCTTGAGCGCCATGGGGTTCTTTTCCTCCGGCCCCCAACTGCCGCCGTTCCCGCCCGTCAGATTGATGACGACATCGGTGTTCGACTCGCGGATGCGCGCGACGATCTCGCGGAAGAGCGCCGGGTCCCGGCTGTTCTTGCCGGTCTTGGGATTGCGCGCGTGGATGTGGGTGACCGCGGCACCGGCCTTGGCTGCCTCGATGGCGGCATTCGCGATCTGCTCGGGCGTCACCGGGATGGCCGGGTGCTTGCCCACCGTGTCCCCGCCGCCGGTGACGGCACAAGTGATGACGACTTCCGTGTTCATGGCCATGGTCCAGCCCCCGTTCATCCTGCCGCGCCGCGCAATGGGCGCGGCGTGCGCCCAAGGATAACGGCTCCGAGGACGCGGAACCAGCCAGCGAAGCCTCGGTGGCATGCCCCGGATAGCGCCCTGGCGCGAGGTCGGTTAGGCTAGCCTCAGCGCGGGCCAGCGCCGTCACGAGGACGGATGGGAATGGGCGAGAAAGACTACCAGCGGATCACGGTCAAGCCGATCGCCGGCGCGCTCGGCGCCGAGATCGAAGGCGCCGATCTCAAGGGTCGCCTCGACAACGCGACGATGGACGAAATCCACCGCGCCTTCCTCGAATTTTCCGTGATCTTCCTCCGCGGCCAGAAGCTCGACCCGGACGAGCAGCTCGCCTTTGCGCGGCGCTTCGGGCCCATCGACCGCCATCCCATCGCCAAGGGCATGGACGACCATCCTGACGTGGTGAAGATCGTCCGCGAACCCGGCGAGCGGCTCAATTTCGGCCGCATGTGGCACATGGACGGGACGTTCATCGAGACACCGCCGCTGGCCACCATGCTCGTGGCCCAGCAGGTACCGCCCTATGGCTCCGACACGATGTGGTCGAGCATGTACCTTGCCTATGACGCGCTGTCGGACGGCCTCAAGGCGATGCTGAGGAGCATGCGCGCCTATCACAGCTCGGGCTCGCCGGGCCGATTCGAGGCCAACTACAAGGGGATGAAGGCGCGGAGCGATTCCGTCGCGGGCGAGTGCGCGCACCCCGTCGTCCGCACGCACCCGGAGACAGGGCGCAAATGCCTTTTCCTCAACAACTCCTTCACGACGCGCTTCGAAGACATGACGGTCGAGGAAAGTCGACCGCTTCTCGACTACCTCTTCCGCCATTGCGTCCGGCCGGAGTTCACCTGCCAGTTCCGGTGGACGGAAGGGACGTTGGCACTCTGGGACAATCGCTGCACCCAGCACGAGGCGATCTCAGATTACTTCCCGCACCGCCCTGAGCTGTTCAACGCGCGGCGCATCATGCATCGAGTTACCATCGCGGGCGACCGGCCAATCTGACTCTTGCGGCGCGATCACACCTCGCGCCAGACGATCGGCAAGACCCGCATGAGGTTGCCGCCCAGCACCTTCCGGATCGCATCGTCGGACCAGCCTCGACCGACGAGCGCTTCCGTCACGACGTGAAGGTGGGCCGGAGTCGGGCATTCCCGTGGATAGCGCGCGCCCTTGTCATTGCCGAAGGCCTGGACGAACTTCGAGATGAACGTCGGATAGCGGTCGCGCGTCGCGCGCAGCATGCGCTCGAGCGTGGCCTGGCCCGCCTCGCTCACCGACACGAAATCGGTGCCGAGCGCCACATGGTCGATTCCCACGAGGTCCACCATGTGGTCGAGATTGGCGATGAAATCCTCGACCGACGGCGGTTTCGAGGAATCGCCCCGCCAGCACAGGGCGCCATGGATGCTGACACCAACGAGACCGCCGGTCGCAGCCACGGCCTTGATGACGTGATCGGATTTGTTCCGGAGCGTGTTCGAGACCGCCCGCGCGTTCGCATGGGTGAGAAGCACCGGCAGGCTCGATGCCTCGACCGCGCCGAGGCAGGTCTTCTCGCCCACATGGCTCAAATCAACGGCGATGCCGAGCCGGTTCATCTCCGCGATCGCCCGCCGCCCGAATGGCGTCAGGCCGCCGTCGTTCGGCTCGAGACAACCATCGCCCACGAAATTCCGCTCGTTGTAGGTGAGCTGCATCATGCGCAGGCCCGCCTTGTGGAAGAGCGCCAAGCGCGCGAGCTTGTCCTCGATGGGACGCAAATTCTGCCAGCCCATGATGAGGCCGACCTTGCCTTCTTTCCGCGCTGCCGGGATGTCGGCGCTCCGCTCGACGAGCCGCCAACGCGACCCTGCCTGCCCCAAGCGCGCATGCCATTCCGCGGCCAATTCGCAGGCCTCGAGAAAATCGGCCTGAAAGTTGCAAATCGTCACGTTGACCGCCGCCACGTTGCCCGCGAGGAATTCGTCTGTATAGCCGTCGCAGTAGGCGATCGTGCCGTCGATGATGAGCGAGTCGCGATGGAGCGCGCGTGCTCGTTCGGCTGTTGGGGTCATCCCTCCTCCTCCGGTCAGGCCGTGCTTACGCTGGGAAATGGGGCATGACCTTCGCGGCGAACAGCTCGAGAGTCCGCATCGCATCGGCGTGATTGGCGCCGAAGGTCGCATTGATCTGCATGTTGTGGACGCCGAGATTGGCGTAAGCCATCAGCTTGTCCACGACGTATTGGGGCGAGCCGATGATGAGGGACTTCTCGACGTCCTCTTCCGTCATGTCGATATCATCGAGCGGCTTGACGGCGCCCGCATGGACCTCGCCCGGCGTCTCGCGCACATTGGCGAAGCGGCGATGGTTTTCGAGCGCAAGACGCCGCTTCTCCCGGATATCGGCCTCGTTCTCGCTGACATAGGTCATGCGCAAGGTCGAGAACCGGAGGTGCCGCGCTGGCGACCCCACCTCCTCGACGGCCTGGAAGAACGCTTCGGCCTGCGCCTTTGCCGCGGCGAAAGGATCGCGGAGCGGCGTCGTCATGACGTGGTGGCCGTACTTCACCGAGGACGCGATGGCCTCGGGCGCGAGCGCCGCGATCCAGATGGGCGGATAGGGCTTCTGCAGCGGCCGCGGCATCGTCGTCAGGGGCGGGAAGTCGTAGTACTTGCTCTTCCACGACACGTCGGTCTCGCTCAGAAGCTTCATGAGAAGCCGGAGCGCGTCGACAAAACGCTCCCGGCTCTCCTCAAGCGGTATGCCGAACCGGTCGAACTCATAGCGGAAGGCGCCTCGGCCGACGCCGATCTCGAGGCGCCCGTCCGTCAGGCAGTCGGTTTGCGCGACCTCTCCCGCCATGCGCCGCATATCGGCGAAGGGCAGCACGAGAACGGCCGTGAGGATCCGCATGTTCTTCGTCGCATCGGCGACCTTGATGGCGGTGAGGAGCGTACTCGGGTGGACGAGATAGTTGATGAAGTGGTGCTCGGGGATCGTGACCGAGACGAAGCCAAGCTGATCGGCGAGCTTGGCCTGCTCCAGCATGTCCCGGTAGAGGCGTTCACCCGGATAGGACGTGTCGGGCATGTAGCAAGGCAGGTAGAAGCCGAAATCCATCGTCGCCCCCTCCGCCATGCGATCGGCGCGGTCGTGCCGGAAACCATAGAAACGGCTCTGGCGCCGGTTCACAAGAGACCTGTCGTCCGCCGAGCGTGCGGCTCCCACGGACGGGACAGGGTTTACGATGGCGATCCCCCCTCGGCGCTTGGCAGCGCGACGCCCCTTGCCTAGTCTCCCTCGCCCCTCCCCAGAGCGACAGCCTCATGACCGAGACGAGCCTCCAAGACCTAGAGCGGCGCCTCGCGCATGATCTCGAATGCCTCAACTATCCGCCGCCCAATTGGGTCAAGCCCAGGACGGGGCCGGGTCCGGTCCACGACGTGGTCATCTATGGCGGCGGCATGTGCGGCCTCGTCGCCGCCTTCGCGCTTCGCCGCGAGGGGATCGCCAACATCGCGGTCGTCGACCGGTGCGCAGAAGGTCTCGAGGGACCATGGGTCACCTACGCACGCATGGAGACGCTGCGTTCGCCGAAGCACCTGACCGGACCAGTGCTTGGCCTGCCGAGCCTCACCTTCCGCGCGTGGTACGAGGCGCAGCACGGAGCCGCGGGCTGGCAATCGCTCGGCAAGATCCCGCGCCCGATGTGGCAGGACTATCTCCGATGGTACCGGCGCGTCCTCGCGCTGCCGGTCGAGAACGGCGTCGCGGTCCAGCGAATCGCGCCCGAGGGCGACTGCTTCCGCCTCGACGTCGCGCGCGACGGACGACCCGGTCACATCTTTGCGCGCAAGATCGTCATGGCGACCGGGCGCGAGGGTCTTGGCGGTCCCAGCGTTCCCGCCATGTTCGCTCGCTTGCCGCGGTCACTCTGGGCCCATACGGCCGATGAGATCGAATTCGCCGCCCTCAGCGGCAAGCGTGTCGCCGTGCTTGGCGCGGGCGCGTCGGCCTTCGACAACGCCGCAACCGCCCTCGAGGCAGGGGCGGCATCGGTCGCCATGCTCGTCCGACGGCCCGACCTGCCGCGCTTCAACCGCTTCAAAGGCGTCATCTACGGCGGCTTCCTCCATGGGCATCTCCATGCCGGCGACGGCTGGCGTTGGCACAGCCTTTACCAGCTCATGGCCGACCGGGTGGCGCCTCCGCGCGAGTCCGTGCTCAAGGTCACGCGCAATCCGCGCTTCCGCCTCGCGCTCGGCTGCCCGATCGAAGATGCGGCGGAGAAAGATGGCGCGCTCAGCCTCCGCACGCCGGAGGGATCGCTCGCGTTCGACTTCGCCATCCTCGGCACCGGATTCGCGGTCGATCCGCGCCTGAGGCCCGAGCTCGCAGGATTCGGCGAGCACATCGCGCTGTGGCGCGATCGTTTCCCCGTGCCGCCGGACGAGCCGCTCGAAGAGCTCGGGTCCTTCCCATACTTGGGTCCAGGCTTCGAGTTCACCGAACGCACGCCCGGTGCGGCACCCTTCCTCGCCAATCTCCACTGTTTCAACTACGCGGCGACCTTGAGCCACGGCCCGGTCGCCGGCGACATCCCGGCCGTCGACCATGGCGCGGCACGACTGGCTGCCGCCATCGCGCGCGGCTTTTACCTCGAGGACCGCGCGCTTCACGCCCGCGACCTCGCGCACTACACCGACGCCGAATTGCTCGGTGATGAATGGCCGGGGGCGCGGCCGACGAAGACGCCGGGTTAGCGGGGCAACTCACAAATTGTTGGGGAATGCGGCTCGCACGGCGGTGGCTCACCGCACGCGGCCGAACCCGCCATCGATCACGATGTTCTGGCCGGTCACGTAGCCGTTCTCCGGCCCGCACAGCCACGCGACAAGAGAGGCGATCTCCTCGGCTGTACCGAGTCGCTTCGTCGGGACGAGATCGGCCAAGGCCTTCAGTTGCTCAGCGCTGTAGAGGGACCGCAGCACGTCCGTCTCGATGAAGCCCGGCGCCACGCAATTGGCGAGGATCCCGTCGGCGCCATACTCGGCCGCGAGACTCGCGGTCATTCCGTCGAGAGCGGCCTTGCTCGACCCATAATTGGCGCGGGCCTTCCGTCCGAAGATGCCCGAGACCGCCGTCAGGTTGACGATACGGCCCCAGCCATGGCGCTTCATGCCTTTGACCGCCGCCTGGCAGAGACGCAAGGGGGCGATGAGGTTGATCTCGTGCACGCGCTCGACATCATCCATCCGCAATTCTTCGGCCGTCGCGGGACTGCTGACGCCGGCATTGTTGACGAGGATGTGCGGCGCCTCCTTTTCGATGACTCCGCAGAATTGTTCGACAGACTGCCGATCCTCGAGCTTGAGGCAATGGTAGCGGCAGCCTTTCGGCACCTCGCCCGCGGGCTTCGTCCCGGTTCCGATCACGGAGGCGCCGCGCGCGAGAAGCGCCTCGACGATCGCGCGGCCGATGCTGCGCGTCCCACCGGTCACGACCGCAAGCTTTCCCTCAAGACTCGTCATCGCGCGACACCTAGCAGAAGCGCATGAAGCCGCCGTCGATCACGAGGTTCTGCCCCGTGATGTAAGTGTTCTCCGGCCCCGCGAGCCAGGCGACGAAGGCGGCGACCTCGTCCGGCTGGCAGAGACGCTTCAAGGGCATTCGCTCGGCCAATGCCTTGAGGCGGTTGGCGTCATAGGCCTGCTGCAGCATCTCTGTCTCGACGGGCCCCGGGGAGACGCAATTGGCGAGGACGCCGTTGGCCGCGCATTCATAGGCGAGAGACGCCGTCATCACGTCGAGGCCGGACTTCGTCGAAGCGTAGGCCGCGCGGGCTGCCCGCGCCGCAGGTCCCCAGATCGAGGCGATGTTGACGATGCGGCCCCATCCCTCACGCTTCATGCCCGGCAGGGCCGCCTTGCAAAGCCGCATGGGCGCCAGGAGGTTCACACGATGGATGCGGCGAAACTCCGCTTCCTCGATATCTTCGAACGGTTTCAAATTCACGATCGCCGCGTTGTTGACGAGAATATGCGGCGCCGTCCGCTCGACAAGGGTGGCGAAGGACTCAAGGGAAGCCGGATCGTCGAGGACGAGCTGCGCATGGCGGCAGCCCTGGGGAAGGTTCGCGGACGCCTTCGTCGACGTGCCGAGGACATCGGCCCCCGCAGCGACGAGTCGGGCGGCGATCGCGCGGCCGATTCCGCGCGTCGCCCCCGTCACGACGGCACGGCGACCGGCAAGGAAAGACTCGGGCATCGCGTGGCAGGTCCTCTCGGGTTGTGCGCTTTCGAAGGAGGCACGGCCGGCATCAATCGTGCCAAGACCCAGGGAGAGTAGTCCAATCAGCCGCGATGCACCAAGGAGCGGTTTCGCCTTTCTAGGGCGCGCTGCCCCCTTGACCTAGATCAGCCGGACCGACCCCGAGTTGTCACATGATCTCCCCTATCATCGGCGCGATGTGCCTTCACCATTGCGGAGTTCCACCATGGCCGATCGCATCGAGGCTGACCGGACACGTCGGCATCCACGCGTGCAGCCGAGGACAGCGAGACGACAGGGCGGTACTGGCCGGCGGCGCGCACGCTCCGGCTCAAATACGCCGCCCGTCCCGCCCGAACCGTCGCGCATGGCCGCCGGCGCGAGCGCCTTTGCCGTCGCCATCGACCATGACGATAGCGTCCCCACGCCCATCACTGGCGATTCGCTCGATCGGCTGGTGCGCGCCGCATTCGGCCGGATCTCCTTGGGCCTCTCGCCCTCGGCCCTCCTTCTTGCCTATGTCGACTGGCTCGCCCATCTCGGCTTCTCGCCGGGGAAGCAAGGGCTTCTCATCCAGAAGGCCGTGCGGAAATGGTTGCGGCTCATGCTATGGAGCGCCCGCGCCATGCGCGAGCCGGGTTGTCCCAACTGCATCGAGCCGCTCGCCCATGACAGGCGCTTCACCGACGGCGAATGGCACCGCTGGCCGTTCAACCTGCTCCACCAGTCGTTCCTGCTCACCCAGCAATGGTGGCACAATGCGACGACGGAGGTGCGCGGCGTGTCCCGCCACCATGAGAACGTCGTGTCATTCGTCGCGCGCCAGCTCCTCGATGTCGTCTCGCCCTCGAACGTCCCCTTCCTCAACCCGCAGATCCTGAAGGCCACGATCGAGCAAGGCGGCGCCAATTTCCAGCGCGGAGCGCTCCATTTCCTCGAGGACTGGGAACGGGCGATCGCGGGCCGCATGCCGGTCGGCAGCGAGAAATTCGTGCCCGGCAAGACCGTCGCGATCACGCCGGGCAAGGTGGTCTATCGCAACCGCCTCATGGAGCTGATCCAATACGCACCCACGACCAAGTCGGTCTATGTCGAACCGGTGCTCATCGTGCCGGCTTGGATCATGAAGTACTACATCCTCGACCTTTCACCGGAGAATTCGCTGGTGAAGTACCTGGTCGATCGCGGCCATACGGTGTTCATGGTGTCGTGGAAGAATCCGGCCGCCGAGGATCGCGATCTCGGCTTGGAGGACTACCGGACACTCGGTATCAAGGCCGCTCTCGACGCGATCGGTTCGATCTGCCAGGACGCGAAGGTGCATGGCGTCGGGTACTGCCTGGGGGGAACGCTGCTGGCGATCGCGGCGGCGGCCATGGCGCGCGATGGCGATGGGCGCTTGAAATCCATGACGCTCCTCGCGGCCCAGACGGATTTCACCGAGGCCGGCGAGCTCATGCTCTTCATCGACGACGCACAGGTCACCTTCCTCGAAGACATCATGTGGGACCAAGGCTATCTCGATACGCGGCAGATGGCGGGCGCTTTCCAGATCCTGCGCTCGAACGACCTCGTCTGGTCGCGCATGGTGCGCGACTATCTCCTCGGCGAACGCCAGCCCATGACCGACCTCATGGCGTGGAACGCCGATGCGACGCGCATGCCGTTCCGGATGCACAGCGAGTACTTGAAGGAGCTGTTTCTTGGCGACGACCTCGCGGAGGGCCGCTACCGCGTCGATGATCGGCCGGTGGCGCTCCGCGACATCCGGGTTCCGGTCTTTGCCGTCGGCACCGAGAGCGACCACGTGGCCCCTTGGCGCTCTGTTCACAAGATCAACCTCTTGACCGATGCGACAGTCACCTTCCTTCTCGCCAAGGGTGGCCACAATGCCGGCATTGTGAGCGAGCCGGGACGGGACGGTCGGCACTACCGGACAGCGACCAAGGACCGCGACAAGGCCTATGTCGATCCCGATACCTGGTACGCGGCAACCGCTCCACGCGATGGCTCGTGGTGGCCGGTCTGGCAGGCCTGGCTCGCCGCTTACTCCGACGGGGAACAGACGGAGCCGCCGCCCATGGGCATCCCGGGCGACGATCTCTCGGCACGGCTCGGCGCGGCGCCGGGCCGCTACGTACTCGAGCAGTAGCGAGATCTCCCAATCGAGATCGAGAGCGGAGTGCGCGCCCGCGGTGTCAGCCCAGCTACGCACCCACGGTCCGGGTCGCTCCGGCGGCGCTGTCGGCGCCTATTTGGCCATCGCTTTCTTGATCATGCCGATGATGATCATGAGGATCCCACCGCCCACGCCGCCGCCGGCGACGCTGCCGATGATGGAGCTGACGTCCATGCCGCCGCCCGATGCGGCCGCCGCCGCGTCATGGGCGCCCGCGCTGCTTAGGATCGCCGAGAGAATCTGGCCACCCACGCCGCCGCCGATAACGCCGGCGATCGTGTTGCCGATGGTACCAAGGCTTTGGTCTTTGAGAACCGCGCCCGCGATATTCCCGCCGATGGCTCCGACGACCAGCTGAATAATCAATCCAACGACATCCATAGATCCCCCCTATGCGATGGAGAATCGAGGCGATGGCAGTCTAGTCCTCGTAGGTGACGCACCAAAGGCAAAGGTTGCGCGGATCGTCTTGCGGGGAAGTTGGGCTGTCAGCGAATCAAGTGCGGCTGACGACCGGCGTCACCTCGACGGGTCGATTCGCAACCCAGATCGAATCCCGTCGGCCGCTATGGAAACTGCCTGTTTCCACCGCACCAGAATCCGCCCGCTCGATTTCGATAAAGACCCCATCGGCGATGATTCGGGGCTGATTACGAGGACCGTGTTGTCCGCGCCGCTGCCTAACCAGATTCCGACAGCTTGGTCGCCTCCGGAAGCGTGAACGCGAAGATGGCACCGCCTGCCGGATTGGGCTCGTGCCACAGACGGCCGCCATGGGCCTCGACGATCGAGCGGCATATCGATAGCCCGATGCCCATGCCAGCCGGCTTGGAGGTGACGAAAGGCTGAAACAGCTTGTCGCGCACGTCGGGCGATAGACCAGGCCCCGTATCGGTTACGGCCACGCGCACGAAGCCGCCTTCGTCGCGCGAGGTCTCGATCCTCAGCTCGCGCCGATCGCTGTTTGCCATCGCATCGATCGCATTGCGGATCAGATTGACCAGAACCTGCTGGATCTGCACGCGGTCCACGAGGATCGGCGGCAAATTCGGCGCGAGCGTAAGCACAGTACGGACGCGCTGCTCTCTCACGCCAACGAGGGCAAGAGCATTTGCCTCTTCGATCAACCTGTTGACGTCCTCCCGCCGCGCTTCAACCGTTCCCTTGGTGACGAAGCCGCGAAGTCGGCGGATCACTTGGCCGGCGCGCGCGGCTTGGGCCACGACCTTTTCCATGATGTCCTCGACCTTGGGCTGCCGCCCGCCGGGGTCCCGGCCGAGAAGATGACGCATGGCCTGCACGTAGTTCATGATCGCGGTGAGCGGCTGGTTGAGCTCGTGGGCAAGCGAGGCCGCGAGCTGGCCCATGTCGCTTAACCTGGACACATGCAGCAGCTCCGTCTGGAGCTCCGCAAGGCGACGCTCCGCCTCCTGTCGCCGGGTGATGTCATGGATGAATCCGGTGAACACGCGCCGGCCGCCAACGATGGCTTCGCCCACCGCGAGTTCCATGGGAAAGGTCTCGCCGTTCCGGCGCCGGCCCGTCACGACCCGCTTGAATCCGATGATGCGCCGCTCTCCGGTCGCAATGTAACGAGCGAGATAGGCGTCGTGCCGCTCCCGATCGGGCGAAGGCATGAGAAAGCCGATATTCCGGCCGATCGCTTCCGCCGCGCCGTAGCCAAACATTTGCTCGGCCGACGCACTGAATGATTCGATGGTGCCGCGGTCATCGATTGTGATGATCGCATCGGGTGATGTTTCGACGATCGTGCGCAGGATCGACTCGCGCTCGCGCATGGCATGCTCGGCGTTCGCGCGTTCGGCCATCGCGGCGCTCATGAGCAGAGTCGGTATCGCGATGATCGCCAGATAGGACTGGATCCACAGGGCCTGGTTGATGGCTGCGCCGGTGATGCCGAAAACCGGCACATGAATGTCCTCGGCTGGCCCCAAACCATGGGCTGTTCCCCAAATGGCGAGAAGCGTGACCAGCGACAGAAGAATCGCGGTCTCCGCGGCGCTCCGCCGTATGCTTGCCCAGACGAAAAAGGGTGCGGGCACAAAGGCCGTGATCAGAGGCAAATTACGAATGTCGAACAATCCGAGGAACACGATCGCGGATAGGACGAGCACGACCGCGAAGAGGGTGCCGGATTCAAGGATCGCCGCGAGATGAATGCGCCCATGCCCATTAGCCCACCGCACCATGATGGCCGGCGCGACGAGAACGACTCCGAGCAAGGTGGCTGCCGCATCCACCGGCCAAATGTCCCAAAACCGCAATGTAAGCCCGTAGTGAAACAACGCCGCATCGAATGATGCCGAGAGGAGTGCGACGGTCACCGCACTGATGAGCAGAGCGCAGAACGTCCGCAATCCATCGAGCGGTCGACGCCACGTGGCAATTCTTTCGTAGATTCTTGCGCCGATGAAACCGAAGACGACGTCACTGGCCGAGAGAGCCATGCCAAGGCCATATCCGCGTCCGGCCAGCCAGTTGATGAGAAGGGTCGCGGCGAAGATATATCCTGCCAAATACGGGCGGCTCCGCCGCGGCATGATAAGAAACCCCGCGAGGATGACGCCATCCGGCGGCCAAAAGACGGAAATGTGCCCTGGCTCGATGACGAGCGCGAACGCGATCAACTGCGCGGCCACATAGCCAAGGATCATGAACAGCCATCCCGCGACGGGCCCGCAGAGGATGGCCGAACCATGAGAAGCGGTCGGGGGTGCCTGGGGAGGGCCCATGAATCGCTAGGCGAAACGTCATCCAGTGGCGGCGCGGAACGCCGCTACCGTGCCCACATCCGGACGCCAATGCAAGACAACCTGGCGTCATGATGACTGCGCAAGGGCAGCGCACAATCGCGCCGAGACCGTCCTTCCATCGCCGGATTGCGCGACGGCCACCCACGACCCCTCAGGACACCGCCCAGCACGCCACGTCATGGCCGTGCTTCTCCGCTAAAGGCGGCGGCTCCATCGCGCAATGCTCGATCGCATGGGGACAGCGTGGGTGAAACGGACATCCCTTGGGCGGAGCGAATGGAGACGGCGGCTCGCCGCGGAGAACCATGCGCAATCGCCGCGCCTCCGGGTCCGCAACCGGTGTCGCCGACAGAAGGGCCCGCGTGTAGGGGTGTTGAGGATTGGCAAAAATGGTCTCGCGGCTGCCCTTTTCGACGACGCGCCCAAGATAGATAACCATGACCTCGTCCGCGATGTGTCGAACCACCGTGAGGTCATGGGAGATGAAGACATAGGTGAGGCCGAATTCCTCCTGGAGTTCGGTCAAAAGATTGAGAATCTGCGCGCGGATCGAGACGTCGAGCGCCGAGACGGGTTCGTCCAGCACGACGATCTTCGGCCGGAGCATGAGGGCGCGCGCGATCGCGATACGCTGGCGCTGGCCGCCCGAGAACATGTGCGGATAACGCTCGACATGTTCAGGCCCCAATCCGACGCGCGCGAGCATGTCGCGGGCCGCCGCACGGCATTCCGCCGCAGACGAGTCCGTGTTCACGAGAAGCGGCTCGGCGAGCACGGCGCCGATTTTCTGGCGCGGATTGAGCGAGCCGTAGGGATTCTGGAACACCATCTGGACGTTGCGGCGGAGCCTGCGACGGGTTGCCCGATCGGCAGCCGCCACGTCGGCGCCGTCGATCCGAAGCGTGCCCGTTGTCGGCGTCTCGATCATGGTGATGAGGCGGGCAAGTGTGGACTTGCCGCAACCCGATTCGCCGACGACGGCGAGTGTCCGGCCGGGTGTGAGATCGAAGGACACCCCGTCGAGCGCCCGCACCCGCGCGACAGGTGCCAAGATTCCGCGCCCAACGAGATACTCGCGACTGAGATCGCGTGCCTCGAGGATGGCGTTCATCGCGCGACAGTCGCCGGCGTCGGCCGGCCGGCCATGAGCGGCGTGTGGCAGCGCGCGCGGCCGAGTTCCGCCGGGCCGCGGTCCGGCGCCCGCTCGACGCACAGCGCGGTCGCGAACCCGCACCGCGGCGCAAAGAGGCAGCCGGACGGCTGATCGAACTGCCCTGGCACCACGCCTGGAATCGACTGCAGGCGCTTCCCACGCGCGCGCTCGGGAAGGGCGGCCAGCAGCGCTGCCGTGTAGGGATGGTGCGGGTCGCGAAAGAGACCGCGCGTGTCCTGCATCTCGGCCGGCTGACCCGCATATTGCACGACGACGCGGTCGGCCGTTTCCGCGACCACGCCCATGTCATGGGTGATGAGCACGAGCCCCATGCCGGTCTCGCGCCTCAAGCGCAGAAGAAGGTCCAGGATCTGGGCCTGGATCGTCACATCGAGCGCGGTCGTGGGCTCATCGGCGATGAGGAGCGCCGGCCGACAGGCGATGGCGATCGCGATCATGACGCGCTGGTTCATCCCGCCGGAGAGCTGGTGCGGAAAGGCGGCCAAGCGCCGCTCGGGATCGGTCAGACCGACCGCCTCCAGAAGCTCGACCGCTCGCTTCCGCCGCGCCCGGCGATCGAGGCCCATATGAGACGACAGGGTCTCGCCCAGCTGAAAGCCGACAGTGAAGCATGGATTGAGCGAGGTCATCGGCTCCTGAAAGATCATCGTCACGTCCCGCCCGATGATGGAGCGGCGTTCACGGCGGTCGATCGTGAGGAGATCGTGCCGGCCGAGCCGCATGACGTCGGCGGTCACGGTCGCGGACCAGGGCAGGAGCCCCATGACCGCCAGCATGGCGACCGATTTCCCGGATCCGGATTCCCCGACGATGCCGAGGACCTCTTCCTTCTCGACGGTGATGTCGAGCCCGTCGACCGCCTTGAACGGCCCGTGGCGGGTCGCGAAGCTGACGGAGAGGTTGCGCACCTCGAGGATGGGCACGCTTAGCTCCTCCTCAGCTTGGGATCGAGCGCATCGCGCAACCCGTCGCCCATCAGGTTGATCGCGACGACCGTGATGAGGATGGCGAGCCCCGGGACGGTCACGATCCATGGATTGGACCGGATGAACTCCCGCCCATCGCCAACCATGGCGCCCCACTCCGGCACCGGCGGCTGGGCGCCGAGCCCAAGGAAACCGAGGGCCGCCGCCTCGAGGATCGCGTCCGACACGCCCAAGGCCGCCTGCACGATGAGCGGCGCCAGGCAGTTGGGCAGGATCGTCACGAACATCAGGCGCAATGTCCTGACTCCCGACACGCGCGCCGCCATCACGTATTCCTTGCTCATCTCGGCGAGCGCCGAGGCACGGACAAGCCGCACGTAGCGCGGCAGGTAGACGACCGTCACGGCGACGATGGTATTGGCCAGACTCGGTCCCAGGACCGCGACGATGAGGATCGCGAGCACGAGGCTCGGAATCGCGATGATGAGGTCCATCGTACGCATGATCGCGGTCTCGACGATGCCACCCTGGAACGCGGCCAAGAGCCCGAGCACGACGCCGATCACCATCGAGACCGACGCCACGCTGAGGCCGATGAACAGCGAAATACGCGCTCCGTAGATGACGCGCGACAGCACGTCGCGCCCGACATCGTCGGTCCCAAGCACGAATCGCCAAGAACCGCCGTCGGCCCAAACCGGCGGCTGGCGCACGGCATCGCGGAACTGTATCGCCGGCCCGTGCGGCGCGATGACGTCGGCGAAAACCGCCATCGAGACGACGATCATCACGACGATGAGCGCCGCAACCGCCCCCTTGTTCTCCGAAAAGGCGGCCCAGAAGGCGCGCCACGGGCCGGGCGGCTCGGCCTGCGCGACATCGCTCACGGTCAGTTCAACGGCCATGGCGGATCCGCGGGTTGATGGTGCCGTAGAGAAGGTCGACGATCAGGTTGACGATGATGACGACCGTCGAGATCAGCATGATCCCGCCTTGGAGCGCCGGATAGTCGCGGCGCGCGATCGATTCGATCAGCCATTTGCCCACACCCGGCCAGGAGAAAATGGTCTCGGTCAGGACCGCGCCCGCCATGAGCGTCCCGATTTGGAGCCCGATCACGGTCACGACCGGAATGAGCGCGTTGCGGAGCGCGTGGACTCCGATCACGCGGTATTCCGAAAGCCCCTTGGCCCGCGCCGTTCGCACATAGTCCTCGCCGAGAACCTCGAGCATCGAAGAGCGCGTCATGCGTGCTATGACCGCCAATGGAACGGTCCCGAGCACGATCGCCGGGAGAATGAGATGGTGGAGAGCCGACCAGAAGGCACCGCCCTCGCCCGCGATCGCCGTGTCGATGAGCATGAAGCCGGTGTCCGGCTGGACGAAATACTTGATGAGATCGATGCGGCCCGAGACCGGCGTCAGGCCGAGGTTCTCCGACACCAGCATGATGAGCAAGAGGCCCCACCAGAAGATAGGCATCGAGTATCCGGTCAAGGCCGTTCCCATGAGCACATGATCATAGGCCGTGCCCCGCTTGATGCCGGCGATGACGCCTGCGGGAACGCCGAGCAAGACGGCGAAGGCCATGGCGAAGACCGCAAGCTCGACCGTGGCCGGGAACAGCGTCAGGAATTCGACGAGGACCTTCTGGCTCGTGACGACCGAGGTTCCGAAGTCGCCGTGAAGGATTTGCCACACATAGTCGAGGAACTGCTTCCAGATGGGCTGATCGAGGCCGAGATCATGCCGGAACTGCGCGAGCCTCTCGGGCGAGATCCCGCGCTCGCCCGTGCGCACCTCCACCGGATCGCCCGGCACGAGGCGGATGGCGACGAATGTGACAAAAGCGAGCGCGAAGAACGTCGGCAAGGTCAACGCCGCGCGCTTCAGGATATACCGCAGCATGGCTGGCCTGCCCCACACGGCAAGCGGCGGGACGGGTGCGACCCGTCCTGCGCGCTTCTGCCATCAAACCGCGACGGCTACTTTACGTCGACGCCGTAGAACTCGTGCCGGCCAAAGGGCGAGATCTTCCAACCCTGGACTTCCTTCCGCACGGGCTCGTAGACGACGGAATGCGCGATGGTCACCCACGGCGCCTCCTCCTTGGCGATCACCTGCATCTCCTCATAGAGCTTTGTGCGCTGCTTGATGTCCGACAGCGTCTTGGCCTTGTTCAGCCGATCGTCGAACTCCTTGTTGCACCATTTGGAGAGATTCTGGCCACCGGGACGGGCCGCCGCGCATCCGAGCAGGAAAAAGAAATTGTCTGGATCGCCATTGTCGCCGGTCCAGCCGAGCTGACCCGTGATGTGCTCGCCCTGCTGCATGCGTTTCCGATACTCGCCCCACTCGTAGGTCACGAGCTTGGCGTTGATGCCGACCTTGGCGAGATCCGCCTGCATCATCTCGGCAATCCGCTTGGCGTTCGGGTTGTACGGCCGCTGGACCGGCATGTACCAGAGATCGATCTCGAGCGGCGTCGCGACGCCGGCGGCCTTGAGCAGCGCCTTGGCCTTCTCCGGATCGTGGGTATAGTCCTTGACCGCGTCGTTGTAGGACCAGATCGTCGGCGGAATCGGATTTTTCGCCGCCTGCCCCGCGCCCAGATAGACGTCCTTGATGATGGCGCCCTTGTCGATCGCCAAATTGATGGCTTGGCGCACGCGCTTGTCATCGAAGGGCTTCTTCGTCGTGTTCATGCTGAGATAGGCGACGTTCAGGCCCGGCTGGGACATCAGCTGGAGCGACGCGTCCTTCTTGATCTCCTCGAGATCGGCGGGCCGCGGCGCGATCATGACGTGACACTCGCCCTTCTTGAGCTTGGCGAGGCGCGAAGACGGATCGGGCGTGATGGCGTAGACGAGGTCGTCGATCTGGGGTTTGCCGCGCCAATAGGCGGGATTGGCCTTGAAGCGGATGACGGCGTCCTTCTGGTAGGCGACGAAGGAAAACGGCCCCGTGCCGACGGGAACCTGGTCCATGAGCTCGGGTTTTCCCTGCTTCAGGAGGAAGTCGCCGTATTCGGCCGAATGGATCGTGCTGAAGTCCATGGCGAGATTCGCCAGGATGGGCGCGTTGGGCTCGCTCAACGTCATGCGCACCGTGTAGTCATCGACCTTGTCGATGCCCTTGAGCAAGGTGGGCATGTCCATGTCTGCGAAGTAGTCGTACTTGCCGCCGGAAACCTTGTGGTAGGGGTGGTCCGGCTTCCATTGCCGGTTGAAGGAAAACAGCACGTCGTCGGCATTGAAGTCGCGCGTCGGCTTGAAGTCGCCCACGGCGTGGAACTTGACGCCCTTCCGCAGCTTGAACGTGATCACCGTGCCGCCCTGATCGATGGTCCAGCTTTCGGCCAGGCCCGGGACGACGGTCGTGCTGCCGCGCTCGAACTCGACGAGCTGGTCGTAGACGGGGCGAGCCGCATCGAGGCTCGTGCCGGTAATGTTCAATGCCGGCGTGAAGTTCTCGGGCGAGCCTTCGGAACAATAGACGATGGTCTTGGCGGCCACCGCGGTTGAACACATCAGCAGGGACGCCACTCCGAGGCCTGCCAAGCGAAGAAGTTTCGTGTGGCACATGGGATCACCTTTGGATTGTTTGGGCCAGGACGTCGAAAGTCCGCGCGGCGGGACCCGCGCCTCCGCCGCCATCGAAGCGCTTTTCGGCCTTCGGCGCAATGCGGCGCGCGCGGCGGGCGGGAGGCAGCGGGAGCCGACATGGCCTTTCGGGAGCGCGAGAAGAGAGCGGGCCCCGCGGGTGGCACGCCGGCCCTGACGAGAAATAGCCTTGCCGAATCAAGGCTCCAGCGCCACTCAGGCCCGTCTCCCCGGCCACGACTGATCTGCATCAAGCTTGGTCGGAGCGGTTCGTCCTAAGAAAGGATAGGACCATCGCGAAGAACGGCGCCAGGTGCGCGGGGCAGGGTCAGGATGAGAAAAATGTCGGACATCATCCTCAAACACGAGCCGAGGGTCCTTCCACCGCGGGCCACGGTCCGGGAGGCCTGCCAGCTCATGCGCGAGCACCGCATCGGCGCGGTTCTCGTGGCTGACGCGGACCGCCGCCTCCTCGGCATCTTCACGATCCGCGATGCGGTCTGTCGCGTCTTGGCCGACGGAAAGACCGGCGACGACACGACTCTGGCCGAGGTCATGACACCCCATCCGCAGGCGATGCCCCCGGGCAAGACCGCGATCGAGGCCCTCCGGCTCATGCAGGATGGCGGCTACCGCCACATGCCGGTGGTCGAGAACGGCAAGATTGTCGGCATCGTCTCGCGCTGGGATTTCCGGGGCACCGAGCAGGATCGCCTCGACGAGGAAACCGGAATCTGGGAGAGGATCTGAGGCGGCCGCCGGGGGTACACGCATCTCTTGGTTCTGGTGATACCTTGGCGGGACCCCAGGCCACGGGGTCTCGCCTCTGCCCCGATCCCGCGTCTCGTCCGATCCGGCTGCCCTCGAAAGTCCGCCTGACAAGGTCATGAAAATTCTTCCCCACAACATCTATCGCTACATCTGGCAGGTCAGTGCACGCGACCAGATCTGGCTCTCGCTTCTCTCGGTCATCACGTTTCTCCTCACCATGGCGCCACTCGAGCTCCAGCGCCGGATCGTCAACGACGTGCTCCATGACAAGGACGTGGAGAAGCTCGTCATGATGGCCCTGGCCTATGCGGGCATCGCCCTCTTCATGGGAGCGGTCAAACGCAGCCTCAACATCTATGCCGGGCGCGTCAGCGAGCACGCGACCTTGACGCTCCGCCATTTCGTCCATACCCGCGCGCGGACGATCGCGCACGAGGCCAACCGCCCTCGCTTCGACGGTATCGAGACGGCGATCGTCCTCGCGGAAGTCGAGCCCGTGGGCGGCTTCGTTGGCATCAGCATCTCCCAGCCCCTTCTCCAGGGCGGCATCCTCATCAGCGTCTTCAGCTACATGGTCTACCTGCAGCCGTGGATGGCGCTCGTCGCATTCGTCTTGTTCTCGCCCCAGCTCGTGTTCGTCCCCGTCATGCAGCGCATGATCAACGAGGCGGCCCGGACGCGCATCCATGTCATGCGCGACGTCGGCACCGGAATCGTCAACAGCGGCGATGGACCGCCGAAAGTCGAAGACGGGTTTGCCCAGCGCGTGACCAGCGTCTTTCGCCTCAACATGCGCATCTTCCGGCTCAAATTCACGATGAACTTCCTCATGAACGCGCTCTATCACCTCGGCATCGCCGGCACGCTGCTCATCGGGGGGTGGTACGTGATCAACGGAGAGACCGAGGTCGGCACGGTCGTGGCGTTCATCTCGGGTCTCGCCCAGATCAACGACCCATGGGGCGACCTCGTCAATTACTTCCGCGAAGTAACGACGGCCCAAGTCAAATACCGCCTGATCGCCAGCGCGACGGAGATCCAGCCCGCCTCGAGCTAGGCTCCGTCCGCATGGGCGACGCCGGAGGGCAGCGTGTTCATGCGCTCATTTGGCGGCAACGCTCGAGGTGATGGAGGCAATCACAGCCGATGCCATCTTGAACTGGTCGTCGCGATTGGCGATGCCGTGGCGGTCGGCGATGTAGCCGAAGTCCGTATAGGCTGTCCAGACGTCACGGTTGGCGTCTTCGTACACGAGAAGGCGAACGGGCCAGTCGATGCCCGCGATCGGATTTGCGGTGAGGAATTGTCCTCCGAGCGGCGGATTGCCGAAGATCAGCAATGTCGAGGGACGGAGAGCGATGCCCGCGTCGCCGGCCAGCTTTGACTGGTCGATCTCGGCGAAGAACATGATGCCCTTGCCGGCAATGTCCTGCTTCAGGCGGGCGATGGTCTCCGCCATGGGATAGGCGCTCTTGACCATGACGATGCCGTCTTTGCCGATGCTCGGCGTCGCGGCCCGGGCATCCGCTCCCGGATCCATGGCAATGCCCAAGGCGAGAGCGAGGACGAGGAAAAGTCCGATGAGGCGCATGGAATCCTCCTATGGGTTCTTGGCGCGATAGCGACGCCATCCGTGCTTCCCCGACCATGGCCGAGCGCGGCTCGCGATTGAAATGCCGTTTGCCTACCGACTCGATAGCGATGCTCTATCGCTGTCGCATCACGAGACGCGCGCGATGGCCCTATTCCACCGCCCGGGAAAGCCCCCGATAATCGGGGCGAGATCGCCTCGTCCCGACCCCGTTCCAGCCATTCATGGCGGCACAGGCCGGCCGTTTCCCGATCGCGACACGAGTCCCAGAAGGAGGAACCACCATGCGCCTCAAGAACAAGATTGCCGTCATCACGGGAGCGGCCCGCGGCATCGGCCGGGCTTCCGCCATTCGCTTCGCCCGCGAGGGAGCCAAGGTCGCCTTGGGCGACACCGCAGATGCCGCTTCCGTGGCGAAGGACATCGAACAGGGCGGCGGCGAGGCGGTCGTCCTCCAAACGGACGTGACCAAGGCGGGCGATGTCGCACGCCTTCTCGATTCGGCGGCCCAGCGCTGGGGCGGGGTCGACATCGTCTTCAACAACGCCGGCATCGGCATGCCCAAGCCCATCACGGACGTATCGGACGAGGACTTCGACCGACTGTTCGCGATCAACGTTAAGGGCGTCTTCCTCGGCTGCAAGCTCGCCATCCCCTATTTCCTCAAGCGCGGCGGGGGCTCGATCATCAACATGTCGTCGAGCGGCGGCTTGCTGGCCCGGGCAAGCGATCCCGTCTACAGCGCGTCCAAGCACGCGGTCATGGGCCTGACGAAAGGCCTGGCCGTGACCTACGCGCACCAGAACATCCGCGTCAACGCGATCTGTCCCGGTCCCATCGAGACGCCGATGCTCTGGGGGCCCGCGAAGACCGAGGAGGAACGGCGGGCCCGTCTACCGGCGATCCTCGCGACCTGCCCGGCCGCGCGCTACGGATCGGCCGACGATGTCGCGCAGGCCGCCGTGTTCCTCGGTTCGGACGAATCGGCCTTCATCAGCGGTGTCGGGCTCGCGATCGACGGCGCGAAAGCCGCTGGCATCATGCCGATCGACCGCTACCGGCTCGACTTCGCGGTCAACATGTGAGGTCGAGAGGTTGGGCACCGGCGCTCATTCGTCAAGGCCACGCTAGGCTTTATAGGCATTGGCCTCGACCTCGATGAGCATCTCCGGCCGCAGCAATTCGCCCTCATACGCGCTGGATATGAAGCCGCGGTTCGGAAGGAATTCTCGAATGACGGCATGAACCTTCCGGATGTCCCGGCGGTCCTTGATCGTGTAGCGGATCTGGTAAACGTCATCGAGCGTGTAGCCGGCCTCGGTACATACGTTCGCGATATTCTGAAAGGTGAGCCGCGCCTGTTCTTCGATGCCCGGAGGGATGGGCCGCTCGAAGAAATCGCCGGACAAATGCGTCAGCGCAGAGGTCCCGGAAATGAAAAGCCACGGCCCGATCCGGACCGCGCGATCAAAAGGTCCGACCGGACCCGCAAGAGTCTTTGGATTGACGGATATCTTGTTCATGATCTTGCCTTCGGTTCTTGTCCCATGGAATGACGTCTCTCGTTCCGAACGGATTTGACGGCCCCGTCATAGAGCTCGCCGGCGACGAACCGCTTCAGCTCGAGGGATCAGGCCCCCTGTCGCGCGCGGGTAGTCGGCTTTCTCATTGTCTCATCCGCCGGGCATCGCGGCGACATGCCCATCGAGGAACTCGCGAAGCACCCGCAAAAGGGCCGCCGGCGCCTCGAGATGTGGCAAGTGTCCGCAGGGATCGAGCTCGACCAATCTCGCCCCTGGAATCCGCCGGTAGTTGTCACGGATGAGTTCGATCCGGGCGCGGATGTCCTGCCGCCCACAGACGATCAGGGTGGGGACCCCAATCTCCTCGGGCGCAAGCGCGGCGCTTCCGTTTTCGATGCTGCGAATCAACTGGCCGCAAAGTTCCTGATACGCCGCGTGTCTGTCGGGCTGGGCGTAAATCGTCATCTGCACGAGCGCGACATCATCGAGGGGCGTATCGGGGACGACGCAGATGTTCTGCAGGCGCCGCAAGCAGTTTTCCCAAGTTGGATCGTCAAAGGCCTTCCCCGCATTTCGCGCGGCCTGCGTCAGCACGGACGGATCAAGACTACGGGTCGGACCGAACATCGCGTCGGTGCCGATCAGCACGAGACCGCGGACTTTGGCGCCATGGCGGCGGAAGAGGTGTGCCGCCACGATTCCGCCAAGCGAACTCCCGACGACGAAATAGTCTTGATGGCCGAGATGGCCCATCACCTCTGCCAGATGGTCGCCAAGATAGGCTTCGGGATGGAGCGCGAGATCGGGCGCCCACGCGGTGAAGCCGTGCCCCAGCATATCGGGCGCGACGACTTGGTAACGGAGTGCCAACTCGTCGATGATTCGGACCCACATGTCCGCCGACACGCCAAGACCGTGGGCGAGAAGAACGGCGACACCCTCCGCGCCGCTCCGCAAGAGGCGCGTGCGAACGCCGTTTACGTCGATGAATTGCGCTTGCATCGTCCCGGGTATCCGCCGAACAGGCTAGTCATAGCGATTCCCGTTCAGCGCCTGCCAGACAAGATTGTTGAAGTGATGAACGCCGTGCTCGCTCCACCAGGAGCGCTCCTTGTCCACCATGAGACGCCCTTGCCGATAGCCGAGGGCGTGAACGCCGAGCTGCTGCCTCTCCATGGCTTCGCGATCCTGCGGTGCCAGCACGTCGCGATGCCCGTCCATTTGCGCGATGTTCACGTCACTCGGCGGATCGTTCAGAAAGAAATGGTCGACGAACCGATAGCTCGTCTCGGCGCCCGTGGGCATGGCGTGCGTGACGTGGAAATTCGCCTGCCCCGGATTGGCGATGAAGATCATGTTCGGCCACAAATACCAGATATGGTCGTCGACGAGATCGCCGGGCTTGATCGTATAGGGAAGCTTCTCTGGATTTTTCTCGATCAGCTCGCGATTGCCCCGCGCGATATGTGTCGAATGGAATGTGCTTTCATGGGAGTCGAAGGCTGTCGAGAACAGCGAATCCTTCTTCCCCATCGCCTGGGGATGGATATAGGGGCAGTGATAGCACTCGAGTCCGTCGAAGATGAATTTCCAATTGCACTTGAGGTGATATTCGTCGCGGCGCGCGAAGACGAGCTTGTCGAATTCCGGCAGAGCGTGACGGAATTCCCGCTCTAATTCCTGTGCCTGGCTCTTGAGGGACTCTGCGTTGTCGTCGAGATTGACGAACACCATGTTGGCGAATTCTTCGACCCGCACTTCGGGCAGGCAGAACTGCTCGAAGTCGAAGCCGTGAACCTTGTCCGCATAGGGGGCGGCTGAGAGCGTGCCATCGAGCCGATAGGTCCAGGCATGGAATGGACAGCGAATGGCCCGCGCGCGCCCCTTGCCTTCGAGGAGGATGTGCCCTCGATGGGAGCAGACATTGTAGAAGGCGCGCAGCTGCCGCTTCTTGTCCCTTACGATCAGTATGGGCTGGTCGATGATCCGACAGGTGACATAGTCGCCCATCTCGACGAGATCGCGACCGTACCCGGCGAACTGCCATGTCTTGTAGAAAATGTTCTTCTTTTCGGCATCGAAGATCGATGGATCGAAGTAGTAGGAGCCCGGCAGCGTGTAGGATTTTTCGGGATCGGGATCGAACCGTCGCTTGAGCGACGTACTGTTGTCCGCCATCGTCTGTTTTCTCTTCTCCAAGAGTAAACGCGCCGTCAATCAGACGAGATGGATCATCATCTCGGATGGCAGCCCCATCTCGATATCCAGAGGCTTTCGGTCCGCGTAGAGTTGAACGACGAAGCCATCGGGATCTTTCAACATAACACTATGCCGCCACTCGCTGTCGATTTCGGATTCGATCGCGAGTCCATCGCGTTTCGCTCGACCGACCGACGCCTTGAGGTCCGCCTCGCTCCAAGCGGCGAAGCCGAAATGATGCAAGCCCCGGCCACAACGGCCGTCCGCCTCGACCAACGTGACATCACGTGCCCCGCAGCTGCCGCCGAGACTAACCGCGCGCCCATCTCCGCGCCGCCACACCGGCCGAAGGCCGAGAACTCGTTGGTAATGCTCCGCCGTCGCCGCCACATCGGCGACCATGAGCACCGCGTGGGTCACCTTCGTGGCGTGGAAGATCGCATGGTCGTGACGCTGGAAGACCGGGTTCTGCGTGTAGTGCGGCCGCGTCGAAGGAGGTGTCGCGCCGGGAACCCACTTGTCGAGACTGGGCTTGATCGGATTGACGAGCCGCTCCTGCCAATTGACGTCGGTGTCGGCATAGACCTCGATCAAATCGCCATCGGGATTCTTGTAATAGAGGGAATGGGATATTTCGTGATCATACATCGCCGTGAAGTCGAAGCCTGACGACAGGCCGCGCCGGTAGCCGTCGACAAGATCGACTTGAGTCTCGAGCTCGAAAGCGAGGTGATTGAGGGCGGGTGTCGGGGTCTCGCCGAGCGGCCCGTGCAGATCAATCAGCCCGATATCGTGATGGCTGTTGCCGTTGCTGAGGAATCCGGTGCGCATGTTGCTCCTCCGCCAAGCGACCCCAAGCCCGATCACGTCTTGATAGAACGAAACCGACCGGTCGATATCGGCGACGAAAAGATTCACGTGTCCCAGGCGACGGACAGCAAAAAGAGGCTGACGTCCGGCCGCTTCCGGTTGCATCCGACCACCTCCATGGCCCTTGGCGTGCTTCGAGGAATTGTTGGCCACTGGCTTCGGGTGGTCAACATGCGGGCGAACTGTCTGTCCGTGGGTGCTATCTCGATGGGTGTTTGGAGAGATTGTTCGGGGCGGCCGGCCCGCCTTGGAACCACGGCGGTGCGCGCTGCACTTGCGGTGCGGGCAACTGACGTCTCAGCATCAAGTGCGGCGCTACCGGCATTCCGGCACTTTCCGGAAGCGAACAGCCCCGCCGACGGAAAGCAGCGAGGCTGCTACCAATACCGGTTGCGCGGACGCGAAACGACGAGGAGATCTCGTGGAAAGCCAACGTTTGACGTTGGCGCTCGACCCCTGTTTCCGAATGGCCTGGAACTCAAGCTCTTTTCGGCACCCCTCGCGACCCTGGCGACCTTCGGAATCAGGCTGACGAGTCGGAAGAATACCACCCGAAAAGCAGGGTGCGATTGGTCGTCATATGTGGGGCCGAATGAGGGCCAGAACGATGGCCTCACGGCTTTCGCGCCTCACTATCTCGCGCGAAGGGCGCGCACGACCTTCTCTGGCGTGATGGGGAGGTCATGGATGCGCACGCCGATCGCATCGGCGACGGCATTGGCGATCGCGGCGGCAACCGGCGCATAGGCCGGTTCACCGATACCCTTGGCGCCGAAAGGCCCGAATCCGCTTCGCGATTCGAAGACGATCGCCTTGATCTCGGGCGCATCTTCGGCCGTCGGCACCAGGTACTCGCTCAAGGAAGCGGTGAGCGCGCGGCCTTCCTTGAACTTCATCTCTTCGCTCAGCGCGAAGCCCTGCCCCATGAGGGCGCTACCCTCGATTTGGCCTTCGACCGCGGCCCTGTTGATTGCCTGGCCCACATCATGGGCGCCGACGCTCTTGAGCACGGTGACCTCGCCTGTCTCGATGTCGACTTCGACCTCGGCCGCGTGGGCGCCATAGGTGAAGTCGGCGAAGACCCGGCCCTGGCCCGTCTCGGGATCGAGGCCCGTGCTGGTGGGCGCGCGGAAGATCGCCAGATTGTTGCGATGGATCCCCTCGGTTGCGCAAAGCTTGGCGAGTTCCGGCAAAGGCAACGCACGATTCGGGTCGCCCACGACGAACACCGTCGAATTGGCGATATCGAGGGACTCCGCCGGCAGGCTGAAATGCTTGGCCGCCCGGCCGAGAAGATTGTCCCGCACCGCCGTCGCGGCGAGCTTGACCGCGTTGCCGGTCATGAACAGGGCACGGCTCGCCGTCGAGGTACCGGCAAGCGGGTTGAGGGCCGTGTCGCCGAAATATGTCACGACCTGCTTCAAGGGCACGCCCAGAACCTCGGCGGCGATTTGCGCCACAGCCGAGGATTGCCCGGCCCCAATATCCGTCACCGCCGTGCGCACGATCACCGTACCGTCGAGCTCGATGCCAACCCACGCTTCGCAGGTGTCACGAAACCAGGAAATCCGGCCGTAACTTTGCTGGTAGCAGGCGACGCCGCGCCCGACCTTGACCGGGCCACGGTTGGGGGCGCCGGCACCGAGCGCGTCCCATGCCGCCTCGACACAGCGGCTTGACCACACTTCGCTCTCGATCGTCTGCCCGGTCGAATTCTGCTCGCCGCGCCGGATGAAATTGCGGCGGCGCAGCTCGATCGGGTCGAGCTTCAAGGCTTTTGCGATCTCGTCCATCTGCTGCTCATGCGCGACGCAAGCCTGCATCGTTCCGAAACCGCGGAAGGCGTCGTTCGGCTGGTTGTTGGTCGCGACGGTGCGGGAGTCGTATTTGAGGTTCGGGATCCGATACGGCCCCATCGCCGCGACGGTCGCGTAGAGGAGGATGTAGGGGCTCAGCGTCGCGTAGGCCCCGGCATCGCTCGTGAGGTCGACCTCGGCCGCGACGATCGTCCCATCGCGCTTCACGCCGGTCCGGTGGCGGATCGTGAAGGGATGACGCTTGCCGTGCGCGACGAACGACTCCTCGCGCGTGAAGACGAGGCGGACGGGCCGCCGCGTGGCACGGGCGAGAAGGGCCAGGTAGAGCTCGACGGTGATGTTCTCCTTCCCGCCGAAGCCGCCCCCGACGAACATCGACTTCACCTGAACGCGGTTGTGCGGGACGCCGAGAGCGTCGGCCACCGCCCGGAAATGTTCGACCACCTGCGTCGAGACGCGGATGTTGACCACCTCGTTCTCGTCGACCCAGGCGATGCCGGCCTCGGGCTCGAGGAAGGCCTGTTCCTGGACCTGGGTGGTGTAAGTGTTCTCGACGATGACATCCGCCTCGGCGAAACCCTTCGCCACGTCGCCCTTGCGGATCTTGTAGGTCTTGATGACGTTGTCGTCGCCGAAGACGACGGGCGCATTGGCCTTCATCGCATCGAAGGGATCATAGACCCCTGGATAAGGCTCCGATTGGACATCGATCAGCCGGAGCGCGGCCTCGGCGATCGCCAAGGATTCCGCGGCAACGAGCGCCAAAGCTTCGCCGCTGAACCGCACGCGGTCCTTGGCGAGAATCGGCTGGGCGGCGTTGAGGCTCCTCTGGCCGGTCTGTCCGGGAATGTCGGTCTGAACCAGCCGGTCCGGAAGATCCCACGCGGTCAGGACCGCATGCACACCCGGGAGCGCGCGCGCGCGGCTCGCGTCGACCGCCTTGATCCTGAGGCTCGCCGCCGTGCTGCGCAGGACTTTCGCGTGCAGCATGTTGGGCATGACGATGTCGCCCGCATAGACCGTGCGTCCGAAAGTCTTGCCGGGCGCGTCGGTGCGCGGGAGCGGCTTGCCGACTTGACGGAACTCGGGAATGTTGACGCCGGGCAACGGCATCGTCGCGGCATCGGTCATGGGCGGGCTCCTTTCGACTTGAGCGCGCCGGCGGCTTCGCGGATGGCGCTGAAGATCCGCGTGTAGCCCGTGCAGCGGCAGAGATTGCCGCTCAGCGCGAAGCGCATCTCGGCATCCGTCGGGTCGGGGTGGCGGTCGAGAAGAGCCTTGGCGGCGACGATCATCCCAGGGATGCAGTAGCCGCATTGGGTCGCACCGTGCTCGATGAAAGCGGCTTGCAACGGGTGCGGCGCATCAGGCGTGCCAAGGCCCGTCACGGTCGTCACGCGACGGCCGTCGGCCGCAGCGGCCAACGTGATGCAGCTGTCGACCGCTTCGCCATCAACCAGGACCGCGCAGGCGCCGCAGTCGGCCTTCTCGCAGCCGCATTTGACGTCGACGTGGCCGAGCGTGCGCAAGAGATCGAGAAGCGTCTCGTTGCTACTGACCGACGCCTCATGACGGCGGCCATTGATCTCGAGGCTCACGCGCTTTTCGGTTGCCATCATCTCTCTCCCTTTAACGCACGCGCTCCCAGGCCTCCGCCACGAGGCGGCGCACGAGCACGCCGACCGCATGGCGCCGGTATTCGGCGGAAGCGCGGATATCGTCGATCGGCCGGCAGGCCTCTTGGGCGAGCGAGGCTGCCTTCGCCAGCACGGCATCGGTCAGCGCCGCACCGACGAGGATGCGTTCCGCCTCCGGCACCCGCATGACGGTCGGCGCGACGGCGCCGAGCGCGATCCGTGCCGAGGTGCACTTGCCCCCCTCGGCGCCGAGCAAAACCGCGACCGACGTCACCGTGATCGCGTCGCCCTTGCGCAAGGCGAGCTTGTAGAATGCGTGGGCGGATCGATCGGGGCGCTTCGGCCAGCGGAATGCCGTGACGAGCTCATCCTTTCGCCGCGCGATCTCGTGAAGAACCGGGTAGAACTGATCGAGCGGGACCGTCCGCTCGCCCCCTCTGCTCTTGAGCACGACAGTGGCGCCGAGCGTCATGAGCGGCGGCACGAGGTCGGCCGCGGGCGAAGCGCTGCACACATTGCCCGCGATCGTCGCCACGTTCCGGACCATCGCGCCTGCAAACACACGGGCGGCGCTCGCAAGAGCCGGCGCCGCTTCTCCGATCCGCGGGTCATAGACGAGATCAGTCAGGGTCGTGCGGGCGCCGAGGACGACCTCGCCGTTCGCCTTGCCGAGGCCTCGCAACTCCCCAAGATGCTGGAGGCTCACGAGCCTGTCGGCCGTCCGGCGCCCCGTGCGCATATCGACCAGCACATTGGTCCCGCCGGCGAGCGGAACCGTCGATCCGGCCTGCTCGGCCAGCACGTCGAGCGCGTCCTTGAGCGAGCGCGGCTCAACGAGATCGAACTGCGGCAACATGATCGCTCTCCCTTCCTGCCCGCGCCACGCGGCTCCGCGCTAGATCCGCCATCCGCCGTCGATGATGATGTCCTGGCCCGTCATGTTCCGGCTGTCATCACTGGCGGCGAACAAAACAGCGTTCGCGATGTCCTCGGGCGTCGTGATGCTGAGCAGCGTCGTGTCGTCGACGTATTCCTGATAGACCTGCTCGTAAGTCCAGCCGCGCTTCCTGGCCTTCTCGTGGCAGAGACGTTCCATGCGGGGTGTCTCGACGATGCCGGGCACGACATTGTTCACGTTGATTCCGTATTCGCCGACGTCGAGCGCTACCGTCCGCGTCAAGCCGCGCACCGCCCATTTGGAGGAACTGTAGGCCGCGCGATAGCGGTAGCCGCGAATTCCGGAGCTGCCGCCGATGTTGACGATCTTGCCGCGCTTCTGCCGGATCATCGTCGGCAGCACGTGCTTGATCGGCAAGTACATGCCGATGATGTTGGCGGTGATGACGTACTGGAAAGCGTCGCGCTCGATCTCCCAGACCGGCGTCTCGATGGGCCCGGTGACTCCGGCCACGTTGACGAGGATGTCGATGCGCCCGCCAAAGACGGTCAAGGTCCGCTCGACCATCGCCTTGACCTGCGATTCGTCGGTCACGTCGCACGACACGATCTCCGCGCGCCGGCCGGCCGCGCGGACTTCCTTGGCGGTTTCTTCGAGCGGCGCGACCTCGCGCGCGGTCAGCATGACATCGGCGCCCTCGCGGGCGAGAGCGGCAGTGATAGCCGATCCCATCCCCTTGGCCGCGCCCGTCACGATCGCAATCCTGTTTTCGAGCTTCATGGCATCATCTCCGATCAAGCCGCTTGACCCGGCGGGGCGCCGTATCCGCCGCCGCCGCAACTTTCGAGAACGATCCGGTCGCCCGCGTGAAGCACGACGTGGGTCTTGCCGGGGAGAGTGACCGTCTCGCCCGTGGTTCGGACGAGTGTCGCGCGGAACGGCGCACCGGACGCGCCGCCGCAGAGTCCATAAGGCGGCACGACCCGCCGCTCGAACATGGTCGTCAGGTGCATTTCCGGAGCGAGGATCCGGTACTCGCGAACCTGCCCGTCGCCGCCGCGGTGCCGCCCCGCACCGCCGGACTCGCGACGGAGCGCCTGCCGCTCGATGCGGATCGGGTACTCGGCCTCGATCACCTCGGCCGGCGTGTTCATGACGTTCGACATGTGGACGCGCACGGCTGGCGCGCCGTCGCGATCGTTCCGGGCCCCCTCGCCACCTCCGTGCACCTCGTAGAGCGTTGTCCACCGGCCCGTGCGGGGATCGCGGCCACTGAAAAGGAGGAGGCCCGATGTGGTCGGCCCGCCCGCGCTGAGCCGCTCCGGGACGACGGGCTCGAGGGCGCGAAAGATCGCATCGACCACGCGCTGCGTCGTCTCGTGATTGCCGCCGACGACCGGGCGGTCGTGGGGCGGGTCGAGAAGCGATCCCGGGCGCGTCCTGATCGTCAGCGGACGGTAACAGCCGCCGTTCGGCTGTATGTCGGGCCCGGCGATCGCCTTCACCGCATAGAAGACGGAGGCGGCGGTCGCGAACGGCGTCGTGTTGACCGGACCCGGCGGGGCGTCGTCGGAGGCGGAGAAATCAAAGGTCGCTGTCTCGCCGGCAAGCCCGATCCTGACGCGGACGGCGATCGGCCGGTCGACGATTCCGTCGTCATCGAGCCAATCCTCGCCCTCGTAGGTGCCGCGCGGCAGCGCCGCCAGCGCCGCACGCATCTGCGCCTCCGATGCGTCGTGAAGGGCGGCCACCGCCCCGCGCAGGGTGTCCGCGCCGTAGCGCGCGAGAAGCATCGTGAGCCGCTCGTCCGCCGCCCGCGTCGCCGCCATCTGGGCGAGGATGTCGCCTTCCCGCTCCTCAGCGCCCCGGAGATTGGCCAGAAGGAAATCGAGCTTCTCCCGGTCCGGCCCCATGGCCGTGAACAGGCGCACGGGCGAGATTCGCACGCCCTCCTGCCAGGCATCGGTCGCATCGGGCACATAGCTTCCCGGCCGCGCGCCGCCGATATCCGCCCAATGGGCGAGGCTCACCGCGAAGGCTTCGAGGCGGCCGGCCGCGAAAATCGGGCGGATCGCCTTCACGTCCGGAAGATGGTTGCCGCCGACTTCGGGAAGGTTGAGGAACCAAACGTCGCCGGGGGCGAGCCGTTCGGGCGGCACGCGCTTCAGGAACTCGCGCACCGTCGCGCACATCACACCAACATGGACGGGAATGTCGCGCCCCTGCGCGATCAGTTCCCCCTTCGCGTCCGTCAGCGCCGAGGACAGATCGCCCGCCTCCCGGAGCAAGGGCGAACGGGCCGAGCGCATGACCACCAAGGACATCTCTTCCGCGATCGCCGTGAGCGCGTTGCGGATGACCTCGACCGTGAAGGGATCGACCCGCCCCGTCATCGTGCCCCTCCCACATCGATGTGCAGGTGGCCGCTCGCGTCCGCCCGGGCCGTGGCGCCCGGATTGACGACGATGGTCGACCAGTCGTCTTCGATCACCGCGGGTCCGGCGATGGGACGATCAACTTCGAGTCCGCCGCGGTCGTAGCGCGGCGTCTTGACGCCCTCGCGCCCGTCGAACGAGCACAGCGACTCCGCCGTCGGGTCGCGTGCCGCGCAGCCGGTTCGCGCATCGAACCCTTCGAACGAACGGTGCGGCGGCGCCGAGACGCGCAGGCGAAGCGATTGCAGTTCCCATGGCTCGTCGGTCGCGAAGCCGTAAAGCCGCTCATGCCGCGCCTTGAAATCGGTGGCTAGACGGTTCACCTCGAGCGACGGCGCGCACGGAATTTCGACCGCATAGCTCTGACCCGCATACCGGATGGCCGCGACATGCTCGATGCTCAATTGGTCCGGGGGATATCCGGCCGAGAGGAGCGGCGCCGACAGCCGTTCCTGAAGGGCGCAGCGCAACTCCTCGAGACGACGGCCGTCCCACGCATCGCTTGGCATCCGCACGGTCTGCTGCTGTGCGTAACTGAGGTCGGCCGAAAGACAGCCGAGCGCCGAGAACATGCTGGAGAATTGCGGCACGATCACGCGCGCGATGCCGAGCTCGCGCGCAAGCTCGACTGCGTGCATCGGTCCCGCGCCGCCGAAGGCAAGCAGCACGCAGTCGCGTGCATCGACGCCGTGCTCCACCGTCACGCGCCGGAGCGCGCGCATCATGTTGGCGTTGGCGACGCGATGGATGCCGCGCGCCGCGGCCTCGACCGACAGGCCAAAAGCGTCGGCGATCGGGGCGATCGCGGTGCGGGCGGCCCGGCTGTCAAGGCGCACGGCCGCGCCGAGGGGGCGCGCCTCGCTGAGATACCCCAGGACCAGGTTGGCATCGGTCACGGTGGGCTGGGCGCCGCCGCGGCCGTAGCATGCCGGTCCCGGCTCTGCGCCCGCACTGTCGGGGCCGACACGGATCGAACCGTGGTCGAGGCGGGCGATGGAACCGCCGCCCGCACCGATCGATTCGACGGCGACCATGGGCTGGCGGATCGGACGCCCCGCCAACGTGCGCTCGCTGCTGATCTGCACGGCGGCATCGGTGATGAGGCAGACATCGGTCGTCGTCCCACCCATGTCGAAGCTGATGGCCTTATCCAATTTCAGCGCCGCGGCAACGTGGCTGCTGGCCGCGACCCCCGCGGCCGGCCCCGACAACGCCAGCGCGAGGGGTTGTCCGCGAACGGCATCCGGCGAGGCCATGCCGCCGGCCGAGTGGAAAAGGTGGATGCGGGTGCGGTTGCTGGCTTGCTCGAGCAACCGATCGAGATACCCGGCCGTCAACGGCATGAGAGCGGCGTTGAGAACGGTCGCGCTCATGCGCGCGTATTCCCGGGCTTCGGGGTTCATCCGATGCGAGAGCGCGACGTGCGGAATCTGCCCGTCGATGATCGCGGAGAGCGCCAGTTCGTGAGCGGGATTGGCATAGGCGTGAAGCAGCGTGACGGCGAGCGCCTCGACGCCCAATTCCTTGGCGCGGGAGATAGCCTGCTTGACCGAACCGGCGGACAGCGGCTCGATCTCCTGGCCGGACGAATCGAGCCGCCCGCCGACCTCAAGCCGGCAGGGCTCAGGCACGAGGGGCGGCAGTTTGGGCGGAACGTCGAGACGGTACAGCTCGCGCCTGTTCTGCCGCGCGATCGCAAGCGTATCGCGAAAGCCTTCGGTGCAGATGAGGGCGACGGGTGCCAACTTGTCCTCGACGATGGCATTTGTCGCCATCGTCGTTCCGTGCATGAGATCGGACATGTCGGCCCAGTCGAGGCCGACGGCCGTCAGCGCGCTACTGATGCTGGCAAGGGGGTCATTGACGGCAGTACGGACCTTGGCGGCTCGGACAGCGCCGGTCGCCGCATCGACGGCCACCACATCGGTGAAGGTGCCGCCAATGTCGACGCCGACCTGCCAGCCGCCGGTCATGGGGCCGCCCCCATCCGAAGCGCGACATCGAACTCTCCGCCGCTCGCCGATGCGTCGTGGCGCTCGATGCGGCGCGCCAAGGTTTCGGATGCTTCGCGAAGGGCTTCGATGACATCGTCCAACGGATGGCCGGCAAGACGCGCCCCCAACGCCACCGTGCCGACGCTGTAAATGACCCCCGCATCGTCGAACAGAACGGGACAGGCGTAGCTGAGCACGCCAAGCTCGAACTCGCCGTCGCAGATGGCGTAACCGCGCTCACGCACCTGATCGAGGTCCTCGCGGATCGCCGCGGCATCTGCGTGGGTTGCGGGTGTGTATCGCGGATGCGGGCGGGAAAGGAACGCGTCGATCTGCGCGGGGCTCTGATAGGCGAGGATCGCCTTGCCCGATGCGGCCGCGTGCATCGGCATGTCGCGACCCGGATAGACGAAGGACTGCCGCTCATCCTCCGGTGTCACGGCCAGGATGGTCTCGACGTGCTCGCCGATGAGTTTCGCGAGAAAGACCGTCTCGCCGATTCGCGCCACGAGCTGCTCCAGCACCGGCCGGGCGATCGCCGCGACGGACGCCGGCGCGGTGCCAAGGCGCAAGAGCCGCATCAGGCTGGGCCCGAGCACATAGATCTTCCGGCCGTCCTTCTGGCCGAGATAGCCGACCGTCATGAGCGTGCTGACGAGACGATGTGCCGTGCCGCGGGGCAGCGCCGTGCGCGTGATGATCTCGGTCAGCGAAAGCCCGTCCGGCGACGACGCCACCGCATCGAGGATCGTCGCGTAACGGGAGAGGATGCCGGCCGAGTCCATGGTGACAAACCTAAAGTTCCAAATTATGGAACTTATTTTCACTTAGTGAAACACTTTACGCCCCTACGATAGTGTCGTCAATGCGGGAAAAGGCTTCTCGATGTGGTCAACGCGGAGTGGGCGCGAAACCTGTAGGCGCGGGCCGACCAATCGCGCCGCGGGGAACGCGACGAGGCGTCGAGCCGCGACCCTGCTTACTGTCGTTGAGCCCGCGATTCGGCTCGGCCGCGTGTCGTGCAGATGAGTTCAAGATCGGTGCCGATCG
>JAXMCE010000011.1:0-110644 GCA_046349515.1 Alphaproteobacteria bacterium | reverse complement strand
ATGGGCCTCATGGCGCTCGCGGGCGCGGAGGCGGCGAAAGGCTCCGGCATGCTGAACGCGGCCGGCTTCCTCGGGGGAACGATCGGGGTGACGGTGGCCGGCATCGCCTACGGTATCGCGAGCCTTGGCGGTGCGCTCGCCGCCATCGCGGCCTCGTCCGTCGTGGCCGCCGTCCTGTGTTGCTGGGCGCCGCGCGGGACGTGAGGATGGCGCCGGAGAGGAGAATCGCGGAATGAGGATGCTCGTCGCTCTGGCCATGTTGATCGTGCTCGCGTCCTGTTCGGATGAGAAGAAGGCCGCGAAGGACCCTTTCGCCTACTGCGCCGCCGTCGGCACGATCGATGCGCCCGATGGGCGCTACACGGGCGAGAAGGTGCCCGAGGGCCTCATCGCCTCCATGCGCAAGGTTCTCGGCTTCGCGAACTTCATGCCGGCCGACGAGATCGCGCGGGGCACGTCCTGGCGCTGCATGGATGGCAAGCTCTATGCCTGTTACGTGGGCGCGAACCTTCCCTGCGCCGCCAAGGCGAATGCGGACCGGACACCGGCGCCCGCCCTTGTCGAATACTGCCAGCGCGAAGCGGGTGCCGACATCATTCCCGCGGTGGTGACAGGGCGTGAGACGATCTACGTCTGGCGGTGCCGGAACGGCGCGCCGGAGATCGTGCGCGAGGTCGCGAGCGCCGATGCGCGCGGGTTTCTCTCGAACATCTGGCGCGAGATTCCGCCTCCATAACGCGCGCCCGGCGGCGGAGCCTGGCATGGGAGGGGCGTGATGCTGCGGAACATCTTCGAGTCCATACCCCGCACGGGGCGCGACGAGCTCGTCCAGCTTCTCACGACGCTCGCGGGCACGCGCGAGGTGCGGATCGAGCGCATCGTCTCCTATGGCGCGCGGGCGCCGGCGGAAGGCTCGTTCGTGCAGGACTGGACGGAAGTGGTGGTTCTCCTCCACGGCCAGGCCACGCTCGCGCTCGAGGAGCCGCGCGAGGTACGCCACCTCTGTGCGGGCGATGTCGTCGAAATCGCGCCCGGCCGGCGCCATGTGGTCGAGGAGACGTCGAGCCATCCGCCCGCCGTGTGGCTGGCCATCCATGTGCGCTAGGGATGGCCTAAACGTTCCGCCGGATGCGCGTCTTTACTTTCGTCCCGCGCTGTTCCTAGGCTAGGGACAGCGGGTCGAACGACAGGGGGCGAGGCATGCGATCCCACGCGCGCGTGGTCATCATCGGCGGGGGCGTCATTGGATGCAGCGTCGCCTATCACATCACCAAGCTCGGCTGGTCCGATGTGGTCCTCATCGAGCGGAACGAGCTCACCTCCGGCTCGACCTGGCATGCCGCCGGGCAGTGCACGCATTACGCCGAGACGCTGTTCCTCGCGCGCAGCTACAAGGATTCCTTCGCGCTCTATGGCGGGCTCGAGGCGGAGACGGGCCTGCCCGTGGGCGTGCACAGGACGGGCGGCGTGCGGCTCGCCCGCACGCGCGACGGCGTCGAGGAATTCAAGCGCTACCTCAATCTCGCCCGCACGGCCGGCATCGACGCCGAGATCGTCGGCCCCAACCGCGTGCGCGAGCTGTGGCCGCTTCTCGAGACCAACCAATTCCTCGCGGGCCTGCACACGAAGGAGGAAGGCTGGGTCGATCCGACACAGACGACGAACGCGCTCGCCAAGGCGGCCCGTGACAGAGGAGCCGAGATCAACCGCCACACCCGCGTGACGGGCCTATCGCAAATGCCGTCGGGCGAATGGCGGGTCGAGACGGACAAAGGTGTCATCGCGGCCGAATACGTCGTGAATGCCGCCGGGTGCTGGGGCGCCGAGATCTCGGCCATGCTCGGCCACTATCTGCCGGTGCTCGCGAAAGAGCACCAATACCTGGTCACGGAGCCGGCCCCTCAGTTGAAGGGCTTGTCCGTTGAGTTGCCGGTGCTGCGCGACTACAGCGTGCCCCTCTACGCGCGCCAGGAAGGCCAGGGCCTCATGATCTCCGGCTACGAGCACAAGGTGAAGTTCCGCTGGCTCGACGGCGCGCCCAAGGATTTCGCGAACGAGCTGTTCCCGCCCGATCTCGAGCGCGCGGAGCCGTGTCTCGAGGAGACTTACCGGATGATCCCCGCGCTCGAGACGCTCGGCATCCGCACGGTCGTGAACGGCCCCATCCCCGGGACGCCCGATCTCATGGCGCTCGTCGGTCCCGCCCACGGGCTCCGGAACTATTTCGTCTGCTGCGGCGTCTATGGCGGCTTCGTCCAGGGGGCCGTCGCGCGCTATCTCGCGGAATGGATCGTCGAGGGCGAGCCGTCTGTCGATGTGTCGGATGTGGACGTGCGGCGCTTCGGCGGCTTCGCGACCAAGGACTATCTCGTCTCGCGCTTGACGGCTGGACACATGTGGTCATCCTTCGCGTCCTATCCCGAGACCGAGGCGGTGGTGGGCGCGCGGCCCGTGCGCACGAGCGCACTCCACGCGACGCTTGCGGCGAAGGGCGCTGTCTTCGGCGTCATCAACGGCTGGGAGGTGCCCAACTGGTTCGCGCCCGCAGGCGTCGCGCGCGAGGACAAGCCGAGCTTCTCCCGCGCCAATTGGTTCGAGCCCGTGGGGGCCGAATGTCGCGCCGTGCGCGCGGCCGCCGGCGTCTTCGACCACTCCTCGCTCGCGAAGTTCGAGGTGGCGGGCGAGGGGGCGGAGCGTTTCCTCGACGGTCTCTCGGCCCACGCACTCCCGGGCCAGGGTCAGCGCGCCCACTGCGCCTTCCTCCATCCCTCGGGCGGTATCGCCTTCCTCGTCGCGATCGACCGCCTTGCGGGGAATCAATTTGCCCTCGCGGTTCCCGGTACGGCGGAGCAGGCTTTGGCTGACTGGCTCAAAGACCGCGCGCCCGCGACGGGCGTCGCGATCGCCAATACGACTGACTCCGAGGCGGTGCTGGTTCTCGCCGGGCCTCAGTCGGGCGCGATTCTCGATGCCGCCGCGGCCGATCCCGTTTCGACGACGGCGCATCGACGCGTTGTCTCGACGACCATCGGCTCGACGCCGGTGCGCATCGTGCGGACCGATGACATCGATGCGAGCGCATGGGAGATCCGTTGCCGGTCCACCCAGCTCCTGCCGCTCTACGAGGCGCTGTGGCGCCACGGCGAGGCGCGGGGGCTCAAGGATTTCGGCCGGCGCGCTCACGATTCGCTTCGGATCGAGCGCGACATCCCGCGTTGCGGGGTCGATTTCGGCGTCGAGACCTCGCTCGCGGCCGCCGCGCTGCCGCTGCCGCGGCAGGGACGAGCCACGACAGGTGCCGCGGGGAACGGCGCTCCGCGCCGCAATGGCGCGAAGCTCGTGCGCCTCGCGATCGACGACACGGTGCCGACGAACCCATGGGGCGGAGAAGTGATCGAAGCCAGTGGCCAGCAGGTCGGCTATGTGACGTCGGGCGCCTATGGGCACACGGCGAAGAAGAATCTTGCGTTCGCGCGCGTGGCACCCATGCACGCGGCGCCGGGCACGACACTCGACGTCGTCGTCTTCGGCGAACGGTACAAGGCCGCGGTGCTCGCGGCGGATGAGGGGAGAACAGCATGAAGAGTCACGCGCGGGTCGCGGTCATCGGGGGCGGCATCAACGGTTGCAGCACGCTCTATCACCTGACGCGGCTCGGCTGGACAGACGTGGTGTTGATCGAGAAGGGCGAGCTCACCTCGGGCTCGACCTGGCATGCCGCGGGCATGGTGCCGGGCTTCGCCGAATGCGCGCTCATCGCGCGCATCCTCAAGGAGAGCCAGGACACCTACCACAATCTCGAGGCGCTGACGGGCTCGCCCTCGGGCGTCCATCGCTGCGGCAGCTTGCGCCTGGCGCGCAGCCGGGACGAGATGGACGAGAACCGCCGCTTCCTCGGCATCGCGCGCCAGCTCGGCGTCGAGGCGGACATCGTGGGTCCGCAGCAGGCGCAATCGCTCTTCCCGCTCATGAAGACGGACGGCGTCGTGGGCGCGTTGCACCTGCCGAACGACTGCTTCACCGATCCGTCCCAAACGACGCAGGGACTTGCGCGGAAGGCCCGCGAGTCGGGCGCCGAGATCTACCGCCACACCAAGGTGACGGCGATCACGCGCACGGCCTCGGGCGAGTGGCGCATCGAGACGGACAAGGGAGTCATCACGGCGGGTGCCATCGTCAATTGCGCTGGCATGTGGGCGAAGGAGATCTCGGCCATGGTGGGCGGCGTGCTGCCGGCCGTCTCGATCGAGCACGAGTTCCTCGTGACCGGCGACATCCCCGAAGTGGCCGCTCTGCCGAACGAGCTGCCCATGCTTTGGGACATGACGATTCCGCTCTACACCCGCGCGGACAGGAAGGGCCTCATCATCTCGTGCTACGAGGACCATCCGAAATTCTTCGGCGTGGACGGCGTGCCGGAGGGATTCGGCCAGGAGCTGCTGCCGCCGGATTTGGAGCGCACCGAATCGCGCCTTCTCCAGATTTACGAGATCATCCCGGCGCTGAAGCCGGTGGGCATCCGCACGGTCGTCAACGGCCCGACGCCGAGAAGCCCGGACATGCGCCCGCTCGTGGGGCCCGCCCATGGCTACGACAATTTCTACGTGATGTGCGGGGTGTCGGGCGGATTCCTCTTCAGCAGCACGACGCGCTATCTCGCCGAATGGATCGTCCAAGGCCGGCCGAGCCTCAACATCGCGGCCTTCGATGTGAACCGCTTCGGCGCCTATGCGGACAAGCACTATGCGGTCGAGCGCCTCTCCTCGGGCCACGCCTTCGCGTCGGCCGCCTACTACCCCCATGTCGAAGCGCATGAAGGCCGGCCCGGCTGGACATCGCCTTTGCACGACCGTCTCGCGGCCAAGGGCGCCGTCTTTGGCGTGTTGAACGGCTGGGAGGTCGCGAACTGGTTCGCGCCCAAGGGCGAGAAGGCGGACGACGTGCCGTCCTATGAGCGCACGAACTGGTTCCCGCACGTGGCGGCGGAAGCGCGCGCCATGCGCGAGGGCGTGGGCATCATGGATTGGTCGAGCGCCGGCAAGTTCGAAATCGCGGGCCCCGACGCGGCGTCGGCGCTGGAGCGCGCCGCTGCCGGTCCTTTGCCGCTGAAGGGCGCGTTCAAGCCCGTCGCTTTCCTCAACGGCACGGGGCATCTTGCCGCCGTCATGCGCGTCGCGCGTCTTGAGGAGGATCGATTCTATGTGGTCGGGTTGCCCGTCAACGCGCAGCGCGACGAGCTCGTCCTGCGGCAGATTGCGGCGAAGGCGAATGCGGCGGCGACGTCGCTGTCCAATCGCTGGGGCATTCTCGTGCTCGTCGGACCCAAGGCCGAATCGGTCATCGCCTCGGCCTTCGGTGCCGCGTACAAGGCGGCGCAGCATGGGAACGAGACGGTGGCGGAGGTGCGGCTGCGGAACATTCCGCTCCGCCTCACGCGGTTCGCCATGGAGGACATACCGGTCTGTGCCTTCCATCACGCGGTGGAATGGCAGATTGCGCTCTACGAGGCGCTCGTCGCGGCGGGCGCCACCCATGGCCTCCGCGATACGGGTTTTCGGGCCTACGACTCGCTCCGCGTCGAGGCCGGTATCGGCTTCATGGGGCAGGACTATTGGCGGGAAAGCGCGCCGGAAGCGGCAGGGCTTCCGAGCGCCAAGGGCAAGGGCGGTGCGGCCAACGGCAAGACGCGGCGGCTCGTGCGCCTTGCGATCGAGAAGGGGCCGCGCCCCGTCGATCCGTGGGGCGATGAGGCAGTGATCTCGCGCGGCCGGGACGTGGGCACCGTGACGTCGGGTGCCTTCGGGCACGGGCGCGGCACGAGCATGGCGCTCGCCATGGTCGAGGCGGACGCGCTCTCGGGTCCCCTCGAGGTCGAGATCCTGGGCGAGCGCTACGCCGCACGGGTCGTGTAGAGGCGAGACGGAAGAACTCGGCGGCAAGAACCATTTGAGAGGCTATGGAACGTAAGCTTGCCGCGATCCTCGCTGCCGATGTGGTGGGCTACGCGCGCCTCATGGGCGAGGACGAGGTCGGCACGCTCGAGCGCCTCAAGGCCCACCGCCGGGACCTCATCGACCCCACGATCGCAGCGCGCCGCGGGCGGATCGTCAAGCTGATGGGCGATGGCGCACTCGTCGAGTTCGCGAGCGTCGTCGATGCCGTCTCCTGCGCCGTTGAGATCCAGCGAGGGATGACCGCGCGGAACGCAGATGTCCCGCAGGGTCAGCGCATCGAGTTCCGCATCGGCATCAACATCGGCGACGTGATCGTCGAGGGCAGCGACATTTACGGTGATGGCGTCAATGTCGCGGCTCGTCTCGAAGCGCTCGCTGAGCCTGGCGGCGTCTGGGTGAGCCGCGTCGTACGGGACCAGGTGCGCGACAAGCTGGCTCTTGCCTTCGAGGATATGGGCGAGCGCGAAGTGAAGAACATCGCCCGGCCCATCAAGGCGCATCGTGTTCATTTCGAGGGGGGCGAGCCAGCGGAGATAAAAGCCAGCGAGACGGGGGCTTTGTCCAAGACCGCGTTGTCGCGGCGTGTGCTGCCGCGAGTCCGGTGGCTGGCTCTCGCAGCTGTTCTGGTCTTGGTCGCGGTGGCGGGTGGCTGGTATGCGCTGCGGCCCAGTGCGCGCGATGCCGGTGCCTCGTCCGAACGGACCACGATCGCCGTGCTTCCGTTCACCAACATGAGCGGCGATCCGGCCCAGGACTATTTCAGCGACGGGATCACCGAGGAGATCCTGACGGCACTGGCGCGTTCACGCACGCTTCTCGTGACCGCGCGCAACTCGTCCTTTACCTACAAAGGCAAGGCCGCCGACGTGAAGGAGGTGGGCCGGACGCTCGGCGTGCGCTACGTGGTCGAAGGCAGTGTTCAGAAGACGGCGGACACGGTGCGCGTCACGGCCCAGCTGATCGATGCGCAAACAGGCAGCCATGTCTGGGCTGAGAAATTCGACCGTCCGTTGAAGGACATTCTCGCGGTTCAGGATGAGATCACCATGGCGATTGCAGCCCAACTTGGCAGCCGCGTCCAGAAGGCCGAAGTGGACGCGATTCTTCGCAAAGGACAAGTCGACCTCGGCGCCTACGATTACTACTTGCGCGGACGGGCCCTGCGCCAGACATCGAGAAAAGCGCCGACACTCGAATCGCGCGCTCTGTTCGAGAAAGCGATCGAGCTCGACCCGAAATTCGCCTCGCCCTACGCCGAGCTAGCGTTCACCTATTACCTGGAAGTGTCGCTCCGTTGGGACCCGGCCAACCGAGAGCAGGCCATTCTCAAAGGCGTGAATCTCGTGGAGACGGCGCTCGCAATCGATGAGTCCCTACCGTTCGCGCATCTGACGCGGGGCGATTTGTATATCCGCCAGCATGAATTCGATCAGGCCATGGTCTGGGTGCAACAGGCGATCCGTCTCAACCCGAGCGATCCCGACGGCTATGCGGCCCTCGCCAATATCTATGCCTTCTTAAATCGTTCGGGTGAAGCGCTCCCGTTGGTTGAAAAGGCGATTGCGCTCGACCCCTTATATCCACCGATTTTCGACATGTATCAGGGCCGAGCGTACACCCTGGCCGGGCGTTTCACCGAGGCCATTCCCCATCTTCAGCATTGTATCGGCCGCGCACCGGACTACTGGCCGTGCCACGCATACTTGGCGTCGTCCTACGCTCATATGGGGAATATGGATCTTGCCCATCAGGAGCTCGCGGAGATGCGCCGCTACTATCCAGTGAAATCCCTGAGACAGTACCGGGACGAAGGCGACTTTCAACCAGGGCCGGAGACAGATCGCGTGTACAAAGGACTTCTTCTGGCCGGGTTGCCCGAGGAATAGGGTCGGGATCTGCTCGACCGACGCGCGATCGCACCGATGGAAGTCCTCTATCGATAGAGCCACTTCGCCACGAGGCGCGTGTAGCGGGGCATGATCACATAGGTCATGAGGCCGCAGGTGATCATGGCCGCGATGAGCTTGCTGAACACCCATGGCTCGAGGGCCGGCACCGCCTCGATGAGCGGCCGCAAGACCCAGGGGAGGACGCTCGTCAGCGGATAGATCACCGAGAGCGTGAGCAGGAACTGCTTGTATGGCTTCGCGTGCTTCTGGGTCGAGTCGGGCGGCGTGAACCAGAACTCGAGGCCGGTTTTGATCTCGATATTGTCGGCCTGGTCGAGCAGCGGCTCGGCCCTTTGGATGAGGCGTCGCCGCGCTTCCGAGGACAGCCATCCCTCGAGATGCGCGAGCGTGTCGAAGTGGAGCACGGTCGTGTAGGCGCGCGAGCCGCGCATGGGCCGGATGATGTTGACGCCGCGATGGCCTTGGAAGGTCTTCGCGAGCGGCGTGATCTCCTTGAGCCAGGCCTCGTATTGGTCCTCGAGCCCGGTCTTCACCGTGTGCGAGATGACGGCGGTCACCTCCGAGAGGCCGGGTTCGGGCGGTTCCTGGCCGTCGCGGGGCGCGCCGTCTTGAGCCATGGCATTTCCCTTCCTCGCTCGCGCGGTGATCGGCCGCGGGGCATGCGGTGCGGGCGCGATGTTAGGGCACGGGTGGCATCCGCTCCAGGAGGTGCGCGGACGCCAGGGCCACGCGACCCGCGCGACGGTGACGCTAGGATGCCGGCGTGCGCTTAGGCAGGCGCACGAAAAGCGCCAAGGGGAGCACGGCGAGCGTGACGAGCGCGATGAGGTAGAAGCTGTTCGTGTAGGCGATGATCGCGGCCTGGCGCACGACCTCGGCATCCATCGCCGCAAGGCCGCCCGTCGTGTGCAGATCCCAAAGGCGCGGCACGCCGCCCGAGCGGAACAGCTCGTTGTAAAGCGTCAGGTGCTCGGTGATGACGCTGCGGTTGACCCGCATGCTCCGCGTCAGGAAGTTGAAGATCGCGGCCGTGCCCGTCGCCGTCCCCAGATTCGACATGAGGAAGAAAAGCGCGACGCCGTCGTTCCGCAGGCGCTCGGGCAGGGTCGAGAAGGCCATGACGGCGATCGGGATGTAGGCGACGCCCGAGCAGATGCCCTGGAGGAAGTTCGCCCAGGCCACGTCGCCCGGGCGAATCTCGAGCGTCCATTGCGACATGACCCAGGCCGAGGCGGCCATGAAGAGGAACCCGCCGACGAAGGTGAGGCGCGGATCGAGCCGGTCGACGACGGGGCCGATGGCGAGCGTGCTCGCCATGAGGCCGAGCGCACGCCAGCCGAGGACGTAGCCCACGTCCTTCATCGTGAAGCCGACGAATTCCAGCAGCAGCACCGGCACGAGGAACATCTGGAGGAAGATGAGCGCGCCGAATACGAAGACGAGGAAAAGCCCGATCAGGTAGTTGCGGTCGCGAAAGAGCTGCGGGGCGAAGAAGGGCTCGCGCGCCGCCGCGGTGTGGAGCACGAAGGCGTAGAAGGCGATGCCCGCGACCGCGGCCTCCGCGATGACTTCCGAGGAAGCGAACCAGTCGAGCCGCTCGCCGCGGTTGAGCATGAGCTGGAACGTCGCGATCGCGACGATGAAGAGTCCGAAGCCGGTCCAGCTGAGCGTGCGGCCGGGGTCGCGCTCGATCTCCGGCACGAAGGCCCAGCTCGCGACGAAGGCGAGCGCGCCGAGCGGCACATAGACGAAGAATACCCAGGGCCAGCCATACGCCTCGACGAGCACGCCCCCGACATAGGGGCCGATGACGGCGCCGGACACGGCGCCGAAGCCCTGGAGGCTGATGGCGAGGCCGCGCTTCTCGGGCGGGAAGGTATCGATGGCGATGGCCTGGCTGAGGGGCAGGAGGGGCGCGCCGATGAGCCCTTGGAGCGTGCGGAACAGCACCTCCTGGCCGAGCGAGGTCGCGAGCCCGCAGAGGATCGACATGACCGTGAAGCCGCCGCACGCAAAGACGAAGACGCGCTTCCGCCCATAGCGGCTCGCGATCCAGCCGGAGCACGCCGTCGTGATCGTCGTGCCGATGATGAACGAGGTCAGCATCCAGGAGATCTGGTCGGGGGCGGCCGAGAACGCGCCCTGCATGTGCGGGATCGCCGTCGCCGAGATGGTGAGGCTCAGCATGTAGACGGCCGAGCCCGTCATCGCCGCCGCAAGCGCGAGCCAGCGCCGCGCTGCGCCAAGAACTGCCGTCCGAGGTTCTGCGATGTCGGTCATCGGCGCGTCCGAAGGAGGCGTCGAGTCTAATCGGTCGCGGGGCTCGTGTCTTGGCGCGGCTTAGGTGGTGGCCTCGATGAGCCGCCTCAGCGCTGCGATATGGCCAGGGCTGGCGCCGCAGCAGCCGCCGACGATGGTGGCGCCGGACCGGAACCAGGGCGCCGCGAAGGATGCGAAGCCCTCGGCGTCGAGGTCTTCGCGAAGATCGCGGAGGCGGTCGGCCCTTCGCCGCCAGTCCTTGGGGATCGGCGTGAAGGCGTTGGCATAGGCCCCGATCGGGCGATCGGTCGCGGCGCGCAGGATCGGCAAGGCCGGCGTCATCGTCTCGGGCGAGCAGCAGTTGAAAAGGAAGGCATCGATCGGAAGCGCGCTCACCTGCCGGAGCGCCTCCGCGATCGTCTCGCCGCTCCTCAAGCGGTTGGTCTTCTCGTCCTGGAGAGTCCAGGAAACCCAGATGGGTTTCCCCGTCGCGGCGGCGGCGGTCGCGGCCGCGCGGGATTCGGTGGCGCTCGCCATCGTCTCGCAGATGAAAAGATCGACGCCGGGTGCGAGGGCCGCGACGATCTCCTCATAGTCGGGCAGCATCTCCTCGAACGTGCCGGCGGCATCGGGCTCATAGCTCGCAAGGAGGGGTGGGAGCGAGCCCGCGATGCGCACGCCGCCGCGCCCTCGCCGTGCCTCGTTCGCGACCTCGGCCGCGATCCTTGTCACGTCCGTGACGCGATTGCGGAGCCCATCGATGGCGAAGCGCTTGGGTGTCGTCGAGTAGTTGGCGGTGGTGATGATCTCGGCGCCTGCGTCGATGAACTCCTCATGGAGGCGGCGAACCTCCTCGGGCCGGGTCATGAGCGTGTGGGCCGACCAGAGTCGCTCCTCCGTGAGCCCGCGCTTCCTCAACTCCTGGCCCATGCCGCCGTCGAGAAGCGTGATCGCGCCCGGCACGGTTCAGACTCCCGCTTCGAGATCGGAGCAGACGGGAAGGATCGGGACCGAGGCGTTGTTGGGGAGGCCGATCGCGAGGCTCACGAGCGCGGCGATCGTCGCGGGATGAGTGAGGTCGCGGCCTTGGGCGACGGCATCGGCGTTCATCTCCGTCGCCGATGGTCCCGGGCAGACGGCCGTCGTGCGCACGCCCTCGGCCCAATACTCGACGCGCGGGGCGTGGTTGAGCGCGATGCCGGCGAACTTGCTGATGTTGTAGTCGGCGCTGCCCGCGACGTAGCGAAGGCCCGAGCGCGAGTTGATGTTGACGATGCGGCCGGCGCCCGATTTGCGGAGATGCGGCAGCGCGGCGACAGTCAGGCGATAGGGTGCCTTCAGATTGACCTCGAGCACCTCGTCGAACGCCTTCTCGTCGTAGTCGTCGAGATCGTGGAGCCGAAGGATGCCCGCGTTGTTGACGAGGCCGTCGAGGCGGCCGAAATGCTTGACCGTCCGTTCCACCCAGTCGCGCGCGGAATCCGGATCGCCCGCATCGAACCGGCACTGGAGAACGCGCGCATCCGCGAATCCGGCGACGGCTTCTTTCAACGCATCGAGCTTTCGCGCGCCGAGGCTCAGGCGGTAGCCGTCCGCATGGAGCCGTTTCGCAATCGCGAGGCCGAAGCCGCGATTGGCGCCCGAGACCATGACGACGCGCCCGTCCGGCGCAAGAAGGCCTGTCCGCTCGTCGAACATGGGATGTGCTCCTGTGGCGCGAAAGAGGACGGCGTCCGCCGAAGGCGTGCCGCCTATTGGGTCGAGGGTTTCGCCCCGCTGCCGGCCGCATCCGACGGCTGGGTCAGATCCGACGGCGGCGCCGAGAGATCAGCCGGCTGAGGGTTGCGGAGCGTCCAGCCGCGATCGACCATGCAGCGGTCGATCGAATCCTTGAACTGCGCATCGATCGCCTGGTCATGGACCGAGGCGGCGGTTCCGCCCGCGACGGCGCCCGCGGGCACGCCCGTCGCGACGCCCACGCCGGCGCCCGCGCCCGATGCGGCGCCGACGACCGGGCCGAGCGCCGCACCCGCGAGGACGCCGATCCCGACGCCGGTCGCGATATCGCGCTGACGCGCGGCTTCGCGGCAGTAGAGAAGGTCGTATTTGTAATCGGCTTCCGTCCGGCCGCTCATGTCGACGAGGGGCTGGTATGGCGCGGGCTCCGCGCATGCGGCGAGGAGCGCCGAGAGGGCGAGGAGCGTCGCCGCGCGCAGGGCGCTCATCGGATGCGCCCTCCTGGCCTCGCGCCCGTCCTCATGCGAAGCCATAGAGCTTCGCCGCGTTGTCATGGACGATCTTGCGCCTGTCGGAGTCGGACAGGCCCTTGAAGGTGCGCTCGATCACCGCGCGGCTGTTGGGGAAGGTGCCCTCGTCGTGCGGGTAGTCGCTGCCCCACATGAGGCAGTCGGCGCCCGTGAACTCGATGTTCTTCAGCGCCATGGGATCGTCGCTGAAGGTCACGTAGCCCTGGCGCTTGAAGTACTCGCTGGGCTTCATCTTCAAGCGCGGGCGAATCCACATGTGCTTTTTCTCGACCTGCTCGTCGAGCACGTAGAGGAGCCAGGCAAGCCAGCCCGCGCCCGATTCGACGACGGCCATCTTGAGCTTCGGGTGGCGTTCGAGCGCGCCCGAGCTGATCATGTAGCTCACGGGCTGGAGTCCCTCGGCCATGCTCAAGGCCATGAACGACAGCGCGCCGCCGAAGCCTTCCTCCTCGCCCCAGTCTTCGGGGTACTGGTCGTTGTCGTTGGTGAAGCTGTGGAAGGTGAGGACGATGCCTGCGTCCGCGAGCGCCGCCCAGAGCGGCTCGTACTCGGGCCGGTTGTAAGGCCGGGCATTCGCGACGATTGGCACCTTGACCGCGCGGAGGCCGAGCTTCGCCACGCGCTGCACCTCTTTCACCGCCTCGGGAATGTTGCTGACCGGCACGACGCCCACGGGTGCGAAACGGTCCCGGTGGCCGCCGAACCACTCGACGATCCAGTCGTTGTAGGCGCGCGCCACGGCCAGCTGGTACTCGGGGTCGGGCGACTGGTAGACCGAGAGCGAGTCGTTCGGATAGATCACCTCGGCGTCGATGCCGTCGCGGTCGAGGTCCTTCAGGCGCTTCGCGATGTCGCGCCCGCCGGTGGGGTCGCTGCGGAACTCGCGCTCGCGGTCCTCTTCGGTCTCGCGCGTCTCCGCGACGTCGAGCCGGCGGGGCTTCCGTCCGTCGACGATTCGGTAACGCTTGCCGTCGCGGATCTCGATGTGCGGCACCCGGTCGTGGAACTTCTTCGGCAGGCGCTCCTTGTAGATTTCCGGCGCTTCCTGGACGTGGGAATCGGCGGAGATGATCTTGGACATGGGGCGTACTCCGGAACCGTGCGCGCGACGACACGAAAGCGTGATGGATCAAGGATACGGGCATCCGCCCGTCCCGGACAAGGGTAGGAAGGGGTGGATGGCCATGCCTTGGTTCCGCCAAAATTCGTTCGCGTGATTGCACATCCGGGGCGACGCACCATATCTTCGCTCGCCGGAGGCCGTCGGCCGGGGAGGGACCGGGGGCCAGCCACGATGTCTCGTGTGGGATGACGCCAATGACGACCCGAACCGCGAAATTCAGCATCGGTCAGATCGTGCGCCACCGCTTTTTCCCCTTCCGCGGCGTGATCTACGACGTCGATCCGACCTTCAACAACACGGAGGAATGGTACCAGGCCATTCCCGAAGCCATGCGTCCGTCGAAAGACCAGCCCTTTTACCACCTGTTTGCCCAGAACGAGCAGGGGCCCTACGAGGCCTATGTGAGCGAACAGAACCTCCTGCCGGATTCAGAGAACGGGCCGGTCAAGCATCCCATGATTCGGGAGTATTTCGGCTCGATCGTCGACGGCTGCTATCAGTCGAAGGCCCGCGTCGCGCAGAAGCGCCTCAATTGAGATCCGAGATAAGCCGAGCGGCCTGGCCCACCACTTGTCCCAAACCGGAGAGAGTGGCCAAGGGGCGTTGAGAGAACGCGCGGAAGGCATTCATGTTCGCAGGGGCAGGTGCCCCATCACGGCCACCCTGTCTCTGCCGCTCACGCCACTTGCGGCACTTGAAGGCGCCGTTCCCTCAATCTGCCGCGCTCTCCTTCAGGAGGCGTGACTGGAGCTTGGCTAACTCGGCCGCCATTCAATGATCCGCACTGGCGTCGGGTTCCAGCCGCTGCAGGGGTTGTAGCGCTGCGGACAGTTGGAGATGACCACCAGCACGTCGCGCTCGGCCCGGAGATCCACGTAATCGCCGGGCTCGGAGAGACCATCGACGATCTCGGTCGATCCGTCGGGCTTCACGGGCACGTTCATGAACCAGTTGATGTTGGCAGGGATGTCGCGGGTATCCATGCCGTGCTCGGCGAGCGCCGCGATGAAATTGCCGCGGCAGCTCGGCGTGCCCTTTATGCCGTAGCGGGCGTGGTTGCTCTCGGCGCTGCAGCAGCCGGCGATCGTGTCGTGATAGCCGACGGTGTCCTCGGCCACGGTCATGAGAATGTCGCCGAGGTCGGAGTAGAGCTTGAACCCGGCACGGAGATAGATCGAGCGGTTGAGCTTGATGGTGTTGGCGGCGTTGTAACGGTTGGCGTAGTTCGTCGCGTCGTAGACGAGGAAATCGACGGCCTGCTGCCCTTCGAGGTCGATGATGCGCAAATGATCGCCGGAGCGGACCATGCGCGAATAGGGGCCGGGCTCCAAGATCTGGTCACTCAAGGCGATGCCCGGAAACTGCAGCGAGCGACCGAGCTTGGCGCTGCCGACCCGCGCTTTGATCTCGGCCATGCGCGTCATCGCAATGGCTCGCTTCTCTGCCGCAATCGCGCGTGCACGCTCGGCGCGCGCTTCGTCCGTGACACCTTCGCCCTCGAGCACGATCCCTGACATGACCCCGTGCCTCCCGTCCCATGTCTTGGTTTGAGCCTAGGGTCTGGTGCCGAGGCGCGCAATATCGGCGGGATGTGTGGCCGCTTGAGGAGAAACGTCAGAGCGGAGGCCGTCGACGAATCGACTGGCGGACGCGGTTCCTTTTGGACACCGAGTGATCCCACTCCGGGCCGTCGGCTCTCGCGCGACCGGTCGTTGGTAATTTCAATCGGATGCCGGCTAACAGCCCGGCATGAGCGGCTAGGCCGCTTCGCTCACGCGCCGGGGCTCGACGCGCCGGTCGGGCACCAGCACCTGTCCCACCACGGCCGCGAGGACGAGCGCGCCGCCGCCGAGCGTGAGCGTCGAGGGCACTTCCCCCACGATGAGCCACACCCAGATCGGCGCAACCACGAGCTCGACGAGCCCGATCAGCAGGAGCTCCGCCGCCGGCACGCGCCGCGCGCCGAGGCCGAACAGCACCATGCCGATTCCGATCTGGAAGATGCCCATGCCGAGGGAGATGGCCACGTCGTGCGTGCTGATCGCGAGGCCGGGCGCGAGGGCGGCGGTCGCAACGGCCGCGAGGATCGCGGCCAGGCAGGCGATGGGCATGTTGTCCGCCCCGCGGCAAAAGCGGAACGAAACGGCGAAGGCCGCGCACCAGAATCCGGTCGCGAGACCGAAGACATTGCCCAAGAGCGTTCCCGTCTCGAGACCGTCGCCCATCATGAGGGCGACGCCGCCGAGCGCCACGACCATGGCGATCCAGGTCTTGAGAGGGACTGCTTCGCCGAGCACGATCCATCCGAGGGCGGCGCCGAAGAACACCTGGGTCGCCTGGAGGAAGGCCGCGTTCGCGATCGTCGTCATGGTCATGGCCAGGATGTTGCACATGAAGGCGCCGACCATGCAGAACGCGCCGAGCACGCCCGCCCAGCCGACATCGCGTGCGACGCGGAGGACGCGGCTCCGGTGCCGCACGAGAAGGACGACCACGAGGAAGGCGAAGAGCGCGAGCGAGCGGTAGCAGAGAATCTGCCACGCCGTCGCCCCGTCCATCGAGCGCACGGCAAGTCCCGCCGTGCTCCACGAGATGGCCGCGGCAAGGGTGAGAAGCGCGCCGGTGCGGCGGTGGGATTGCCTCGTCTCCTGGGTGCTCACGGCATCCCGCCTTTCCGTTCGCCGAGCGTCGCTTGCCGCTGGCGCCATCTGTATTCAGAATGGGTTGTGATAGACGCAGTTGGCGGTGGGAAGCAAACGTATTTGCAGGAATTAAGGCATGTTCACGTTTAACTTCGGCCGTGCCGCGGCAGGGCTAGCGGGCGTTGCTTGTCTCGCCTTGGTCTTTTCGATACCCGCCCATGCAGGGCTCAACGAGGCGCTCGCGGCCTACGAGCGGAAGGATTACGCGGCTGCTTTTCGGGAATTCATGCCTCTCGCCGAGCAGGGCAATGCCGAGGCGCAATTCTTTCTCGGACGGATGTACGCGTTCGGTCAGGGCGTTCCCGTAGACGATCGCGAAGCTTTTCGGTGGTTTCGTCTTGCCGCCGATCAGAATCTTGGAAAAGCGCAGAACAACTTGGGAAATATGTATGCCGAAGGACGCGGCGTTCCGCAGAATTACCAGGAAGCACTTCGCCTGTATCGACTTGCGGCTGAGCAAGGCTATGCCCCGGGACAAACCAATGTGGGCAGTGCCTACTACTATGGATATGGCGTCGCCAAGGACCAGGCCGAGGCCGTGAAGTGGTGGCGTTTGGCCGCCGCGCAGGATCACGCAGCTGCTCAATACAATTTGGGATTTGCATTTAGTGACGGCACTGGCGTCAACAAGGACATGGCCGAGGCTGCAAAATGGTTCCAGCGCGCGGCGGAACAAAATGAACCAAAGTCACAGCTAAACCTCGGAGTCATGTTTCTCAATGGGGAGGGCGTTCCGCAGGACTATGTACAGGCGCATCTCTGGTTCAACTTGGCGGCATCGAGCCCAAACAAAGACGTGGCGCAGAAAGCGGCCGAAGGTCGGCGCGCCGTCGAAAAAGTCATGACCGCCGGTCAACTGGCCCAAGCGCAGGCGGCGGCGCGGGATTGGAAGCCCCGCAATTCAGGCGGGACGACTGAGCCGAAGGGTGGTGGCTCGGGCTCTGGCTTCATGGTGAGCCGTGCGGGTCATGTCCTGACGAACGAACATGTCGTGGGGAAATGCACCGAGGTGCGCGCGGGCCTGCCGGGCGAGCCCCATCCTCAGGTGGAGGTCGTGGCGCTCGATGCGACCAACGATCTCGCAATTCTGAAAATGCCCGCGCCTTCGGCGTCGATTGCGACGTTTCGCGATGGGGGCGTTCGGGTCGGTGAAGGGGTGGTCGTGTTCGGATATCCGTTGCGGGGCACGATCTCCTCGCAGGGCAGCCTGACGACAGGCACGGTGAGCGCATTGGCGGGATTGCGCGATGACAGCCGCGCCCTTCAGATTTCGGCGCCTGTCCAGCCGGGCAATAGCGGCGGGCCGTTGTTCGACATGAGCGGCAACGTCATTGGCGTCGTTTCAAGCCGATTGAACGAAATCTATATGCTCGAACGAACCGGCCAGCTCCCGCAGAACATCAACTTCGCGATCAAGGGTTCCATCGCGCAGTCGTTCCTCGAGGCAAACCAGATCCAGTATGTGAAGGCGAAGCCCGGGCCCGAGCTGAAGGCGACCGACGTCGGAGAGCGGGCGCAGCGCGTCACCGTTCAGATCGAATGTCTGAGGTAGGGCTCGTTTCTCTACGACGCTACTTCGCCATGGGATTGCCCAAGTGACGGCGCGCCCCGCGCCTCTGCCACCAGCGGACGGCCAGCTCGATGATCGTGACGGCGAGGGCGGAGCCTAGCACGGGGCCGAACTCGCGGACGAACGTCGTGTGCCGGCCCGCCCAGCCCGGCATGGCCGCATCCTCGATCATCGCCTCCCCGCCGCCGAAGCCGAGGACCGCCGCGATCGATGCGAGGACCATGGGTGCGCGAAGCGCGACAACGCGGCTGAAGAATTGCAGCAGGGCGCGAACCGCGAAGATGACGAACGTGCCGCCGACGGCGCCGCGCACCGTCTCGGGCGCCGGCACCGCCTGGGGCGCGAGGGCGAGGCCGAAGAGCACGACGAAGACCGAGCCCAGGATGGGGGCCGCGACATCGAGCCAGGGCGCGCTCGTCTCGACCCACGGTGTCAACGCCGGGTCCGTGACCATCACATCGCCCGCGATGTAGCCGATGAGAGCCGCTCCCACCGTGATGATCGCCGGAAACCGGCCGATGAGGCGGATGAGAAGCGTGGCGCCGTAGACGACGAGCGGAATGCTGATGAGTAGCCCCAAGACGAGAAGGACCATGTCGCCCTTCGCCGCGGCGGCGACCGCGATCACGTTGTCGAGACTCATCACCGCATCGGCGATGAGCACCGTGCGCACCGCGGCCCAAAGATGCGCGGCCGCGTGCACCTCGTCCTCGTCTTCCTCGCCCTTGAGGAGCTCGAGGCCGATCCACACGAGAAGCAGTGCGCCTGCGATCTTGAGGTAGGGCACGCGCATGAGGACCGTGACGAAGAGCGTCAAGACGATGCGCATGGCGACGGCGGCGCCGCTGCCGAGGGCGACCCCGATGCGCTGCTGGCGCGGCGGCAGCGACCGGCACGCGAGCGCGATCACGACCGCGTTGTCACCCGAGAGAACGATATTGACGCCGATGATCTCGAGGAGGCCGAACCAGAAGGCGGAATCGAGTGTCATCAAGAGCGTCGTCCTATGACAAGGGCCGGTCCTTGACGGACCGGCCCTTGCGCGCGATCAGCGACGGGTAGGATCCGTCGGCACGTCAGTGCCTATTTGAAGGCCTCGCACTTCTCGACGAGCCCTTTGCACTTGGCGTCTTCCTTGAGGCAGCTCAGGAACTGCGTGGGATTGCCCAAAGGCTTGCACTCGCCCTCGAGCTGCTTCTTGCAGTCAGGGCTGGCTCCCGCCGCCTTGCAGGGGGCGGGCACGGTGGCCTTGCTGCCATCTGGCTTGTCCACGCAGCGCTTGCAGGTTTCGGCGTTGCCATAGGCCTCGCAACGGATGCAGGCGCCCGGATCGATGTCGACGGCGCGCGCACTGGATGCCAAGAGGGCGCCCGTCGCCCACGAAACTCCAACGGCGAGGAGGAGAAAGGCAAAGGTCTTCACAATACGCATGGAATGTCCCTGTTGGTTGGTTGAGGTGTTGTGCGTTCGTCTCTGGTTTTCCAGCCGCTCGTTCCCAGACGAAGGGCCGGATTATACGGAAGGTCGTTAAGGAAATTGAAGAGGATAGAGGCGGGTCTTCCGCTTGCCAGGGGGCGCCGTCCGCCCCATGATCGCCCTCGAGCGGGGGTTGGGCGTGAGCGGAGCTGTGCATGAGCACACAGCAGGCGTTCGTCGCCGCAACCCGTTTCGGGCTGGGGCCGACTGAGGATGAGCTGGCGCGGATCGGATCCGATCCGCGCGGTTGGTTGCTGGGGCAGATCGATCGCGACACCGGTCCGCCGCCCGCGCTGTCTGGCCTCCCGAGGGGCGTCGACCAGGCCCGCCTTCTCCTCCAGGCACGGGAGAAGGGCAACGCGGAGCTCGAAGCCCATCTCAAGAAGGAATACCGCCAGTCGCTCCTCGTCGACATTGCGGCGCACACGGAGGCCGCGATCGGGAGCACCGCGCCGTTCCGGGAGCGCCTGGTCCGCTTCTGGGCAAATCACTTCACAGTCTCGGCGCAGCGCCCGGCCGTCGCGGGGCTCGCCGGCGCCTTCGAGCGCGAGGCCATTCGCCCGAACGTGACGGGGCGCTTCGAGACCATGCTCGTCGCCGCCATCCAGCATCCGGCGATGCTTCTCTATCTCGACAATGCCGTCTCGATCGGGCCCAACTCGCCGGCCGGTCGCCGGCGCGAGAAGGGGCTCAACGAGAATCTCGGCCGCGAGATCCTGGAGCTGCACACGCTCGGCGTGAACGGTGGCTACACCCAGGCCGATGTGCGCTCGCTTGCGACCATCATCACCGGCTGGACGATCGCGCGGCTCAAGGATTCGAACGCGGGGCAATACACCTTCGCGCCGCCCCTCCATGAACCGGGCCCGAAGATGCTTCTCGGCGTGCGTTACGAGGCGCGCGGCGAGGAGGAGGGGCTGGCGGCCCTCCGCGCGCTCGCGCGCCACCCGGCGACGGCACAGCACGTCGCGCGGAAACTCGCGGTCCATTTCATCGGTGACGATCCGCCGCCGGCCGCCGTCGACCGCTTGGCCAGGCTCTACCTCGAGCAAGACGGACGCCTCCTTCCGCTCTATCGCGCGCTCATCGACGGCCAGGATGCCTGGCAGCGTCCGCTCGAGAAGCTGAAGACGCCCCAGGAGTTCATCATCTCGACCTATCGCGCGACCGGCCAGATGCCACAGCGCCGGGCACTTCTCGAGGCGCTCGAACGCCTGGCGCAAGTGCCTTTCACCGCGCCATCGCCGGCGGGTTGGCCGGACTCGGCCGCGGCATGGGTCGCGCCCGAGGCGAGCGTCCGACGGGTCGAATGGGCCGTCGAGTTCGCAGGCCGCCTTCAGTCCGCGATCGATCCCGTGGCGATGGCGGGAGCCGTCATTGGCCCGGTCGCGAGCAAGGACACGCTCGAGGCGGTGGCCCTTGCGCCGAGCTGGCGCGACGGAGTCGCTCTCGTCCTTGCGAGCCCCGAATTCCAGAGGAGATGACCATGCCGAGCCGGAGAGAGATTCTGGCGCTGACGGCCGCCGTGACGGGCGGGGCGCTCCTTCGCCCCCTGGCCGTGCTGGCCGATGCCGCGACGGACAAGCGATTCGTTCTCATCATCCTCCGCGGCGGGCTCGACGGGCTTGCGGCCGTCCCGCCTTACGGCGATCGCGAGTATCGCTCGCTCAGGGGCGCGCTCGCCTTGCCTGAGCCAGGGACCGAGAACGGCATCCTCGACATCGACGGCCGGTTCGGCGTCCATCCGGCCCTGAAGACCTTCCACGCCATGATGAAGAACGGCGAAGCGTTGGCGGTCCACGCGGTCGCGACGCCCTACCGCGAGCGTTCGCATTTCGACGCCCAGGACTTGCTCGAAAACGGCACCGAGCGCGCACGGGCCGCGGCCGACGGATGGCTCAACCGGGCGCTCGCCCTCATGGGAGGCAGCCGGCGCCTTGGGCTTGCGGTCGGGCAGGCGATTCCGCTGGCGCTGCGGGGGACGGTTCCCGTGGCCTCCTGGGTGCCGACGGAGGGACCAAGCCTCGACCCGGATTTCGTCACGCGGATCCAGGCGCTCTACCGCCGCGATCCCCTGATCGGCGCGGCCTTCGCGGAGGGGATCAAGGCCCACGAGTTCAGCGCGGCAGCACTCGGCGCCGACGATTCGATGGCCCCGGGCGGACGCAAGGTCCGCGGGCCCGGTGCCTTCAAGCCGCTGGCCGAGGCGGCCGGGCGACTTCTCGCCGCCGAGGACGGCCCGCGCATCGCGGTTCTCGAACTGTCGGGCTGGGACACCCATTCGCAGCAGGGCGGCCGGCTGCCCGCTGTTTTGGGCGCGCTCGATGCCGGATTGGCGGGACTCGCCCAGACGCTCGGCCCCGCTTGGTCGAAGACGGTCGTGGTGGCGGTCACGGAGTTCGGGCGCACGGCCGCTCCCAACGGCACGGGCGGAACCGACCACGGGACGGCCGGCGTCGCCCTTATGGCGGGTGGGGCGGTCGCGGGCGGCCGCGTGGTCGCGGATTGGCCGGGGCTGTCGGCAGGCGCCCTCTACCAGGGGCGAGACCTGGCGCCCACCACGGATTTGCGGAGTGTCTTGAAGGGGGTGTTACGCGCGCACTTGTCCCTGCGCGACGACGCGCTCTCTCAGCGCGTATTTCCCGGCAGCGCCGAGGCGAAGCCGGCAGACGGGATCATCCGGACGTAGCAGCGGAAGGGCCGACCCCCACCGAACCGAGAACCGGCCCTCGCTGGGCATTACTGAGTCTGGTCCTTCTTCTTGCCCTTCTTGTGGCCTTTCTTGTGGCCCTTCTTCTTCTGGGGCGCATCGGTCGCCGCCTGCGCCAGCTGCACCGACTGCTCGGACTGGCCGACCTGGGTGCTGCCCGCGAACACAGGGCTCGCGGAGAACGCAAGGGCGATAGAGAGCGCCACGGCCGGCGCAAAAACCTTCATTTTGTCGATCACGAACATCTCCTTAGCGAATGCGGCGCGTATGTGCTTACCGCGTGTCAAGCCTTACGCCAGACAGGTGGAGAAGGCAAGATTTAGTGCGCTTCCCGCCTGCCGGGCCACTGGCGGCGCCAACCATTAGGCCGCGGCTTTGCGGCGAAACGGCGGCGGACCGATGGGGCTCACGGCGGATTAGATGCGCTTCAAATGTTAAGAGGCCGTTAATAGGTGGCGCGACCGCCGGACAGGTCGAAGGTGAAGCCGGTCGTGAAGCTGCACGCCGGCGAGACGATCCAGCCGATCATGGCCGCGACCTCGTCGAGCTCGCCGCATCGCTGCATGGGAATCCGCGAGGTCATGTAGTCGACCGTCGCCTTGGGCAGCGCTGCCACGAGCGGCGTCAGGATCACCGCCGGCGCCAGCGCATTCACGGTCACGCCCGTGCCCGCATAGTCCTTGCCCATCACCTTGACGAGGCCGATGAGCCCGGCCTTCGTCGCGGAGTAGGCCGCCATCCCGGCATTGCCGTCCTTGCCGGCGATCGAGGCCACGTGAAGGAGGCGGCCGTAGCCGCGCGCGAGCATGCCGGGAAGCACGGCCTGGGAGATGACGAGCGCGCCGCGAAGATTGATCCGGTAGACAGCGTCGAAATCCTCGAGCGAGACCTCGTGCGCTTTGACCGCGGTCTTGCCGGTGATGCCTGCGCAATTGACGAGGGCATGGGGCGCGCCCAAGACATCGTCGATCGACGCGATGGCGGCCGTGGCCGAGGCTGGCTCCGTGATGTCGGCGGCGATGGCGGCGGCCGACCCGCCGCGGGCGCGGATCGCATCCGCCGTCGCATCCGCGCCCGCGCGGTCGCGATCGAGGCAGGCGACCGCGCAGCCGATCGCGGCCAAGTGCTCGGCCGCGGCCTTGCCGATGCCGCTCGCCGCACCGATGACCGCGACCACATAGGGCCTCGCGCTCGAGGCCATGCGCGCGAAGTGGCCGACGTCCCAAGGGGCAGAGGTCATGCGGCGTCTCCCGTCATGCGTGGATTCACGTGCGTGGGTTCAGAGGCGGCCGAGGCCGCGGGCATGACGCTTGGCGAGCGCCGTGCCGAACGGATGGGGTGGCGCGAAGGGGCGGCGCGGTGCCGCGCGCCCCTCGGGCAGGCCGAGACGCTGCGCGAGGATGCGCTTGCCGTAGACGAGCAGATTGTCGAGCGAGGTTTCGAGGAAGGTGAGAAGCGGGGCGATCGAGCGGTATTCGCGCGCCGCCCTCGCGCGATCACCGGCGCGGGCCGAGCGGTGCAGCGTGAAGATGCGCGCAAGACGATCCGCCGATTCGGCGCCGGGGATGATGCCGGCGCATCCGGCGTCGAGATTGTCCGTCATCTCGAGACCCGCGCGACCGTTGAACACCGTGAACGCGCCCTCGGTCTCCTCGATCAGGCGCGCGGTCGTCAACGGATCGCTTTCGATCTTGAGGAGCGCCACGTTCGGATGCTGCCGGCGGAGCGCGCGAAGGCTCGAGGCCGACATGTCGAGGCCGAGATAGGCGGGCGCGATCTGCAGGCCGATCGGCAGATCCACCTTCTCGGCGACGCCGCCGAAGAAACGGAGGAGGGCCGTTTCGGATGCGCCGCGCACGGGCGGAGTCTGGAGGATCACCCAGCCGGCCCCCGCCGCTTTCGCCGCGCGGGCGAATTCGATCTGTCCCGGCACGCTCGGCTCGCCGATCGTCACCGACAGCGGCACCCGGCCGCCGACCGCTTCCGCGACGAAGTCGAGCATCGCGCGGCGCTCGACGAGACTCATCTTGTTGACCTCGGTCGCAAGGCCGAGAACCGCGATGCCGTGGACGCCGCGCCGGATGAGCGCATCCGTCTGCCGCCGCATGGCGGCCGCGTCGATGCGCTCGTTCTTGTCGAAGAGCGCGTAGAGCATCGGATAGATGCCGGCGGGACCGCGGCGGCCCGTCACAGGTCGTGGTGATATGGCCTTCAGGCGATCCTCATCGTTGAGACGACGGCTGCGCTTGGCGCGCCGTGCCCGTGAGCGCCCGTCTCTCATCGGTGGACGATCGCGCGTCGGCCGTGCGGTCCGGCGCGCTCGCGGCCGCGCTAGCCCTTGACGACAAGCTTGTCCGCTGAGGTGCGTCCGTCACGGCCGGGCGTCAGCTCGTACTCGACCCGCTGGTTCTCGCGGAGGGTCGTGAGGCCCGCCCGCTCGACCGCCGAGATGTGCACGAACACGTCCTTTGAGCCGTCCTCCGGTCGAATGAATCCAAACCCTTTCGTCGGGTTGAACCACTTCACGGTTCCGACAGGCATGGCGACGTCCTCTCCCAGAAGTTCCCACCACCAGTTCAGAAAATCGAGCTCTCTCGCACCTCTTCTCGTATCCGGCTGGAGCGCCGCGGAGCCTCATCGCAAGGCCGGCCGGTCTCCGTTGATGGTCACGCGATGCATGATCCGTCGATGGCCCTGATAGTCGTTCATCGATCGGTGCCACGCGCAGCGATTGTCCCAGAAGGCGACCGCGCCCTTCGACCACCGGAAGCGGCAGGTGAATTCGGGGCGCATGGCGTGATCATAGAGATAGGAGAGGAGAGGCTTGCTCTCGTCGATCGTCATGTCCTTGAAACGGATCGTGTAGGCCGGGTTCACGAACAGGCACTTGCGTCCCGTGTCGGGATGGGTCCGCACGACCGGATGCTCCACCTCCAGGTTGGCCTCGTCCTCGCGGTCGCGGCGGATCTTGATCGTGCGGTCGTCGCCGAACTTCTGGTCGAGCGCCGCCTTGCCGTAGGCGTGAACGGCGCAGTGCATGGCCGTCAGTCCTTCGAGGGTGCGCTTCAAGCCTGGCGAGAGAGTCTCGTAGGCAAGGTACATGTTCGAGAACAAGGTATCGCCGCCATAGGCGGGAACCTCGAGCGCGTAGAGCACGGAGCCGAGTGGCGGCCTCTCGTAGAACGTCACGTCCGCGTGCCACACATTGCCGAAGGCGTAGCGCTCGCCTTCCTCCTTGGCGACGACGAGCACCTCGGGGTGGCCTTCGAGCGGGACGACGAAGCGGTCGAGATCGAGCGAGCCGAAGCGCCGGCAGAACGCCTTGTGCTGGTCGGGCGTCATTGTCTGGTCGCGGAAGAAGATCACAAGGTGATCGAGGAAAGCCTGGCGCACGGCGGCGAAGGTCTCGTCGTCGAGCGGGCGCGCCAAGTCGACGCCGGAAATCTCGGCGCCGATGGCGCCTGCGATGGGGTGGACCCCGATCGGCGCGTTGCGAAGCACGGTCATGCAAAAAGACTACGCCCTTTCCCGGAAGGGGCCAAGAGGGGCGCCTGGACCGGGCCCGCCGCGGCTTGCATAATCGGAAGCGGTGTCGCGAGGGGTCGTCGGACGCAATGGGAATCACTGTCATTCCAACGGGAGCCGCCTTGGGGGCGGAGGTGCGGGGCCTCGACCTGGCGAGCCCGCTCGATGATGCGGACCACCGCGCGATCGAGCGCGCGTGGCACGAGCATCTCGTCCTGCTGTTCCGGAATCAGTCGCTTTCGCCGCCGGCCCTCGCCGCGTTCAGCCGGCGCTTCGGCATCCTCGACATGGTGCCGGCCTGGCGGGCCTTCCATGCCGAGGGCGTTGAGGAGGTCCTGGTCATCTCGAACGTCAAGAAGGACGGCAAGCCGATCGGCGTTCTCGGCTCCGGCGAATCGGAGTGGCACACGGACATGTCGTACCAGGCGGCGCCGCCGCGCGCGAGCATCCTCCATGCGCTCGAGGTCCCGCCCGAGGGCGGCGAGACTTCGTTCATCAACATGTACCGGGCGCTCGAAGCCCTGCCCGGCGAGCTCCGCGCGGCGCTCGAGGGGCGTGCGCTCAATCACGACTCGTCGTACGACAGCTCCGGCAGCCTGCGGCCGGGCGCGCCCGCGGTGACGGATGTGCGTTCGGCGCCGGGCGCGCGGCATCCCGCGATCCGCCTACACCCCGAGACGCAGCGCCGCGCGCTGTTCCTCGGCCGGCGTCTCAACGCCTACATCGTCGGCTGCTCGATCGAGGAGAGCGAGCAGCTTCTCGACCGCATCTGGCTCCATGTGCGCCGCCCGGAATTCGCATGGACGCATCATTGGCGGAAGGGCGACGTGCTGCTCTGGGACAATCGCTGCACGATGCACCGGCGCGAGCCCTTCGATTCCGCGACTCGGCGAGTCATGCATCGCACCCAGATCAAGGGCGAGGCCCCCCTCGCCGGCTAGGCAAGGGCGGGGCGGTCGCGAATCGCCGGCTTCAGAAACACATCGGCCCTCGCCCCGGACGGGGGAGGGCCGTTGCGCAAGAGTTCGTGTGATCCGATCAGACGGCCGGGACGAGGTCGAAGCGGTGGCTGTCCTCGTTCCAGGCGAAGTGCTGGGCGTCGGCCTGCCCCTGGCCCGCGAAGGCGTCGACGAATTCGATCGCGCCGTAGGCAAAGGTGGCGCCGGTCGCACCGGGCGCGTTGGCGTCGCCGAGCGTGACCGTCACGGTCGAGGTGCTGTCGTCGTATGCGAAATGGACCGTCTCCGGATCGCTGCCGAGCGGCGCCAAGCCGTTCGACGGCGAGTCGAGGAGGACGAGCGTGTCCGCGGTCCCGCCCGCATCGGCAATCGAATCGATGCCGTCGCCCTTGGCCATGATGTAGGTGTCGTTGCCGAGGCCGCCATTGAGGTCGTCATGGCCTTCGCCGCCGACGAGCACGTCGTCTCCTTCGCCGCCCAGCATCGTGTCATCGCCGGACCCGCCGAGAAGGAGATCATTGCCGTCGTCGCCCGACACGAAGTCGTCGCCAGAGCCGCCGGCGACGACGTCATCGCCGTTGCCGCCGAGAAGCGAATCGTTGCCTGAGCCGCCGCTGATCCAGTCGTCGCCCGCGCCGCCGAAAACGATGTCATCGCCCTGGCCGCCGAAGAGCGCGTCATTCCCCGTCCCGCCGTCCAGGAGATCGCCATCGGCGCCGCCGAAGAGGACGTCGTCGCCGAACCCGCCGATCAGATAGTCGGCGCCGTCGCCGCCGACGATGAGGTCGTTGCCCTCGCCGCCATCGAGGCGATCGCCGCCGGCCCCGCCGTTGAGATAGTCGTCGCCCGCATCGCCGTAGACGAGGTCGGCACCATCGCCGCCGTAAAGCGCGTCGTTGCCGTCGCCGCCATGGAGGAGGTCGGTATCGGCGCCGCCGATGAGGAGATCGTTGCCCTCGCCGCCGAGGACGAGGTCCTGGCCAGCGCCGCCGGCCAGCACGTCGTTCCCGTTGCCGCCGTCCATCTGGTCGTCGCCATCGCCGCCGAGGAGACGATCCTGCCCTTCGCCGCCGAGGAGGATGTCGTTGCCATCGCCGCCGATGACGACGTCATTGCCATCGCCACCGATGAGGAGATCGTTGCCACCGGCGCCTTGCATCCAGTCGTTGCCGTCGCCGCCCAGCATGAGGTTGTCGCCGGCGTTGCCGATCATGATGTCGTTGCCGGCGCCACCGTCCATGATCGCGCCGCCCGTGCCGGCGATCATCGTGTCGTTGCCGTCGCCGCCCAGCATCACGTTGAAGCCGCTGCCGCCAAGAAGGACGTCGTTGCCGGCCCCGCCGTCCAACACGGCATCGCCCGAGCCGGCGACGAGGAGGTCACTCCCCGCATCGCCGTACATGTGGGCCTGGCCGTCGCCGCCGATGAGGACATCGCGGCCGCTGCCGCCATGCATCTCGACATCGCCCGTGCCCGCGATGAGGAGATCGCTGCCGGCGCCACCGTACATGAGGTTGAAGCCCGCGCCGCCGATGAGAACGTCGTTGCCCGTGCCGCCGTCCATGAGCGCGGCGCCCGTGCCGGCGATGAGAAGGTCGTTGTCGGCGCCGCCGAACATGAGGGCTTGGCCCGCGCCGCCGATGAGGATGTCGCGGCCATTGCCGCCATCCATGATCGCATCGCCCGTGCCGGCGATCAGCAGGTCGTTGCCCGAATCGCCGATCATGATGTTGAAGCCGGCGCCGCCGATGAGGACATCGTCGCCGCTGCCGCCGTCCATGAGCGCGTCGCCGGTGCCGGCGACGAGGAGATCGTTGCCCGAATCCCCGAACATGAGTGTCCGGCCGTCGCCGCCGATGAGCGTGTCGTTGTCGGCCCCGCCATGCATCTCGGCATCGCCAGTGCCCGCGACGAGGTGGTCGCTGCCGCCGTCGCCGTACATGAGCGCCTGGCCCGAGCCGCCGATGAGCGTGTCACTGCCGCTGCCGCCATGCATCTCGACGTCGCCCGTGCCGGCGATGAGGAGATCGCTGCCCGCGCCGCCGTCCATGAGGGCATGGCCCGAGCCGCCGATGAGCGTGTCGTTGCCGCTGCCGCCGTCCATGACGGTATCGCCCGAACCGGCGATGAGCAGGTCGTTGTCGGCGCCGCCGAACATCGCGTCGTGGCCGGAGCCGCCGATCAGGACGTCGCGGCCGTTGCCGCCGTCCATGACGGTATCGCCCGAGCCCGCGATAAGGGTGTCGTTGCCCGAGTCGCCGGACATGACGGCTTGGCCCGAGCCGCCGATGAGAAGATCGTCGCCCGAGCCGCCATGCATTTCCGCATCGCCCGTCCCGGCGATGAGGATGTCGTTGCCGCCGCCGCCGAACATGAGTGATTGGCCCGAGCCGCCGATCAGGATGTCGGCGCCGCTGCCGCCGTCCATGACGGTATCGCCGGAGCCCGCGATGAGGATGTCGGCGCCGCCGCCGCCAAACATGTAAGCATGGCCCGAGCCGCCGATCAGGATGTCAGCGCCGCTGCCGCCGTCCATAAAGGTGTCGCCGGTTCCGGCGATGAGGATGTCGTTGCCGGCACCGCCGAACAGCGCCGTCGGGCCGTCGCCGCCGATGAGCACGTCGTCGCCCGAGCCGCCGATTTCGATGGAGAGCCCGTTGGGGCCGAGGATCTTTGTCGCGGCGTCGGTTTGAAAGAGCGAGGCTTGCTTCGTCGTCATGCGCGGTCCTACTCCCTTTGGCCTGCCGCCGAAGTATTAGGGGGAGTAGTTACCGAGCCCTTAAATGAAACAGAAAATTCACCGAGGATTTTTCCTCGTGAAGAAATTGGCGAAATAAAAATATATTACAAAGCAGATAATTAAATGGTTAATTGAATATGACGCATTAACCAATCGCACAGATTTGTGATCACATTTCCATGTGATATGGTTACCGGACGCACCGGCCGGGTCCGCCCGGTCAGCGCGCTGGGCGTGCTGATTTCCGTGGCCCGCTACCGGCGGCCAGGCGACGCGCGAGCCAACGGGCGGTGCGGAGAAGGCGTGCATCCTCGCCCGGGGCGCCAATCAGCTGCACCCCCATCGGCATGCCATCGACTCCCTTGAGAAGGGGGAGGGTGATGGCAGGTGCACCGCTGAGACTCCAGATCACGCAGAACACGGGGTTGCCCGTGGAATCGAGGCCGCGCGGCGCCTGACCCGGGGCGGCAGGTGTCACGATCGCGTTGCAGGTCTCGAGCATTTCGGCGAGGGCGGCGCGCAAGCGCGGCACGATGCCGACGGCGTCGAGATAATCCTGCGCGGTCAGGCGCCGGCCGCGCGCGATGTGCTGGCGCATCTTCTCGCTCAATTGCAGGGGCGCCGTGCGGTACTCGTTGGCCAGGCTGCGGGCGACCTCGACGTCCATGACGACCGAGTGGCGCTCGATCGCGTGGTTGAAGACCTCCGGAAGTTCGGCCGCGACGACTGATGAGCCGAGTGTCGCGCGCAGCTCTTCGAAAGCGGCGATCGTGTCGGCCTCGGCCTCGGGCCAGGCCGGCGTCCGGGCGAAGGCAAGGACAGGTGCCGCGGGCGGCTCCTCGAGGGCGGTGCGGAGTAGTTCCGGGCGCGCGCGGGGCCGGGTGGTGCGATCGGCTTCATCGAAGGCAATCATGGTCTCGGTGAGCAAGGCGGCGTCCTCGACGCTTCGCGCGAAGACGCCCACATGGTCGAGGCTTGGCGCGAGCGGCGACATGCCGTGGCGGGAGATGAGGCCGTAGGTCGGCTTGTAGCCGACCGTGCCACAGAAGGAGGCCGGGCGGATGACGGAGCCTCCGGTCTGGGAGCCGATGGCGAGCGGCACCATGCCGGCGGCGACGGCGGCGGCCGAGCCGCTCGAGGATCCGCCCGGCGTGCGCTGGGGATCGTGGGGGTTGCGCGTCTTCCCCGGCGTGTAGAAAGCGAACTCGGTCGTGACCGTCTTCCCCATGATCACGGCGCCGGCCTGGCGGAGGAGGGCGACGGCCGTCGAATCGCTGGATGGGCGACGGCCGGCGTAGATCGGCGAGCCGCGTTCGGTCGGCTGGTCTTCCGTGTCGAAGATGTCCTTGATGCCGACGGGCACGCCGTGGAGCGGCCCTTGCGCGCGGCCGTCGCGGTGCGCGCGGTCGGCTTCGCGCGCTTGGCTGAGCGCATGGTCGCGATCGAGGTGGATCCAGGCCCCGACCGCGCCCTCGCGCCGATCGACCTCGGCAAGGTAGGCGCTGACCAGTTCCTCGGAGGTGATGCGTCCGTCCCGGATCGCCTCGGCCTGGGCGTTGGCGCCGAGCACTGTCATCTCGTCGGGAGCGAGGCGAGGCATGGGAAAGCTCCTCCTTGGCGGGGACGGCAGGGGAAAGACATAGCACCACCGGCATGCGGCTGCCGAGCGCGCTCTATCGTTGATTCTCATCGTGGGTCTTCGGCTTGGGATCTGGGAAACGAAGCGGGCGCGGCCCTGGGGACCGCGCCCGTCACTCCTCCGACCGAATCCCGATTTCGGCGAGGCCTGTTGCCCGCGAGGGCTCGGCCGGCTTTAGCTGCCGGACTGGTGATGCTTCTTCATCTTGTCGTGCGCGAGGTCCTTGCGGTCCTGGCGCAAATCCTTGCGGTCCTTGTGGAGATCGGTGCGATCGTTCTTGAGATCCTTCGCGTCGGCCTTGGCGTCAGCCTTGTCGCCTTCTTTGACATCCTTGCGGAGATCGGCCTTGTCTTTGCGAATGTCGCGTCGGTCAGAGCGGATGTCGCCCTTGTCCTTCCGGATGTCCTGCTTGTCCTTGCTGATATCGGACGGCGCGGCCACGGCCGCGGGCGACTGTGTCGCGGGCGCGGGCGCGGGCGACTGTGTCGCGGTCTGCGCCGAGGCCGAAACCGGCACGGCGAGGATGGCCGCGGCAATCAGTGCATAGGTCAACTGCTTCATAGGATCTTGTCCCTTCGAGGGGCCAGGCGGACCATCCGCCCGTCGCGTCCCAGGTTTTGCACGACTTGGCGTAGCCATGCCGTGACGCGCGCATTAAATCGCTGTAATTAACTCTTTGGCGCGGGCCCTCGAGCGGTGAGCGCCTCGCGTGCGGGCTGGACAGGCCCGCGAGACGGCCGCTTCGAGGGGAGACGGGGTGGGTTTGTTAATCTTCACGCGGATTTGGGGGCAGGAGAGACCGGCATGACCCTCGCGAAGGTTTCACTCGACGACAAATACGAGTTCGAGTCGGGGCGCATCTATCTCACGGGCGCCCAGGCCCTCGTCCGCCTGCCCATGATGCAGCGCCTGCGCGACCAGACGGCGGGCCTCAACACCGCGGGCTATGTCACGGGCTATCGCGGCTCGCCCGTCCACAACGTCGACCGCGAGCTGTGGCGCGCGCGGAAGCACCTGGCCAAACACCACATCCGCTTCCAGCCGGGCGTGAACGAGGATCTGGCGGTGACTGCGCTTTGGGGCACGCAGCAGGCGGCCGTCCAGGCGGACGCCATCTATGACGGCGTGTTCGGCGTCTGGTACGGCAAGGGGCCCGGTCTCGACCGCAGCATCGATGCCTTCCGGCACGCGAACCTCGTCGGCACCTCGAAGAACGGCGGCGTGCTCGCGGTCGTCGGCGACGACCACGGCATGAAGTCCTCCGACGTGCCCGCAACCTGCGAGCCGACCTTCATGGACCTCCAGATGCCGGTGCTCTATCCGGCGAACGTGCAGGAGGTGCTCGACCTCGGTCTCTACGGCTGGGCGCTGTCGCGGTTCTCCGGCGCCTGGGTCGGGCTCAAGATCGTCGCGGACGCGGTGGACGCCTCGGCCTCCGTCGAGGTCGATCCGCATCGCGTCCGGATCGTCCTGCCGGAGGAGGTGGCCTTCCCGCCGGACGGCGTGAACCTGCGCATCCCCGATCTGTGGTGGGACCAGGAGCCGCGCCTCGTGCACCACAAGATTCCGGCGGCGACCCTGTTCGGCCGCGTGAACGCCTTGAACCGCGTGACGCTCGAGAGCGCGCGGCCGCGCCTCGGCATCGTCGCGAGCGGGAAGGCCTATCTCGATGTGCTGCAGGCCTTGCGCGAGTTGGGGCTCGAAGGGCGCGCGGCGGCCGATGTCGGCATCACGCTCTTCAAGGTGTCGATGCCTTATCCGATGGATGCCTATCAGATCCGCCAGTTTGCCTACGGCCTCGAGGAAGTCATCGTGGTCGAGGAGAAGCGCCGCGTCATCGAGCTCCAGGTGAAGGACGCGCTCTACGGCCTGCCCGACGAGAAGCGCCCGCGCGTCGTCGGCCGCAGCGACGAGAACGGACAGTCGCTGATTCCCGAAATAGCCGAACTCTCGCCCGACGACGTGACGCGGGCGCTCGGGCGGCGCCTCTGGCCCTTCCACAAGAGCGAGCGTGTCACGGCGCGCTTGGCTTTCCTCGACGCCAAGGCCAAGGCGAAGGCCGCGCGTGCGCCGCTCAGCCTCGCGCGCCTCCCGTATTTCTGCTCGGGCTGCCCGCACAACACCTCGACCAAGGTGCCGGAGGGGAGCCGCGCCCTCGGCGGCGTCGGCTGCCACTTCATGTCGACCTACATGGACCGGCGCGTCGCGACGCACACCCATATGGGCGGGGAGGGCGCCACCTGGATCGGCCAGTCGCCCTACGTCAGGACGCAACACGTCTTCCAGAATCTCGGCGACGGGACGTACTACCATTCGGGCCTTCTCGCCATCCGCGCCTGCGTCGCCGCGGGCGTGAACATCACCTACAAGATTCTCTTCAACGACGCGGTCGCCATGACCGGCGGTCAGCCGGTCGATGGGCCGATCACGGTGCCCATGATCTCGCACCAGGTGCAGGCCGAAGGGGTCAAGCGCATCGCGGTCGTGACGGACCAGCCGGACAAGTATCCGATCGGCGCGGGCTTCGCACCCGGCACGACGATCCACCACCGCGATACGCTCGACGATGTGCAGCGCGAGCTTCGCGAGTGGCCGGGAGTCTCGGTCCTCATCTACGACCAGGTGTGCGCGGCGGAGAAGCGGCGGCGGAGGAAGCGCGGCCTCATGGAGGACCCGCAGCGCCGCGTCTTCATCAATGAATCCGTCTGCGAAGGCTGCGGCGACTGCAACGCCAAGTCGAATTGCCTCTCGGTCGTGCCGATCGAGACCGAGTTCGGCCGGAAGCGCGCGATCGACCAGTCGTCCTGCAACAAGGACTATTCCTGCGTCGAGGGGTTCTGCCCGAGCTTCGTCTCGGTCTTGGGCGGCAAGCCGCGCCGGGCCGCGACGAAGGCGGAGGCACCGGCCTCGCTCGCCCAGCTCTCCGATCCTCTGATGCCCGCGATTCCGGAAGGCGCGACCTACGACATTCTCGTCACCGGCGTCGGCGGCACGGGCGTCGTTACGATCGGCGCGCTTGTCGGCATGGCGGCCCATCTCGAAGGCAAGGGCGCCTCGATCGTCGATCAGCTCGGCATGGCGCAGAAGGGCGGCGCCGTGGTGAGCCACATCCGCATCGCGCGCCGTCCGGAGGACATCCACGCCGCCCGGCTTGGGCGCGGCTCGGCCGATCTCCTGCTCGGCTGCGACATGCTGGTTGCGGGGGGCGATCCGGTGCTCGACGTCGTCGATCCCGCGAAGACGCGCGCCGTCATCAACACGCAGGAATCGATCACCGGCCACTTCACGCGCAATCCCGACCTGGCTTTCCCGACCGAGCGGCTGCTGGAGCGGCTTTCGGCGACGGTCGCCTCGGGACGGCTCGACCTCATCGAAGCGACGCGCCTTGCCTCGGGCCTCATGGGCGATTCGATCGCGACCAACCTTTTCGTCCTCGGTTATGCGTTCCAGAAGGGCCTCATCCCTGTCTCGTCCGAGGCCATCCTGCGCGCGATCGAGCTCAATGGCATCGCGGTCGAGGGGAACAAGGAGACCTTCGCCTGGGGCCGGCGCGCAGCGGTCGACCGTGCGGCGGTCGCGGCCTTGGCACGGCCGCCGGCGGTCGTGCGTCTCCGCCCCGTGGCCAAGTCCCTGGACGAGATCGTGGCGCGGCGCGTGACGGCTCTCACGGCCTACCAGAATGCGGCCTATGCCGGGCGCTATGAGGCGCTCGTCAAGCGCGTGCGCGAAGCCGAGGCCGCCAAGGCCAAGGGCAAGAGCGGGCTCGCCGAGGCGGTTGCGCGCTACGCCTTCAAGCTCATGGCCTACAAGGACGAGTACGAGGTGGCGCGCCTCTACACGGACGGCGAGTTCGTGAAGAACTTGAACGAGCAGTTCGAGGGATCGTTCAAGCTGGCCTTCCACTTGGCTCCGCCGCTCTTCGCGCCTCGCGATCCCAAGACCGGCGAGTTGAAGAAGGCGACCTTCGGGCCCTGGGTGTTCACGGCCTTCAAACTCTTGGCCCGGCTCAAGGGTCTCCGCGGCACGCCCTTCGACGTCTTCGGCCACACGGCCGAACGGCGGATGGAGCGGCGTCTCGTGACCGAGTACGAAAAGACGATCGACGAGATGCTCGCGCGCTTGACGCCGGAGACCCATGTGCTCGCGGTCGACATCGCGAGCGTGCCGGAGGCCATCCGCGGCTTCGGCCATGTGAAGGAGCGGCACGTGAAGGCGGCGCTCGCGCGCCAGGGCGAGCTGCTGGCGGCGCTCAAGAATCCGGCGCAGCGCGCGGCCGCGGCGGAATAGGACAAGAGCGCTCGCGCGCTCGACGGGCGCGGAAGCCCGAGGGGAGGACCATGGCCGACGACTTCATGAACAAATCGGTCACCTACGACGACCGCTACGACCCGAAGCTCGCACCCCGCTACACGGAGATCGCGACCTTCCTCCGCGCGCCGCTCATTCGCGACACGGCGGGAATCGACATCGGACTCGCGGGCGTGCCCTATGACGGCGGTGTCACCAACCGGCCGGGCGCGCGCCACGGCCCCCGCGAGATCCGGAACCAGTCGAGCCTCATGCGCGCGATCCACCACGTGACGCGCCTCAATCCGTTTCGGCTCGCCAAGGTCGCGGATGTGGGCGACGTGCGCTTCAGCGCGGTCATGAACAACGACCGCGTGGTCGAGGAGATCCAAGCCTTCTACGAACGGCTGGTCGCGACCAACACGATTCCGCTGTCGGCCGGGGGCGATCATTCGATCACCTATCCGATCTTCCGCGCGCTCGCGAAGAAGCGCCCGATCGGCATGATCCACATCGACGCCCACACGGACACCTGGGGCGAGATCCAGGGGTCGAAGTTCAACCACGGCTCGCCCTTCCGGCTTGCCGTCGAGGAGGGCCTTCTTGACCCGAAGCGCGCGGTCCAGATCGGCATCAGGGGCGCGCAGAACGGCCCCGCCGGCTGGGACTTCTCGATTCAGTCCGGCATGCGCGTCATCTTCATCGAGGAGTTCGACGAGATCGGCGTCAATGCCGTGATCGAAGAAGCGCGCCGCGTCGTGGGCGACGGCCCGACCTACATCAGCTTCGATGTCGACGGGCTCGACCCTGTCTTCGCGCCCGGCACCGGCACGCCCGAGGCGGGCGGCATCACCATGCGGGAGGCGCAGAGGCTCCTGCGCGGTTTTCGCGGCTTGACCCTCATCGGGGGCGATGTGGTCGAGGTGGCACCGCCCTTCGACCCGAGCGGCAATACGGCGCTCGTGGGTGCGACGCTCATGTACGAGATTCTGTGTCTCTTGGCCGAAGCCCGCGCAGGCATGCGCAACCGTTAGCGAGCCCGCGCGGCCGCTGCCTCCGTCAACTCCGCCGCGCGAAGGCCGTCAGCACGCCCAAGCCGAGATAGGTCGTGGCGCTGACATAGCGCTCGACCGTGAGGGCCTTCGGGCGCCGCGCGACCCAGCCGCGGAGACTGCCTGCGATGAGCGCGTAGAACCCGTCCGAGACGATCCCCAGGAGAATGAAGACGCAGCCAAGGAAGACGATCTGGAGCGCGATCGATCCGCGCGCCGGGTCGACGAACTGCGGCAGGAAGGCGAGGAAGAAGAGCGCGGTCTTGGGGTTCAGGATGTTGACGACGCAGCCCTGCCAGAAGAGCGTCCCGAGCGGCGCGCGCTTCAAGTCCGTGACGTCGATCGTGCGGTCCTTCTCCATGAGCCGCCGGATGCCGAGATAGGCGAGATAGGCGGCGCCGAACAGCTTCACGACCGTGAAGGCATCGGCCGAGGAGACGAGGAGCGCCGAGAGGCCCACGGCCGCCGCCGTCACATGGACGGTCGAGCCGAGATGGACGCCCAGGACCGAGACGAATCCTGCGAGCCGTCCCTGGTCCAAGCTGCGCGCGACGACGAAGACGACGACGGGCCCCGGGATCACCAGGAGCAGCATCGCGGCGGCCATGAAGAGGCCAAGCGTGGCGATATCGGGGATCATGATGTCAGGTCCTTATTTGAGTTCCTCGTTCCGTCCTCATCCTTCGACAGGCTCGGGATAAGGGATTGTCCGCCGTCTAGGCCTGCGGTGCGCGGACGTGCTTCAGCGATTCCTCGAACACGGCGCGCTCCTCCTCGTGTTTCGTCGTGTCGGCGAGGGCGAAGAACACCTTGGTGCGGCCAATCGCCTCGTAGCGGAACTCGGTGCCGGCCTTGATGAAAAGAAGGTCGCCCGGCACGCCGACATAGACCTTGTCGCCCATGCGCAGGCGGAACTCGCCCTCGAGCACGAAGAACACCTCGTTGTAGAGGAGCTTCCATGGAATCGAGATGCCCTCAAAGACGGCGATGCCGGCGCCGAGGTCGGTCGAATGGTGCCCCTCGACGATGCGCGCGACCTCGAGCGCGCCCGGAGGTCCCGCGACTTTCTTGAAGGCGCGGCCCTCGGCCTTGAAGACGGTGATCGGCTCGCTCGACATGGCACTCCTCGTTCCCCTGGGCGCTTGGCGACGCGCGGACGCTTGGCCCGCGACGGTGCGCGAGGATATAAACCTGTCCGCGAACGGTCAAACCGCGCGAAGGTCTCGGGGGAGGGATGGATGCAGCAAAGCCGCGACGAGTTGCTCAAGGCCTACCGCGTGATGCGGCTTATCCGCGAGTTCGACGAGCGTCTCCACGTCGAATTCGCGACCGGCGAGATCCCGGGCTTCGTCCATCTCTATGCGGGGGAGGAGGCGGTCGCGGCGGGCGTCTGCGCGCATCTCGACAGCCACGACCAGATCGCGAGCACCCATCGCGGCCACGGCCACTGCATCGCCAAGGGCTGCGATGTCGACGGCATGATGGCGGAAATCTATGGCAAGGCCACCGGCATCTGCGGCGGGAAGGGCGGCTCCATGCACATCGCCGATCTCGACCATGGCATGATGGGAGCGAATGGGATCGTCGGCGCGGGCACGGCGCTCATCTGCGGGGCCGCGCTTTCGGCGAAGACCCTTGGCACGCGGGCGGTTGCCGTCGCCTTCACGGGCGATGGCGGGTCGAACCAGGGCACCGTGTTCGAGGCCATGAACCTCGCGAGCGTTTGGAAGCTGCCCGCGATCTTCGTCTTCGAGAACAATGGCTACGGCGAGGCGACGGCATCCACCTGGGCGCTCGCGGGCGGCGACATCGTGCGCCGCGCCGCCGCCTTCGCCATGCCGGGCCAGCAGGTCGACGGCAACGACTACTTCGCCGTGTGGGATTCCATGCGCCAGGCGACCGAGCGCGCGCGGGCAGGCGGCGGTCCGAGCCTCATCGAGTGCCGCATGAAGCGCTACTACGGCCATTTCGAGGGCGACACCCAGGCCTACCGCGCGAAGGACGAGGTGGAGAAGCTCCGCGCCGAGGTCGACTGCCTGAAGCGTTTCCGCGAGCGCGTCACGTCGGCGGGCTTGCTCAAGTCGGACGAACTCGACGCGATCGATCGCGATGCGCGGGAGCGGATCGAGGCGGCGGTCAAGGCGGCGAAGGCAGCGCCCACGCCCGCCGCTTCGACGCTCATGCACGACGTCTACGTCTCGTATTGAGGAGCGCCGCCATGCCCGCCAAGACGTTCCGCACGGCGATCAACGAGGCCTTGAAGCAGGAGATGGAGCGGGACTCCCGCGTCATCGTCATCGGCGAGGATGTCGCGGGCGGCCGCGGCGGCTCGGCCGGATTGGACGAGGCCTGGGGCGGCCCCTTCGGCATGACGCGGGGGCTCACCAAGCAGTTCGGCGCGGCCCGCGTCCTCGACACGCCGATCTCGGAGTCCGCCTTCGTGGGGGCCGCGGCGGGTGCGGCCATGACCGGCCTCCGTCCCGTCGCCGAAGTCATGTTCGTCGATTTTGCCGGCGTCTGCTTCGACCAGATCATGAACCAGATCGCCAAGATCCGGTACATGTTCGGCGGCAAGGCGAAGCTGCCCCTCGTCCTCCGCATGCTCTACGGCGCTGGCTTCCGCGCGGGCGCCCAGCACTCGCAATGTCTCTATCCGATCTTCACGCACCTTCCGGGCCTCAAGGTCGCGATCCCCTCGAACGCATACGAAGCCAAGGGTCTTCTCATCAGCGCGATCCGCGACGACGACCCCGTGCTGTTCTTCGAGCACAAGGCGATGCTCGGGCAGCGTGCCGAGGTGCCGGACGAGGCCTATGCAATCCCGTTCGGCAAGGCGAACGTCGTGCGCGAAGGGAAGGACGTCACGATCGTTGCGATCGGCCGCATGGTGCAGATGGCTGTGAAGGCGGCGGACTCCCTCGCCAAGGACGGCATGTCGTGCGAGATCATCGATCCGCGCACGACCTCGCCCTTGGACCGGGACTCGATTCTCTCGAGCGTGAAGAAGACCGGGCGGCTCGTCGTGGTGGACGAGGCGAGCCCGCGCTGCAACATGGCGACCGACATCGCGGCGCTCGCGGCGAGCGAGGCGTGGCACGATTTGAAGGCGCCGGTGAAGATGGTCTCGCCCCCGCACGTGCCGGTGCCCTTCGCGGCACCGCTCGAGGATCTCTACATTCCCAACGCGGAGAAGATCGCGGAGGCCGCGCGCGCTGTCAGGGCCTAGGCAGGCGGGAGGCGGTGGAGGAGCGGGCCATCGCTCCCTGGACCGGACCCGACGACCTCCCGTCCCGTCATTTCGACGCGGGCCCGTGCCTGAAGACCAGCGCCACGCCGGCCAAGATGGCGACCATGCCGATGATGCTTTGCCTGGGGAGCAGATTGCCGAGAAGCAGGTAATCCAAGAGCGCCGTCACCGCCGGCACCAGATAGAACAGGCTGGTGACGTTGACGAGATTTCCCCTCCGTATCAGGCGATACAAGAGCAGTTGGGCCACCACCGACACGATGAGCCCGAGCCAGATCGCCGGGCCGAAAAAGTCGAGCGAGCGCTCGAACGCGACGGAATGAAAAGGCGCGACGACGAGGCAGGCCGCAAGCGCCACCGCGTATTGCAACGGCAAGACATCGGAGGGTGGTTGTTGCACCCGCTTCTGCAAGATGGCGCCAACCGTCATGGACGCGAGCGCGCCGAACGCGAGCAACATCCCGGCGGGATCGAAGCCGGAGACGACCAAGCTCTGATACACGACCAACATCAGGCCGCCGAGGGCGAGCAGGAGGCCTGCGAGGCGCAAGGGGCTGAAGCGCCGTTCGATGAGAAACAGCGTGAGGATGGGTTGAATGCCGAGGAGGGTCGCAAGCAGGCCCGGCGTGATGCCGCGCGACATGGCCTCGAAGTAGCAGAGGGAATAGCCGCCGATGATCAGGAGGCCGGTCGCCGCGACCTGCCGTCGCGTCCCCGGAGCCGGCAGCCATCGCCGCCTCGCGAGGCCCAGGAGGAGGAGCGTGGACAGCGCGATGCCAAATCGGACGAACAGCAGGGCCGAAGCCGAGCCGTGGTTCAATCCCCAGCGCGAGACGATGGCGGCGCTCGCCCAAAGCAAGACGAAGCTCGTCATGGCGAGCTGAGCGGCCATCGCAGGCCTGTGCGATGTCGCGATGGGGTGTCCGTCAGCGGAAATTCGATCGTTCATGACGCGCTCGGCTGTCGTCTCGTGATGGGCGTCCCGGCGGTCACGGCTTCAGTTTGGCCAAGGCCTGCTCCACATCGGCGATGAGTTCGTCGACCGGCTCGATCCCGACCGAGAATCGCAGCAGATTTTTCGGAACCACGCTGTCGGGACCCTCGACCGAGGCCCGGTGTTCGACAAGACTCTCGACACCGCCCAAGGACGCGCCCACGAGAAAGACCCGCAGGCTCGCGGCGACGGTCTGCGCATCCTCCGCCGTGCCGCGCACGCAGAGGGAGAGCATGCCGCCGAATCCGTTCTGCATTTGCCGCTTGGCCAGCTCGTGGCGTGGATGGGTGGGGAGGCCCGGATAGATCACCGTCTCGACGAGAGGATGGCCGACGAAGTGCTGCGCGAAGGCCAAGGCATTCGCGGATGCCCGTTCGAAGCGGAGGAACAATGTCCTGAGCCCTCTGATGAGGAGCCAGGCCTCGAAGGGGCCGAGGACTGCGCCGGACAGGTTTCGGATCGTGTTGATTTCGTCCCACCGGTCGTTCGCCTGTTTCGTGATGAGAACGCCGGCGAGCACGTCGCCGTGGCCGTTCAAGTATTTCGATGCCGAGTGGAAGACGATGTCGGCGCCGAGCTCGAGCGGCCGCGTCGTGACAGGGGGTGCCACGCTGCCGTCGACACAGAGGATGCCGCCGACGCCGTGAACCCGCGCCGCCGCGTCCCTGATGTCGATCACGTCCCAGGTCGGGTTGACGATCGGCTCGATCCACACGAGGGCCGTGTTCTTGCGGATGGCGGCACCGAGCGCCTTGGGGTCCGTCTGGTCGAAGAGCGTGAGCTCGATCCCGCGGGTTTCCGCCAAGCGCCGCATCCATTTTTGTGCGCCGTGATACATGACCCGCGGCGCGACGATGTGCTGTCCGGCCTTTATGGTCTCGAGAAGCGCGGTCGTGGCCGCGAGGCCCGAGCCGAAAAGGCGTGCCTCGGCGCCGCCTTCGAGCTTCGCCAGAAGTTGCTCCGCCTGAATGCAGGTGGGATTTCCGTACCGTCCGTAACGGATGCCCCCGACGAGCTCGTAGTTCTCGTCGCGCGCGAACGTGGTCGACGGTTGAATGGAGGGGACGATCGCGCCCGTGCGCCCGTCGACGAAATGATCCGACTGAACGACAAGCGTGGTGAGGGAGCGCTGAGTCATGGTCGAGGAATCCCCTGCTTGATCTGTGATACCGGGCGGATGGCCCGCGGATGGCGGCTGCGGGGCAGGCGGACACGCCGAATGAGACCCCTTCCGAGCCTGTCGCGCCGCAAGGCGGCGCAGCATACTTGCGGCCGGCATGCCTTGTCGCGGAGGATTGGCGTCTTGACCTGGAACCGCGCCTCGCCCCAGGCGGCCCAGTCCCCCTCGAGGAGCCCCCTCAAGAAGAAGGTGTGAGCGGAATGGTAAATCTCTCGTCCTACATCCGCTACCACGCGCTCCGCGCGCCGGAGCGCATCGCCATCCTCTATGACGGCCAGCGCATCAGCTACGGCCAGTTCTGGGACCGCATCCAGCGCCTCGCCGGCTGGCTCGCCGCGCGCGGCATCGGGCCCGACGACGTGGTCGCGGTGTTCATGAAGAACAGCGCGGCTTTCCTCGACATCGCCTTCGCGACGAGTCATCTCGGCGCCGTGTTCCTGCCGGTCAACTACCGGCTCGCGTCGGAGGAGGTGGCCTACATCGTGTCGAACGCCGAGGCCAAGCTGCTCCTGGCCGATTCCGAGCTTGGCGCCGTCGTCGAGGGGGCCGCGACCGACATCGTGCTCCTCGACCACAACGCCCAGCGCGATTCCCGCGTCATCGCCGGCTTCGACCGCGCGCCCGTGCCCTGCCACGCGCGGTCGCCCGGCGATCTCTTCCGCCTCATGTACACCTCGGGCACGACCGACCACCCGAAGGGCGTGCGCCACACCTATGCCAACTACTACTGGAAGAATCTGGACCAGATCATCCATCTGAACATCACCGCCGAGGACAAGCTGCTCGCCGCGGCGCCTCTCTACCATGTGGGCGCCTTCGATCTCCCCGGCACGGCCGTGCTCAGTGTTGGCGGCACCATGTCCATCTTGCGCGACTTCGATCCGGAGGAGGCGCTGGCCTCCATCGAGCGCGACCATCTGACCTGCTCGTGGATGGCGCCGGTGATGTTGGGCCGCGCGCTCGACTACCGGGGGCAGTTCAACACGCGCTCGCTCAAATGGTGCGTCGGCGGGGGCGAGAAGACGCCCGAGGCGCGCATCCGCGCCTTCCGCGAGTTGTTCCCGTTGGGGCGCTTCGTCGACGGCTACGGCCTCACCGAAAGCTGCGGCGGCGACACGCTCATGGAAGCGGGGCGCGAGCTCGAGAAGATCGGCTCGACCGGCCGCGCGCTCGCCCATGTCGAGGTGCGCATCGCGGACGAGGAGGGCGTCTCCTTGCCTGCGGGCAAGGAGGGCGAGATCTGCCTCCGCGGCCCCAAGGTGACGGAGGGCTACTGGCGCGACGAGGCCAAGACGAAGGCCAGCTTCTTCGGCGCCTGGTTCCGCACGGGCGATGTGGGCTATCTCGACGAGGAGGGCTTCCTCTACATCACCGATCGCAAGAAGGACATGATCATCTCGGGCGGGGAGAACATCGCCTCATCCGAGGTCGAGCGCGTGATCTACGAGCTCCCCGAGGTGCGCGAATGCGCGGTCGTGGGCCTGCCCGATCCGCTCTGGGGCGAGCGGCCGGTCGCGGTCGTGGTCTTGAACGAGGGGGCGGCGCTGTCGCTCGCCGACCTCGCGCGCCACTGCCGCGAGCACCTCGCGAGCTTCAAGGTGCCGCGGCAGTTGAGCCTCATCGAGGCGCTGCCGCGCAATCCGTCGGGCAAGGTGCTGAAGCGCGTGCTCCGCGACCGCCTGATGAACCAGCCGATCCAGATCGCGGAGCGGTGAGGGCGCCCCCACCGACGCTCGCGCTATTTCCCCCTCACGACTTCGCGGTCTGGCCGCCATCGACCGGGAGCGCCACGCCGTTGATGAAGCCCGAGAGGTCGGATGCCAGGAACGCGACGGCGTGGGCGACATCGGCCGGCGCGCCCACGCGATCGAAGGGGATGACGGCCTTGAAGAACGCGACGCGCTCGGGATCGGCGAAGGAGTCGGCCGACATGTCCGTCTTGATGACGCCGGGGCAGACAGCGTTGACGCGCACGCCGTGGGGCCCGAACTGCGTCGCGCCGAGCTTGGTCAGTACGACCACCCCGGCCTTGGCCGTGTAGTAGCCCGCATTGGGCGTGAGCTCGACGTTGGGATAGCGCGCCGCCACGAGCCCGCTCATCGAGGCGATGTTGACGATCGAGCCGCGTCGCCTCTCCTTCATGTGGGGGAAGACGGATTGCATGCCGAGGAAGACCCCGGTCGCGTTGACGTCGAGCGCCTTCCGCCAGGTCTCGAGCGACGTGGATTCGATGGACGCCCGCCCGCCGAGGCCGGCGTTGTTGACGAGCGCGTCGAGCTGGCCGTGTTTCGCGATCGTGGCCGCGACGACGCGCTGCCAGGCCGCGGGATCGGTCACGTCGTGCTCCATGAAGGTGCAGGGGCCGAGGTTCGAGAGGCGCTTCTCCGTCGCGCGCCCGAGCTCGGCGTTGATGTCGGTGATGACGACAGCCGCACCCTGATGCAGCATGAACTCGGCATCGCTCGCCCCCATTCCGCGGGCGGCGCCCGTCACCAATATGGTCTTTCCCTTGAGCATCGTCTCCTCGACATGGACGGCATGGAACTCGCCCGGCGGTCCCGGCGCCGTCGCGGCCGGCCCGACCGATCCGCCATGCTGGCACCGCGGCCGGCGAAGGTCGATGTCAAAACCGACCCTCGCGGCGCTTGCCGCGCGCGGCGAAGCGCGCTAGGCAGTCGCCTTCAATGTTTCAAAGCGAAGCGCCGGCCCGGAGCCGGGCCGGTCGCCCCGTCGTCGAGGACAAAGAAAGAAACCGGAATGACCATTCACGCGCTCACCATGCCCAAGATCGGCCTCACCATGGAGGAAGGAACGGTTGCCGCCTGGCATATCGGCGAGGGACAGGTCGTCGCGACCGGCCAGCACGTGGCCGACATCGAGATCGAGAAGTCGACGAACGAGCTCGAATCGCCGGTCTCGGGCGTGCTCCGCCGTCACGTGGTGCTGGAAGGGGCGACGGTGCCCGTGGGTGCGCTCATCGCCGTGGTCGCGGACGCGACGGCGTCGGATGCGGAAGTCGAGGCGTTCGTGAGCTCGTTCGTGCCGAGCGTCTGACGAGTCCCGGCGGTCGCCTGATCGCCGGCGTGCGAGTGTGGGGGGCAGCGCCGTGAATCTTTCGCCGCGTTCACAGAAATGGTGGATCGTCGGGGCGATGGCCTCGCCGGTGCTGCTCATCTGCATCGACTTCTACGGCATCATCGTGGCGTTGCCGACGATCGGGGACGCTTTCGGCGCGGATTCCGAGCTGCTCGAATGGACGATCAACGGCTTCTTTCTCGGCTTCGCGGCGCCGCTCGTCGCGGTCGGGCGCTTGGCCGACATCGTCGGCCGTCGGCGGATCGTGCTCCTGGGCTCGCTGCTCTTCGCGCTGGCCTCGGCCTTCTGCGGCTTCGCCGAGGATGCGGCGGCGCTCATCGGCGGGCGCGCGCTCCAGGGCATCGCCTCGGCGCTCATGTTCTCGGCCTCGCTCTCGATCGTGTCGAACGCCTTCACGAAGGAAGAGAGGGGCCACGGCATCGGCGTGTGGAGCGCCATCGGCCTTTTGGGTTCCGCCATCGGCCCCGTCGTCGGCGGCCTGTTGACCGAGGATTTGTCCTGGCGCTGGTTCTTCTACGTGAATCTCCCGGTCGCCGCGGCGGGCATCGCCTTGACGCTCCTGGTCGTGCCCGAATCGCGGGATGAGAGCGCGCCGCGCGCGATCGACCTGCCGGGCTTCGTCCTCGTCACCGCCGCGTTTGTCGGGATCGTGCTGGGGCTCCAGCTCTCGAGCCGCCTCGGCTTCGGCTCGCCGGTCGTGCTCGGCAGCCTCGCCGTGGGCGCTCTGTTGCTCGCCCTCTTCGTCGTGGTCGAGGAGCGGACGGCCAACCCGCTCGTCCAGTTCACGCTCTTCCGCGGCCACGACTATCTCGGCGGCTCGGCGGTCGGCTTCATCGCGAACTACGCCTTCGCGTCGCTGACCTTCTTCGTGACTCTCTATCTTCAGGACATCCTGCGGGCCTCGCCGGACCGCACGGGCGCCGTGTTCATGACTTTCTCGGTCCCGCTCGTCGCGACCTCGCTTCTCGTCGGCTGGGCGCAGCGCCTCTGGGGCGTACGCCTGCCCATGGCCGTGGGCATGGTGCTCGTGGCGGCGTCCTTTCTCTTCATCACCGGCGTGACGCCGTCGGAGGGCGTCGATCTCGTCGTGGCGGCGCTCGTCATCTCCGGCTTCGGCCAGGCGCTTGCCTACAACATCTCGACCAATGCGGCCATGTCGGCAATCCCGGAGGAGAAGGCGGGGGCTGCCTCGGGCGTGCTCAGCAGCTTGCGCATGCTCGGCCTCGTCATGGGCGTCGCCGTCACGGGCGCCCTTTTCAACGGACTCGAGCAGGCGAAGCTCGAACAGGACATGACGGCTGCAGGGGTGAACTTCTCGGCGATGGACAAGGTCGAGATCCGCGGGCTTCTCTCGGGTACTCATGACGCGAAGGAGCGCCTGAGTGCGCTGGCGCCGGACCTTGCCAATCGGATGGAGGCGATCGTGGGCGATGCCTTCGTCCACGCGCTCACGATCAGCATGGTGGTGTCGTGTCTCGTCACGATGGCTGGCGTCGCCGCCTGCTTCCTCGTCCGCGCACCGGCCCCCAAGCGCGGCCAGCATACGGACATCACGGTCTAGGCTGTGACGGGCGTCATAGCGCCTATGGCCGAATGGGCGTATAGATAAACAAAAATGCGGCCGGCAAGGCCGCTTCCGGCTCTCGGATCCGGTGGGGGAACGATGAGTCTTCGCACGCTTCTCGGTGCGGTGCTTTGGGCCGTGGTCCTCGCGGGCGGCGGCGCCGTGTCCGCGGCCACCCTCGATCCCAACACCACGTACAAAGGACCGGTGTCGCGGATCGACCCGAACATCTCGGTGCAACCGGGCACCTCCGACGGTGCGCCGAGTACCGACGGCACAGGAACGCCGACCAAGCCGCCGCCCTCGACCAGCGAGACGCCGCCGCCGCCGACGAATTCGACCGACAACCCCAATCCGCCGCGCCGCCGCCCGCCGCCGGTGTCCTACCCGCCGCCGACGGTCTCCTACGTGATCGTCCCCGATGTCGTCACGCTCGAGCTCGCCGAGGGCGAGGCGCGTCTTCCCAGCGCCGGCTGCGCATGGCGATCGTCGAGGCGCCGCCCGAGGGGCAGATCTCCCAGATCACGGCCCAGAGGCCTCCGGCCGGCGCGCGCGTGCCCGTCGGCACGACCGTGCGCGTCGCGGCCAAGGCGGCGGAAGTGCTGACCAAGGTCCCGGACCTCGTCGGCAGGAAGCCGGAAGAGGCCTCCTCGCTCGCGCGCCAGGCGGTCTTGAGCCTCGTCTCGTCGAAGGCCGAGCCGAGTTCGGCCGACGACACGGTCGAGGAGCAGCAACCGGCCCCCGGCACCGCGGTCGCCGTGGGCTCCAAGGTCTTCGTCGTTTGGAGCGCGCCCATGGCCGTCGTGCCGAAGCTCGTTGCGCTCTCGACCGCGGCGGCGCGCGCTTCGCTCGAGAAGGCCTCGCTCTCGATCGCGGTGAGCGGGGAGCCCGGCGTCGACGGGCGCATCGACACGATCGAGCACCAGTATCCGGTCGCGGGCACGCGCGTGCCCAGAGGCACGACGGTCCAGGTCGCGCTGGCCGCGGCTCCCCCGCCGGCACCGACGAAGCCGCCGACGGAGAAACCTCCGGTCGCCCAGCCGCCCGTGGTACAGCCGCCGGTCGCGCAACCTCAGCCGCCACCCGCACGGCCAGCACCACCGCCCACGGCGACACGGCCGCAGCCCTGGTTCTCGATGGGCATGCTTTTCGCGGTGCTCTCGGTTCTCGGCGCTGGCGCCGCGTGGCTGGGCCTGCGCTTCGCCAAGCACAGGCTCTCGCACGAGCACAAGATCGAGGCCCATGGCGGCATCCGCGTCACCGCGCGCCGCGACATCGGCGTGCAGGACAGCAAGGAGCCCAAGCTCGCCCAGCCGCTCGTCGGCGTGCGGGTCAACTGGATGTCGACGACGAGCATGCGCACGATCTAGAGCCGGAGAAGACCGATGTCGGACGAGAACGTCACGCTCAAATGGTTCCTCTGGGAGAACCCGCCGGTCGAGGGCGCCAAGCTCTGCCTCGACGGCGCGACCGTCGCCATCAAGACATCGCTCACCGCGATTCCCGGCCTCGATTGGGGAATCGTCGGCGATGCGATCCGCGAGAAGATCGAGGAGATCTTCGATGTGAGCCTGATCGACATCCTTTCGGGCGCGTGGCTCGGCTACCAGCAGATCCGCGACTGCGCCGATCCCGTGAAGCACCCGGCGGACGAGACGATCAGGCCTTCAAACTGGCGCCGCACGAGATCAAGTCGACTCACCGCCCCGAGCCGAGATCGAGGTGCGCGTGGGCGAGCTGCCGCCCTTCACCATTCCCTTCGAGATCGTGTTGACTTTGGCGCTCTCGGGCCCGCTCCTCGTCATCCGCGACGCCAAGATCCGCGGCATCGACATCGGCACCTGCCATGCGAGCGGCGCCGTCAAGTGCAACGGGAAGACGTTGTTCGAGCGGCACACGCGGGAGGTCGAGCTGCCGGGGCAGCTCATGCTCGGCTCGGGCATCTCGATCCCGCCGCCCGAGCGCGACGAGCGGGCGCCCGTCGCTCTCACCGGCGGACGCCGCCGGCGCTGAGCGATCAGCCGAGCAACCGGTCCTTCGCGTCGTACCAGCTCATGACCGCGGGCACGAACCACGGGTCGCCGGTGTAGAGCGGCATCGTCGGGAAGGCGCGGTTGTCGAACACGGTCGCCGCGTCCTTGTGGCCGATCACCTTGAGCGCGATCTTGTGGCCGAGATAGGTGCCCATGGGCACGCCCGTGGCGCAGCAGCCGAGCGCGTAGTGCACGCCCTCATGCACCCCGATATGGGGCACGTAGTCGAAGGTGAAGGCGAAGTAGCCGTCCCAGGCGTGGCTGAGCCGCGCGCCGCGCAAATCGGGGAAGAGCGCGGTGAAGTGCGCGTGGAGTCCTGAGGCCGCCCCCCGGATGCCGCCCCAGTCGCGGCCCGCCTTGCCGCCCATGATGATGCGCGTCGCATCCGGCGACCACTGGATGTGGAAGACGACCTTGTGGGTGTCGATGACGGGGATGCCCGAGGGGATGATCCGGTCGAGCTGGGCCTTCGGCAGCGTCTCGGTCGTCGCCGCGTAGGTGCGGACAGGGATGAGGCGGCGGCGGAGGTGGCGCATCACCGTGCCCTCGGGCCCGGTATGGGCGTTCGTCGCGAGGATCACGTTCCGCGCGACGGTGCGGCCGCGCACGGTCGAGACGACGAAGCGATCGCCGTCGCGCGCGACGTTGGTGACGCGCGCGTGGGGCGCGATCGTAACACCCGATGAGACGACACGGTCGAGGAGTCCCTGGTGATAGAGCGCGGCATGCAGCATGCCCGTGCCGTGCACGACCTGGCCGCCGTAATAGCCGTCCGAGCCCACGTATTTGTGCTGCTCCGCGCGCGGCACCATGGTCGTCTCGAGTCCGATGTCGCGGCGCAGGGGCTCGACCGACTTGGCGAGCTTCTCGTAGGCGCGCGGGCTGTGGGCGGCGAGGTAGCGGTTCGAGATGTAGAACTGGCAGGCGATCTGCTCGCTCTCGATGAGCGATTTCAAATAATCCTGGGCGACGCCCATCTCGCGATAGAGGTGCGCCGCCGTGTCCGCCCCGTATTTCTCGACGAGCTCGCTGAAGCTCCATTTGAGCTGGCGCCCGACATGGCCCGCGCTTCGCGTGGATGCGGCCTCCCCGATCGCGCCCGCCTCGAAGACGAAGGGCTCCCGCCCGTTCCGCGCGAGGGTGAGGGCCGCCGACAGCCCCGTATAGCCCGAGCCCACGACGGCCACGTCGACCGTGCTGGGGAGTGCGCGCTCGGGCCAGGCAGGCCGCGGTGCTGCGTCCCACCAATAGGGTTCTTCTTTGAAATCGCCGGTGAAGATGGTCATGGACTATGTGAGATGAGCGCGGAGAAGGGTGGAGCCGATTACGCCTCGTCGAGGACTTGGGCGATAGCGCGGATATGCGCGGGCCCCGTGCCGCAGCAGCCGCCGACGATCTCGGCGCCCGAGGCAAGCCAGGACCGAACAGCGCGCGCGTAGGACGGAGGGTCGACATCGTCGCGGAAGCTGCGCCGCCCGTCGCGCTCGCGCCGGTACTCGTCGGGGATGGGACGGAAGGCGTTGGCGTAGCCGCCGCATCGCGCCTTGGTCGACCGCTTGAGTTCGGGCAGCGCCGCGCCGATGGCCTCGGGCGAGCAGCAGTTGAACAGCACCGCCTCGATCGCGATGCCGTCGAGCGCCTTGATCGCCTCGCCGATCGTCTCGCCGGAGCGGATGCGGTTCGATCCTGAATCCATGAGGATGTAGGAAACCCAGACGGGCTTTCCCGTCGCCGCCGCAGCTTCGGCCGCCGTGCGCGCTTCGATTCCGGTCGTCATGCTCTCGCAAATGAAGAGATCGACCCCCGGTGCCAAGGTGCCGGCGATCTCGTCGTAGACCGGGCGCATCGTCTCGCGCGGCTCGACGAGGTCGGGGTCGTAGGTGCCGACGAGCGGCGGAAGCGAGCCCGCCACCTTCACCTCGCCGTGACCGTCGCGCGCTTCGTTGGCCACGTCGCGTGCGCGGGCGACGAGCGCCGCGACGTGGGCGCCGTGGCCTTCGCGCGCGAGGATCTTGGGTGTGCAGGAATAGTTGCTCGTGGTGATGACGGTCGCTCCCGCATCGATGAACTCGCGGTGAAGGTCGCGCACGACCTGAGGCGCCTCGATGAGGGCCCGCGCGGACCAGATGGTCGGGGAGTCCCAGCCCCGCTTCATCAGCTCGCCGCCCATACCGCCGTCGAGAAGAACCGCCATCGACTCGAAAACCGCCACCCAACGCCCGAGAGGATTTTACCAGCGGTGGCGGACAGCCGTGAGCGTTATTCGACTTCCCATGCGATACGGCGTTAACGAACAGGGCTCGCCCGGCGCGGGCGCAGGCGTTAGTCTCGCGTCGCCCACCGCATGGAGTGCGCATGCCGCTCGACCTCTTCGATCCCCGACACTACGCCCTCGCGCGCCTCGCCGCCGACGAGCCCGGCGCCGAATCGCTTCCGCCCTGGTGCTATACCGATCCCTCGTTCTTCGAACGCGAGGTCGAGCGCGTCTTCAAGCGCTGCTGGAATTTCATCGGTCGGGTCGAGCGCGTGCCCCAGCCGGGCGACTACGTCACCTTCGACTTCGCGGGCATCGCGGTGATCGTGCTCCGCGACCGCGAGGGCACGGTGCGCGCCTTCGCCAACTCCTGCCGCCACCGGGGGGCGAAGCTCCTCGAGGACGGGAGAGGGAACTGCCGCGCCATCAAGTGCCCCTACCATTCCTGGGTCTATGCGCTCGACGGCACCCTCACCGGCGCGCCCGAGATGGAGGACTCGAAAGGCTTCGAGAAAGCCGCGCACGGCCTCATGCCCATCCGGCTCGAGCTTTGGGCCGGCTTCATGTTCATCTGCTTCGACAACGACGCGCCGGCGCTCAGCGTCCAGCTGGGCGATTTGCCCGAGCGCCTGGCACCCTACCGATTCGAGGACATGCGCCCGACGTTCCGGCGCGAATACGATCTTGCCTGCAACTGGAAGGTGCAGGTCGAGAATTTCCTCGAGTACTACCACACGCCTTTCGTCCACCTTCGCTCTGTCTATCAGCAGCCGGTCGGATTCCTCGGACAGAAGGCCGGCGCCGCGATGGTCAACATTCCGCCCGATCGCGGCACGGGAGAGACCATCTTCATGTTCATGGGCCATGAGGGCTCGCGCGCGCTCCTCCACGGCGATACGGGCTTTCCCTTCGCGCCGCAGCTCGAAGGCAAGCTCAGCAAGGGCACCTATTCCGGCTGCATTTTCCCGGCCGGGATGTTCAGCTGCCACCAGGACTGCATGTGGTTCCTCGAGATCTATCCCATCGCCGTCAACCGCACGAAGGTGGTGCAGGTGGGCTGCTTTCCCAAGGACACCGTCGCGCGTTCCGACTTCGAGGAGGTGGCCCAGCGCTACTACAAGCGGTGGGACCGGGTGATGGGGGAGGACGCGGCGCTCCTGCCGCACCAGCAGCGCGGGCTCGAGAATCCGCTCGCGCGACCGGGGCCCGTCTGCCATGTCGAGGACAAGATCCACCGCATCCGCCAGATGCTGATCGAGCGGGTGATCGGAAACCGGTAGCGTCCGCCGCGCGGGCCCGTCGCTCGTCGCGGCCGTCACGCATCAGGCGCGTTGGCAAGGGACTGCGTTTCGAGGGGCGGGGGCTCGCATGATCTACGACTACATCATTTGCGGCGGCGGCTCCGCGGGCTCGGTGCTCGCGAACCGTCTCTCCGCGCGATCCGGCAACAGGGTCTTGTTGCTGGAGGCAGGGCCCGACACGCCCGAGGGCAAGGTCCCGGCGGCGGTGCTCGATTCCTACCCGGGCCGCGCCTACCTCAATCCGAACTACACCTGGAACCAGTTGCGGATCACGACGGGGCTCATCCCGCACAACGATCCCACGGCGCCACGCCCGCGCCTGCGCGCCTACGAGCAGGCGCGCATCTTGGGCGGCGGCTCCTCGATCAACGGCCAGCTCGCGAACCGCGGCGCGCCCTCCGATTACGACGAGTGGCATGCCCGGGGGGCCGCGGGCTGGAATTGGGACGCCGTGCTCCCGTACTTCAAGAAGCTCGAGCGGGACATGGACTTCGACGGGCCCTGGCACGGGACGGAGGGGCCGATTCCGATCCGCCGCATCTTCCCCGAGCAGTGGACGGCGCATGCCAAGGCCGCGGCGGAAGCCTTCAAGGAAGCGGGCTGGAACTATCTTGCCGACCAGAACGCCGAGTGGATCGACGGCTATTCCCCCGTGACCATCAACAACGCCGAAGAGCGCCGCGTCTCCACGGCGATCGCCTATCTCGATCCGGCGACGCGCCGGCGCCAGAACCTGACGATCCGCACCGAGGCCCAGGTCGCGCGGCTCAACTTCGACCGCCAGCGCTGCATCGGCGTCACCGCGGTCATCGGCGGGCGCGAGCAGGATTTCCGCGGCAACGAAGTCATTCTCTGCTGCGGTGCCATCCACTCGCCCGCGCACCTCCTGCGCGCGGGCATCGGCCCGGCCGGACATCTCCGGGAGTTGGGCATCGCCGTCCGCTCGGCGCTTCCGGGCGTGGGGCAACGCCTCCAGGATCACCCGGCGGCGTTGGTCGCGGCCTTCCTCAAGCGCCATGCGCGCATCGACCGCGAGATCTCGCGCCGGCACATCTACGTCGCGCTGCGCTATTCCTCGAACCTGCCCGGCGTGCCCATGGGCGATATGTTCACGGTTGTCACCAGCAAGACCGCGTGGCATGCGGTGGGCGATCAGATCGGCTCCTTCATCGTGTGCGTCAACAAGACCTACTCCGAGACGGGCGAGGTCAAGCTGCACACGGCCGACTGGCGCGATGAGCCTTCGGTCGACTTCAAGCTTCTCTCGGATCCGCGCGACTTGAAGCGCCTCATGGATGGCATCCGATGCTTCGGTGCCATGCACCTGACGTCGGCCATGGCGGCCGCGACGGCCGATCCGTTTCCCGCGAGCTACAGCGACAAGCTGCGCCAGGTCGGGCGGCTCAGCCGGCGGAACAAGGCCCTGACCGACATCTTCTCGACTCTCCTCGACGGTCCCGCGGCGTTGCGCCGATTTCTCTTGAAGACCTATGTCACGGACGGCACGACCCTCCACGACATGCTGCGCGACGACGACGCGCTCGAAGCCTTCGTGCGGGAGGCGACGGTCGGCGTCTGGCATGCCTCCTGCACCTGTCGCATGGGGGCCGCCGACGATCCCATGGCCGTCACCGACAATGCGGCCCGGGTCCGGGGCGTCGGCGGATTGCGGGTGGTCGATGCCTCGATCTTTCCCATCGTGCCGTCGGCTAACCTCAACATTCCGGTGATCATGACGGCGGAGAAATGCGCCGACGCGATTCTGACCGGAAGCTGAGACGCCGAGGGCGGCGCGGTTGAATGGGATGAACGATGGCCGCGCGATGGCAGCGCGGCGTTGGAGGGAAGTCAGATGGAAACCGGCACGATCAAGCGGCCTTCGAAGACGATCATCAAGGCGTTCCGCAACATCGGCACGAGCACGATCGGCAACGCGCTCGACGACCTCGGCATCGCGGGCGTCATGCCGAACCTGCGGCCCGTCTGGCGCGGCGCGCGCTATGTGGGGCCGGCCTTCACCGCGAAGGAGGTGACGGGTCTCCACGGCACCTATACGGGCGCCGACTTCAAGCTCGGCGCCATCATCGATCAGGCCAAGCCCGGCGACGTCGTCGTCATCGACAATGCCGGCCACCAGGTCTCGACCTGGGGCGGCATCGCATCCTTCGCCGCGCGGCGGAAGGGAATCGCGGGGCTCGTCGTCGACGGCGGCGTGCGCGACGCGGATGAGATCGAGGAGTTTTCCTTCCCCGTCTTCTCGCGCCACGTGACGCCGACCTCGGCCAAGGGGCGCATCAAGGTGCTCGCGGTGAACGTGCCCGTGAAGATGGACGGCGTGCTCGTGCGGCCGGGCGACGTGATCTGCGCGGATGCGACGGGCGTGGTTTGCGTGCCCCACGAGGTGGCGGAGAAAGTCGCGCGCCTCGCGCGGCTCTTCGACAAGCAGGACAAGCAGGCCATCGAGGAGATCCGCCGCGGCCTCACCTTCACGGCCGCTCTCGGCAAGTTCAAGAAGATCTGAGGTTTTCTCCTCGGGGCGCCCGTCAGGCGAGGGACCGTTTACCCTCCCTTAAGCATGACGGCCCATAGTTAACGCCGACGCCGCAGGTGGTGCGGCGAGCCGGAGAGCCTCGAGCGTGAGCGAACGGCACCCATCCGATCTTCCCGTCATCGACCATGTGTCGCCGTTCCGCGTGAGCTGGGACGGGCGCGACATCGCGGGCGAGTACCGCGAGCACCGCTTCTCCGCGTCATTCCATGGCCGCGATCCCCAGACCTCCAAGGGCTACTGGCTGATGTGGCACTACTGGCCGACGATGCCGCTCGATTCCCGTGGCTTCGCTGTCCATCCGATGATCGCGCCCAACGGCCGCGCCTGCACGGGCGTCTATCGGACGCTCAACGACGTGCGAAACGCGATCCGCGCGATCGTCTTCTCGATCGACAATCCCAACGTCGTGGCGTTCCGCCCGCGGGCGGAGGATGCAAGGCGCCGCGCGACCCGCGCCGACGGCCCGCTCGTCGCCTAGGCGTGCGCCCGGCCGGATTCACCGGTCCGGACAATGGGTATGAGCGCGACCGAGGGCATGAAACTCGGCGCGAGCGTCACGCGCCCCACCGGCCGTGGCAGCGGCCCGCGAATCTCCAATCGAAAGCGCGCCAGCAGGACGCGGAGGACGACGAGAATCTCCGTCAGGGCGAACGTCGCGCCGATGCACACGCGCGGCCCGGTGCCGAACGGCATCCACGCCTTCGGCATGACGATGCGTCCGTCGCGGAGGAACCGGCCCGGGTCGAAATGGTGCGGGTCGCGCCAGTGCCGGTCGTGGCGATGGAGGAACCATGGCCAGATCGTCACCGTCGTGCCGCGCCGGACCCGGAGATCGCCCAGCCGGTCCTCGGCTCGCGCGACGCGCGAGATGGCATAGGCCGGCGGATAAAGCCGCAACGTCTCGTAGACGAAGGCCGTCGTCTTGCGGGCCGCCCGCAGGGCGGGCCCCGCCGGCGGTTCGTGCGTGTCCTCCTGGCACAGCTCGGCGCGGATGACGTCCTGCTGCTCGGGCATGACAGAGAGCATCAGCGCCGTCCAGAACAGGGCCGAGGCCGTCGTCACGAAGCCCGCGGCCATCATGGTGTCGATCTGATCGACGATCGTCGCGCGATCCATGCCCGCGCCACCGTCATGCGCCGCGCGAAGCAAGTCGAGCACGTCGCGCGCCTGATCGAGGCTGCTTGAGGGCTTATGTTCATCGAGCCGCTGCTCCGCCCATCGGCGCCATTCGGCTCGCAAGCTCCGGCGCTTCGCCGACTGCGGCATGCCCTCCCAGATCAGCCAGGCGACATAGTCGCGCCAGTCAATCAGCGCGCTCGACCGCTCCCCCTGGACAACGAGATCCGCCAGTTCGCCGATCTTGCCCTCATCCGAGATCGAGAACATCAGGCGGCCCGCAATGGCGAGCGCGAGTTCGCGAAAATCCGTGTGGAGATTGTGCTCCGTCGCGCGACCATTCTCCCAACGTGAGAGTCGTCGGAAGACGACGTCGTGGAACGTCGGGATGAGGCGCTCGATATGGCGCGGCTGGAACGCCGGTACGAGACTTCGGCGCTGCTGCTGCCAGGCCTCGCCTTCGGCGAGAAGAAGCCCATCGCCGGTCGCGGGCTCGAGGATCCGGCGCGCGAGCACGTTCCGTTCGTAGCGGTCCCTGTGGGTGTTGAGGACATGGTCGATGTCGTCGGGGTCGTTGAGCATCAGATAGTCGCGCCCGAGGAGACGCGACGTGACGCGCAGGTCTTTGTAGGCATTCGCGCCGAGGCTGCTCAACGGATCGCTGCGCATGGCCCAGAGGCGCCGGAACGTTCCCAATTGACGCTCAGGGGAGGACGGACGAGGAAGCTCGATCTGGTTCGCCGTGCCCGAGCGCTCGATTGTCATGCAGGGCCACTCATGGGTTGGGTCGATCGGCGTGATGGCTTCTTGCCATGTGACGATGGTGGTCCGACACGGATCGTATCCCCAATTAAACGCCAATTGGGCCGGGGAGGAAACCGGTCAAGCGGCGACCGGCCCATGGCCATGCGGTCGCTGGCCGAGACCAGAAAGGTTCGGGACGCCCTCATCCTTCGACGGGCTCAGAATGAGGGCCAATGATCAAATCCACATGCTGAGCGTGTCGAAGCAGGAGGATCAAGTCGAGGCGCCGAACGGGCCCTCGGACCGGTAGGTTCTCGGATCCTCACCATCCGCGATAGTAGCGGGGCGGGGGCGGTGCGCAGCCAGGGCTATAGACGCATCCAGAGAGGAGTGCGAAGACGCCGAACACGATCATGAGTCGGGGAAGCCACGGTCCACGGGGCGACGAATGCATTGAGGTCTCTCCTCATCTCGCGCTTCTCCCTCGCCCAATCATGGAGTCTCGCACGTCCATGCCCGCGCGTAACCGTCCGCTTCATTAATTTTTCTTCATCCGGCGCGCCGGCGGTCGAACAGTCAATCTTCTTCGACGAACCGTGCCTCGTGCGTCACGGGGAAGTTGACCGAGTTGGCGATGAAGCACTTCTCGTTCGCGACGTGGTGGAGCTTCTCCGCCGTCGCGAGATCGGCGCCGCGCTTCACGGTGATTTCCGGCTTGAGCGTGACGGAGAGGAACCGCCCGCCGCCGTCGCCGCCCTCGCTCATGACGCCCTCCGCGCGGTCGAGATAGCGCGTGACGACGATGCCGTTCACCGCCGCGAGGTGGAGGTACCACAGCATGTGGCAGGCGGAGAGGGAGCCGACCAGCATGTCCTCCGGGTTCCAGCGTGAAGGATCGCCCCTGAACGCCGGATCGGAGGAGCCCGCGATGGGTGGCCGGCCTTCGACGCGGATCTCGTGGTCGCGGCTGAAGGCGCGATAGTGGCTGGTGCCCGTGCCCTGGTTGCCGGTCCATTCGACGGCGACCGTGTAGTGATGCTCCTTGGCCATCCCCCGTTCCCGTATCTTACGGCGCCGATTCGGCGCCGCCGTCGATCCCAAGCACCTCGCCCGTGACGAAGCCGCAGGTAATGAGGTAGAGGGCGCCGCGGGTGTGAAAGTTCGTCAATCTATGGATGCTGTTTTTAAACTTGTTCGCAATTGGTCGAGTAATTCTGGAATATGAATGTCCGCATCCAATTGTAGGCGTCGTGCAACAATCGATATTACCTGATCGAGAAGAAATCTAATTGCCATTCGGAATTGTCTGGGAACGGCAGTTGCGGACAAATCTGTGGCGCGGAACAAGCGGAGCAAATTTTCCCATGCAGGCGTCAGAGACTCAAGCTCGGCAAGGGCGTAGTGCAAACAATGGAAGGCGCGCCAAGTTAGAGCATCTGTTCGCTTGCTGGATGCGAAAAGAGCCGTTTCATAACACTTACGTCCGAAGTCAATGTCGCCTCGCTTAAATGCTATAAGGCCTCTCGTGGCTAGCAATGTTGAATATTCAGGTGATTGAGCAAACGAACGAGGAAAACTTAACACGATAGTTTCGGCCTCGGGGAAAAGACCCAAATTCGCCAATGCGTATGCGTGATTGTTTAGCAAGAAGATATCGTCGGGGTTAGCACTCAATCCGCGACGCGCAATGGCATCCGCCTGTTTAAAATCGCGGAGAAAAGTCGAGGCAATAAAAGACCCAAGAATTGCCGGGCGTGTGGAATATGGTTCGTCGTCCAGCCAGCTAATTGAATTAGCGAGGGCGTCATTCCAGCGACCTTCCTCAAAGGTCTGCAGCGCCCGCGCTTCGTACACTCTGTCATAAAGTAAGAGACTCTTGTGAGGCTGTATAAGATTGGGCAGGCTCCGTTGCATCCAAAAGGCTTGAGCAATGGAATTGTCATTGGGTTCTAACAGACTAACTTGGAGGAGGCGCTTCGCAGCCTTTCGATTCCCGGCTTTCCCAAATGTTGTGGCAAGAGTGCCTGCAAGTTCGGTCAGAAATCCAGGTGTGCTCGCATAAGTTTCCACCAGTCGTTGGGCTTGTCGCACAAATTTTGGTTTGCGTTGGCCAATCTCGGCAGTCGCAATTTCTGCACTAATAAGCCACGGGTCAGCCTCGGTCTTCTCGTTGCGTCGAAGTAGCGACAGCGCGCGATCCAATTCACCATAGTGCACATACATTCTCGTCGCGCATCGGATAGCGAGGCGGCTGTTCGGAGCTAGCGCCAATGCTGCATTCATTGAACGCATCGCCGGACGATATTGCCCTAGAGTTGTATACAGGAGCGCAAGATCAATCCAAAGTAGTGGATCATTTGCGTCTCGGTGAAGGGACTCTCGAATTTCGTGAAGCTGTCTGTAGATCGATGGCTTTGAGTGTTCTGAAGTGAGGCCGGGAAGCGAAGCGGCAGCTGGTGCACTGCGTCCGTTGCGCACGATGTGCGCCAACTCCTTTAGGGGGGCGGTCGCAGTTGTATGGGCATTGAGCAAGAACTCTGCTGGCCCAAATGCTTCCACACTTTTACCGGAAGTGATCGCGCCTACGACTGCGTCGGCTGCGTCTTCGATTGATCGCGATTCAGTCCAATTGCTCAGCGAGTCACGAAAAGTTTCGTAAGTTAGCGTCGGTTTCGCAGGACTCCGAGGATCTCCCTTTGATTCAATTTGGAGTGCGCTGACGGCGATTGGTCGCCACCGTGGAATAAGTCTACGTTCTTTGTCCGAGGGAAGGCTCGGCATGAGCTATGATGCTATATGAAACGCGATGCTGCTAGCTGCGCCAGTCGATTAAATGTCGAAATATATCGCTCGAGAGAGAACGGTGCGAGACGCCTTGTGCGCGGGTCGCCCCGAAGCTCGGGCTCGGGATCACAGAGTTGACGGATGATAGTCATGAGAGTGGAAATCGATTTTGTTTTTTCGTCACCCAGTCCAGGGCGATCAGAAAAATATGCTGTAATTTCCCTTTCTACGTCGTCCATAGCGGAGACGAATGCGCGTCGAACATGGGGCAGCACATCTCCATGGAACCCTCTCCACTCTATCCAATGATGCGCTTGCGAAATGTGTCTTGCGATGAGTGCCGTCATGGACACGCCGCAAAAGAAGAACACAATCATGCTACCAAGTGTGTACAAGTCGCAGCCGAACCGACGACGGGCCCAATCGTCTGAGGGATTGCCATAGAGCAACTCGGGCGGCGCGTATTTTTGATCCCCTACTGCTTTCTTTTCCTCGATTAGTCTTGGAAGATTTTGGCCACGCCGAGCCGCGCGACCGAGATCCGAAACACGGGCTTTCTTGAGTGTGGTGATTGCTGAATCGCGATCGGAAAAATAAAGGACGTTGGACGGCTTTAGGTCCTGATGCGCGATAAGTCGACTATGAAGTTGTTGGAGACCAACCGTAACGTTATGCAACGTTTTGAGCCATTGCGCGAGATCGCCACGTCTTGAAAGATCTGTCTGAACCCGCGCGTCGCCGTCTGCCAGTTCAAATATGATATAGAAGATTGGGTAAGGCGAAGTGTTTCCGGGCGTGTTCTCGCGGATGGTGCCAGCTTCGATCGCCGTTACGATATGGTCACAGTCCTTGCAAAGATCAAGGAGAGTTGATTCGTGATTGAACATCTCGGTTTGATCCTGGAGAGCTCGCGCCGGTTCCTCCGACCTAAGCGCGTCTGAGATATCAATCGCTTTCAAGAATCCGCGTTTCCCGTCATCTCTGGCCGCAAGGTAGCCAACGGAGAAATGCCCGCCGCTTGCGTTCGTGGGGCGGACAATGCGCTGCTCAATTGTCCAGCCGGAGTTGAGGCGGATGCCTTGAAGTGACTCCGCTGGTTTCAGTGGCGGAGTTGCTGTAACTACGTCTGCGTCGGCTTGGTTTCCCATCAGAATCAATTGAGCGCGAAGCTATTGCTCAGGAGCACATGCAAGGCACGGAAAGTATACATGGCATTCAGGTGTTTGGTGAGTGTTTCTGAGTGCTGTGAACGCTGATCTTATGTGTGGGGATGTTCGACACCAATGAGTTTTTAGCTGCAGGGATACGTATCTATTCTTCTCACGGCGCCGATTCGGCGCCGCCGTCGATCCCGAGCACCTCGCCCGTGACGAAGCCGCAGGTCATGAGGTAGAGGGCGCCCCGCGCGCATTCGGCCGCATCGCCCACGCGCTTCAGGGGCACGCGCGCCGCGTGGCGCGCCATGGCCTCCTTGAACTCGGCTTCGCTCCGTCCGCGCCGCACGGCGTCGGTCAGGATGATGCCGGGTGAGATGCAATTGACGCGGATGCCGTCCTTCGCCATCTCCCAGGCAAGACTCCGCGTCGCCGCGTCGATCGCGCCATCGACCGCAGCGCCCACGACGTAGCCGTCGAGCGGTCGGCGCGAGGCGGCGCCGGAGAAGAAAACGATGCTGCCGCCGCGCCGCATGTGGTGGCGTCCGTCATAGGCCGCAAAGAACGGTCCCCAGAATTTGCTGTCGAAGGACTCGCGCGATTCCTTCTCCGGAAGATCGTCGAAACGCAGGCGATGGACGGTGGCGCCCGTCAGGATCAGGTGGTCGAAGGGCGCATGGCTCTCGAGGAAGCGCGCGACCTCCTTCCGCTTCGTGATCTCGACCACCCCGCCGCCGATCTGGCTGTTGCCTTGGGACGCGCGCAGGGCGGCGACCGCCCGGTCGGCACGCGCCGCATCGCGCGATGTGATGACGACCTCGGCGCCGTGGTCGAGGGCGAGCGCGGCCGTCGCATAGCCGATGCCCGCCGTGCCGCCGATGATGATGACCTTCTTGCCGTCGAGATCGCCCAAACTCCGCTCCCCGCGCTTTGTGTGCCAAGCGTGACAGATCCGATCCCGAGCCTAGCGAGTGGCGCGGCCAGAAGCCACCGTGGCAAGATCGCCATGCGATACGCGCGGCGAATCGGGCCTTGGGGCGAACGGTTGCCCCCGCTACCCTCGTGCGGCGCGTGTGTGGGCGCGCGGCGGCGGAGAGGTGACGATGCCCAAGGTGTTGAGCCAAGGCCAGGTCGAGTCCTATCGGCGGGACGGATTCCTCTTCCCTGTCCGCGCCATCAGCGCGGAGGAGGCGGCCCAGTGTCTCGCCCGCGTCGACCGCTTCGAGGCCGAAACGGGAGAGAAGGCGAGCCGGCGTCTCCGCACCAAAGCGCATCTCCTCATGCCCTGGCTCGCCGATCTCGTGCGCCATCCGGGCATTCTCGATGCGGTCGAGGATCTCATCGGCCCGGACATCCTGTGCTGGGGCGGCGGGATATTCGTCAAGCGCCCCCACGATCCCTCCTTCGTCTCCTGGCACCAGGACACCTGGTATTGGAGTTGGCAGCCGAAGGAAGCGGTGACGGTCTGGCTGGCCTTCACCGATGCGACGACCGAGAACGGATCGGTGCGCTACCTGCCCGGCTCGCACGACCGGCCCATCGCCGAGCATTCCTTGCTCGCGAATCCGAACAATCTCCTGACCACGAGCCTCGAAGTCACGGGCGGGGTCGACGAGCGACAGGCCGTCGATTCCTCGCTCAAGGCGGGCGAGATGATTCTCCACCACGAGCGGGTGGTTCACGGCTCGCGGCCGAACAATTCGGACCGACCGCGCGTGGGCTTCTCGATCCAGTACCTGGCGACGAGCATCAAGGAGATGGCGAAGCCCTGCACGAGTGCCACGCTCGTTCGCGGCGTCGACCGCTTCAACAATTTCGAGCCGGAGCCGAGGCCGTCCAGCGACTTCGATCCCGTGGGCCTCGCCGCCTTCGACCACGCCCTCGTCCTCTATCGCGAAATGGCGAAGAGCCTGAAGCGCGGCGCATGAGCGAACGCCCGCTCAACGGCAAGAAGGTCGTCGTCATCGGCGGCTCGGCGGGAATCGGATTCGCGAGCGCCGCGCATGCGATCCGCGCGGGCGCCGCGGTCGCCATCTCGGCCCGTGGCGAGGAGCGCCTGGCGCGCGCCGCGCGGTCTCTCGGCGAGATTGCCGGTGCGCCGGTCGCCCATGAGGTGCTCGACATGCGGGATCGGCGGGCGGTCGCAGGCTATCTCGCGCGCCAGGCGCCGATCGACCATCTCCTCCTTCCCGGTGCCACCGTCTACCGCACGACCTACGACGACATGGAGGAGGACAAGGCGCGCGCCTCGATCGACGCCAAGTTCTGGAGCCCATTCTGGGCAGCCTATGACGCCCGCGCGCACATGACGCGGGGCTCGAGCATCGTGTTCTATTCCGGCCTCGCCAACCGGCGGCCCGTGCCGGGCTACGTCGTCGGCGCGGTGATCGACGGTGCCATCGATGCCGCGACGCGGAGCCTCGCGCACGAGCTGGCACCCGCGGGCATCCGGGTCAATTGCATCTCGCCGGGCATCATCGAGACGGCTTATGTCGAGCGCATCCCGCCCGAGGTGAAGGAGGAGCTGTTCGGCGCCTACGCACGGAAGGCGCCGGTCGGGCGCGTCGGCCAGGCCGACGACTGCGCCCAGGCCGCGATGTACTTGATGACGTGCGGTTTCGCGACGGGGCAGGTGTTGCGGGTCGACGGCGGCATCGAATCCGCGCCATAGTATCGCGAGGGGAGAGGGACCCATGAATTTCGACGCACAATTCTTCTCGAAGGTGAAAGGGCACGCGCTCCAGGCCGAGAGTCTGCCGCCCGCCTGCTACACGGATCCCGGTTTCTTCGCGGCCGAACGCGACGCTGTCTTCATGAAGGCGTGGAACTTCATCGGCCATGACGACCAGGTGAAGAACCCCGGCGACACGCTGGCCTTCGCGCTCGCAGGCGTGCACGTGATCGTCGCGCGCGGACGCGACAACGTGGTGCGCGCCTTCGCCAACACCTGCCGTCACCGCGGCTGCCGGTTGCTCAAGGACGGCAGCACGAATCTTCGCGCTTTCAAGTGCGGCTACCATGGCTGGGTCTACGGACTCGACGGGCGCCTCACGGGCGCGCCGCAGATGGAGTACACGAAGGGATTCGATAAATCCCAATACGGCCTCATCCCCGTCCGGCTCGAGCAATGGGGCCGCTTCATGTTCGTCAATTTCGATGCGAACGCGGCGCCGTTGCGCGCGCAGCTGGGCGACCTCGTCGACAAGCTCCAATCCTACAATTTCGACGACATGGTGCTGGTGCGCCGCCGCGAGGTCGAGGTGGCGTGCAACTGGAAGGTCTATTACGAGAATCTCCAGGAGCCCTACCACACGCCCTACGTTCACCCGAATACGCTCGCGCGGAAGAACGAGGACGAAGGCGCGACGGTGATGTCCGGCAATTCGGGCTTGCTCCTTGGCGAAGGCGGGGACAACGCGCCGGTCAAGGTCGAGTTCGGGCAGAACTACACCTCGATGGTCGGCCGACATGTGGGCAGCCGGGGCCTCTTGCCCGGCGACGAGCCGTTTCCGCCCATCAAGTCGCTCGAGGGGCGCACGCGCGACGGCTCGATCTGGAGCTACGTCTATCCGGCGACCACCATGTCGTGCCAGCGCGAGGGCCTGTGGTACGTCGAGATCCAGCCGCTCGCGGTCGACCGGTGCAAGCTCGTCCTCGGTACCTGCTTTCCCAAGGAGACGACCGAGCGCGCTGACTTCGCCGAGCGCGTCCAGGCTTATTACAAGCGACTCGACATCACGACCGAGGAAGACCTCGACATTACGCAGGAACAGCAGGCGGGGCTTTCCTCGCCCTTGGCGACGCCCGGCCGCGTCTGCCATCTCGAGACCATGGCCCACGCCTTCCGTTCCTGGCTCGCGAACCGGATGGCCGCTTAACCATGGTGGCGACCAGCTGGTTCTGCCAGCGATGCTCCCTCGAAAGGACGGATAGCGTGGCTGCTCCGCCAAACGCCGGTTCCGCGCGGTGGGATTTGAGAGACTGGCGCTCTTTTCAGGCCATGCGCCGCCCTGCAAGAAGCGATGTCATCAATCCGATGGTGAATAGGGCGCACACGATTGCCGCCCCAGTGGGGAAGTCGAAAACGGCCGAGCAGGCGAGACCGACACTGTAGCCGACGAGGCCCACGATATAGGCAGTCACGACGGGGCGTTTGGCGCGAACGATCACCGCCGTCAGGATCGGAATGATGAGCGAGGCGAACACGAGGAAAACGCCAATTAGTTGGACGGAAGCGGTAATCGTGCACGCGAAGATCGCATAGAAGAGAATTCGATTCCGCTTCAGGTCTGTGAACCATACGCAGGCAAGGACCACGGCGTAGAGTACGGCGACCGGTATGAGCTGGCTCGGCAGAACCCAGAGGATCTGGCCGACCAGCAGGTCTTTGAGGTGTTCGGCCCCATGCGGGTTGAAGCCGAACAGGATGATCTCCGCGCTGGCGGCGACAACGAACACCACGCCGATGATGGCTTCCTGAACCGCGGGCACCCTTCGCTCTGTCCATACGAGAAACGCCGCGCTGAGCATTGCGGCGCCGACGGCGCTGACTTGCACCGACCAGCCGCTCGGTTCCCAGCCGACCGCGTCCGCCACGACGACCCCCAATCCGGCCACCTGGGCGATGGCGAGATCGATGAAGACGATACCGCGATCGAGAACGAGCTTCCCCAAAGGAACATGCGTCGCGAGCACGAGAAGCCCGGCAAGAAAAGCCGGCCCGAGAATGCTGACCGCAAGGTTCTCAGTCATGGCCTGCCAGCCCCGCCAACAGGCGTGCGATCGTGTCGTCGAAATGCCCGAACAGGTCCTTGGCCGCGTCCGTACCGCCGACGGTGAACGGCAAGAGCACGGCGGGGATCTTCGCCTGTTCCGATATGTAGCGTGAGGGACGCGCATCCTCGTAGGCCGCATAGATGACGAATCGAACCGATTTCCTGGGAATTTCTTCGAGAACCTGTGTCAGATAAGCAGGCCCCGCGGGCACGCCCGGCTTGGGTTCGAGCGCGATGGGATCGTTCATGCCGAGCCAGGTGACGAGATAGACCCAGTTCTTGTGCGCGACGGCTATGTTGATTCCGCGCAGTGGCGCTGCCGCGGCCTCCCATTTCTTGGTGGCGGCATCCCAGCGGCGGAGAAAGTCCTGTGTGCGTTGCGCATAGACGCTGGCATTGCCGCCGTCGATTTCTCCCAATCGTTTACCGAGGGCGACTGCCACCGCGCGGATGTTGTGGGGGCTTGTCTGAATATGGGGATTTCCGGCCGCGTGGACGTCACCTTCGGCCCGATCCAATTTGTTGGGGATGTCGAGAAGCCTGACATATTGCGCGCTCTCGAAGTAGCCAGGACCGCCTGGCTGAATCCGGGCGTTTCCGGATTGGCGGAGCACGACCGGCATCCAGCCGATTTCGAGCTCTGCGCCCGTGCAGACAACAAGATCCGCCGAGCGCGCACGTGCGATAAGTCCCGGACGCGCCTGGACCTGGTGCGGATCCTGCTGGGCATTCGTCGCGGCGTAGACCGAGACTTTTTCCCCACCCAGTTCCTGGACGAGCGATGCCCATTCGGGCTCGCAAGCGAACACGTTGAGGGCTGCGTCGGCTTGCCGTGGCGATCCGCTAAGAGCCGCGAGCCCTAGCAACACGGCGACTGAGAGATATCGGAAGGTCATGGGTGCTCCTTAATATTGATGGGCGCCGTGTGAGCCGATGCTCACCGTGTACTGGAACAGCACTTGGTTGTCGGGTTGGGCGAATCGGACCGCGTCGCGGCTGTATTGCAGGCGGAAACGGCCGAATTCGCTCGTGAAGTATTCGAGCATGGCGCTCGTCCGCCACGGCGCATGGCCGTGGTTGTCGAGCGTGGTGTTGGCGAAGGCGGCGCCCGGAAAGTCGGGCATCAGCCGGTCGTACCGCAACCCGGCGGCCCAGCGCGGCAAGAACTGGTAAACCCCTTGCACGTAGAAGCCGGACGGGCTGGTGCGAAGCGGGATGTCATCGAAGAGTCCTGCGCTCCGCGTGAGGAAGTATTCACCCTGCAGCTTGAAATTCGTCTGCGATGGATCGCCGTTGGGCGCGTATTTGTAGATCGCGTCGAAGATCGTCATGGTGGTACGGCCGTTGAACGTGTCGGTCCCTAGGTTGGGGTTGTCCGTCATCCGGTCGACGGCGTTCGTCCAGAGCTGGGAGACGCCGGCGCGCCAGCTGTGGCTGACGCCGATGTCGCCGCCTGCGTGGACGAAGGCGCTGTAGGATCCGATGCCGCCGTTCGCGGCTCCCGCGGCAGGAAAGGCATCGCCTCGGAACCCTTCGCCGCCGAATTCGAGAAACACATCCTCGACAGGCGCCAGCCATCGGAGCTGCAGCCCGTTGTCGCCATATTGCGTATTGAGGAACGTGGAATAGACGAGAGGTTGGTCGACGAAATCCCATGCATGGGAGTGTTGTTCGTTCAAGTATCCGATACCCGAGAAGAAGCGCCCCGCCTTGGCCGTGAATCCGTAGGGAAGCGAGCGTGTCTGAATATAGGCCTCCTCGATCGAAACGGATTTGTCGTCGGGAAACGAGAGTGTCAGATTGCCGTAAAGCACATTGTCGACGTTGGCGGAAAAGTTGATTTCCGATTCACCGAGATCGAAGCCTCGAGCGGGCGGGTTCGCTTCGTCACCGATGGCAAATCCCGCCGGTTGCCAATTGTTCGGATCACGCTGAAATTTCCCGAAGGTGCCGTTGAGCACGACTCCGATGGCGGGATTGAACGCGTTGTCCGACTGCTTTGCGGGAGCCGGGGTGGACGGGGCTTGGTCGGCCGCCTGCTTCGCAGACTCTTTCGCGTCCGCGGCAGCAGAGGCGGCGCCGGCGGCCGCATTCTCCGCCGCCTTGAGGCGCTGCTCCATTTGCTGCATCCGGTTCTCGTAGTCTCGTCGAAGGCGATCGAGGACGCTGTCGTATTGACGGCGCATCTCTTCCATCTCCTGACGCACGGAAGAGATGTCCTGGCCTGACGCCGGTTCGGCGACGAATGGATGAAGGGCGGTTAGAACTAGGATGAACGTCTTTTTCAATCGACCTGCGAAGCGGGATGTATCGGTACGCGTCTTATCCTTGTCGGACAGACGGTTGAGCGCACGTGCGACCATTGTCAGCACTCCGTTGCATGAGAACAGGGCTATGCCCCGCGCGCAGAGCGCGCGCGAGTTCATTGGGCGAAGGAGCTGTTCTCAGGCGGAGGGTGGAGCGCGCGTTTGAAATGCGAGTGCTGGCGTGCGGGGGAGGCAAAAGTCGTGGACAAGGAGCGGCGCGCCCAGCGTCGCGGCATGCGGATCGACGACGCCACATTCCGCCGGAAGGATGAGCACGCCGGCAAGGCCGAGCGTGCTGCACACGTCGCAGGAGGGATGCGCGGAACGGTCGTGTTTACCGCCGGTTGGATCGGGACGATCCTGGGAGGACGTGAAAAGCTCGGCAAGGGCGGCAAGCGTGCCGTGCCCGTCTTGGACGGGCGTTCCCTCAGTCAGGTGGACGTGATCGACGGAGACCGCAAACCGGAAGAGGAATGCGAAGAGAGCGACGACACTGATGGTCCGACGGACAGAAAGTATGCGGAACATCTCACAACATCGAAATTCGGCGCGAGTACGGCGACGAAAGCATAAGGCAACTAAGGGAAAGGCGAGTCAAGTGCGAACGCCGCAGTGTGATGTTGTCATTCTCAGTGCGTCGATGCCAACGACATGAAAAAAGTCTATCCAGCGTTGTGCGTGCCGAAACGTGATGAATGATCTCTCCCCAGTTGCGAGCGGAATAGGCCATCGTTGACCGATTTACCATTCCATGACGGCTCAATGGCACTTTGCCTGGGCCTTGCCTCGGCGGTATGATGGTGGCCGACGGGGCGATCGTCCCCGTGGCGCACGGAGGAACTTATGAACATCATGTCGCCCGGCCCCAATACGCGGCCGAACGAGAGCTACCACCGCATGGAGGACGGCACGAGGGAGGAATATCACCTCCTCCGCGAGCTCGGCAAACCGTTCAAGGAGAAGAAGGTCGAGCGCATCCTCACGCATCTCGACGGTCTCCATAACAGCTATCCGGGCATGGCAGTCAGCCGCTACGTGCACTCGCTCCAGACCGCGACCCAGGCGCACCGCGCGGGCGAGAGCGAGGAATACGTCGTCGCGGCGCTCCTCCACGACATCGGCGACTTGCTGGCACCGGACAATCACGGCCCCATCGCGGCCGAGGTCATCAAGCCCTACGTGTCGGCCGAGACCTATTGGATGATCACCTATCACAACCTGTTCCAGGGCTATTTCTTCTTCCACCACTACGGCAAGGACAGGAACGCCCGCGACAAGTTCAAGGGCCATCCGTGCTACCAGATGACCGTCGACTTCTGTGCGAAGTACGACCAGACCGCGTTCGATCCGAAAATGGACACGATGCCGATCGAAGCGTTCACGCCCATGGTCGGCCGCGTCTTCAGCCGCGAGCCTTGGGGTGCTCACACGAAGTTGAAGCAGTACGAACCGACGGGTTACTGAACCGGTTGAGTGCAGCGGCGTGGAAACGGGGCGGAGCGATCCGCCCCGTTTTCTTTTGGCGCAGCAAGCTAGATTGCGAGCGGCCTCGGCGTCCCGCCCGCTTCCCACTCGAAGATCTTGATGTCAGGGCCGGCGAGGAGATCGCGGAGATAGGGCAGGGGATCGAGCGCTCCTTCGGGGGCGCGCACGCCCGTGAATTCGAGCGCGCCCTTGGCCAAGGCCAGCGCCGCCTTGGCGGTCGTGGTCGTGCTGGCCCGGCGCGAGAAATCCTGCGCCTCGAAGTGGAGCGTCGCTGTCTTCCCGCCCCGGAGCCCGGAGATTGAGACGCGCGCGGCCATGGGGATGGGTTCGGGCGGAATGTCGAAGCGCTTCCGTCCCTCGGGCGAACGGAGATACGCCATCAGCATCTCGAAGGGCGTGCGCGGCAGCCCCTCGACCGGCGCGTAATTCGTCCAACCCCACCGCACCATCGATTGCACGAAGTCGTTGGCCTCTTTCTGGTGGAAGGCGCCCTTGGCCGTGACCTCGACGAGGCCAGGGATGCTGCGGCTGATGCTCACGGGGTCGTTGATGCCGGTATAGACGACCGTGCGCTCGCCCACGGGATCGAGGAAGCGCACCGTCTCGGGGCCCGCGAAGGCGCCCGGCCTCACGAACTCGCCGCCGATGAATTGCGGCGCGGCACCGCTGTTGATTCGCAGGAAGTGGTGAAGCGCCGCCGGGTAGTCGATCGAGTAGTTCCAGGAGAAGCGCGTCGCGACCCGCTCGGGCCGGTCGAGGCGCGAGGCGCCGAGCTTCGCGAGCACGCCGGTCAGACCGGGCGCGATGCCGCAGCCGGTGAGCACGCCGATCCCCGCGGCCTTGGCGCGTTGGTCCCAGACAGGATCGAGGAAGAGGGCCTCGGCCACGTCGTGATCGTCCGCCATGTCGGCGTAGTGCGCGCGGGCGCGCAAGGCCGCCTCCACGATGGCGAGGGCGTTGTCGAGGTAGTGGTAGGGCCCGACCGCGTTGACGATGAGCGCGCACCCTTGAAGCGCGCGGTCGAGGGCGGGCGAATCATGGATGTCGAGGATGGCGGCCTCAGCACGCGCCTTCGCGGCGCAGCGTTCGGCCCGTTCCCGCTCGCGGTCGATGACGATGAGGCTCGAGACGCCGTCCGCCGTCGCGAGCTCATACGCAATGCCACGGCCATGGAAGCCGCAGCCGATGACAGCGACCCGCATCGTCCGCTCCCGGTCCCTTGCTCTCTGCCGCAGGCTCGCCCGTCGGCACCCCATGCGGCAAGCCGGATTTTGGCCGGCAAGACGCCAGTGCCGGGCACCGGGGCGCCAAGGCGGCGGCCGCTCAACGGGCTCGCCGCCGGGCCCTCTTCGGGGGTAAGATCGCCCCGATGGCAGGTGCCGGAACGGGCGCCGGGGCGAAGGAGGAAGGCATGATTGTCAAGAACGATCCGAGCCACATCGTGTGTGCGAACTACACGCGGATGGAGGACGGAACGCGCGAGGAGTATCACCGCTGCAACGAGCTGGCCAAGGGCTTCAAGGCGAAGCTCCCGGACCGGCTGCTCGAATCGGTCGTGGCGCTCAAGAAGAGCTATGACGGTGAGTTGGTGGACCGCTACGTGCACTCGCTCCAGAGCGCGACCCACGCCTTCCACGACGGCCAGGACGAGGAGATGGTCGTGGCGGCGCTTCTCCACGACATCGGCGACTTCCATTCGCCGGAGAACCACTCGGAATACGCGGCGGCGATCATCAAGCCGTATGTGAGCGCCTCCACCCACTGGGTGATCCTGCGCCACGGCCTGTTCCAGGGCTATTACTACTTCCACCACTTCGACATGGACCGGAACAAGCGCGACAAGTTCCGCGGCCATCCGGACTACCAGCGCTGCGTCGACTTCTGCGCGAAGTACGACCAGACCGCCTTCAACCCCAACTTCGACACCATGCCGCTCGAGGCTTTCGAGCCGATGGTTCGACGCATCTTCGGGCGCGAGCCGTGGGGCGGGCACATCAAGGCGGACGAGGCGCTCTCGCGCGCCTATGCGGCGGAGTAGGGCCGGTCGCGATCCGACAGCATTCGATCGCCCCTCGTGCTTCGACGAACTCGGCATGAGGGGCATGTCATCGGGCCTCACCCTGCGCGTGATCAAAGGGTGAGGCCCTTCTCATGTTACCTAGGCTGAGCGTTCGCGTTCACATCCGGGACCGAACACCGCCATGCCCAAGCTTCTGACGAGCGACCAGGTCGAGCACTTCCGCACCGAGGGCTTCATCACCCCGGTGACGGTCATGGCGCCCTGGGAGGCGCAGGGCGTCCTCGACACCGTCGCGGAGTGGGAGCGCGCGAGCGGCAAGCGCGCGAAGACCCATCTCCGCGGCAAGCCGCACCTGTTGCTCACGGCGCTTGCCCGCCTCATCCGCCATCCGCGCTTGCTTGATGCGGCCGAGGACTTGATCGGCCCGAACCTCCTCTGTCTCGAGACGGGGTTCCTCTGGAAGGACGCACACGACCCGTCCTTCGTGGCCTGGCATCAGGACAACAGCTACCTCCGCTTCGACCCGCCGGCGGCGATCAACACCTGGATCGCGCTGACCGACAGCAAGCGCGACAACGGCGCCATGGAGTTCGTCGTGGGCTCGCATGCGAAGGGCGAGTTGCCCTACGAGATGATTCCGCCCGAGAACCACATGTTGAAATTCTCGCGTCGCGTCACGGGCGTCGACACGCGACAGCGGGTGATGGCGGAGCTCGAGCCGGGGCAGATCTCGATCCACGGCACGCGCGTCGTCCACGGCTCGGAGCCGAATGCGTCCGCGCGTCCCCGTATCGGCTTCGGCTGCATCTTCGTGCCGCCGCATGTGCGCACCTTGAAGGGCGGGTTCCTCTCGGCCTCGCTGGTGCGCGGCCGCGACACGCACGGTCATTTCGAACTCGAGCCCGAGCCGCAGCGCGACTTCGATCCCGCGTCCGTCGCCGCCTATGACAAGGTCATGGCGGCGTCCATGGCGCTCTACAAGGCCGAGTGAACGGGCGCCCGGGGAGGGCAGGGCCTCGATGGACGGTTTCACCCAAGGCGCATGACGGATTTCGGGCGGCGGAGACGGGGCCAGCTCCCGCTCGTCGAGGCGGCGATCCTCATTGCGCTCGCGGTGGCGCTTCTTGTCATCGTGGCGCAGCGCATCTTCCCATTCTGGCGGCACGCCGAGAACGTCGTCGAGGACACGCGCGTCGTGACACTTGGCCCAGCGGCCGGCGCGTCGAGGATCGTGCTCGTCACCATCACCGAGGACACGCTGGCGACGCTTCCCTTCCGCTCGCCGGTGGACAGGCGTTTCCTGGCCAGGCTCGTCGAGGAACTCGACCGGGCGGGTGTCGAGGTGCTCGGCATCGACATCCTCTTCGACCGACCGACCGAGCGCGAGGGGGACGTGGCCTTGATCGCGGCACTCCGCGCCTTTGGCCGTCCGGTCGTGCTGGCGGCGGCCGATGGGCGCCACGGCCTCGACCCGGCGCAGCAGCAATACCTCGAATCATTTATCGCGGCGGCGGGCGCGCGGAAGGGCCTCTCAGTCCTCGAGACGGACAGCGACGGCGTGGTCCGGCGCCTGCCTGAGGCCGGGCCGGACGAGACGCGTCATTTCGCCGCGGCGCTCGCCGACGCGTCCCACATCGACGTGCTGTCCGCCGAGCGCATTGCCTATCTGCGGCCGCCATCGGGAAGCACCGATGTCTTCCCCGCGATTCCGGCCGAGGTCGCGCTCAGCCTTGCCGCGTCGCGTCCGGAGTTCCTGGCGACGGTCGTCAAGGGCAAGATCGTCCTCGTCGGGGCCGACCTGCCGCATGACGACCGCCACCGCACGCCGCTCGGCATCACGGGCGAGCAGCCGAACGGCCTCGCGGGCGTCGCGATCCACGCGCAGGCGCTCCACCAGCTCCTCGACGGGCGTCGAATCCGGGAGAGCGCATGGTGGTCCGATCTGGCGCTCGCGTTCGTGGCGGCCGCCTGGGGTGCGGGGGCCGCGACGATTGCACTTGCGACGTGGGCACGGATCGGCGCGCTCTTAGCGGGGCTCGCTCTCGTGTGGGCCGGAGGCTTCGCGGTCTTCCTGTGGTCGAGCCTTCTCTTGCCCTTGGTAGGCCCGACCGTCGCGCTTGGCCTCGGCTACGGCGCCGCGAGCGCCTATGCCTATCGCCGCGAGCACCGGGCGCGCGCCTTCATCCGGCGCGCCTTCGCGCGTTTCGTCTCGCCGGCCGTGGTGGAGGCGCTGACGCGGGAACCCGGGCGCCTCGTCCTCGGCGGCGAGCGGCGCGAGCTCACCTTCCTCGTGAGCGACGTCGCCGGCTTCACGGCCCATGTCGAGCGCCTGCCGCCCGCGGAGCTCGTCTCGCTCATGAACGGCTATTTCGACGGGCTCAGCCGCATCATCCTCGCCCAAGGCGGGACGATCGCCAAGTTCGTGGGCGACGGCGTCTTCGCCTTCTTCGGGGCGCCGCTCGAACAGCCGGACCATGCGGCGCGCGCGATGGCGGCGGCGCTCGCGATCGACCGCTTTGCTGAAACCTTTCGGCGCAGCCATGAGGGCTTCGGCGCGACGCGCGTGGGCGTGCACACGGGTGTCGCGGTCGTGGGCAATTTCGGCGGGAGCGAGCGCTTCGATTACACGGCCTTGGGCGATCCGGCCAACACCGCGGCGCGCCTCGAATCCTCGAACAAATACACGGGCGTCCGGATCGCGGTCAGCGCCGCGACCGCGCGTGCGGTGCCGGGTGTCGTGTTCCGCCCCATCGGCGCGCTCGTCCTCAAGGGCAAGAGCGAGGCGCTCGAGGCCTTCGAGCCGGTGTCGGACGGTTTGAGCCCGTCGGCCCTCGAACGCTATCGGATCGCCTACGATCGTCTCGCTGGCGGTGACGAAGGCGCCGCCGAGGCCTTCCGCGACCTCGCCGCGAGCGACCCCCTGGCCGCGTTCCACCTGGCCCGCCTGTCGCGCGGCGAGCGGGGCGTGCGCATCGCGTTCGAGGCCAAATGATTCGCGTGCTCGCGACGCTGGCATTGGCTCTGCTCGTTCTCCCCACGCCGATTCGTGTCGCGGCGGCGGGTGAGGTCGTGGTCATCGCCTCCGACGAGCCGGGCCTTGCCGTGGGCGCCATCGTGGACGGCGAGACATCGGTCGAGATCGCCGCCGGGCGCCGGGTCACGATCGTGACCGGCTCGGGGCGCACGATTCCCCGGACCGGTCCCTACAAGGGACCGCTCGCGGGCGAATCGGGACCCGCCGACCGCTCGCTCCTCGATGCCTTGGCGAGCCTCGTCTCGACGGGAAAGCGCGGCGGGGCGGAGCTCGGCGCGATCCGCGCGCCGCGGCGGAGCCGCGATGCGTGGGAGATCGACATCGCGCGCGCGGGCGACCAATGCGTGCGGGAGGGAACGCTGCCGCTTCTCTGGCGCGCGGATTCGTCCCGGCAAGAGAGCCTCGTCATCGGCGGGGCGAAAGACGCGGCGCTCCTCACCTGGCCCGCGAAGGCCGCGACCTTGCCCTGGCCGGCCGAGATCGACCTCGCCGATGGCACATCCTACCTCGTCCGGTTGGGCGCGGAGGGCGAGGAGAGGCGTCTCATCATCCATGTGGTGCCGAACGTGCTCGGGACGGATGCGCGCCAAGCCGCCTGGATGGCCGAGCGCGGCTGCGTTCGCCAGGCGCGGCTGGTCCTCTCGATCGCGCCGGAGTAGGGGCCGGTCTCGCGCGACTGGCTTAGGCGGGCTTCGATTTCGCCCGTGCGGCCTTGAAGCGCGCGAGGGACTCTTGCGGCCAGGTCGTCTTGGGATCGTAGAACTCGGCCATCGCGCGGGCGCCCGGCGGGATCACGACCCAGGGCTGCTTCGAGTCCGTGTAGATGTGGATGTCGGGCGGGAGGCGATCGGGTTCGTCCAACGTGCCCACGCGCACGAATCGGATGGCGTCGCCCGAGCCCGCATAGTTGCTCCACACCGCGACGCGGCATTTGGGGCAGCGCGCGATCTTCTGGCCCTTGCCACTCGCCGACGGCGTGAGGATCACCTCGACCTCGCCCGCGATGAGCTCGACCCGCTCGGCCTCGACCATGGCGTTCAACGCGAAGGACGCACCCGTCTCGCGCTGGCACCAGCGGCAATGGCAGCAATGGACGAAGAGGGGCGCGGCTGTCATCCGGTAGCGCACGGAGCGGCAGGTGCAGCCGCCGTCGAGGGATTTGAACGCGCTCATGGTCGATCGGCTCCCTTGGGCATGGCGTGGTGTTCGGCCGACAAGTCTAGGACAGGGGCGGCCAGTGGACGAGGGCGAGCATGTAGGCCGCGGATGCGACGAGCGCCGAAGCCGCGCGCACATGGTTCAAGGCGGTCCAACGCCGGACATAGTCGGCCCACAGCCGCGCGCTGTCGGGGTCCTCGGGCGAGAGCGAGGCGATGGCCATGTTCTTCGGCACGTTCCCTCGGGTCGTGACCATGACGGTGCCGACGACGTAGCAGCCGCAGCCCACGACGGCCGCGGCCGCCCCGTTGGTCGGCCAGCGGTAGAGCCAGGCGGTCGTCGCGGCGAGCGCGAGGGCGCCGGTTCCGAGGAACGCGCCGAGGAACCAGGGGTTCAGCACCGCGCGGTTGATCGATTGCATGGCGAGCAGGCCGTGGCCGGGTTCGAGCCGGGCGAGCGCCTTCATCACGAAGGTGGAGAAGCCGAAGAACACGCCGCCGACGAGGCCCGAGCCGAGCGCCGCAAGAAGGGTGAGGGTGACGATCAGCATGTCACCCATGGCGCGGGCTCCGGTGGGGCATGCGCGCTGCCGCTTCAGCGGTCACGAATCGCCATACGCACATCGGGAATCCAATTTTGCTTGCGGCGGTCGAGGCGGTTGTCCGTGGTCTCGCCGTCGAAATTCGCCGGTGCGCGGTCGAAGGACGACGGATCGACGCCCTCGAAGGTGTTCACGTTGACGACCGCGTAGACCTTTCCCTCGATCTCGCTCGTGACGACGGGAACGGCGCCGCACCGGGCGCAAACGTGGAACGCGGCCGTGCCTGTGCCGAAGCGATAGGGGGCGTGGGGCACCGCGTCTCCGATCGTGACGGCCAGGCTCGCCTCCCGGTTCGAGGTCCACACGCCGCCGTGCTTCATGCAGAAGGTGCAGCCGCAGGCGCGGACGGGAATGCGCTCGCCCTTGCCGGGCCATTCGAGCGCGTAGCGGATGTTGCCGCAGTGGCACTGGCCTTCGATGCGCATCGCTCGGCCATTCTCCTCTGTTTTTAACGGCGCGCACACCGTGAAAGGCGAGTCGGCCAAGTGTGACGGCGTCGTCCGAAGAAGCGCCGATCGTCTAAGGCTTCAGCGCGCCGATCATCTCGGCTGCCGGCCGCGCGTAGTCCATGCCCACCATGTCGGTCTGGCCGTAGCCGAACCACACTTTGAACCCGAGGAGCTTGAGCAACTCGGGCGAGGCGTCTTTCAGCACCTCGGGCCGCGTCGCGAGCGTGAAGTTCTGGAGAGTGCGCATCTGCGGCCCGCTCCAGAGCGAGGTCATGCCGTAGCGGTCGCCGTTCGATGTGTTGGCGCCGGCCGAATGCCAGGTGCGTCCCTCCCAGACGAGGACGGTGCCGGCCTCACCCGTGCCGGCGACCGAAGGAATCCGGTGCGGCACGCTCGGATCCGGCTGGGTACCCGTGAGGTGGCTTCCCGGCACGATGCGGGTCGCCCCGTTCTCCTCGGTGAAGTCGGTCACCATCGTCATGGCGTTGACGCAGAGAGGGGGGACGATGGGCGTCTTCGCCGCGACCGGCGCGCCCGTGCGCACATTGTCCCGCGTCATGTCGCCGCAGCGCTGGTAGCGCTCGCCCGGCAGGACGGGCTCCGGCATCCACCACTGGTCGGTGTGGAGCGGCAGGAGCGCATTCCCCGGCCGCGTGATGTGGGCGGAGATCTCGCTCAAGAGATACTCCGTCCCGAGAAGGTGCGCGACGACCGCGTTGATGTGCGGCTGGAACACGGCGTCGATGAAGACGGACCCTTTGTTGACGAGAAGATTGACCCACTGATTCATCCCGGCCGCATCCTGCACGACCGTGTTCAAGCGATTGTAGCCGTGCTTGCGTTCGGCCTCCGCCTGCTCGGCCAGTCGCTCCTTCAACGCCCTGACCTGCGCCTTGCTGAAGGCGGATGCGATGAAGCAGTAGCCGAAGGTGTCGAGGTCGGATCTGAGGCGCGCCAAGTCCTGCGTCGGTTTCGGTAGCGCCGTCGTGTCCCATTGCGTCATCCCGCGCCTCCATGCGTTGGTGACGAGATCGGAGAGCCTAGTCCCGCCGGCGCCGAAACACGAGCCTGTCCTCATCCTTCGACAGGCTCAGGATGAGGACTTGATAAGTATGACCCTCATGTTGAGCCTGTCGAAACATGAGGGCCGAGACGGGCGGACTTGGTGATTCTAAGGCTTCAGCTCCCCGATCAATTCCGCCGCCGGCCGCGCGTAGTCCGAGCCCATGACACCCGTCTGGCCGTAGCTGTGCCAGACCTTGAAGCCGAGGAGCTTGAGCAACTCGGGCGAGGCGTCTTCGAGCACCTCGGCCTTGGTGCCGAGGGTGAAGTTCTGGAGCGTGCGCGCCTGCGGTGCCGCGTAGAGGGAGACGAGGCCGAAGCGGTCGCCATTGCTCACATTGGCGCCGGCCGCGTGCCAGGTGCGCCCCTCCCAGATGACGACGGTGCCGGCGGGGCCCGTCGCCGCGACGCTCGGCACGCTGTGGGGTACCGCCTGGTCGGGCTGGAGACCCGTCAAGTGGCTCGTCGGGACCAAGCGCGTGCCGCCATTCTCCTCCGTGAAGTCGCTGACCATGCACATGGCGTTCACGCACATGGGCGGGTTGATGGGTGTCTTCGACTTCTCGAGCTTGCCCATGCGGATGTTGGTGCGCGAGATGTCGGCCGGGCGGACGTAGTCGTCATCGGGCATGGCGGGAGCTGGCATCCACCACTGGTCGATGTGGAGCGGGAGGAGCGCCGCCCCCGGCCGCGTGATGTGGGAGGAGATCTCGCTCAGCACATGGTCGCGCCCGAGCACGTGGTCGAGGACTCCGGTGATGAGCGGATGGTGGAGAACCTGGCGGAACACCGTGCCCTTGTTGATGAGCATGTTGATCCACTGGTTGATCCCGGCCGGGTCCTGGACGAGGCTGCGGCGGTGGTAGCCTTGTTTGCGCTCGGCCTCGGCCTGTTCCGCGAGGCGCGCGCGGAAGGCCTCGATTTGAGCCGGGGCATAGGCCTCGGCGATGAGGCAGTAGCCATAGGCGCTGATGTCGCTTTTGAGCCGCGCGAGATCGCGCGTGGGTTTCGGCAGCGTCTTCGGGTCCCAGGGGGTCATGGGCGCCTCCGTCTCGGTGCACCGAGCTTACGTCGCCCGCGCGCCTTTGCGAAGGCTAGGGCGTGGCGCCGAGGTCCCTGAGGCCCTCTGCGGCCGGCTTGAGGTTCGGATCGATGCGAAGGGCGGCCCGGTAATCGGCGATGGCGCGGTCTTTGTCGCCCAGCCGTTGATAGGCCTCACCACGAACGAAATAGACATAGGCGTCACGCTTCGTTCGGCGAAGCACCTCGGAAAGGTCGGCGATGGCGCGCTCGTACTGGTTGTCCAGGAGGAAAAGCGTGCCGCGGTGACGATAGGCATCCACATCGCCGGGCACGAGCGCGATGAATTGGGTGAGGTCGTCGATGGCGAGTTTGTCCTTACCCAGCTTGTGATGAACGATCGAGAGGTTGAAATACGCCTTGGCATATTTGGGATCGATGCTGATCGCCTTCGAATAATCCTCGGCGGCATGCTCGTTGTCGCCGAGAGTCATGTAGGTATAGCCACGATTATAGGCAGGGCTTGCGTTTTTCGGGTCGACCTTCATGGCTTCGGTGAAGTCTGCGATGGCGCGGGTGGTATCGCCTTCGGCGAGAAAGGCCACTCCCCGATGGTCGAGGGCCTTTGCGCGCATATCGGCTGTTTCGTTCGGATCATTGATGAGGTTGGAGCAGCCGATGATGCGGATCTTGGGATCGGGATCATTGCAGTTCTTGAGATTGTTCTCGGGATCGGCGTGGGCGCGATGGGGCAACGCGACCAAGAGGAGGAGCGCGAGGGGAAAGAATCGGCGGAGCCGTTTCAGCGTGAACATCCGTGTGTCTCCCTCCCGGTCCGAATGCTCTTCCTAACCGGCCCACCGGGCAGAAATGTGGTTTTTTCGTGCTTCAATGCCGCGCCGATTGACATTTTCTATCATCGGCGCGCGGGACTCCGAGGTGTCCGCCGCCAAATTCGCGCGAATGGGTTCATCTAGGCGCCGTTCCGATACAGTTGAACGGCCCGCGTTCGCACGGCATCGAGCGCCTCGGCTGACGCAACCCCATGCGGCCCATCGGGACGATCGTTGCTCAGCAGCACGTCCGATAACCACCTGCCGACCCGCGTGCAGCCGGCTCGGTCTTTTTTCTCGTCCGACGTCGGTGGAATCCTGAGAACGGTGTTTCGCGAATGGGTTTGAAGCACGCGCTGCGAATTCGCGCGGACCGCATTCTGAGGGTCGTTTCCGGCCGCCACCGCTTTCATGCCGGCCTTCAGCATTTTTCGAAAGATCGTGACACCCCGGTCGCTCGCCACGAGGTGCTCGCGGCCATGGATGGTCGTCGGTCCTTGCGAGACGAACGCATCCCAATCGCCCGGGGCGCGTTGACGCTCGGCGTAACTCCGATTTCCGGTCTGGGTGTCCATGTTTCCCGCAGGATTCATCGGCTTCGCCCCGCCACGGCGCTGCCGATCCATATAGGCATCAATTCCGGGAATCTCGATATGCGGTTCCTTGTCGTACCAGCCGATGGTCATGCTGTTCGTATCATCGATCGGGACGACCCAATTGGTTGCCCCTCCGCGTGCGTCCAGAAGGGTTTCGCCTTCCGCGTCCTCGACGCCGGCGACTCTGGTCATGTTGGGAAGAACAAGGTCGTTCGTGCGAAGGTAAATATAATCCTTCCACCTGAACGTGCCCGCGTACATGACGCCGAGGCGGGTCTCATACCACTCCAAGTTGGTGGGGATCTTCCCGAAGACTTCGGTGAATTGGATGCCAAACAGCCCGCAATGCAACTGTGAAAGGTGCATCGGATCCGTTTCATTCTCACGGATCTGAATCCAGTTGCACGGCGCCAAGGTTTTGCGCCCAGTCTGACATCCGGGCTCGCGTTCGGTCACGTCGTAGAGGGGAAAGTCGGGTCTTCGATCCGGAGGGCCCATATAAGCGAACAAAAGCCCTCGGTAGTTCCTTACCGGATACGCTCCGTGACATAACCGCTTCGTCACTGCCGAAGAATGTCCGGGAATATCGAGGATTCGACCGTCAACGTCGAACTGCCATCCGTGATAGCAGCACCGAATGCCTCGATCGACAATCTTCCCATACTCGAGAGAGGCGCCACGGTGGCTGCAGCGACGCTCGAGCAAACCATAGTTGCCCTGGCCATCGCGAAACGCGACCAGGTCTTCGCCCAGCAGCCGAACCGCGAGTGGAACATCCGTCAACTCGGAGGCGAACGCGAACGGTTGCCAAAAGCGCCTGAGATATTCGCCCCCCAGCGTGCCGCGGCCGACGCGCGTGAACTCGTAATCCGGCGCGACGTCTTTGCGTCGGTACGCAGCGTAGGGCTCCTTGATCACGTTCGTCCGTCTCATCGGGTCCTCTCGTCATGTCTCGTTCATAGACTGGCCTCATGTCGAGCCTGTCGAAACATGAGGGTTCTCTACTGGCACCCGTTCCGGGGCCTGTCGAAGCACGAGGATGCCGTCGTCCAACCTCTCATGCCGAGCGTGGCGAATCATGAGGAACCAACATGATGCGATGCGCGCGGGCAATCCCCAGGCTAGGGCTTAAGCTCGCCGATCAGTTCCGATGCGGGCTTCGCGTATTCGCCGCCGGACAGCCCCGTCTGGCCGTAGCTGTGCCAGACCTTGAAGCCCAAGAGTCTCAGCAGTTCGGGCGAGGCGCCTTCGAGGATTTCGGGCTTGGTGGCGAGGGTGAAGTTCTGGAGCGAGCGTGACTGGGGCGCCGCGTAGTACGACACGAGGCCGTAGCGTTCCTCTCGACTGACATTCGCCCCGGCCGCGTGCCAGGTGCGCCCCTCCCAGATCACCACGTTCCCCGCTGGTCCCGTTGCCGCCACGGTCGGCACGGGATGGGGGAGGCTCGGCTCCGGTTGCGTGCCGGAAAGGTGGCTCGTCGGCACGAGGCGCGTCGCCCCGTTCTCCTCCGTGAAGTCGGAGATCATGCACATGGCGTTGACCACCATGGGCGGATTGATCGGCGTCGTCGAGCGCGTGGGCGGGCCGGTGCGGACGTTCTCGCGCGAAATGGTGCTGGCGCGCACATAAGGCTCGCCCGGCATCGCCGGCATGGGCATCCACCACTGGTCCATGTGGAGCGGCAGGAGGGAATTGCCGGGCCGCGTGATGTGCGCCGCGAAGTCGCTCAGCGTGAATTCGGGCCCGAGCAGGTGCTCGACCACGCCCTCGATGAGCGGATGGAAGAGCACGCCCTGGAACACCTTGCCCTTGTTGATGAGGAGGCCGACCCACTGGTTGACGCCGCCCGGGTCCTGCACCTCGCTCCGCCGGTGGTGGCCGTGCTTGCGCTCGGCGGCCGCCTGCTCCGCGAGGCGCGTGCGGATCGCATCCATCACGGTGCGCGGGAACGCCGCCTCGATCATGCAATAGCCGAACTGGTCCATGTCGGCTTTGAGCCGCGCCAGATCCTGCGTCGGCTTCGGCAGCGTCGTCGGGTCCCACGGTATCATGAGCGCCTCCCTCGGGCGGTGAAGGACTCTCGATCATCGGAGAATCCCTTTCACCGTGTCCAGCCTCGAAAGGCTTGACATTGTTATCCGCGAATCACTCGTACGGTGCGAAGGTCTCTTTCAGGTGCTTCAATGCGGCGCCGAGGCCTTGCGTCGTGCGGAGCGCGTTGAAGGCCTTGTATTCCGGCGTCTCGGTCGCGTCCATGATGGTGCAGGCCTCGAAGCCGTACTGCATGGCGGCGTTGAAGCCCATGGTCTCGAAGCTGTGGTTGACCGCGCGCTTGTTCCAGGTGAGGCAGGCAAGCGCCACGCGGCTCATGCGCTTGGCCACCTTCATCACTTCGCGATCGAGATCGGCCTTGGGGAAGACGCGATTGACGAGGCCCAAGCGCAGCGCTTCCTTCGCGTCAAACGTATCGCCCGTGAAGATGAGCTCGCGGCAGCGCGCGCCGAGGATCCACGGCATGATGAGGTTCAGGATGCCGTTCGAGAACCGCGTCTCGACGACGCCGAAGCGCGAGTCCTCGGATGCGTAGCGCACGTCGCAGAGCTGGGCGAATTCGAGTCCGCCGGCCAAGCAATGCCCCTCGATCTCTGCGATCACGGGCTTGGTGCAACGCCACGGGCTCATGCAGAACTCGAATTCCTCGCCGAGGATCTCGTGCCACTCGTTGAGCGAGCGGTTCTTGGCGCTGGCCGCCGTCTCTTGGATGTCGTAGCCGGCGGAGAAGGCCTTCCCGCCCGCGCCCTTGATGACGACGACCCGCACCTCGGGATCGGCGCTCGCGGACTTCAACGCCGCCACGACCTCCTCGCGGAGCTTGAGGTTGAAGGAGTTCATGCGTTCCGGTCGGTTGAGCGTGAGGACGGCGACTCGGTCATCGACAGCGTAGCGGATCGTTTCGTAGGCCATGATTCTCCTCCTGGCTTTGCGCCGCGTTGCGCGATGTGATTATGTCGGGTGGGGCGGGACGCGCCAAGGCGGGCAGGGGTGAGCATGCGCCACGACGTGGAAGTGAGGTTGATCGAGCGTATCCAGGCGCTTGTCGAGGCAGGGAAGCGCGAGACGGCGGATGGCTTTTATCGCGTGCCGGTCGAGGATTACCTCGCGCCCGAGCGGCACGCGCACGAGATGGCGGCGCTCTTTCGGCGCTACCCCCTTATCGTTGCGCAATCATCCGAGCTCGCCGGGCCTGGCGCCTTCGTGACGCACGATCTCGCGGGCGTGCCGATTCTCCTCGTGCGGGGGGAGGGCGGTGAGATTGGCGCCTTCCTCAACGTCTGCCGCCACCGGGGCGCGCGCCTCGTCGTGAGCGCGCATGGCCAGATCGGCACCGCGATCACCTGTCCCTACCATGCCTGGATCTATGACCGTTCAGGCGCGCTCGTGCGGACGAGCGACGAGGAGTCCTTCGCCGGGCTCGATCGCGTGGGTCACGGCCTCACGCGCCTACCGGTTGTCGAGCGCCATGGCCTTGTCTGGGTCCAGCCCTCGCCCGGCGACGCGGCGCTCGACATCGACCGCTTCCTCGGTGCGCTCGCCGATGACTTCGCGTCCTTCGACCTCGGCGGCAGCGTCCTTTACGCGCCGGGGGAGATCCGCTGCGCGATCAACTGGAAAGTCATGGTCGACACCTTCCTCGAGGATTATCACTTCCGGTACGTCCATGGCCGCAGCGTCTATCGCTTCTATCTCGACAATGCGGCCGTCTACGAGCGTTTCGGCCCCCACATCCGCTATGTCATCCCGAAGCGCACGCTCCTCGATTTGAAGGGGACTGACCCGGTCCACTGGCGCCTCCGCGAGCACGCGAACATCCTCTACTACATCTTCCCCAACACGGTGATCGTGTTCGTGGCCGACCACGCGGCAATCTTCGCCATGTTTCCCGACGGTGCCACGCGCTCGGTCATGCGCCTCTCCTTCTGCCTGCCGGAGACGCCGTCCTCCGACAAGGCGCGGAGCTACTGGGAGAGGAACGCGAACCTCATCCGCACGGCGCTCGACGAGGATTTCCGCGTGGCGGAAGGCGTCCAGGCCGGATTCACCTCGGGCGCCAACACGCACCTCGTCTTCGGCCGCTACGAGAAGGGCCTCGCCTTTTTCCACCAGGCGTTGGAGGAGGCGCTTTCCGCGGCGCCTCGACCTTCGAAAGGCTCGGGATGAGGCCCGTTGGCCTTGTCTTACGCGTGAATGGCGCGCAAGCTTGATCTGGTTCCCCTGACGAGGCCGCCGCCATGACGCCCGAACAGGTGCTCTCCCAACGGCCCACGGTGCTCACGCAAGAGCAGCGCGTGTTCTATTTCGAGAACGGCTATCTGCTCTTGGAATCCTTCATCTCGAAGGAGACGGTGGCCAAGCTCAATGCGGTGACGGCCGAGTTCGTCGAGCAAAGCCGGGAGGTCGCGAAGTCGGACGCGATCTTCGATCTCGCCCCCTCGCACACGGCCGCGCGGCCGCGCATCCGGCGCTTGAAGCACCCCGAGGTGATCGACGAGCGCTACTGGGAGTATGCGCAGGGGCGCATCGCCGACGTCGCGGCCGATCTCGTCGGCCCCAACGTGGTCTTCCACCATTCGAAGCTCAACTTCAAATGGCACGAGGGCGGGGACGAGGTGCGTTGGCATCAGGACATCCAGTTCTATCCGCAGACGAACTACAGCTCGCTCACCATCGGCACGTATCTTGAGGACACGGCCCTCGAGAACGGGCCGCTCGCGGTCCTGCCGGGCAGCCACGAAGGTCCGCTCTATGAGCTCTACGACGACGAGGGGCGTTGGCAGGGCTGCTTGAAGCCACGCGATGCGGCGCGGCTCGACCGGTCGCGCATGGCGCTTCTCGAAGGACCCGCGGGCTCGATCACGATCCACAACTGCCGCGCGGTGCACGGCTCGCCGCCGAGTGTGGCCGATTCGGGCCGGCCGCTTCTTCTCAACTGCTACAATGCGGCGGACTCGTTCCCCTATGTGGCGCAGCCGGCGCCGTCGGTGAGGGCGCAGACGGTCGTGCGCGGCGTGCGGCCCAAGATGGCGCATCTCGATCCGCGCCCCTGTCCGCTGCCGCCCGACTGGACCAAGGGCTACACCACGATCTTCGCCGCGCAGGCCGGCGAGAGCGTGTACGGATAGGAAACGCGACCGGACGCTACCCCAGCTTCTGCACGACCTCTTCGGTGATGGCGAGCGTCTTGTCGATGTCGGCCTCGCTGTGGGCGAAGGAGATGCTGCCCTGCTTCGTCGTCACCGGGAAATGGAACACGCCCGCCTCGATGAGCGCCTTCCGGTAGGCGACGTCCCGCTGCGCGTCGTTGTGGCGCGCGATGTCGGCCCAGCTCTCGGGCGCGTGGTCCATGAAGTAGACAACGAAGGCCGAGCCCTGGCGCACGATGGTCGTGGGGTAGTTGCGCTTGCGGAAGATGTCGCTGAGCCCTTTCTCCATGCGGGCGCCGAGCGCCTCGAGCTTGCCGTAGATTTCCTTCTCCCGCGTCTTGAGCTTCTTCAAGGTCGCGAGCGCGGCCGCGACGGTGAAGGGATGGGCCGAATAGGTCCCCGCGATGACGGCGCGCTTCTTCGGGTCCGGATGGTTGCAGTACTGCATGAACTCGCGCTTGCCGCCGACGATGGCCAAGGGATAGCCGTTGGCGCAGGCCTTGCCGTAGGCCGCGAGGTCCGGTGTCACGCCGGAGATCGAGGCATAGCCGCCCAAGGCCGTGCGGAAGCCGGTCTTGACCTCATCGAAGACGAGCACGGTGCCGAACTTGTCGCAGAGCGCGCGGAGACCCTGGAGGAAGCCGGGTTTGGGCTTCACGACGCCGATGTTCTGGAGGATAGGCTCCAGGATCACGGCCGCGATCTTCTTGGTCGCGAGCAGCCTTTCCGCGGCCGCGAGGTCGTTGTACTCGATGGCGTGCACGTTCTGGTGGAGCGACTTCGGAATCCCCGCGGTGATGGGGCGGAGCGCGTATTCCTCGCCCTCCTTGTGGTCGGCCACCACCTCGCGCGGATCCATGAGGTTGAAGGACACGTCGTCGGCCCAGCCGTTGTAGCCGCCCTGCATGAGCACGATCTCGTCGCGTCCCGTCGCCGCCCGCGCGATGCGGAGCGCGAAGAAGGTGGCCTCGGAGCCCGTGTTCACCACCTGGACCTGCTCGAGCGTGGGCACGCAGTCGACGATGAGGCGCGCGAGCTCGCCCTCCCAGGGCGTCGTGCCCGCGCCCATGAGCGAGGCGCCGCTCTTGATCATGGCGATGACGGCGTTATCCACGTCCTCGTCGCCGTGCCCGAGGAGATAGGGCGCGAAGGCCGCGTGGTAGTCGATGTACTGCTTGCCCTCGTGATCCCAGAGATAGGCGCCCTTGGCGCGCGCGAAGACGCGCATCGGGTCGATGATGCGGTTGACCGACATCACGCCCGAGGGGATGACCTGCTTGTGCCGCTCCAGAATCTCGCGCGTGCCTTCCATTCTCTTTCTCCTAACGATCACTTCGTTCGCGTGCCGTCCTGAGCTTAGCATGCCCCCCTGGGGCCGCGAACCGGCAAGGCTCAGTGGGCGCCGCCCGCGCCGGGCCGGTGGCCCCACTCGCTGATCGCGTGATAGGTGCGCACGGGCCAGGTCGCGTCGTCGACCTTGAGCCCGCCATGGCCGATCTCGAAGGCGAATCCCGCCGGCGTGACACCGTAGAAGGAGATCATCCGGTCGTTCGGATGCCGGCCGAGGCCGAGGAGGATGGGCGCGCCGCCGTCCTGGCTGCGGTCGAAGGCCGCACCCACGTCGTCGAGCGCGTTCACCTCGAGCATGAAGTGGTGGAGGCGCTTCGGCGCCTTGGCCGCCGTCATGGCGAGCGAATGGTGGCGGGCGTTCGCGTGGAAGAAGATGGCGTGGATCGTGTTGGGGCCCAAGGTCGCGTCGACATAATCGCTGATCCTGAGACCCAGCACGTCGCGGTAGAACGCGACGCTCCGCTCGGCGTCGTCGACGAAAAGGAAGATATGGCCCATGCCTTCCTCGCCCGTGAGGAATCCGGAAGGCATGAGGGCGGAGCGATGGGGCGCCGCGCGAGCGGGCCCGTGGAAGAATTCGAGGCGGATTCCGTTCGGGTCACGCGCGGCGGCGAAGGCCGCGACGCCGCGCGCGGTGGCCGCATCCGCCGATCCCCCCTCGACCGCGACGCCCGCGCGCTTCAGCTTCCCGCACAGCGCGTCGAGCGCGGCGGAATCCTCGACCTCCCAGCCGACATAGGCGACGTCGTCGGCGCGGCCCTGGTGGATGCGGAAGCGCTGGGCGTGGTCGTCCATGCGCAAGGTCAAGGCACCGTCGGCCGCGCGCGGCCCCGCCTCGAGTCCGATGACTCGCGTCGCGAAGGACGCGAAGTCGTCCGGTTTCGAGACCTCGAAGCCGAGATAGCCGAGCCGCGCGACTCCACCCATGACGTCCTCCTGAACGGATTGTTGGCGCGGAGCATTTCATGTTCGCGCTCGACGGGGAAGGGTGGCCTCGTCTTAGTCCGCGTTCTTCGGCGGTATGGCGCGCGCCAGCTCCTCGCGGAATTGCGGGGCGGCGATGGCGATGAGGGAATCGGCGCGTTCGTCGGTCGAGCGGTCGCGCAAGGCCGCGATGCCGTGCTCTGTCACGACGAAGTCGGCATCGGCGCGCGGCACGCTCACGACCGTGCCGAGCGCCGGGACGATGCGCGATACCTTGCCGCCGGCTGCGGTCGACGGCAGCGCCAGGACCGAACGTCCGCGCGAAGCGCTCCGCGCGCCGCGCACGAAATCGAGGAGCCCGCCCGTGCCGCTCACGAACCGTCCGCCGACCATCTCGGCGTTGGCCTGGCCGAGCAAATCGACCTCGACCACGCTGTTGATCGCGACGAAGGAGTCGAGCCGGGCCAGCACGTCCTGGCCGTGGGTGTAGCCGATCGGCCGGAAATCGACCGGCAGGCTGGACCCGAGCGCGTCGTAGAGACGCCGCGTGCCGACCGCGTGGGCCGCGACGATGCGCCCCCGATCGATGGGCTTCCGCGCATTTGTGATCGCCCCCGACTCGACGAGCTCGACGAGCGAATCGCCGATGAGGCCGGTGTGGACGCCGAGATCCCGGTGGCCCTTGAGCGCTGCGAGCACGGCGGCCGGCGCGCTGCCGATGCCGAACTCGATCGTGTCGCCATCCTCGACGAGGGAGGCCACATGCCGCCCGATCGCGGCCAGCGTCTCGTCGGGCGGCGGCGTCGGCACCGCGATCAGCGGGTGCTCGACCTCGACCGTAAAATCAAGGCGCTCGACAGCGATCGACGGCGCGCCCGCGCTTCGCGGCATCGCGGGATTGACCGCGGCGACAACGGCACGGGCGCGGGCGAGCACCTCCGGCACCACGTCGCCGGCGATGCCGAAGCTGCACTGTCCGTCCGGCCCCGGCGGGCTCACCTGCACGAGTGCCAAGTCGAAACTGGCGCGGCGCGTGAGGTAGCTGTGCATCTCCGAGAGATGATAGGGCAGGAGGCGCACGCGGCCGCGGCCAAGCGAGGCTTCGATGTCCCGCGTCGCGAAGAACGCGATCTGCTTCGCCTCGGGATGGAGCGAGGCGTAGTCGGTGCGGTTGACGCCCGGGATGTTGAGCTGGACGTAGGTGACGCCCGCGCTTTTCTCGGGCGCGCGGCGAAGCGCCTCGACGAGCGTCAAGGGCTCCGAGGCGCCGCCCTGCGCGAACACGCTCATGCCGGGACGCAAGAGGCCGGGGACGTCGTCGGGCGCGATGCGGCGGGGCAGGGGGAGTCTCTCGGCGGTGAACTGGTGAACTAGGCTGGCCGGTCGCCTTCAAGCGTGATGCGGTGCATCACGCGGCGAAAGCCGTGGTAGTCGTTGATCGGGTTGTGGAGGGTGCAGCGATTGTCCCAGAAGGCGATGGAACCGACCTCCCAGCGGAAGCGGCAGGTGAATTCCGGCCGCACCTGGTGCTCGAAGAGCGTGCGGAGAAGCGGCGCGCTTTCTTCCTCGGTCATATCCTTGAACCGCGCCGTGTGAGCGACGTTGACGAAGAGCGATTTCTGGCCTGTCTCGGGATGGGTGCGCACCACGGGGTGCTCGGCGATGTAGCGCGTCTTGGCGCCCGCCTTGGCGCCGTCGCGCATGCGGTCCTCGCGCGTGCGGCTGACATCGGCCAGCATGGAGTCGCTGACGCCGATAAGGCCCTCGAGCGCGCGCTGCAGACCGGGCGAGAGGGTCTCGTAGGCCAGATACTGGTTGGCGAACATCGTATCGCCGCCCTGGGGCGGCACCTCGCGCGCGATGAGCATCGAGCCCATGGGTGGGTGCTCGAGGTAGGTCGTGTCCGAATGCCAGATGCCGCCGAAATTGACCCGCTCGTGCTCGAGTTTCACGATCGGGATGATGAGCGGCTCCTCCTCCAGTCCTTTGACGAAGGGATACTCGACGGGCTTTCCCATGGCGCGCGCGAAGGCCATGAACTGCGCCGGGGCGAGGTGCTGGTCCCGGAAGAAGATGACGAGGTGATCGAGGAACGCGCGGCGGATGGCCTCGACGGTCGCGGGGTTGAGGTCGCGCGCGAGGTCGACGCCGTGAATCTCGGCGCCGAGGGCTCCTGCGATGGGGCGGATGTCGATTGTGTTGAATCGCATGGGTCGGGCACGCTCGCGCGGTCGGGTGCGGCAAGACTAGAGCCGAGAGCCGCCCGCGATCAACCGGCGTTGGCGCGTGGACGGCGGCTCGGCTAGTGTTATCGCGGCTTACGTGCGCGATCATGGGGAAGCCTTTGGGGGGAAGCCAATGAAGACGATCGTCATGGGCGGGGGCATCATCGGCGTCACCATGGCCTGGTATCTGGCCAAGGAGGGGCACGAGGTCACGGTCATCGAGCGGCGCGAAGAGACAGGACTCGAAGCGAGCTTCCAGAACGGCGCGCTTCTGGCGCCCGGCCATTCCCAGGCCTGGGCCTCGCCCGCGGCGCCGAAGACCCTCATCAAGTCGCTCTTCCAGGACGATCCGGCGCTTCGCTTCAAGCTCCGCTTCGAGCCCGAGTTCTGGCTCTGGGGCCTCCGGTTCCTCGCGAACTGCACGGCCGAGCGCTACCGCGCCAACTCGCTCCGCATCCTTCGCGTCATGATGTACGGCATGGCGCTCGTGCGGAAGCTGCGCGACGAGGAAGGCATCGCCTATGACGGCAACGACAAGGGCATCCTCTATCTCTTCCGGACGCAACAGACGCTCGACCACGGCCTCTCGGCCTGGGATCTCCTCCGCCAGCACGGTCTGCCGCTCGAGGATGTGGACCGGGCGCGCTGCGTCGAGATCGAGCCCGCGCTCGGCCCCACGCGCGAGAAGATCGCGGGCGGGCTCTTCGGCCCCTCGGAAGGGGCGGGTGATGCGCTCATCTTCACGCGCAACCTCGCGAAGGCCTGTGCCTCGAAGGGCGTCACCTTCAGCCTCAACACCGAGGTCAGGGGCATCAGGCGCGAGGGCGATCGCATCGCGGGTGTCGTGACCGACAAGGGCGAGTTCTCAGGCGATGCCTATGTGATGGCGCTCGGTCTCGACAGCGCGCGCGTGGGCCGCATGATCGGCTTGCCCCTCCCGATCTATCCCATCAAGGGCTACACGGCGAGCATCCCGAGCGAGGGCTACAGGCATGTGCCGACCGTGGGCATCATCGAAGAGGACAACCTCGTCGCCTTCGGTCATTTGGGAAATCGCTTGCGAATCGGCGGCAAGGCCGAGTTCGCGGGCCACGACAAGAGCTACGCGCCGCATCAATTCAGGGGCGTGTTCAAGGTGGCGGAGGATCTCTTCCCCGAAGGCGGCGACTACAAGAACCCGACGTACTACGCGTGCTTGCGCCCCGTGACGCCGCACGGGCCGCCCATCCTCGGCCGCTCGAAATACAAGAACCTCTATCTCAATGTCGGCCACGGCGCCGCCGGCTGGACCATGTCCTGCGGCGCCTCCCGCGCCGTCGTCGACGTCATGCTCGGCAAGAAGCCCGAGATCGACATGGAGGGACTCGAATGGGCGTGAGCGAAGCATGAGGCGAAGCGAGGACCGGTAACCATGGATGACGCACGCAAGACGACGCTCCAGCCGGGCAGCGTGCCCAAGATGTACGGCGACGTGCCGCCCTTCATGGCGGTCGGGCACAAGCCGTCGTTGAAAGGTGTCGCGGCCGACGCGGTCGTCCTCGGCATGCCCTATGACGGCATCGCGACCTACCGGGGCGGGGCCACGCGCCGCGCGCCCCAGGAGATCCGCAAGTTCTCGCTGCTCTTCGGCAGTCACAATTTCGACTGGGACATGATGGTCTTCGACCATCTCACGGTCGTCGATGCGGGCGACGTCGACGTCGTGCCGGGTGATACGCCCGAATCCTACCGGCGCTTGGAGCGTCGCATCGACGAAATCCTCGCGATCGGCGCCGTGCCCATGATGATGGGCGGCGACCACGGCGTCACCTACCCCGCGGTCACCTCGGTCGCGCGGAAGACGGGCGCGCCCCTGGGCGTCGTCGTCTTCGATACGCATCTCGATCTTTCGGAGTCACTCAACGGCGACCGGCTCACGCGCGCCTCGCCGGTGAAGCGCATCTGCGAGTTGAAGGAGGTCGATCCGCGCCGCGTCACCATGATCGGCATCAAGGGACCGCGGAACGTGCCGGAATGGACGCCGCTCTACAAATCGCTCGGCATGCGCGTGTTCTCGAACGCCGAAGTCGAGGCGCGCGGCATGGCGGCGGTGGCAGAGGAAGCGCGGAAGATCGCCTCGCCCGACGGGCGGCCCGTCTATGTGAGCGTCGACATCGATGCGGTCGATCCCGCCTTCGCCCCCGGCACCAACAGCCCCGAGCCGGGTGGCCTCACGAGCCGCGAGATCATCCAAGGCGTGCGCACTGTCTGCCGCGACGGCTTCGCCGGCTTCGACGTGGTCGAGGTCTCGCCCGATTTCGACAGCAAGAGCGGCACGACGAGTCTCTTGGCGGCGCGCCTCATGGCCGAGGCGATGGCGTGCCTCGCCGCCAAACGCGCGGGCAAGGTCGATGCGTGGCGGTTCGGGACGAAGGGGTGAGGGGCGAGCGATCACGTCTTCGTGTCGCGGGGCGCTGACATCCGCACCGGGACCCTCCCCTTGCCCCTCCCTTGCAGGGAGGGGAAGGCGCTTCTTTGTTTGCCCGCGCGTTCATTTCTTTGCGAGCAAGAATGACCCTCTCCCGTTCACGGGAGAGGGAGGGGCCCGACGCGAAGCGGCGGGAGACAGAGGGTATCGCGCGCCGGCGATTTACCCCGTCGGCCGCCAGAGCTTCTCGCGCACCAATTCGTCCATCGTCTCGCGGATCGATTCGCGCAAGATGCGCTCGATATCGGCGAGGTCGCCGTCGCTCAGGACGAGGGTGGGGGAAAGAAGAATCACCTCCGGCATGATCGCGCGCGCGACGAGGCCTTTCCCGTAGGCCCGGCGCGCGATGCGCTCCGAGAGTTTCACGGACTCAGGGAACCGCTCGCGCGAGTTCTGGTTCATGACGAACTCGATGCCCATCATGTAATAGCTGCCGCGTCCCTCGCCGACGATGGCGAGGTCGGTGAGCCCTTCGAGCATGCGCTGGAAGCGCGCGCCCCGCGTGCGCACGGTCTCCAAGATGCGCTCGCGCTCGATGATCTCGAGGTTCTTCAACGCCGCCGCGCAGGCGACGGGATGCCCCGTATAGGTGAAGCCGTGGTAGTAGACCTCGCCCGGCGCGCTCAGGACGTCGTAGATCTCATCCGACACGAATGTCGCCGCCAGCGGCACATAGCCCGATGAGATTCCCTTGGCCGAGGTGAGGATGTCGGGGGTGAGGCCGAAGCGGGGCTCGCTCGCATAGATGTGGCCCAAGCGCCCGAAGCCCGTCACCACCTCGTCGGAGATATAGAGGACGCCGTGGCGGCGGCAGACCTCCTGCATGCGTCGGTGATAGCCCTCGGGCGGCAACACGACGCCGCGTCCCATGATGGGCTCGGCGATGAAGCATGCGACCTCATCCGCGCCCAGGCGCTCGATCGTCTCTTCGAGGTTCGTCGCCAGGTGGTCGAGATACTGCGCCGCGCCCACCCCTTCCGGCCGGCGGTAGGGATAGGGCTTGGCGACCCGGTGGATGAATCCCGTCTCGCGCGCCCAGCCTGGATAGAAGGCCGGACCCGACATGGACGCCGTCAGATAGGTGCTGCCGTGATACGCGTCCTCGAGCGTCAAGACGTGACGCTTCTTGGGCTTGCCGATGAGCGTGAAGTATCGGAGCACGGTGCGGATCGCTGTCTCGTTCGCATCCGACCCGCTCGATGAGAAGAAGACGTGGTTCAAGCCCTTGGGAGTCAGGCGGCAGAGGCGCTCGGCGAGCTCGGCCGCGACGGGGTTCGTCTGCGAGCCGAAGGTCGAATAGTAGGTGAGGGTGCGCACCTGCTCGGCGATCGCCTCCGCCATCTCGGCGCGCCCGTGGCCGATGTTGACGCACCAGAGACCGGCGACACCGTCGATCAGTTTGTGCCCTTCCGAGTCCCAGACATAGGCGCCTTCGCCGCGGACGAGCACGGTCGCCCCCTGGCTCCGCATCGCATTGTGATCGCCCCAGGGGTGGATGTGGTGGCGGAGGTCTTTCTCCCGGATGGCGGCGGTCGTGTCGGTCATGGGATCACCGATGGGTCGGCCCTTGGGCGCGAGAGCGGCGCAAACGCAAGCCAGTCGCACCACCCTCCCTACCACGCCCGAGGCGGGGCATGCTAACGTTCTCATGTTGCAACGGGTCGCCGAAGGGGGAGGAGAATGAGAATCGCAGTCATGGGGGCCGGGGCCGTGGGGATGGCGACGAGCTACTTCCTCGCCAAGGAGGGCCACGAGGTCACGCTGATCGACCGGCAGCCGGAACCGGCGATGGAGACGAGTTACCAGAACGCGGGACTTCTGGCCGTCGCGCACGCTTTCGCCTGGGCCTCGCCCCGCGCGCCCAAGGTGCTTCTCCAGTCACTCTGGGACAAGGACGCGGCGCTCCTGTTCCGCTTGAGCGCCGACATCCGCATGTATCTCTGGAGCCTCCAGTTCGTGAAGAACTGCACGGCCGAGCGCTACCGCATCAACACGCTCCGGAAGCTGCGCATCTGCCGGTACAGCGAGCAGGTGATGGACCAGCTCCGCCGCGAGGTGAGCCTCCAGTTCGATGACCTCCAGAAGGGCCTTCTCTACATGTTCCGCGACCAGGCCCATATGGACCAGGCCGCGTCGGCCTCCAAGCTTCTCTCCGACAACGGCGTCAAGATCGAGATCAAGTCGCGCGACGACGTGGCGCGGATCGAGCCCGCCTTCGAGCCCGTGAAGCACAAATACGTGGGCGCGCTCTACTGCCCGACCGACGGCAGCGGCGATGCGCGCGTCTTCACGCAGAAGCTCGGCGAGCTCTGCAAGCCCCTGGGGGTCAAGTTCGCCCTCAGCACGAATGTGAAGGGCATGAAAGCGAACGGGCGCTCGATCGAATCGATCGTGACCGACAAGGGCGAGATCAAGGCCGACATGTACGTGCTCTCGCTCGGCAGCTTCAGCCCCCAGGTGGCGCGCACGGTCGGGATCAGCCTGCCCATCTATCCGGTCAAGGGCTACACGGCGTCCTTCCCCTGCGACGGCGCGAATCTGACGCCGCTTGTGGGCGGGGTGGATGAGGACCTTCTCGTCGCCTGGTGCAAGTTCGGCAACACCTTCCGCGTCGGCGGGAAGGCCGAGTTCGCGGGCTACAAGACCGACTTCAAGCCGTCGGATTTCACCGCGATCTTGCGGACGGCGAAGGAGATGTTCCCCAACGCCTGCGACTGGAACGCGCCGCCCAAATATTGGGCGTGCCTGCGCCCCATGACGCCCGATGGTCCGCCGATCTTCGGCAAGACCCGCTACGACAATCTTCAGCTCAACACCGGACACGGCCATATCGGCTGGACCATGGCCTGCGGCTCGGCGCGGATTTCGGCGGACCTCATCCAGGGGCGCAAGCCCGCGATCGACATGGAGGGCCTCACCCTCGACGGGCGCTGAGCCCGTCAGGCCGATCGCTGCCGCAGCGCGGTGAGAGCGGCAAGCGTGTCCTCGACCATGGGCTTCAAGGCCTCGATGAGCGGGGGCAGCGCTTCGGCCGAGCCCGCATGCGCGCGCTCCTCGAGGCTCCGCGCGAGAGCGGCGAGCGACCCGGCCCCGAAGGTCGCGGCAAGGCTGATGAGGCTGTGCGCGTGGGCGGCCAGCGCCGGGAGATTGCCGGCCACATGCGCCACGAAGATTCCGCGGACGCGCATCTGGATGTCGGGCAGCAGCGAATCGATGAAGCTCGCGAGGGAATCCGCGCGAAGATCCTGGCGGAGCTGCCGGAGCACCTCCTCGTCGAGGACGGCCGTCGGCGGGGCCGATGCCGGCTGTCCGGCCCGCGCGGCGAGCCGGGACGCGAGCTTCTCGACAAGCTCAGCGCGCGAGACCGGCTTGCTCACATAGTCGTCCATGCCTGCGGCGAGGCAGCGTTCTCGGTCTGCCGCCATGGCGTGCGCCGTCATGGCGATGATGGGAACCTTGGCAACGGGGCCGGGAAGCGCGCGAATCGCGCGCGTCGCGTCGACGCCGTCCATGATCGGCATCGAGACGTCCATTAGGATGAGGTCGTAACTTCGCTTCTTCGCCGCTTCGACCGCGTCGCGCCCGTCATGGACCGTGTCGATGTCGTAGGGTTCGGAGGCCAGCATGGCGAGGACGAGCATCCGGTTCGTCTCGGTGTCCTCGGCGAGGAGAATGCGCTGGCGTCGGCCGGCCTGATCGTGCGCCGCGGCGGGACCGGCGGCGGGGACGGGTCCAGAAGAGGGCAGGGACAGCGATTCCGCGGGCGCGCCAACCGGCTGGCCCTCGAGCCAGGCTTGGAAGAGCGCCAGCACCTGCCGCGCCGCGGCCGCCATCTCGGGCGTCAGGGAGAAAGCACCCGCTGGCGCCCGCGCGGACGCCGCGTCCGTTGCGACGGGTTGGCGCGGCTGGACCGTCTCCCCATGGGCGAGCGCTTCTGCTCCAGGTCCGAGGTGGCGCGTGGCCTCCTCGCGCGCGGCTTCGATCGAGAGTTCCGGATAGGGCCCGAGAGTCAGGCGCACGCGCCGGGCTCCCCGTCGCGCCATGACGACCCAGGATTTCGATCCCCCTTGCGACAGGCGGATGCCGAAGCCGGGCAGGCCAGCATCCCATACGTCGACCTGGCCCCGGTGTGGCGGCTTCAACTCTTCGAGAGCGCGGGCGTTTAGGTGAATTTTCGCCATGACCTAAGACGAGTATTAAAAACCTAGTGCATCATATTGTCTATAAATTAATATATTGGTTTATTATTGCATAACGCAAAGCTAGGTTCTCATAGAGCACCTAAGAAAATTTTGCAATTCCGTGGCGCAGCACGGCGGTGCCCGCCCACCCGGCTTCGGCTATCCTCGGCACTGGCCTTTGCCTTGGCAGCAAGACAGGAGAGACAGCATGCGCATCGTGACGGCGGTAAGCCTCGCATTGGCATTGAGCCTCGCGGGCGTGGCGGGGGAGAGCCTGGCCATGGGCAGCAGCACCCCGAGCAGTGCTCCGGCCAAGCCCGAATCGGACTACTCCAAGGGCGAGCGAGCCGTGAAGGCCAAGGACTACAAGGGTGCCATCCCGCTCCTGGAGAAGGTCGTGGCCTCCGATCCCAAGAACGCCGATGCCTTCAACTACCTGGGCTTCAGCCACCGGAAGCTCGGCGACAAGGACAAGGCGCTGGCCAATTACAAGAAGGCGCTCGACATCGACCCGAATCACCTCGGGGCCAACGAGTATCTCGGCGAGCTCTATCTCGAGATGGGCGACCTGCCGAGCGCCGAGCAGCGCCTCGCCACCCTCGACAAGTTCTGCAAGACCTGCGAGGAGACGCACGAGCTCCGCGAAGCGGTCGAGAAGTTCAAGAAGACCGGCAAGGCGTCATAGCGGCAGCGCCGAGCGAGCGCCCGCGCGCGTCGCAATCGCGCACCGCGTCCATGTCGCGACACGGTTCGGATCCGTCATCGCGCCGTAGCCACATTCAAGGGTGCTCGAGGGCCGCCAGCGCCGCGCCGTACCAGGACCAGGCGCGCACGGCGCGCGCATTCTCCACCACGTAGATCCGGCGGCCGAAGGTCGGCGCGCCGGCGACGAGATAGAGGCCTCCGGAAGCGATGTGCTCGCGCGCGATGCGGCGCGGCAAATAGCCGCTGCCGCCGCGCTTCAGGATGTGGTCGACGGCCCACTCGGATGCGGCAATGGTCACTGCGGCCGGCACGTCGCTCGCGAAGACTTCGGCATGGCGACGACGGAACTCGTCGCCGTGGTCGACGAAGACGTAGCCCGAGCCGAGTTGCGCCTTGGCGCCCTCATCGGTCGAGACCATCACCAGTTCGTCGTCGATGAGCACGCGGCTGGTGAAGTCGTCGCCGGCCTGCGGCCCATAACAGAAGGCCACATCGACAAGGCCAATGGAAAGCCAGCGGTCGATCTGGCGCTGCTCGCCGGGCCAGAGCGCGATCACCACGTCAGGGGCGCGCTCACGAACATGGTCGAGGAAACGCTGGCCGATGTCCCGCCAAAGGTCGAACTCGAGCCCGACATTGCAGACCGCTTCGAACCCTTTCGGCAGTGACACCTCGTAACGCGCCTGTCGCCAAAGCTGCACCATCACTTCGGCGTAGCGGCGAAACTTGAATCCGGCGGAGGTCAACTCCGCACCCGATTTGTAGCGATGGAGCAGCTTCTGGCCGAGTTGTTCCTCGAGGGCCGAAATGCGGGCGGTGATCGTCGACTGTGTGACGTTGAGCCGCTGCGCGGCAGCCACGAGGCTGCCGGTCTCAATCACTTCGAGAAAGGTGCGGAGCTCGTTGAGGTTCATAGAGAGTTCGAAAATTTCGAACATAATGGCAAAAATAATCCGTTTTTCAAAGGTCTTACGCTCTGCCACTGTCCTGGTCGCCCTATTCAGGAGAATGGCCATGGACTTCGTCTCGTTCCTCTCGAGCCACATGTTGGACCCGGCCGTCGGCGGCAAGCGCCTTTACAAAAGCGTCGTCGACCAGGCCCTGCACGCGGAGAGGCTGGGCTTCCGGGGCGTGGGCATTCCGGAACACCATCTGGTCAACGTGCTCCTGACTCCGTCGCCGCTCCAGATGGCGGTGAAGATCGCGGCGCATACGAGCCGCGTGAAGCTCATGACCGCCGTGTGCCAGCTGCCGCTCCGCGACATGCGCGTCTTCGCGGGCGAGGTCGTTCAGGCCCAGGCTCTCTGCGACGGCCGGCTCATCCTCGGTGTCGGCAAAGGCGCCTTTGCCTACGAGACGGAGCGGTGTGGTGTTCCCTTCGGCGAGACGAAGCGGTGGTTCGAGGAGGACTTGAAGCTGCTCGAGGCGCTGCTCACGCGAGAGGACGTGTCGTGGAACAGCGCGCGCTACGCCTTCGAGGCTCTGACCATCATGCCGCGGCCGGAGGATCCGATTCCGCTGATGGTGGCCGTGATGAACCCGGCCGGCATCGAGGCCGCGGCAAGGGCTGGCTATCACGTGCAGACGACACCGCTCGGCGGCAGCCACGAGCAGCTGATGGACCAGGTCAATGCGTTCAAGCGCGGCAAGGCCGCGGCGGACCGGGCGCTCGAGACGCGGCTCAGCCTGCAGCGCGGAATGTTCCTGGTGCGCAACGACGAGGAGCGCCGGCATATCGCCGAGCGCGCCTATATCTACTATCAGAGTTTCGACAACGTATTCGGCGGATCCGGAATCGTCGACAAGGGCATCATTCGGCCGCTGCCCCGCACCCAGACGCTGGAGCAGCTTGCGGCGAACCTCCTCATCTGCGGACGCGACGAGATGATCGACCGGCTCTCTGGCTACGCGGAACTCGGCATCGATGAAGTGCTCATGACGTCGAATTTCGGTCAGGACGATGCCATGACACTCGAGATGATGAGTCATTTTGCGGAAGAGGTCATGCCGTACGTTCGCAAAGCCTCAAGCGCGAAGGCCTTTGCCGCTTGACTCGGATCGCCCGCGATCGCCTTAAATGACGGCTGTGAATCGATGTCGTTCATCGGCACGGGAGTTCCGAGCCGAATTGAGCACTGCGCAGACATCTGACGTGTAACGAGGGGGACGCACCGTGCCGACGATCCGAGTGGAACTGCTCAAGGGCCGAACGCCCGAACAGAAGAAAAAGATCGCGAGAGAGCTGGTCGATGGCTTCATCCGCGCGGCCGGGGGTGGGCGGCCGGAGGCCTTCCACGTTCTCTTCACCGAGGTCGACAAGGACGACTGGGTCGTCGGCTACGAGACGCTCCGCGAAAAATATCCGGACAAGTAAGATGGGCCAACCAGTCCGCTCCGCGTTCTCGGTCGAGGGCGAGGGCCCAGCGCTGTTCCTCATCCACGGGATCGGCGCTTCACGGGCAACGTTTGCGGCACTTGTGCCGTACTTGAGGAACGAGTTCCGCTGCATCAGCTACGATTTGCGCGGCCACGGCGTGTCTCCCACGCCTCGGGCGCCCTACGCGCTCCAAGACCTGGTCGAGGATCTCGAGGCGCTTCGGGCCGAGCTTGGCATCGAGAAGGCCCATTTCGCCGGCCATTCCCTGGGCGGCATGATCGGTCCGGCCTATGCGCGCAAGTACCCGCAGCATGTGGCGACGCTCGGCCTCTTCTCGACGGCGGCTTTCCGCACGCCGGATGACAGCGCCAAGGTCAAGGCCGTCGTCGCGGCGATGCGCGCGAAAGGCATCCCGCCGGTCCTCGAAACGCTCAAGGAGCGCTGGTTCACGCCCGAATTCGCGGCAACGCGCCCCGACGTCGTCGAGCGGCGCATGCGGCAGGTGCTCGGCACCGACCCGGAGGTGTTTCTCTCTGTCTTCGACATCTATGCCGAGACGGAGATGTCGCCCTGGCTCCACGAGATCCGGCATCCATGCCTCGTGCTCACCGGCGAGAACGATGGCGGCTGCAACCCGCGGCTGAACAAGCAGATCGCGGCAGCGTTGCCCAATGCGGACCTGGTCATCCTGCCGGTGCTGCGCCACGCGATTCTGCTCGAAGGGCCCGATCAGGTCGCGCCGCCGGTGCTCGATTTCCTCCGCCGGCACCGCGGGGTCTAGCGAAGCCGCAAAGAGAAAGCCCCGTCCTTTGCCGGGTCGAGATTGAGGATCGCGAGAATGAGAAAACCCCGCGACATGTCGTCGCGGGGTTTTCTGACGGGCGGCCAGTCAGCGACTGGCGTGAGTCCGGTTAGTGACTGGCGTGGATCCGGCGCTCGTATTCGGCGAGGACGCGCTCATGCATCTGCTGTTCGAGGCTGCTCACCGCTTGCGCCAGGAGCTGACGGCGCGCCTCGGCCATTCCTCTCAGCGCGCTCAGTTTGTCGGCAACCAGGTCTTCGGTGGGGATTCGCTGTTTCATCGTTCGCACTCCTGCGGCTCATACGCGGGCGGCTCGTCATGGGACCAATGTCCGCGCCATCGCCCATCATACTGCGCCAACTCGTGCCGCCGCTTATGTGACGCGCATCACACGGAGCACGAAAAATCACGGGCCTTCCGCCGGAACGATGATTCCGATGATGGCGCGCGCGTTTAGGCGTAGCGCCTCGTGTCGGACTCGCGACACTTGCGCAAAAAATCGAACCGCCTGTGAGGACTGTCACACGGTGTCACGGATGACCGTCCTATCATGATGGACGCGGTGGGTGGGAAGTCGCAATCGCCGCGCGCGTGAACGTCGTGGGGCCATTGAGTCCGCTCGGCGGAGAGTCCTCAAGCCAAAGAAAGGATGAAGCGATGCCGCAGATGAAGGTAATGCGTGGAGCCATTCCAAGCCCGCGCCATGAGTTGGCGGCGGCGATACCGCATGTCGCGATCGCCAAATTTCCGCCGACCAAGCTCTATTTTCCGAAAGAGCTGTCTGTCTGGCACAACGACGCGCATGGCGACTGCGTGACGGCTGAAGAGGCCTTCGCCAAAGCCTGCCACGTTCCGGAGATTTTCATCACTGACAACGAGGTCGAGACCTGGGCGAAGGCCCATGGGGTCTACGAGGGCGCCATCATCAGCAACGTCCTCCACTCCATGCGGAAGCATGGCTTCGACCAGGGCGGTAAGGTTTACGATGACGGGGCTGCGCATTCGGTGAACTGGACCGACCCGAACGTGTTGCGGAGCGCGATCTATCACGGCCCGGTCAAGATCGGGGTTGCGGCCAACCAGCTCGAGACGACCTGCGCCGCTCACAGTTTCAAGACGGGCTGGTTTGCCTCGGGCTATTCGGCGGACGCCAAGGAGGATCACTGCGTGAGCCTCTGCGGTTACGGAACGATCGACTGGCTCGCCAAGCAGTTGAAAGCGGCGGTGCCGAGCGGCGTCGATACGACGCAGCAAGCCTACGCCCTGTTCACTTGGGGCTGCATCGGCATCATCGACGTTCCGTCCATGCTCGCGATCACGCACGAGGCGTGGCTCAGGACGCCGACCACGGTGATCATGTAGCGGAACGACCCCTCGGGGTCTTTCAAAGAAGAGAAGCGTATCCGGCGAAGGTGGCGCTCTCGGTGACGAGACGGAACCGGGCAAGCGCCTGCCTCGCCGGAACACGCATTCCATGCTTGCCGGGACGCCATTCTTTGCGGGCGGTGCGTCCGGCCTTGGCCGTGTCTCCTATGTTCCAACCGGAAGCTCGGCCGCGTTCGGCACGAGGCGGATGGCGAGCGGCTCGCGGCGGCCCCGGATCTCCGCCTCGCGCGTCTCGAAGGCGCCGAGCTCGACGCCGGCGCGCTTCGCCACATGGTCCGAGAGCACGAGCTCGACGCCGTATTCCTTGGTGAGCGACTCGAGCCGGCTCGAGGTGTTGACGGCGTCGCCCACGGCGGTCAGCGTCGTCGCCCGCGCATAGCCCATCTCGCCGACGATCGCCGGGCCCGCGTGGATGCCGATCCCGATCCTCAAGGGCGTATCGAGCTCGTGCGCGAGCGACGCGTTGAGCTCGGCCAGGCGCCCGGCCATGGCGCGCGCGGCGGCGAGCGCGTTGCGGCATCCCGATTCCGGCCCGTCCTTGACGCCGAAGAGCGCCATCACCCCGTCACCGATGAACTTGTCGACGAGGCCGCCATTCTCCTCGACCGCGCGGCCCATCGATTCGAAATAGCGGTTGAGGACGAACACCGTGTCGTAGGGGAGGCGCCCTTCGGCCAGGCGCGTGAAGCCGCGGAGGTCGGCGAAGAGGATCGCGATCTCCTTCTCCTCGCCGCGCTCGTGCGGGGCGGCGGATGCTGCGCGCGCGGGTCCGGCCGCGGGCGGCAGGAGCGGCATGACGGCGAGATCGGCGCGGGGGCGGAGCTGACAGGCGAGACGGACGTTGGGCGGCGCCGCGATGCGGGCGAGCACGCGCGCCTCGCCCTCGTCCGCGGGCGGTGCGACCTCGGCACCGAGGCCCAGGCGGATCCGGCAGGTCGAGCAGCGCCCGCGTCCGCCGCAGACCGAGGCATGCGGGATGCCGGCGTTCCGGCTCGCTTCGAGCACGGTCATGCCGCGCTCGATCTCGACGACCGTCCCGCCCGGATAGGTGAGGCGCACGCGCCCGTGCCGGCGCTGCCACTGCGCGCGGAGCACGCGCGCGGCGAGCGTCGCGCCAAGGAGCGCGCCGTAAGTCCAAAGCATGATGTCCAGGCGGCGCGTGGCCGCGGCGATGGCTGCGTCGTTGGGGAACTTGATGACGGCCTCAGCATCGGCGAGCCAGCCGGGTTGCTTCGCGAGAGCGGACGCCATGCGCCCCGCCTCGACGAAGCCGAGGGACGCGAGCACCGGCAGGAGGAGGGCCGCCGCGAAAGCGAGGGGCACGGCGCGGCGGTAGCCGGGCTTCAAGCGCAGCCAGAAATGAAGGCCGATGCAGCCATGGAGCCAGGCGATCGCGAGCGTCAGGATCTGCTGGACGCCTTTCGCCGGGTAGAAGTCCCAGATCACGAGCGCGACGTAGGTATAGCTGTCCTCGACGCCCGCGAACTCGTGGAGGAAGCGCGTGCCGATGACGTGCTCGAAGAGGAGCGGCGGGATGGCGAGGCCAAGGGCGAGCTGCGCCGCTTCCCACACCGGCATGCGAAGGCTCCGCCGGCGGTAGAGCGACCACAGCGCGAGAAGGAGGTGCGTCGCGAGCGCGCCGTAGAGCGCGGCCGTGCCCGCCCCGCTTCGCCAGAACGCGAGGAACCACACGCGGCCGTCCTCGGCGGCATCGAGCGAGAGGAGGCCGAGCGTGTGGTTGAGGAAGTGCGTCGTCACATAGGCGAAGAGGACCAGGCCCGAGACGAGCCTCGCCCGCCGCACCACGACCCACGCCGCGCGCTTGTCCATGCCGTGAGCTTAGCCCAAGGGGCGCCGCGCGTCTTTCGCGAGACTCAGCGCTTCGGTGCGGCCTTGGCGAGCGCCGCTTCGAGCGCCTCGAAGGGGAGGAGCACGCAGCGGTGGCGGCTCCGGTGCGGCCGGGCGGGGGCGAACATGGCGAGATCGGGCCAGGCGGGTTGCGTTGCGCTGTCCTTGAGGAGCGAAGCCGCCGACCGCGCCGCCGCGCGAAGCTCGTCCGCCGTGGCGCCGATCGCGTGCGCGCCGATGACCGAAGCGGCCGCCTCGCAGAGAACGCAGCCCCGCACATCGTGGCCGAGGGCCGTCACGCGCCCGCCGTCGAGCGCGAGATCGATCGTGACCCGGTCGCCGCAGAGCGGGTTGTCGAGCGTCGCGCTGGCATCGGGCGCGGGTAGGCGCCCCTTGCCGGTCGCGCGCCGCGCCGTCTCGACGATCGCCGCCTGGTAGAGCTGCTCGGCCATCAGCTCGGCGTTCTGCCCATCTTGGCCTTGAGGGCCACGAGCGCGTCGGGCGAATCGACGTCGATCAAGACGCCCTCGTCCCCGATCTCGACCTCGGCCACGAGCTCGCCGTGCTCGCCGATGAGATGCCGTGCGCCCACATCGCCCGCGATCGTCGCCATCTCCCGGAAGAAGCGGCGCGCGAAGAGCACGGGGTTGCCGCGCTTGCCCTCATAGGTGGGCACGCAGATGGCGCGGCCCTCGACGGGGTTGAAGGCGTCGATGAGGCGGTCGAGATGCTGGGCCTTGATGCGCGGCATGTCTCCGAGACAGACGAGCGCGCCGTCGGCGCTCTCGGGCACCGCGGCGAGGCCGCGCGCCAGGCTCGTCGAAAGCCCCTGGGCGTAATCGGGGTTGTGGACGACGGTGATCTTGCGCTTCCGCCCCAAGGCGTCGCGGACGCGCGCGTCCTCGTGGCCCGTCACGACGATGACGGGGGAGGCGTGGGAGGCCAATGCCGAATCGACGGCGCGGAGCAGCATGGGCACGCCGTCCACGTCGGCGAGCAACTTGTTGAGCTTGCCCATGCGGCGCGACTGTCCCGCGGCGAGCACGATCGCGGCGATGCGCGGCGCGTGCGGCGCGGTGCCGGGGGCGGCGCCCGCGCGCGGCATGGGGCGCGAGGGGATCTCGGTCAGAAGTCCGCCCGAGCCCATCAACATGAGATCGCGCCCCGTGACCGCGATGCCGGCCGAGAGGCGCTGGAGCACCCAGTCGAAGCCGTTGAACTTGGGCGAGCGCACGCAGCCGGGAAGGCCGAGGACAGGGACCCGACCGAGATGGGCGAGGAGGAGGAGGTTGCCCGGATCGACGGGCATGCCGAAATGGTCGATCGCGCCGCCGGCCTCGGTGATGCCCTCGGGGATGACGTCGCGCCGGTCGGTAATCGCCGAGGCGCCGGCGATGAGGATCAGCGTCGCGCCTTCCGCACGCACGCGCCCGATCGCATCCGCAACGGCGCGCGCCTCATGGCCGCAGCGCGTCTCCCCGAGGAACTGGCCGCCGAGCGCCTCGACCCGGCCGCGGATGATCGCGACGGTCTTGTCGAGCACGCTTGCCTTCAAGCCGGGCAGGGTCGTCTGGATGAGCGCCGCCTTGTGTGGAACGAAGCCCGCGACGCGCACGAGCGGCCCGTCTTCGCGAGCAATCGCGATGGCGGACTCGACGACCGCGCGTTTGACGGAGAAGGGGATGATCTTGACGGTCGCGACCATCTGCTTCTCGTCGACCACTGCGTAGGGTGCGATGCTCGCGAGCGTCAACGCCTCGTCGATGAGGTTGATGCGGTCGAGCCGGTCCCGGTCGATGACGGCGACCCCGCGACGCTCGGCGAAGAGGTTCGCTCGCCCGGTGAAAGGCGTGCCGATCGCGAGGCCGTCGCCGGCGAGCGCCCGGGCGAGCAGCACGGCCGCCTCGTCCTCGTGCACATCGTCCGGATCGAGCCGCGCGGCGGTGACACTCTCATGCCCGGCCGCGGTGAGCGCCGCCACGTCCTCGGCCGAGAGCCGCCGGCCTTTCTTGAGCGTCGTTCCCCGTCCCGGACCCGGCAGCACGAGGCTGTGCGCGAGGATGGCGCCCTCGGCCTCGGCCACGGGGAGGGCGCCGAATTTCATCCCTCGTCCTTCGCATGCAGCACGGCGGTCGCCTGCGCCATGATCGAGAGCGCGATCTCGGCCGGCGAGATGGCGCCGATCGACAGCCCGGCGGGTCCGTGGATGCGCGCCAAGGTCTGTTCGTCGAAGCCCGCTTCCTTCAAGCGCTTCAGGCGCGCGGCATGAGTCTTCCGGCTGCCGAGCGCCGCGATGTAGAAGGCGTCGGATTTGAGCGCGACGTGGAGCGCCGGATCGTCGAGCTTCGGGTCATGGGTCAGCGTGACGACGGCGGTGCGCCGGTCCGGCTTGATCTTCTGGAGCGCGTCGTCCGGCCACTCGGTTGTCACATGGGTGTTGGGGAAGCGCGCATCGGTCGCGAAGGCGCGGCGCGGATCGACCACCGTCACGTCATAGCCGGCCAAGGCCGCCATGGGGACGAGCGCCTGGGCGATGTGCACGGCGCCGACGATGGTCATGCGGAGCGGTGGGTTGAAGACCTGGACGAAGAGGGCGCCTTCGGGCGTCTCGACCATGCCGCTCCTGTCGTCGCGGAGCGCGCGGCGGATCGCCGTTTGCCCTTCGGCAGAGGGCGAGAGCTCGCCCATGAAGACGCTTCCTTCGAGGAGGGCCTGTCTGCCGCTCTTGAGGTCGGTCGCGAGCGCCAAGGGTGCCTTGGCGGCGCGCGCCTTCAAGAGCCGATCAAGGGTTTCGCGTTTCATTCCATGCGCTCGACATAGACCTGGACCTTGCCGCCGCAGGCGAGACCCACGGCCCAGGCTTGCTCGTGCGTCACGCCGAAATCGAGGATTCGCGGCTTGCCGTCTTCGATGGCGGCGAGCGCTTCCTGGACGACCGCGCCCTCGATGCAGCCGCCGGAGACGGAGCCGACCATGGCGCCCTTCTCGTCGACCGCGAGCTGCGAGCCGACGGGGCGCGGCGAGGAGCCCCAGGTGCTCACCACCGTCGCAAGCGCGACCTTCTTGCCGCTGCGGAGCCAGTCCGAAGCGGTCTCGAGGATATTCTCGTGACTCAGTGCATCGTTGCCAGCCATCGGCTCACTCCTTCCTCGCGCCGCTCGCCTTGCCGTGAGAGCGCATCGGCGAGAGCGGCGAGGCTTTCGAGATTGTGGATCGGCCTGAAATCGTCCACATGCGGCATGATCGCGCGCATGCCCAGTGATCTGGGCTCGAATCCCTCGTAGCGCAACAGGGGATTGAGCCAGACGAGGCGCCGGCAGGATTTGTGGAGACGCTCGATCTCGCGCTCCAAGCCCTCGCCCGCGTCCCGGTCGAGCCCGTCGGAGATGAAGAGGACGACGGCGCCCTGGCCCAGCACCCGCCGCGACCAGAGGTGGTTGAACTCGGCCAAGCACACGCCGATGCGCGTGCCGCCGGCCCAGTCGCCGACCGCTTCGCCCACGCGCTCGAGCGCCACATCGATGTCGCGCTGGCGCAAGTGGCGCGTGACGTTGGTGAGGCGCGTGCCGAAGAGGAACGTGTGCACGCGGTCCCGGTCGTTCGTCACCGCGTGCATGAAGTGGAGCAGCATGCGCGAGTACCGGCTCATGGAGCCCGAGATGTCGCAGAGGATGACGAGCGGCGGGTGGCGCCGCCGCTTCTCGCGCCGGCGCAAGGGGATGCTGTCGGGCCCGGCGCGGAGAGAGGCGCGCAAGGTCGCGCGCATGTCAAGCCGCGCGCCCGCGGGATGGGGGCGGAAGCGCCGCGTCGGCACGTCCATGATGGGCAGGCGCATGCGCTTGATGGCGGCCTTGGCCTCGTCGATCTCGGCGGCCGACATCTTCTCGAAATCCATGGTCTGGAGCATCTCGCGGTCGGAGAAGGTCATGATCGCGTCGACCACGACCTCCGGCTCCTTCTCGACCTCTTCCTCGCCGCGACCGGCCTGCTCGCCGCGGAGCGCGTCGGCGAGACGCCGGCTCAGCTCCTGGCGGTCCTCGGCCTCCGGCACGCCGAGCTGTGGCAGGAGCATCGACATCATGCGCTCGAGGATCCGCGGGTTGCGCCAGAACACGTGGAAGGCCTGGTCGAAGATCTCGCGCTGGTCGCGGCGGTTGACGAAGACGGAGTGGAGCGTCCAGTAGAAGTCGCTGCGGTTCTCGAGGCCGACCGCTTCGACCGCCCGGATGGCGTCGATGACCTTGCCGGGGCCGATGGGCAGGCCCGCGGCACGAAGCGCCCGCGCGAAGTACATGATGTTGGTGAGAAGCTTGCCGCCCCCATCCTCGCCTTCGGGCGCCGCGTGCGATCCGTTGCCGGACTCGACTCTCATGCGACGCCAGCCGCCGCGATCTCGGCCTTCACCTCGTCGAGGATCGTCGCGGCTTCGCTGCCGCGCAACTTCGCGATGTCGTCCTGGTACTTGAGGAGGGCGCCGAGCGTGTCGTTGATCGTGTCGGGATCGAGCGTCAGCACATCGAGCTGCGTCAGGGCCTGGGTCCAGTCGATGGTCTCGGCGATGCCGGGCAGCTTGAAGAGGTCCATCTTCCGCAGGCGCTGCACGAAATGGACGACCTGGCGGCTGAGGCGCGCATCGGCCCCGGGCACCTTGATGCGCAGGATCTCGAGCTCGCGCGTCGCATCCGGGTAGTCGACCCAGTGGTAGAAGCAGCGCCGCTTCAAGGCGTCGTGGATCTCGCGCGTGCGGTTGGAGGTGATGACGACGATGGGCGGACGATCCGCCTTGATCGTGCCGAGCTCGGGGATCGTCACCTGGTAGTCGGACAGCACTTCGAGGAGAAAGGCCTCGAAGGGTTCGTCCGCCCGGTCGAGCTCGTCGATGAGGAGCACCGGCGGCCCGGCGATGTCGGGCTCGAGCGCCTGCAGGAGGGGCCGCTCGATGAGGAAGCGTTTCGCGAAGATGTCGGCGCCCAGCTGGTCGCGGTCGACCTCACCGCCGGCCTCGGCCATGCGGATCTCGATCATCTGGCGCGAGTAGTTCCACTCATAGACGGCCGACGCGATGTCGAGCCCCTCGTAGCACTGGAGGCGGACGAGGCGGCGTTCGAGGGTGCGCGCGAGGACCTTGGCGATCTCGGTCTTGCCCACCCCGGCCTCGCCTTCGAGGAAGAGGGGGCGGTTGAGCGAGAGCGACAGGAAGGTCGCCGTCGCGAGACTCCTGTCCGCGACGTAGTCGCCCTTGGTCAGGAGCGCGAGGGTGGTGTCGACCGATTGGGGTGCAGCTGCCATCGTCTCGCGATCTCAAAGAGTTGTCCGGCCTGCTTCAACTGGAACCATAGCCAAAAACAGAGAGGCAGGGGAGGGCCCCTGCCTCTTTCTCACGCCGCTTGTGGGCAGCGCATTGATCCAGGCCAATTCTCAGCCGAGAGCCCGCGCGACCGCCCGCTTGGCCATGACCGTCACGAGATGGGCCCGGTACTCGGCGCTGCCGTGGATGTCCGCGTTGAGGCCCTTCGAGGGGACCTTGATCGAGGCGACCGACTCGGGCGCGAACTTGGCGCCAAGCGCCTTCTCCATCTCCGCGACACGGAAGGCGCACGATCCCGCGCCCGTCACCGCCACCCGCACGCCCGCCTTCGATTGCGAGACGAACACGCCCACGAGCGCAAAGCGCGAAGCGGGCTGGGGGAACTTCTCGTAGCCCGCCCTGTCGGGAACGGGGAAGGTCACCTTGGTGATGAGCTCGCCGTCCTCCAAGGCCGTCTCGAACAGGCCCTTGAAGTACTGGTCCGCCGCGATCGAGCGCTTGTTGGTGTGGACCGTGGCGCCGAGGCCGAGGATGGCCGCCGGATAGTCGGCACCGGGATCGCTGTTGGCGATAGAGCCGCCGATCGTGCCGCGGTTCCGCACCTGCGGGTCGCCGATCGTGTCGGCGAGATGGGCCAAGGCTGGGATGGCCTTCTGCACGTCCTTCGAACCCGCGACGTCGCCGTGGCGCGTGCAGGCGCCGACCGTCACCGTCCCGCCCGCGACCGAGAGGCCCTGCAGGTCCTTGATGCCCGAGATGTCGACGAGGTCCGAGGGATGCGCGAGCCGCTGCTTCAAGGTCGGGATGAGCGTGTGGCCGCCCGCGAGGAACTTGCCCTCGGAGGCGCCCTTCACCGCCTTCACCGCCTCGTCCACGCTTTTCGCGCGAAGATAGTTGAATGCGTACATGGCTCTCGTCTCCCTATTCGGCGGCGCGCCGCGGGGCGCTGTTGATGGCCGTCCACACGCGCTCGGCGGTGGCCGGCATGTCGATGCGCGTGATCCCGAGCGGGGCCAGCGCGTTGTGCACCGCGTTCATGACCGCGGCCGGCGAGCCGATCGCGCCCACTTCGCCCACGCCCTTCACGCCCAGGGGATTGTGCGTGCACATCGTGTTGTGCGTGCTGACCGTGAAGGACGGCAGGTCGTCGGCGCGCGGCATGGTGTAGTCCATGTAGGAGCCGGTCACGAGCTGGCCGCTCTTCGCATCGTACACGCACCCCTCGAGGAGGGCCTGGCCGATGCCTTGCGCGACGCCGCCCTGCACCTGGCCCTCGACGATCATGGGATTGATGACGCGCCCGATGTCGTCGACCGCCGTGAACTTCACGACCTCGACCGTGCCGGTCTCCTGGTCGATCTCGACCTCGCAGACATGGCAGCCGCCGGGGAAGGTGAAGTTGGTGGGATCGTAGAAGGCCTTCTCCTCCAGCCCGGGCTCGAGCTCGTTGATCGGGTAGTTGTGCGGCACGTAGGCGGCACCGGCGATCTCGGCCAGCGCCTTCTTCTTGTCGGTGCCGGCGACGGAGAAGGTGCCGTCCTTGAACTCGATGTCCGCTTCCGCGGCTTCGAGGAGGTGCGCCGCGATCTTCTTGCCCTTGGCGATCACCTTGTCCATGGCCTTGACCATGGCGGAGCCGCCGACGGCGAGCGAGCGCGAGCCGTAGGTGCCCATGCCGAACGGAATCTTGTCCGTGTCGCCGTGGACGACCTCGACATTCGCGAAGTCGACGCCGAGACGCTCGGCGACGAGCTGGGCGAACGTCGTCTCGTGGCCCTGGCCGTGGCTGTGCGATCCCGTCAGCACCGTGACGGAGCCGGTCGGGTGCACGCGGATGACGGCCGATTCGTAAAGGCCGGCGCGCGCGCCGACCGAGCCCACGACCGCGGAGGGCGCGATGCCGCAGGCCTCGATGTAGGTCGAGAGCCCGATGCCGCGCAGCTTGCCACGCTTCGCCGATTCGGCGCGCCGACCTTCGAAGCCCGCGTAGTCCCCGCCCTTGAGCGCGATGTCGAGCGTCGACTGGTAGTCGCCGCTGTCGTACTGCACGACGACCGGGGTCTGGTAGGGGAAGGCGTTCCGCGGGATGAAGTTGCGGCGGCGGATCTCGGCGGGATCGAGCCCGGTCACCTTGGCCGCCTCGTCGACGAGCCGCTCGACGACGAAGGTCGCCTCGGGCCGGCCCGCGCCGCGATAGGCGTCGACCGGCACCGTGTTGGTGAACACGGCCTTCACCTCGCAGAAGATCGTAGGCGTCGTGTACACGCCCGCGAGCAGGAGGGCATAGAGATAGGTCGGGATGCACGGCGCGAAGGTCGAGAGATAGGCTCCCATGTTCGC
>JAXMCE010000010.1:0-111693 GCA_046349515.1 Alphaproteobacteria bacterium | reverse complement strand
CGCCGATTCCGCCCGCGAGCGCCATCTCCGCGATCGCGACGAGCAACCCGCCGCCCGAGACATCGTGGCACGCGCTGATCCCGCCTTCGGCGATGAGGTTGCGGACGAAGTCGCCGTTCCGTCGCTCGGCCGCGAGGTCGACCGGTGGCGGTGCCCCGTCCTCGCGCCCCTCCGTGACGATCCGGTAGAGCGAGGCGCCGAGCCAGCCCGTGGTCTCGCCCACGAGCAGGATCGTTTCGCTCGAATCCTTGAATGCGATAGTGACAGAACGCGCGATGTCGTCGATGAGGCCGATGGCACCCACGACCGGCGTCGGCAGGATGGCCTTGCCATTCGTCTCGTTGTAGAGCGAGACGTTGCCCGAGACGACCGGGAAGTCGAGCGCCTGGCAGGCGGCGGCCATGCCCTTGATGCAGCCGACGAGCTGGCCCATCACATCCGCCCGCTCGGGGTTGCCGAAGTTGAGGTTGTCGGTGACGGCAAGCGGGCGCGCGCCCGTCGCGGTGAGATTCCGCCAGCACTCGGCGACGGCCTGAGCACCGCCGCGTTCCGGGTCCGCGGCACAGTAGCGGGGGGTGCAATCCGTCTTGACCGCGAGTCCTTTCCGCGAGTGGGGAAGGCGCACGACCGCCGCGTCGCCGCCCGGGCGGATGATCGTGTTGCCCATGATGAGGTGATCGTACTGCTCCCAGATCCAGCGCTTGCTCGCGAGTTCAGGGTGAGCCAGGAGCCGCTTCAAGGCTTCGCCCGGCGCCAGCGCGCCGACGGTGCGCGCGTCGATCTCCGGCTGCGGCGGTGTGGGGCGCCAGGGGCGGTCGTATTGCGGCGCCTGGTCCACGAGCGGTTGGACCGGAATGTCCGCCACGATCGCGCCGCCCGCGCGGAGGACCAAGTGGCCGGTCTCGGTCACGCGGCCGATGATCGCGAAGTCGAGCTCCCATTTCTCGAAAATCGCGCGCGCGATTGCCTCTCGTCCTGGCTTCAGGATGATCAGCATGCGCTCCTGGCTTTCGGAGAGCATGATCTCGTAGGGCGTCATGCCGCTCTCGCGCCGGGGCACCTGGTCGAGATCGAGCTCGACTCCCAAGCCTCCGCGCGAGGCCATCTCGACGGAGGAGGAGGTGAGGCCGGCGGCCCCCATGTCCTGGATCGCCACGATCGCGTCCGTCGCCATGAGCTCGAGGCACGCCTCGAGGAGAAGCTTCTCGGTGAAGGGATCGCCCACCTGGACGGTGGGGCGCTTCTCGGCCGACGCGTCGTCGAACTCGGCCGAGGCCATGGTCGCGCCGTGGATGCCGTCGCGCCCCGTCTTCGAGCCGACATAGACGACGGGATTCCCGGGGCCCGAGGAGCGCGCATAGAAGATGCGGTCCGCCTGCGCGAGGCCCACGGTCATCGCGTTGACCAGAATGTTGCCGTTGTAGCTCGGGTGGAATTCGCACTCGCCCGCGACGGTCGGAATGCCCATGCAGTTGCCGTAGCCGCCGATACCGGCGACCACGCCGCCGACGAGATGTCGCGTCAGGGGATGCGAAGGGTCGCCGAAGCGGAGCGCGTTCAGGTTGGCGATCGGCCGGGCACCCATGGTGAAGACGTCGCGCAAAATTCCGCCGACTCCCGTGGCCGCGCCCTGGTAAGGCTCGATGAAGGACGGATGGTTGTGGCTTTCGATCTTGAAGACGGCGGCGAGCCCGTCGCCGATGTCGACGACGCCGGCGTTCTCTCCCGGTCCCTGGATGACCCAGGGCGCCTTCGTCGGCAGGGTCTTCAGCCACCGGCGCGAGGATTTGTAGGAGCAGTGCTCGCTCCACATGACCGAGAAGATTCCGAGCTCGGTCAGATTGGGCGTCCGGCCCATGATCGCGAGGACGCGCGCGTATTCGTCCTCGGAGAGACCGTGTTCGCGCGCGACCGCCGCGCTGACTGCCAATTCAGCCGCTTGTCGCGCCATCGCCTAGGAATTCCGTCCGCCGTTCGAGGGGAAGCGCAGAGACCGTCCTGTCCCGCCGTGCCCGTCGCGAGAGGGTTGCACGCTCTTGCGCCGCAGGGGGCGCATGGCTGCGCGGTCCGGGATCGAGCGTGGATAAGACGTCATCGGCGATCAGGAGAGGGCCTCGACGAGGCCCGTGAAGAGCGCGCGGCCATCGGTTCCGCCATGGAGCGGATCGATCGCATTCTCCGGATGCGGCATGAGGCCCAAGACCGTTTTCGCCTCGTTGAAGACGCCCGCGATGGCTCGCGCCGAGCCGTTCGGATTGGCGCTGTCTTGGTTCTCGCCCGGCGGCGAGACATACCGGAAGGCCACCTGGCCGTTGTCTTCGAGGCGGTCGAGCGTTGCCTCGTCCGCGAAGTAGTTGCCGTCGTTGTGGGCGACGGGAACGCTCAGCACCTGCCCTGCTTCGTAGCCAGCGGTGAACAGAGTCTGCGCGCTCTCGACTCGGATATGGACGTTGCGGCAAATGAATTTGAGGCCGGCATTCCGCATGAGCACGCCCGGCAGGAGCCCTGTCTCGGTCAGGATCTGGAAGCCATTGCAGATGCCAAGCACGGGCGTGCCCTTGCGCGCGCGCTCGACCACGGTCTTCAGGATCGGAGAGTGCGCCGCCATCGCGCCCGCGCGCAAATAGTCGCCGTAGGAAAAGCCGCCCGGGACCACGATGAGGTCGACGGCCGGCAGCTCGGTGTCGCGGTGCCAGACCATGATGGGCTTCTCGCCGCTCGCGGCCTCGAGCGCGGTCGCCGCATCCTGCTCGCGGTTGGTGCCGGGGAAGACGACGACGGCGGATTTCACGGCCGACGATGCCTCCCCCATAGAAACGGCCGGGCGCCGGCGCGGCGCCTCACGATGCAACCTCGATCGTGTAGTTCTCGATCACGGTGTTCGCGAGGAGCTTCTTGCACATGTCGTCGAGCTGGGTCTTGGCGCGCGCCGGATCCGTCTCGTCGAGATCGAGTTCCAGGTACTTGCCCTGGCGGACCTGGGAGATGCCCGCGAAGCCGAGGCCCGAGAGCGCGTGCTCGATCGCCTTGCCCTGCGGATCGAGGACTCCGGGTTTGAGCGTGATGTGGATGCGGGCCTTCATGGACGGGCTCTTCTCTCGGTTCGGATCACGGCGCCCGTCACTGTATCGTGCTGGGGCCTTTGAGGTCGCGGGGGCCCGCCTCGGGCATGATGCCCAAGCGGCGCGCGACTTCCTGGTAGGCCTCGACGACGTTGCCGAGATCGCGGCGGAAGCGGTCCTTGTCCATCTTCTCGCTGGTCTTCAGGTCCCAGAGACGGCAGCTGTCGGGCGAGATCTCGTCGGCCAGCACGATGCGCATCTCGTCGTTGTTCCACAGGCGGCCGAACTCGAGCTTGAAGTCGACGAGCCGGATGCCGACCCCGAAGAAGAGGCCGGAGAGGAAATCGTTGATGCGGAGCGACAGGTTCAGCATGTCGTCGAGGTCGGCGGGTGCCGCCCAGCCGAACGCCGTGATGTGCTCCTCCGAGACCATGGGATCGCCCAGCTGGTCGTTCTTGTAGTAGTACTCGACGATCGAGCGGGGCAGCGCCGTGCCTTCGGCGATGCCGAGACGCTGGGCGATCGATCCGGCGGCCACGTTGCGGACGACGACTTCGAGCGGGATGATCTCGACCTCGCGGATCAGCTGCTCGCGCATATTGAGCCGGCGCACGAAATGGGTCGGCACGCCGATCTCGCCGAGCCGCGTCATCAGATACTCGGAAATACGGTTGTTGATGACGCCCTTGCCGGTGATGACGCCGCGTTTCTGGTTGTTGAAGGCCGTCGCATCGTCCTTGAAGTACTGGACGAGCGTCCCCGGTTCCGGGCCCTCATAGAGGACCTTGGCCTTGCCTTCGTAGATACGTTTGCGTCTGGACATCGCGGTCCGTCTCCTCGTGGAAGGCGGACCAGGCGGGAGACCGAGAGGGTGCCTCGGCTGCCTGGATGCCTCACCATATAGCAAGGGCGCCGAGGCATGACAATGAAGACGCCGCGGCGGCGAAAATCGCGCTCGAATCAGCGCGTTCGGCGCTTATTCAAAACGGGAGGACGCGCCTCAGCCGGCGATGGCGATGTATTGCGGAGGGTCCTGCTGTCCATCGGCATAACGCCAGACAGGACGACGGTCCCGAACGCCCGTCCCCGGAACCGCGATGAGCGAGCGCGATACGGTGCCGAATCCGTAGTCGGTCACGATCGTCATGGCGTCTTCAGCGGCCGTGCCCGGCGCGTGGGCCCGGCAGCGAAGGAGCGATTCCCAGGCGCTCCACTCACCCCGTTCGGGATCCGGAACGGTGGCGGCCTCGAACTTCGGAAGATAGGTCCTGATGCGGGCACTCGTGCGGTCGTTCCGGTCGGACGCGGTGATCATCGAGAGGCCGGCGGGTACGGAGAAGGCCTCGACGGTCTTAGGCCCATCGGGCCCGAGACCTTTCAGCCAATAGGCGTCCTGGTTGTCCGCCACGATCAGGTTGAAGGCACGGTAGCTTTGCGCGTCGAGCGCCGAGAGAGCCTCGGCCGCATCCCGTGCGTCCGCATGGTCGAGCGCCTCGAGCACGAGCTCGCCCCGGCTGCGCATGCCGTCGGCCGGGCCGAGCGAGCCGCGGCGGTTCATCACGGCCGCGAGCACGCCCTCGTCGTTAAGGCCCAGCCAGCTGCCGCCGGCAAGCTCATCGAGACCCGCGATGACGTTCGGACGGTCGGACCAGTGCCGTCCCGGCGGACGTGACGGGCGGGCAAGCATCTCGTCGCGATTGGCCGCGAGGAGAAGGGGCCAGGGCTCGTCCGGGCGCCTCAAGATGACGACGGTACACATGCAACTTTCGGTTCGACAAACAGGCCGGAATCACCACATAAGATAGGCGCGGGTTTTCGCATCAGTGACGGGCCGCCGCAACTGGGAAGCGACCGGAGGGGACAGGATGGCGTCGTTCGAGGAACGGGAAAAAGGCTTCGAAGCCAAGTACAAGCAGGACCAGGAGCGGCAGTTCAAGGTCATGGCGCGGCGCAACAGGTTGCTGGGGCTCTGGGCCGCGGGGCTCCTCGGCATGACCGGCGAGGCTGCCGAGACCTACGCCAAGGGAGTTGTGACCGCCGATTTCGAGAAGCCCGGCGATGACGATGTGGTCCACCATATTCTGCGGAGCTTCAAGGAACGCGGCATCGAGATGACGGAGCACAAAGTCCGCCATGAGATGAACCGCTTCATGTCCGAGGCCGAAGCGCAGATCAACGCCGGAACCAAGGGTTAAGGAACGCCGCGCGGCCGCACGAACCCGGGCCGACAAGGCCGCCGTCGGTCAGCGCCGCGCCTTGCGCGCGGAAGCGCCGAAGACGCGGCGGAAAATCGTATCGACATGCTTCGTGTGGTAGGCAAGGTCGAAGAGCCGCGCGAGCGCTGACGGCGGCACGCGCCGCTTCACCGCGGGGTCGGCCGCGAGCCGGGCTTTGAAATCCCCGCCTTTCTCCCAGGTCGCCATGGCATGGCGCTGGACGATCCGGTAGGCCTCCTCCCGGCTCATGCCCGCCTGGGTGAGGGCCAAGAGGACGCGCTGGGAATGAACCAGGCCGCCCAAGGCATCGAGATTGGCGCGCATGCGGTCGGGGTAGACCACCAACCGAGCCATGAGGCCGTTCAGGCGCGCGAGCGCGAAGTCGAGCGCGATCGTCGCATCGGGCGCGATCACGCGCTCGACCGAGGAGTGCGAGATGTCGCGCTCGTGCCACAGGGCGACATTCTCGAGCGCTGGTGCCACCGTCGCGCGGACGAGGCGCGCCAGCCCGCACAGGTTTTCCGAAAGCACGGGATTGCGCTTGTGCGGCATGGCCGAGGAGCCCTTCTGGCCTGGGGCGAAATACTCTTCGGCCTCGCGGACTTCCGTCCGCTGGAGATGGCGGATCTCTGTCGCGAGATTTTCGACCGCGCTCGCGATGACGCCGAGCGTCGCGAAATACATCGCATGGCGGTCGCGTGGGATGATCTGCGTCGAGACGGGCTCGATGCTCAAGCCGAGCTTCTTCGCGACATGCGCTTCGACGCGCGGGTCGACGTTCGCGAAGGTGCCGACGGCGCCGGAGATGGCGCAGCTGGCGATATCGGCGCGCGCCGCGAGAAGGCGCGTCCGGCAGCGGGCGAAGGCCGCATAGTGGCCCGCGAGCTTCAGCCCGAAGGTCGTGGGCTCGGCATGGATGCCGTGGCTCCGTCCGATCGTGGGCGTCCGCTTGTGCTCGTGCGCGCGCCGCTTCAAGGTCGTGAGCAAGGCGTCGAGATCGGCGAGGAGGAGATCGCTCGCCTGCACCAATTGAACCGCGAGGCACGTGTCGAGCACGTCGGACGAGGTCATGCCCTGGTGGACGAAGCGCGCGGACGGCCCGATGTGTTCCGCCAGATTGGTGAGGAAGGCGATGACGTCGTGGCGCGTCTCGCGCTCGATCTCATCGATGCGCGCGACATCGAACTTGCCGCGGCGCCAGACGGCCTTGGCCGCTGCCTTGGGAATGAGGCCGAGCGCCGCCTGCGCATCGCACGCATGCGCCTCGATCTCGAACCAGATGCGGTATCGGTTCTCTGCGTCCCAGATGGCGGCCATCTCGGGCCGGCTGTAGCGCGGAATCATGCGGGCCTCGCGGTTGGTAAGGCCACTATAAAGTCCTGGAAATCAACAAAAAAGAGGCATGAGCACGCACATTGCGGCGCTTTGTCCAAGGGGCCGTGAGGCGCTAATCTCGCCGTGAACGGCCACTCGACAAGGGGGAGAGACATGGCGACGCCCGCACAGTTCAGTACCGTCGCGGTCATCGGCAACGGGCTCATCGGACACGGGGTCGCGCAGGTGTTCGCGACCGCGGGCAAAGATGTGCGCCTCATCGGCCGGCGCGAGGAGAGCCTCCGCTCGGCAATGGACAAGATCAAGGGGAGCCTCAAGAGCTTCGCCGACTACGGCCTCGTGACGCCCGCGGCCGCCAAGGCGGCGCTCAAGCGAATTCGGCCGACGACGGACATGAACGAAGCGGCGGCCGCGACGCTTGTCGTCGAAGCGGTGCCGTTCGTCCACGCCTTGCAGCTCGAGGTCTTCGAGGCGCTCGATCGCATCTGTGCGCCGCCCACGGTCCTCGCGAGCTCGAGCGGTCAGGTGGCGAGCGAGCTCGTCCTGCGGGTCAAGCGGCGCGAGCGTGTCGTTGCCGCCCATTTCTGGTACCCCTCGCAGCATATTCCGGCGGTCGAGGTCTGCGCAGGCCCCGAGACAGCACCCGATGTCGTGCCCTGGCTGTGCCGGGTGCTCGAAGAGGTTGGCAAAGTGCCGGTCGTGCTCAACCGCGAAATCAAGGGCTTCATCGGCAACCGGATGCAGATGGCCCTCTTGCGCGAGGCCTGGGCGCTCTGGGCCTCGGGTGCCGCGTCCGCCGAGATGATCGACCGCGTGGTGCGGACGAGCTTCGGCCGCCGCCTCGCGATCACGGGGCCCATCGAATCGGCGGACGTGGGCGGGCTCGAGACTCTTTACAATTTCGCGGCGTGGCTCTTGCCCGACATCGATCGGGCGAGCCAGCCCTCGCTCAAGGTCGGGGAGTTGGTCAAGGCTGGCCACAAGGGGCCGTCCACGGGGCAAGGCGTCTACGACTGGACGAAGCGCGACGCGAAGGCCTTGCTCGCGGCCCGCATGAACGAACTCCTGCGGTGGCTCGCGGTCGACCAGGGGACGAAGGGCGCGAAGCGCAAGACTGCAAAGCCATCGGGCACGAAGCGCAGCAGTGCGCCACGCGCGGGCAAGCGGCAGGCGCCCAAACGGAGCGGACGTCCGGCCCGCCGGCGCGCGCGCGGTCGCCGCTGATCCGTACGGCTCGAGCGGGGAAACCCCGGCGCGATCGGCGCCGGGGCATTCGCGCGGGCGCTATTTCCGCAGCTTCGAGAGTTCGGCGAGCGCGCCTTCGTATTCGACGAAGCCGCGCGGGCAGCCGTCGATCGCGGCCTTGAGGAGCGGTTCGGCCTCGCTCTTGCGTCCTTGAATCAGCAGCTGTTCGGCGATGTAGAACTGCGCCTCGCAGGTGCGGCTGCGCTGATACCGTGGGTCGGCCTTGGCGGCGGCCAGCACGGCCTGTGCATCGGCTCTGCCGCGGTACATGTCGACCACCGGCATTGGCCACTCCGTCGCCTTGAGCAAGCCCGCGACCTGATCCAGTTCGCGTGACGCGTCCTGGCCCATGCGCGCCTTGGCGAGATGGACCCACAGGATGATGAACGGATCCTTCTGGCCTTCCCAGTAGCGCATGAGATCGAGAACGGCGTCCGCATATTGTTCGCGGTAGAACCGCGCGCGCCCCCGCGTGCCGAAGGAGGGCAGAAACTCGGGACTGAGGCGAAGCGCCGCGTCGAGATCCGTCACCGCGCGGCTGAATTCGCCCTTGAGCAGGAGGAGCCGGGCGCGGTTGTAGAAGCTCGGCGCGCTGCGCGGGTCACGGGCGATTGCGGCATCGAGATCGGCGAGCGAGCGGTCGGCCTCGCCTTTGGCGAACCACGCGCCGCCGCGATTGCGGTATGCGGGCGCATATTGGGGGTCGAGCTTGATCGCGGCGTCATAGTCGACGATCGCCTTGTCGAAGTCGCCCTTCTGGAGAAAAGCGTTCCCGCGATTGAAATGCGTCACGCTGAGCGGGCGCTCGGCGAGCTGGCCCGAGCTGATCGCCTTCGTGCAGTGCTCGATCGCGAGGTCGGGGTTGTTGTCGATCTCGGCGCATTTTCTTGCATCTTCGTTGCTTTGCGCCATTGCGGTGGCGCCAAGCACAAACATGCAGCACGCGATACCGACAGCGCCGAGAAGGGCGCGGTCAAGGCGGACTCTCATAAACGGATGCCAAGCCATTCTGCCAACAGGGTTAACCAAATAAGTTAACCAAGGGTGTACCGGACGCGGCAGTGATAGAGGTCACGCCCATTCGGCTGACCCGAAGGTGGTATGTATTTATTTATATATTACATTCACTTAGATGGTTAATTTCGATGACACCATGGCCCGGCAGGGACCTAGAGTAGACCCATACCACGCATCGACGCATGGCCGGCCCGGCCGATGATGAGGTGGTCGTGGATGGCGATGCCGAGCGGCTTCGCGGCATCGACGATCTCGCGCGTCATGGCGATGTCGGACTGCGACGGCGTCGGATCGCCTGATGGATGGTTGTGGACAAGGATGAGGGCCGCGGCCCCGAGTTCGAGCGCGCGCCGCATGACCTCGCGCGGGTAGACGGGCGTGTGGTCGATCGTGCCCGTGCTCTCGACCTCATCGCGAATGAGCGTGTTCTTGGTATCGAGATACAGCACGTGGAATCGTTCCGTCTGGTCGTGAGCGAGCTGGGCACGGCAATAAGCGAGAAGGCGATCCCACGAGGAGAGAACCGGCCGTTCCATGGCCTGCTCGCGCGCAAGGCGCAGGGCGGCCGCGCGAACCGAATGCAATGCGGCGATCGTCGTCTCTCCCACCGCGCTCGTTCGCGCGAGAGACGCCTGGTCCGCGCTGATGACTCCAGCGAAGCTGCCGAAGCGTTCGATGAGCGATTTGGCTAGCGGCTTAACGTCGCGCCGGGGGTGGGCGAGGAAGAGGATCAGTTCGAGCAGCTCGTAGTCGGCGAGGGCGTCCGCGCCGCCTTCGAGGAACCGCGTGCGCAGCCGTGCCCTGTGACCGTGAACCTGGGGATCGAGGGCGGACGTCATTTCTCGTCATTGGTGGGCGTGAGGCCGGCCGGCGCCAGTCCCGCGAGCCAGGTGTCGATGCGGCGTGGCACGCGGCCCTCGTCCTCCGCGCGTTCCTTGCGCCGGATCGCGGCCCGGACGGCATAGGCGCCCACATAGCGGAAAGGCTCGGGCGGAAAGCGCATCTTCGGCCGCGCATTGACCAGCGGGATCGAGGACCACTCGTCGCTCCGTTCGAGGGCGAGGGAGGCCAGGATCCGCCCGCCGATGAACGACGGTCCGACGCCGTTGCCGCAGTAGCCATGGCCGTAGAGGATGTCCGGGTGCCCCTTCGAGTGCCCGAACATGGGCAGGCCGTGGGGCGTGCGCGTGACGGGACCCCGCCAACTCTCGACGATCGGCACGTCCTTGAGCGACGGGTAGAGGCGGTGGAAGACCTCGACAACTTCGCCCGTGCGGGTCGCCGCCTCGTGGAAGCCGCTGCCGACGCGGCCGGCGAACGCGAAGTCGCCGCCGCCCTTCGAGAAGTTGATGCGCCCGTCGACCGTCGTCCGATAACCGAAGACGAGAAGGCGCGAATCGGAAAAGGCCAGACCCTGGCCGAGGCCGACAGAGGCGAGCCGGTCGGGGATGGGGGCCGTCATGTGCTGGTCGCTTGCCACGCAGATGACCGTGCGACGGAATTCGGGCATTTCCGAGGCCCAGGCGTTCAAGCCCAGCACGACCTTCTTGGCCGTGATCGTCCCGCGGGCCGTGCGGACGCGCGGGGGGCGGCCGCGCTCGAGCGCCAGCATTCGGGTGTTCTCGTAGATGCGGACGCCTGCGGCGAGGGCGGCCCGGCGGAGGCCCCGCGCGAGCATCGCGGGCTGAAGGATCGCGGCGGTGGGATCGAAGACGGCCCCGGCGACGGAGGGGGAGCCGGAGCGTCGGACCGCTTCCTCGGCCGTGAGCACGGTGAAGGGTTGGTCGCCCACTTTGTCGAGCGCGTCGAGCGTCGGCCGCCAGGCGTCGCGCTGTGCCGCATTGGCCGCCGTCCACAGCCAGCCGGTGCGGCGAAATTGGCAGTCGATGGCATGGGCCTGGCAAAATGATTCGACCTCGCCCAAGACAGCGCGGCTCTCTCGCACGAGTCTCAGCGCTTCCTGCGCCCCGCAGTATTCGGCAAGGAGCGGAAATTTCGCATTCCAAGTCAGGAGAAATCCGGCATTCCGCCCGCTCGCGCCGTAGCCGCAGTAATGAGCATCGATGAGAGCGACGTCGAGCGATGGTTCGAGCGACTTGAGACGGAGTGCCGTCCACAGGCCGGTGTAGCCGCCGCCGACGATGCACACATCGGCCTGCCGATCGTGAGACAACGGCGGGCAGGGCTCGCCCTGCTCGCTCTTGAGCGCTTCTTCGAGCCAATAGCTGGGCGCGGACGCGGGCATGGCACTTCCGTCAGGTTTTTTGTTGGGCGAGCATCTCGGCGGCTTCCTTGGGCTTGATCGCGGCCTGCAGCATGACAGCGCCTACGTGGCGGCTCGCCTCTGGCGGGAACTGTCCATTGGGGCCTTTGTCCGATGGATAGGACGGCCGCTCGTCATCAAGCCCGAGCGCGAGCGAGGCCAGGATCCGGCCGCCGCGATCGGAGGGACCGGCGGCGGGGACAATAGGCAGCAGGTCAGCCAATTGCTGCGCCCGAAGACGACGGCCGGTTCCGTTCCTGGGAGTCGTCATGCGTCCCGGCGAATTGGTATCGGCTTCCCGCGGCAGCGCTTTGCAGAATTTCGACCGCCGTGCGCGCACCTTCGCCGAGCGCGCCGTGTGAACCCGCAGTGGCGGACGTGAAATCGCCGGCAAAATGGGCGCCGCCGATGGGTGCCTGCAGGTCATCCAGAACGTCCTCCCGCCCGGGCGCCGGATACGAAAAACAACGCGGCCACCGGGCCACGCCCGTACCGAGCACCCGCCCGCGCGCATCGGGCAGAATCTGGAAAAAGGCCTCCAGCCATTCTTGCGTCATGGCGTCGTCGTCTCCCGGTTCGGCCGCCTCGGCATCCGCGCTGAGATAACAACAGAAATGCGTCCGCCCTCGCTTGCTGGCCGCAAATTCACGGCAGGCGCGGGGCTGGAGAACGGTGTTGAAGGGCGCATCCGCGGCCGTAATCAGGAAGATGTCGTCCCAATCATCTTTGCCCGCGCTGTCGAGGACGATCCCGAGCATGACCGTGGGGCTGGTCGGTACCTTTTCGATCGCGCGGAGCTTCCAGTCAGGCAACCAAGCCGCAAGCTCGCCGACCCCCGGGCCGGGAACCGCGAAGACGACATGCGACGCGGTGACCGTAACCTCCTGGCGTCCATGCATCGCGACGTGGAGCGCATAACGGCCATCGCCAAGTCGATCGACGCGGTTCACCGAGGCATTGAGCTCAAGGGTGCCCGGCTGCAGATGCTCGCTCAGGCGGATCGAGATCTGCTGCATGCCTCCCGGGATGTAGACCCGATGGCCGGCAGCGTGCACGACATAGCTCGCGAAATAGCGCAGTGCGTATTGCGCCGAGAGGACATCGGGGTCGGCCGTGCTTCCGCCGCGGACGGCGTTGCGGACGATCCGCTCCACGATCGGATGCATGGGGCCGAGGTGCTCGCTCAAGGTCTCGTGCGCGAGATTTTTGGACTCGGCAGACAGATCGCCGCTCGTGACATAGGTTTCGTATTCGGACCGGACCGCGGCGAGGACCCTGTGGAGATCGGCCGCGGCATCGGCCGGCAACGCCAAACCCGTCACCAATTCCTTGTCATCGCGAGCAATGACGGTCCTTCCGGCCGCGTTCACGCCGAAGGTCGCGGGACTGAGCGGCAGGGTATCGATGCCGAGTTCGCGGCAGATCTTGTCGCTTTCGGTTCCGACGTAGACGAACATGGCGCCCATGTTCACGTCTTCCCCGGCAATCCGGCGCGTCAGCGTGCGCCCGCCCACATAGGGCATCCGCTCGAAAACCTTGACCCGCAAGCCGCTGTTTCGCAGCTCATAGGCCGAGCGCAGGCCCGCTGGTCCAGCACCGATGATCGCAACGTCCAAATCCATCGATGTCATGTTCTCCCTCCGTCGCGGGCGGCTCGCGTGGCGGCGCTAAGGCCGATGTCGGCTTGTTCGACCTGCTCGCCTGTGGACTGTCACTGTTCGCCGCAAAAAAGGGAAACGATAACCGGGTACTCTTGGAACAAATCTTTCGTCAAGCCGCAGGTGCTAGGGCCTATGCAAGAGTGGCGCGGACGCGGTCACGGCTCTTCCGTCAGGTCTTTTTCTTGGTGAGAGGGGTGAGGCCCGCGGGCGCGAGGCCGGCAAGATACGTGTCGAGCGCTCGAGGCCGTCGTCCCGCGATCTCGGCCGCCTCCTTGCGCTTGATCGCGGCCTTCACCATGACCGCGCCCACGTAACGGAACGGCTCCGGCGGGAACTGTCCCTTGGGACCCTTGGCCAATGGACAAGACGACCATTCGTCATCGAGGCCGAGGGTGAGCGAGGCCAGGATCCGTCCGCCGAGATAGGAGGGGCCGACGCCATTCCCCGTATAGCCGTGACCGTAGACGATGTTCGGGTTCGAGGGCAGCGTTCCGAAGAAGGGCAGGCCGGTCGCGGTGCGCTCGACGGGCCCGCGCCAATTCTCGGCGAGCGGGACCTTGGCGATGCTCGGATAGTAGCGGTGAAGCTCCGAGGCGACTTCGGCCGCGCGCGGTGTCGGGCCATCGAAGGTGGTACCGAGGCGACCGCCGAAGATGAAATACCCGCCGCCCCTGCCGAACACGATCCGGCCGTCGACCGTCGTGCGATAGTAGTTCACGAGCATGCTCGAATCGGAGATGGCGACGCCGGTGGTGAGGCCCACCGCCTTCAGGCTATCCGCCATGGGCGCCGTCACCACCATGTCGGCCGACAACGGGACCAAGGTGCGGCGGAATTCCGGCAGCGCCGCAGCCCAGGTTCCGAGCGCAAGCACGACCTTGTCCGCCGTGATCGTTCCCTTGGCCGTGCGGACCCGCGGCGGCGTTCCGCGGTCGAGCCCGGTCATCATCGTGTTCTCGTAGATCCTCACGCCCTTGGCGAGTGCCACGCGGCGGAGTCCGCGGTTGAGGCGGGCCGGCTGGACCGTCGCGGCGCCGGCCTCGAACACGCCGGCGACGTGTCCGCGCGAGCCCGCGCGGCGCGCGACCTCCTCGGGCGTGAGCCGCTCGAAGGCTTGGGCGCCGAGCTTGTCGAGCACATCGAGCACGTCGTTCCACGCGCCGTTCTCGCTGGCATGGCCCGCGGTCCACAGCCAGCCGTCGTCCCGGAAATGGCAGTCGATGGCGTTCTCGCGGCAGAACCGCCCGATGGCTCGGACCGCGTCCTGCGAAGCGCGCAGGAGCCGCACGCCCTCCTGGGCGCCGCCCATCTTGACCACGGTCGGCAGCTTGGACGCCCAGGTCATGCAGAACCCGCCGTTCCGCCCCGATGACCCGGCGCCGCAGATGTCTTTCTCCAGCACGACGATGTCGAGGCTGGGCCTTTGTTCCTTGAGATGAAGTGCTGTCCAGAGGCCGGAGAAGCCGCCGCCGACGATGCACACATCCGCGCGGCGATCCTCACCGAGCGCCGGCGCCGGCGCGGGATTGCCTTCGGCGGCAAGCGCTTCGCCAAGCCAATAGCTGATGTATGGCACCATGCGTACGCCCGCCCTCCGTCAGGAGTTGCCGTATGGCGGGCGATCGTAGCCTTTGGATGATCGCGTGAAGATCTCGTAGCCGTCGGCTGTCACGCCGATCGAATGCTCGAACTGCGCCGAGAGCGAACGATCCTTGGTCACGGCCGTCCAGCCGTCCGAGAGGATCTTCACCTCGTAGCTGCCCGCATTGATCATGGGCTCGATCGTGAAGAACATGCCTTCGCGCAGCTCAAGCCCCGTGCCCGGCTCGCCGAAGTGAAGCACGCTCGGCGCGTCGTGGAAGATGCGCCCGAGACCGTGCCCGCAGAAGTCCCGGACGACGGAGAAGCGTTGGCCCTCGGCATAGTGCTGGATCGCATGGCCGATGTCGCCGAGCCGCGCGCCCGGTCGCACGGCGCTGATTCCCTGCATCATGGCCTCGTAGGTCACGTCGACGAGACGCCGGGCCTTCACCCCGACCTTGCCGACATAGAACATGCGGTTCGTGTCGCCGTGCCAGCCGTCCAGGATGACCGTCACATCGATGTTGATGATGTCGCCGTCCTCGAGCCGCTTGTCGCCGGGAATGCCGTGGCAGACGACATGGTTGACGGACGTGCAGACCGACTTGGGAAAGCCGCGGTAGTTGAGCGGCGCGGGAATGGCGCCGTGGGACACGATGTAGTCGTGACAGATCCGGTCGAGCTCACCCGTCGTCACGCCGGGCACGACGGACGCGGTGATCATGTCGAGCACCTCCGCCGCCAAGCGGCCGGCGCGGCGCATGCCCTCGAAATCGGCCGGTCCGTGGATACGGACGCGGTTGCCGTGCGGGTGCCAGCGATCTTCGAGATCGAATCCTGTCATTGCGTCAGCGAGGGTCCATCATGCCGGTTGCCTGGCGCCCGTCTCGATGGGCAGCCTCCGATCGACATCGATCGAGCGGTGTGTGATCGTGCAAGCATAGCACAACGCTTCCACGCCGCGGGCAAGAGCAGACTCGAAGGCCCGAGCGTAAGTGGGGTCGATGTCCTCGGCCAGGCGAAATCGGTCACAGTCCGCGCGCTGGACGATGTAGAGCATGACGGCGCGCTGTCCGGCCTCAACCGCGTCCGCGAGCTCGGCAAGATGCTTGGCCCCGCGCGCCGTCACGGAATCGGGGAATTCCGCGATCCCCCGCGGGTCCTCGCCGCGCTTCAGATGGACGTTCTTGACCTCGACCAGGCAGGGTGGCCGGCCATCGGCCTCGAGAAGGAGGTCGATTCGCGAGTTGCGGCCGTACCGGACCTCGCGGCGCATCGACCCGTAGCCTCCAAGTTCAGGGATCGATCCGGCACGGATCGCTTCCTCGGCGATGCGGTTGGGGTGGGCGGTGTTGATGCCGACGAGGCCACCCGGCACGCGCACGAGTTCGAGCGTGTAGCGCAAGGCACGGGTGGGCGAGCGCGCCGGAGAGAGCCAGATTTCCGATCCGGGCTCCTGGAGGCCCATCATCGATCCGGGGTTTGGACAATGGGCGGTAATCGGCGTGCCGTCCTCGAGACAGGCATCGGCAAGGAACCGCTTGTAGCGACGCACCAGCGTGGCGCGGATGAGGGGATCGGTGAAGCGCATCGGGCGACGTGTCCCGGATGGCCGCGGGCGGCCGGAAACGAAAGGGGCGCCGCCCACGGGCGACGCCCCTTCGTTTTAGCCGGATCGGGACCTACTTCCCAAGGACGATGACGGTCCGGCGGTTCTTGGCTTCGCGGACGTTCGGACCCGTCGGGACCGCGAGGTCATCCTCGCCGACCCAGAACGTGGCCACGATCGCCGTCGCCCCCGCCTTCTTCAACGCCCTCGCCACCGCATCCGCACGCTTCTGCGACAGCTTGAGGTTGTAGGCGGGCGAACCGGACGTATCCGTGTGTCCCGTCACGTTGATGACGGACGGCTTGCCGGTCTTGGCATCCGCGACGACCTGGTTGATCACGGTCATCGCCGGCTTGTCCAAGTTGTACTTGTTCCAGGCGAAGTAGATCGTGTACGGGCCAGGCATCTTGGCCGGGGCCGGCGCAGGTGCTGGGGCCGCCGCCGCGGGCTTCAGCGCCGCTTCGACCGCGTCCATCGCTGCCATGAATTTGGCGCGGCAGCCCTCGATCTCGAGCGGCTCGACGCCCTCCGACTGCTCATGCAGCCAGCATTCGTAGGCGATCTGCGCTTCGGCAGCCTTGTCTGGTGCTTTCTGGGTGCCGTTGTCCGCAAGACCCTTGGTCAGGCGGGCATAGCCGGCGCTCAGCATCCCCAGCTTGTCCGCCGGAATGCTGTCCTTGTAGCCGTTGGGATCGGTCGGCGCCGGGCTCTGGCCCTTGCCCGCCATCACGGCCTTGTCGATGAACATTTCGGAGGCGGACAGGTCCATCTCCTTCAACTCGGTATCGGCGAGACCGATGTAGCCCTTCCACAACGCCGTCTGGAACGCGTTGCCCGAGGGCTTCATCGCTTGCGCGTCCGCCAGGCGCTCCGATGTCAGCGGTGCGCACGCCCCGATGACGCCTATCACGCTTGCGACGATCAGTAGTTTCAGGAGTTTCATCGTTTCTCCCCCTTCTTTTTCGACCCTAGACAAGCCGACGGCGGCCCGAAGGCCGCCGTCAGCCCAACTTCCAACGCTCGACTGCTTACTTGCCGAGCACGATGACGGTCCGGCGGTTCTTGGCTTCGCGGACGTTCGGACCCGTCGGGACTGCGAGGTCATCCTCGCCGACCCAGAACGTGGCCACGATCGCCGTCGCCCCCGCCTTCTTCAACGCCTTCGCCACCGCATCCGCACGCTTCTGCGACAGCTTGAGGTTGTAGGCGGGCGAACCCGACGTATCCGTGTGTCCCGTCACATTGATGACGGACGGCTTGCCGGTCTTGGCATCCGCGACGACCTGGTTGATCACCTCCATCGCCGGCTTGTCCAAGTTGTGCTTGTTCCAGGCGAAGTAGATCGTGTACGGGCCAGGCATCTTCGGAGCCGGAGCCGGGGCCGGGGCCGGGGCCGGAGCCGCGACCTTCAACGACGCCTCGACCGCATCCATCGCCGCCATGAACTTGTCCATGCAGCGCTTGATTTCGGCCTTCTCGAAATCTTCCTCGGCCTCATGCAGCCAGCACTCGTAGGCAACCTGGGCCTCAGCCGCCTTCTCCGGCGCCTTCTGGGTGCCGGTGGCGTTGAATGCCGTGTTCATACGCGCGAGTGCGGCCTTGAGGTCGCTCGCCGCCTTGGGGTCGGCGAACGTGTGCTTGGCGGGATCCTCCGGTGCCGGAGTCTGACCCTTCGCCGCCATCATCGCCTTGTCGATGTAGATCTCGGCGTCGTTGAGATCCATCTCATCCAGTTCCGACTGGGCGTAGGCGACGTACTCTTTCCACAGTGCAGTCTGGAACGCATTGCCCGACGGCTTCATCGCCTTAGCGTCGGCCAAGCGCTCCGATGTCAGCGGTGCGCAGGCCCCGATGAGGGCCATCAGCGCCGCGACGGCGAACCACTTCAAAATCTTCATTGCTTCCCCCACGTTCGACGGTTGCTGGGCAAACCTGCGGCATCAACAACACAGGGCGGCCCCGCACAGCCGCACAAACCGGCGAATAAATTAGCCTGCGTAAGCATTTGCTTCAACGGCCGGAACCGATTGAAAATGCCTCGATTCGCACGATTCGGTCTTTAAGAGTTGCAAATTTACAACGCCCTCATGTGGCGATCTTGATACCCACCTGGCTCCGAAAACCAATGTAAATCAAGCATTACACCGCAATCTTGGCGTCCGGGCAGGCGCAAGAGGGATCGGCCGGCCCCTCATCGCCGCGTCTCTCCTCTGCGTTGTTCGCATGGCTTCACGCGTCTGCCCTCACTTTGCGGCCGTTGCGGTCTTGGGTGCCCGGGCTGCGATCCCGCCGCGGGAGGGACATGGTCTCTCGGGTTGAGCATGCGCACTGCTTCGTTAAGATCACGCGATCACTCAACGAAAAAAGCGTGGACATGTCCAAGGACGTCACTGCCGCCGTTCTCATCATCGGCAATGAGATTCTGTCGGGCCGTACTCAGGACGTGAATCTCAACTTCATCGCGAAGGGCCTGGCCCAAGTCGGCGTGCGCCTGCGCGAGGCGCGCGTGGTTGCCGATGTGGAAAGCGAGATCGTGCGCGCGCTCAACGAGTGCCGTCGCACGTACGACTATGTCTTCACGACGGGCGGCATCGGCCCGACGCACGACGACATCACCTCGCCCTGCGTGGCCAAGGCCTTCGGAGTCGAGCTCCACCATCACCCGGAGGCGGTGGCCGCGCTCGAGAAGGCCTACCAGCCTGGCCAGCTCAACGAGGCGCGCCTCCGCATGGCGCAAGTCCCACGGGGTGCCGAACTCGTCAAGACAACCGCGACGGCCGCGCCCGGATTCCGGATGGAGAACGTCTTCGTCTTCGCGGGCGTCCCGTCCATCATGCGCGCCATGTTCGACAGCGTGAAGCACACGCTCAAAGGTGGCCCCCCCGTGCTCTCGCGCGCGTTCGCGACGCATCTGCCGGAAGGGACAGTCGCCGCCGACTTCTCGGACCTCCAGGCGCGCTACCCCCAGGTCGACATGGGCAGCTACCCGTTCTTCCGGCAGGGCAAATTCGGCACGACGCTCGTCTTGCGGACGACGGATCCCGCATCGCTCGACCGGTCGGCCGAGGAGTTACGCGCCATGATCGTGCGCCTCGGCGGCGAGGCGACGGAGGAGCAGACGAGCTAGCGCGGGGCGCCGCGGCGTTTGCCCAAGACGAGCCGCGCGATGACGAGGCCCAGGATCCAGCCGCCGAGCGGCACGATGAACATGTAGCGCGACAGCGGATGGCCGCTGTGGCCGTTCGTGATCTCGTACACCGCGATGATCCAGGCGAAGGTGAGGATGTAGCCGATCCGCAGCCACAGCTGCCGGTTGCGCCAATTGATGGTCATGGTGTCCGCCACATCGATGGGGCCCTGGCCGACGATGAGGTGAGCGCGCGAGCGTGCCCGCAGCTCGACCGCAGGAAAGGGCCATGTGCTAGAGTCCGCGCCGCCGCGGGCGTGGCGGAACCGGTAGACGCACGGGACTTAAAATCCTGTTCGCTCACGCGAGTGTGGGTTCGAGTCCCACCGCCCGCACCAGCTCGCTCTGCCCGGTCACCGGGCCGGCCTCTTCCACCATCCGCGCCATCAATGGGCCATGAACACGGGAATCTCGGTCGCGGCCAGGATGTGGTTGGTCGCACCACCGAAGATCATCTGTCGGAGGCGGCTGTGCGTGTAGGCGCCTTTGATGAGAAGGTCGCAGCCGCGCGCCGCCGCTTCGGCAAGGATCGCCTCTCCCGGCCCCCGGCCGCCGGCGACGGCCTCCTGCGATTCGGCCGGGACGCCGTTCCGCACCAGGTTCTTCGCGACGTCCGCGCCGCTCGGGCCCGGCACCGTGACGCCCTCGACCGTGAGCACGATCACCTTCCTCGCGCGGAGAAGGAACGGCATGGCGAACGCGATGGTCCGCGCCGTCTCCGTCGAGCAGTTCCACGCGACGACGACCGTGTTGCCGATCGCGGCGGGCATATTGGGCGGCGCGATGAGCAGCGGCCGTCCGCTTTCGAACAACGCCGCCTCGAGCGTGCTCATGGCTGGCGTCGTCTGGCCGCGCACGGGGCGGCCCACGACGATGAGGTCGAACAAGCGGCCGCGGCTTCCGACGGCGTCATCGCCGGGCGAGACTTCCTCGAGCCATCCCCAGCAAGGCTTCGTCGCGGGGCCGGGACCGCCGGCCTCTTGGACGTTCTTGGCGCCCATGAACTCACGGAAGAGCTGGCGCGCGCGCTCGGTCCGCTCGCGATCCTGTCGCTCGAAACTTTCGACGAGATCGGGCGTCGCCGCGACCAATCCCGCAGCGCCCGCCGCCACGACGCCCGGCAGCGCCGGACGCACGTGCAGGCCTTCGATGTAACTGTCGAATCGCCGCGCTGCGAGCAACGCCGTTTCCAGCATCGACGGCAGGACGCTGCTTTCCTCGACCGGAACCAGTATCGTTTTCATCTCGTGCCTCCCTTAAGGCCGGTCCAGTCCGTATAATAGACCCGGCGCGCGCGAGGTCGACAGGGAATGCGCGGGCCTGAGGGAGCGGGGCGTGGCACGAAACGTTGATGCAGGCGGCGTCCGCATGGTCGAGGCGCGCGGCGGGTTGCGCATGCCCGCGTTCGGACTCGGCACCTGGCGAATGGGCGAATCGCGCACGCGGCGCGCGGACGAAGTGAAGGCCATCCAGCTTGCGATCGACCTCGGCGTCACGATGATCGACACGGCGGAGATGTACGGCGATGCCGAATCCGTCGTGGGCGAGGCCCTTCGGGGACGACGCGACGGTCTCTACATCGTGAGCAAGGTCCTGCCGCACAACGCCTCGCGCCGGGGCACGATCCAGGCCGCCGAGCGGAGCTTGGCCAAGCTCCGCATCGATTGCATGGACCTCTACCTTCTCCATTGGCAGGGATCGCATCCGCTCGAGGACACGCTCGAGGCATTCGAAGAGCTGATTGCGGCCGGCAAGATCCGTCACTACGGCGTCTCGAACTTCGATGCGGATGCCATGGCCGAGCTGGAGCGATTGCCATTCGGCTCCAAGGTCGCCGTGAACCAGGTCATGTACAACCTCGCGCGCCGCGGCATCGAGCGTGGCCTCCTGCCCTGGTGCCGGACGAACAAGGTCGCCGTCATGGCCTACTCGCCGCTCGACCAGGGGTCGCTCAAGCCGAGCGCCGCGCTCAAGGCGGTCGCCGCGCGCCACGGTGTCACGCCCGAGTGCGTCGCCATCGCCTGGACGATGCGCGATCCGCTGATCGTCTCCATCCCAAAAGCCGTCAAGGCCGAGCACCTCAAGGCCAACATGGCGGCCGCCACCCTGACCCTCACGAACGAGGACCTTGCGGAGCTTGAGCGCGCCTACCCGCCGCCCAAGCGCGACGTCCCGCTCGACATCGTGTGAAGCGGACCCGATCGATGGCCGAATACGACGCCCTCCTGAAACCGATCACGATCAAGCACCTCACGATCCGCAACCGGATCATGAGCACCGCGCATGCGCCCTCCTACGGTGTCGAAGGAATGCCCGGCGAGCGCTACCAGCTCTATCACGAGGAGAAGGCCAAGGGCGGCATCGGCCTCACCATGTTCGGGGGCTCGACGGTCGTCTCGCCCGACTGCCCGGCGGTGTTCGGCCAGCTCAATGCTTCGACCGATGCCATCGTCCCCTATTTCCGCGAGCTGGCGGCGCGCGTCCACCGGCATGGGGCTGCGCTCATGTGCCAGCTGACGCATATGGGACGGCGCGCACGCTGGGACGTGGGACCGTTCCTCACGCCCGTCGCGCCCTCCATGGTGCGGGAGCCCGAGCACCGCACCTTCCCCAAGGTGATGGAAGACTGGGACATCGAGCGCATCATCGAGGATTTCGGCACGGCGGCCCGGCGCTGCCGGGACGGTGGCCTCGACGGCATCGAGCTCAGCTATTCGGCGTCCCACCTCATCGCGCAGTTCTGGGCCTCGGGCATCAATGCGCGAGGCGACGCCTATGGCGGGTCGCTCGAGAACCGCATGCGCTTCAGCATGGAGGTGCTGAAGGAGATCCGGCGCGCTGTCGGCAACGACTACATCGTCGGCGTTCGCATCTCGGGCGACGAGCTGAAGGAGGACGGCATCGGCCAGGAGGAGGCGTTCGAGATCGCGAAGCATCTGGCCAGATCGGGCCTCGTCGATTTCATGAACGTCATGCACTCACAGGCGCAGGATTACCGATCGCTCGCGATCCTCCAGCCCAACATGTCCTTCGCCATGGCGCCCTTCCTCTACCTCGCAAGTGCCCTCAAGGCGGAGGTCGATTTGCCGGTGTTCCACGCCGGGCGCATCGTCGACCTCGCGACGGCCTCGCGCGCGGTCGAGGAAGGTCACGTCGACATGGTCGCCATGACGCGCGCGCACCTGGCCGACCCCCATATCGGGCGCAAGCTCGCCGAGGGGCGACCCGACGAGATCCGGCAATGCGTCGGCGCCAGCTATTGCGTCGACCGGTTGCTGCTCGGCGGCGAGGCGGTCTGCATCCAGAACGCGGCGACCGGGCGCGAGGCCACCATGCCGCACATCGTGCCGAAGGGGGCCGGTGGCAAGCGCGTCGTCGTCGTGGGCGCGGGTCCCGGCGGCCTCGAGGCCGCGCGCGTTTCAGCCGAACGGGGCCACGCGGTCGTGCTCTTCGAAGCGGCGCCCGAGACGGGTGGGCAGATCACCGTCGCCGCCAAGGCGCCGTGGCGCGAGCAGCTGGCCGGCATCACGCGCTGGCTCGAGCAACAGGTGCGGAAGCTCAAGGTCGATCTCCGCTTGCGCACCGAGGCGAGCGTCGCCGCGGTCGAGGCGGAGCGCCCGGACATCGTCATCGTGGCGACGGGTGGGGTCCCCAACAAAGGCGGGTTCGAGGGCAGCGATCTTGCGACGAGCACCTGGGACATCCTCGCGGGCCGCGTGGCGCCGGCGGAGAACGTGCTCGTGTTCGACGATCACGGCGGACACCAGGGTGCTTCCACGGCCGAACTCATGGCCGCGCGCGGCAGCAGGGTCGAGATGGCGACCCCCGAGCGTCAGATTCTCGTCGAGGTCGGGGCCACGAACTTCCCCATCCATCTTCGCGAGCTCTACAAGCGTGGCGTCGTGCTCTCGCCCGACACCCGCCTGACCAAGGTCTATCGGGAGGGCAATCGGCTGGTGGCACTCCTCCGGAACGAATACACGCTCGAGGAGGAGGAGCGTGTCGTCGACCAGATCGTGGCCGAGCACGGCACGCTCCCGCGCGAGGACTTGTACTTCGCGTTGAGGCCGCATTCGGTCAATCTCGGCGAAGTCGATTTTCAGGCCCTCATCGGCGGCGCGGCGCAGGCGGTCGTCAACAATAGGGAAGGGCGGTTCCAGTTGTTCCGGGTGGGCGATGCCGCGGCGTCGCGCAACATCCACGCGGCGATCTACGATTCCTTACGCCTCTGCAAGACGTTTTAAGGGCGGGTCTCCGATGGCGCAGTACGACGCATTGCTCAAGCCCTTGAAGCTCAAGCACCTCACGATTCGCAACCGGATCATGAGCACTTCGCACGCGCCGGCCTATGCCAAGGATGCGCTGCCGCAGGACCGCTACCAGCTCTACCACGAGGAGAAGGCCAAGGGCGGCATCGGCCTCACCATGTTCGGCGGCTCGGCCGTCGTCTCGCTCGAATGCCCCTCGACTTTCGGCCAGCTCTCCGTCGCCGATGATCGCATCATTCCCCACTTCCAGGCCTTCTCCGAGCGCATTCACCGCCACGGCGCCGCGCTCATGTGCCAGCTCTCGCATATGGGGCGACGGACGCGATGGGACGCGGGCCACTGGCTGCCGCCGGTCTCGCCCTCCCACCTCCGCGAACCCGAGCACCGCAGCTTCCCCAAGGCCATGGAGGATTGGGACATCCGCCGCATCGTGCGCGATTTCGGCCAGGCCGCGCGGCGCTGCAAGGAAGGCGGGCTCGACGGCATCGAACTTTATTTCTCGGCCGGACACTTGGTCGCCCAGTTCTGGTCGCCCCACACCAACAAGCGGACCGACAATTACAACGGCGGCCTCGAGAATCGGATGCGCTTCAGCTTCGAAGTCCTCGAGGAGGTGCGAAAGCAGGTCGGCTCCGAGTTCATCGTGGGTCTGCGCATCGTCGTCGACGAGCTGGCGGAGGACGGCCTGTCCCAGGAGGAGGGCGTCGAGATCACGAAGCGGCTGGCCAAGACCGGCCTCGCCGACTTCATGAACGTCCAGCATGGCACGCCCAAGGACTATCGCGGCCTCGCGGTCGTCATGGCCAACATGTCGTTCCCGGTGGCGCCGTTCCTCTATCTCGCGAGCGCGATCAAGGCCGAGGTCGACATCCCGGTGTTCCACGCCGGCCGCATCACCGATCTCGCGACCGCGGCGCGCGCGGTCGAGGAGGGCCATCTCGACATGGTGGCGATGACGCGCTCGCACATGGCCGATCCCCACATCGTGCGCAAGCTCACGGAAGGGCGCCCCGACGACGTCCGCCAGTGCGTGGGCGCCAACTATTGCATCGACCGCATCTACGTCGGCGGCGAAGCCTTGTGCATTCAGAACCCCGCGACAAGCCGCGAGGCCACGCTTCCTCATGTCATCCCGCGCGCGCCGGCGAAGAAAAAGGTGGTGGTGGCGGGCGCCGGCGTCGCCGGGCTCGAAGCCGCGCGCGTCGCGGCCGAGCGCGGGCATGAGGTCGTGCTGTTCGAAGCGAGCGACCGGACCGGCGGGCAGGTGAACCTCGCCGCGAAGGCCGGGTGGCGCGAGGGCCTCGCCGGCATCGTGCGCTGGCTCGATGGGCAAGTGCGTAAGTTGCCGGTCGAGCTCAGGCTCGGCCAGGCCGCGAGCGTCGATGGCATCATGGCGGAGCGGCCCGATGTCGTGGTCGTCGCGACCGGCGGGACGCCGAACAAGGGCCGGTTCACCGGCACCGAACTCGCCGCTTCGACCTGGGACGTGCTGGCCGGCCAGGTCGCGCCCGCGGGCGACGTTCTTCTCTATGACGACCATGGCGGCCATGCGGCGCCCTCGGTCGCCGAAGTGCTCGCGGCGCGCGGCCTCCGCGTCGAGCTCGTGACGCCCGAACGCGCGATCGGCCCCGAATTCGGCGCGACCAACTGGCCCATCCACCTGCGCGAGCTTTACAAGCGCGGCGTCGTGCTCACGCCGGACCTGCGCCTCGTGCGCATCGAGCGCGAGGGCGGGCGGCTTGTCGCTATCTTGAAGAACGAATACACGCTCGAGGAGGAAGAGCGCGTCGTCGACCACGTCGTGGCGGAGCACGGCACGCTGCCCAGGGACGATCTCTATTTCGCCCTCAAGCCGCAGTCGATCAATTTGGGCGCGCTCGACCTTCGCCTGCTCGCGGCGAACGCACCGCAAACCCTCGTCAAGAACCCGCGGGGCCAGTTCCGCCTCTTCCGCGCCGGTGACGCGGTGGCCTCGCGCAACATCCACGCCGCGATCTACGACTCCCTCCGCCTCTGCAAGGACATCTGAGCACATGGCGGCGCTCGGCTTCATCGGCACCGGCCACATCACGGCGGCCATGGTCGAAGGGTTTGCGACGGGCGAGGATCCGCCCGCGCGCATCACCGTCTCGCCGCGTAACCGCGAGACGGCCGCGGCGCTCGCGCGGCGCTTCCCCTCTGTCTCGATCGGGCGCGACAACCAGGCCGTGGTCGACGGGAGCGAGATCGTATTCCTCGCGGTCCGTCCGCCCGTGGCGAGCGAGGTGGTGGGTGCGCTCCGATTTCGGTCGGATCACACCGTCGTCTCGCTGGTGGCACTCCATCCCGAAGCCGAGATGCGGCGCCTTGTCCGGCCGGCCAAGACGCTCATTCGCGCCGTGCCACTGCCGTCCTCCGCGCGCCGCATCGGCCCCATCGCCTACTATCCGCATGACGCCGCGATCGAGAGCCTCCTCTGCCGCATCGGCACGCCCATCGCGGCGGGCTCCGAGCGGGAGTTCCATCGCCTGTGGTCTTTGACGGGCCTGATCTCTCCCTATTGTTCCTTGGTGGCGGAACTCGCGCGCTGGACGGAGGAGGGCGGGGTCGCGCGCGACTCCGCCGAGGCTTATCTCAAGAGCTTCATGCATTGCCTCGCCATGATGACGAGGGAGGCGCCCTTCGAGCAGCTCGCGCGCGAGGCGGCGACGCCCGGCGGCATCAACGAGCAGGCGCTCACGATCATCGCCGAGGCCAAGGGTTTCGCGTCCTTCCGCGCGGCGCTCGAGGCCGTCTACGCCCGCATGAACCGGACGCTCGACCTCTCGAAAGCTTGAAGGGGCCGGCGGGACCCGCTCGCTATGCCGCGGGGCGAGTCTCGCCCATGACCGCGATCATGCTGCGGTAGAAGGAGGCGACGCACTCCTCCCAGGCCGGCGCCATGCGCGTGCCGAGCCCGACATGGTCGCGCACCTGATGGTTGTGGTGGACGTGGTGGGCGAACGGCACGTCCTGCGCGAACACGATCTTCCAGCTTTCGACGATCTCGGCGCGCGCCTGGGCGAGCGCGGGGTCGTGGGCCGATTTGCCCGGGTAGTAGTGGGCAAAGGTGATCTTCGTCTTCTCCGGCCCGTCGGGAAGGAAGAGCCCGAGCAGCGCGTGGTTGGGGCGGGTCTGGATGGCGCCCACGGGGAAGATGGTCACGAAATGGCTGCGCGGCTCTGGCGCCGTGGGCTTCAGGATGTTCGGGAAGTTGTACTGATAGCCCATGGCCTGGGCCGATTCGCGCGTGTTGCCGTAGAGGCGCGCGTTCGACGTCAGCATATAGCAACCGTCGAGATGGCCGTTGACGTTATTGTTCTGTCTCACACCCGCCATGAGCTGCTGATGCGCAAACGGGATGTGGTACTCGTCGAGCACGGTCTCGACAGCGACCTTCCAGTTTCCGGGATAATCGGTCGACCAGACGTCGGCGCGCACGAGCGTCGAAAGGTCGTAGAAGGGGGCCAGGACCTCGTCGAGCGGGCGCATGTGCTCGTCGAGCGGCGGCGCCTTGCCGTCGATATTGACGAAGAGCATGTCGAGCCAGGTGCCGACGCGCACGGGCTTCAAGGCGAGGCCTTCGGTCGGGAAGTTCGGATCCTTGTTCGTGCGTTCGCCGCCGACCTTGGGCGTGCCCACGAGCTTGCCGTCGAGGTCGTAGACCCAACCGTGCCAGCCGCAGGTGAAGGTCGAATGGCCCTTGCATGGTTCGGTCACGACGCTCATCGCCCGGTGGCGGCAGATGTTGAGGAAGCCGCGGATGACGCGGTCCTTGCCGCGCACGAGCAGAATCGGCCAGCCCGCAAGATTGACCGGTACGGCGTCGCCCGGCTCCGGAATGTCGGAGGCGAAGGCGACCGGACACCAGATGCGCGGGAAAAAGTCGCGCTGCTCGAGCGCGAAGAACTCAGGTCCGAAAACACGGCCAGGCAGCCCGATGGCCTCGCCCAAGGGGCGATTCAAGGCTGCGATGTCCTGTTCGGTCACGAAGTCGGCCAGCGTGGTCATTCAATTGTCTCGCGTTCTCTTTGGTTATCTCGAAATCGTCGTCGGATGCTCATTCGGCCGCGCGCGCGGCAGGTTTCGGCAGGCTCGGGCGTGTCCGGAGGCATTCGTCGACCACGGCCTCGGCGCGCCGCCTGTCCTCGCCCGAGAGCGGCAGGCGCGGCAGGCGCACGGTCTCCGAGCCCAATCCGGCCTTCATGGTGAAGAACTTCATGTAGTGGACGAAGCGCGGATCGTTGTCGTAGCGGACGAGCGGTGCCAGCCAGCGGTTGATCGCCATGGCCTCGTCGTAGCGGCCGGCCAGGGCCAGATCGAACATGGCGACCGCCTCGCGCGGGAAGGCGTTGACGATCCCCGCGACGAAGGCCTTGGCGCCCGCGAGCACGCTCTCGACCGCGATGTCGTCCATGCCGGCAAAGATGACGTAGCGGTCGCCGCACAGCATCTTGATCTGGAGCACGCGCCGGATGTCGGTCGAGGATTCCTTGAGCGCCACGATGTTCGGCTCGTCCGCGAGCGCCTTGAACATCTCAGGCGTCACGTCCCCGCCATAGGCGATGGGATTGTTGTAGATCATGATCGGCAGCTTGGTCGCGCGCGCGACGGTACGGAAGTGGCGCATCGTCTCGTCCGGCTGCGTCTTGTAGATGAGCGTGGGCAGGACCATGAATCCGTCGACGCCCAAAGCCTCGCACGAGGCCATGTAGCGCAGTGCGAATTTGGTCGTCGTCTCGGCGACGCCGGCCAGCACGGGCAGCTTGCCCTTGCCCGCTTTGACGGCCGTGCGCACGACGGCCAGCTTCTCCTCGGGCTCGAGCGCGTAGTTCTCGCCCACGCTGCCGCAGACGGTGAGGCCACCGATGCCTGCCTCGATGAGCGCCTCCATGTGGCGCTCCATCGCGGGCAGATCGAGGGACTCGTCGTCCTTGAACTGCGTGGTCAGGGCGGGGAACACACGTGTCCATGCGGCGGCCATGGCAATCTCCATTGCTCGTGCTCAAGACATCCTAGCATGCGCCGCGCGGCAGCGGGACAGGGGCGGCCCGGGGTGACTCTCCTGGTCCCGGCCGGTATGCTCGCCTTGATCCCAGGTGCCGTCGTCTCCTGCACCTTCGTGCCACCAGGTCATGCCCGAGCCCGATCTCTCAAAATTGTTCAAGCCCCGCTCGGTGGCGGTCGTGGGTGTCTCGCCCGACCGGCCGCTTATCGGCACGCGCGCCTACCGGAACCTGCGCCGTTACAACTATCCGGGCCGGCTCTATCCCATCAATCCGCGCTACGAGTCCTTCGACGGGGACCCATGCTTTGCCTCGCTTTCGGCGCTGCCGGAGGTGCCGGATTTTGCCTTCTTGGCGATCCCCGCCGCGCGCACGCCGGAGGTGGTCGAAGAATGCGCGCGCCTCGGCATCAAGGCGATCGAGGTGGCGTCGGGCGGCTACGGCGAGAGCGGGTCCGAGGGGGCCGCGCTCGAATCCCGCATCACGGCGACGGCGCGCGCCCATGGCATCGCGCTCTGCGGCCCCAACAACATCGGCCTCATCAATATCCACGATCGTTCCGTCACCTGGCCCTCGCCGATGGCAGGCCTGCCGAAGCCGGGACGCATCGCCGTGCTCACGCAAAGCGGCTCGGTCGGAATCGTTCTTTGCCAGGACGAGCGGAAGCTCGGCCTTGCCTATCTCGTCTCATCGGGCAACGAAGCGGTGCTGACGGCGGCCGACTATCTCGGCTTCTTCGCGGAGGACGAGCGGGTCCGCGTCGTCCTCATGTTCCTCGAGACGATCCGCGAGCCGCGGAAGTTCGCCGAGGCCGCGACGCGCGCGCGTGCCAATGGGAAACATGTCGTCGTGCTCAAGGTCGGCCGCAGCGCCTTGGGCAGCCGCGCCGTCGCGGCGCATACCGGGGCGATCGCCGGCGAGGCCGCGCTCTATGACGCATTCTTCAGGCGCTACGGCATCCTCGCGGCCAAGGACATGGACGGGATGCTCGAGCTGGCCGCTCTCCTCGATGCCTATCCCGAGCCGCCGCCGACGCCCCATGTCGTGCCCGTCACCCTGTCGGGCGGCGAAGCGGCGCTTCTCGCCGATCTCGCCGGTGAGCAGGGCGTGAGCCTGCCGGAGCTCGCGGCCGAGACGGTGGCAAAGCTCCAGCCGCATTTCCCCGCCTTTCAGCGACCGCGCAATCCGCTCGATGCCTACGGCCTCGGCTGGGACAGCGCGCGCATCGAGGGCATGTTCAGGGCTCTGGCCGAGGATCCTGCGATCGGCACGGTCGCCGTCGCTTTCGATGCGCCGGCTTCGGATGCGGCGGATGCCAAATGGACGGCCGAGGCGGCCGAGATGTGCGGCCGCTTGCAAGGATCGACCAAGGCCAGGTTCGTGTTCATGAACAACCTCGCGGCCGGCGGCATGTCGCCGCTCGTCCGCGAGCGCGTCGATGCGGTGGGCATTCCTTTCCTTTCCGGCATGTCCAACGCGTTCGCGGCACTCGGGCAGTGGACAGCGCTGGCGCGCGCGTGCCCAGCCGCCGGACGCGCCACGCCGCTTCCCGCCGCGATCGCCGCGCGTGCGCGGGACGTGGAGAAGCTCGGCGAAGCGGAGCGCTTTGACCTTCTTCGCGATGCGGGCCTGCCCATGAGTGCTTGCCGCCCGGTTGGCTCGGCCGATGAGGCCGTTCACGCCGCGCGCGCGTTCGGGCGACCCGTCGCGATGAAGGCTGGCGGGGCCGCGGTTCTCCACAAGACCGAGCTCGGACTCGTACGCCTTGCGCTCGCGGACGACGACGCGATCCGTGGCGCGTTTCGCGATCTCACGGCGCGCATGGCCGCGGCCAAGGTGAACGGCGAGATCACGGTGCAGCCCATGGCGGGGCCGGGTCTCGAGCTTATCCTGGGTGCGCGCGTCGATCCCGGCTTCGGTCCTCTGATCGTCGTGGGTCTTGGCGGCACTTATGTCGAGGTGCTGAAAAGCGCGTCCCTGCGCTTGGCGCCGTTGGGCATCGAGGAGGCGCGCGCGATGCTCGGCGAGGGGCCCATGGGAACCCTGCTCGCGGGCGTGCGCGGCCGGGGACCTTATGACGTGGAGGCGGCGGCGCGCGCGATCGTGGCTTTGTCCGATTTTGCGCTCGGCACGGGCGACCGGTTCGCGGCGGTCGAAATCAATCCGCTCATCGTCCTCGAGAAGGGACAGGGTGCCGTCGGCGTCGATCTCGTGCTCGAGCCGAAGAAGGCTGGATGACCGGCCGACGAGGTTCGGCTGACGGAATTGAAGTTCGATGGCGCACGGGGAGACGGTCTTCCCTTGCGTGAAGCAATCGTTGGCAACGCTCGAATCAACCTGGGGAGGGACACATGGCTTACGAGAACATTCTTTACGCCGTCGACGACCGGGTCGCGACGATCACCATGAACCGGCCGACCAAGATGAACGCGATGAGTCTCGACCTCTGCGCCGAGGTCAAGAACGCGGTGGCCAAGGCCGACGCGGATCCGGAGGTCCGCGTGCTCATCCTGACCGGTGCCGGCGGGCGCGCGTTCTCCGCTGGCTACGACTTGGCCGATCCCAAGGCCGCGCACTACCGGGACAACGTCGCGACCTGGAACGCGCGCATGAACCACGACCTCGATTACAACTACAGCGTCTGGCGGTGCTCGAAGCCCGTGATCGCCATGATCAGCGGCTACTGCCTCGCGGGCGCTCTCGAACTCGCGCAGATGTGCGACATCCGCTACTGCTCGGATGATTCGAAGTTCGGCGTGGTCGAGACGCGGTTCTCCGCCGCGATCGCGTGCCTCTCGATGCCGTGGATCCTCGGGCCCCGCTGTCGCGAGCTGATCTACACGGGCGACACCTTCGGCGCCGAAGAAGCCTATCGCCTCGGCCTCGTGAGCCGCGTCTTCCCGAAAAAGGACCTCGAGCGCGAGACCATGAAGATCGCGAAGCGCATGTCGCGCGTGGCGATTGCCTGCCTCCAGTGGAACAAGCGCGCCCTCAACCAGACTCAGGTGGCGCAGGGCTTGGCGGCCGCCCTCCAATACGGCGCCGAGGCGGGCTCCATCCTCGACGGCACGGAGACGCCGGAGTTGAAGGAGTTCAACCGCCTGCGCTCGACCGAAGGGCTCGCCGCCGCCATGAAGTGGCGCGACGACCAGTTCAAGCAGTTCGAGTAAGCCGCTGGATAGGCACCGCGGCCCGAATCGGCTATCAATAGGGCGAGCCTCGCGCCGGACGGAACCGGCGCGGGCGCTGGCTTTGTGGTCGAGGCCGCGCGTCGCGGCCAGGCGATAGCCAAGGGCTGTGGGAATGACGGACGCTGGGCCCATCACGGACCTGGACGCGCTTGTCAAACAGGTGCCGGACGGCGCGATCATCGCGATTCCGCCGGAGTACTCGTTCGTCTCCATGGCGGCGACGCGGGCGCTCGTCCGCCGGGGCGTGCGCGATCTTCACCTCGTCGGCGTGCCGACGAGCGGGATGCAGGCGGACATCCTCATCGGCGCCGGCTGTGTCGGCACGATGGAAGCTGCGGCAGTCAGTTTGGGCGAGGCGGGGCCCGCGCCGCGCTTCACCGAGGCCGTCAAGGCCGGCACGATCCGCATGCTCGATGCGACCTGTCCCGCCATCCACGCCGGGCTCCAGGCGGCGGAGAAGGGGATTCCCTTCATGCCGCTTCGCGGCATCATCGGCACCGACGTGCTGCGCGTCCGCGACGATTGGCGGGTCTTCTCCAATCCCTTCGGCGAGGATGATCCGATCGTACTTCTTCCCGCAATCACGCCCGACATCGCCCTCCTCCACGCGCCGCTCGCGGACAGGGCGGGCAATGTCTGGGTCGGCCGGCGGCGCGAGCTCGTGACCATGGCCCATGCGGCGCGCGCGACACTCGTGACCGTCGAGGAGATCAGCGACATCGACCTCATCGCCGATGAGCGCTATGCGGCCGGCACGATCCCCTCTCTCTATGTCGCGGCCATCGCCGAGGCGCCGCGCGGCGCCTGGCCGCTCGGGATCGAGGGGCGCTATGAGGCCGACGTGGCGCACATCGCGATTTACGCGCGCGCAGCCCGCACGGCCGACGGTTTCAAGCAGTATCTGGCCGAGCATGTTCTCGGCGAACGCGCGGCCGCCTGATCGCCGGGCCTTCGGAGATTCGCGTGGACGCTCCTGATGAGTTCGCGGCCAGGGACGACTTCGATCGCCTGTCCTGGCACGATAATCTGATCTACGGGTTTCGCTTCGTGATCGGGGACCATGAAAAGGGCGAGTGGAACGCGGATCTTGTGTTCGACATCGATCACATCGCGGAATGGGTATGTCCCATACCCGGCGGACGGGTCCAGTTCCGCGTGGCACCTGCCACGCTGACCTTCCACGATGTGACCGACTTCAAGATATCCGCCGACTTCGGTGACAGCGGCGGCCAGACGAACCTGAACGAGATGTCGATCGATCGAATTGGTCGCGAGCGATTGGTTCGCCAGAACGTTCGGCTCGACCGGCCCTACTACCGCTGGACGATCGCGCTCAACGATCCGAGGGGCGGCGTCGTCTCTTTCGGCGCGAGCGGCTTCACCCAAATCCTGCGTGCGGCGCCCCAGCTGCTCGACGAGCAGCGCCTGCCCCGGGGCGCGCGTTGAGCGAACGCATGGCCGACTACTCCCCCCAAGAGCTCCTTGTCGCGGTGATCGCGCGGCTCCTGGACGGCATGCGCCACGTGGCCGTCGGCGCCGCTTCGCCCATTCCGGGCGCCGCGGCCCTCGTCGCCCGCGCCCGCTCGGGCGGGCGGATGCGCGTCTCGGTCCTCGGCAGCCGGCGCAATAATTTCTTCACCGACGGTGGCCGCGAGCTGTTCGATTGCGCGGCGCAGGGACGCATCGATGCGTTCTTCCTTGGCGGCGGCCAGATCGACGGCGAGGGCAACATCAACCTCGTGGGCACGGGCGAGTATCCATCGCTCAATGTTCGCTGGCCCGGCTCCTTCGGCTCAGCCTATCTCTACTTTCTCATCCCGCGCGTGATTCTGTTCCGCGAGGAGCACACGCCGAGAGTCTTCGTGCCCAAGGTCGACTTCGTGAGCGCGCCGGGGACGAGCCCGCACAACGTCTACCGCCCGGGCGGACCTTACGCGCTTCTCACGGGCAAGGCGCTGTTCCACTTCGATCGCGACAAGCGGCGCTTCCGCTTGGCAAGCGTCCACCCGGGCATCTCGGTCGCCGAGGTGGTCGAAGCCACCGGTTTCGCGTTCGACCGGCCGGACGACGTGCCGACGACGCCCGAGCCCGAGCCCGCAGTGTTGGCGCTCTTGCGCGGAGCCGTCCGCGACGAGATCGCCGAAACCTACCCCCAATTCGCGCGGAGCGTGCTCGGCGCCGCGCCACTCGAGGAGACATCTCCATGACGATGAACGGTGCGCTCACGGGCTTGCGCGTGGTCGACCTGTCCCGGGTCCTCGGCGGTCCCTTCTGCGCGCAGATCCTGGCCGACTACGGCGCCGAGGTGATCAAGGTCGAGCCGCCCCAGGGCGACGACACGCGCGAATGGGGCCCGCCCTTCAAGGACGGCTTGAGTTCCTATTTCTCGGGCCTCAACCGGAACAAGCGCTCGATCGCGCTCGACCTCGGTAGCCCGAAGGGGCAGGAGATTCTTTTCCGGCTGCTCGAAGGCGCGGACGTGCTGGTCGAGAACTTCAAGACCGGCACGATGGAGCGCTGGGGCATCGGCTACGATTCGCTCAAGGCGAAATTCCCGCGTCTCATCCATTGCCGGGTGACGGGATTCGGGGCCGATGGTCCCTTCGGCGGCTTCCCCGGCTACGACGCGGTGGCCCAGGCGCTCTCCGGGCTCATGAGCATCAACGGCACGCCGGAGAGCGGGCCCGTGCGGGTCGGCATCCCCATCGTCGATCTCTGTTCCGGCATGAATGCGGCGATCGGGGTCCTCATGGCGATCTATGAGCGGGCCCGTTCGGGCAAGGGGCAGTTCCTCGAAGTCTCGCTCTACGATACGGGCGTGGCCCTCCTTCATCCCCATGCGCAAAACTTCTTCATGTCGGGCAAGACTCCGAGGCCGACGGGCGATTCGCACCCGAACCTCACGCCCTACGACCAGTACAAGACGAAGACTCGCAACATCTTCGTTGGTGCCGGCAATGACCGGCAATTCCGCATCCTCTGCCAGGAGCTGGGTGTGCCCGAGTTGGCGCAGGACGAGCGCTTCCGCAGCAATTCGGATCGTTTGAAGAATCGCGTGGCGCTCGATGAGACGCTGCGCGCCCTGTTCTTGAAGCACGACGCGGAGGCCTTGTGCATGCGCCTCCTCGCGGCGGGCGTGCCGGCCGGTGCCGTGCAGGCCATGCCGGAGGTCGTCGAGCACCCCCACACGAAGCACCGCGAGATGGTGGTCGAACTCGAGGGCTATCGCGGCACGGGCCTGCCGATCAAGCTGCAGCGCACGCCGGGCCGCGTGCGCGCGAAGCCGCCGCACTTCGCGGCCGAGGGGCGCGCCATCCTCCGCGAGGTCGGATATTCGGAGAACGAGATCGACGCACTCATCGAGGCGAAGGCCGTGGTGACGGAGCGCCGCAAGCTCGGCTGAGCGCCTCTACGCGTCCTCGCCCGCGGGTCGCCGCTTGATGAGGTCGATCGAGACGAAGGTGAGTACCGTCTCGCGCCGCTGGTTGAGCGTGACCATGCGGCTTGTGACGACGCCCATGTCGGGACGCGAGCGCGAGGGACGCGTCTCGAGGATCTCGACCTCGACCGTGAGCGTATCGCCGGGCCGGACCGGAGCAAGCCAGCGCAATTCGTTCGCCGCGACGCCGACCTCGAACGCGTCGCCATAGACATAGGCGTCGTAGAACAGGCGGAAGGTGACGCCGAGCGTCTGGATGCCGCTCGCGATGATGCCGCCGTAGCTCGAGCGTGCCGCTCCTTCGCGGTCGATGTGGATGGTCTGCGGGTCGTGCTCGCGGGCGAACGCCATGATGGATTCTTCGGTCAGGGTCTTGGTCCCTGTCGTGAATCGCTGTCCCACGTGGAAGTGTTCGAAGTAGTGGCCCTTCATGGAATGGTGGCTCGTCGTCGCAGCGATGGGGATTGCCGATCGGGAGCGGTCTAGATGGCCCGGCCGCCGTCGACGTCGAGGAGGACGCCGGTGAGGAACTGGCCTTCGTCCGAGGCCAGATAGAGAGCCGCGTTCGCGATATCGATCGGCTCGCAGAGGCGCCCGAGCGGAATTCCGGCAAGGAACCTGGCGCGCAGCTCGGGCGTGATCGGCCCAAACTCCTCGGTCAGCATGGGCGTGTCGGCGGCCGTCGGATTGATGCCATTCACGCGGATCTTGTCCGGCGCGAGCTCGACCGCCATGGACCGCGTGATGGTGGCAACGGCGCCTTTGGTGCCGTTGTACCAGGTGAGGCCGGGCCGCGGTCGGGCGGCGGCGTTGGACACCGTGTTGATGATAACGCCACCGCCGCCTCGCTTCAGCGCGGGAACCGCGTGGATCGCCGACCAGTAGATGCTCTTCACGTTGACGGCGAAGAGCCGGTCGTATTGCGCCTCGTTCGTCTCGGCCATGGGGCCGTAGATCTGCGGCACGCCCGCATTGTTGACCATGATGTCGAGGCGGCCGTAGGCGGCAAGCGCCCGGTCGACCGCGGCTTTGACGTCGGCGCTCTTCGTCACGTCGGTCTTGATGGCTTGCGCCTTGCCGCCCTTCGTCGCGATTGAATCCGCGACGGCTTTCGCCCCCGCCTCGTTGAGGTCGGCGACGATGATGGAGGCGCCTTCCTCGGCGAATCGGCGCGCCATGCCTTCACCGAAGCCCGAGGCCGCTCCCGTGATGAGGGCTACTTTGTTCTTCAGCCGCATGACTTCCCCCGTCTTCTCTGTCCCCGCCTTACACGCTGCGCCCGCCATCGACATCGAGGCACACGCCGGTCAAGAACGCGGCGTCCTCCGAGGCGAGAAACAAGGCGGCGTTCGCGATGTCCGATGGTTGGCACAGGCGGCCGATCGGTATGCTCGCGACCAGACGCGCGCGCAACTCCGGCGTGAGGGCCTCGGTCAGGATTTGGGAAAGCATCGGCGTCTCGCCGGCGACGGGGTTGATGGCATTGACGCGGATCTTGTCGGGCGCCAACTCCACTGCCATCGAGCGCGTGATGGTGACGACCGCTCCCTTGCTGCCGGCATACCATGTGAAGCCCGGGCGCGGTCGACCGGCGGCCGTCGAGGCGGTGTTGATGATGGTGCCGCCGCCCTGTCTCTTCATGACGGGCACCGCATGGATGGCCGACCAGTAAATGCTCTTCACGTTGACGGCGAAGAGGCGATCGAAAGTCGCTTCCTCGACCTCATGCGACGGCACGTGGCGTTGAGCCACGCCGGCATTGTTGACCATGATGTCGAGGCGACCGAAGGATGCGACGGCGCGTTCGACGGCGGCCTTGATGTCTTTTCCATCGGTCACGTCCGTCAGAACCGCCACGGCCTTCGCGCCGATCGACTCCGCGACGGCCTTCGCCCCCGCTTCGTTGAGGTCGGCGACGATGACGGCCGCGCCTTCCTCGGCGAAGCGTCGCGCCATGCCTTCACCGAAGCCCGAGGCCGCGCCCGTGATGATCGCCACTTTGTCCTTGAGCCGCATGAGCCGCCTTCGGTTTCGCAAGAACGACGGTAATGCCGAGCCTACACGCTGCGCCCGCCATCGACGTCGAGGCACACGCCGGTCAAGAACGCGGCATCGTCCGAGGCGAGGAACAGGGCGGCGTTCGCGATGTCGAGGGGCTGGCTCAAGCGGCCAAGCGGCACGGTCGCGACGAAACGCGCGCGCATCTCAGGCGTCACGGCGCCGCCCATGAACTCGGAGAGCATCGGCGTCTCGCCCGCGACCGGGTTGATCGCGTTGACGCGTATCTTGTCGGGCGCCAGCTCCGCCGCCATCGAGCGCGTGATGGTGACGACGGCGCCTTTCGAGCCGTTGTACCAGGTGAGGCCGGGGCGCGGACGCCCGGCCGCGGTCGAGGCCGTGTTAATGATGACGCCGCCGCCCTGCTTCTTCATCACGGGCACGGCGTGGACGGCGGCCCAGTAGAGGCTCTTCACGTTGACCGCAAAGATCTTGTCGAAATCCTTCTCGCTCACCGCCGTCATCGGCTGGTTGCGCTGGGGAAAGCCCGCGTTGTTGACCAGGATATCGAGCCGGCCGAAGGCGTCGAGCGCGCGGTCGACCATGGCTTTCGTGTCGGCGCCGAGGGTCACATCGGCACGAATCGCGACCGCCCTGCCGCCATGCTGCACGATCGCGTCCGCGACGCGCTTCGCCGCCGCTTCGTCGAGATCGTCGACCACGACCGCCGCACCTTCTTCGGCGTAGCGCCGCGCGATCGCCTCGCCGAAGCCGGAGCCAGCCCCCGTCACGACCGCCACTTTTCCCTTGAGCCGCATGGCGTCCTCCTTCTCCCGCCACTCCTAGCAGGATTCGCCGATGGCCAACAGGCCCCGGCGCGGCGGGCTGGTCACAGTTTGCTCGCGCGGTCGCGCAGCACGAATTTCTGGATCTTGCCGGTCGATGTCTTAGGCAGGGGGCCGAAGACGATCGTCTTCGGCACTTTGAAATGCGCCATGTTCTCGCGGCAATAGGCAATGATGTCGTCGGCCGCGACCGCGCGCGCATCGGGCTTCAAGGTCACGAAGGCGCAGGGCGTCTCGCCCCATGTCTCGTCGGGACGCGCGACGACCGCCGCTTCCATCACCTCGGGGTGGCGGTAGAGCACCTCCTCCACCTCGAGGCTCGAAATGTTCTCGCCACCCGAGATGATGATGTCCTTCGAGCGGTCCTTGATCTCGACATAGCCGTCGGGATGGCGCACGGCGAGATCGCCCGTGTGGAACCACTCGCCGCGGAACGCGTCTTCCGTCGCGCGGGGATTCTTGAGATAGCCCTTCATGACCGTGTTGCTGCGGAGCATGAGTTCGCCCAAGCTCAGCCCGTCCGAGGGCACCGGCTCGAGGGTTTCGGGATCGGCGACCATGAGGCTGTCGAGCGTCGGATAGGCGATGCCCTGGCGCGCCATCTTGGCCGCACGCCCCTGGAGATCGAGGTCGTTCCACGATTCCTGCCACGCGCAGAGCGTCGCCGGGCCATAGCTTTCCGTGAGCCCGTAGAGGTGATGCACGCGAAAGCCCATGCGCTCCATGGACGCGATGATGGCGGAGGGAGGCGCTGCGCCGCCGGTCGCGACCTGGACCATATGGGAGAATGTCTTCTTCTCGGCCGCCGGCGCGTGGACGAGCATGTTGAGAACGACCGGCGCGCCGCAAAGGTGCGTGACCTTATGCTCGACGATGAGCTCGAAGATTCGCTTCGGTTCGACGCGCCTCAAGCACACATGCGTGCCGCCCGCGGCGGTGACGGCCCAGGTGTAGCACCAGCCGTTGCAGTGGAACATGGGCAGCGTCCAGAGGTAGGTCGTGTCCGGCCTCAATCCGAAGGCCAGGATCTGCCCGATCGCGTTGAGGCTGGCCCCACGATGGTGGAAGACCACGCCCTTCGGATTGCCGGTGGTGCCCGAGGTGTAGTTGAGCGCGATGGCTTGCCACTCGTCGGACGGCATGCGCCAGGCGAAGTCGGGAGTCCCTTCCTCGAGGAAGGATTCGTAAGTCTTCTCACCGAGGAGCGTGCCGCTCGGATCGAGCGGGTCGTCGATGTCGATGACGACGGGCCGCCTGTCGAGCTCGCGGAGCGCAGATTCGATGATGGCGCTGTAGGCGCGGTCGGTGATGAGCAGCTTCGTCTCGGCATGGCGGAGGATGAACGCGATGGCGCCGGCGTCGAGCCGCGTGTTGAGTGCATTGAGAACGGCGCCCGTCATGGGCACGCCGAAATGGGCCTCGAGGAGCGCCGGCACGTTGGGTGCCATGACGGAAACCGTGTCGCCCGTACCGATGCCGCGGCGCGCGAGCGCTGACGCCAGGCGCCGGCATCGCGCGTAGAAGGTGCCGTAGCTGATCCGAAGATCGCCGTGGATGACGGCGAGCTTCTCGGGCCAGGTCGTGGCATTGCGCTCGAGAAGGGTGAGCGGCGTCAGCGCCACGTGATTGGCCGCGACGCGCCCGAGGTCGGTCTCGTAGGGGTTGGTGATGTGATCCATCGCGTGCTCGGTCGTGGTCGAGGATAGCGGGGATGTCGGGTGAGGGGCAATCGAGCGCCGCCGGGCCGAGCATGGGGCTTGTCGGGTGCCGGGCGATCTCCTATTCCTCCCTGGCCATCGCAGGCGGCGAGGGGTGCGTGTCTCAGCGGCAAGACGGAAGCTGGCTTCAGGATTTGTGGTATTTCGCGCTTCCCGGCCGGGCGGTGGCGCGGGGTGGCATGCACCCAAAGACGCTCTTGGGACAGCCCATTCTTTTCGGCCGGGCCGCGGACGGGACGCCATTCGCGCTTCGCGACATCTGTCCCCATCGCGGCATTCCGCTCCGCCACGGCCGTTTCGACGGGCGCGAGATCGAGTGCTGTTACCACGGCTGGCGCTTCGCGACCGACGGCGTGTGCACGGCCATCCCCTCGCTCGCGGAAGGCCAGCATCTCAATCTCGACCGCATCAAGGTGCGCCGCTACCCCGTGCGCGAGGTGCACGGCAATCTGTGGATCTACATGGGCGAGGACGGGACACCGGACAGCGATCCGCCGCGCTTGCCGGACATCGAGGACCGGCCGGGCGATCTCGTCGAGAGCATGGTCTTCCCCTGCACGATCGATGATGCGGTTGTGGGCCTCATGGATCCGGCCCATGGGCCTTTCGTCCATCGCTCATGGTGGTGGCGGACGCGCCGCTCGATCCACGAGAAGGCGAAGGCCTTCGCGCCGTCTCCCCTGGGCTTCACCATGACGCGCCACCGGCCGAGCCGAAACTCCTTCGCCTACAAGCTGCTCGGCTCCGTGCCGGAGACGGAGATCCGCTTCACCCTTCCCGGCGTGCGCATCGAGCACATCCGTGCCGGGCGTCACGTCGTCTGCGGCCTCACGGCGGTGACGCCTCTCACGGAGGGGCAGACCGAAGTGAACCATGTCATCTACTGGACAGTGCCGTGGCTCACGGCGTTGCGTCCCGTCCTCCGTCCCTTCGCCCGTGCGTTCCTCGGCCAAGACCGGCGCGTGGTCGAAATGCAGCAAGAGGGCTTGCGGCACGATCCGCCGCTCATGCTCATCAACGATGCGGATACCCAGGCGCGCTGGTACCACCAGCTCAAACGGGAGTTCGCCCAGAGCCGTGCTGGAGGCCGGCCCTTCGTCAATCCAGTCAAAGACACGGTCCTCCGCTGGCGAAGCTAGACGCAGATCGACGGCCACTCGGCATGAGCGTGGCGGGGCTTCGCGTCGTCGGCGCGCTCGCCATGGCGCTCATCATCAGCCAGTTCTTCCGGTCGGCGAATGCGGCGCTGGCACCGGTCCTGATGCCGGACCTCGGCCTTGGGCCCGGGCATTTGGGCCTCGCCTCTGGCGCCTTCTTCTTGAGCTTCGCCCTCATGCAGCTGCCGGTCGGCGTGGCCCTCGATCGTTTCGGTCCGCGGCGGGTCGTCTCGAGCCTCCTCCTCGTCGCTGTCGTGGGCGCCCTCGCGTTCTCCGTGGCCGACAGCCTCGGCACCCTCATCCTGGCCGAGGCGCTCATCGGCATCGGCTGCTCGGGCACCTTCGTCGGCGGCATGGTCGCGATCGCGCGGTGGTTCCGGCCGCATCAGTTCGCGACGATGACGGCGCTTGTCGTGGCGCTGAGCCATGCCGGCAACCTCATCACGGCGACTCCGCTTGCCGCGGCGATTGAAGCCTTCGGCTGGCGAAACGTGCTGGTTGCCGTCGCGTGCGTGGCGGCGAGCTTCTCTCTTCTCGTCTTCCTCCTCGTACGCGACGCGCCGCCGGACCATCCGTCGCTCGCGCGGAAGGGCGAGAGCTTGGGCGCGACGCTTCGCGGGCTCGGCGCGGTGTTCCGCAACAAACAGCTGCCTTACCTTCTCTCCATGGCGTTCGTCGCCTTTCCGTCCGCGCTGACCGTGCGCGGCCTGTGGGCGGGGCCGTTCCTCCACGACGTCTATGGCCTGACCTCGGTCGAACTGGGGAACGCGCTCCTTTACATCTCCCTGGCCATGATCGCGGGCGTTCTCCTCTACGGGCCGCTCGATCGCTTGTTCGACAGCCGCAAGCGCGTGGCGCTCGGCGGCGCCTTCGGCACCGCCGCCTTATGCGCGGCGCTGGCCTTGGGATCGGCCCTGCCGTTCGGCATGGCGCTCGTCCTGATGGTCATGCTCGGGCTCGTGGGATCGTATTACGTCTACATGATGCCGCATGGCCGCGCGCTGTTCCCGGAGCAGCTCGTCGGCCGGGCGGTGACGACAGTCAACCTGTCGACCTTCATCGGCACCGGCGTGATGCAGGCCATGACCGGCTTCATCATCGAGGCGATCGCGACCGGGGCCGTGCCGGTGCCGGCGGAGGCCTACCGGGCGGTCTTCGGGTTCATCGCCCTCGTGACGATCATCGCGGCGCTTCTCTACAGCCGCATCGCCGACGTGCGGCCGAGCGCCGAACGCGCGGGCCCGCGCGGCCGGTGATCGGACGCCGCCCGGCTAGGGCTTGGGCGTCCAGCGCGCGGCTTTCTCGTCGAGCGTGCGCCGATCGGCGTTCGAAATCCGCGTGCCGATCCGCGTGCGCGCGGCTTCGGCCTCGGCGTGCTGCTTTCGCGCGGCGATCGTGTACCAGAGATAGGCTTCCGCATCGTCGTGCGGCACGCCCGTGCCCGCTTCGTAGAGCTCGCCGAGACGATACTGCGCGGCGGCGAGTCCCTTGGCGGCGGCGCGCGCGAACCAGCGCGCGGCGAGATCGGCGTTCTGCTCGAGCACCGATCCCGACTCGTAGGCGCGGCCGAGGGCGACCTGGGCCTCGGCGTCGCCCTTCTCCGCCCGGCCGTAGGTCTCGGCGAGGGCGGTGAGGACGGTGCGGTCCTGGTCCTTCGCGCGCGCGAGGATCGCATCGCGCAAGGTGACGGCGGGCGGGAACTCCTTGCGTGCCGCGCGGTCGGCGAGGAGGAAGGCCTCGGCCGCGTTGGCCGGCACGCCTTCCGCCTTCGCGTACATGACCGCGAGATTGTAGAGACCCTGGGGGTCGCCGTTCTCGCCGGCTTTCCTGAACCATTGCGCGGCCGCCGGCAGGTTCTGGGCGACGCCCTGGCCCCGGTAGTAGAGGAGGCCCAGGCTGTACTGCGCCGGCGCATTGCCCTGGGCGGCCGCCCGCTCGTACCACGCCAGGGCCTGCCCAGGATCGAGGGCGACGCCTTCGCCGCGCCGGTACATTTGCGCCACGTTGAATTGCGCCGCGATATGACCTTGCTCGGCGGCCTTGCGGAACCACTCGAAGGCCGTTGCCGGATCGCGGGCAACGCCCTTGCCTTCGAGATAACCCGCCGCGAGGTTGAACTGTGCCGCCGCCAATCCTTTCTCGGCGGCTTTGCGGAACCACTCCATGGCCGTCGCGGCATCCGCGGGCACGCCGCGTCCTTCGGCGTACTGCATGCCGAGCCGAAGCTGGGCCTCCGCATCGCCGCGCTCGGCTGCGGCGGCGAGACCGCGCGGCGCCGCGGCCGTCTCCTGCGGAACCTCGAGGCCCTTCAGGTGGCGCGAGCCAAGGCGGCGTTGCGCTTCCTGCGAGCCCTGCTCGGCAGCCTTCGCGAGCCACTCGGTGGCCAGCTTGTCGTTGCGCGCGACACCGTCGCCTTTCGAATAGATCTCACTCAAGGCCAGGCTCGCCGCGGCGCGTCCCGCCTTGGCGGCCTGGGTCAGGAGCGTGAGCGCGCGCGTCGGGTCGCGCGGAACCTGTTTTCCGGCAAGGAGGAGCTGGCCCAGAAGTTCCATGGCCTCGGTGTCGCCGCGCGCGGCCGCGCGCTCGAGCAGCCGCACCGCCTGCTGCGGATTCTGCGGCACACCGAGACCTTCGAGCGACAGGCGCGCGAGACCCACTTGTGCCTCGGCGATCCCCGTGGCCGCGGCCGACTCGAACAGGCGTGCGGCGGCCGCGTAGTCGCGGGGGACGCCTTTGCCTTGCGTGTGCAACGCGCCGAGGGCGTATTGGGCGGGGGCGCTTCCGCGCTCGGCCGCGCGCCGGTAGAGCTCCGCGGCGCGCTTCGAGTCCTGGCTGACGCCGCGCCCATCCTCGTAGAGAACGCCGAGCGCGTATTGCGCTTCGGCGTCGCCGCGTGCCGCGGCTTGCTCGAGGAGACGCGCGGCCTCGCTCTCGTTCCGCTTGACGCCCTGGCCATCGGCGTAAAGAAGGCCCAGCATGGTCTGGGCCTTCACGTGCCCGTGGTTGGCGGCGGACCGATAGAGGCTCGCCGCCTTCGCGAAGTCGCGCGGGCCGCCGAGACCCCGCATGTAGAGCATGCCGAGAGCGTATTGCGCTTCCGCATCGCCGCCTCGCGCGACCGGCTCAAGCAGGCGCCGCGCCTGCGAGAAATCGCCGCGGAGCAACGCGGCCTGGCCCGCGTCGAGGTCGGCATGGGCCGTCCCGGCCGCGAACAGGGCCAGGGCGAGTGCCACGCCGCTGAGCGCGCGCTTCACGGCTGCTGGCGGCCATTGGCCAGCGCCTGGCGGCGCTGGCCGGCATTGACGAGGCGAAACACGATCGGCGCCACGATCACGACGAAGACGATGCGCACGACGTGATGGGTCGAGACGAAGGCGGCATCGGTCGCAAGGGCGAGGGCCACGAGACTCATCTCCGCGAGCCCGCCGGGCGCGAAGGCCAGGACCAGCGGCGGCACGTCGATACCCGTGACCCGGTGGAGCGCCAAGGCGAAGACGACAGTTCCTGTAAGCATGATGGCCGTGATGCCAGCGGCATGGAGAAGCGTACGCAGCACTTTGCGCACGTCAACGCCCGTGAATCGGCACCCGATGGCCGAGCCGACCACGACCTGGGCGACGGCGACCAGCTCCTGCGGCGGCCGGAACGTGCTGATCCGAAGAAGGTGGGCCGCGGCGCTCACGATCATGGGCCCGATGAGGTAGGAAGCGGGAATGCGGAAGATGCGGGCGGCCAGCGCGCCCGCGGCGCCAATGGCGGCCAGGACCAGGAGCTCGATCGGCGGGATGTCGGTCACTGAAAGGTCGGCGGCCGTCCGCCGCGCCGCGTCATAGGCGTCGAGGGAGCGGAACCAGAACGGCACCGTGAGGACGATGAGCAACACGCGCGCGGTGTGCACGAGCGAGATGACCCGGTCGTCGCCGCCGAGCGCGGCACCCGTCACCGTCATCTCCGCGAGGCCGCCCGGAGCCGCCGAGAAGAACGCCGTGATGGGGTCGTACTGCCCGACGCGCCGGAAGAAGAGATAGGACAAGACACCCACCACCGCCGCGTAGGCCAGGAGGGCGGACAGGGTCACGACCCACTCGCTTGCGCGGGAGAGGAGATCGGGCGTGAAGGCGCTCCCGAGCATCACGCCCAGCACGGCGACCATGAGCGCGCGCAGACGCGGCGGCATCGCCAGTCGGGCGCCGGCGATCGTGGCACCCGTCGTCGCCACGGCGGCCCCGATCATCCAGGCAAGCGGCATGTTGAAGGCGCGGAAGATCGCGCCGCCGATGGCGCCGATCGCGAGCGCCCGCGCGATCGGGACGACGAGGGACATCAGCCGTGATGAGTTCTCTGCCACCCCTGTCGCCGGTCAGCTCACATAGCGGCCCAGGCGGACGGCCGTGAGCCCTCGGCTCAGCCGCTGCGACGGCATGACGAGGACGCAACGATCGTAGGGCGTGCACACCTCGCGCTGTCCGTCGCGCGCGATGACCGTTCCGGCCCGCTCGATCACTTCGAGACCGTCGTAGGGTGCCGTGAAGACGAAGGGCTCGTCTGTGATGGTGATCGCGTGGGTGACCTCGATGTAGCGTTGCGGCGGCGGCGGGGTCGGCGGGAGATGTTCGGCCGCGACCTCCCGGTCGATGACATCGAGGCAAAGGAGAAAACGGAAGAGGCTCTCGATCGCGACGGCGGCGGTCTCGCGCTTCCAATGCTGTCCGCACTCGACGAGAGCGGCGCTTTTGGAACTCGCCGGATCGGCAAAGGCCGCATAGTCGCGGAGGCGCACACCGGCGGCGTGGCCCTCGTCGCTCACGACCGTGACCGGTACGCCCATTCTTGTTGCGAGCGCGCGCCCCTTGGCGGTCGGGCCGGCAAGGCTCAAGGGGGCGGACAGGCGCTGCATCGAGTGGATGTCGAGAAGAATGTCGACCGCATCGACGATGGGCCGCATGACCCGCGCACGGCGGAGCTCCGTGCTGTCGCGTGGGCCCTCGAGCATGTCCTCCGACCACACGCGATTGAAGTCCTCATCGACAAAGCGCGAGGCGGTGGGATTCTTGGGATCGAAGGCCTCGTAGGCAGCGACGTTGGCGAAGGACAGTGTCAGCGTGCCGCGCTTCGGCCGGATGTCGTGACGGAAGAGACGATCGAGCGCGATCGCACCGCACAGCTCGTTGCCGTGGGTGAGGGCATTGACCATCACATGGGGGCCGGAGGCGCGGGCGCGAAAGGTCGTGACGTAGTCGATTCCGGTGTTGCCCGTCCTGTAGGGCGTGATATCGGGCGCTTCGAGTTCGACTTTTGGGGCCATGGACGAATCCGCCGTTCGTCTCAGCTTCGAGCCGGGCGGCACAGCTGATCGATCAGGCGTTCCATCAGCTCCTCGCACGCCGCGACCTGCTCGATCGCAATGTATTCGTTCGGCTTGTGCGCCTGCTCGATGCTGCCGGGGCCGCAGATGATGGTCGGGATGCCGCTCTTCTGAAACAACCCCGCCTCGGTACCGAACGCCACCTTTGTCGTGCTATTGGCGCCCGTCAATCCCTTGGCGAAGGTGGTGACTGGTTCTTCTTCGCCCGTGTCGAGGCCCGGGATGACGGTCATGCGCTCCCAGCTGAATCCGGCGTCCGGTGCGACGGCGCGCATCTCGGGCTCGAGTTCCGTCTCGACATAGGACTTGACCTCGGTGAACAAGGTTTCGGGATCGTCCTGAGGCAGGTGGCGGAACTCGAAGACGAATTCGCAATCCTTGGGCACGATGTTGAGCTGCGTGCCGCCGCGAACGACACCGGTGTGGATCGTGGTGTAGGGAACGTTGAACTCGCGGTCGTAGGGACCGTTGTCGCGCTTGCGCTTCGCCATGTCGCGCAGCTTGACGATCACCGCCGCGGCGTACTCGACGGCATTGACGCCCTGGGGCGTGAGGGCCGAGTGTGCCTCGAACCCTCGGACCCGACACCGGTAGCTGTGCTTGCCCTTGTGGGCGCGGACGACCTTCATTTCGGTGGGTTCGCCCACGATGCACATGGCCGGGCGCACGGGCCGATCCTTGAGCCTGTCGATCAAGCGCCGCACGCCGATGCAGCCCACTTCCTCGTCGTAGGAGAAGGCCAGGTGGATGGGCGTCACGGGGCCGCGCTCGAGGAAGGCGGGAGCGTAGGTGAGCGCCACCGCCAGCCAGGTCTTCATGTCCGAGGTGCCGCGCCCGTAGAGACGCCCGCCCTTCTCCGTGAGCTCGAACGGATTCGTGTGCCATTCCTGGCCGTCGACCGGCACGACGTCGGTATGTCCGGACAAGCAGACGCCCGCGCGATCCGTCGGCCCGAGAGTCGCATAGAGATTGGCCTTCTTGCCTGTCTCGTCATGGACAAGCTCGCTCTCGACACCGAGGCCCGTGAGGTAGTCGCGGACGTAGTCGATCAGCGCGAGATTCGAATCGCGGCTCGTCGTGTCGTAGCCGATCAGCCTGCGAAGCATGTCGAGACTGTTCAATGTCGGCGTCGCCATGCGTGCTCCCTTAGGTCAGGAACTGTTCTTTGAGGATGCGTTCTTCGAAATTGTGCTCGGCGTCGAAGAGGATGGTCAATTCGACGCTGCGGTCCTCGCGCACCTCGACATGGGTGACGTCGCGCACTTCGGTGTAGTCGGCGACGGCGCTGACGGGGCGGTGCGCGGGGTCGAGGACATCGAACACCACCGAGGCCGAATGCGGCAGGATCGCGCCGCGCCAGCGCCGCGGACGGAAGGCGCTGATCGGCGTCAAGGCCAGCACGCCCGAGCCGACCGGTAGGATGGGGCCGTGGGCGGAGAGGTTGTAAGCCGTGCTGCCGACCGGCGTGGCGATCAGCACGCCGTCGCAAATGAGCTCGCTCAGCCGCATCACGCCGTCGACGGTGATCCGCAGCTTCGCCGCCAGGCGCGTCTCGCGGAGAAGCGAGACCTCGTTGATGGCAATGGCCTCGGCCACGTCGCCCCCGAGGGTTCGGGCATTCATGCGCAATGGATAGAGCTTCGCGGGCGCGGCGCAGGCGAGGCGGTCCGGCAGATTCTCCTCCCGGTACTCGTTCATGAGGAAGCCGACCGTCCCCCGGTGCATGCCGTAGATCGGGACGCGACGCTCGCGGAACCGATGCAGCGTCTCGAGCATGAAACCGTCCCCGCCCAAGGCCACGATGACGTCGGCGGATTCGGGGTCTGCGTGGGCATAGCGGGCCTCGAGACGCAGGCGCGCCTCCTGCGCCGGCGGCGTGTCAGCCGCAACAAAGGCCATGGTGGTATCGGGCATGGGCCGGCCAGCGCGCGCTCGTGTGGGACCTCGGGGCCCCGGCTTGGGGCGGCGGGGAGTATAGCCGAGCGCGACGGGGCCGCTAGGGGCGGGCACGGCAGTTGTCAAAGGGAAGCGGCCTCGCCATCGTGCGCGATGGGCACATCGGAAGGGAGGATCTCAATGTCACGCGCCGCAGGCCTGATCGTGGCCGTCGTCCTGTCTCTCGCGTTTTGGCCGGCGGCCGAAGCCAAGGAGCACCACGCCGGCTATTACTTTCCCACCCCGAGGAGCGAGGAGGTCTATACGGCGCGTGCCCAGGTCCTGCCCGACAGCGACCGCGCACGGCGCCTCGCCTTCGTGACGGCATTCACGGTCCAGATGCTCTCCCAGCCCTATCCGCCGCAATTCGTGGTCTTCGCCAAGGGTGATTCGGCCGAGAAGCTCATCATCGTCGCGACGCAGGACCACGCCTACAACACGCTTTACCGGGCGCGCGCGCTCTTCGCGATGATGACAGCCGTTGCCCGGCAGACTCCCTTCTTCCAGGATTACGGCGTCGAGGACTTCTTCACCTTCTTCGATCTCGCGAAGCTTCTCGGCTTCAAGAACATCACGTTCAGCGACGGCAACAAGTTCGCGCACAGGATCGTCTTGAAGTGACGGGACAGCGGGAGCGGACGACCGGTGCCCCGATGGGCCCTCGCCGGCGTCCGCCGTTCACGCTTTCTCCATCTTTCGCGGCCTAGGAGGGGGAGGCGAGGGATATGGGGCCAGGAAGGAGATCTCGATGCGCGCGTGTCTCGCCTTGATCTTGACCATCGTTGCGGGCGGCATGGCGGCTGCCCAGGTGCCGGCCGCGCTCAGCGCGCCCTTCACGATCCGCTGCTACGAAGCGGGCGTTCTCATCATCACGGAGCCGCTCCGCGCGATGCCGCAGAAGGCGAATGGCCTCTGGCGCGGTGAGCGCTGGAGCATCAACCCCGCTGAGAACGGACTCGCGATCGTGATCGATCCGGGCGGGTTCGGCGTCTGCGAGGTCACGGAGAACGCCAAGCGATCGTAAGGCGCGGGTTTACCCGCCGGTGACGCTCATGTGGCGCGTGACGGATGTGGGCGCTATCCGGCGGTCGATCACGAAATCATGGCCTTTCGGCTTGCGCGCGATGGCCTCGCGGATCGCCCGCTCGAGCGCCGCATCGTCCGGATTGGCCCTCAAAGGCTCGCGGAGATCGGCCGCATCCTCCTGGCCCAGGCACATGAACAGCGTTCCCGTGCATGTCAGGCGCACGCGATTGCACGACTCGCAGAAATTGTGGGTCATCGGCGTGATGAAGCCGAGACGGCCGCCGGTTTCCTTGACCCGGACGTAGCGCGCGGGCCCGCCCGTTCGGTAGTCGATCTCCTCGAGCGTCCAGCGCTGGGCGAGCTTGGCCCGCAGCATCGAGAGGGGATAGTACTGGTCGACCCTTTGCGGGCCGATATCTCCCATCGGCATGACCTCGATGAGGGTGAGGTCGTAGCCGCGCTCGCCACACCAGGCCAGCATGCGGTCGATCTCATCGATATTCACGTCCTTGAGAGCGACGGCGTTGATCTTGATGCCCAGGCCCGCCGCCTGGGCCGCCTCGATCCCCTCCAGCACGCGGTCGAGCCTGCCCCAGCGCGTGATGGCAGTGAATTTTTCCGCATCGAGCGTATCGAGGGAGACGTTGATGCGGCGGACGCCGGCCTCGGCGAGCGCGGTCGCATGTCTGGCAAGCTGGCTGCCGTTCGTCGTGAGGGTCAATTCGTCGAGCGCACCCGTCGCCCGATGCCGGCCCAGCGCGCGCATGAGGCCCATGATGTTGCGCCTGACCAGTGGCTCTCCGCCCGTGAGGCGGAGCTTCCGGACGCCCAAGCGGATGAAGGCGCTGCATAGCCGCTCCAGCTCCTCGAGCGACAAGACCTCGGCCTTCGGCAGGAACGTCATGTCCTCGGCCATGCAGTAGACGCAGCGGAAGTCGCACCGATCCGTGACCGAGACCCGGAGATAGGTGATCGGGCGCCGGAACGGGTCGATGAGGGGCTCGCCCGGCCGGGCTGCCGTCCCGGCCTTGTGCCCGACGGGGCTGTCGTGCATGCGTCCTCGCGCTTGGCTGTCGAGCGCTAACATACGTCCAATCGGCCTCCGATCAATGGGGGTAGCCGGGACCCTTTTTCACAGGGCGCTGGAGGGCCGAGCAAGGGGCAGGGCCGGCCGGAACCGGGTCGATTTGGGCCGGCCGATTTGGGAATGACAGGGGCCTGTGGCAGGCTCCTGCCTTTGCGCTCAAGGGCAGGGTGTTTGGCGAAGGGATGGGATCTCGAGCTCTGATCACGGGCGTGCTGCTCGCGGGCGGCCGGTCGCGGCGCATGGGTGGCGGCGACAAGTGCCTCCGCCTGCTCTCGGGCCGCACCGTCTTGAGCCGTGTCATCGAGCGGGTGCGGCCGCAGGTCGACGCCCTCGTCCTCAACGCCAATGGCGATCCGGCGCGCTTTGCCGATGATGGGCTGCCCGTCATGGCCGATGTCGTTCCGGGCTTCGCGGGCCCGCTTGCGGGCGTCCTGAGCGGCATGAGGTGGGCGAAGCGGGAGCGCCCCGGCTGCGAATGGCTTGCGAGCTTCGCGACCGACACGCCGTTCCTGCCGGTTGATCTCGTTGCGAAACTCATCGAGGCTGTCGCGGCCGAAGGCGCCGATCTCGCATGCGCATCGTCAGCCGGAATCGTGCATCCTGTCTTCGCGCTGTGGCCCTTGCGCCTTGCCGACGAACTCCATCACGCACTCGTGCAGGACGGCGTCCGCAAGGTCGACGCCTGGACCGCCCGCTTCAAGCGGGCCGTGGTCGACTGGCCGGTCGAGGCCATCGATCCGTTCTTCAACGTGAACGCGCCCGAGGACCTCGAATCGGCCGAGCGGTTGATCGCCGCCATTCGTTGCTAGAAGGCAACGCAATCGGCCGCGCGGGGGTCAAGCGCGTTCCGGCATCACGTAGTTGAGGACAAGCCGCCCGCCGTCCACGTAGATCGTGTGGCCGGTGATGTAGCTCGCATCATCGGAGGCCAGGAATACCGCGACGCCCGCCATCTCGGAGGGATCCGCCGGCCGGCCGAGCGGCGTACGGGCTTGAAGCGACTTTAGGCGCGCGGGATCGTTGAACGCCTCTTCCATCATCTTGGTGCGCGTTGCCCCGGGACCGATCGCGACGACGCGGACTCCGTAGGGCGCGAGCGCGAGCGCGAAGGTGCGCGTCAGCAGATTGACCGCCCCCTTGCTCGAGGGATAGCAGCCTTCGTAATTGTCCCCGACGACCGCGACGGTGGACGCGATGTTGATGATGACGCCGCGCTTGGCCGCGCGCATCCGCTGTCCCGCCGCCTGGTTCGTGAGGAAAACGCCTTTCACGTTGACCGCCATGACGCGGTCGAACGTTTCCTCGGACGTGTCCAGAATGTCGCCATAGTCCGCCACGGCTGCATTGGCAATGCAGACGTCGAGCGCGCCGTAGCGCGATATGGCGGCGTCCATGACGGCCTCGACCTGGGCTTTCTTCGTCACGTCGGTGCGGACATAGACGGCTTCGCGTCCCTCCGCCTCGAGCGAGCGCACGACGGCCTCGCCTTCCGAATCGAGGAGATCCGCAATGACGACCTTGGCCCCCTCGGCGGCAAAGCGTCGGACATAGGCTTCGCCGATGCCGCGACTTCCGCCGGTGACGACCGCGACCTTATTTTTGAGACGCATCGAATTCTCCCTGGCCGATTTCTCAATTGCGTTCGGGCATGATCATGTTGAGAACAAGCCGGCCGCCGTCGACATAGAGGGTCTGGCCGGTGATGTAGCTCGCGTCCTTCGAAGCCAGGAACGCGGCGACGCCGGCCATCTCCTCCGGCTCCGCCATGCGCCGCATGGGCGTGCGCATCTCGATCCGCCGCATGCGCTCGGAGCCCGGTGTCGCATCGGCCATCATCGCGGTCTTCGTGCCGCCCGGTCCGATGGCGACCACGCGGATTCCATGGTCGGCCAGCTCGACCGCCAGCACGCGCGTGAGAGCCGTCACGGCGCCCTTGCTCAACGGATAACACCCTTCGCCGACCTCGCCGAGGACGGCGACGGTCGACGCAATGTTGATGAGGACCCCACCGCGCTTGGCGGCGATCATGCGCTCGGCCGCCTGGCGGCATGTGTAGAACACGCCCTTCACGTTGATGGCCAGCATGCGGTCGAGCATGGCCTCGCTTGTCCGCATGATGCTGCCGGATTCGACGATGCCGGCGTTGGCGATCGCAACGTCGAGGCCGCCGAAGGCGGACACGGCGGCGTCCATCAGTGCCGAGACCTCGCCCTCCTTGGTCACGTCGCAGTGGACGTAACGGACGGATGGACCAAGGGTCTTCGCGAGTGCAGCTCCTTCTTTGTCGAGGATGTCCGCGATGACGACTTTGGCGCCCTCCTCGACGAAGCGGCGCACATAGGCCTCACCGATCCCCCGGGCGCCTCCCGTGATGACGGCGACTTTGTCCTTCAAGCGCATGGCGTCGTCCCTCTCCTCGATGATCGGTCTCGTGGGGGTGCTCGGGTCCGAGATTGCAGGATGCAACGGTTAATCGGTATGGCGGGGCTCGAATCGCCCTTATGGCATTGCAAAGTCTTGCTTACCTCAGGGGACCCGGGCTCGTTAAGTAAAGATTAATTGATCTTCAACGATAAAGCGAAAGAATGGCCATGGCTCTCCTTGGCAGGAGCCTGGGCTGACGCAAAGGGACAAACGGATGGGCGTTGCCGTCGATCTTCGTGTGGTTGAACTCCTGTGTTCGCGCCTGTGCCACGACCTCGTGAGCCCGGTTGGAGCCGTCAGTAATGGGGTCGAGCTCCTGTCGGAGCTGGGAGGGGCACCCGATGCGGAAGCGCTCACCCTGGTCGGCCAGAGCGCGCAGAACGCGGCGCGGCGTCTCCGCTTCTTCAGGGCGGCCTATGGTGCCACGGCCGCAAGCAACATTTCCGTCGGCGAGATCCGGGAGCTGGCCGCCGGCATGGTCGGGGACCGGCATATCGCGGTCCAGCTCGAGCCCGGAATGGCGCTTCCGAGCCACCAGACCTCGATCAAGCTCCTGCTCAACATGATCCTCATGGGGGCGGAAAGCCTGCCGCGCGGCGGCACGATCCATGTGCGCGTGGAGCAAGGTGCACGATCCGCGATCGCGGTCTCGGCCGAGGGGGCCGGCGCCATCCTGCCCGACGGCGTGGGCGAGGCTCTTAACGGAATCCCTGTCGAATCCCTCACCGCCCGGACCGTGCAAAGCTACTTTACCGGCCGGCTCGCCGAGGCCTGCGGCACGCGTATCAATGTCTCGGACCGAGAGCCGAGCCGGATCGTGCTCGAGGCCGTTTTGCCCCGCTAGCCGAAAGCGCACCGCTTTCAGCCTTTTACAGCTTCTTTACTGAGATCGGCCACAGTACGCGCTGGTGGTTCCGGGGGCGCTCGCTCCCACGCCATCCTTGTCGAACCCTTCGCGCAACGCTGTGTGCCCCATGGATGATTTGCTCAAAGACTTTCTGACCGAGACCGCCGAGAGTATGGAGGTTCTCGACGTCGAGCTGGTCAAGCTCGAGCAGAATCCCAATGATCCGGAACTCCTCGGCAATATTTTTCGCCTGTTCCACACGATCAAGGGCACCTGCGGCTTCCTCGGCCTGCCGCGCCTCGAATCGGTGGCGCACGCGGCCGAAAATGTGCTCGGCAAGTTCCGCGACGGCGCGATCGAGGTGACCCCCCAGGGCGTCACCCTGATCCTGGCCTCGCTCGATCGCATCAAGTCGCTCTTGAGCGTGCTCGAGGAGACGCAAGCGGAACCCGCTGGCGAAGACAAGGACTTGATCCATCAACTCAATTCCTTCATCGAAGGGAACGGCCAAGCGGCGGCCCCTGCGCCCGCGCCGGCCGCAGCGCCCGCCAAGGCCGCAGCGCCGCAGAGCCTCTATGAGCGCGTCGGCGGCATGGGCTCGATCGATGCGGCCGTCGAAGTGTTCTGGCGCGCCGTTGTCGCCGATGACGGCCTCCCCGCCGCACTCAAGGCGGTCGACGCCAACCGCCTTCAAGTCGGACTGGTCAACTTCCTGTCGCGCCTTGCCGACGGCCCCGACAGCTACGAGGGCCCGGACGCGGCCAGCGTGGTCGCGACCCTCGTCGGTTGGGGTCTTGGAAAACCCGCATTTGAATCCTTGGCCGACCATCTCAAGCGCGCGTTGCGCCAGCTCGATGTGAGCGATTCGGACGTGGCGCAGCTCATCGAGCGGGGCATGGCCCTGATCGGTGCGATCGAGAGCAACACCAAGCCGGCCGCGGCCGAGCCAGCCCGGAACGAGGACTCCGACACGAACGCGGCGCAGGACGCCGCGTCGCGCGCGCCCGCCGCGGCTGGTGATACCGGCAAGCAATTGGCGGTCTCCGGCAGCAGCATCCGCGTCAATGTCGACCTGCTCGAGGGTCTCATGACCCTCGTCAGCGAGATGGTGCTCGTCCGCAACCAGCTGCTCCAGATCCAGCGTACGCGCGAGGACAGCCAGTTCACGAGCCCGCTCAATCTTCTCAACCAGATTACGACCGAGCTGCAGGAAGGCGTCATGAAGACGCGCATGCAGCCGATCGGCAACGCCTGGCAGAAGCTGCCGCGCATCATCCGCGATCTTTCGGTCGAACTCAGCAAGAAGATCGACCTTCAGATGGTCGGCGCCGAAACCGAACTCGACCGGCAGGTCCTGGAGCTCATCAAGGATCCGCTCACCCACATGGTGCGGAATTCCGCGGACCACGGCCTCGAAAACCCGACCGACCGTCGCGCCGCCGGAAAGTCCGATACCGGCAAGATCGTGCTCGCCGCGCGCCATGAGGGCGGCCACATCATCATCGAAGTCACCGATGACGGGCGCGGCCTCAACATCGACAAGATCAAGGCCAAGGCGGTCGCCAATGGCCTGACGACGCAGGCCGAGGCCGACACGATGTCGGATCAGCAGGCCGCGCAGTTCATCTTCCACGCGGGCCTGTCCACGGCGGAGAAGGTGACGTCGGTCTCGGGGCGTGGTGTCGGCATGGACGTCGTGCGCACCAACATCGAGAAGATCGGCGGCACGATCGAGGTCAAGTCCCAGCGCGGCCGCGGATCGTCCTTCGTCATCAAGATCCCCCTCACGCTGGCGATCGTGTCATCGCTCATCGTCGAGTGCTCGGGCGAGCGCTTTGCGATCCCGCAGATTTGCGTGGTCGAGCTGGTGCGGACGTCCAAGACCTCCGACAACACGGTCGAATACATCGTCGACACGCCTGTCCTGCGCCTGCGCGACCGGCTGCTCCCGCTCGTGTCCCTCCATCAGCTCTTGAAGCTCGATCCGGAGAAGAAGGCCTCGGGCGACGAGCACTTCATCGTCGTGACCCAGGTCGGCAACGCCACCTTCGGCATCCTCGTCGATCGCGTCTTCGACACCGAGGAAATCGTCGTGAAGCCGGTTGCGCCCGTGCTTCGGGACATCTCGATGTTCTCGGGCAACACCATTCTCGGCGACGGCAGCGTCGTGATGATCCTCGACCCGAACGGCCTTGCGGCCTGTGTCGGCGAGGCCGGCCGTTCGGAGACGGACAGCGCCGCGGCCGAAACGGCCGAGACGACCGCCACGTCGGACCGGGTCGCCCTCCTGGTGTTCCGGGCCGGCACGGGTGCGCGGAAAGCCGTGCCCCTCTCGCTCGTCGCGCGGCTCGAGGAGATCGAGCTCGAGAAGATCGAGCAGTCCGATGGCAAGCCGGTCGTCCAGTATCGCGGCCAGCTCATGCCGCTCATTCCGGTGGACGACAGCCAGGCGCTCAAGGAGAGCGGCCGGCAGCCGGTCATCGTTTTCGCCGACAAGGAACACTCGATCGGCCTTGTGGTGGACGAGATCGTCGACATCGTCGAGGACAAGCTCGAAGTCGAGTTGGCGGCGCGTCGCGCCGGCCGCCTCGGCACGGCCGTCATCGCCGGCGAATCGACCGATATCGTCGATGTCGGCTACTTCGTCGGCCAGGCCATCCACGACCTGTTCGTGGAGGCGGCGACGCCCGCGGGCGCCGCGACCAACGGCCGACGCATCCTTCTCGTCGACGACAGCTCGTTCTTCCGGAACGTGCTGACGCCGCTGCTCACCGCCGCCGGCTACGTCGTCACGGCCGCCGAGTCGGGGAGCGAGGCGCTCAACCTCTGCGAGTCGGGTCGCGACTTTGATCTCATCCTGTCCGACATCGAAATGCCGGGCATGAATGGGTTCCAGTTCGCGGAGACCGTGCGCAAGAACGATCGTTGGCAGAACACGCCGCTTGTCGCCCTCTCGGGCCACACGAAGTCGACCGACATCGATCGCGGCCGGCAGGCGGGGTTCGTGGATTACGTAGCGAAGTACGACCGCGAGGCGCTGCTGACCACGCTTCGGGAGACCTTTGAGAGCATGGGAGACGCGGCATGAGCGGCAATCCTCATTCCGGTCGCGCGGCCGACGCGGGCGCACAGACCGACATCGGTCAGGAGTTCCTGACGGTCGCGATCGACGGACAGACCTTCGGCATTCCCGTCCTGTCGGTGCGCGACGTCCTCGGCCCTCAGCGGCTGACTCGCGTTCCCCTCGCGCAGAGCGAGGTGGTCGGCGCGCTCAATCTGCGCGGCCGAATCGTGACGGCCATCGATTTGCGTCGGCGTCTCGCCCGGCCGGATCGCGCGCCGGACGCGAGCCACATGAGCGTCGTCGTCGATGCCCGTGGCGAGCCCTACAGCCTCATCGTCGATTCGGTCGGCGAGGTTCTGTCCCTGTCTCAGGACGCCTTCGAGCGGAATCCATCAACCCTCGATGCGCGCATCAAGTCGGTTTCGACCGGCATCTATCGCCTCGAGCGCTCGCTGCTCGTGGTGCTCGACGTCATGCAGCTTCTTGATCCTGTCTTGAACAAGGCCGCTTAGGACCGCCCGGTCAGTGTTCGCGGGCGTATTGGTGTCGGAGGAACGGAATGAAGTCCTGTCTTATCGTTGATGACTCGACCGTGGTCCGCAAGATCGCGCGGCGAATCCTCGAGGAGCTGAAATTCTCGATCAGCGAAGCCGCCGACGGCAAAGCCGCGCTCGATGTCTGCCTGAAGGGCATGCCGGATGTCATCCTGCTCGATTGGAACATGCCGGTCATGAACGGGCTCGATTTCATCAAGCAGCTGCGCCAGACCAAGGGCGGCGACACGCCGGTCGTCGTGTTCTGCACGACCGAGAACGACATTACGCACATTCAGGAAGCCATTTCCGCCGGGGCGAACGAGTACATCATGAAGCCGTTCGACAGCGGAATCATTCAGTCGAAGTTCGCGCAAGTAGGCATCCTATGAGTCTTCTGTCCCGCTCGGCCGAGGCGCGGGGAGGGTCCTCCAACCCCGCGGCGGCGCACTACGCCGTGATGGTGTGCGACGACTCCGCGGTCATCCGCGGCGCGCTCACCCGCGCCTTGCAATCGGATCCGGAAATCCGGGTGACGGCCACGGTCCCGAACGGGCAGCAGGCGCTGGACACGCTCGATCGCCAAGATTTCGACGTCATCGTGCTCGACATCGAGATGCCGGTGATGGACGGCCTGACGGCGCTTCCGAAGCTCCTCGCGCGGCGTCCCGACACCAAGATCATCATGGCGTCGACGCTGACGCGTCGGAACGCCGACATCAGCATGCAGGCGCTGCAGAAGGGCGCATCCGACTACATCCCGAAGCCGTCGTCCTCGAATCACCTGTCCGCGGAAGCCGACAGCTTCAAGCGCGAGCTGGTTGCCAAGGTCAAGGCGCTCGCGGCGCAACGGCGCGGCCGAGCCGTCCCGGCGTCAGCGGGGCCAGAGCCCACCAAGGGTTCGGCACTCGCGGCGATTCGGCCAAAGGGCCCGCTCAAGCTGCGCTCGCCGTCGGCTCTCCAGCCCAACATCCTCGCGATCGGCAGCTCGACGGGGGGGCCGCAGGCGCTGCTCCACGTCCTCTCCGATCTCAAGCGGGATCTCGCGCGGGTGCCCGTGCTGATCACCCAGCACATGCCGCCGACCTTCACCGCCATCCTCAGCGAACACATCAACCGCGCGACGGGCATCAAGTGCGCGGAAGCCATCCAAGGCGAACCGGTGGTCCCGGGACGCATTTATGTTGCCCCCGGCGATTTCCACATGGAGGTCGCGCGCGACGGCGTGCAGAAGGTCATCCGCCTCCATCAGGGGCCGCGGGAGAATTTCTGCCGTCCGGCGGTCGATCCGATGTTTCGCAGCATCGTGGCCGCCTACGGGCCCTCGACACTCGCCCTCATCCTGACCGGGATGGGCCAGGACGGCTACCTCGGCGCCAAGGCGCTGATCGAAGCCGGCGGCTCTCTCGTCGCCCAGGACGAGCAGACCAGCGTCGTCTGGGGCATGCCCGGCGCGGTCGCGACGGCGGGTCTCTGCTGTGCCGTCCTGCCGTTGGACGGGATCGGATCCCAAATCTGCCGAATGCTGAACGGGGGCAAGCGATGACCCCAGCAACCTTTCAATTCGTGAAGGAGTTCGTGAAGAAGAACTCCGGCCTCGATCTCGGCGACGACAAGAAATATCTCGTCGAGAACCGGCTCATGCCGATCGCGCGCTTGAAGCGCTTCAAGGATATCGACGACCTCGTCACGAACCTGCGGACGAAGGCGGAGCCCGAGCTCGTTCGCATGGTCACCGAAGCCATGACCACGAATGAGTCGTTCTTCTTCCGGGACACCAAGCCCTTCGACCAGTTCAAGACCTTGGTCCTGCCACATCTGATCAAGACCCGCGCGGGCGCCAAGTCGGTTCGCATCTGGAGTGCCGCCTGCTCGACCGGCCAGGAGCCCTATTCGCTCGCGATGATTCTCCGCGAGCACGCGGCTCAGCTGGCGGGGTGGCGCATCGAGATCGTCGGGACCGATCTTTCGACCGACGTGCTCGAGAAGGCCAAGGCTGGCAGCTACTCCCAGTTCGAGGTGCAGCGCGGCCTGCCGATCCAGTTCCTGGTGAAGTATTTCAAGCAGAACGGCGACCGCTGGCAGATCGATCCGAGCATCCGGGCGATGGTCCAGTACAAGGTATTCAATCTGCTGCAGGATCCCGGTTCGCTCGGCCGCTTCGACGTGGTCTTCTGCCGGAACGTGCTGATCTACTTCGACAACCCGACGAAGGGCCAGGTCCTGGCCCAGATCAGCAAGTACATGCCCGATGACGGATTTCTCTATCTCGGCGGTGCTGAGACCGTGCTCGGCGTGACCGATAAGTTCGTGGCCTTGTCCGGCCACCGGGGGATCTACGTCATCGCGCGCGGCGCCGCGGCGACCCAGCAGCGCCTCGCAGGTTGACCCACGCCTCTCGGATTACGACTCTTCGGATCGATTCAGATCCAAATTAAGGCCGAAGACACGACGGAGGAAGGGCGGGCAGCACGATGTGCCGCCCACACGGATCCCCGCTTAGCCCACCGCCGCCACGGCGCGCGGCGCTTCGACGACGTCCTTTTCCGGATCGCGCAGCACGTAGCCACGGCCCCAGACCGTCTCGATGTAGCTGTCTCCGCCCGTTGCGGCCGCGACTTTCTTCCGCAGCTTGCAGACGAAGACGTCGATGATCTTCAGCTCCGGCTCGTCCATGCCGCCGTAGAGATGATTGAGGAACATCTCCTTGGTCAGCGTGGTGCCCTTGCGCAAGGACAGCAGCTCGAGGATGCCGTACTCCTTGCCGGTCAGGTGGAGGGGCTGGCCATCGACTTCGGCCGTCCGCGTGTCGAGGTTCAAGAGGAGCTTGCCCGTGCGGATGATCGAGGCCGCATGACCCTTGGAGCGGCGGACGACCGCCTGGAGCCGCGCGATGAGCTCGCGCTTGTCGAAGGGCTTGGTCAGGTAGTCGTCGGCGCCGAAGCCGAGGCCCTTGATCTTGGCATCGAGGTCGCCAAGACCCGACAGGATGAGGATCGGCGTAGAGATCCGCGCCTGGCGAAGCCGCCGCAGGACCTCATAGCCGTCGATATCGGGCAGCATGAGGTCGAGTATGATGAGGTCATAGTCGTAGAGCTTGCCGATCTCCAGACCGTCTTCGCCGAGATCGGTGGTGTCGCAGACGTAACCTTCCGACTTCAGCATCAACTCAATGCTCTTGGCCGTATTGCTATCGTCTTCGACGATGAGGACCCGCATCGGGATACTCCTTAATTGCCGTTCATTAGGATTTAACCATAGGGGGAGCATCGCCCAAACTCGTTAATAAACCTTTACCAAGTGCAAAATCGTTACTTTTGGCGGATTTCCGCCATTTTCCGGCCTTGTGACCTTTTAGGCACGAGATTTACCCCCCTTTAAAGCCGATCCGGGACAATCACGCCGTCGAGCATGATCCAGTCGTCCCAACAAACTTCAGCAATCCCAATAGGTTCCCCGATCGCTGTGGCGTTCGAAGGGGAGCTTGATCGCATACCTGAATACCGCGTTTACGGTCGAGTCTCCTCGATTCTGGGCATGTCGATCGAAATCGCGGGCGTTAATCGGGACCTCTCGGTGGGGGGCCGATGCCAGGTCATCAAGCGTTCGGGCGAGGCCATGGAATGCGAAGTCGTGGGCTTCCGTGGCGGGCGGGCGCTTCTCATGCCCTTCGGCACGGTCGAAGGCACGGGAATTGGGTGCAAGGCCGAGATCCGCGAGGCCGAACCGGCGATTTATCCGAGCCTCGGGTGGTTGGGCCGGATCATCAATGCGCGGGGCGAGCCCATTGACGGAAAAGGACCGCTGCCGAACGGCCCTGTCGCGTGCCCGATTCGGCGCGCGCCGCCGCCGGCGCACCAGCGCGGCCGTGTCGCCAGCAAGATCGATCTCGGCGTACGGGCCATCAATGCCTTCCTCACCTGCTGTCGAGGCCAGCGCATGGGTATCTTCGCCGGCTCGGGCGTGGGGAAATCGGTCCTGTTGTCGATGTTGGCGCGGTATACGGCATCCGATGTGTCGGTCATCGGCCTCATCGGTGAACGCGGCCGCGAAGTTCAGGAGTTCATCGAAGACGATCTCGGCCCCGAGGGCTTGGCCCGGAGCGTCGTCGTGGTTGCCACCTCGGATGAAGCGCCGTTGGTACGCCGTCAGGCGGCATACATGACTATGGCTGTCGCCGAATACTTCCGCGACCTCGGCCGTGACGTACTTTGCCTCATGGATAGCGTGACCCGCTTCGCCATGGCGCAGCGCGAAATCGGCCTATCGGCAGGTGAGCCGCCGACCAGCAAGGGCTACACGCCCACGGTGTTCGCGGAGTTGCCGAAGCTTCTCGAGCGCGCGGGCCCCGGCATCGGGCGCGGCAGCATCACCGGCCTCTTCACCGTGCTCGTCGAGGGCGACGATCACAACGAACCGGTCGCCGATGCCGTTCGCTCCATCCTCGATGGCCATATCGTGCTCGAGCGCCAGATCGCCGAGCGCGGACGCTTTCCTGCGATCAACATTCTGAAGAGCGTGTCGCGGACCATGCCCGCTTGCAACAGCGAGGAAGAAAACGCCGTCGTGCAGCGCGCGCGCGGCCTCATCTCCCGTTACGAGGATATGGCGGAGATGATCCGCCTCGGCGCCTACCGGCAGGGGACGGATCCGGGCGTGGACGAGGCGATCCAACGTTACCCTGCGATCGAGGCCGTCTTGAGCCAACACAAGGATGAGCGCAGCGATCTCGCGGCGACCTATGCGCGCCTCGCCGGCGCCCTCGTCGATTCCGAGGAGATCGGGCCATGAAGGGCCTTCGCTCTCTCATCCGGTTGCATAAGTGGCGGGTCGATGAGGCGCGCCGCAAGCTCGCCGCTCTCGAAGGGCTGGCGGAGGATGTCAGACAGCGGATCGCGAAGCTCGACGCCGAATCGGAAGTCGAAATCGGCGTGGCGACCGCATCGTTCGAATCCCGGCGTTTTTTCGATGGTTTCGCGCGTGTCGTGCTCGAGCGGCGCGCCCGTCTCACCCAGACGCTGGCCGAACTCAATGCCGAAATCGATCTCGCACGCGAGGAAGCCGGTGCGGCATTCCGTGAGCTCAAGAAGTACGAGCTCGTCCAGGCGCGTGAAGTGGCGGAAGAGCGCACGGCGCTCGGCCGCCTGCAGCAGCGCCAGCTCGACGAGATGGGAATCGACCGCTTCAGGCGGAATGCCGCGGGATAACGCGACCCAGATCAGACGAGAACGCCGCGTCCTTCGAGAATGGTGTTCGCCGCGGGCGGGGCTGACACGGTCTGCTCCCCCGAACTCTCGAACCGGCCGACATAGCCGGCCCCCGCCGTAGCAGACACAAACAGCCGAGCAAGCTCTTCGCGGAGTGCTTCGGGAAGGCGCTTCTCCGAGCGCAGGATGAGATCGAATCGGCGACCGTCGATGAGGCCATCGAGCTGAAGCCAGCCGAAGGGGCTCGTCGACAGCTGCAGGAGGAAGCGGCAGGTCGACCCGCCATCCTCCTGTCCATGGTCGTGCCGGCGGAGAAAGAGCTGAACCTGCTGGAGCGCGCCGCCATGGAGGAACGGCAGGGCGAAGAGCCGCCAATCCTCCGCGTCCTTATGCGACGCCAGCCCGCCCAAGAACGCGAAATCCTCACGGAGGCGCGCGGCGATCGGTTCGCCCTGATTCGCTTCGATCGCCCGCAGGGTGCCATGGTCGATCCATTGATCGATCTCGCCGTGGCCGAGCGCGGTGACAAGGCGCGCGATCGCAGGGGCGAGGCCGGGGCCGGGCCGCGGGATCGGCAGGCCCGCGGCGGCGCCCGTTCGCGCGGTTTCGAGCGCGGGCCAACGGTGGATGAGAGACGCGTCTTCGAGATCTCGGGCGCTCGCTGTCTCGGTGGCGATGCCGCTCGTGGTGGCCGCGGGCTCGGGCGCGCGCACCGACAGGATCGCAAGGTCCAAACGCGGCCCGTTCGTTGCGATCTCGAGCCGCAGCGTCGATCCGGGGATGAGGCCGGGAAGCATGGGAAGCCGAATCGGTCCCTCGGCCGTCGCAATCAGGGCCGTGCCGTTTCCCGACGGGCCGATGACGGTGCCCGTGAGCATCGCGCCATTCGCGAGGCGCGCCAGGTTCGGCGCAGGATTGGCGAGCGTCACCGTCATCGCGCTCGGCTGAGCCGCCGGGGCGAGCGGGGGAGGCGACGGCCGGATCGACGTCATGGCTGGGAGAGAAGCCGGAGCGCGATGCTCTCCGCATCCGCGGCGGCATTCGATGCCGGATGGCGGGTGAGAAGGGACGTCTGGTGCCGGATCGCATCGGCCACGCGGGGATCAGACCGGACAACGCCGAGGAGCTCGGGCGCGAAGTTGAGGAAGGTCTCGCAGGAGCGGCGCAGCGTCTCGAAGGTCCGCTGTCCCGCTTCGCGCGATGACGCCTGGTTGACAACGATCTGGATCGCCGTCGCCGCCTGTCGCCGTCGCATGAGCTTGATGAAGGCATAGGCATCGGTCAGCGAGGTCGGCTCGTCCGTGCAGAGCACGAGGCACGTCGTCGCCGTCGCGGCGAGACTCGAGACCGCATCGTCGATGCCGGCGCTGAGATCGAGGATGATCCATTGGTAGCGGGCCGTGAGGCCGCGAATCTGTCGCACGAGATCGGCGCGCCGGTCGGGACCGAGCGTCGCCATGCCCAAGCTGCCGGAGCGTCCCGGCACGATGTCGAAGTGGCCGGCCTCGAAGCGCATGGCGGCGTCGCCCAGGGTGATCCGTTGATTCACCACATCGCCGAGATCGCGCTTCGGCAGAAGGCCAAGCTGGATGTCGACATTGGCGAGGCCGAGATCGGCGTCAAACAGGAGCGCGCGCTGCTCCGCGCGCGCGAGCGCATGGGCCAAGGTGATCGAGAACCAGGTCTTGCCGACGCCGCCCTTGCCCGAGCCGATGGCGAGGATCCGGCCGGCCGGGGCAGTCGCTCGTTTTGCCTGCGCGCGTGAAGGCGTCATGCGGCGTTCTCGTTCATGGGGATTTCGCTGTCCTGGTCCCACGACCGGACGAGAAGACGGGCGAGCCCGACCGGATTGAGGGGGCCGAGTCCGTCGAGAAGGTGCGGTGCCGTGCCTGCCTCGGCAAAGGCGAGCGAGGCTGCGTGCGCGGCGGCCAGGCTGCCGCCAAGCCGCCGTGCCGAATCGAGCCGCGTGACGATGAGTCGGCTCGCGCCGATCGCGGCGAACGCGTGCGCCGTCTCGGCCGCTTCCTCGCCGTCGAGCCCGGCCGGCATGACCAGAACGACCTCGGCCTTGCTGGCCTTGGCGAAGGCATCGAGCGCGCGCATTTCGCTCGCGGCGTAGGGGTTGGTTCCGACGCTGTCGATGACAACGAGGTCCGACAGGGCGGCGTCCGCGAGAGCCGCAGCCAACGCGTCGGGGTCCTCCGCCGCGCGCACCTGAACTTCGAAATGCTTGGCAAGGTTCGCGAGCTGGTCGATGCCGCCCGTGCGAACGCAATCGGTCGTAAGGATGTCGACGGCCTTGCCCTCGAGGGCCGCCCGCGCGCCGAGCTTGGCGGCCGTCACAGTCTTTCCGCCGCCCGGCGGGCCGACGAGAAGGATGGGCCGGTCGGGCTGTGCGATGGGCCTGAACGTGAACACGACGTCGAGCGCGCCGGCGAGGGCGAGGACGGCGTCGGGCGCATCGACCGTTCGCGCCGCGCCGACGAGAAGACCTGCGAGCCTGGCCGGTACGCCGTGTCTAGCCAGCGCATCGCCAACCGCGGAGCGGAGCGACGCGTCGGGGCCGGCGGTCGCCTGATTGAACACGATCGTATCGATGAAATCGTCCTCGGGTTCGGCGCGATCGATGGCCGCGACGATGCGCGTCTGGCCGTTGTCGCCTTCGTCCTCGACCGAGACGATGACCGCGTCCTCACCCAACTCATGGCGGACCTGAGCCATCGCTTCGCCCAGTCCCGATCCGAAATAGCTTTTGAGTCGCATGGTTGGGGCGCCCGATCAGATGTGGCCCAAGGTCTTGATGCGAGCCTTGGGGTGGATCTCGCTCTGCGACATGACGACGATCGATGGCCGGACGCGCTCGATGATGGAGCGGACGAAGGGGCGGATGGTCGGGCTGCACAGGAGGACCGGCGAATCGCCGAGCATCGCATGGCGCTCGAAGGCGCTCCGGACCTGGGTGATGAACTCCTGAAGGCGCGAAGGGGCCAAGGCCAGCTGGCGCTCCTCGCCATGGGTCGCGATCGATTCGGCGAAGGTCTGCTCCCAGATGGGCGACAGCGTGAGCAGCGGAATGAAGCCCGATGCGCTGGTGTTGCCGTCGCTGATCTGGCGCGCGAGGCGCGCGCGCACGTGCTCGGTGATGGCCGTGACGCTGCGGGTCGTCCCGCACGCCTCGAAGATGCCTTCGAGGATGGACGAGAGGTCGCGGATCGAAATGCGTTCCTGCAGCAGGTTTTGCAGGATGCGTTGGACGGCCGAGAGAGCGATCTGGGTGGGAATGAGATCCGCCACGAGCTTCTGGTGGTCCTTGTCGAGCTCGTTGAGGAGCTTTTGGGTCTCCGCGTAGGAGAGGAGATCCGCCATGTTGTCTTTGATCAGCTCGGTCATGTGGGTCGTGATCACGGTGGCGGGATCGACGACCGTGTAGCCCTTGAACATGGCTTCTTCCCGGCTGGCTTCCGCGATCCAGCGCGCCGGCAGGTTGAACGTCGGCTCGACCGTGTCCTCGCCGGGGATGCCGATGGCGTCGCCCTTCGGGTCCATGGCCAGCAGCATGCCGGGCCGTAGCTCGCCGCGCCCGACCTCCATCTCCTTGACGCGGATCACGTAGGTATTTTGCGGCAGCTGCATGTTGTCCTGGATGCGCACCGCCGGCATGACGAAGCCCATGTCGCCGGCCAGCTGTCGGCGCAGCGCCTTGATCTGATCGGTCATGCGCTGGCCCTTCTGCTGGTTGACGAGGCCGAGCAGCCCGTAACCCAACTCGAGCCGGATCATGTCCATGCGCAGCGCCGTGGCGATCGGTTCGTCGGCCGGCGGGGCCGCCGCCGTCGTTGATGCGCTGGCCTGCTGGGCCGCAGCCGTTTCGCCCTTCCGCATCAGGCGCCAGGCGATACCGCCCGTCGTCCCCGCCATGAGGAGGAAGGGAATCGCCGGGATTCCAGGAAGGATGGCCAGAACGCACATGAGCGCGCTGCTCATGCCGAGCGCTTTCGGATAATTGCCCAGCTGGCCGAAGAGAGCCTTGTCGGCCGAGCCGTCCATGCCGGACTTCGAGACCAGGAGGCCCGCGGCGGTCGAAACGATGAGGGCCGGGATCTGCGTGACAAGGCCGTCGCCGACCGTGAGCACGGTGTAGCTGTGCGAGGCTTCGCCAAACGACAGGCCCATCTGGGCGACGCCGATGATGATGCCGCCGACGATGTTGATGAAGGTGATCAGCAGTCCGGCGATGGCGTCGCCGCGCACGAACTTGGCCGCACCGTCCATCGAGCCGTAGAAGCTGCTTTCGTCCTCGAGGAACTTGCGCCGCCGCCGCGCCTCGGCCTCGTCGATGAGGCCCGCGGACAGGTCCGCATCGATCGCCATCTGTTTGCCGGGCATGGCGTCCAAGCTGAACCGCGCGGACACTTCCGCAATGCGCCCCGAACCTTTCGTGATGACGATGAAATTGACGATGATCAGGATCGCGAACACGATCACGCCGATCACGAAATTCCCGCCCATGATCAGCGTGCCAAAGGCCTCGATGACGTGGCCGGCGGCGGCGGTGCCTTCGTGGCCGTGGGACAGAATGAGGCGTGTCGAGGCCAGGTTGAGCGACAGCCGCAGCATCGTCGCGATGAGCAGCACCGTCGGGAAGGACGAGAAGTCGAGGGGCCGGCTGATGAACAGCGACGTCAGGAGAATCAGCACCGAAAAGGTGATGGACAGCGCGAGCGAAACGTCGAGCAGCCATTTCGGCAACGGCAGGATGAGGACGCACAGGATGGCGATGATGCCGCAGGCCAGCGCGATGTCGCCGCGCCCGAGCATCGCGCCGAGGCGGCGGATGAGCGCCGAATTGCGCGCCCCGCCAACGCTCGCCTGTGCGGTGTCAGCCATGAGAGTGCGGCGCGTCGGCTAGACGGCGATCCGCTCGGCTGCGCCGTGCGCCGGCACCGCGATGCCCTGTTCGCTGTATTGCTTCAGTTTGTTCCTGAGCGTGCGGATGGAAATGCCGAGGATGTTGGCGGCATGGGTCCGATTGCCGAGGCAATGGTGGAGTGTGCCGATGATGAGGTCGCGCTCGACGTCGGCGACGGTGCGGCCCACGAGCGCCTGAGGCCGCTCGCCGGTGCCGGCGGCCGCTGCGGCGCTTGAGTCGGCCGGCGCGTTCAGCTTGCTCGAGAGCAGGATGGCTTCGGCGCCGATCTCGGCACCGGTCGAGAGCAGCACCGCGCGGTGGAGCGTGTTTTCGAGCTCGCGCACGTTACCCGGCCAGCCATAGGTCTGAAGCTTGGCCGTCGCGTCCGCGGACAGGGCGCGCGTGGGAACGCCGTTCGCGTCCGAGTATTTCTTCACGAAATGCGTCGCGAGCGCCTCGAGGTCCTGGAGGCGGCTGCGGAGCGGCGGCACCTGCAGCGTCACGACGTTGAGGCGGAAATAGAGGTCCTCGCGGAAGCGGCCGGCGCGCACCTCCTCCTCGAGGTCGCGGTTGGTCGTCGCGATGAGGCGGATGTCGACCTTGACCGGCTGGCTGCCGCCGACCCGGTCGATCTCGCGCTCCTGGATGGCGCGGAGCAGCTTGGCCTGCAGGCGCGGATCGAGCTCGCTGATTTCATCGAGCAAGAGCGTGCCGCCGTTCGCCTCTTCGAATTTGCCGATGCGCCGGGCGATGGCTCCGGTGAAGGCGCCTTTCTCGTGGCCGAACAGCTCGGACTCGAGCAGGTTTTCCGGGATGGCCGCGCAATTGACCGAAACGAAGCGCTGATCGGCGCGGCGGCTCTTGCGGTGAAGGTGGCGCGCCAGCACCTCCTTGCCCGTGCCCGATTCGCCGGCGATGAGGATGCTGGCCTCGGAGGCCGCGACCTGATCCGCGAGCTTGAGCAGCGTGGTCATCTTGGGGTCGCGGTGGATGAGGGCCGTGCTCTCTTCCGTGACCGCCGCGAGCACCGCGCCGATGAGCGTCGCATCGGGCGGCAGCGGGATGTATTCCTGGGCGCCGGCCTTGATCGCCGCGACCGCCAGGTCCGCATCGGCCCCGATCCCGCAGGCCACGACCGGAAGATTGATCCGTTCGCGCTGCAGGCCGTCGATGAACGCCGCGACGTCGAGCGTCACGTCGATCATGACCAGCTCGGCGCCTTGCCCCGACCGGAGGGCAGAGAGCCCATGGTCGATGGTATCGACGCAACTGACCTTGGCCCCTTGTCCGATCGCGATCTTGGCTGCCGCCGTGATGTGACCGCCGAGATGGCCGATGATGAGCAAGCGCATGGCGCGATGTCTCCCGATCGTTCGCTTTACTCGTAGACGTGCACTTTTTCGGCAGGCGGCAGCACCGTGTTGAGGAGGAGCTGCAGGCGGCCGGGATGACTTCGGTTGCCGATAGCCACCGATGTCATCAGATACATTCGGTTGAGGAGGGCTTCTTCCCCGGCATTGCGCTCGAGCTTCGCCGCGAGCGGCGAGAACACCATGCTGCCGAGAATGGCGCCGTAGAACGTGGTGAGCAGCGCGATGGCCATGCTCGGGCCGATGGCCGAGGGGTCGGAAAGATGGCCGAGCATCTGCACGAGACCGACGAGCGTGCCGATGAGCCCCATGGCCGGAGCCACTTCCGCGGCCTTCCTGAGGACGCTCGCGCTCTTGAAGTGGCGGCCATGCGTCGCGTCGATCTCGACGCGGAGGACCCGCTCGATCTCCTCGCCGGGCGTGCCGTCCACGGCAAGCACGAGGCATTTGTGAAGAAAAGGCGCCGACTTGAAGCGCGGGAGGATCGCCTGGAGCGACAGAACGCCGGTCTGGCGCGCTTGCTCGCTCAAGCGCAGGAGCAGGATGGCCGCGTCATGGGGCGTCGGCAGGCTATGAAAAACCGTCTTCATGAGGACGCGCTGCGTGCGGCCGATCTCGGCCAGCGAAAAACAGATGGTGGTCACGGCGAAGGTTCCGCCGAAGACGATGGCCAGGCTCGGCAGGTTGAGGAAGGCGCCGAGGGAGCCGCCGAGCAGCATCGTGCCGACCATGAGGCCGAACGCCCCGGCAAGCCCGAGGAGCGTCGCGCCGTCGAGACGCGGCCGCGAGAGAAGGGCCGCCGCGTCGAACGGACGCCGCGCCGCGCGGCGATCGGTGTTGCCGATGGAGACCATCGAATTGTCCTAGTTCCGGTCGCTCTTGATGATTTCAGTCATCGTCACGCCGAGGCGCTCGTCCACGACGACGACCTCGCCACGGGCGACAAGCCGATTGTTCACGTAGATGTCGATCGCCTCGCCAACCTTGCGATCGAGCTCGACGACGGCGCCGCGTCCGAGCTTCAGAAGCTGGTGAACCTGGAGGGTCGCGCGGCCGAGCACGGCCGAAACCTGCACCGGGATGTCATAGACAGCCTCGAGATCCTTGGCGGAGCGTCGGGCGGCCGCGGCTTCGTCGCTGCCAGTGTCCCCGCTTCCGTTGTTCATTTCGGCCAGGTTGAGCGAGGCGCCGTCGGCATTCTCCGCCGCGCCCTCCGGTGTGACTGTTTCATCAGCCATGTGCGTCTCCTTGATATGCATTGCTTTCGTGGGCTGCCGACGGGTGAGCGCTCTCGATCGGTCGAGTCAGGGCCCGCGCCAGGGCCGCATCGATATCCGCCCACAGGCGGGCGGTGTCCCGGTCGGCGCCACCATCGGCCCACTCGACCCGGCAATCGGCCGGCCCGAGTCTCTGATCGGCCAGAAGGGCGATGCCGCCCGGAAAGCCGGCACTTGCGGCGATCTCGGCCATGCGCGATTGAAGATGGTCGAGGAGGGATTCCGGCGCGCGCACGACCACCCGCGGCTCATCGGGGACGCGCGCGAGGCACGCCTTGACGGTCGATTCGATTTCGGCCAACCCGTGGTGCTCCGCATAGCTCGGCATGACCTTGCGCATGATCGCGGCGGCAATCTCGATGGCCGTCCGCTCGGCTTTGGCGGCCGATTCGCGCTGGGCTTCCGCGAGCGAGCGAATCTGGGCGGCAATCATGGTGAGCGCCTGCGCCGTCTTGTGCTCGGCCTCGGTCCGGGCCTCGGCCGCGCCGCGGTCCCGTCCGCGCTCCTCGGCCGCAGCCAGCTCGGCTTCGGAGAAGCGCGGCTCGCGCCGCTCGCCCGGACCGCGCTCCTCGAAATTGACGTCGAACAGGAATTTTGCGTTTGCCGTCATGCCGTTTCGCCGAGCCTCAATAGACGAGCTCGTCTTCACCCTTGCTGTCGGTGATGACGATTTCGCCCTTGGCGGCCAGGTCCTTGGCCAGATTGACGATGTACATCTGCGACTCGTCGACCTCGCGCAGGCGCACGGGACCGAGCGCCTGCATGTCCTCGCGCAGCATCTTGGCGGCGCGGGTCGACATGTTGCTGAAGAAGAGGTTCTTCAACCCATCGGTCGCGCCCTTGAGGGCGAGGGAGAGCTTGCTCTTGTCGACGCCGCGCAGGAGCGTCTGGACGCCCGTCGCATCGAGCCGCGACAGGTCCTCGAAGGTGAACATGAGCGCGCGGATGCGCTCGGCCGAATCCTTGTTGCGCTCTTCCAGGGACTGGAGGAACCGCGATTCGTTGGTGCGGTCCAAGTTGTTGAAGATCTCGGCCATCATTTCGTGGGCGTCGCGCCGATTGGTCCGCGCGAGATTGCTCATGAATTCCGTCCGCAGGGTGCGCTCGACGTCGCTCAGCACGTCTTTCTGCACGACCTCCATGCGCAGCATGCGTGCGACGACTTCCATCGCGAGGCCTTCGGGCAGGATGCTGAGGACGCGCGCCGCGTGCTCCGGCTTGATCTTCGACATAACGACGGAGATCGTCTGCGGATACTCGTTCTTGAGGTAGTTCGCGAGAACCTCCTCGTTCACGTTTCCGAGCTTGTCCCACATCGTGCGGCCTGCGGGACCACGGATTTCCTCCATGATCGCGTCGACCTTTTCGTTCTTGAGGACTTTGCGGAGCAGACGCTCGGTATTCTCGATGTTGCCGAGGACGGTTCCCGTCGACGTGATGCGCGTGGTGAAGTCGGCGAAGAGGTCTTCGACGACCTCGGATTTCACGCCGCCGAGGCTGGCCATGGCCTGCGAGATCTCCTTGATCTCGTCCTCCTGGAGCTGCTCGAAGATCTTGGACGCCTTGTCCTCGTTGAGCGCCAGCATGAGGATCGCGGCCTTGTCGGGACCGGTCAGCCGGCGGAAGTCTGATTTGACGGGTGCCATGGGTGTTCAGGGTCTCAGGTTTGCTCGATCATCCAGCCGCGGATGATGTTCGCGGTTTCGGTGGGGTGCCGTTCGACGATCTCACTGATCTTCTTGACGGAGGACGCGCGGACGCGGCCTTCGATGTTTTGGATGTCGATCATCTCGTCGGGAACGACCTCGTCTGGCGGCGCGAGCGCCGCGGGCGCGCCGGCGCTGGGGAGCGCTTGCGCGTGCGGTGCGGCGCCGGGGAGCGCCTGCGCTTGCGCATGCGGCGCGGCGAGTTGAGCCGTGCCGGCGGGAGCCGCCAGCTGCGGCTGGTCGGGAGAGCCGATCGCAGCGACTTCGGTTCCCGTCAGGCGCTTTAGGGCCGGGCGCACGACGAGCAGGAGCGCCATGAGACTGACGATGAGAAGGACGATCGTCTCCGCGAGGTGCAGATAGTTCGAGAAACTGATGCCGTCGAGGAACGATCCCCCGCTGTCCGACATCGCATCGGGCTCGGCGAACTGCATGTTCACGACCTCGATCGTGTCACCGCGCTTGGCATCGAACCCGACGGCGGATTTGACGAGCGTGGTGATCTGATCGAGCGTGGCCTGATCCTGCGGCTGGTAGGCCTTCTGTCCGTCGGTGCCGTTCGCGTATTTCCCGTCGACGAGGACGGCGACCGACAGGCGCTTCACGCTGCCGGTCTCGTGGACGTGATTCTTGACCGTCTTCGAGATTTCGTAGTTCACGACCTCTTCGGATTTCGACGTCGTGTTGCTGTTGCGGGGGCTGTTGGCGTTCTGCGCCTCGTTGCTCGGAAGATTCTCGCTCACCGAGACGGAGCCGCGATCCGACCCATCCTTCGTGTCGGCGGCTTCCTGCGTCGACTGGGTGGAGCGGACGACCTGGCTCTCGGGATCGAAAAGCTCGGCGGTCGAGGTCACGCGGTCGAAATCCATCTCCGCCGTGACCTCGGCCTTGACCTTGCCCTGGCCGATCGTGCGCCCGACGAGCTCCTCGACCGTGCGCGCCAGGCGCTGCTCATAGCTTCGCTTCATGTCTTCGGCGGCGCCGGCGCCGGATTCACCCTCCTTGCCGTCCTGGGCGCCGCGCGCCAGCAGGTTGCCGTGGTGATCGACGACCGACACGCGTGTCGCGGACAGGCCGGGGACGGCCGCCGCGACGAGCGACTGGATCGCGCGCACCTGAGCCTGGCCGAGCTGGTCCGAGCCCTTGAGCCGGAGGGCGATCGATGCGCTCGGCTCCTGCTTCTCGCGGCTGAACAGCTCGCGCCGGGGCAGCACGATATGGACGCGGGCGGCGCGCACATTGGAGAGGGTCCGGATGGTCCGGGAGAGTTCGCCCTCCAGCGCGCGTACTCTATTGATATCATTGACAAAACTCGATGCGCCCAAAGCGCCGGACTTGTCGAAAATCTCGTATCCGATCGAACCGCTGCCGGGCAGTCCGTCATGCGCCAGGGTGACGCGCAGCTGGAGCGCGCGGTCGGACGGGACGAAGATCTGCGAGCCGTCGCCGCGGAGCTGATAGGGCACGCCCATCGATTCGAGTTTGGCGACGATCTGGCCGCTGTCGTCGAGCTCGAGGTCGCTGTAGAGCAGCGCCATGTTCGGCGCGCTCAGCCGCGACGCGATGAGCATGATCATGCCGATGAGGCCGAGTCCGGTCGCACCGAGGATGGCGAGGCGGACGACTCCGAGCCGCTTCAGATTCTCAAGAAACGGATTCAAGAGGCGCTCCGATCGAGTTGATCCGTGGCCGCGAACGTGGCCGTTGCGGCGTGATCAGAGCGTAGGTGCGTGCGGTGAAGAACCAGTTAAGACCAGGCAGATTTTGCCGGGTAGCGGCTGCCGAGGCGGCGGGCCGGATTAAGCGTCGACCGTTCCCTCGGTGGGGCCGGGCGTGGTCTCGCGATAGCTCTGGATGCGCGTCGTGCGCAAACCGAGGAGGCCGTAGCGATCGATTGCACGCTGCCAGGACAAGAACTCCTCGACCGACAGCGAGTACCGCTCGCACGCCTCTTCCAGCGTGAGCAAGCCGCCCCTGACGCCGGCGACGACTTCGGCCTTCCGGCGGATCACCCAGCGCCGCGTGCCGGGCGGCGGCAAATCGCCGCGCGTGAGCGGCTGGCCGGCGGGCCCGATCACCTGCTGAGGGCGGTTATGGTGGTCAGCGGGCATCCCGCTTTTCTCCAAGACGAACGTGGTCGACTGCGGCCGAGACTAAGCGGATGCATTTAAAAATCCGCTAAAACAGCCAGTTAACGATGGTGAACCCGCCATCCCCGGAAGGCTCTAAGACCCGCGGGGATGGCGATTCATTCGTTAAGACGGGCGTTAAGACCGGGATTAACGGCCGATCCGGATCAGCTCCTCGAGCATGTTGTCGGCGGTGCTGATCACGCGCGAACTCGCCGCATAGGCGCGTTGCGTCACGATCATGGCCGTGAACTCGGCGGCGAGGTCGACCGTCGATCCTTCCAAGGATGACGGCGCGATCTTCGCGGCGCCGCCGGCCCCCGCCGACTGGAGGATGAAGGACCCCGACCGGTCGGATTCGACGAACGCGTTGCCGTTGCGCGCGCCGAGGCCGTTCGCGTTGGGGAAGGTGGCGACAGGGATCTTGAAGATCTTCTGCTGCTGGCCGTTGTCGAAGCGCGCCGTGACGATCCCGTCCTCGGCGATCGCGATGCCCTGGAAGAAGCCGAAGGGCACGCCGTTCTGCTTGGTCCCCTTGATGATGAACTTGTCGGAGAACTGGGTCAGGCCATCCGTCGCGTTGCTCGAGCCGAAGTTGAGCGTGATGGAGCTGTTGGCGGCACCGGTCGTCCAGCTCGCGATGTTGACGGTCGCGGCGCTCACGTGATTGAGGGCGCCGGTCGAGGTGAACCGTACAACGGGCGTGAAGGTGGTCGTCGAGCTCGAGGCAAGGCCCATGGCCGCCACCAAGTCGCCCGTATCGTTGGCGACCGTGATGGGCTCCAGCGTCGAGTCGATCTGGAGCTTGTTGGCGCCGGTCACGGTCACCGTGACGCCGGGAATGTTGGCGGCCGTGATCTTGCTTGCGAGCGAATTGAGCGTGTCCGTCGCGACGTTGTAGGTGATCGTGGTTCCATTGAGCTCGAACGAGCCTGAAGTGGTCGCGTTGAAGCTGTTGGCGGTGTTGAGCACCGCGGCCGGATTGACGACGGCGGCCGACAGTTCCTGATTGTCGCCAGTGGCGGTGAAGGTCGTCGTTCCCGTCGTCTGGGTCGCATCGTTCGCGAGCGTCGGGTTGGACGCGGCCATCGTCCAGGTATTGTCGTAGTTCGTCTTCGTGAAGGAATAGGTGATGTTGTGCGCGACGCCGAGGGCATCGTACATCTGAACGGTGATCTGGTGCGTATCGCCGTTGACGGCCGTGGCCGGCAGGTTGCCCTGAAGATCGATCTTCGATGTGGCGGTCGCGTTGCCGGCGAGGCCATTGACGTTGAGGGTCTCGAGCCCGTTAAGCACCGAGAGGTTCGACGTGAGGGGAATGCCGTTGTTGTCCGTGCGCCAGCCCTGGAGGTAGTAGCCGGCGGTGTTGATGAGATTGCCGTTCTTGTCGGTCGTGAAGGAGCCGGCGCGCGTGTAGAGGAACTCGCGCGTTGCCCCCGTCGTGCTGGAGCTCACGACGAGCATGCCATCGCCGTTGAGGGCGATGTCTGTCGGCGATTCGGAGACCTGCAGCAGGCCCTGGCGGTCGACATAAGTCACCGGGTTGGAGCGCACGCCGCCGGGCGAATACGACGTGGAGCTCGCCTGGGAGGTGACGAGCGACGAGAAACGCGAGTCGCTCGACTTGTAGCCGACCGTGTTCACGTTCGAGATGTTGTCGGAAATAATTCCAAGCTGCTGGCTCTGGGCGCTCAACGCCGAGATGCCGGACACCATAGCTCCAAACAGACTCATGTGATCCTCTCTCTTCTTGAGATGGCGTGCGACCGTGGGTGATCGCTGTGCCTATTGACCGGTTCCCGTCGTGGGCGCCGGTGTCTTCCTGACTTCAATCAATTGGTCGAGTGGGACGGACACGCCGCCGACGGACAGGCTGATCTTGTCGTCGGACGAGCGGCCGATGCCGGTGACCTGGCCGATAATTCCAAGCTTGGTCGACACGGGCGATTTGTCGGCGACGGCATTCACGCTGACTGCGTATGTGCCGTCGGGCATCTGGACCCCGCTGGTGGTCTTGCCGTCCCAGGTGAAGCTGTGCTTGCCGGAGTCGGTCGAGCCTGCGCCGGTGTAGACGAGCCGGCCGGCGCTGTCTCGGATCGAAATGGTGGTCACGTCGGCGTTCTTGTCGAGGGTGTAGGTGAAGGCGCCATTGCCGTTTTGCAACGGCATCGAGCTGCCATTGGCTTCGACCGTCGTGCCCAGGTAGTTCGAGGCGGCCAGCGTCTCCGCCGATTTCTGGACCGCGATCAGGCTGTCCAGTTTCGAGTTCATGTTGATCTGTTGCTCGACCGAACTGAACTGGACGAGCTGCTGGGTGAATTCATTGGGATCGAGCGGCTTGGTCGGATCCTGATTCTTGAGCTGCGTCGTCAACAGCTTGAGGAACGTGTTGAGGTCCGCCGTGAACTTCGTCGCGCCGTTGCCTGTCTTGGCGGCCGACTGACTGGCGGTTGCCGTGTTGCTCGTGGAGGTGACGTCCATCGTGTGTTGCTCCTCGCTCGGTCGGTGCGCTGATGTCGGCTAGATCGTAAGATCGACAAGGCCGCGGGCGACGACTCGATGGTCCGTCGCGGCTGTCACGGGGATCGCGTCATCCACCGGGGCGCCCGTGTCGCTCTCGCCGCGCTGGAAGGGGTTGAAGGTCTGGTTCTGTCGGCCGTCGTTCCTCAGGCTGAAGCTGAGGGAGCCGGGTTCGGCGCGCAGGCCGGCGGATTCGAGGGCGCGCTCGAGATTCCGCGCATCACGCTGCAGAAGGTCGAGCGTCGCCGGATTGTCGGCCCGCACCGCGGCGTGCACCTGTCCATCGTCGCGGACGTCGAGCGCGATGTCGATGCGGCCGAGTTCGGCCGGCGCGAGCTGGAGGCTCAATCGGTCGGTGCCTTCGGCGATCGCGCGGGTGATGTGGGCGCTCACGTGCTGGAGCGCGACGCGCTCGGCGGTCGCCGCGTGGGGCGCCTGCGGTTCGGGACGAACCGGCGCCGTGTCGGTGTTCACACCGGCATGGGACGGCACGCCGGAGTCACTGGAGCGCGCCTCGACGGCGTTGATCTGGTTGCCGCCGTCCTTGAGTGGCGAGCCGTCGTCGACAGGCGTAGCCACGGAGACGGCCGGTATCGGATGATCCGCGATCGCTGCCATGGTCTTGGCTCGGTCAGCGCCGTGCTCGGCTTTCGCGCCGGCGTCGAGGAGCGCGAGTGCGTTGGACGGCTGTTCGGTCCCCGCCATGTGGTGATCGGTGTGGCGGCCCGCGGCATCCGGTGCGGCCTCACTTGACGGCTCGGCCGTCGACTTCTCCGACTCGCGAGCGGATGCCGTCGAGACGGCCGCGGGAGTCGTCGATGTCTCGCGCATGCGTTTGACCGTGGGCGACGGAGCGGGGTGGGCTGGTTCCATTGTCACCGCGAGCGATGTCACCGACGCGGTATCGATGCCGCGGGCCGTCCCGTCGGCGGTCGATTGGGCCGACGCGGCTGCCTCACGGACCGAGGCGGGATCTTGCGGAGAGGTCTCTTCCTTCGATTCGCCCGCCATCTGCGCGACGGAGGGAGCGGGCACGGACTGGCCGTCGATCGCTGCCGGAGCGGTTGGGCGCGGCGCCGCGCTTACCTTCTGATCGGCGGTCGCATCCGACGGCGCTGACACGGGGTTGGAGAGAGCGAACGCGATCGAATGCTCTGGCGGTGCGGGCACCTGGCTTGATGCCGTCGCGGTCGGGTTCGATGCTTCGATCGTCGGGGTGGGTGTGCCGGCCTGCTCTGGGCCGGCAGAGGCCTTGGGCACATCCGTGAGACGATCCGCACCGGCGACGTTCGAGCCGATCGGCTGTCCTGGCGTGAGGGTTGCGTCCGCCTGCGACCGAGCCGGCACGAGGTTGCCTGGTGTTGGAATGTCGGTGGTGGGGACCGTCGGCATCGCGCCACAGGGAATCGCATTCTGAGGCAGTGTTGCGATGCCCGGTGTCGCGGGGCTGCCGGCGCCTGCGATCGAAGGGTCGGTGAGGAGTGCGGTGTCTCCCGCCGCGTTGCCTGCGGGATTGACCGGTTGCAGGGCGACGCCGAGCGTGGCCATCAGCATGGCAAAGACACCGGCGTCGTCGCCGGCTCCATTCGTCTCGGTGCCCGGGCGCGTGCCGCTCGTGTGGGCTTGCTCAATCGATCCAACGGTCATGGGTCATCCATAGCCTTACTCAAGGACGGGCTGAGCAAACCCTGGGCCAGTCGAGTTATCTCGGTAACTATTTGAAATAGCGTCCATTTTTGTTTTGTCGGTTGCGTGGTGCGTGGCGGCCTGGACGTTCGGGTCAGGTAGAAGGTGCCGCAATCGGCAGAAACTGCCGCGGGAAGGCGGGACAGGGCGATCGGTGTGGTCGCGGAACGGACGAATCCGGTTGGCCGCGCGGCACAACGCACGCGCGGTCCTGTGAAGCGTTCTTGGCGCGGGGATTCAGCGTGTCGCGTGGAGCGACGCGGCTGCGATCTCGGTCGTGAGCGACTGATGGAGGTTGAGCCAGGTGTCGCGAAGCGGCTCGAGGATCGTCCGGATCTGGCGCGCGCTGCCCGCTCCCTCGCGGACATTGACCCGTGGCAGGCGCCGCAGGACGAAGTTGTAGATCTGCGCCAGTGATTCGGTGGTCATGGGACGCTCGCGCTTGTCGAGCCCCAGGTACAACTGGCTCATGATCGCGTTGGCCAGGAGGACCGCATCGGAGCAGGCCACATCGTCGCCGAGCTCGATGGCCTCGATCGCCGTCCCCATGGAGGTGATGGCACCGTCGAGGAGCAGCACGTCAAGCGCGGGTGCGCCATGCGGCATCGAAGGGCGCGTGTGGGCTGCGGGAGCGGCGTAGAAGAGCGATTGCATGGCGTTGAACTCCGTGATCCCATCGGCGCGGACCTTGCTCGGCTCGCTGCAATCGGCGGGCCACGAGGGCCGAAGTGCTAAGTCGTTGACATCCAACATTCCGGGTCGCGCGCTCGGATACGGCCGTGCGAGGTGGGGCACTTTCTGCCGACCCGTGCGGTCGATCATGCCGAGCTGCGCGCGTGAAGTGTCTTGCGAGGGGGGGGCCGATCAAGCCGACACGGAAACCCGGCTGGTGGCATCCGTCGCCGGAAGGGCGGAGGCGGGTGCGTGGTCCGCCTGCTCGCCGCTGCGTGCCTCGGCGGCAAGGCGATCGGCCAGTTCGTGCCAGGACCGCCGCAAGGGCTCGATGAGCCCGATCACGTCCCGCGCCGGTTGAGGGTCGTTCGCGATATCGACATTGGGCAGGCGCATGAGCATGAACCGGTAGAGGCGCTCCAGCGTTTCCGCGAACTCGCCGCCCGCGTCGTGGTCGAGCGCAAGCGAAAGCTGGCCAATGATCTCGATCGCGCGGTTGTTGGCTTTCCAGCGCCGTTCGATGTCGCCTTCCTCGATCGCGTGGATGGCCTCCTTGAGCGAGGAGATCGTGCGGTCGTAGAGGAGCGCGACTTGTCGCGCCGGCGAGACGGTCAGGACGCTCTGCAGGCGATAGGTGCGGGTGGCTTCTTGTGTCATGGCGGTCTCCCTTCATTCATTGTGATGGCGAGGCGGAAACCGCGCCTAGTTGCTCTTGTTCTGTGCTGCGGTGAACTGACTAATGGCGTCAAGCGTGCGGTTGATGGTCGTGAGCGCGGCCTCAGCCGCCTGGAACTTGGCGCCGAGGGATGCACGGTCGACGTCGAGCCGCGCCTGCATGCTGTCCGCGCGCGACTGCGCGAAGGTGTTCTGGTCCTGGAGTGACTTGATTTCGGCATCGAGGACGCCCGTCGTGGTGGTCAGGGCGCGATCGGCGGCGGCGTAGAGCTGGGCGCCGAACCCGACCGTATAATTGAGCGTGACGCCGCTGACATTGCTGTCGCCCGTAAAGAGCAGGCTGAGGCCCTGGGCGCCCGTTGCATTTGTCGCGGTCAATGTCCGACCGCTGATCGTGACCGTTCCATTGTCCGTGCCGTCTGCCAAGCCGCCGATATTGGCCCGGCCGACGAGATAGTTGTCGGTCGTCAGTGACAATGCGGCGACGAGATCGCCGGTGTCGCCCGAGATCACCAAAGGATTCGTGGTCGACACGATCTTGAGCTTCCCGCTTGCGACGCTGGCCGACACGCCTGTGATTCCGGCCGCAGTGATCGCGGAAGCGAGGGACGACAGTGTCGTCGTTGTGACGTCGTAGGAGACGGCCGTGCCGTTGATCTGGAACGAGCCGGACGTCGTCGCGCCAACGCTGTTGATTCCGTCGTCGAGGGTGGCTGAGGCGCTGGTCACGGCGCGCGAGCTTTTCTGCGCCGCGCCGACATTGCCGATGTTGAGAGTGTAGCCAGAGGCGTTGTACGCCGTCGTGCCGGTGAATCCGAGCAGTGTGAAGCGCGAATCCGACGACGTGAAGTCGAAGCTGAAGAGACGCCGCACGTCATTCGCGTGATTGAGAAGCGCATCGTCGAGTTTCGTCGTGTCGACCTTGAGCGTGCTCTTGTCCAAAGGATCGGTGACGGTGCTGTTGTCGACGAGGGTGATTCCGGCCTGGGACAGCGAGCTGAACTCCGCGCTCACGCCGCCGATGCCGGTGCCGATCAATCCGTTGAGCTGGCTGTCCAGATCGGTCACGGCCTTCGATCCGAAGAGGACGCCGGTCTGGTCGCTGGTCTGGCCGGTCGTCGGGTCGAGGAACTCGTGCTTGTTCAACTCCTTCTTGAGCGCGTTGTAGGCGGTCACGAAGTCGTTGATCTTCGTCTTGACGTCGGAATAGTTCGGTTCGACGTCGATCTTGACCTCGGTATTCTCCTCGGCGCCGAACAGCGAGACGTTGACGCCGGTCCAGAGGTCGCTGACCGTGTTGCTCGTCCGTTCGATGACCTGACGATTGTCGACACCGAGATTGGACAGCAGACCCGACGTGTCGGTGAGCGTGAAGGCGGCTCCGCCGGCGCTCGTCAGGACCAGGCGCGAAGCGCCGCTGTCCGACACAATCGACGCCGTGACGCCCGTCGTGCCGGTCTCGAGGTTGATGAGGCTGGCAAGACCGCTGAGTGTCGTCGCGGACGTGTAGTTGATCGTGGCCGTTCCCGTGCCGTTGATTTGGAAGCTGCCGGGATAGGTGGCGTCGCCCGCGACGCTGCTGAGGGCGGCACCGCTGTTCGCGACGAGGTCCGATTCGAAGCGGTCGGGATCGATGAGGCCATCCGCCTTGAAGCGCGCTGTCTGGGCTGCCTGCAACTCGTGCGACAGGGTGGTTCCGCCGTCAGCCGAGATGCCGAGCTTGCTCAAGACGCTGCCGGTCTCGCCCCCCAGAGTCATCGATACGCCGGTCTTGTCGGACGTCAGGACGAGATAGTGCTCGGTCGAGCTGACGGAGACGACGGACGCGGAGACACCCGTCGCGCTCGATCCGGAATTCGCATTGTTGATCCGATCACGGAGGTCGAGGATGGTATCCGTCGCCTGGACGGTGATGGTCGTGCCGTTGAGCGTGAAGCTTCCCGCCACGGAATTGGCCGCGAGACCCCGCGCGGTCCCGATATCCGATGTCAAGCTCGTGAATGCGCTGCTCGCAGCCTTGTGCGCCTTGGCGACGCGGAGAACTTCGAGCGAATGGGAGGCCTGTGCCGCGGAATTGGCGACGGAGACGCCTACGAGGTTGCCGGCGGCGGAAGGAGTAGCGCCATCGCTGCGGCTCGTGCTCGTGAAGGCCTGTTTGATCTTGAACGCATTGGACGTGTCGCCGAGAGAGACGGCTCCGCGAAGGTTGTTCACCGAGTCCTTGAGGGTGCTGACCAGCGTCTGAAGCCCCTTGAGGGCCGTGACCTTGTCCGTGTTCGTCTTGATCTGAGAATCGATGCGGTCGATGGGCACATGCCGCGCGGTCATGATCTGATCGAGCGCCGTATTCCAATCGATTCCCGAGCCTGCGCCGGAAATCGTGACGCGGCCGTTCTTGTCGGTGGTGATGTTCGTGAGATTGACGGCGTTGACCATGGTCTTCAGGCCTCAAGATCGGTCAGATGATGCTCGGGCTCTTCCGTGCGAGCGGCGTCACTCGAACCAGGAATGGACTCGGCGACCGAGTCCGCGGTGTTGCGCCGCCGCGGCTGCGCGCGCCGGTTCGGTGCGGGAAATGGCTCTCGCCGGCCCTGGACCGTCGGAATGATCGTCGAGTTTCCATCAATGCGCGTCGGTCGCATGACACGTGACTTTCGAAGTCCGCAGGGGAAGCGGGAGAGGGTTGCCCCTCTCCCGAACCCATGCGCTTAGGCTTACTGGAACAACCGGAGCAGATTTTCCGGCATCCGATTCGCCTGGGCCAACATCGCAACGCCCGACTGAACCAGAACCTGGCTCGCCGAGAACTGCGTCATGGCCGAGGCAACGTCGAGGTCAAGCAGCTGACTGCGGGCCGCTTCGGCGTTTTCAGTTGCCGTCGACAGGTTGGCAGACGCATAACCCAACCGGTTGAGGCTGGCGCCGAGAGACGCGCGGTAGGTGTTGACCTTGTTAATGACCGACGTGATGTCGGTGATCGCCGTGTCGGCGTTACCCTTCGTGGTGACGTCGCCCGTATCGAACGTGGTCGAAGTCGCCGAGGCAAGAGCGGTCGAAGTGCCCTTGTTGAAGGTAATGGCCACTTCGTCTTCAGACGCCACCGAACCCGTGCCGACCTTGAAGTTGTAGGTCACGGTGTTCGCGGCCGAAGCCGTCGCCGTGAAGGTGTTACTCGCAGAGATCGCCGTACCCGGAGCGAAAGCAGAGCTCAGGCTCAGAGTGAGGTCGAAGGCCGAGAAATAGACATCGGTCGTCTGACCCGTGCCGGGCGCCGACGCAACTGCCGACGACAACTGGGCGGTTGTGCCCGTGGTGACCGTGAACTTGTCGGTCGACGTGTCGTAAGCGATCGTGAAGGTGTTACCCGACGTCGACACCGTGTTCGAATTGCCGAACTTGATGCCGATGATGCCGGCGGTCGTCGCGATGTTCGTACCGACCGACGAGATCGCGACCGTGTTGCTGCCCGAGAGCAGCTTCTGGCCGTTGAACTCGGTGTCAGTCGAGATACGATCGATTTCGCTCCGGAGACCCGTGTACTCCGTGTTCAAGAACCCGCGCTCCGTGCTCGAGAGCTGGTCGGAACCGGCCTGAACCGCGAGGGTCTTCATACGCGAGAGGATGTCCGTCACGCGCGCGAAGGCGCCGTCGGCGATCTGCGCCATCGAGCTGGCCTGGCCGGTGTTCACCGAGGCCTGCTTGAGGGCGTTCACTTCCGACTGCATCCGCGAGCCGATGGCCATCGCCGCGGCGTCGTCTTTCGCAGAGAGAACGCGCTGACCGGAGGCCAGCTTGCCCGCCCAACTGGCGGCCATGCTCTCGTTCTGCTCGAGGTAACGATGCGCGACGTTTGCCGCGTAGTTCGAGATGATATTAAGGCCCATAGTCGTCTCCTACATGGATTGGTTGAAGAAACGGCTTCCTGCCGTAGGTCGCTCCTGTGAGGGGGCGGCCCGCAGAGCATGAGGCAAGACGGATGCCATTGCCGGGGGCCCGCCAGATCAAGCGGTTAGGGCGTTGCCCGCATGCCGGCGATGCCGAAAAGGGCAAGAACTGCCGGGTCGTTGCGGCAAGTTTTGCCGGACGGGGCAGATCCTGCCGCAGCACGCCAAAGGTCTTCAGCGTTTTTTTACCCTACCGGCCCATGGTGAGGGTCGACGCGCGGGGCCGCAGGGGCCTCGGCTTGAAGGCTCTTGGTGCCAATCGGGCCATGACATCGAGTTGGTTCGCGGTGCGCAATGCGCCGTTGCGGGGACTGGCTTCGGCGGTCGAGCGTGACGTGCTCGACTTTGTCGAGCGCCGCTTCGGCCGGCGCGCTCATCGTCTCACCGACCTCACGCCCTGGTTGCTCGAGCGAGAGAAGATGCAAGAGGGCGCCGCGCGCGAGATCCGCGCCTACGTCAAGGACAGCGCGGTCATTCGGGATATCCTTGTCGGTTCGCCGGCCGCCGAATTGGCGACATGCCTCTTGGGGCAGCCCGCCGAACTCCACGGCGTCGTCCGGTTCCGCACCGTGATGCGCGACTACGATTTCACCCGAAGCCGCGCGCATCAGGACGCCGCGCTGTGGCCGGATGAACGGCGCGGCCAATTGAACATGTGGCTGGCGCTATGCGAGGTCGACACCGATCTCGCGCCGCTCGAGCTTCTCGAGGACGATGACGGTCGTCTTCTTCCCCACCGCGAGAATGAATATGGGCAGCTCGAACTGGCGGACGCGGAGCGGTTCGAGGGACGGTATGTGCCCGCGCCGCTGACCTTCGGTGAGCTCCTGGTTTTCGAGGCGACGACAATCCACCGTTCCTCGCCCAATCGGACCGATGGCATACGGTGGAGCATCGATTTTCGCTTCGTCTCGGCCGGCCATCCGGCATTCCGATCTGAATTGACGAGAGAGAACGCCGCATGAAATTGGTCGATTCCCGCGCCGTTGCGCGCGATTTTTACTTCGAGATGCAGAAGCATTCCCTGCACTTGAGGCCCGAGTGGACCGCGCGCCAGCTGGCGGTCTACGAACTCTACAAGATGACCCTCGAGCTTCCGGGCTCGATTGCCGAGTTCGGCGTGCGGAACGGCGCCAATTTCTTCTACCTGGCGCGGATGATGGAAATTTTCCATGCGGCACAGCGCCATGATGCGATCTCAGCGCGCCAACTTTACGGCTTCGACACGTTCCGCGGCTTTCCGTCGATCGCGCCGCAGGACCGTTCGCACAGCTCCTGGTCCGAGATGCGCGAGGGCGGCGTCGCCTGTTTTGATCGAGAGGTGTTCTTCCGCGACCTCGAAGAGTTTCGCTCGGCAAGCGCCGTCGGACGGCGGCTGCACGTCGTCGAAGGCGATGTCGTTGAGACGCTGCCGGCTTTCCTTGAATCGAATCCCGGCGTGCGGTTCGCGCTGATCTATCTCGACATGGATCTTTACGAGCCGACGAAGGCGTGCCTCGAGCTTCTGGCGCCGAAGCTGGTGCCGGGCGCGGTCGTCGTGTTCGATGAGTATGGCCTTAAGGAGTTCCCCGGTGAGACCGCCGCGGCCGACGAGTTCCTGGCCCGCCACAAGCTGGGCGTGAAACACTTCCCCTGGTGCTTCTCGCCCTCGGCCTACACGATCTTCGGCTGAGCCGGCCTAGACGTCGCCTTCGAGCCAGCTGCCGGGACGCGAGAAGCCTGCGCGCTCGGGGAGCGCGCACGCGCTGTCCTTCTCCGCCGAGGCCAGGAGCCGGCCGATCGACCGCCAGTTGAGGCGGACTCTGTCGGGCGCAAATCCCGCATCGACAAGCATCCGTCCCAGCGCGTCGCGCGAGGGTGCGTACCAGTTCCAGCCCCGTTCGAGCGTGCCCGCGTAGCCGCAGAAGCTGCCGTCGCCCGCTTCGGCCTTCGTCTCGAGCACGAGACGTCCGCCCGGCTTGAGATAGGCAAAGCAGGTGCGGAGGAAGAGCAGCGGATCCGTGACGTGATAGAGGACACCGGAGCAATAGATAACGTCGAAGCGTTGCCGCCATTCGGGGCGATCGGCATAGAGGCTGGTTCGGACGACCTCGGCCCCGCAGCCGCTCAGCTCGGCGAGACGCGCCGCGGCGAGGGCGGAGACCGGGTGCTCTTCGATCGCGGTAACGGTCGCGCCAAGGCCGGCAAGAACCAAGAGATCGCCTCCCGTCCAGCAGCCGATGTCGAGAACGCTGAGCCCTGAGAGATCGAAGGGAAGCATGCCGAGCGCGATCGTCTCGGACGTGATCTCGACATGCCGCGTGCTCATGGTGCCCGATCGCTTGACGCCGTGACCGAAGTCGTGATCGTGGCCCCAGGCGAAGAACCCGGTGAACCCCGTGCCGGCCATGTCGCGCCAATAGGTCTTGACGGAGGCGCCGTCGGGAAACTCGCGCTCGAGCGTCTCCGCGATCGACCGGGCCTTGGTTTCGCTTGGCGCCGCCCAGCGTCCGAGCGCACGTGTGACGATACCCTCGGCCGTGCCGCGGGGCATGATGGGCACGGCATCGGCGAACGCATCCGCCGACAGTCGGCGATTCTTGTTGGCGGGGATCGTCTCCGGTGCCTGGGGTCGGCGATTGACCTCGAACGACAGGCGCGCGACGCCGCGTCCCGGCCGCTCGTCCGCACCCGGCAGGATGTCGAGCGTTTCGAAATGAAATTCCGGGTGAATGGCGAGGACGTCGATAAGGCCGTCATAGACGCTCGCATAGTCCGCTTCGCCCACGTTGAGCGTTGCGCCGTCGGCCAGATGGGGCTTGATCAGGCTGATCGCGCGCAGGATGCGACGATCACCCGTCAATGCCTCGAGATCGACGTGATAGAGGTATGATCCGTCGCATCGCTCCAGCACCCAGCGGCTGAACGCCGGTGGGTCCTTCATCACGTCGGGTGCGGACCGGTCGACCGTCAGGGTCGTCGCGGATTTGCGCCTCGCTGCGATCGTCATGGCGTGGCTCCTTCTTGGGCCTGCGGCGTGATGCGCGCTTGCGACTGGCACCAGCGGCGCCACATCATCCGGTAGAGATCCTCCATGTTGCGCACAAAGCGCGGCGCATCGCAGAGCGGTGAGACCGCGATGCGCTGCCTCAACCTGGAGCGGAGGTCCGCCAGGCGCGGGAGGTTGCTCGAAAGCTCGAAGGCGCAGTGGACGAACGCGCGGGGATCCGGTGTCGCCAAGGCGCCAAGGCCGGCGGTCGCGAGGAAGCTAAGGCTGAGACGCGCCGTGCTCCGGTCGCCCGAAAGAGACACGACCGGCACGCCCATCCAAAGGGCCTCGAACGTCGTCGTCCCGCCGCCATAGGGAAAGGTGTCGAGCGCAATGTCGACCTCGTTATAGGCGGCGAGATGCGTGCCGACTTCCGCGGCATGTCCGCGGAGGATCAGCCTGTCGCGGCCGATGTCGCAGGCAGCGAACTTCTCGACGATCCGCTCGCGCGTGGCGTCGTCGCTCAACGCCTTGGCCTTGAGCATCAGCCGCGAACCCTCGACGGCATGGAGAGTCGCGGACCACAGCGCGATGACGTCGGGCGTGATCTTGGCCAGGTTGTTGAAGCACCCGAAGGTGATGTGCCCCGTGGTGAGAGCCGGCAAGGGGCCGACATCGGGGGCCTGAGTCGGTGGCGCATAACAGGCGAAGCTGTCCGGCAGCGTCGCCAGCACCTCGCTGAAGTGCTCTTTCGTGTCCGCCGGCGTCATGTGGCGGTCGGTGAGTTTATAGTCCATCGCCGCAAGGCCAGTGGTCATGGCATAGCCGAGATAGGACACCTGAACGGGCGCGGGCTTGAGGGCGAAGGCTGGAAGCCTGTTGCCGTTCGTGTGGCCGGCCAGGTCGACGAGGATGTCGATCCCGTCGGCGCGGATGGTCTCCGCCAGCGCGACGTCGGACAGGGCGGTCGTATCGCGCCATGCGTCGGCCGTCGCGCGAAGTTGCTCGGTCAACTCGTCGGGCCGGCTGACATCGGCGTAGCAGAAAATTTCGACGGCCTTGCGGTCGTGGCTGTGGAGAAGGGGGCTGATGAAGAAGAAGACGGCGTGGCCGCGGAAGTCGGGTGACACGTAACCGATGCGCAGTCGCCGTTCTGGGTCGGCGGCATTGGCGTGCGCGGGCGCCGCGTTCGTGCGGGCATGGAGCGTCTGCCAGCGGGCATGTTCGGCCGCGAGCGACGCGACGTCATGGGCATCGTTGTAGCTCATGGCGAAGAGGAGGTTGGAATGCACGGCCGCGGCACGTGCGGATCCCGCTGCGAGCGAGCGCTCCAGCGCCTCTCGGTAGGTGCGCTCCGCCTCCTCGTGGCGGCCCTGGACCAGAAAGACTCCCGCGAGGTTGTTGCGCGCCTCCATGAGGTCCGGATCGTGCGAGAGCGCGGACCGATAGGCCTCCGCGGCGTCCTCGAACCGCATGAGGGCCTCGAGCGCCGCGCCGCGATTGGAATGGGCCTTGGCGAGCGTTGGCGCCTGCGCGATCACGATGTCGAAGGCGGCGAGCGCCTCTTCCGCGCGCCCCGCCTTGAGCAAGGCATGCGCCCAGTTGAATGAAGCCTTGGCGTTGCCGGGATCGAGCGTGTAGGCATTGTCGAACGCCGCGACGGCGGCATCACTTTCTCCACGGCACTCCAGGAGGCGTCCCAACCCGTTCTGTGCTTCGACCGAATGCGGGTCGAGCTCGAGCGCGCGGTGAAGAGCGGCGTCGGCCGCCTCGTACGCGCCGAGCTCGGTGAGAACCAAGCCCAGGTTGCAGTGCGAGGTGGCCGCGACCGGATCCTTCGCGATCGCATGGCGAAACGCGGCGGCCGCGTCATCAAGTTGGCCCGTGGCCTGGAGAGCCACGCCGAGGTTGTGATGGGCATTCGAATACTCAGGGTCGACAGCGATCGCGGCATTGTGACGCTCGATCGCTTCGCGCGGCTGGCCGCGCTGCTGCAACTCCACGCCATGCCGGTCGTAAGTCTCGGCAAGACGGCGGCGCAGCTTGCTGGAGCCGGGATTGAGTTCACGCGCACGTTCGTAGGACGCGACGGCGCCCGCGAAGTCGCCTGATTCCGCAAGAACGTTGCCAAGATTCACATGGGCATCGGCGAAAGTCGGGTCGAGCGCGATGGCCTTGCGATACGCCGCTGCCGCGTCCCCCCCTCGGCCGATGGCGCGGAGGGCCACGCCGAGGCTCACATGGTAGTTCGCCGCGGCCGGTGCGGCATCGATGGCTTGCTCGATATGGATGATCGCGTCCTTGGCGCGGCCGCTCTGCGTCTCCAAGACGCCGAGGAGATGCAGGACGTCGGCATGATCCTGGGAACGGGTCAGGATCTGGCGATACATGCGCTCGGCCGACGCCATGTCGCCCGCGCGATGAAGATCGACGGCCTCGGCCAAGGCCTCGACCGGCGGAAGGTCGAAGGCGATCTTGGGCGCGGGTTCCTGTCGCGTGGTCATGCGCGGGCCTCATTCCCGGCGGTCGGGTGCCGGACGAGCTCGCCTTCGAGGCGAACGTCATAGAGGATGATGTCGCGTTCGATCCCGTCTTCCGCGATCGGCTCGACGCCGTGGAATGACGTCTCCGTCTTGGGGAAGGCGAAGAGCGCGTTCGGCAGGTACGGCATCGTGGCGATGCGGTCGAACGGCTCCGGCTTGTAGTGCGGGCCGCCGGCGCAGGTGAACTGGCGGTCGCGCGGCGCATAGAGCGATGTGCCGTGGCTCTGCCAGCGATCATCCGCCGGAATGTAGAGAAGAAGCGAGATCAGCCGGTGGGGCGCGTCCGTGTGGGGGCCGATCGCATAGCCGGAGGCGTCCTTCACCAGATAAGCCTCGGGCTTGAGCGTCACGTTGCCCGTGCAATCGGCGAAGCGCTGGCGGATCGGGCCGTCAAACTTGGCGATGAGGAGACCCATGACCTCCTCGTCGAGAAACCAGCCCGCGAAGTCGCGCCAGAAATCCGCCTGCCCGGGCGCCAACTTCGAGAGATCGCGGTCCTCGAAGAAGAAGATCGACCGTTCCCGATAAGCGCCGCGCGTCACGCGCCCGCTGTCGGCCAGACTCGCATAGTCAGTCCGACCGGGCAGGTTGCGCCGCATCGCGGCGAAGTACTCGCGCGGCAGGACGTCGGTCAGGTAGAGGTGCGGATAAGGGTAGGGCCGGACCGCAGCATTGCCGACGTGGTAGAGGAAATGGCGCTTAGCGTCGGAAAACATAGTTACCACACCCTTCGAAGAGGCCTTCGGTGCGGAGCGATTTGTCCGCCTCGGCCTGAGAATGGTTGAAGCCCATCGCGCTCAGCTCTTCGACGATCGCGCGGTGGGCCGGAAGGTTTCGGTTGATCTCGACGAGCACGGACTGGCAGCGCGCGTCGGCGAACGTCCTGCGGGCGCCGGCCACCACCTTGTGCTCGATGCCGTCGACGTCGATCTTGACGTGATGGGGCTGGGGGATGACGTCGGCAGCGACGAGTTCGTCGAGGGTCGCCGAGAACGAGCCTTGCGCAAAGGGAAACGCGCGGGGTTCGAGCTTGAAGTCGACCGACTCGCCGAAGCTGTGGCAGGAATGACCGGCCCCGACCGTGCTGACATGGAGCAGGCCGAAGCCGGGGGCATCCGCGATCGCGGCGCAGTAGGCGACGGCGCGGTCGCCGAGCTCATTGAGCGCGATGTTGCGGCAGAGAAGCGCATAGTTCTGCGCTTCGGGCTCGAAGGCGATGACGCGCGCGCCGGCGACGCGCGCCGCCCAGATCGTGTACATGCCGACATTCGCGCCGATGTCCACGAAGACCTCGTCGCGCGCGAAGCTTTCGATCCATTCGATCGTGTCGGGCTCCTTGTGGAGCACCGTTTCGACGCGCCAGAGCGTCAGGCGGTTCGGCGTCGAAAAGCGCATGTCGGACTCCTGTCGGCGGTACGTGACCGTGGGGTCGAGTTGCTCGTATTGCTCGATCAGGGATGCATTGGCGGACATCGCCTCAGGCCTCCCCGTCGCGGAAGTAGTGGGTGATGAAACGATCGAGGATGAGCTCGACGGTGCGGCGCGAGACGTGGCGCGTGTTGCCGTCATCGCCGTACATGGCGACGGGCAGGTGACAGCCGAGCCACTTCACGATCTCGAAGGATGGCCAATAGTGCACGTTCGGCAGGTTGCGCCGCATGAGGCCGTCGATCGCGACGCGAAGGGTCGACTTCGAGACGCAGTCCGCCGTGATGCAGGACACCTCGCGGACCGTCGCTTTGAGCGGCACCGGCGACAGCGTGATGATGATGGGCTTCTCGCCGCAGTGACGGCGGAGGAGGCGCACGATCTCCGCCAGATTCTCCTCGTTCTCGAAGACCGAGGTGAGGCGGCACTCGTGCCGCGTCTCATCGAACATGGCCTTGGGGACGCCGCGCCAGAAGACGCCGCCCGTCTCGCGGTCGGCCCAGACCTCGGCGAGTCCGATGGTGAGGACGAACCCGTCGGCCGCCTCGAAGGTCGCCTTGTAGGACTGCTGCTCGGCTTCCGGCATCCATTTGACGGAGCCGCCGGTCGCATGCTCGTCGTACCAGTACGCGTCGCTCGAAGCGTTGCCGGTCAGGCTCCACTCGATGAACTGACGGAGCGCGTAGGTGTTGTTGAGGCCGGGGGGCACGAAGATGAGGCGCGACTGCTTGTCGTGCTCGGCCAAATACTTGCGAAGCTCCTCGGCGAAGCAGGATCCGAGCGTCAGGAGGCTTGCGCCCGACCGGAAGGGCTTCTCCTTCGGCAGCCAGCCCTTGAGGACGTATCGCTCGACGAGCTTCGGCAAGTTCTCGAAGTCCGCCATTTCGCGCGGGAACGGGTTCATGCGCTTGCTGAAATACCAGGGCTCGATCTGCTTGAAGTCGAGGGCGCCGCCGAGCGTGCCCGAGAAGATGTGCGGCTCGAGACGCTTGGTGCGAAGGAAGCCGCGGATGTCGTCCTCCGCGGTCGTGCCTTGGCCCTTGAGCACGTGACCGAGCGACCACTCGAAGCGCGGTGAGAAGCGCAGGACCTGGAGCGTCGTGCGCAGGATGCGCTCGGCCTCCTCTCGATGGCCGAACTGGTAGGCCACGACGCCGAGAAGATACAGCGCATCGCAATCCCTGGGATCCGAGGCGATGATCTGCCGGTAGAGAGTCTCGGCACCGGGCAAGTCGCGGGCCGCGTGGCGCTCAACCGCACGTTCGATCGCGCTCTCGTCCGTGGTCCGTGCCGCGGCGGGCATGGCGTTCATGGGCGTGTGTCCTTCGTGCGTTATGGCGTGACGGCGAGCGTCGAATCGGTCGGCGGGCTCTGCCACATGACGCCGAGTCGTGCTTCCGGCGCATCGGCCTGCGCCCGCTCGGCGCGCCAGTGGTCGCGCTCCGCGAGCCACAGATCGCCGTAGGCGACGTCCTGCCAGGCATCGAACCAGGGACCGCCGCGGGTGAAGTGGACGGCGGCAGGGGGCTTGTCAGCCGGGCGCTGGGACCAGCCTTCGAGCCAATTCCACGTCTCGGGAAGCGGGCCGATCAGGGAATCGTCGAGCCAGCGGAACTGATGGAGGAAAGCGCCGCTCTCGCTGTTGGCCAGCGCGGGCGTAAGAGCGCGATTCGCCGGGTGTTCGCAATTGTAGAGAACGAGGCTCGACCAGTTCTTGCGCGGATAGACGCTCTGCGCGCAGCCATCCATCTTCCAGGTTTCGCGCGGACGATAGTCGTGCTGGACGCACATGGCGGCGTAGCGGGGATCGGCCAGCGCGAACAGCTTGGTCACGTCCTCGAGCCACAGGAAATCGCAGTCGCAGAAGAGCGCCCAACCCCGGTAGCCCGAAAGGTAGGGGACGAGGAAGCGCGTGTAGGTGAATTCCGTCGACGCAAGCGGGTCCTTCGCGCGCGTGTAGAGCTGGAGCGCGCGGAGGGCGCGCTGGCGAAGCGGCGTCACGACGACGGGAACATTGGTGCGGCGGAGAAGAGAGTGGCGGCAGATCTGGTAGGCGATGTCTTCGCGACTATCCCAGCCGACAAAGACGTGGAGTTTTTCTGACATCGTCATGGCCTCGTGACTTGAGCGACAGGATGGCGGGCGTCGCCACCATTCGAAGGCTCTTTCAGCAAGTCCTGCGCCAAGTGGGTAAACGCATCGGCCCAGTCGCCATTAACCGATTGGCGGTAAACGGAAAAATTGGGAAACCACGGGCTCGAACCACCCGCGCCGGGCCAGCGGAACTCGGCCGGATTCGGCACGAGAACGCGGCAGGTTTTGCCGAGCCCGGCCGAAAGATGCAGGTTCGTATTGCTCACCACGACGCCGTCATCGAGGAGAGCGAGCATCGCCGCCATCTCGACAAGATCGTCATTCATCGACGACGCATCGAAGAATGGCCGGCCGAGCGCCGCCTCGAACGACCGAGTCTCGTCGTCCTGTGGTGCGCGCTGGAGGACGACGGCCGTGCAGCCGAGGGGCGCCAGCAGCCGGCCGATCGCGGCAGGGTCGACGGACTTGAACAGCTTTTCCTGTCGCGCGGTGCCGGCGCGCCAGGTGATGCCGACATAGGGTGCGGGCCCGAAGGACGCGAGGCGTTCGCCGATGCGAGCCAGGCGTTCGGCCGCCGGCTCGATGACGAACGGCCGCGGCGCGTCCGCAGCCGCGTGCATGCCGACGAGATAGGGCAGGTCCGCGACCGAAAGAATCGCGTCGTAGCCGTCATCGCTCTCCTCGCCCGTGCGGAGGCGGGCGAGGGACGGATGGCCGTTGAGGAGCGCCCGGAGTTTCGGATGCGGCTCATAGTCGACGATGGCGCCGCGTGCGACCAATTCCGGGACGAATCGCAGGAAGAACAGCTCATCGCCGAGCCCTTGGTCGCGAAGGATGCACAGCCGCAGGCCGCGGAGATCGGCCGCCAGAGGCGCGGTGGGCACCGGCGCCCGAGCCCTGTCGACGCCATCGCGCGAACGGTAGTCGGCCCAGGCGCGCTCGAAACGGCCGAGCGTCAACTCGGCGAGCGCGCGGTTGTGGCGGGCCGCGCCGAACTCGGGCGCGATGGCCAGGGCGCGGTCGTGGCAGGCGATCGCCTCCTCGAATCGCCCGCATTCCTTGAGCGCGATGCCGAGATTGCCGTGCGCATCGGCATAGTCGGGTTTCAAGTCGATGGCGCGCCGATAGTCCTCGATCGCCCGTTCGAGCCGACCCAATTGCTGGCGCGCGACGCCGCGATTGTTGTGGAGCGCCGGATCCTTGGGACAGCGTGCGAGCGCAGCGTCATAGGCTGCGATCGCGGCATCGAGACGCCCGGCGCGATAGAGGGCTGCGCCGTAGTCCCGCGCGAGCGCCGCCTCGTCCCAGTCCTCGGCGAGGAACCGCTCGTAGCAGGCCTCGGCGCCCTCGAGCGGTGCGTGGTGCGACAGGCGGGCGAGGTTGTCCTTCGCCTGGGGATAGCCAGGGCGAAGCGCCAGGGCGCGAAGGTAGGCGCCTCCGGCCTCCTGGCCGCGTCCGAGTGCCTCGAGAACCGTCCCGAGATTGTTGTGTGCGTCTGGAAAATCGGGCTTCGCCGATACCGCACGCCGCAGGCTGTCGGCTGCGGACGGAAAGTGAGCCTGCTCCGCGAGAAGGTTGCCCAAATTGTTGTGGGCTTCGGCCAGATCGGGTTTGAGCGCGATCGCGCGACGGTAGGAGGCTTCGGCCTCGCTCAGCCGGCCGAGCGCGCGCTGGCTCGCGGCGAGGCTTCCGCGAATCGCGGCATTCCGCGGCTCGACCTTGGCCGCCTGGATGAGCAGCGTGAGCGCCTCCTCGTGTCGGCCCTGTTGCTGGGCGAGGGTCGCCAAGAGGTGCTGTGTGCCCGCGTGCTTGGGGAAGGAAGCGAGGACCGCGCGGTAGAGCGACCGCGCATCATCCAGGAGGCCAGCGCGATGTGCCGCGACTGCGCGGTGAAGCGTCTCTTGAGCCGCCTGGGGCGAAGGACGCGCGCGTCGCGTCATCGGCCGCTCGAAAGTTCGGCGAGGGCGGACGCAACTTCGTCGATGACGGTCTGCCAATCGCCTTTCGCCGGCTGGCGGAAAAGGCGCATCGTCGGGTACCACGGACTGTCGGACCGCCCCAGCATCCACCGCCAGTCCGGCAGGTCCGCAAGCAACGTCCAGACAGGACGGCCGAGCGCGCCTGCGAGATGGGCGAGCGATGTGTCCACGGTGATGACGAGATCGAGGCCGCTGATCAGCGCCGCCGTGTCCACGAACGAGTCGGATTCGTCCAGCTCCGCCGCGAAATCGACAAGGCCGGGGATGTCTGCGGCGCGCTCGGAGCCATAGCCTTTCTGAAGGCTGTAGAAGCGGATTCGCGGGAATCGGCTCAAGGGCGCGAAGAGACGCGCGGGAATCGAGCGATGAGCGTCGGCGGTGTTGTTGGGGCTGCCTTGCCAGCAAAGTCCGACACGCAGGCCGGCCCGATGGTCGAGCCGTTTCGCCCACGCCCGGGCGAGCGCCGGATCGGTCCGAATGTAGGGAACCGCCGCCGGAATCGTGTCGAGATCGATGCCCAGGTGGTGGGGAAGGCTCAAGAGAGACACATGCGCATCGGCGGAGCGCGCCGCTGAGTCTATGTCCTTCGGATCGACGAGCGTGCCGATGTCAGGGCACCGCGCAAACAGTGTTTGGAGTTTCGATGGGCATTCGAGCAGGATCTCCGCGCCCAGGGCGCGCAGCGGCGCAAGGCACCGGATGAACTGGAGCGAATCGCCGAGTCCTTGCTCGGCCGTGACGAGGAGTCGGCGGCCGCGGGGCGCCGTTCCGTCCCAGCGCGGGATCGGCCATGAGCGTGGCGCCTGGGTCGCCCGGTAGCCGTCGTAGTGGAAGCGCCATTCGTAGGCGGCGAAACCCTCTCGGAGGCGCCCGGACATGAGAAGCGCGATGGCCCGGTTCCAATGTGCCTTCGCATAGTCACCCTTGAGCGCGATCGCGCGGTCGTAACTGTCGATGGCGAGATCGACATGTTTCGTCAGCTGGCGGACAACGCCGAGGTTGCAATGAATTTCGGCGACGTCGGGAGCGGACAGGAGAGCCGCCTCATAGGCCCGCGCCGCTTCCGTGAAGCGCCCCTTCGCCTTGAACACGCCGCCGCGGTTGTTGTGGGCCTGGCTGCAATGGGGATCGAGGGCGATCGCCCGGTCATAGGCGGCGAGCGCGTCATCGAGTCGCTTCTGCGCTTCGATTGCGAGGCCCAGATTGTTGTAGACATCGGCCGATTCAGGTCCCGTCGCGAGGGCTTGGCGATAGGCCGCTTCCGCGTCGGCGAAGCGACCGAGAGTCTCGAGCGCGCGGCCACGATTGTTGTGGGCGGCCGCGTAGCCCGGCTGAAGGACCAGAGCCTCCTCGGCGGCCTGGAGGGCTTCGGTGGCCTGTCCTCCGGCCAAGAGCCCGACGGACAATCCGCTCTTCGCCTCGGCTAGCGTCGGCCGCACGACAAGGGCGGCGCGAAATGCCGTGACCGCACCCGCGGGATCGCCAAGCTCGATCAGCAAGTTCCCGAGGTTGACCTGGGCTTCGGCAAAATCGGGCTTGAGGCCGATGGCTTGGCGGTAAGCGTCGACGGCTTCGGACGGCCGGCCGAGCTGACGCAGAGTGAGGGCGAGGCTTGCATGGTAGGCGGGATGGCGGCTGTTCGCTGCGATCGCCCGGCGCAGCAGCGCTTCGGCCTCGCTCGCGTCGCCCCCATCGCGTGTGACGATGGCGAGGAAGTGGGCGGCATCCGCCTGGTGCGGGTCGAGGGCGAGGACGCGGCGGTAAAGCCCCGCAGCTTCCGCCGTGGCACCTTGCCTGTGCAGCGCGACGGCGTCGGCGAAGATGGTGCGCGCCTCGTCGTGAGGCGTGGTCTCGATGGAGGCTGCGGCGTGCCGCATGGGCATTGACTGTCGCGCGTCGGGTCGTGGGACGGGTGGTGAAGCGGGGGCGATCTTGGCGGCCGGCCGTTAACCGATCCCTAAGTCCGCCCCCTCCCGCCGGCCGCACCCCTGGCTTCGCCCGCCGCTCAGATTGCGTGCCGAATCGCGTACTTGCTGTTCGGCATCACGTGCTGCCGGGCCGTGCGCCGGGCGGTGTCGAGGATGATCGGTGCCCGAAGATTAACGGTCGCGGCCGCCCCGCCCTGGTCCTGCCGCACGGTGACGATGAGCAGGATGGCGGCGGACTCGTGGGCGACCCCGAGAGTCTCCAGGGCTTCAGTGACGTCCTCGGCTTCGATCAGTGGCGTGCTGATGGGCATCGGAAGGACGAGGAAGCACAGCTTCGCGTCATCGAGATCCTGAAACAGCAGGAACTGGTCGAACTTGTCGCTGGGAACGGCGCTGAGGCCGAACGAGCGGCGTCCCGGGAAACCCGGCAGGCCGAGCGGCATTTCGATCGCGTGCTCGGTCTTGAACGCAATGCGGCCGAATCGCGTATCGATCTCGACGTATTCGGGCGCGCCGAATTCGACGGGCGGGCGGGCGGGCAGGTCGACGGTTCTGACTTCAGCGTGGGGGGCCATCATGGCTGAGCTCCTTCCTCTGCGGATCGGCGTTACTTGAGGTAGTCGGCGAGTGACAAGTTCGTGATGCGGGCGAGCACGGAATACGAGGCCTGAAGCGTGGCCGTGTCCTGGCTCATGCGCGTCATGGCGGCCGGAATGTCGGTCGCTTCGATGTCCGAGATCGATTGATTGAGATAGACGACGTAATCCTGGTGCTTGTTGTTCGTCGTCTGAAGGTTGCTGCGCGAGGCACCGACACGGCCGACGACGACCGCAAGGTCCCTGAGGGCCTGGTCGACGAGCCCCAGGGCCTCGTTGCCGCGTGCCTCGTCGAGGTCGTTGCCCGAACTGGCCGTCCCGACGAGATTGAGGGCTCTGATGACTTTCTCGAAAGCGGGATTGTCGGCGGTGATGCCGTAGTCGATCTGCACCGAATCGTCGGCCTGGGTCGACATGATGACCGAGTCGCCCTGGTAATAGTTCGTGTCGGCCGTGCTGGGATAGGTCTGGGAGGGCACGGCGAAGCTCGGGTCCGACAGGTCGACGGGACGCTTGTTGATGATCGAGCCGCCGAAGAGGTAGCGACCGTCGACCTCCGTGTTGAGCAGATTGGCGACCTGGGTGAGCTTGCCGCTGGCGCGGGAGGCGACGGCGCCCTGGTCCTTGCCGGATACGTTGAGGGCGGCCACGAGGTCGGAGCGCAAGTCCTGCGCGACCTTCGTGACTTCGCTGACGCTTGTCTCCATGGCCTGGAGACGCTGGTCGGCGAGCTTGTTGTTCTCGACGTATTGCGTCACGCGAAGCTGACTTTCCTGCAGGCTGACAAGGCGGCGCGCGTTCGGCGCGATCTGGCTGTAGCGTTCGGCGACGCGGCCGCTCGAGATGCTGATCTGCGTCTCGGCGACGCGGGCCTGCGCCTCCGCCAGATTGGCGAGCATGAGCGTGTTCTGTGCGATCGTGGCAATTCGTGTCATCTCGGTACCCTCTAGCCCATCATCCGTTCGAGGATGTCCATCATTTCCGACGCGGTGGTGACGACCCTGGCCGCCGCCGCGTAGGCCGTTTGATAGATGATGAGATTGGACAGCTCCTCGTCCATGTTGACGCCGCTGATCGCGGCCGACTTCGCCTTGATGTCGTTGAGAAGCGTCGTATGGTATTTCGCATTGTCATCGGCGGCCGCCGTCTTCGAGGCGTTGTCCGCGAGGATCTGGTTGCTGTACTCGGCGATCGTCGTCGTCACGGCGGGAAGTCCGCCCGACGCCGAGAAGGCATACGACGTGTGAAACGCGTTCATCATGGCCTGCAAGGCCGTGCCGTCGCCAGGTCCGACGGCCGTCGTGGTGCCGGCGGTAATGCCGCCGGCAGAGGCGTTGTTGAGGGTCCCGCTCGAAAGGAGCTGGGGGGACGTGGCGATGTCGGAGCGAACGGCGATGGATCCGGCAAGCGAGACAGCGCTGCTGCCGACGAAGAAGTCGTTCAAGCCGAAATAGGACGACAGCCCGATCCCACCGACCGAGCTCGTGTTTTCATTGATGGCAACGCCGTCGCCCGTGTTGTCGGCGGTGATGACCAGCTGGTTGTTGGCGTTGAGCGACGCCGTCGCGTAGCCCGCGAGATTCGTGTTGATGGCGCTCACGAGTCCGCCGACCGTCGCCACGCTCGCGAGGTTGAGGTCGAACGGGGCCGAGGCGAAGGTGCCGTCGCTCTTGACCACCGCGATGCGCGCGATGCCGGTGCCGCTGAAGACGGCCGCGCCACCGCCCGTCACGGTCGCGGTTCCGGTGAGCGTGCCCGCCGGCGGGCTTCCGGCGCCGGCATTGTGGAGCTTGTTGATCTCGGTCTTGAGCGTCGTCGCCAAGCTGTCGAGCTGCGTCTGGAGATTGGGCAGGTCTTTGTCGCGCATGTTGATAAGACCGGCTAGGCGCCCCGACGTGATCGACGCGGAAATATCGGCGCCGTCAAGCTTGATCCCATCGATGCTCGCCGGGTAGCTGACCGACGCATCGAGAGCGGCGGCGGGAAGGTGAGAGAGAGATTTGGTCGAAAGGTCGGCGAGAACCCGCCCGTCTCCCGTCATCAGCACGAGCGAACCCGCGTCGCGCTCGAAGGAGGTTACATCCATTTCTTTGGCGATCGTGTTGAGCGCCTGGTCCCGCTTGTCGAGAAGGTCGCCGTAAGGTCCGTGCAGGGTCGCTGCCCGGTTGATCTGGATGTTGAGGTCCGCGATCGTGGCGATCTGCTGATTGACCGTCGTCAGCGAATTCGAGATCTCCTGATCCGCATTGCTGCGCAGTGACTGGATTTTGGCCGACATGTCGTTCAGTTGCCGCGTCAGCGCAACCGCCGCATCGATGGCCTTCGTCCGCAGCGTCATGTTCTCGGGCGTGGCCGCCGCGGCGTTGAGGGCGGTCGAGAAGTTCGTGATCGTCGTTCCGAGCGAGCTGTTGCTGCCGAGCGTACCGAACAGCTCCTGCGTGCGCGCGAAGAAGTCGTTTTCGACGTCGGCTTTGCCGCTCGCGGACTGTTCGGTGCGAATGTTCCGGACGAGGATGTCGTTGACGTTGCGCGTAATGCTGCTGATCTGAACGCCGCGTCCCTCGCCGCCGACGACAGCCGTCTGCAGATTGGCAATCTTGCGCGTGTAGCCCTCGGTGTTGACGTTCGCCACATTGCTCGAAATGACGTCGAGGGCGGTCTTCGAGACTTGAAGGCCGCTCAATGCGTTCTGGAGGGCGATCGACAGCGACATCGGCGGATCTCGTTAGAGCTGCTGGTTGACCGTCAGAGACAGGCCGCGCGCCTTTCCAGACTGGCGATCAGGCGACGTGCCCGTGCTCGTATAGCCGGCGTGGCGCGTCTCGACCTGACCGGCGGCCTCGATGATCGCCTTGATGAGGCGATTGTTGGCCTCGCTCGCGGCGCGAAGCGCACGGGCGTTCTCGGCGACGGATTCCTCGAAGCGTTCGGTGATGCGCCGCAGCTCGTCGCGCACGATGGGCTCAACGGCCCCAAGGCGGGACGGCTCGGACTGGAGCTGCGCCACGTATTCGACATAGGTGCGCGTCAAGCCGGCCTTGTCGGCCTGGAGCGATTCGATTTCCCGCGGCCGCATGGACCGAAGCAGCTCGATCTCGCGTCCCATGAGGTCGATGAGACGGCTTGTCACGGCGATGAGGGTCGTTGCGATGTCACCGGTGTTCATGGCGATTGAACCTCCTGAAGCTTGACGATTTCGCGGTAGACGGCCGGGGCGATGCCGAGGCCTCCCGACTTGGAGGCCAGGCGGCCGAATTCTTCGCCCATCATCGACCGGTAGATGGCCTCGCCATGTCCTCCGTTGAACATGCCTTTCGAATCGAGACCGGAGAACATCGAGCCCATCATCTGGGACAGGAACAGGGACTCGAAATCCTTGGCCGCGCGCCATGCGGCGGCATCGTTGTGCACCGCGTTCGGCTTCGAAAGCGGCGCCCCGTCCATCGGCGCGGTCGGCGGGCGAAGGTGCATGGGCAGATTCATCACATGGACCCCAATTCGGCTTGGAGCGCCCCGGCCGCCTTGATGGCCTGGAGGATCGTGATCATGTCGCGCGGTCCGATTCCCATGGCGTTGAGGCCATTGACCAGATCCTGCAGGGTGACGCCGACCTTGAGCACGCCGAGCTTCTTGCCGTCGCCCTGGTCGATCTCGACGTTCGTGCGGGGGACGACCACGGTCGACCCGGTGCTGGAGAAGGCGTTGGGCTGCGAGACCTGGGGGGTTTCCGTGATCCGGATCGTCAGGTTGCCCTGGGCGATCGCTACGGTGCTGATGCGGACTTTCTCTCCCATCACGATGATGCCCGTGGTTTCGTCGATGATGACGCGAGCGACCTGGTCCGGTTCGACCTCGAGCTGCTCGATGTCTGTCAGGAGATCGACGGTCTGGCCCTGGTAATGGGCCGGCACCGCGACGAGAACCGTCGTCGGATCGAGCGGACGTGCCGAGGCCGTTCCCGTGTGGCCGTTGATGGCGGCAACCACGCGGCGGGCGGTCGTGAAGTCGGGGTTGCGAAGCGTGATCTTGACCGATTGCATCGAGGCAAGCTCGAAGCCGACTTCACGTTCGACGATGGCGCCGCTTGCGATGCGGCCGCCAGTCGGCACGCCTTTCGTGACCGTCGTGGCGGACCCGGCGGCGGAGAACCCCGCGACGGCGACCGGACCCTGGGCGACGGCATAGACTTCGCCGTCGGCGCCGAGAAGCGGCGTCACGAGCAGGGTTCCACCGAGGAGATTGGTCGCGTCGCCGAGCGCGCTGACCGTGACGTCGACGCGGCTGCCGTGGCGGACGAAGGCCGGCAATCGGGCCGTCACCATGACGGCCGCGACGTTCTTGGTTCGGAGCGTGGCATCGCGAATGTTGACGCCAAGCCGTTCGAGCATGCCCATGAGGCTTTGCTGGGTGAACGGCGAGTTGTTGAGCGTATCGCCGGTGCCATTGAGGCCGACGACGAGCCCGTAGCCCACCAGCATGTTGTCGCGAATGCCCTCGAAGTCGGCGATGTCCTTGATGCGCGAGGCCGCCATCGACGACGGCGTAAACGCCACCACGCTCAAGAGGAGGAGGCCAAGGGCGGTCACGAATCGAGCCGGACCGGTCTGCATTCGCTGCGTCATGAGTCGCTCAGTCTTCCATCGATCTCTTGGGCCGGCATCGAGACGCTCGGCCATCCAGTCCACACGTTCGCAATCCACGTGCCAGGCGGATAAGGGTGCCACCGCCCCCTCAACTCGTTGATAGACCTTGATTTAATTTGAGGCGCCCCGCCGCCGCCCGGTAAGTCTTGCCAGGCCAGGGAGGCAAGGATTGCCGCCGGTCCGGCGCGCTCTTAACGCACCGTTAAGCGGGGCGGATGCACCCTTGCATGCCATCCATCACATCGGACCATCGCGACCGCATGAGAGTCGATCCAACAGGACGGGCGAACAGGTTGTCCGGCCGGCGCGTCGAGCGCTCGGGTCACGGCTCGGGGCGATCCTTCGCCTCGCAGCTTGACGCGGCGATGGGCAATGCGTCGCTCACGCCCAACGCCGTCGTCGACAGCGTCTCGAGCGTGCTGGCCCTGCAAGAGGTGGGTGAGGCAGGGGCCCGCACCCGCGCGCGCCGCCGGGGCGAGGATATCCTCGATCGTCTCGATGAAATTCGCCACGGCCTCCTCCTCGGCACGATCTCGCGCACGACTCTCGAACGACTCGAGCAGGTCGTGCAAAGCCGCATCGAAGAGGCATCCGATCCGCGCTTGGCCGATGTCTTGCGGGAAATCGAAGTGCGCGCGCGCGTCGAGCTCGCAAAGCTGGACCGGGGCGTCTAGCGCCGATCATGCGTGTGCGCCGCGCCCATCGCGATGTGGCACCCGATGACCGCGGCTGATAAGAGTTCTTCCCTCCGAGCCCATCCGGCCGAAGCGCCGAGTCATCCGATGTCGATCCGCCTGCCGACCCATTATCGCCCGAGCGACGACGAGGAGTTCATGAACCCTCGCCAGCGCGAGTATTTCCGCCAGAAGCTGGTGCGCTGGCGTGCGGAACTCCTCCGTGGATCGAGCGAGACGCTCCATCACCTTCAGGCCGGCGGTCTCCACGAGGCGGATGCGGCTGACCGCGCCACGGCCGAAGCCGGCGCGACAATCGAGCTGCGCACGCGCGGTCGCGAACGGAAGCTGATCATGAAGATCGATGAGGCTCTGCGCCGCATCGAGGACGGGAGCTACGGCTATTGCGTTGAGACCCACATGCCCATTGGCTTGAGGCGCCTCGAGGCGCGCCCCACGGCGACCCTCTGCGTCGAGGCCCAGGAACGCCACGAGCGCCGCGAGCGAACCCACCGCGCCGACTGATCCCGCCGAGAGCCGTCCCTGCCCGGCGCGGTCATCTCTCAGCGCCGGGTGTCCTCGTTCTCCGCGCTGCGCCGCCAGGGGCTGTCGAGCAGGAAGACGAGCGGCGCGACGCACAGCGTCGCGACCATGAGCGCCCGGAAATCATTGACGTAGGCGATCATCTCGGCCTGGCGGTCGATGATCTGGCTGAGGCTCGAGAGGCCTTCCGCTGGGTTGTGCGCCAGGGGGCCGAGCAGATTGGGATCATGGAAGCGCTCATTGTAGGGCGAGACGTGCTCGACGAGGGTGGAGCGGTTGACCTGGGCGTTGCGGACCAGAATGGTCACGAAAACGGATATGCCGAGACTCGCCCCGAGACTGCGGACGACCGCGTAGATTCCGGCCCCTTCGGTCCGAAGCGCCCTCGGCAAGGTGGCGAATGTCGTGGTGCTGACGGGCACGAAGACGAGGCCCAACCCTATTCCGAAGATCAAGCCGCTCCAGACGATCCGGGATTCGCTCACCTCGAGGGTGAAGCGCGTCATTTCCCACAAGCCGTAGCTTGCCACCATGAGGCCCGTGAGGATGAGGACGCGTGCGTCGATCCGCGTGGCAACCCGGCTCACGATCGCCATGCCGATGAGCGTGCCGATCGCGCGCGGCACGAACAGCACGCCCGAGGTGAGGATGGGATAGTTGAGCAGGTTCTGAAGGAAGGACGGCAGGAGCGCCACGGTCGCGTAAAGGCAGACATGCGCGGTGAAGCCGAGCGCCAGGCCGATGACGAAATTGCGGTCGCGGAACAGTTCCGGGGCAAGGAACGGACGCTGGGTGGTCAGGCTGTGAACGACGTACCAGTAGAATCCGACGATCGCGAGGACGGTCCCGAGGATGATCTCCGTGTCGGCAAACCAATCGAGCCTCTCGCCGCGGTCGAGCACCATCTGGAGACAGCCGATGCCGAGCGCCAAGGCGGCAAAGCCGAAATAGTCGAGCGCGCGCCGCGAATCGCGCTCCGTGTCCGGCACGAACGCGAGGATGCCCAGGATCGCGAGGACGCCGATCGGCAGATTGATGTAGAACACCCAACGCCAGTCGTGGAACTCGGTGAGATAGCCGCCGAGCGTGGGACCGATGATCGGCCCGACCATGACTCCCACGCCCCAGATCGCCATCGCGCGCCCGTGATCGCGCCTCGGGTAGGTGTCGAGGATGACCGCCTGGGACAACGGAATGAGGCCCGCGCCGAACCCGCCCTGCAGCAGGCGATAGACGACAAGCTCGAGAAGACCGTGCGCGGCACCGCACAGCGCCGAGGTCAGGGTGAAGCCCGCGACGGAGATGAGGAACAGGCGGCGCCGGCCGAGCCGCGCCGCGAGCCACCCCGTGGCCGGGGTCACGATCGCGACAGCGATCACATAGGACGAGAGAACCCAGGCAACCTGATCCTGCGTCGCCGAGAGCGCGCCCTGGATGCTCGGCAGGGCGACCGTGGCAATCGTGATGTCGACCGAATGCATGATGGTCGGCAACATCACGGCGCAATTGACAGCGAAGCGGCGGCCCTCCGAGCCGACGGCCGTTTCGTCAACCGTCAACGATCAGCCTTTGAACCAGGCAAGGGCACTTCGGATGAAGGACGGCATCTCCCGCTCATGGCCGGTGTCGATTTCGACCACGACGCTGATGCCGGCGCGAAGTGGCGGTGCGTCATCGTGCGGCTCGATGATCAGCTTCACCGGCACGCGCTGGACGACCTTGACCCAGTTGCCGGTCGCGTTCTGCGGAGGCAGGAGCGAGAACTCGGCGCCCGTCGCCGGACTCACGCTTTCGACCTTGGCCTTCCAGGCAAAGCCCGGATAAGCGTCGACCGTGATTTCTGCCTGCTGGCCGGGCCGCACGTAGGTGAGCTCCGTCTCTTTCAAATTCGCTTCGACCCACATGGACGTCGTCTTGACGATACTGAACACGGGTGAGCCGCGCTCGACGTGCTCGCCCGGCTGCAACGTCATGCGCGTGACGACACCTTCAATGGGGGCAAAGACGTCGACCCGTCGAAGGTCGAGGGCGGCGTCGTCGCGCTTGGAGAGCGCCTCGAGATATTTGGGGTGCTGCTCGACCGGCATGTTCGGATCGCCGCCGAGGTTGGCGGCCACCTGGTTCATCTCCTCGCGGGCCGCGTTGGCCTGTTGCTGCGCGCGCTCCAGATTGTGCATGGCGTCGTCGAATTTCGAGCGCGTGACATGCCCCTGCTGGATCAACTGCTGCTGACGCTCGAACTCGCGCTTGGCGAAGGTGATGTCGATTTCCGCCTTGGTCAGGTCCTGGCGCTTCTGTCGGTATTGCGCCCGCAGGGCCTCGACTTCGGTCCGGGTCGCGCGCAGCTTCGCTTCGGCCTCCTCGAGCGCGATCTTGAACGGCTCCGCATCGAGTCGGAAGAGCAGGGTGCCGGCCTTGACGGTCTGGTTGTCGACGATCTTGACGTCGATCACGCGCCCCGAGACGTCGGTGCTGATCGCGACCTTGTCCGATTTCACGTAGGCGTTTTCGGTGGTCACGTAGCGGCCGCCCGTCGCGTAGAAATAGATGCCCACGAAGAGCGCGATGACGGGCGCCAGGGCCAGAAGGACGACCCGAACCAATCGTCGCGAGCCCAGCGGGCCGCGGGTCGGGGGAGGGCTCGGTTGTTCAGATGACGACATGCGTGTCAGGCTCCAGTAGCGGCTCTGCGCTCGCGCTCCGGCTCGCCCGGAGCGGTGGCAGGCGTGGTCATGTCCAACAGATTGCGTTTGATGCCGAGCAACGTGTCGATGAGACGCTCGCGCTCAGCGGCCGGAAGTCCGGCCAGCGTGTCCTTCTGCAACCCAGCCGAGATCGCGAACATCTCATCGATGATGGCGGCGGGTTTATCGGTCAGGTAGAGGTGGTTGGCCCGGCGGTCGTTGGGCGCCGGCCGCCGTTCGAGCCAGCCCGAGGTTTCCAGCCGGTCGAGAAGCCGCGCAAGAGTCGCGCTCTCGATCTCCAGGATATCGGCCAGCTCCGTTTGTGTGGCGCCTTCGTTGCGCGAGAGGTGCGCGATCACACGCCATTGCGATCGGGTCAGGCCGAGGTGGCGGACACGCCGGTTGTATTCGATGCGGAGCAGGCGCGACACGTCGTGAAGCAGGAAGCCGAAGCTTCGGTCGAGATTGCGGAGCGCCATGGGGTGGAGTCTCTAAGCTAGCTAACTATTAGCAGTCTAAAAGATGTCTGGGCAACAAAATTCGGCGTTTGCTTGACGCCGGACAACTTCATCATTGCTGGCGTTCGATGTTGCAGCGCGGCAACTCCTTCATGTGCGAGGTTTCTCTTGTTTCGCTGGCCGGGCTGCCTTACGCCTTTGAGCCGCACCAAGGCGCGGATGGCGGGCAAGACGGCCTTCGCTCCGCCACATCGGGGGGACCTCGTGAAAGGAACATCCATGGTTGGGATCGTCGCTCGGCTGGCGTTGGCCGCAGCCATGCTGGCGGTGCCCGTGACGGCACAGGCCCAATGGTTTTCGAAGAAATCCTCTGACGATCCCGTGGCGGCCAAGGTCGACCGGGCCGTGATCTCGCGGTCCGATGTCGCAACCGCCCAGCAGATGCTGCCGCCGCAGTACCGTTCGGCGCCGCTCGAATCGGTCTACCCGCTGCTCCTTGACGAGCTCGTCGACACGAAGCTGGTGGTGGCCGAAGCGCGGAAAGAGAAGCTGCAGAACGATCCCGATATCAAGCGCCGGTTGGCTTATCTCGAGGAGCAGCTCCTCAAGGACGCTTATCTTCGCCGCTACGTGCAGAAAGTGCTCAACGACGACGTTCTTCGCAAGCGCTACGAAGAACTCGTGAAGAGCCTGCCGCCCCAGGAAGAGGTCCGTGCCCGCCACATCCTCGTCAAGACGAAGGCGGAAGCCGAGGCCATCATCAAGAAACTCAAGGCAGGGACGCCGTTCGAGACATTGGCCAAGGAGAAATCGACGGATTCGACCGCGGCCGCGGGCGGCGATCTCGGCTACTTCGGGCGCACGCAGATGGTGGCGCCTTTCGCGACGGCTGCCTTCGCCCTCAAACCCGGCCAGATCACCGAGAAGCCGGTCGAGACGCAGTATGGCTGGCACGTCATCAAGCTCGAAGACAAGCGGACCGCCCCGCTGCCGCCGTTCGAGGACGTGCGCGACCAGCTCCAGAACCAGATGGCGCGCGACACCGTCCTGACCCTGATCGGCGACCTGCGCAAGAAGGCCAAGATCGAACGCTACAACTTCGACGGAACGCCGCGTCCGCCCGAGCAATAGCGCGGGCGGCGCGATCCCGTGCGGCGACGGCGCGGCGTGCGCGCCGTCGGCTTAGAACGGGAACAGGATGTCGTAGATCTGCTGACCGTAACGCGGCTGCTGGACGTCGGTGATCTGGCCACGGCCGCCATAGGACATGCGCGCTTCCGCGATCTTGTCCGAGCTGATCGTGTTGCTCGACAGGATGTCCTCCGGCCGGATGACGCCGCTGATGAGCAGCTCCCGTACCTCGAAGTTGACGCGGACCTCCTGGCGGCCGCTGATGACGAGATTGCCGTTGGGCAGGATCTGGGTGACGACGGCCGCGATGCGCGTCGTGATCGTCTCGTTCCTTTGAATGGTGCCGGAGCCCTTGGTCACGCTGCCGCCGTTCAGATTGACCAGGTTGCCCGGGTCGACCTGCTCGGGCAGGAACTGGCCGGCTTCGGATTCATAGCCCAGGAAGTTCTTGGCTCCTGCGTTCTCGCTCATGGCGCGGCTGCGCTGGGTCGCGTTGTTGATGGCGCCGCTGTCGGCAATGTTCACGACGACGGTCAGGATGTCGCCGACTTTGCTCGCGCGCTGGTCCTTGAAGAAGGCGCGGGCGCCCGGCCGCCACAGGGAGTTGGCCTGTTGCGACATCGGCTGCGGCGCCGGCATGGGCATGCTGACCGGCTGGTAGTTGGGGGCTCCGGTCGGATTCTGGACCGGCGTCAGGTCCGGCGAGTCGCCGACATTGGCCAGGCGGTTGATGACGTTGCAGCCGCCGAGCATGAGGGCGCTCAAGGCTGCGGCGCCGAGGAGTGTCGCGCGACGCGAGCGGTGTGTGGCATTCGACATCGGGGTGCCCCTATTCGACGGTGTTGAGGACGGCGACCTGCACGACGACCGTGTCGGACTTCGCCACCTGTGCTTCGACGATTTTCTTGCTGCGGGAGTTCATGACGCGGATCGTCTCGCCCATGGCCCCGTCTTCGAGGGCGCGTCCCTGGGTCGTCAGCACCATGTAGGGCGTCTGGACGACGACGGTGACGGCGCTGCCTTTCTCGACGACGACGGGGGCCTGGAGGTCGGCCCCGCGGATGGATTCGCCCGGTGCGAGGGCGCGGCGCGCCGCCTTGCCGACGATGGCTTCGGTGCGCATGAGAGCTTCGGCCGGAACGGTCGCGGCGCGGATCCGGGCCATCCGGACATCGTGTGCCTGGATCACTTCGCCCCGATTGATGCGGCGAACGAGGGTCGGCGTTTCGATGACGCGCACCGCCTGGCCGGCGAGCGAGAGGGGTGCGTTCGTCATGTCGCCCACGATCGCGGCCTGGGCCGTGAATCGCTCGGAGCGGTCGTCATAGCGGAAGTCGCGGATTTCGACGGTCGGCGCCGTGCCGGCCGCGACAACCATGCGAAGGTTGCGCGTGTCGAGCTGGACGTCGTGATTTTGCCCGATGCCGGCGCGGGCAAGCGTCTCGCGAAGGGCCGCGACGATCTGCTCGGCTTCGACCGACTGGCTGGCCCGCTCGATGACGACCTTGTCGAAGCGGCTGAATGCGCGCCATTCGAGCTGGTTCGCCCGCGCGATGTCCGTGAGCGCCGCGGCATCAAGCGTGAGAGAGCGTCCGAGCGGTGGCGCTTGGCCCACGGGGACATCCGCCTTGTCGCCCACATCGGTGAAGATGTCGCCGAGGCGCACGACGTTGCCGTTGATGAGCGCGAACGGCTTGGCCGCGATCGTGGCCGCGAGGGCGCCGTCGACGCCGAGGAGGAAAGCGAAGAGGACGAGAAGGATCCGGGTCATCATGCACCTAGCCGCGCAGCTGGTTGAGCTGGGCCATCATCTCATCGGACGTCTGGATGACCTTTGAGTTCATTTCGTAGGCGCGCTGCGCCGTGATCAGGTTGGTGATCTCCTGCACGATGTTGACGTTCGAGGTCTCGAGGAAGCCCTGGAGAATGGTCCCGAAACCGGGCGTGCCGGGCGCGCCGACCTTGGGCTGGCCCGAGGCGGGCGTCTGCAGCAGGAGGTTGCCGCCGACCATCTGCAGGCCGGCCGGATTGGGGAAGTTCGCGAGATCGATCGTTCCGACGTTCTGCTCGGCGACCTGGCCGTCGAGCTGCACGAGGACTTCGCCGCTCGAATTGATGGTGACCGACGTCGCATCGGACGGAATGGTGATGCCCGGCGCGAGCGCATAGCCTTCCGAGGTCACGATGCTGCCGGTCGGGCTCAGCTGGAAGGAGCCGGCGCGCGTGAAGGCGGTCTCGCCGTTGGGCAGCGTGACCTGGAAATAGCCGTTGCCCTGGACCGCGAGGTCGAGCGTGTTGTCGGTCGACGTGAGATTGCCCTGGGAGCTGATGCGGTAGACCGCCGCGGCCTTGACGCCGAGGCCGAGCTGCACGCCGGTCGGAACCACGGTCCCGTTCGAGGACGAGCTCGAGCCGACGCGACGCTGGTTCTGGTACAGCAGGTCCTGGAACTCGGCGCGCTGGCGCTTGTAGGACGTCGTGTTGACGTTGGCGATGTTGTTGGAGATCACTTCGACGTTGAGCTGCTGTGCAAGCATGCCTGTCGCTGCGATGCTGAGCGATCTCATGATGTGAACCCTTTCGTTATGCCGCGTGAGTCAGTGTTTCGATGGATTTGAGAACGCGCTCGTGCTCGTTCTGGATCATCTGCTGGCTGTTCTGGTAGCTGCGGTGCGCGTCGATCATGTTGGTGATCTCGACGATCGGCCGGACGTTCGATTCCTCGAGCATCCCCTGGAACACCTTGGACTCCGTCGCCGGCTGCGGAGCCGCGTCCGTGCGATAGAGAGCGCTCGAGAGCCGCGTGAGGCTCTGCTCGTCGTCGAAGCGCACGATCTTGATGCGACCGATCTCGCCGTTCTCTCCCTTGATCGTGCCGTCCTGGCTGATCTCGATTCGCGCGATGCCCGGCTCGATCGTGATCGGCCGGTCGCTCTCATCGAGCACCGGCATGTTCAAGTTGTTGACCAGCTTGCCGTCCTCATTGAGGTGGAGACGGCCGTTGCGCGAGTAGTTCGGCTCGCTTTGGCCCTGGACCACGAAATACCCATCGCCCTTGATCGCAAGATCGAACGGGTTCTTGGTCTCGCTGAGGGCACCCTCGCTCGTGTCGCGGATAACGGAGCTGTCCTGGACGAAGGAGACGCTCTGATTGTTGTTCGAGCCCTTGGACAGGTATTCGGAGAAGAGAAGGCGCTCGGCCTTATAGGCGGGGGTCGACGCGTTCGCGATGTTGTTCGCGATCACTTCCATCTGACGGTGCGTCGCGGCTTGCCGCGAAAGAGAAATATACGCTGTGTTGTCCATCGTCTGCCGGGCGTCCGAGGTTGGGTGTCTGTGGGTCGTCCCCGCCTCTGTTGCAGACGCCGTGCCAGGTGCTAAATCGTGATTCGTCAATGGGTTAGATTTGATTTGGGTGCCCGCCGACGGCCCATTCGGCAAGAATTGCCGGGCGAAAGGTGCCAGGGCCGGCCTGATGCAAGGTCTTGTTAACGCGATAAGGCTAACGTCGCGCTCATGTCCTGGGGCGACCGCCCTGCGGGCCCCGCATGACAACGGCCGACAACGAGAGCGCGGATGGCTGAAAAGACCAAAGACGAGGAACGCGAAGATTCGGCGGCCCCGGAAGGCGCCGAAGGCGAGGAAAAGCCGCAAAAGCGGCGCCTGGCCGGCAAGAAAATCATCCTCTTCATCGTCCTGCCGGTCCTTCTCATCGTGGGCGGTGCGTTGGGCGCCTATCTTGGCGGAGTGTTCGGCTCCCATGAGCCGAACCCCGAGGAATTGGCGGCCGCGGAAGCGAAGGCCAAGGCCAGCCGGCCGCCGCCGACCTTCTTCGAATTGCCCGACATCGTCGTGAACCTGACCTCGGCCGGACGAAAGAGCAATTTCCTCAAGCTCAACGTCAGCCTCGAAATCGAGAATGCCGAGGACGGACACAAGCTGAAGGCTCTTCAGCCCCGGATCGTCGACAGCTTCCAGATCTACTTGCGCGACCTCAGGGTCGAAGACCTGCAGGGGTCCGAAGGCATCTATCGCGTGCGCGAGGAGCTGCTCCGGCGGGTCAATGCCGCGGCGGAACCCGTGAAGGTCTCGGACGTGCTGTTCCGCGAATTGCTGATCCAGTAGACGAGCGCATGGCCGACGCGACAGAGAACCAAGAGTCCGGCAGCGCGCTCAGCGAAGAAGAGCGCATGGCCGCCGAGTGGGCGGCGCTTGCCGAAGAAGGCGGCGAAGAGGGCGAAAAGTCCGTCGAGGCCGAGCCGGGTGCTGCGTCGATCGGCGCCAGCACGCGCGTTCTCGACCAGGACGAAATCGACAGTCTCCTCGGCGTCCAAGGCGGGGCGGGCGATGGCGAGTCGAACAAAGGCATCGCTGCCATTCTCGACAGCGGCCTTGTCTCCTACGAACGGCTTCCGATGCTGGAAGTCGTCTACGATCGCCTGGTCCGTCTGCTGAGCACCAGCCTCCGGAACTTCACCTCCGACAACGTCGAAGTCTCGATCGACAATATTTTCTCGGTGCGCTTCGGCGAGTACCTCAACACGATCCCGCTCCCGGCGATGCTGGGCGTGTTCGAGGCCACGGAGTGGCAAAACTACGGCCTGATCTTCGTCGAAAGCTCGCTCATCTATTCGACCGTCGACGTGCTGCTCGGGGGTCGACGGGGTGGCGCGTCGATGCGCATCGAAGGCCGACCCTATACGACGATCGAACGCAACCTGATCCAGCGCATGATCGGCGTCGTCCTGGCCGATCTCGCCGCCGCCTTCGCGCCTCTCTACCCGATTTCCTTCCGCCTCGATCGCCTCGAGACCAATCCGCGCTTTGCCACG
>JAXMCE010000009.1:0-160022 GCA_046349515.1 Alphaproteobacteria bacterium | reverse complement strand
ATTCGCGCCAGCCGAGCTCGCGGCGGAACGCCGCTGCGCCGGCGCCGTTCTCGGCGCGCAGTGCATGCCAGATTTGCCGCACGCTGATCTCGCCGAAACGAAGATGCGGCGAGAGAAGCGAAGTGCCGTCGCGACCCGGATGATCGCGGCCGCGATCGTATCCGTGCAAGCCGGTCGCGCGGAAGCGCGCAAGGCGCGCGGCGGCTTCATCCTCACCGGGCCGCCAGGATTCGCGGAGGCCCGCCGCCCAATCGGGTTTTGTCGGCAGAAGCGACCAGTCGTCGATGGACTCGCCGGCGGAAGGGGCGCTCGATCCTCGCAAGGCCGCGGGGGCGGGGAGGGGCGGTCCCGCCGCGTCGCGCGCGGCGCAGGCGCGCCAGAAGGGGGCGAACACCTGGAAGGCACGGCCCGTCGCGGCCCGGACGGTGTGCGGCGGTTCATGGAGGAGCGTGGCACCCGCGAAGGCTCGCGCCTCGACGCCGATGGCCGCGAGCGCCGCGCGCAGGGCGGCTTCCGTCTCGCTCTCGGCGGGATCGTAATTCTCATTCCAGAAGACGGAGCCGGCCGAGGTCGTGCGGGCCCATTCCGTCAAGACAGAGACGGTGGCACCGCGCCGCAGGAGGAGCGGTGCTCCAAGCCGCGCAAGGCTTGTGCCAAGGGCAACGAGGCTGTGATGCAACCACCAGCGGCCGGCGCCGCCGATGGCCCGGCCGGTGTCTTGATCGTGGACGTAGATCGGCAGCACCGGGGCGCCCGCCTCCGCGGCCGCCGCGAGGGCCGGGTTGTCGCCGGTTCTCAAGTCACGGCGAAACCAGAGAATGATCGGCCGGCCGTCCATTGCAGAGCGTAATCTCCCCATCTCGGGACTGGTGTCGAGGGGTGCCGTCACCCCATATATAAGGCGGGCGCCCCCGGTCGGGGCGCCTTTGACGTGATTGGATCAGGATGCGCAAGACGAGAGTCGTTCTCTATGTCCTGGCGGGGCTTGGGGTCGCGGCTGCGGCCGTCCACTTCGCGCTCGGCGGCGCGCCGGCGGTGACGGCAGCGGCGCCGACGCGTGGCCCGGCGGTCAAGGCCGTCTATGCAACCGGCAACGTGGAGCCCGTGACCTGGGCCAAGATCACGCCGCTGGTCAAAGGTCGGATCGTCGACCTTTGCATCTGCGAGGGCCGGGAGATCAAGAAAGGCGCCGTGCTCGCGCGCCTGGATGACCGGGAGGAGCGCGCGGCACTGAGAGAGCTCGAATCGCGCGAGCGGTTCCTCGCGGACGAGGAGAAGCGTTACAAGGCGCTCATCAGCAAGAATTTCGTGAGTCAGCAAAACTACGATCGCGCGGCCTCGGACCACGCCATGGCCCAGGCCACGGTCGCGCAGGCCCGAAAGCGCCTCGAGAACATGGTGCTGTACTCGCCCATGGACGGGACGGTGCTGCGCCGCGACGGCGAGCTCGGCGAGGTGGCGGAGCCGGGACAGGCGCTGTTCTGGGTCGGCAGGCCGAAGCCGCTCTGGGTCGTGGCCGAAGTCGACGAGGAGGACATTCCCCTCGTGCGCATCGGGCAGAGGACGCTCATCAAGGCTGACGCGTTTCCGGGCGCGGTCCTGTCCGGCACGGTCGAGCAGATCACGCCCAAGGGCGATCCCGTCAACAAGACCTACCGCGTGCGCGTGGCGCTGCCGGACGACACGCCGCTTCTCATCGGCATGACCACCGAGATCAATGTCGTCGTGCAGGAGCGGCCGAACGCGCTTCTCGTGCCGATCACGGCCCTCCGCGCCGGGCAGGTGTGGGTGATCAAGGACGGGCGCGCGCGGGCGCAGGCGGTCGAGACGGGCATCGTCGGCGACAAGATGGTCGAGATCTTGAGCGGTCTCGGGGAAACCGACCTCGTGGTCACGGAGCCGCCGGCCGGACTGAAGGATGGCCAGCGCGTGCGACGCGCGGCACCGCCGCAGCCGGCCGGCTAGGCCCGTGGCCGTCGCTCTCGACATCGCGCTCGCTCATCTCGTCAACCGCAAGCGGCAAAGCATCGTCTCGCTCGGCGGGGTCGCCTTGGGCGTCGGCTTCTTCATCGCCATGGCCGCCATGATGCAGGGCTTCCAGCGCTACTTCGTCGAGAAGGTGATCGACGTCTCGCCGCACGTCGTGATGAAGGACGAATACCGCACGGCGCCGCTCCAGCCGGCCTATCGCGCCTTTCCCACGGGCGCCGTTTCGCTCCAGGGACAGCGGCCGCTCGATGAGCTTCGCGGCATCCGCGATGCGGACGCCACTCTCGACGCGCTCCTCGCCACGCCGGGCGTCGCCGCGGCGCCGACGCTTCGCGGGCCCATCATCTTCCGCTACGGCAGCAAGGACGTCTCGGGCACGCTCGTCGGCATCGAGCCCGCCAAGGAACGGCGCGTGACCAACATCGAGCGCGACCTCATCGCCGGCCAGCTCGATTCCCTTTTCGCCACGGCCAACGGCGTCATTTTGGGCGAGGGGGTCGCGACCAAGCTCGGCATCGGCATGGGCGACACGCTCTCCGCCATCTCCCCGGCCGGGATCGTGATGCGCATGAAAGTCGTGGGCCTGTTCAAGACCGGGATCACGACTCTCGACAATTTCGAGTCCTACGCGCTCTTGAAGAAAGCGCAGATCCTCCAGAACCGCGCCAATGTGGTCAACCAGATCAACCTGCGCCTGGCCGATGTGGCGGGGGCGAGCGCCCTCGCGCGCACGCTCGAGGCGCGCTACGGCTACCGTACCGAATCCTGGGAGGAGACGAACCAGAACGTGCTCGGCATTTTCGTCATCCAGAACGCGATCATGTACTCGACCGTCGGCGCCATCTTGGTGGTCGCGGGCTTCGGTATCTTCAACATCCTCTCGACCGTCATCTACGAGAAGACGCGCGACATCGCGATCCTGCGTTCCCTCGGCTTCTCGGAGGGTGACATCCGCTCGATCTTCGTGCTCGAGGGATTCCTCATTGGCGCCGTCGGCACGCTCATCGGCTGGGCGCTGGGTTTCGCGCTGACGGAGGTCCTTGCGAGCATCCGCTTCTCGGTCGAGGGCTTCGTCAAGTCGGAGGGCTTCGTCCTCTATCGCTCGTTCAGCCATTACGCCATCGTCGGCGCGGTCTCGCTCCTCATCTCGATCACGGCGGCGTACCTGCCGGCCCGGCGCGCGGCGCGCGTGCGCCCGGTCGACATCATCCGGGGCGCCGCATGACGGAGAGCCCAGTCATCGAGGCGAAGGGCGTCTCGCGCGTGCTCGAGGAGGGAGCCCTTGCGGTCACGCTCGTCCGCGACATCGACCTCGCGATCGCGCGCGGTGAATTCGTGACCATCACCGGCCCCTCGGGTTCCGGCAAATCTTCTCTCCTCTATCTCCTGGGCCTTCTTGATCTGCCGACGACGGGACAGATCCTGCTCGATGGGGAGGACACATCGACGCTCGATAGCGACGCGCTGTCGCGCCTCCGGCTCGAGAAGCTCGGCTTCGTCTTCCAGTTCCATTTCCTCCTGCCCGAATTCACCGCGGTCGAGAACGTGGCTCTGCCGATCCGCAAATTCGGGCGCCTGGATGATGCGGCGGCGGAGGCGCGCGCGCGGTCGATCCTCCAGCAGCTCGACCTCGAGGCCGAGATGGCGAAGCGCCCTGGCCAGCTTTCGGGCGGGCAGCGCCAACGGGTTGCGATTGCGCGGGCGCTCGCCAACGACCCGCTCGTGATCCTGGCGGACGAGCCGACGGGGAACCTCGACACCAAGAACGCGGAAAACGTCTTCGAGATTTTCGAGCGCCTGACGGCCGAGGCGGGCAAGACCGTGATCGCCGTCACGCACGAGCCGGATTTGGCGGCGCGGGCGCCCCGACGCATCCACATCGTCGATGGGCGCATTGCGGATCACGGCTGAGTCGCGCCGTTATACGGAGCGGGCCGCCCCGCACGCCGCAAGGGTTGCGTGTCTCCGGCCGCGCTGCCATCCTCCGAGACGAGGATGCCATGCCGCAGAAGCTGCCGTTTCTCTTTCTCAACGTCGCTCACTTCCTCACGCACTACTTCCTGCTGATCTTCCCGACGGCGGTGCTTGCCATCCATCGCGACTGGCAGGCGCCTTACGGCGAGACTCTGTCGCTCGGCACCGCCGCCTTCGTGGCGCTCGCGCTCGGCACGCTGCCCGCCGGCTGGTTGGGCGACCGCGGCCGGCGCTCTGTCCTCATCGTCGCGTTCTTCATCGGGATCGGCTGTGGTTCGATTCTGGCCGGTTTCGCGACCGATCCGTCCGCACTCGTCGCGGGCTTGGCGCTGATCGGCCTCTTCGCTGCGATCTATCACCCGGTCGCGATCGCGGCCGTCGTGCAGCTGGCGCAAGGCAGTGGGCGTGCCATTGCCATCAACGGCGTCTGGGGCAACATGGGATTTGCGGGCTCGGCCGTCGCGACGGGGCTCCTGACCGAAGTCTGGGGCTGGCGCGCGGCTTTCATCGTTCCGGGCGGCGTGGCCATCGTGATCGGCATTGCCGCGAGCGTCTTCCTCGGGCGATCGGTCGATGTCGTGAGGCCGGGGACCATCGAGGCGGAAAATACCGCCAAGGGACAGCGCGGCACCCTTCTCCGCCTCCTCGTCTTCCTCACCGTCGCGGCCATCTTCGGCGGTCTCATCTTCAACGGCTCGACCATCGCGTTGCCGAAACTCTTCGAACAACAGCTCGGGCGCTGGAGCGGCGGTATCGCCCATGTCGGATTGTTGGTCGCGCTTGCCTTTGCGGTTGCGGCCTTCGCGCAACTTCCGGTCGGTACGCTCCTCGACCGCTACGGTGCGCGGCCAGTCGCCATGGCGATCCTTTCGCTCCAGGCACCGATGCTTGCTCTCACGGGCGAGACCGTGGGCCCCGCACTGCTGCCGGTCTCGATTGGCGCGCTCTTGCTCGTCTTCGCGGAAATTCCGGTGAGCGACTGGGTGATCGGCCGCTATGTCACCGGGCCCTGGCAGTCGCGCGTGCTCGCCATGAGCTATCTCGTGGCTCTCGGGGTCAGCGGAATCGCAGTGCCGGCGATCGCCATCCTCTACGAGCGCACGGGCGGTTTCGGGCTGATGTTCCTCCTTCTCGGCGCCGGCGCCGCCATTATCGCCATCGCCGCGGCCGGACTGCCGGCTTTGAAACGGCTGCGACCGGCCTTCGAGACGCATTGATCGGGCGCGACGGGGTCGTCCACTGGTTAACGCCGCCGTGAATGACCATACGGAGGAGCGGGGCCGGGGCAGCGGCGCGCGGCCCTGTGATGGCCGTCACGGTGTTCTTGTGCGCGTGATCACTGACCGGGCGCCTCCGTCTTGTCATTATTCAGTATTATGGCGATGTTCGCGCGCGGCGATGACCATGCTGCGGGCGAAGGTGGGTAGGAGGTTGCGATGTTGCGGATGATGCGACGTTTTTCGGTGGCCCTTGCCGCCGCGTCGGCTCTGGCACTGACGGCCGGTCCGGCCGGCACGCAGCCGGCTGCGATCGGCTCGGTCAACGAGGTGCGCGCCGATGCTTTCGGCACGCCGCCGGGGCTCGAGCGCCGTGCGCTCGCCGCCAAGGCGGGCGTGTTCGCGAGCGAGCGCATCGACACGGGCAAAGAGGCCTGGGCCCAGCTCCGCTTCGTCGATTCGACGGATTTCCGCGTCGGTTCCGGCAGCACGGTCGTCCTCGACCGCTTTGTTTTCGATCCCGACAAGAAAGCGGGCGAGCTCACGATCAACGCGACACAGGGCGTGTTCCGTTTCGTGACCGGCACGATGAAGTCGGAGAGCTACCGCATCCGCACGCCGAGCGCGCTGATCGGCGTGCGCGGTACGGATTTCGTCCTCGCCGTCGCCGCCAATGGCGCCATGCGCGTGGCGGTCAATTCCGGCGCCGTCGAAATCATCCCCCTCATCGGCAATCGCGCGTTCATCGTCGCGGCCGGGAACCAGGGCACGGCGGATCCGGGCGGCGGCAACGTGGAGATCCAGCCGATCCCCGATTCGGCGAAGGGCTCGACGAAGACCTTCATCGGTTGGTTCGACCCTGACGGCGCGCTCGGGCCTTTCGCCTTCGATTCGGCGGGCAAGGATGCGGTCAACGACGCGCTGACCAACCAGACGCTCCGCACCGGTCCGGTCCCGAATATCGTGCGTCCGCCCGGCGGCGGCGCGCCGCCATCCATGCCGCGCGGCGGGACCTTCAAGCCCGGCGGCTGAGCCGTCGCGGCCGCGCGACCGGGCGAGGCCGCGCAGCGCCCGAAAGGCGCCGACCTAACCACCAAGAATTTTTCTTGCGCATGGCGGTGCGACGGAGGCGCGAAGCGCATCGGTGCCGTCGCGCGTGATCGCCATCCAACCGTCAAAAAATTTCAAAATTTCGATCAAAAAATTTCGTGCGCCGCGTGCAGCGCGGGCGTCATTCTTGCTTGCAATCGATTCTCAATCGAAGGATACCGGTGCCACCCGCGACAAATCGACGGTGATGCCCGTGAGCGATCCCAAAATCGTCAGCCGAGAGGAATGGCTTGCTGCGCGCAAGACACTTTTTGCGAAGGAAAAGGAGCTCACGCATCTCCGCGACGCGGTGAGCGCCGCGCGGCGGGCCTTGCCCTGGGTCAAGGTCGAGAAGACTTACGCGTTCGACGCGCCCGAAGGACGGGTGGCGCTCGCTGACCTGTTCGGACCGCGCAGCCAGCTCGCCGTCTATCACTTCATGCTGACGCCGGGCTCGGATCATATCTGCCCCGGCTGCTCGTTCATCGCGGACCATGTCGACGCGGCGCGCCAGCATTTCGAAGAGGCCGATCTTTCCTTCGCCGCCATCGCGCGGGCGCCGCTCGCCCGCATCGAGGAGGTCAAGCGCCGCATGGGCTGGCGCTTCCGCTGGGTGTCGTCCCATGGCAGCGACTTCAACTACGATTTCGGCGTCTCCTTCACGAAGGAGGACATCCAGAAAGGCCGCGCGATCTACAACTACGGCACGAAGGTCAAGTCGAGCGAAGACCTTCACGGCACCAGCATCTTCGCGAAGGATGCGAAGGGTCAGGTGTTCCACACCTATTCGACCTTCGCGCGCGGCGACGAGATGATGATCGGCGCCTTCAGCTGGCTCGATCTCGCGCCCAGGGGGCGGAACGAGACCGGCGGCGCCATGAGCTGGGTCAAGCTGCACGACGAATATACGGGCGCCAGGTAAGGGGCCGGATGGCGCGCGCGATGACCCGGCACGGAGTCGTCTGATGGCGACGATGGAGAAGATTACGCCCTGCCTTTGGTTCGAGGGGAATGCGCTCGAGGCGGCCCGGTTCTACACCTCCGTTTTCCCGGGCTCGACGATTCGCGAGGTTCACGAGGCCAAGGCCGACACGCCGGGCAGCAAAGAGGGAGCCGTGCTGATGGTCGCCTTCGAACTCGCGGGCCAGGGCTACCTCGCGTTGAACGGGCCGCCGCACGACAAGTTCAACGACGCCATCTCCCTGTCCGTCCGGTGCGAGGATCAAGAAGAAGTCGATCGCCTGTGGGCGGCGTTGACGGCCGACGGCGGCAAGCCGGTCCAATGCGGTTGGCTCAAGGACAAATTCGGCCTGTCGTGGCAGATCGTGCCGCGGCAACTGCCGGAACTCCTGTCCGACCCCGATCCGGCCAAGGGAAAGCGCGTCATGGAGGCCATGTTGAAGATGGTGAAGCTCGACATCGCGGCCCTGACGCGAGCCCATGCCGGCGCGTGATCGCGGCCAATCGAAGAATGACCACCATGAGGGAGAGGACCGATGAACATCCAACCCTACCTGTTCTTCAATGGCCGCTGCGAGGAGGCCATCGAGTTCTACAAGGCGGCGCTCGGTGCGGAGGTCGTCATGATGATGCGCTTCAAGGACAGCCCCGAGAAGCCGCCGCCGGACAGGGTCGTGCCGGGCTCCGACAACAAGGTCATGCATGCGAGCGTGCGCGTCGGGGGTGCCGAGTTCATGGCCTCCGACGGCATGTGCGGGGGCACGACGAATTTCCAGGGCTTCGCGCTATCGCTCCAGGCCGCGAGCGAGGCCGAGGCGGACCGGCTGTTCAATGCGCTCGCCAAGGGCGGGACCATCCAGATGCCGCTCGGCAAGACGTTCTTCTCGCCGCGCTTCGGCATGGTGGCCGACAAATTCGGCGTCTTGTGGATGGTCATCGTGATGCCGAAGGCATGAGCGTGGCGCGCGATTTCGACATGAAGCCGCCCGCAGAGCTCGCGACCCTGCCATGACCAGGCTCCGCGTGAACGCCTTCGCCATCTCCCTCGACGGATTCGGCGCCGGTCCCTCTCAGAGCCTCGACGATCCGCTGGGGAAGGGCGGCCTCGCTCTCCACGGCTGGTCCCACACGACCCGGACCTTCCAGCGCATGTTCGGCAAGGAGGGCGGCGAGACCGGCGTCAGCGACGAGTTCGTCGCGCGCGGCTTCGAGAATCTCGGCGCCTGGATTCTCGGGCGCAACATGTTCGGTCCTGTCCGCGGGCCGTGGCCGGATGAATCGTGGAAAGGCTGGTGGGGCGACGATCCGCCCTATCACACGCCCGTCTTCGTGCTGACCCACCATCGGCGCGATCCGATCGCCATGAGGGGCGGCACGACCTTCCATTTCGTGACCGACGGAATCGAGGCCGCGTTGACGCGCGCGCGCGATGCGGCCAAGGGCCGGGACGTGCGCCTCGGCGGTGGTGTCGCGACCATCCGGCAGTATCTCGCGGCTGGCCTCATCGACACGATGCACCTCGCCGTCGCGCCGGTCCTTCTCGGCTCGGGCGAGAATCTCCTGGCCGGCATCGATCTGCCGAGGCTCGGCTATCAGGTCGCCGAGCATGCGCCGGCGCCCGGCGTCACCCATGTCGTGCTGACCAAGCGTTGATCCCGGCGGGCGCCGGTCCGCGCCCCTAACCGCCATTGCCATCGAAGAGGCCTTGCCATGATTCGAAAGATCATCCTCCGTGCGCTCGTCGTCCTCGCCATTCTCGTCGCGGGCGTCTTGATCCTTGCCTCCATGCGCCCCGATACGTTCCGCGTCGCCCGCTCGACGAGCATCGCGGCACCGCCGGAGAAGATTTTCGCGATCCTCAATGACTTTCGCACGGCGCCATCCTGGTCGCCCTACGAGACGCGGGACCCCGCGATGAAGCGAAGCTATAGCGGGCCCGAAAGCGGCCTTGGCGCGGTCTATGAATTCGAGGGCAACAGAGCGGTCGGCGCGGGGCGTCTCGAGATCACCCAATCGACGCCTAACGAGAAGGTCACCATGACGCTCGACATGGTGAAGCCATTCGATGCGCACAACCTCGTCGAATACACCCTCGAGCCCCAAGGCGATTCGACGACCGTGACCTGGGCCATGAGCGGCCGCTCTCCCTTCCTGGCGAAGGTGGTGAGCCTCTTCATCGATTGCGACGAGATGGTCGGCAAGGACTTCGAGGCCGGCCTCGCCAATCTCAAGGCGCTCGCGGAGAAGTGAGGCGATCTGCCGGCGCCATCGCAAGTGGGAATACAGTCTCATGACCCTGAAGCTCTACTTCCACCCCCTCTCGTCCTTCTCGCAGAAGGCGCTCATCGCGTTGTATGAGAACGACACGCCCTTCGAGCCACTCATCGTCGACTTTTCCAGCGAGCAGTCCGCCAAGGACTTCAAAGCCATATGGCCCATCGGCAAGATTCCGGTTCTTGTCGACACCGCACGTGACCGCACTGTCCCGGAGGCGAGCATCATCATCGAGTATCTTGCGCAGTACTTCGCGGGCCCGACCCAACTCATCTCCGTAGATCCGGACCTCGCGCGGCAGACCCGGTTGCGCGATCGCTTCTTTGACCTCTACGTAAACGTGCCCATGCAGAAGATTGTCACGGATCGACTGCGTCCCGCGGGTCAGGCCGATCCCTACGGTGTCGAGGAGGCGAGGGCCACCCTCAAGACGGCTTACGGCATGATCGAGCAGGGCATGGCGACCAAGAGGTGGGCCATGGGAAACGCGTTCAGCATGGCCGATTGCGCGGCGGCGCCCGCCCTGTTCTATGCAAATCTGGTCGTGCCACTAGGCGATGGCCACAAGAACGGCTTGGCCTATCTCAACCGCTTGATGGCACGCCCGTCTTTTGCGCGTGCAATGAAGGAAGCAGAGCCCTATCGCGCACTTTTCCCGAAGGAGAGAGTGGCGTCATGACGGTCGTGGTTCTCGTCAAAGCGACCAAGGATGGCGAGGCGTGCGTGAAAGGCTGCCGCGTGTGACGACGGGCGTCTGTCATTTGGCGGCGCCCCGGTAAACACTCACTCGAGAGGAGATCCGCCATGCCGGATGAACTCGTTTTCTACACGAATCCGCTCTCGCGCGGCCGCATCGTGCGCTGGATGCTCGAGGAGGTGGGGGCGCCCTATCGCACGGAGGTCATCGAATACGGCCCGGCCATGAAGGCGCCGGCCTACCGCGCGATCAATCCCATGGGCAAGGTGCCCGCGATCAGGCACGGCGAGATCGTCGTGACGGAATGCGCCGCGATCTGCGCCTATCTGGCCGACGCCTTCCCGGCCGCGAAGTTGGCGCCGCCCTCCGGCGATCGATTGCGCGGCCCCTACTATCGCTGGCTGTTCTTCGCGGCGGGGCCGGTCGAGGCCGTGGTCATGAACAAGGCGCTCGGCTTCGATGTGCCCGAGGACAAGAAGCGGATGGCCGGCTATGGCAGCTACGCGGACGTCATGGACGTTCTCGATTCGACTCTCTCGAAAGAGGACTACCTCGTCGGTCGCGGCTTCACCGCTGCCGATCTTTATCTTGGCTGCCATCTCGGCTGGGGCATGCAGTTCGGCATGGTCGAGAAGCGTGCCTCCTTCGAACGGTACTGGCAGCGGCTGAACAGCCGCCCGGCGGCCAAGAAGGCTCATGAGATCGACGAAGCGCTGAAGCCGATGAAGGACGCAAAGACATCATGAGCCGGCACGCCTGAGCCGGCACGATTATGGCGGCGGGCGAAACGCTCTGGTGACGCGACGCGGATTGGCTCGCGCCATCGCCTGTGGCCCCATGGCTCGATCAGCCGTCCGCCACGTCTCGAGGGGGAGACCATGTTCAATCGTTTGGCCGCCGCGTTCGCCGCGGCGAGTTTGCTTGTTCTCGTCGGCTCCGCGCAGGGCCAGGCGCCGACGCCGCCCACGCGCGCCATCACCAAGATCGCGGGCGAGGTCTACCGCTTCCAGAACAACGCCCACTTCTCGGTCTTCGCGGTGACTCCGGACGGCATCATCGCGACCGACCCGATCAACGCGGACGCGGCCAAGTGGCTCAAGGACGAGCTCAAGAAGCGCTTCAACAAGCCGGTCAAGTATCTCGTCTACAGCCACGACCACGCGGACCACATCGCGGGCGGCGAAGTGTTTGCCGACACGGCGACGGTCGTCGCGCACGAGAACGCGAAGGCGGTCATCATCGGCGAAAAGCGCCCGACCGCCGTGCCGCACATCACCTTCCGCGACCAGATGACGATCGAGCTCGGCGGTACGCTCGTCGAGCTCACCTATGTGGGGAAGAACCACTCCAACGATTCGATCGTCATGCGCTTCCCCAAGGAGGGCGTGCTGTTCGCGGTCGACTTCATTCCGGTCAAGACCGTGGCGTTCCGCGACTTCCCCGACGCCTACATGCCGGACTGGATCGATTCGATCAAACGCGTCGAGCAGATGGACTTCACGATCCTGGCGCCCGGGCATGGCGAGCTCGGGACCAAGGACGACGCGCGGGCCTTCCGCGCCTACTTGACCGAGCTCTACGACGCCGTGCTCGCGGCCGCGCGCGCGGGCAAGTCGGTCGACGACATGAAGAAGGAGATCCTGCTCGAGAAGTACCAGTCCTGGGGCAACTACGCCCAGTCGCGCGAGCTCAACATCGAGGGCGTGGCGCGCCTCGTCCAAGCCAACCGCCGCGGGAATTGAGCGAGGCCCAGCGCCCTCGCCTCAGCCGATCGGGCGCGTAGAGAAATCCTCGCCGAGGCCGGCCGTCCGATCGTGTGTCTCGCATAGGGTGATGCGGGCGCGCTGATACTCTCGGCCGGCTTGCATGCCCCTCCATCGTCTGTCGCGAATCCGTATGGAATTTTTATGCGCCGCCTTGCTAAGGGTGTGCGGGCGGGAGTGTGCGAGTGTTCGGCGATGGAAAATTGGCTGCAATCGGCGCGTCTACGGAGAGAAACCGATGCTCGACGTCATCATGGTCGGAACAGGTCTCATGTCTTTCGTGCTTTTGTTTGGTTACGTCGCTCTGTGCGACCGGTTGTGAGGCGGCTCATGGACATTGATCTGATCATCGGGTGTGGGACGGCGTTTGGCTTGGTAGCCTATCTCGTCTACGCGCTCGTCCGCCCCGAGCGGTTCTAAGGCCCCGATGACCGCGAACGGCTGGATCCAAATAGCGATCTTCTTCGCGATCGTCGCGGCGCTGACGAGGCCCGTGGGCGGCTACATGACGCGCGTTTTCGCAGGCGAGCGCACGCTGCTTTGGCCCGTAGTCCGACCGGTCGAGATGCTGTTCTATCGCTTGGCGGGGGTCGATGAGAAAAGCGACCAGCATTGGACTGCCTACGCTGCCGCTATGCTTCTGTTCAGCCTGTCGGGTTTTCTCCTGCTTTATTTCATCCAGCGCATTCAATCGATGCTCCCGCTCAATCCGCAGGGTTTCGCGGACGTGGCACCGGATCTGGCCCTCAATACCGCCGTGAGCTTTGTCACGAATACGAACTGGCAGGCCTATGGCGGCGAGAGCACCATGAGCTATCTGGTTCAGATGGCCGGGTTGACGGTCCACAATTTCGTATCGGCTGCGACCGGCATTGCGCTCGCGCTTGCATTTATTCGGGGCTTCGCGCGCAAATCCGCGAAGGGCGTGGGCAATTTCTGGGTCGATCTCACGCGGTGTGTGCTCTACATCCTCCTGCCGGCCTGCATCGGCATCGCGTTGTTTTTGGTGTGGCAGGGCGTGCCGCAGAATCTCGGGGCCTATGTCGAAGCGAAGACGCTCGAGGGCGGCGCGCAGTTGATCGCGCAAGGTCCGGTCGCCTCTCAGGTCGCGATTAAGATGCTGGGCACCAACGGCGGCGGATTCTTCAACGCCAACGCCGCCCATCCCTACGAAAATCCGACCGCGGTGTCGAACCTCGTGCAGATGGTCCTGATTTTCGCGATCGGTGCAGGGCTCACGAACACCTTCGGGCGCATGGTCGGCAACCAGCGTCAGGGTTGGGCGCTTTTCGGCGCGATGGCCGTCCTGTTTCTTGCGGGCGTACTGGCGGCGTACTGGGCAGAGAGCGCGGGCAACCCGGCTTTCGCGGCCTTCGGCGTGGACCAGGCGCCGAGCGCCCTGCAAGCCGGCGGTAATATGGAGGGCAAGGAGGTCCGGTTCGGGATCGCGAATTCCGCGCTCTTTGCGACCGTGACGACGGACGCGTCCTGTGGCGCGGTCAATGCCATGCATGACAGCTTCACGCCCCTTGGTGGAATGGTTCCCCTGCTCAACATCCAGCTGGGCGAGATCATCTTCGGCGGCGTGGGTTCGGGACTCTACGGCATGCTGTTGTTTGCCATCATCGCAATGTTTATCGCGGGACTCATGGTGGGGCGGACACCGGAATACGTCGGTAAGAAACTCGAGGCGCGCGAGGTCAAGATGGCCATGCTCGCCATTCTCGTGCTGTCGTTTTCCAATCTTGGCTTCACGGCGCTTGCGACGGTCCTGCCGGAGGGGCTTGCGGCCATCGCGAACAAGGGCCCACACGGCTTCACGGAGATCCTTTACGCCTTCGCCTCGGCCACGGGCAACAATGGGAGCGCCTTCGCGGGCCTCAGCTCCAACACGCTTTTCTACAACCTCACGATCGGACTCGCGATGCTGATCGGCCGCTTCGCCATGATCGTGCCGATGTTGGCCGTGGCCGGCTCGCTCGTGGGGAAAAGGGTGGTGGCGCCGTCACTGGGCACGTTTCCGACCGACAACGGCCTCTTTGTCGCGCTTCTCGTCAGCGTCATCGTCATCGTGGGCGGATTGGTTTTCTTCCCGGTGCTCGCGCTCGGCCCTGTCGTCGAGCATGTGTTGATGAACGCTGGATCGCTCTTCTAGGGACGAGGCCAAGGAGATGTTGTCCAATCCGTTGGTTTCTCTCAATGCGCATCGCAGGGATGTGCGGCGCGGTGTCGATCGGGCAATCGTGCTCGCCGCGATTAGCGAGTCCATTCGCAAGCTCGACCCCCGGACGCTGTCGAAGAATCCCGTGATTTTTGTCGTCGAGGCCGTCGCCCTCCTGACGACAGTCCTCTTCGTCCGGGACATGGTCGCGGGCGGCGGCCAGCCCGGATTCAATGTCCAGATCGTGCTGTGGCTATGGTTCACGGTCCTGTTCGCAAACTTCGCGGAAGGTGTGGCGGAGGGGCGCGGCAAGGCCCAGGCGGAGGCGCTGCGGCGGACGCGCACGGAAACCAAGGCCAAGAAGCTGCGTCGGCCCGGCGGCCGCGACTACGACCTGGTTTCGGCGCCCATGCTCCGCCCGGGTGACCTGGTGCTGGCCGAAGCCGGCGACATCGTGCCCGGTGATGGCGACGTCGTGGAGGGCATCGCCTCGATCGACGAATCGGCGATCACCGGCGAATCGGCGCCCGTCATCCGCGAAAGTGGCGGCGACCGCTCGGCGGTGACGGGTGGCACGCGCGTCCTATCGGATTGGATCCTGGTGAGGATCACGGCCGCCCAAGGATCGAGCTTCCTCGACCGCATGATTTCACTCGTGGAAGGCGCCGTGCGCCAGAAGACCCCGAACGAGATCGCACTGAACATCCTGCTCGCGGGCATGACGATCATCTTCATCTTCGTCGTAGTGACCATTCCGAGTTTCGCGTTCTATGCCGGCGGGCGCGTCTCGGTGCCGGTCCTCGTCGCCCTGTTCGTGACCCTGATCCCGACCACCATCGGCGCCCTTCTCTCGGCGATCGGCATTGCCGGCATGGATCGGCTGGTGCGCTTCAACGTGCTCGCCATGTCAGGCCGTTCGGTCGAGGCCGCGGGTGACGTCGACACGCTACTCCTCGACAAGACCGGCACGATCACGCTCGGCAACCGGCAGGCCACGGAGCTCATTCCCTTGCCGGGGGTAAGCGAGGCCGATCTGGCCGATGCCGCCCAGCTGGCCTCCTTCAGCGACGAGACGCCGGAGGGCCGCTCGATCGTGGTGCTGGCGAAAGAGCGCTACGGCCTGCGGGGCCGGGAGATGGCGCCGCTCCACGCGCACTTCGTCAAGTTCTCAGCGCAGACCCGCATGAGCGGCATCGACCTCGACGGCTCCTCGATCCGCAAGGGTGCAGTCGAAGCCATCGTCGAGCATATCCGGCAACGTAACAGCAACCCCCACATGCCGGTGCCGTCGGAACTGGCGGAGATTTCGGACAGGATTGCGAAGGCGGGCGGCACGCCGTTGGCTGTTGCCAGGGACGGGCGCCTCTTGGGCGTGGTGCACCTAAAGGACGTCGTCAAAGGCGGCATCCGTGAGCGCTTCGCGGAGCTGCGCCGCATGGGGCTGCGCACCGTGATGATCACTGGCGACAATCCGATGACCGCTGCGGCGATCGCTGCCGAATCTGGAGTCGACGATTTTCTTGCCCAGGCGACGCCCGAGGACAAGCTCCGCCTGATCCGGGCTGAACAGGCCACAGGCAAGCTCGTCGCTATGTGCGGCGACGGGACGAACGACGCGCCGGCCCTCGCCCAAGCCGATGTCGGGGTCGCCATGCAGACGGGGACCCAGGCCGCGCGCGAGGCAGGCAACATGGTGGATCTCGACTCGGATCCGACCAAGCTCATCGAGATCGTGATGATCGGCAAGCAGCTGCTTATCACGCGCGGCGCGCTGACCACCTTCTCCATTGCCAACGACGTCGCCAAATACTTCGCAATCATCCCTGCCATGTTCGCTGCGTTCTATCCGGGGCTCAACGTCCTCAATGTGATGAAGCTGGCGACGCCCCAGAGCGCCATCCTGTCGGCCATCATCTTCAATGCGCTGATCATCGTCGCGCTCATCCCATTGGCGCTCCGCGGCGTGGCCTATCGGCCTGAGAGCGCGCCGCGTCTCCTGGCGCGCAATCTCCTGATCTACGGCGTCGGCGGTATCATCGTGCCTTTCATCGGTATCAAGGCGATCGACCTGGTCGTCACCGCGGTCGGGCTCGCGTGAGGAGCGAGGTCATGTTGAAAGAGATTCGTCCCGCGATCGTCCTCCTGCTGCTCTTCAGCGCCCTGACCGGTCTCGCCTATCCCCTGGCGATCACCGGCCTTGCCGAGTTGGCCTTCCCCTGGCAGGCGGGCGGCAGCCTCATCGAGAGGAATGGCGCGGTCATCGGTTCGGCCCTCATCGGTCAGAATCTTTCCGGGAACGCGTACTTCCACGGTCGGCCGTCGGCCACCACGGACACGGACCCCAACGATCCGGGCAAGACCGTGCCTGCGCCGTACAACGCGGCGAACTCCAGCGGGTCCAACGCCGGACCGACGAACCGATCGTTCATCGAAGGAGTCAAAGCCGAAGTGGGTCGGCTTCGCGCGGAGAACGACCGTCCGGTTCCGGTCGATCTCGTCACCGCGTCGGGCAGCGGCCTCGACCCGGACATCTCGCTGGCGGCGGCAGCCTTTCAAATCCCGCGGGTCGCTAAGGCGCGACACATGGCAGAGCGCGATGTCGCGGCGCTCGTCGAGCGGCATACGGTGCGGCGCGTGCTGGGAGTTCTTGGCGAGCCGCACGTCAACGTGCTTCGGCTTAACCTCGCCCTCGATTCCGCGGCCGGTGGCGGGTCGGCGGAGTAGGGCGATCGCGGCAACCTTGCTATTCTCCCTGGGGCGTGTCCGCGCGGCGGCCGCCGCCGTGAACGCGTCATCGGGTCGAGACGGCCATGGCATCCGTGGAACAGCCAGGTAGAGAGGACCGCCCGTCTCCCGACGCGCTGCTCGAGACCGCGAAGCGGGAGCGGCGCGGCAAGCTCAAGATCTTCCTGGGTGCGGCGCCCGGCGTGGGCAAGACCTATGAGATGCTGGCGGCAGCCGCGGCGCGCAAGGCTGAAGGGCTCGACATCGTGGTGGGCATTGCCGAAACCCACGGACGGATCGAGACGGAGCGCCTGCTGCGCGGACTCGAAATCATCCCGCGACGACTGATTGATTATCGCGGACGCACCCTCGACGAGATGGATCTCGACGCGGTCCTGGCCCGCCGACCGCGGCTCGTTCTTGTCGACGAGCTCGCCCACACCAACGCGCCCGGAACGCGCCATCCCAAGCGCTACCTCGACGTCGAGGAGCTGCTAGCGGCCGGCATCGACGTCTACACCACGCTCAACATCCAGCACCTGGAGAGCCTCAATGACGTGGTCGCCCAGATCACGCACGTCCGGGTCCGAGAGACGCTGCCCGACAGCGTTCTCGATGACGCCGACGAGATCGAGGTCGTTGACCTGACGGCCGAGGATCTGATCCAGCGCCTGCGCGAGGGCAAGGTCTATGTCCCGGAACAGGCTCAACGCGCTCTCAAGCACTTCTTCCAACCGGGGAACCTCACGGCCCTGCGCGAATTAGCGCTGAGACGCGCGGCGCAGCGTGTCGATGATCAGATGCTGAGTTACATGCAGGCGCACGCCATCAGCGGGCCATGGGCAGCGGGTGAGCGCCTGCTTGTCTGCATCAACGAGAGCCCCCTTGCCGCGCAGATCGTACGTCAGACGCGGCGATTCGCCGATCAGATCAGCGCCAAATGGACGGCGCTGTATGTCGAGACGCCGCGGCACCATCGTCTGTCGGAGATCGAGCGCGATCGCATCGCCGATACTTTGCGCCTGGCTGATCGCCTCGGCGGCGAGGCGCTGACGATCCCGGGTCGCCGCGTTGCTGACGACGTCATGGCTTACGCGCGGGACAACAACATCACACGGATCCTCCTTGGCAAGTCGAGCCGACCGTGGTGGTTCGCGTGGCTGCATGGCTCGATCGTCCATGACCTGATTCGCAGGTCCGGCAACATCAGCGTCGAGGTGGTGGCCAGCGAAGGGGAATCGCTGCCGCTGAAGACCGTTGCGAGCCGCGCGGCGGTGCGCCCAATCCAGCCTGTCCCCTACCTCGTCAGCACGGCTTTGGTCGGTGTCGCACTGGCGGCCGCCCTGGCCATCGACCGCATCGTGTCGGTTCCGACGCTCTCGCTCGTTTTCCTCACCGCCATACTCGCGGCCGCGGTGCGCTATGGACTGTGGCCGTCCCTCCTGGCTGTCCTGCTGAGTGTGCTGGCCTACAACTTCTTCTTCCTGCCGCCCATCTATACCTTCACCATTGCCGATCCGGCGAACGTCGTCGCGCTCATCTTCTTCGGCATTGTCGCAGTGCTAACCAGCAATCTCACGGCGCGCGTGCGTGAGCAGGTTATGACCGCGCAGCGGCGCGCGCGGGACATGGCCGAGATTTTATCCTTCAGCCGGAAGTTGGCGGCGACCGGCGATCTCGACGATCTTCTATGGGCGTTCTGCTATCAGATCGCGGCCTTGCTCAAGCTTCGCGTGGTTGTCCTGCTGCCGGAGGGGGGGCAAATTTTCGTCAAGGCAGGGTATCCGCCGGAAGACAGTCTCGACGATTCCGACCTTGCTGCGGCGAAATGGAGCTGGGATCACAACCAGGCGGCCGGTCGCGCCTCTGATACGCTGCCTGGCGCCAAGCGCCTGTTCCTGCCGATGCGGACTGGGCGCGGAATCATCGGCGTTCTCGGCATTGATCGCGCGCGGCCCGGCCCGCTTCTCACGCCCGACGAGCGACGCTTGCTCGATGCGCTCTCCGATCTTGCCGCTGTCGCGATAGAGCGCGTACAGCTGGTCGAAGACGTCAAGGAAGCGCGTCTCATGGCCGAGGCCGAGTTGCTTCGATCGACGCTGCTGACGTCGATTTCTCATGACCTGAAGACACCGCTGTCGTCCATCATCGGCTCGGTCACGGCGCTGCAGTCCCTCAAGGATTCGCCGGGACCATCTGTTTGCGATGAGCTAATCGGAACGATTCGCGAGGAGTCCGAACGGCTCGACCGGTCGGTCAGCAACTTGCTTGACATGGCCCGCGTCGAGTCGGGTGGGCTCACGCCAAAAATGGAGCTCGTGAGCGCGGCGGAGGTCATCGAGACGGCGCTGCGGCGCGCCATGCGCTTGCTTGCGAGCCACAAGGTCGTCGTCGTCGCTCCGGCCGATTTGCCGCTTATCATGACCGACGCGGCGCTGCTCGATCAGGTGATGTTCAATCTGCTCGACAATGCGTCCAAGTATGCGCCGGCCGGGTCGGAGCTGCGCATCGCCGCCATCGAACGCGGCGCGTTCCTTGAATTCGAGGTGCGAGACGAAGGGCCAGGCATCGCCGAAGATCAGATGGGGCGGATTTTCGAGAAGTTCCAGAGGGCGGGCGAGGGAGACGGTCGGCCGCCGGGAAGCGGACTGGGGCTCGCGATCTGCCGCGGCTTCGTCACGGCACTCGGCGGGACGATCACGGCGGAGAATCGGACTGACCGGCGCGGGGCGGTGTTCCGGGTCAGGCTGCCCCTTGCGGCGACCCGGACATCCGGCGGATCGCTGCCGACATGACAAAAAGGCATCGCGTTCTCGTAGTCGACGACGAACCGGCGATTCGCCGGCTGCTCGCGGCCGGGCTCGCCGCAGAAGGGTATGCTGTCGTCTCAGCCGCGACCGGGCGGGCGGCGATCGAACAAGTGCGGCAGGACGCGCCCGATGTCGTGATCCTCGATCTTGGCTTGCCAGACCTGGACGGTGTTGACGTCATTCGCAATCTGCGCCGCTTTTCCGCCGTGCCAGTCATCGTCCTTTCCGTGCGCAGCGACGAAAAGGCCAAAGTCGCTGCGCTCGACCTCGGCGCCGACGACTACGTCACCAAGCCGTTCGGCATGGAAGAGCTGGTCGCTCGGATCCGCACCGCCCTCAGGCACCGGATGCAAGAGCGGGGGGAGTCGCACCTGTACCGGCAGGGCGATTTGACGGTCGATCTCGTCCGGCGCGTCGTGTCGATTGACGGCAAGCCGGTCAAGCTCACCGCGAAAGAATTCGACTTGCTTCGCCTGTTCGTCACGCAGTCTGGCCGCGTGCTGACGCATCGCTACATCCTGCGTCAGATCTGGGGGCCGGCGAACGAGGACGATGTCCAGTATCTCAGAGTCTACGTGCGCGCGCTTCGAGAGAAACTCGAGCGTGACCCTACGCGTCCCGATCACATCCTCACTGAAACCGGAGTCGGCTATCGGTTGCGGGCGCCGGACGAGGAGGCAAAGCCCGCGCGGCCCTGATACACGACCCGGCTCCCCATTGGTCCGGGAGCCGGGTGACCCGAATATGGCAGGGACGCCGCCCTGCGCTCCCTACGACCGCATCGCGACGGTGATCGAATCCCTGAGGATCGAGACGATGCGGTCGATCGTCTCGGCCGGCGTCACGAGCGGCGGGGCGACGCAGATCGTGTCGCCGATGATGGGATCGGGGGAGCCGGCGCGAATGCGCGTGAGCAACCCGCGCTTCAGCGCCTCGCGCGCGACCTTGGCGCCGAGGCCGATGGCCGGCTTCTTCGTGCCCTTGTTCTCGACGAGCTCGACCCCGCACATCATGCCGAGGCCGCGCACGTCGCCGACGGACGCGATGTCGCGGAGACTCTCGAGGCCCGCGAGGAGACGCCGGCCCATGATGGCCGCCTTCTCGACCAGGCCCTCTCGCTCGATGATCTCGACGTTGCGAAGCCCGACGGCGCAGCACACGGGGTGGCCCGAGTAGGTCGCCGCGTGCATGAACTTCTGGTCGGCCGGCGCCTCCTGGAGCGCCTTGTGCACGCGCTTTGAGACCAGCACGCCGCCCAAGGGGAGATAGGCGCTCGTGACGCCCTTGGCGAAGGTCGTGAGGTCGGGCTCGATGCCCCAGTGCCCCGCCGCGAACCATTTGCCCGTGCGGCCGAAGCCGGTGATGACCTCGTCCGTGATGAGCAGCACGTCGTGCCGGTCGCAGATCTCGCGGACCCGCGGGAAGTAGGTCTCGGGCGGCACGATGACGCCGCCGGCCCCCATGACGGGCTCGGCGATGACGGCCGCGACGGTGCCGGCACCCTCCTTGACGATCGCCGCCTCGAGCGCGTCCGCCGCCTCGATGCCGGGGTCGCCGTTGCCGGGCCAGCGGTAGGGGTAGGGGGCCGCGACCTGGAGGAAGTTCGGCACCAGCGGCCCGAACATCTTGTGGTAGACGCCCATGCCTGTGGCGCTCATCGCCGCCATGGTGACGCCGTGATAGGCGTGGACGCGGGAGAAGACCTTCACCTTGTCCGGCTTGCCGCGCACCTTCCAGAAGAAGCGCGCCATCTTGAACGCGGACTCATTCGACTCGGCACCCGCGGTCGTGAAGTAGACAGCCGAGGTGTTGGAATAAGCGATCTTGCAGAGCTTCTCCGCGAGCTTGATCGCGGGCACGTTGGTCGCACCCGAATAGGCCGAGGCGAAACCGAGCTTGCCGATCTGCTCCGCCGCGACCTGGCCGAGCTCGGCGCGGCCGTGGCCGGCATTCACGTTCCACAGGCCCGAGAGCCCGTCGATGTATTCCTTCCCGTCCGCGTCGCGCAGCATCTCGCCATGGCCTTCCATGACGACCATCGGGTTCTCGTTGTCCTTGGCGTAGTGCAGCGGATGGATGATGTGCTGCTGGTCGGCTTCAATGAGGGCGCGTGCGGCTTCCATGAATCAGGTCCTCCCGGCGTTGGGCTTGCTCCCCCGGGCGGCTCGCGCGCGAGGGCCTGCCGATGCAGGCATGGCCGCCAGTTTAGCCAATATGGGCGCGGGAGCCAGCCCCCTCCCGGGGCCGCGCGCCTATTCGGTCGCCGAGTCCCCCGGATCGGAGAGGGCGAGTGACCGCAGCGCTATAAGCGCTCGTGCCAGCACGTCCTTGGGCGGGGCGGCGAGGGCGATGCGAACGGAACGTGGCGCGTGGCCTGGGGCGACCGCGAAAGCGCTGCCGGCGGTGAGGGCAATGCCCTGCCGCGCGGCTGCCGAGACGAACGCCTCGCCGTTCCAGGACTCGGGCAGGTCGAGCCAGAGGTGATAGGCGCGACGGTCGCCCTTGATGGCGAGACCCTCGAGCGCCTCGCGCGCGATGGCTTGGCGCTCGATCGCGTCCTTGCGCTTTGCCTCCGCGAGGCGCGCCGCCGTGCCGTCGGACATGGAGCGCAGGCTGACGAAGAGCGCTAGGCCCATTGCCGTCCCGCCGCCCGCGCGCAGGGCGCCTGCGACCCGGTCAGCGAGACGCGCGGGCGCCGCGATCATGCCGAGCGTGGCGCCGGGCGCGATGCGCTTGGAGAGGCTGTCCACGAGGATCGTGTGGTCGGGAGCAGTCGCGGCGAGCGGCGGCGCGTCGGTGAGAAAGGCGTAGATCGCGTCTTCGATGGCGACGAGGCCCGTCTTCTCCAGGACGGAAGCGATCTCGCGCCGGCGCGCCCGGTCCATGCTGACGCCGAGCGGGTTGTGGAGGTGCGGTTGAAGGTAGAGCCCGTTCAAGGGCGTGCGCTTGTGCGCGCGGAGGATGCCCTCGGGGCGCACGCCGTGCTCGTCGAGTTCGATCGGCACGAGCGTGATTCCGAGACGCGCCGCGATGCTCTTCGCGATCGGATAGGTCAGGGCCTCGACGCCGATGCGGCCGCCGGAGGATGCCAGCGCCGCCATCGCGGCGGCGATGGCCTGGCGGCCGTTGCCGGCAAAAAGCAGCTGCGAGGGGGAGGGAGACCAGGCGGCGCGCGCGAGGAAGGATGCGGCGATCGCACGCGCCTCCGGCGTCGCGGCGGTGCCGACCGGCTTCATGGCGTGGGCGAGGACCTCGGCGCGCAAGGTCGCCCCGAGCGTGTGCTGCAGGAGAGCCGCCTGGTCGGGGAGGATGGGAAAGTTGATCGCGAGATCGACGGGCGCGTCGTTGGGCTCGCCGAGGACGGTGTTGAGGCGGCCAAGGGGCGGGCGCACATAGGTGCCCCGCCCGACTTCGCCCGTGACGAGACCGCGCCGCCTGAGATCGGCGTAGACGCGTCCCGCGGTCGAGGCCGCGATCCCGCGCTGATAGGCGAATTCGCGCTGCGGCAGGAGCCGAGTGCCCGGCGCAAGCCGGCCCGCGGCGATGTCGGCGGCCAGCTGATCGGCAATCGCGCGGTAGTCCTGGTCGGCCATAATTGCACCGAGTTCAATGTTTTGATTGCACTGAATACTATCAGGAAGCAATCTCACGCGACAACACCCAAGGAGACGTCGCCATGTCGCCCACGAGCCGTGAGGCCGGTCCTGCGCCCCTTGTTCGCGCCGCCCAGGAGTGGATGCGCGCGGTCCAGCGCTCGGCCGCCCAGGCCGGCATTTGGATGGCCCGCGTTGTCGCGCGGCGGGCGCTGTCGCGCCTCGATGGGCGGCATCTCGGCGAGATCGGATTCGACGGCGGTTGGGTCCGTCGCGAAGCGGCGAAGCCGTTCTGGAGCGCGTGACGTGGCCGGGCTCACGCTCACGCTGGGCAGCCCCGGCCGACCTCAGCCTTCGGCCCCCGCGATCGCGGCGAGCGGTTCGCCGACCATGATTGCACCGATGTCGATGGTTCGATTGCACCGAGATCGTTCCGAGACCGATCCCCTGCGCCCCCACCGATGGAGAGTCCCATGTCGTCCTTGAGCCGCGAGGTTGGTTCCGCGCGCGTCCTCAGCGTCCTCCTGTCATCGGTGCGGCTCGTGCAGCGCTCTGCGGCGCTCATCCGCCTGTGGAGCGATCGCGCCGAGGGACGGCGGGCGCTGGCGTGCCTCGATGAGCGTCAGTTGCGCGACATCGGGCTCGACCCGGTCACGGTCGAGCGCGAAACGGCGAAGCCGTTCTGGAGGGCTTGAAGGCTGGCTGCGCCAGACGCCGTCGGCTCTCTCGAAGGGCGAGGCGCGCAAGCGCGCGCAAACGCATGGCGCCAATCCTGGCCGCTGAAGGCCAGGACGATATCACGCCATGGGGAAGGATCGGGGCCGCGGGATGCGGCCCGAACGGGTCAGACGGCTTTGAGATTCTCCGCCGAGCTCTTGCCGCGCTTGGGATCCAACTGCTCTTCGTAGGACACCCTCTGCCCTTCAACGAGCTCGCGCAGACCCGCACGCTGGACGGCGGAAATATGAACGAAAACGTCCTTGCCGCCGCCCTCAGGCTGGATGAAGCCGTAACCCTTGACGGTATTGAACCACTTCACTGTGCCGACAGGCATCGATCGCACTCCGATTGCTGGCGGCGGCCCCAGGGGGTAGCCGCCATTGGACAAGTACCGATAGGCAATATCCCAGCTTGAGGGCGATGTCGAGCGTGCTCAGAACGGGCACCCCCGGTGGCGGGCGGGAAGGGGGCGTCGCCCCGCCCGGTCCGGCCCTGAGGGCCTATCCGCCCGCCATGCGCGGAAAGATGAAGACCTCGCTTCCGGGCGCGATCGGCTGGAACCAGTCGTCGCGGTAGATCTGCCCGTCGATCGCGACCGCGACGCCCCGATCGAGGATCGGCTTCAGCTTCGGATAATCCTCCCCCAGCCGCGTGAACAGCTGGTGGATGTTCGCCGCCTCGATCTCGAACTCGGTCCTGCCGCCGGTCGCCGCGTTGAGCGAGCCGGACAGCACGACCTTGGTCATCAGCGCCTCCGGGCCGACGCCCCGTCCAGCGCCTTCAAGACGTGCGGCGGCGACAGCGGCAGGTCCGTGAAGCGCACGCCCGCCGCGTTCGACACCGCAATGGCGACGGCCGCGAGCGGCGGCACGATCGAGGTCTCGCCCACGCCGCGCACCCCGTAGGGATGGCCCGGATTGGGCACCTCGACGATCACCGTGTCGATCATGGGCAGGTCGGAGGCGACGGGCATCCTGTAGTCGAGGAAGCCCGGGTTCTGCAGGCGCCCGTCCTTGCCGTAGACGTATTCCTCGTTGAGCGCCCAGCCGACGCCCTGCGCGGCACCGCCCTGGAACTGGCCTTCGACGTAGCTCGGATGGACCGCTTTGCCGGCGTCCTGGGCGATCGTGTAGCGCTTGACCACGGAGCGACCCGTCTCGCGGTCGATTTCGACGTCGCACATGTGGACGGCGAAGCTGACACCGGCACCGCCGGCATTCACCTCGTAGTGGCCGGCGATGGGGCCGCCCGTCTTGCCGGCGGAGGCCGCGATTTCCTTCAAGGACAGCGGCTGGAAGCTGCCGGCATTGGGGCCCGAGGGCTTGGCGTAGCCGTTCTCCCAGGTGACCGCCTCGACCGGGATGTTCCAGATCTTGGCGGCGCGGGCGCACAATTTACCGATCGCGTCGCGCGCGGCGGCGATGGTCGCGAGCCCCGTCGAGAAGGTGACGCGGCTGCCGTCGGAGACGTCGTTGTAGCCGAGCGAGCTCGTGTCCGCGACGATCGCGCGCACCTGGTCGTAGCTGATCCCGAGTTCCTCCGCGGCCATGAGGGCCATGGAGGCGCGGGAGCCGCCGATGTCGGGCGTGCCGACCGCGAGGGCGAAGGTGCCGTCGACGTTCAAGTTGAGCGACACGCAGGTCTGGCCACCGAAGTTGAACCAGAAGCCGGCGGCGATGCCGCGACCCTGGTTGGGGCCGAGCGGCGCCTTGTAGTGCGGGTGCTTGCGCGCGGCCTCCAGGCACTCGATGAGGCCGATGCGGTTGAAGGTGGGCCCGTAGGAGGATTTGGTGCCCTCCTTGGCCGCGTTCTTCAGGCGCATCTCGATCGGATCCATGCCGATCTTCTTGGCCAGCTCGTCGAGCACGCTTTCGACCGCGAAGGCCGCCATGGGCGCGCCGGGCGCGCGGTAGGCGGCCTGCTTCGGACGGTTCGTCACGACGTCGTAGCCGACCGACTTCACGTGGTCGAGGTCGTAGCAGGCGAAGGCCGACATGGCGCCGAGCTCGACGGGCGAGCCCGCGAAGGCGCCGCCCTGGAAGCGGAACTCGCCGTGCGCGCCCGTGATGCGCCCGTCCTTGGTCACGCCGATCTTGATCGTCATGCTGCAGCTCGAGGTCGGGCCCGAGCCGCGGAACACCTCGTCGCGCGTCATGACCATCTTCACCGGCCGGTTGGCCTTGCGCGAGAGCGCCAAGGCCACGGGCTCGAGGAACACCGTCGTCTTGCCGCCGAAGCCGCCGCCGATCTCGGACGAGGTCACGCGCAGCTTCGAGACATCCATGCCGAGGATGGTGGCGCAGGTGTTGCGCACCATGTAATGGCCCTGGGTGCAGACCCACAGCTCGCCCTGGCCGTCGGGACCGACGCTCGCGAGACACGCATGGGGCTCGATGTAGCCCTGGTGCGTGGCCTCGGTCTTGAAGGTGCGCTCGACGACGAAGTCGGCCTGCTTGAAGCCGACTTCGGGATCGCCTTTGCCGAACTCGTAGCGCGCCGCGATGTTCGAGGCCTTCTTGGGCGCGGGCTCGACATTGGCCGTCATCATGGTGCTGTGCAGCACCGGCGCCGTCGGCTTCATGGCCTCGTCGACGTCGGTGACGTGGGGCAGGATCTCGTAGTCGACCTTGATGAGCTTCAGGGCCTTCTTGGCGATGACGGCGCTCGTCGCCGCGACCGCGGCGACCGCGTGGCCGTCATAGAGCGCTTTCTCGCGCGCCATGATGTTGTAGACGACGTCGCGCTGGCCGGGATCGTCGCAGTTGAAGTCCTCGCGGGTGACGACCGCCTTGACGCCGGGCAGCTTGAGCGCCTTCGAGGCGTCGATCGAACGGATGCGCGCGTGCGGGTGCGGGCTCCGCAGGATCTTGCCGATCAGCATGCCGGGCGCTGTCGCGTCGGCGCCGAACTTGGCGCGGCCCGTCACCTTGTCCATGCCGTCGGGCCGGTTGGGGCGCGTGCCGACGAGCTTGAACTTGTGGGTCGCGGGATTGAGCTTGGTGTCGAGGGGCATGGTTCAACCCTTTCTCAAATCGGCGGCCGCGGCCTGGACCGCGCGGACGATCTTGTCGTAACCGGTGCACCGGCAGAGGTTGCCGGCCAAGCCGAAGCGGATCTCGCTCTCGGTCGGATTGGGATTGCGCTCGAGGAGCGCCTTGGCGGCGACGAGGAAGCCGGGCGTGCAGACGCCGCATTGCAGGGCCGCGAATTCGATGAAGCGTTCCTGGAGGGGATGGAGCTTCTCGCCTTCGGCGATTCCCTCGACCGTGCCGATCTCGCGGCCTTCCGCCTCGGCGCCGAGCACGAGGCAGGAGCACACGACCCGGCCGTCGAGCGTGACGCTGCACGCTCCGCAGTCGCCCGTGCCGCAGCCTTCCTTGGCGCCGGTGAGGCTCAGCCGGTCGCGCAGCACGTCGAGGAGCGTCTCCTCCGGCTCGCAGAGGAATTCGACGGCATCGCCGTTGATGGTGGTTGCTACCCGGACCTGTGACATCATTTCCCCCTTGCGCGCTTCAATGCCGTTTGCGCCGCGCGACGCGCGAGCACGCCGGCAACTTTGATGCGGAATTCCTTGGTGCCGCGCTTGTCGTCGATGGGACGGCAGGCGGCGGAGGCCGCGGCCGCCAGCTTGTCGAGGGCCGCCTGGTCGACCGTGGTGCCGATGAGCGCCTTGGCCGCCTCCGGCACGAGAAGCACGCGGTCGGCGACGGCGCCCAAGGCCACGCGCGCGGCCGTGCAGACCCCCTTCGCGTCGAGCGTGAGGTTGATCCCGACGCCCACGACCGCGATGTCCATCTCGCTCCGCGGAATGAAGCGGAGATAGGCGTCGCCCGAGCGGGGCGCGCGCTTCGGCAGCACGATAGCCTCGACGATCTCGCCTTTCTTGAGCGCGGTCTTGCCGGGACCGGTCGTCACCTTTTCGACGGGCACCGTGCGCTTGCCGCGGGGACCGGCGATGACGGCGGAGGCGCCGGCGGCCACGAGCGCCGGCACGCTGTCGGCGGCGGGCGAGGCGTTGCAAAGATTGCCCGCGATCGTCGCGCGCGCCTGGATTTGCGAGGAGCCGATCAAAGTCGCGGCTTCGACGACGCCAGGCCAGGCCTTCTTGAGCGCCTTGTGCTCGCCGAGCTCCGCGCTCGCGACCGCGGCGCCGATGCGGAAGCCGCCACCCTTGGATGTAATCGTGCGCAAACTGGCGATGCGCTTCACATCGACGACGAGGTCGGGTGCGATGCGGTCTGTGCGCAACTGGACGAGAAGGTCTGTGCCGCCCGCGAGCACGCGCGGCGTCCGCGCCTTGCCCGCCAGCAGCTTCACGGCGGCATTGATGGTGGTCGGTGCTTCGTATCGCATGACGGTCCCTAGTGGTTGCAAGGGCCGAGTGGGATGCCCACGCCGACACTAACGGCCATCGAAGCCTTGTCAACTTGAGAGCGCGCGCGGCACCAACGATCTGTGGAAAACTTTTTCGATGCGACGGACTCGCAAGTTCGGCGCAGTGCGGGCGAGACTGTCTATGCTCGTTCGCGATCCGGCGGGCGCAATGAGCGCCGTAACCGGCGACAGAGGAGAACGGACGACATGGCGATCCATGAAATCCCCGGTGGTGGCGGGTTGGCCGTCGTGCTCGAGGCGGGGGAGGCGGTGCGCCTCGTCAACACCTTCGGCTCCCAGGTCGTCGATACCTGGGCGCTCGCGCGCCGCGACACGAGCGAATACCTCTCGGTCGAGCACACGCGGCGCATGCAGTTCAGCCTCTTCCCCAAGGTGGGGGAGCCGTTCTACTCGAACCGCCGCACGCCCATGCTCGTGCTCGAGGAGGACAGTTCAACCTGCCGGCACGACATGCTGTTCGCGTGCTGTGACAAGTGGCTCTACCAGCACTATGGCTCGGCGCCCGGCCATGCCAATTGCCGGGACAATTTCCTCGGGGCGCTGTTCCGTGCCGGCTACGATTCGGGCCTTGTGCCCAATCCGGTCAACCTGTGGATGAACATCCCCGTCAGCGGCAACGCGCAGCTCGCGCTCGAGCCGCCGGTGAGCAGGCCGGGCGACCATGTGGTCCTGCGCGCCTCGATCGACCTCGTTCTCGTCTTCTCGGCCTGCCCCATGGACGTAACGCCCATCAACGGCGAGGACCGCACGCCGAGGGCCGTCCATCTCGAGATGCTTCCGAAGAGGACGCCCGTGCGGTAGGCCGAGGCCATCGGGCGGCGGCCCTTCTATCACCGCTACTTGGCTATCGCCTACTTGGCTATCGCCGCTACCTGGGCAGAGTTCTTAAAATTAATTATTGTAATTTTAACAAGTTGATCAAATAAAGAGCGAACTAAATAGATTATATAACGTTTATAATATATTGAGTTATAACATATAAGTAGCATTTCAGTTGATATGAGACTCGATTCTCGGGACCGAGACCGGCATTCATCGCAAGCCGATATGTTCCAAAAGGAGTAGTACTTTCGATATTTACGACTGGCCATCCGATCGCTTCCAAGCCTTTGGCCGGTCTCCAAGAATGGCGTTAACTATCGTAAAGGCGTATCCCGTTTGCGCCTGGGGGACGGCCTGTCTTGGCCGGTCGGGGCAACGGTCCAGCGTCATCGTATCTCGGTTGATGGGACGAGGGATCGTGAGCCTACGACGCCAAGTAATGGCGCATCGGGCTTTGGCCGGTGCGTTGCTGTCTTTCATCGTAATGCTGCCGGCGGGACTCGACCGGCACACGTTTCTGCCGATCGCCATGATTGCCTCTGCCGCGGATGGCGAGCCAGGGACCGAGGCCGCGAGCCCGGCTGCGCTGGCAGGCGAGGACTCCGGTGCCATGACTCCGGGGCCGAGTGCGCTGGACGTCCCGCCCGTTGCCGAGAATGACGGCCCGGCGGCCCAAGCGGTGACCTTCGACGCCGGCCAGGGATCCACGTTCTTGCCCGCGCCCAGCCAGGACGCGGACCAGACATCGAGCGCGCCGGGAGCCGTTCGCCCCACCATGGTCAAGGGCGAGGCCCCGCCGAAGCTGCTCAGCACTGTGGTGGCTGAATCCGTCGCGCTCACCCAGCCGGAGCCGCCGCGTGCCGATCCTGCGGTCGCGCCGGCGAAGGAGACCGAGAAGCCGAACGCCGCACGGCATGGAAAGAAAGGTGATCGGAGGGCGGTCATTGCGAGCCGGGAGGGGCGACCGACCGGCATGTCCGTGGCGCAGGACAGCGCCGAAGAGGCGGACGCGACCGCACCCACCCATGCGACGGTGTTGTCCGAGGAAACGGCCTCATCGATCATCGCGGGCCTTTCCATCCACGATCGTGAGGCGGAGTTCCCGACGTTTGTATCGACCGTGGGCGCCATCGGGCCCGCGGCCGACGACAAGCGCGCCGTGCTTGCCGCCTATCTTGCGAGCCGCGCGCCGCAGCGGAGCTGGACCCCGTCGCCTGCGGCGTGGGCATGGCTCATCGTCGCATGTGCCGCCATCGCGGCCCTCGCTGTCGTTCTTTTCCATGGCCGAGGATTTCGGGGTCGAGGACTCCAGGGGCTAGGACTCCGGGGGCTAGCACTCCCGGGGCTAGGACTCCGGACACGAGCAATTCTGCGCGAGCTCGGCATGGCTGGCGCGAGGCGGACCCTCTCCTTCGTCACGCGAGGCGGGCGACAATTGCCGGGAAAACCCATTCCGCTCGAGCCTGCCCCGGACCGCGCGATCCTGGTGAGACCGCCTCAGGCCGTCCCCTCTCGCATCCCTCTGGGCGAGGCTGCGGCCTCCGAGCCCATTCCTTGGGCCATCCATTGCCATGCGGCCGTCGGCAACTTCGAATCACAGCTCCGCTTCACGAATCTCGAGCTTCTCTCCTTCCTCACCAGCAGCCTGGAGCGGCTCATTCCCCACGTGACCGATCGCGGGGAGGGCATATCCCATGAGGACATCGCGAGCCTGAAGGCGCTTCAGAACGAGATCGGCGCCCATCGCGCGGCGATCGCGGCCCAGCTCAACGAGATGGAGGCGATGCGGCCGCGGGCTTGAGCGCGCGGCTACTGGCGGCTGTTCTCGTCGCTCGATGCGGGCGGGGCGACGCTGCCGCCGGGCGGCGCCGTTCCCATGTTCGCCGCGCGTTTGCCGCATCCGCCCATCGCGAGAAGGGCGAAGATCAGCCCGCCAATCACCATCAGCTTCGCCATGATCGGCTCCTCCATGGTGGGTCCGTCCCGCCAAAGAGCCGCCGATCATGGCGTCATTAGGGCATGTCGTGGCTGCCGGGGGCATGCGGCGCCTCCGTCGGAGCGCTCGCCCCGCGAGGCGGGCCGCGCTCACCAGCAATTGGAAGTAGCACTTTCGATCGGACGCTTGGCCGTCTGAACGCTTCCGCCCCGCGGAGCGGCTTCGAACAATGGTGAAAACGGGCGGTCGCGTTCTCCGCGCATGTGGCGCCGACGATCGCGCGATCGCCCGAAAGAATGGCCGCCTTGTTCGAGGCGCAGAGCGGCCAGGGGCGCGAGGGGCCATGACGACGCGACATCCGTGTAGTCCCACTTTGATTTGGGCGAGCGCACTCGCTTGCCTCGCCGCATCCGTTCCATGCACCGTCGACCGCGATGGGTTTGGGGTCGTTTCCGGCTCGGCTTTCGCTGCGGGTGGTGGTGTCGGTGTTGGCGCGGGAGGCGGCGGGAACGGGGTCGGCGCTGGAAATGGCGGCGGCAACGGGGCCGGCGCCGGTGTTGGCGCGGGAGGTGGTGGCAATGGTGTCGGTGCCGGGAATGGCGGCGGCAATGGTGCCGGCGCGGGCAGCGGAGTAGGCAGCGGCGCAGGGAGCGGAGCGGGCGGCGGCGCTGGCGTTGGAGGCGGCGCTGGCGTTGGAGGCGGCGCGGGTGTTGGCGCTGGCAACGGTGTCGGGGTTGGCGCAGGTCTCGGCAAAGGCGCAGGCGGCGATGGCGGCGGCGCTGCGGGAATCGGCGCATCGGGCATCGGTGCGGCCGGTGCCACAGGACGTGGCGGCGTCGGTGCGGCTGGCGTCGCGAGCGGCGTTGCCACGGGCCAGGGGACAAGCGCCTCCGGGATAGCGACCGGCCTTTCGGCCGCGTCGAGCGGGACGGAAGCAACCGCGGGTGGCGCGGGACAGGTTGGCAGCGGGGGCGACTCCGGGCCCGGTGCGCGCGGCTACTCCCGCCTCAACGGGCCGACACGCGAGGGCCAACAGCCCCCGGGCCCGATTCCTTCGGCGGTGGCAAGGCAGGCAGGCGAGGGGACGGCCTCACCCGCCGTGTCCACGGTCGCCGAGCCGGCCGGGTACGCTCCATCCCCTGCGCCCCAATCCGAGCCGACGTCGTTGGCGAGCACGAGCGCCGCGCGGCCGGAGACTCTCTCGGTCCGGAAGGAGGACGCGCGCAAGCAATCGGCCGCGATGACCGTTGATCGGAGCTTCGAGGCGGTGACCCTGTCCGTGAAGCCGCCCGCTCCGCCGCAGCACGAGGCTGTCGCCGCTCAGAATGCGGCAGCCTTTCCATTTGGCGCCAACGGCAAAGTGGCACCGGCCGAAGCCAATGCGGAGAGCACGAGCGTCGGCGAGGACAATTCGGCCGAGGGATCGACCCTTGCCAGCCGGCCATCGGGCGACATCTCGGGGGGCGCGGCTTTGGCCTGGCTCCTCGGCATGGGCGGGCTCATGGGCCTCCTGATGGGTTCGGTCAAATTCCCGCGCCTCCGCTGGGCGATTGGAAACAGCGCCTTTGCCCGGGCGTTGTCGGCCCCGGGACGGTCGAAAAGCGTCGGCCTCCTCGCGAGGACGGCGCGCGCGCCCGATCAATTGCCGGCGCCCGAACGGAAGGCGATCGCGGCGCTCGCGCCGCCGAGCCGCGTGGCCGAGACGGCAGCGGGCGGGACGGAGGGACTCCTGCCCATCCCGTGGTCGACCAACTGCCATGCGGAGATCAACACGCTCCATTCGCAATTGCGCCTCACGAACCTCGAGTTGCTCGCATTCCTGACGAGCAGCCTCGATCGCCTCATCCCCCATGTGACGAGGCACGAAGAGGGCATGTCGGAGGAGGACATCGAGAACCTGCAAGCGCTCCAGCGGGAGATCTCCGCGCACCGCAGCGTCATTACGGCCCAGCTCGACGAGTTGGAGACGAGCCGGCCTGCCTCGCCCGGCCGTTCAGGCGTCGCCGCCTAGAAGACACGCTGCGAAAGAACGAGCGCGAACGCCGCCGGGCGAGAGAGCGCCCGGCGAGCCTTCGACGGTTGAGAGAGGCGCCGCTCGAGCGCGGCGGCCCGACGCCTACCGAATTACTGACCGATCGAGTCGTTGACGCATTTCTTGGTGAAGCTCGTCTTGGCGGCACCGGCAAGCTTCTTCTCCGCCGCGGCCTGGTCGCACGACACTTTGGCGTCGGTCTTGCACTTCGTCATGAAACTCTTGAGCGCGGCGCCCGCGAGATTCTTGTCTCCCGCTTCTTCCTTGCACGTGCCGGCGGCGAGCGCGGTCGCGGCATAAAGCGACAACACGATCGTTGCGACTGCCAGTTTCATCTCTGCCCCCACCCATTGGATGTGTCACGAGCGTCGCCGATGTCTCTCATCGGCCGTAACGGTCGGATGATGTGGGGATGGCTCATGCCGGGCAAGAATTTTCGGCGCAGCTTCGAATTGTGCGCGTCTTGTCCCGCTCCCGGCCTCGGAGGCGGTCGTCGCGGACGGCGTCGTGCCCCGGCTCACGGCAAACTGGCGCCCGTCACGCGCCGAGGAATAATCGCACTTCCTCGAGGAATTGTGCTGCCGCGGGTTCATGCTCCAGCAGCAGGTGGTTTCGGCTATTGAGTGCGACGAACCGCGCATCGGGAATCGCGGCCGCCATCTCTTGTGCCCAACCGATCGGCCAGACAATTTCATCGCGGGCATGGAGTACGAGAGTGGGAGCCTTTACCTTCGAGGCCAGGTGGCTGACGTCAATGTTGGCGGAAGCCTCCAGGTAGCGAGCAGCGCATTCGGGCGAGGTGGTGCGGCGCTGCAGCTCGTTGAAGAAATCGATCTGCTCCCGTGTGCCTTCCGGCAGGAAGCGAAGGGTGAACATCTGGCGGAATGCCGGAGTGTCGAGACCCCATTCGAGGCGGGCCAGGGTGACGAGGGCCTTGCGGCGCTCGGAATCCTGAGGCGAGCGGTTATGTGCGCCCTTGAGTCCCCCGCCGTAGAGGATCAGGTGGGAGACGCGCTCGGGATGGCGCGTCGCATAGGCGATGGAAATGCCGCACCCCTGGGAGATGCCGAGCAGCGGAAACCGTTCGAGACCCACCGTATCGACCACCGTCTCCAGGTCGGAGACCCAGGTCTCCAGCGAGACCTCGGGCACTTCCCAATCCGACAGGCCGTTGCCGCGCGCGTCGTAGCGCACGAGCGTGCGTCCGCGCGATAGGCCGTGGAGCATGTGGGCCCAGACCGGACTTTCCCAATCGTAGGCCAGGTGGTTCATCCAATTGGCCGTCTTCACGAGCGGCGGCCCCTCGCCACTGATCGCATACGCCAGGCGCACCCCATCCGGCGCGCGGCAATAGCGAATGTCTTGTCGTGGGGCGGCGGCTCCTCTTGCGGGGGCGGGGGGAACAGCGGTCGGCGCGGATGATGGCGATGCGCCGCCATCGTCATCGCGCTCCTCCACCTCGCCCACGAAGCGGATGCCTTTGCGCGCGACGGTGCGGATCAGCGCCTGCCGATCGCCATCATCGCCCACGGCTGTGCGCGCGGCGTTGATTCGGCTGGTCAGCGTCGAGTCGGAGACGATGCGGCCGTTCCAGACATGGGCGATGAGGTCGTCCTTGCTCACCACCCGGCCGCGATGGCGGATGAGGTAGAGCAGAAGGTCGAATACCTGGGGCTGGACCGCGACGGTCTCGGCACCGCGCGTCAACTCCCGCCGGTCCGGGTCCAACCGGTGGCCGGAAAAGAAAAATGCCACGCGAACCTCTCCTTGGGCGGCCGTCTTTCGGGCCGCTCTCAAGGAATTATCGCGCGCAAATCATGCTCATGTGAAGGGTCCGGCAAAGTCTTCCCGGCGCTCCGTCGCCATTCTCCGCGGCCAACGGGTAGCCGCTCGCCCTTGGATGCGACGCACCCGCCTAACAAGGAGACGGACGATGAACATGATGACTTCGATTTCCGACACCGAGCGCTACGCACGGTGTGTGCAGGCCTCGAAGCGCGTGCGCTGGGACGTGGAAGCGGACGTGATCCGCGGCCGGCGCTTCGACACCGGCCACAAATTCCTCCCGGATGGGCTTTCGCTCGCCAAGGACTTCACCACGTTGTCGGCGGACGAAAAGCGCTTCGTGAGCCAGATTCAGGGACGCACCTACGCGAACATCTTCGGCCTCGTGGAGCGCTTCATCAACGCCAAGATCCTGGAGCTGACCCAGGATCACTTGTTCGGCGACCAGATGGCATTGGAGGCGTTGGTGCGCTTCAGCGACGAGGAGCTGAAGCACCAGGCGCTGTTCAGGCGCATCGAGTCCATGATGGCTTCGGTGATGCCGGCCGGCTACCGATTCGACATCGACCCGAACGAGGTCGCCCATGCGGTGCTCGGCAAGAGCACCTGGGCCGTGCTGGCGCTGACGCTCGACATCGAGTTGTTCACCCAGGCTCATTACCGGCAGAGCATCGATCCGGACACCGAACTGTCACCGCTGTTCAAGGATGTGTTCCTCCACCATTGGAAGGAGGAAAGCCAGCACGCGATCCTGGACGAGCTCGAATGGCGGCGCCTCGATGGCGAGTTGACGGCGGAGGAGCGCGACACCGCGGTCGACGAGTTCATCGCGCTTGTCGGCGCGGTGGACGGAATCCTTCGGGCCCAAGCCAAGGCCGACGCGGGCTACTTCGCGGCCGCGTGCGGCCGCACGGTTGCTCGGGAGGAGTCGGCGGCGGTCGAGGCCGCGTTCCTCAATGCCTATCGCTGGCAATACATCCACTCGGGCGCGGAGCATCCGCACTTCGGCGCAGTGTTCTCGGGGATGATCACCGCAGATCAGGGCGGGCGAGTCGAGGCGGCCCTCGCCTCGCTCCGGTAACGGCGGCACCAATTCTCACGTTCGACAGCCCTCAAACCCGACATAAGGAGACTCACGATGAACGCCCAAACCAAGACCAAGGCACCCTCTGTCATGAACGGCCTCAACATGGATGATCTCTTTGCCCTGATTGACGGGGTGAAGCGCGATCCCGCCAATGCCATGACGAATTGGCGTGTCACCACCGCCTGGCAAGGCCAGACGCGCAGCCGCACCGAGGTGGAAGGTTTCGGCATCGCCGGCCAGACGGTGGCGCGTCGCTTCGCGATCGATATCGACGAGCCGAGCGAATTGGGCGGAGAGAACCGCTTCGCCAACCCGCAGGAGCATCTCTTGGCGGCGCTCAACGCCTGCATGACGGTGGGCTACGTGGCCCAGTGCGCGGTGCGCGGGATTGCGCTGGAGAGTCTCGAGATCGAGACGGAAGGCGAGATCGACCTGCGCGGCTTCCTCGGCCTCGATCCCGCTGTGGCGCCAGGCTACGAGGGCCTTCGTTACACCGTGCGCATCAAGGGCAACGGCACGAAGGAGCAGTTCGCCGAAGTCCACCAAGCCGTGATGGCGACGTCACCCAACTTCTACAACGTCGCGCGGCCGGTGCTGCTCAAGCCAACCCTCGTCGTCGTCTGACGCGCAAACCGGAGATGGGGCGGGCGGCTCATCGCTGTCCGCTCTTCCTTCCCATCGCGCCTCGCGGCTTCATGGATTTGGGTAAAGCGCGTGTGGGCGTGCTCCGATCGAGCTTTGAAAGCGCGAAGGGGCGAGACCGGTTAGGCCTCGCCCCTTGCTTGAACTGGCTCCCCGGGCCGGACTCGAACCAGCGACCCAGCGGTTAACAGCCGCTTGCTCTACCTGCTGAGCTACCGGGGATCAGACGCGGCCGAGGCCGCGCTAAGACCGGAAACCTTATGACCGCGCCCCTGCACGGTCAAGGCTGCAACACTGACGCCTCACGGTGAAAAAAGTCTTAGCGGCGGCCAATGACTGCCATGCCGCGGGCCCATGTACGGCGCCGATCGCGGCATCCGGCCGGTGCCTTTCCATGCTTGCCACGCCTTCTGCAATCGGCACAATCCGGGGCCGAGCCGATGGCGCGGGCGGCCCCATGCGGCCCGATGGGAAGGCGGTCGAGGGCGCGCGGGGGAGCGGAGTGGGCCAGTTCGGAATCGGTCAGCCGGTCCGCCGCGTGGAAGACGCGCGGTTCCTCACCGGTCGCGGCCGCTATCTCGAAGATATCCACCTGGACGGCGAGACGGTCGCGGTCTTCGTGCGCTCGCCCCATGCGCATGCGACGATCCGCGGCATCGACACGACGTCGGCCGCCGGCATGCCGGGCGTCATCGCCATCCTCACCGGCGCCGATCTCGCGGCCGATGGCATCGGCGGGCTGCCTGTCCTCATGTCCCTCAAGGGCAAGGGCGGCGCGCCGCAGATCGACCCGCCCTATCCCGCGATGCCGCGGGACCGCGTGCGCCATGTGGGCGAGGCGGTCGCCGTCGTCATCGCCGAGACCCGCGCGGCGGCCGAAGTCGCCGCGGACGCGGTCGTCGTCGACTACGAGCCCCTCGATGCGGCGGTCGATGCCGAAGCCGCGCTCTCGCCGTCGGCACCCCAGGTCTGGCCGGAGGCGCCGGGCAATCTGGCGCTCCATTGGGAGATCGGCAACGCGGCGGCCGTCGAAGCCGCCTTCGCCGAGGCGACCCACGTCACGCGCATCGCCCTCCGCAACAACCGCCTTGTGGTGAACGCGATCGAGACGCGCGGCGCCATCGGCACCTATGCGGACGGACGCTTCACCCTCTACACGCCGTCCCAAGGCGGCCACAAGCTGCGCGACAAGTTGACGCATGAGGTCTTCCGCATCCCCGAGTCAGCGATGCGCATCGTCACGACCGATGTGGGCGGCGGCTTCGGCATGAAGATTTACCACTACCCCGAGCAGGTCGTGGTGCTGTGGGCCGCGCGGCGCGTGGGCCGCCCCGTGCGATGGATCGGGGAGCGGGCGGAGGCCTTTCTCTCGGACGCCCAGGCGCGCGACCAGTGCACCAAGGCCGAGCTGGCGCTCGATTCCCATGGCCGGTTCTTGGCTCTCCGGGCCGACACGATCGCCAATCTCGGCGCCTACGTGTCGATGTACGGCACCCTTATCCCGACCTGGGGCGGTCATTTGGTCATGCCCTCGGTCTACCGCTTGCCCGTGCTCCACGCCGAAGTGCGCTGCGTCTTCACGAACACCGTGCCGGTGGATGCCTATCGCGGCGCCGGCAAGCCCGAGACCAATTTTATCGTCGAGCGCCTGATCGACACGGCCGCGCGGGAGCTCGGGGTGGCGCCCGATGATCTGCGCCGGCGCAATTTCGTCGAGCCCTCTGCCATGCCCTTCACGACGGCGGCACGGCTCGTCATCGACAGCGGCGCCTTCGAGGACAATCTCGATCGCCTGCTTCGGGCGGCCGATGCCGAAGGATTCGCCGCACGGCGCGAGGCCGCCGCGGCGCGCGGCGTCCTCCGCGGCCGCGGGATCGCGGCTTACATGGAGGACACGGCCCATCGCACCGACGAGACGGCGCGCCTCGAGGTCGATGCCGAGGGCGGCGTGACGATCTATGTCGGCACCCAGTCGAACGGGCAGGGGCACGAGACGGCCTATGCCCAGATCCTCGCGGAACGTCTCGGCGTCGGCATCGATCGGGTGCGCCTCGTCCAGGGCGACACCGACCGGGTGAGTGCCGGCAACGGCACGGGCGCCTCGCGCTCGCTCCACGCGGGCGGCGGCGCCATCCATGATGCGGCCGCGAAGATCGTCGAGCGCGGCAGGCGCATCGCGGCCCACCTCATGGAGGCCGCACCCGCCGACATCGCCTTCGCCGATGGCCGCTTCACCATCGGCGGGACCGACCGCACGGTCTCCTTCGCCGAGGTCGCCAGGGCCGCGCATGGGGCGGGTCAGCTTCCTCCAGACATGGAGCCCGGCTTCGCCGAGACGGCGGTCTACCAACCGACGAACCAGACTTTCCCCAACGGCATCCATCTCTGCGAAGTCGAAATCGATCCCGAGACCGGCGTCGTCGTGCTCGAGCGCTACGGTGCCGTCGACGATTTCGGCGTCGTGCTCAATCCCATGATCGTCGAGGGGCAGGTCCATGGCGGCGTCGCCCAAGGCATTGGGCAGGCGCTCCATGAAGGATGCGTGTACGATGCGGACTCGGGCCAGCTGCTCACCGGATCGCTCATGGACTATCAATTGCCCCGCGCGGGCGACCTGCCGTCCTTCGCGGTCGCCTTCAACGAGGTGCCGTGCCGGACCAACCCTCTCGGCATCAAGGGCTGCGGGGAGGCCGGCGCCATCGTGGCGCCGTCCACCGTCATCAACGCCGTGGTCGACGCGCTCGCGCCGCTTGGCGTCACGCATGTCGAGATGCCCGCGACGCCCGAACGCGTCTGGCGCGCGATCGAAGCGGCCCGGGCGGGGGTGGGACGGTGACGATCATTCGAATGGACCACAACGACGGAAGCGGAGAGCGGATCAGTCATGAGTAAAGTCGTCGGCATCGACGTGGGCGGAACGTTCACGGACCTCATGCTCGTGGACGAGGCCTCGGGCGACGTGCGCGTGACCAAGGTCCCCACGACCCCCGAGAACCAGGCCTTCGGCGTCATCGCCTCGATCGAGGCGGCGAAGACTCCGTTCGGCGAGCTCGCGTCCATCGTCCACGGCACGACCGCGACGACGAACGCTCTCTTGGAGCGCAAGATCAGCAAGGTCGGCGTCATCACGACCAAGGGCTTCCGCGACATCCTCGAGCTTGGGCGCCGCACGCGGCCCAACTCCTATGGCATGACGGGCACGTTCCGGCCGCTCGTTCCCCGCGATCTTCGCATCGAGGTCGACGAGCGCATGGACGCGGATGGCGGGGTCGTGCGGCCGCTCGACGAGGCCGCGGTCGCCGCCGCCGCACGCGCGCTCATGGCCAAGGGCTGCGAGGCGCTGGTCATTCACTTCTTCAATTCCTACATCAACCCGGCGCATGAGCGTCGCGCGGCCGAGATCGCGCGCGCGATCTGGCCCAATCCTTACGTCACCGCCGGCAGTGACATCCTGCCGCAGTTCCGCGAGTACGAGCGGGGCGTCACCGCGGCGGTGAATGCCAGCATCCGCCCCGTGCTCGACCGGTACCTGAAGCGCCTCACCGGCGATCTCGCGTCGCGCGGCTATGCGAACGACCTTCTCGTCATGCAGGGCAATGGCGGCACCGTGTCGTCCTCGATCGTCTCGGAGGCGGCGGCGCACACGGTGCTTTCGGGCCCCGCTTCGGGAGCCAAGGCCGCGGCCTACACCTCGACCGCCGCGGGCTTCCCCAACGTCGTGACCTACGACATGGGCGGCACGAGCTGCGATGTCGCGCTCATCCGCGACGGCGTGCCGCAGGTGACGACCGAGTTCGAGCTCGAATACGCCATGCCCGTGCATGTGCCGATGGTCGACATCCACACGATCGGCGCGGGCGGCGGCAGCATCGCCTTCATCGACGACGCGGGCATCCTGAACGTCGGGCCGGAGAGCGCCGGGGCCAAGCCCGGTCCCATCTGCTACGGGCGCGGGGGCACGCGGCCGACCATCACCGATGCGAATCTCGTTCTCGGGCGGCTCAACGCGAAGAAGCTTCTCTCCGTCGACAATCCGGTCAGCGTCGAGGACGTGTCGCGCACGATCGAGCGCGAGATCGGGGCGCCCCTCGGGCTCTCGGCGGTCGAGGCGGCGGCGGCGATCATCCGTATCGCCAACGACAAGATGGCGGGCGCGCTCCGCATGGTCTCGCTCGCGCGCGGCCTCGACCCGCGCGACTTCGCTCTCTTCGCTTTCGGCGGCGCGGGACCGCTCCATGCGTCGGCGCTCGCGCGCGAGCTCGCGATCCCGAAGGTGCTCGTCCCCGTGCGCCCCGGGATCACGAGCGCGCTTGGCTGCATCGTGGCCGATGTCCGGCATGATTATGTGCGCACGGTCAACCGCCTCGTGGGCGAGGTCGACATGGACGAGGCGCGCCGCATCCTCGAGGAGCACCGCGCCGAGGGACGCCGCACGATCGAGCACGAGAAGATCCCGGTCGAGCGCATCGAGTTCATCCACCAGGCCGACATGCAGTTCCAAGGGCAGAGCCACGTGCTGACCGTGCCGCTCGATGGTGGCAGTCTCACGCGCGACGCGATCCAAGAGGCCTTCGAGGCGGCCTATTGGAACCGCTTCGAGGTGCGCCTGCCGGAGATCCGCGCGGTTCTCGTGAACTTGCGCACGGCCGTCATCGGCAAGCGCAAGGGCGTCACCTTGAGGGCGCTCGTCGACTGGAAGGCGCAAGCCAAGACTCTCGACGAGGCGAAGGTCGACTCGCGCCGCATCTGGTTCGATGGCGGGTGGGTCGAGACGCCCATCTACCGGCGCGATGCCTTGCCTGCCAAGATCAGGTTCAAGGGCCCGGCGATCATCGAGCAGCTCGACACGACGACCGTGGTCGAGCCGGGCAACACGGTCGAGATGGATCGGGACGGCAATTTGATCATTTCCGTGCCCCAGCACGGATCGGACAAGCAGGGGTAGAAAGACGATGGCCACCAACATCGATCCGGTAACGCTTGCCGTCATCCAGAACGGCCTCGTCCAGGTCTGCAACGAGATGGATCTCGCGTTCCAGCGCGCGGCGTTCAGCCCCGTCATCTCCGAGGCCTTCGACCGTTCGGACGGCATCTATCACCGCGACAACGGCGAGCTCATCGCGCAGGGCGATCTCGGCCTTCCCATCTTCATGGGCACGATGCAGTACGGCACGGCGAGCGTCATCGAGCGCGCGAAGGACGTGCGGCCGGGCGATGTCTACATCGCGAACGATCCCTATCTCGGCGGCACGCATCTCATGGACGTGCGCTTCTACCGTCCCTTCTTCTACAAGGGCGAGCTCTTCTGCTGGCTGGCCAACACCGGCCACTGGCGCGACACGGGCGGAGCGGTGCCCGGCGGCTTCTCGGCGCAGGCGACGGATGTCGAAATGGAGGGCTTGAGGCTTCCGCCGGTCAAGCTCATCAAGGAAGGCAAGGTCGACGACGAGATCCTCTCGATCGTGCTCTCGAACATCCGCACGGCCGACCAGACCATCGGCGACATCAAGGCCCAGGCCGCTTCGCTCAGCATCGGCGAGAAGCGCCTCATCCAGCTCATGGACCGTTACGGTCGCGACACGGTCGAGGACTCGATCAAGGAGCTGAAGCGCCGCGCGGCGCAGCAGATGCGCGCCAAGATCGCGCAGATTCCGAACGGCACCTATCACGGCCAGGCGGCACTGGATTCGGACGGCGTCGTGAACCAGCCGCTCGAGATCAAGCTCGCGATCCGCGTCGAGGACTCGGAGATGCACGTCGACTTCTCGGGCTCCTCTCCGCCCTGCATCGGGCCATTGAACTGCGTCATCGCGACGACGCGCTCGGCCGTCTTTATCGCGATGAAGCACATCTTCCCCGACGTGCCGCTCAACGCCGGCACCTTCGAGCCCATCCACATCAAGGACCCGGACGGCACGTTCCTCTATGCCAAATATCCGCGTCCCGTCTCGGGCTGCGCCGCGGAGGTGAGCCAGCGCATCTGCGAGGCCGTGTTCGTGACCTTGGCCAACGTCATCCCCAACAAGCTGTTCGCGGCACCCGCGGGCACCAGCGGCAATTTCGCGCTCGGCGGCCACGATCCGAAGAAGGGCCGCAACTACGTCATGTACATCTTCAGCGGCGGCGGCTACGGCGGCTGGCACGACGGCGACGGCATCTCCAACGGCTGCTCGACCATCGGCATCTCGAAGACCCAGCCGCTCGAAGTGATGGAGCAGTTCTACCCGGTGCTGTTCGAGGAGTACTCGCTTCGCGACCGCTCGGGCGGGGCGGGGAAGCATCGCGGCGGCTTCGGCGTCAACTATAAGGTGCGCCTGAGGCGCGGCCACGCCATCGCGTCCTTCGTCATGGACCACGGGCGGACGGGGCCGCAGGGCGTCTTGGGCGGCGAGGATGGCGGGCCCAACCACGTCATCGTGCGCCGCGGCAACCAGCCCGACTACACGCTGCCGCATTTTTCGAAGGACCAGGGCCTCCATGTGAATGGCGGCGACATGGTGCTGGTCTCGACTCCGGGCGGGGGCGGCTACGGCAACCCGCTCGAGCGCGATCCGGGCCTGGTCGAGCGCGACGTGTCGCTCGGCTACTACACCGCCGAGGACGCGTCGAAGCGCTTCGGCGTCGTGCTCGATCAGAAAAGCCTCGCCGTCGACCAATCGGCGACGAAGGCGTTGCGGAAGGATATGGCGCGCGCCGCGGCGGAGTGATCCTCAAGCCACGTGGAGCGCGTTGCACGGCCTGAGCGGCGAGAGGAGGCGGACGATGCAAAACACCCATTTCCCGAAGCGCGGCACGCCCTGGCCCGAGGTGCGCCAGCGCATGAACGCGAAGCGCGGCCAGGACGTGAAGTGGCAGGAGGGGCGCATGCTCACCTCCTCCTATGTCATCGACGATCAGCATGTCGCGATGCTCCGCGAGGCCAACGGCGACTTCCTCGTCGAGAACGCGATCTATGCGGGCGAGTTCGCGAAGAAGCCCGGCACCGGCTTCACCAGCCTCGTCGATTTCAGGGACGAGTTGCTCAAGATGGTGCTCGAGCTCTTCAACGCGCCGGAAGGGGCGGGCGGCACGCTCACGAGCGGCGGAACGGAGAGCATTTTGCTCGCTGTCCTCGGCGCGCGCGAATGGGCGAGGAAGAACAAGCCCCACATCACGAAGCCGCGGCTTCTTCTCCCGCGCACCGCGCACCCGGCCTTCAACAAGGCGGCGTTCTATTACGGGCTGGAGGTCACGCGGATTCACGAAGGCCCCGATTTCCGCGCCGATGTGAAGGCGATGGAGGCGGCGCTCACGGACGACGTGGTGCTGATGGCGGGGGGTGCGCCCTGCTACCCCTTCGGCATCATCGATCCGTTGACGGAGCTCTCGGAAGTCGCGGCCAAGCGCAACGTCTGGTTCCATGTTGACGCCTGCGTCGGCGGGTACTTGGCGCCGTTCGTCAAGAAGCTGGGCTATCCCGTGCCCGACTTCGACCTCTCGGTCCCCGGCGTGTGGTCGATGTCGGCGGACCTCCACAAATACGGTTTCGCGCCAAAGAACATCTCGAGCGTCCTTTACCGCGACGCTTCGCTTCGGCGCTACTCGACCTTCGACTTCGACGAGTGGCCGGCGGGCAGCTACGCGACGGCGGGCACCGGCGGCTCGCGGACGGGCGGGCCCATCGCCGCTGCCTGGGCGCTCTTCCACGTCATGGGGGAGGAGGGCTACCTGAAGGCCGCCAAGACCATCATGGACACGCGCCAGAAACTCTTCGACGGCCTCGCGCGCATCGGCGGATTCAAAGTCCAGGGCGAGCCGCACCTGGGTCTCGTGCGCTATGGGTCCGATGATTTCGACATCACGGCGGTCGCCGATGGGCTCGACGAGCGCGGCTGGTCGACCGGCCGCGGCCTCGATCCCGACGCCATCATCAATCTCATAAATCCCATTAATTCCAAATCGATAGACAAGTATGTTGCGGATCTCGGCGAAGTCACCGCCGCGGTCCGCTCGGGCAGGTTGAAGCGGGGCGCCACTCAGGCCGTCTATACGAGCAGTTGAGGTACCGAGGACATCGGCTTCGAATGGGTTCAGAGTCGGGCGCGCTGAAAGGCGTGAGCGTCAGGGGAGGGAGCGATGCAGAACACCATCTTTCCGAAGCAGGGCATTCCGTGGGAGCAGCTCCACCGGGTGATGGACGAGGCACGGAAGGGAGACTCGGACTGGCATGGCGGGCGCATGGCCATGTCGTCCTATGTGGTGGACGACGAACTCCTGCGCGTCGCGCACGAGGCCTACGGCATGTTCCTCGTCGAGAACGCGCTCTACTCGGGCGAGATGGCGAAGAAGCGCAAAGTCGGCTTCGCCAGCATCACGCTCTTCCAGGAAGAGATCATCCAGATGGCGCTCGAGATCTTGGGCGGGCGCGAGGGCTCGGGCGGCGTCGTCACGACGGGCGGGACGGAGAGCATCCTCTTGGCGGTGCTCGCCGCGCGCGAATGGGCGCGGAAGCACAAGCCGCACATCAAGACGCCGCGCCTGTTGCTCCCGCGCACGGCGCACCCCGCCTTCAATAAATCGGCGTTCTACTATGGCCTTGAGGTCACGCGCATCCCGCAGCGGAGCGATGATTGCCGCGCCGACGTCGATGCGATGGAGCGGGCGCTCACCGACGACGTCATCATGATGGTGGGCTCGGCGCCGTGCTATCCCTTCGGCGTCATCGATCCGATCGCGGAGCTGGCGTCCGTCGCTGCCAAGCGCGACATCTGGTTCCATGTGGACGCCTGCGTCGGCGGCTATGTGGCACCCTTCGTGAGGAAGCTCGGCCATCCGGTGCCCGAGTTCGATTTGGGCGTCGAGGGCGTGTGGTCCGTCTCGGCCGATCTCCACAAATATGGCTATGCGCCCAAGAACATCTCGACGCTTCTCTACCGCGATGCGGACTTGAAGGAGTATTTCACCTTCCGCTTCGAGGACTGGCCCTACGGCAGCTATGCGACGCCGTCGATCGGCGGCTCGAAGACCGGCGGGGCCCTCGCCGGCGCCTGGACCACGCTCAAGTTCCTCGGCGAGGACGGGTACTTGAAGGCCGCCAAGGCCATCATGGACACGCGCGCCACGCTCTATGGCGGCTTCGAGCGCATCGGCGGCTTCGAGATTCGCGGCAAGCCCGATGTGGGCCTCGTCAATTTCGGCTCGCCCCAGTTCGACATCACCGCCGTCGCGGACGGGATGGGGGCACGGGGCTGGGCGGTCGCGCGGGCACGCGAGCCCGCCGGCATGCATCTCGCGCTCAACCCTGTCCACACCAAGTCGATCGACCGCTACGTCCAGGACCTCGGCGAGGTCGTGAGCCAGGTCCGGGCCGGCAAGATCACGTCGAGCGGCCAGAAGGCGGTCTACGCGGGATAAGGCGCGCGGGTATCGCTGCCCCAAACATTAACCCGCGCCGGTCAGGGGCGCGGGATGCCGTTGGGCGACGGTCGGCTACGCCCTCCGCGCGGCGGTAATCCCTTACGCGTCCTTGCCAAGCCCGACCGAAAGACGGACGATTCCCGCCTCGGCCGGAGGCCCGTCCCGTGTCGACCCGTCGATTCGCCGTCTTGATCTCTCGCCTTGGCCGCGCAGCGTGGGCCTTGGCACTTCTCCTTTTCGGAGTAGTGATGGGCGTCGACGCGGTCCTCGCCGCGACGCCGGGCGAGGAGTGCGACCGCGTCGCGGCCTACGGCTCGACGCCATCATCGCCCTCGGTGTCCTACGACGCGCTCGACGCCGAGCGCGCGATCCGGATTTGCGGTGCGGCCGTTGCCGCGGGCGGGGCCACGGAGGCGCGCGACCGGTTTCTTCTCTCGCGCGCGCTTCTCAAGGCCGGCCGGTATGCGGAGGCGAAGGACCAGGCCGAACGCGCCGTCGAGAGCGGCATCGGTCCGGCGCATGTCATCCTCTCCACGATCTACGCCGACGGCCTCGGCGAACCGAAGGATCCGGCGCGGGCATTTCGCCACCTCAAGGCCGCGGCTGAAGCCGGCGTTTCGAAGGCTCAGATCCAGTACGCGCTGACCCTCGAGGAAAGCAAAGCCGGGCCAAAGGCGTTGGAGGAGGCGGCGCGGTGGATACGCGCCGCCGCGGAAGCGGGCGATCCCGAAGGGGAAGCCTATCTCGCGCAGTATCTTCACGACGGCAAAGGAATCCCGAAAGACGATGTGGCTGCCGCTCGATGGGCGCGGCGTTCTGCCGAAAAGGGCAACGCATTCGGCCAAGTGTTGACCGCGGTCTTTTTCGATGAGGGAACAGGTGTCGCGAAGGATGTCGTGGCCGCGGCCACTTGGTACCGGAAGGCCGCCGAGCAGGGCGACGCCAATGCGCAATTTCTTCTCGCCTCGAAGTTGGAGCGGGGTGAAGGCGGCCCGGAAAACGTGCGGGAGGCCGCGGATTGGTACCGGAAGGCCGCCGAAGAGGGCGACGCTGCGTCTCAGCAGCGGCTGGCGCGAATCCTGTCCGTCGGGCCCGAGAGCTTGCGCGACGTTCGGCAGGCGATCGCGTGGTACGAGAAAGCCGCCGCCCAGAACGAGCCCGTCGCCAGCTACGAGCTCGGAGAGATCTTTCTGTCCGGTCGCCTCGTGCCCAAGGACGAGGCGCGCGGGATCGCTCACCATCGATCGGCTGCGAAGGCCGGCTATGCGCCATCGATGGTGAGGCTCGCGATGTTGAGCGATCTCGGCGTTGCCGGTGCGCCCGACAAGCGAGAGGCAGTGAAGCTGCTCGAGAGCGCGGTCGAGAAGAATGACGCCTTCGCGACGGCGCTGCTGGGCCGGCGGTACGAGGAGGGCAACGGCGTCGGGAAGGATCCCAAACGCGCGTTCGCGCTCTATGAGAAGGCTGCTGCCAATGGCGATTCGTACGGCGAAAGCCTGTTGGCGCGGGCGTATCAATTGGGTGTTGGCATCAAGAGAGATCCTGCCGCGGCCATGACGCTCTACGAGCGCGCGGCATCGAAGGGCGATCCCTCGGGCGCGGCGGCGATCGGAAAGCTGTTGCTCTTCGGCGCGCCCGGCGTTCCTCCGAATCAGGAGAGGGCGAAAGAATATTTGATGTCGGCCAAGGCGGCATTCCAAAGCGCCGCCACCCCATCCGTGTCCTCGCTTGTCGATGTCGACAAAGACCTCGCCTGGCTTCACGCGACGCGCGGCGAGTATGGCGGGGCGGAGTCCGTCCTTCAGGAAGCATTGGGCCTCATCCAACCATCGACGCCCGACGGCCCTGCGCTCCGGCTTCAAGTCCTGAGCTCGCTGGCGAACACTTACGAGGAAGCCGGCCGCCACGATGAGGCGAAGCCGCTCTTCGCTGCTGTATTGGACGGGTTCGACGCTCTCGGCGCCAAGAACGATATCGCTCTGCTCGGCGCCACGACGGATTTCGCTCTCTTGGAAGAGCGCCTCGGGCGATACGCCGACGCCGCCAGGATTCTCGAGAGCGTGAGACATCGGTTGAACGGACCGGACGGATCCGCTGCGGCCCGCCCGTTCATCGACGCCACCCTCGCGCGCGTGCTCGCGAAGCAGGGAAAGTACGCCGAGGCCGACGCGCTTCTCACCGCGGCGCGGAAGGAGATCGATCGCCCGGGCACGGCGACCATGCCGCACGCCGTTCGCGCCTTGGCGGACCACGCCTTCGTCAAGGCCAAGCTGGGCAAGCTCGCCGAGTCCGAGGCGCTGTACCGCAAGGCTCAGGCGCTCGTCTCGTCGGCGACTCTCGAGGGTCATCCGCTCGTCCTCGCGGGCTCGATCGACTTTGCCGAAGTGCTCGAGCGCGCGGGCAAGTCCGGCGAAGCGCTGGCCGTCGCGCGCGAGGCGACGGCGCGTTACGCGGCGCGGCTCGACCGGCAGGGCCGCGCGCCGCGCGTGCAGGCGCTCGCCGAGCGGCGGAGCATGCGCGACACCTTCGTCGGCCATGTGGCGCTCCTCGACCGCCAGCAGGGGCGCGGAGCGAACCCGGCGCTTCTCGCCGAGTCCTTCGAGATTCTCCAGTTGGCGAACGCGGCGAGCGTCTCGGAATCGATCGGCCACGGAGCGGCGCGCTCCGTCGCGGGCTCGGATGCGCTTTCGACGCTCGCGCTCGAGCGGCAGAAGACCGTTGAGAGCTGGACGAGTCTCAACCGCCGGCTTTCGAGCGCTCTCGTCGATCCTACGGGCGCGGGGGCAGAGGCACCGGCCGATCTCAGCGATTTGAAGACGCTCGAAGCCTCGCTCGCCCGCATCGATCAGGAGATCAAGCGCCGCTTCCCGGCCTATTTCGACCTCACAGGGAGCGCGCCCGTGGCGCTTGCGGACGCACAGAAGCTCTTGAAGCCGGACGAAGCCCTCATCGCCTACGTGCTCGGGCGCGAAGGCGCCTATGCCTGGGCCGTGACGCCGTCGAGCGTCGCCCTGCGTCGTCTCGATCGCGTGACCGCGCGCTCGCTCGAGGACGACATCGTCTCGGTGCGCCGCGCGCTCGACCCGAGCGACATCGTGAGCGAGGCCGACTTGAAGCCCGTCGACCTCGCCCGCCTCCATCGCCTCTACGGCCAGCTCCTGGCGCCGCTCGGCGTCGAGGGCGCGCGTCATCTTCTCGTGGTCCCTGACGGCCCGCTCAACGCCCTGCCGTTCAACGTGCTCGTGCGCGACCCGCCCGCGAGCGCCACCGTCGACCTTGCGGGCTACCGCTCGGTCGGCTGGCTCGCGCGGCGGACGGCCGTCACCGTCCTGCCGTCGGTCGGCGCGCTCCGAGCCTTGCGCGCGGCCGAGCCCGCGCGCGCCTCCGCGAAATCGTTCATCGGCTTCGGCGATCCGGTCTTCGGCGCTGACGGCGCGAGCACGGTGCGCGGGTCGCGACTCGCCCGGCGCGGCGTCGCGGCAACGGCGCTCAAGAGTCGCGGCGCGGTCGACCTCGCCGCTCTCCGCGCCCTGCCGGCGCTGCCCGACACGGCCGAGGAGCTGAAGCGCATCGCGACGCTGCTTGCGGCCGAGGGTTCCGTCTTCCTCCAGGCGGAGGCCAGCGAGACGCGCGTGAAGGCCATGGACTTGAGCCAATACCGCATCCTTGCGCTCGCGACCCACGGCCTCATCGCAGGCGACCTCAACGGGCTCGATGAGCCGGCGCTGGCCTTGAGCGTGCCGGCTGAGATCACCGCCACCGATGACGGGCTACTCACGGCGAGCGAGGTGGCGCTCCTCAACCTCAACGCCGATTGGGTGATCCTCTCCGCGTGCAATACGGCGTCGGGCGACGGCCGGCCCGGGGCGGAGGGGTTGTCCGGCCTCGCGCGCGCCTTCTTCGTCGCCGGCTCGCGGGCGCTTCTCGTCTCCAACTGGCCGGTCTTGAGCGACGCCGCGGCCGAGGTGACGACGCGCATGATCGAGCGCCTTAAGGCCGAGCCTTCGCTCCGCCGCTCGGAGGCGCTGCGCTTGGCCATGATGGGCCTTCTCGACGATTCGGCGATGCCTGGCTACATGGCGCATCCCGCGGCCTGGGCGCCCTTCGTCGTGGTCGGGGACGGCGCGCCGCTCCGCGCGACTAACCCATGAGTGTGCAGTGCGAAAGGTTCTCAAACGTCCATGAACAACCGGAGCGTTTCACCTAGAATGAAGCGGGCTCTCGATCCGCGCGGCTCGACCGAAAGGACCAAGACCATGCGTACGGGCGTGATTCTCTCAAGCCTCATCGGTGCCGTCTTCGCGACGGCGGCCTTCGCCCAAAGCGTCGAAGGCCTGGGTGAGCGCATCACCAAGGGCAACCAGCCTCTCAAGGGCACGATGCCCGAGGTGAACGTCACGGGCGGCAAGGACACGGCTGCCCAGGGAAAGAAGGCCAAGGCGGCACTCCTCAAGGTCGACAAGACGAAGCCGCTCGCCATCCGCGGCGCCAAGGAAGCGCAGATCTTCCAGCAAATCTCGCCCTCGGTCGTGCTTGTGCTCACGGATGATGGAATCGGTTCCGGCTCACTCCTGCCCGATGGGCGCGTGCTCACCAACTGGCACGTCGTCGAAGGCTTCGACGAGGTGGGGGTCATCTTCAAGCCGGAGCAGGAGGGCCGCGAGTTGCGCCGCGCCGATCTTCTCGGCGCCCAGGTCATCAAGGTCGACCAGGTGCGCGACTTGGCGCTCCTCGAACTCGCGATCAAGCCGGGCAACCGGAAGCCCATCGCGTTCGGGGACGAGGTCGGGATCAAGGTCGGAGCGGATGTCCACGCCATCGGCCATCCGACGGGCGAGGCCTGGAGCTACACGAAGGGCATCATCAGCCAGTACCGCAAGAACTATGCGTGGCGCACCGAGTCCGGCATCGACCACAAGGCCGACGTGATCCAGACCCAGACCCCCATCAATCCCGGTAATTCCGGCGGACCGCTGCTCGACGACAAGGGCAAGCTCATCGGCGTCAACGCCTTCAAGGCGCAGGGCGAGGGGCTCAACTTCGCGATCTCGGTCGGCGACGTGCGCGCGTTCCTCGCCTCACCCGAAAGCCGCATCGTCAAGCAGGACAAGCCCGGCGGCAAATGCGAGGCCAAGATCCTCTACGAAGGCCGCAACGAGAAGAACACCGGCAACTTCCGCGTCTACGACACGGATTGCGACGGCAAGGCCGACATCGCCTTCCTCGACTACGACGACAAGTCGAAGCCCTACGTCCTCTTCATCGATACCAACGGCGACGAGAAGTGGGACATCCTCGTCTTCGACGAGGACCGCGACGGGAAGTGGGACTATTCGTTCCACGACACGGATTTCGACGGCAAGCCGGACCTGATCGGCTACCATCCGGACGGCAAGCTCAAGCCCTCGCGCTACGAGCCGTACAAGGGATAGGTCGTGGCCGTGGTGGCCGAGATCGGTGGAGTGGCCTCTTCCATGCGTCGCGAAGTGGCCCTTTTGTTCGGCGCGTCGTAAGGCGACGATTCGGCCATGTCGCGCGCGCACATCATCGTCATCGTCTGCCTGGCCTCGTTCTTCTGCGGCGCGGGCTACGGGGCCACCTTCCTCCTGCCGGTGCTGGTCGAAAGCTTCGGCGCGGGGACGGAGCTCGTGGGCGGCGTGCTCGCTGCCGCGGCCGTGTCGACGCTTCTCACGGTCGCCTATGCGGGCCACGTCTCCGACAGAATCGGCCGCGCGCCGGCCGTGGGCCTCGCGGGGCTTCTCCTCGCGGCGGCCAACGCGGCCTTCGCGCTCTCGGGCGGACACCCGGGCCTCCTGCTCGCCGGCGGGATCGTCATCGGCATCGGCTGGGGCCTGTTCTACTGCCTCTCGGCGATCATCCTCGCGGTGTTGATCGAGCCCGAGTCCCGTGCGCGCATGTTCCTCGTCTCCCATGCCTGCCTCATGGGCGGTATCGGGTCGGCGCCGTTGCTGGCGCCTTTGGCGCGGAGCATGGATGCGCCGCTCGTCGCGGCCTTCGCGCTGGTGGCGTTGGGCACGGCGCTGTCGGGTTTGGCCCTGTTCGCGATCGCGCCCGCGATCCGGCGCGAGGAAAGCGTGCGCAAGGTCGAAGGCGTCGCGCGCCTTTCGCTCCGCGCGGCGCGGCTCGTGCTGGCGTCCGAGGCGCGCTATCCGATCATCATGGTCGGTCTCGGCGCCTGCGTCTTCGCGGGCTTCCATGCCTACCAGACCGTGATCGCCGAGGCGGCCGGCGTTGACTACGCCTACTTCTTCTCGATCTACGCGGCGACGGTCGTGCTGTTCCGGATCGTGCTGGCCGCGACCTCGCCCAAGGTGCCGCTCTATCTCGCATCCGCCTGGCTGCTCGCGGCCATGACGGCGGGCAGCGCGCTCTTTCTCGCGATCGGCGGCAGCCTCGCGCTTTACGCGCTGGCCGCCATCCTTCTCGGCATCGGCTACGGCATCGCCTACGCGCTCATCAAGGCGATCGTGGCGAACGAGGCGCCCGAGGGTCTCTCGCCGCAGGCCATGCAGCTTTTCAACCTGTCCTATTTCGTGGGCGTGTTCGCCTTCCCGGGTCTCGGCGGCGTCATCATCGCGGAATACGGGGCCATGGCCTTCGTCGCGGTGATGGCCGTGCTTGCGGCGATCGAATGCGCGATCGCGATCCAGCGCCATGCGCGCCAGAGGAACGCCGAGGCCGCGCGCCCCGTTCGCGCCTGAGAGAGACGCGGGCCAATTCGACGGATCGCCGTTCCCTATTGTCCCGGCACGAGCACGATCTTGCCGACATGGGCCTTCGCGCCGAAATCGGCCTGGGCCTCGCGGGCGCGGGAGAGCGGATAGGTCTTGGCCACGATCGGCTTGATCGCACCCTGCTCGATGCGCTTGAGCAATGTGGGGAAGACCTCGGGCGCCTGCATCGTCGCGCCGTACATCGTGATGTCCCTGAGATAGAGGGTGCGGAGATCGACCTCGATGATTGGGCCAGCGATCGCACCCGAGGTCACGTAGCGTGCGCCCGGGCGGAGCGTGTCGAAGAGAGCGGGGAAGCCCGCGCCGCCCACGACGTCGGCCCAGACATCGACCGGTCCCGCCGCGGCCTTGATGCTCTCGGCGAGAGCAGCGTCGTCACGCGGCAGGGCGATTGAGGCGCCGAGCGCGCGCGCCTGGTCGATCTTGCCCGCCGAGGTGACCGCGACGACGCGGGCACCGCGGGCGGCCCCGATCTGGATGAGGCCCGTGCCGACCCCGCCCGAGGCGCCGGTGATGACGAGCGTCTCGCCTGGCATGAGCCCGGCGCGGTGGAGCATGTTCTCGGCCGTCGAGTAGGCGCAGGGAAACGTCGCCCACTCGACATCGCTCAGGCGTGCCGAGACGCGATGCGCGTTCGTCGACGGCACGGCCACGTATTCGGCGTAGCCGCCGTCGCGCTCGCTCCCGACATAGAGCGGATTCTTGAAGATGTCGGCGGGATCGACGATCCAGGGATCGACGAGAACGCGCTCGCCCACGCGCGAGGCCAGGACGCCCCCGCCGACGGCCACGATCGAACCTGCGATGTCGGCGCCCTGGATGCGGGGGAAGGCGAGGGTCGTGCGGTCCCACGGTGCCGCCTCGGCCAGCACCGCGTCGACCTCGGTTCCGCCGCGGACGGCCGACGCGTACCACCCGGTGCGCGTGTTGATGTCGGTGTTGTTGATGCTGCAGGCGCCGACCTTGATGAGCACTTCGCCCGCGGCCGGCACCGGCACCGGCACGTCGTCCCGGTAGTCGAGCATGTCGAGGCCGCCATGCCCCGTGGTCACGACGGCGCGCATGCGCGTGGGGACGGTCATGGCGCGCGTCGGACGGGACGGGCCGGATGGGGCCTCAATTCTTCGGCGCCGACTGCCCGCGCGGCGGAAGCTCGAGGATCTCGGCCGCGCGCTTGGGCTCGACCGGCTCGGCCCCGAGCTCGCGCACGATGCGCACGGCCTTCTCGACGAGCTGGCCGTTGGTGCCGAACACGCCCTTCTCCAAATAAAGATTGTCCTCGAGTCCGACTCGCACCTGGCCGCCGAGATTGACCGCGGCCGCGACCATGTTGAACTCCCAGCGCGAGATGCCGAAGGCGGCCCATTTGGCGTTGGCGGGGAGAAGGTTGCGCATGGTCTGCATGACCTCGGGCGTCGCAGGCGCGCTCCACTGGATGCCGAGGCACAGCTGGAACAGCGGCGGATCCTCGATGAGACCCCGCGCGATCAGGTCCTTGGCCAGCAGAATGTGGCCCATCTCGAAGCACTCGATTTCCGGCTTCACGCCGAGCTCCTTGATGCGCTTGGCCATGATGCGCAAATGCTCGGGCGTATTCATGAACACGGTCTCGCCGAAATTCATCGTGCCGCAGTCGAGCGTCGCGATGTCGGGCCGGAGCTCCTCGATGTGGACGAGGCGGTCGAGCGGCTTCATGAGCGTCGTGCCGGGACCGCCGACGCGCGGGTTCTCCTCCGAGGGCGCGAAGCGTCCGCCTTCGCCGGTCGTCAGGTTGATGATGACGTCCGAGCCCGAATCGCGGATGCGGTGCACGACCTCGCGGAAGAGGGCGGGATCGTAGATGCGCATGCCGGTCTTCGGGTCGCGCACATGGATGTGCGTCACGGCCGCGCCCGCCTTCCGCGCCTCGATGCAGGCGTCCGCGATCTGCTTCGGCGTGATCGGAAAGTTCGGATGCTTCTGGAAGTTGCTGTGGGCGCCGGTGACGGCGCAGGTGACGACCACTTCTTGGGCCATGACGCTCCCCCTGGTGACGATCGGCCGAGCCTAATACGGCCGCCCGCGCGCGCCAATGGCGCCCATTATCGCGATGCGATTTTCACGGTCGCGTGGCTCGCGCGCATGTTGAGCCAGTTGCCGGCGATGATGACGAGGGCGCCGAGCGCCACGAGCGGGTGGATCGCTTCGTCATAGATGAGGTAGCCCGCCAGCGCGATGAAGGGCAGGCGGAGGAAGTCCATGGGCGCCACGACCGTCGCCTCGGCCTGGGCGAAGGCGCGCGCGATGCAGAAATGCGCGGTCACGCCGACGATGCCGACCACGCCGGCCCAGACCCAGAGATGCGGCGAAAGCTCGGCCCAGCGCGGCCAGGCGAAGGCAAGGCTCAAGGGCAGCTGGACGACGTTCATGTAGAACACGATGGCGAGCGCGGATTCGGTGCGCGTCATGGCGCGCGTCACCGTGTAGTTCGTGGCGTAGAGGATGGCCGCGGCGAGCGCCCAGAGGGTCGCGCCGCGGATCTCGACCATGCCCGGCCGGATCACGATGAGGACGCCGACGAAGCCGAGAAAGATGGCGAGCGCGCGCTTGGGCGAGACGCGCTCGCCGAGGAAGGTGGCCGCCAGGATCGCGGTCCAGAGGGGCGAGGTGAACTCGATCGCGAAGACTTCGGCGAGCGGAATGAGCGCGAGGGCGTAGAACCAGGCGCACTGGCCGCCGAAGTGGATCGTGTTGCGCACGATGTGGAGGGGCAGGCGCGCCGTGCGCACCTGGCGGAAGCCGACGACGAGGAGATAAGGCAGCAGCAGGGCGAGGCCGACCGCGGCGCGGTAGAAGACGATCTGGAAGGTCGAGATCTCGCGTGAGAGCTCGCGCCCCGAGAGCGCCATGAGCACGAAGCAGACGAGGGCGCCGCCCATCCACAGGATGGCGGCGCGGATGTTCTGGGGGCGGGGGGCGCTCATGGGGGTCCCTGGATCCGTGATGAGCGCCGGCCGCCGCAGCGGCGGCGGGGTTGGAGGCCGGGGCCGGAATCGAACCGACGTACGGGGATTTGCAGTCCCCTGCATGGCCACTCTGCCACCCGGCCGCGGCGGCACGCATGAGGGGCGAGGTATAGGGCCCGCTTCCGAGCCCGGTCAAGGCCGCCCGCCCGGTGCAACCCTGGCTTACCCCGAAGGCGCTTGTGGACGGAGGGGAGACGCGCTAAGAGTTCCGACCGTTCGGGGCCTCCTGCAAGTCATTGTCGAATCGTGATGAATTTCGCTGTCGCGCGCCGGAACATGGTCGACAACCAGATTCGCACGAATCGGGTGACGGATCCGGACCTGACCTCTGCGCTCCTCGAGGTCCCGCGCGAACGTTTCGTCCCTCCATCCCTGCGCGGCGTCGCCTATGTGGACGAGGACATCCCGCTCGGCAGCGGGCGGTTCCTCATGGAGCCCATGGTCGGCGCGCGCCTGCTCGAGAACGCTGCGCTCCGCAAGGAGGACCGGGTTCTCGTGGTGGGCTGCGGCACGGGCTATCTCGCGGCGGTGCTGGGCCGGCTCGTCGCCTCCGTCGTCGCGCTCGAAAGCGACCAGGCGCTCGCGGCGACGGCCGCGTCGGTGCTGCGGGAGGTGGGGGCGGGCAATGTCAACGTCGTGCGCGGACGCCTCAAGGACGGCTGCACGGCAGAGGCGCCGTTCGACGTGATCGTCATCGAAGGGACGGTCGCGGCGATACCCGAGTCCATCCTCGCGCAGTTGGCGGAGGGCGGACGGCTCGTCACGGTCGTGAACAGCGATGGTGTCGGCCGCGCGACCCTGGCCGTGCGACAGGCTGGCTTGACATCGCACCGGATCTTGTTCGATGCAGCGACGCCGGACTTGCCAGGCTTCGAAATGGCTCCGAGCTTCACATTCTAATATAATAGCCGCCGGGATCGGCCACGGACGCGACGGATGAGACGGATCACTCGGAACGATATGTTGGCTGCGGCCTCGGTGCTGGCGCTCGCCGTTGGCGCGCCGGCGACGGCGTTCGCCCAGTCGCTCGAAGAGGCGCTGGTCCAGACCTATCTGACCAACCCGACGATCGGCGCCCAGCGCGCCCTGTTGCGCGCGACGGACGAGCAAGTGCCGCGCGCGCTCGGCGGTTGGCGGCCGACCGTGACTTTCACCGCCGATGCCGGTCGCGTCCAGGAATCGCAGAGCCAGAACCTGTTCGACCAGACCACGGCGGGAACGCAGTCGCTCAACCGGTGGCAGCGCACCTACAGCCTGGCCGTCACGCAGCCGCTCTTCCGCGGCTTCCGGACGGTCGCGGAGACCGAGCGCGCCGAGCAGCGCGTCAACGCCGAGCGCCAGCGCCTGTCGGCGACCGAGCAGCTGGTGTTCCGCGACGCCGTCACGGCTTATCTCAACGTCGTCCGCGACGAGGCCGTGCTCGATCTCAACATCAACAACGAGCAGGTCCTGCGCAAGCAGCTCGAAGCGACGCTCGATCGGTTCGAGGTCGGCGAAGTGACGCGCACCGACGTCTCGCAGGCCGAGGCGCGCCTCGCGCGCTCGACGGCGGAGCGCATCGGGTCGGAAGGGGCGCTCGAGACATCGCGCGCGATCTACCAGCGCATCGTCGGCGAGATGCCGGTCAAGCTGACCGAGCCGCCGTTGCCCAAGGACCTGCCTGGGAATCTCCAGGAGACCATCACGCTCGCGAGCACCAACAACCCGACGGTGCGCGCGGCCGATTTCGACCAGAAGGCCGCCCAGGCCGACGTCGATCTCGTCTTCGGCGAATTGCTGCCCACGGTCGCCTTCGTCGGCGAGCTCCGCAAGGACGACAACACGATCGACACCTACAGCCGCGACAAGAGCGCGCGCGCCCTCGCGCGTCTCACCGTGCCGCTCTACCAGGCGGGCACGGTCGAGGCCCGCGTCCGCGAGGCCAAGCAAGTGGCCGGTCAGCGGCGGATCCAGGTCGACCAGGCGCGCCGCCAGGTCGTCGAAGACGCCATTTCCGCCTGGCAGGACATGACGAGCGCCCATGCGCAGGTCGATGCCTTCACGAAGCAGACGGAAGCCAATCGAATCGCCCTCGAGGGCGTGGAGCAGGAGGCCACGGCGGGCCTGCGCACGGTCCTCGACGTCCTCGACGCCGAGCAGGAATTGCGCGATTCGCGCGTCAGCCTGGTCCGGGCCCGGCGGGACTACGTGGTCGGCGCCTACCGGGTCCGCTATGCCGTCGGCAGCCTGACCTCCGCCTATCTCAACCTGCCGGTCGAGCGGTACGACCCGCTCAAGCACTACAACGAGGTGCGGGACAAGTGGATCGGCACCGGCGTGCCCAAGGAATGAGCGGAAACGATTCGTAAAGCGTTGTCCGCCTAGGCTCGTTCGTTATACTGCCCAGCGATGTTGGCACCGCGCGCCCTGGCGCCGGTCGGAGGCTTGGCGTGAGCGATCCCAAGACCCAGCAAGAACCGTCCATGGAAGAGATCCTGGCCTCGATCAGGCGGATCATCTCCGAGGACAACCAGCCCGAGGGCGAAGCGCCCGCCGAGAAGCCGGCAGAGGCGGCGAAGGAGAGCAACGGCGCCGCGGCCGAAGAGGACGTCATCGAGCTGACCGAGGTCGTCGAGGAGCCGCCGGCTGCGCCTCCGGCGAGCGCGCGCGCCGCGGAGCCGCCCCCGCCGCCGGCGGCCGAACTGCAGGCGGAACCGGCGCATGCGGATGAGCCGCTCCATGACGAGGCAGGCGACGAGCCCGTGCTCGAAATGGTCGATGCGGCCGAGCGCGGCGCCGAGGCGGCCATGGACGAGGGGATGGCCGAGCCCCACGAGGCGCCCGCGGCCCGTAACGACCGGATCATCTCCGCGCACGCCGCCGATCAGGCCATGCACGCCTTCGGGGCTCTCGCCTCGGTGCTCCATGGCGGCGACGACGGTTCGGGCCTGCCGCTTGGCCAGGGCTCCCGCACCATCGAAGACATCGTCCGCGATCTGTTGCGCCCCATGCTGCGCGAATGGCTCGACGGGAATCTGCCCGAGATCGTCCAGCGTCTCGTGCAGAAGGAAATCCGCGAGATGGTCCGCCGCGCCGAGGACTGAGGCGCTTCCCCACAATCGCTTGAGATCACGGCCGTGAGCGAACCGGAGCGATCCGAACCGACATCGACTCTCGAAAAGACCTATCGCCCGGGCGAGGTCGAGACGCGCCTCTACGCGGCTTGGGAAAGCTCGGGCGCCTTCCGTTGCGATCCCTCGTCCAAGGCCAAGCCTTACTGCATCGTGATCCCGCCGCCCAACGTGACGGGCAGTCTGCACATGGGTCACGCGCTCAACAACACGCTCCAGGACATCCTCATCCGGCGCGAGCGCATGCGCGGGCGCGACGTCTTGTGGCAGCCGGGGACGGACCATGCCGGCATCGCGACGCAGATGGTGGTCGAGCGCCAGCTCGCAGCCGAGGGCGTCGCGCTCGCCCGCGGGAAGACGGTCGCGAGCCCCAATCAGAAGCTCCTCGGGCGCGAGGCGTTCGTCGAGCGGGTCTGGCGCTGGAAGGAGGAAAGCGGCGGCACGATCACGCGCCAGCTGAAGCGCCTCGGCGCCTCGGCCGACTGGTCGCGCGAGGCCTTCACCATGGACGAGACCCTGTCGCGCGCCGTGCGCAAGGTCTTCGTCGAGCTCCACAAGGCGGGCCTCATCTACCGGGACAAGCGCCTGGTCAATTGGGACCCCCGATTCCACACCGCGATCTCGGACCTCGAGGTCGAGCAACGGGAGGTGAAGGGGCATCTATGGCACTTGAAGTATCCGATTGAAGGCACTGAAAACACTTACATTTGTGTGGCCACGACTCGACCGGAGACGATGCTGGGCGACACAGCCATCGCGGTCCACCCGGACGACGAGCGCTACCGCGCGCTCGTGGGCCGGCACGCGGTCCTGCCGCTCGTGGGGCGCCGCATCCCGATCGTCGCCGACGACTACGCGGACCCCGAGCACGGCAGCGGGGCGGTCAAGATCACGCCCGCCCACGACTTCAACGACTTCGAGGTCGCGCGCCGGCACGGCCTGGCCATGGTCAACATCTTCGATGCGGACGCGCATCTCATCGATACGGTGCCCGAGGCCTATCGCGGCCTCGAGCGCATGGAGGCGCGAAAGCGCGTGCTCGCCGATCTCGAGGCGCTCGGCCTCGTCGAGAAGGCCGAGGAGATCACCCATACCGTTCCCTACGGCGACCGCTCGGGCGTGCCGATCGAGCCGTGGCTGACCGACCAGTGGTTCTGCGACGCGGCCACCTTGGCCAAGCCCGCCATCGCCGCGGTCGAGGAGGGGCGCACGCGCTTCGTGCCCGCCCAGTGGGCCCACACCTATTTCGAGTGGATGCGCAACATCCAGCCCTGGTGCGTCTCGCGCCAGCTCTGGTGGGGGCACCAGATTCCCGCCTGGTACGGGCCGGACGGCACGGCCTTCGTCGAACTCACCGAGGATGAGGCCCAGGCGGCCGCCGCCAAGCACTACGGCAAGCCTGCGGAGCTCCGCCGCGATCCCGACGTGCTGGACACCTGGTTCTCCTCGGCCCTGTGGCCGTTCTCGACCTTGGGCTGGCCGGACGAGACAGCGGCGCTCAAGCGCTACTACCCGACCGACGTGCTGGTGACGGGCTTCGACATCATCTTCTTCTGGGTCGCGCGCATGATGATGACGGGCCTCCACTTCATGAAGAAGGAGCCGTTCCACACCGTCTACATCCACGCCCTCGTCCGCGACGAGAAGGGCCAGAAGATGTCGAAGTCGAAGGGGAACGTCATCGACCCTCTCGACCTCATCGACAAGTACGGGGCGGACGCGATGCGCTTCACGCTTGCGGCCCTCGCGGCGCAGGGGCGCGACATCAAGCTCTCGGAGAAGCGCGTCGAGGGCTATCGCAATTTCGCGACCAAGCTGTGGAACGCGGCGCGCTATTGCGAGATGAACGACGCGATCGCCGTGCGCCGCTTCGAGCCGGGGCAGGCGAGGCTCACTGTCAACCGCTGGATCCTGGGCGAGCTTGCGCGCACGGCAGGCGCGGTCGACGAGGCGCTCGATGCCTATCGCTTCAATGACGCTGCTTCCGCGCTCTACCAGTTCACCTGGGGCACGTTCTGCGACTGGTACGTGGAGTTCACGAAGCCCATCCTGCTGGGGGCGGACGCCGCCGCCAAGGAGGAGACGCGCGCGGCGACCGCCTATGTGCTGCGCACGCTCCTGGCGCTCCTCCATCCGTTCATGCCCTTCATCACCGAGGAGCTGTGGGAGAAGCTCGGCTTCAAGACCGGCCCGATGCTGATCCGCGAGTCCTGGCCCGATCTCTCTCCCGTCGCGGGCGATGCGACGGCGGACGCCGAGATGGGCTGGGTCGTTTCGCTCATTTCCTCCATCCGCGCCGTGCGCGCGGAGATGAACGTCTCGCCCGCGGCGCAGATCGACATGGTCTTGAACGGGGCATCGACGGAGACCCTCGCGCGGTTCGATCGGCACCGCGACCTCATCGTGCGGCTGGCGCGCCTCAAGGCGATCGAGCGCGACGCGGCCGTGCCCAAGGGCTCGGCGCAGCTGCTCGTCGGCGAGGCGACCGTGGCGTTGCCGCTCGCGGGCGTCATCGACCTCGAGAAGGAACGCACGCGGCTCGACCGCGAAGTGGCGCGGCTCGAAGGCGAGATCGGCAAGATCGACAAGAAGCTCGGCGACGCGGCTTTCGTCGCCAAGGCGCCGCCCGAAGTCGTCGAGCTCCAGCGCGAGCGGCGTGCCGAGGCGGAGGAGGCGCGCGACCGCCTGCGCCAGGCGCTCAGCCGGCTCGGCTGAGGCCGCGACAATCCACGGACGAAGTGCCGAACCCGCGGCCGGGCGTGTCCCGTCGCCGCGCCGCGGCTTCATCTCTCAGCGCTGGCCCAGATCCTCGATCCCGTCGACGACCATCTTGGTGCCGGTCGCGATGAGCAGGATGTCGGCCGCGGCGCGGACATATTTGTAGCCCGACGGCGGCACGGCCAGCCTCGCGCGGAGGCGCGCCGGCAGGTCTTCGAGCACGACGTCGGACGGCAGCGGTTGGCCGACGGCCCAGAGCTTCTTGGCCTGGCCGGGCGGCAGGCAGCCGTTGTTCTTCTTGGCGAGGCCCGGCGGACAGTGGCCCCTACTGAACTGGCTTTGGTAGTAGTCGCGAATGGTGGCGCGGTCGCCGACGCTGATCGAGATCGAGACGCTGCCGTCGCTCGATTGCCCGGCGCTCTGTCCCTGTCCCTGGCCTTGTCCCTGACCTTGTCCCTGACCTTGTCCCTGACCCTGACCTTGTCCCTGACCTTGACCGTGGCCTTTGGATTGTCCGGCTGCCTGTGCGCCCTTGCCCTTGGGTCCGACGCCCTCCGGCGGCGCGCTCGAGACCGCCTGCGCGCCGAACAGGAGAAGCATGGCGATCAGCGCCGCGGTTATCCCTCGAATCGTCATGGATATCTCCTGCCTCGCAATGGAACGCGCCCGTGTCGCACGCGCGGCGGAATGTACCATGAAATCGTGCGGACGGCCCGGAGCGCAGGTCGAGGTCAGAGACTTTCGCGGATGAAGTGCGCGGCGACGGTCGCCGGGAGCAGCGCCGGCGCGCCCGTGATGGCGCGGAGCGCGTCCTTCATCGCCGGCGTGTAGCCCATGCAGCTCATGGCGACGAGGCTCGCGCCCGCGCGCTTGAGGGATTCGCCCGCGCGGCGGAGCGCCGCCGCATCTCCGTAGGGCGACGCGATCTCGATCGCGAGCGGCCGATCGCCCCAGAGCGCCCGGTTCGGCTCGCGCTGCGCCTCGACGGGGAGGAGCACGCCCAGAATCCCGCCGCGCCACAGCGCATCCACCATGGCCTTCATCATGCGGTCGGGCTCGAGGATCGGGCGCTTCGAGCAGAGCTGGGGAAACGCGCCCGTGCAGAGAACGACGAAGGCGTCGGTCGTGGCTTCGAGCCGCTCGATGATGGCCTGGAGCCGCGCGGTCACGGCCGGCTTGCCCACGAGCACCTCGCGCCCGTTGGCGCGCGTGATGAGCACGTAGTCGCCCGGCTTAGGCGCTAGGAGCGCGACGCTGCCATCGTCGAGCCCGTCGAGCGCGCCGGCCTCGACCACATCGACGGCATCGCCGAGCTCCGCCGCGATCACCGGCACGATGTCGCCGCGCGGCGCCCGGCCGATGGTCAGGAACGCGATACGGGGATGCATGGCCGACTCGCTTTCATGTACGAATCACTCTCAACGAGGCGCGGGTATCGTTCGAAGCGCTTGGACGGCGGCGGTACCCGCCGCTATTCTCCCCGGCATCATAGTCCGAATCCGCGGAGGAAGATCGCAATGCCGACCAAGGCGAAGAAGCACCCCAAAGCCAAGCTGCCGAGCCGCCACGTCTCGGTCGGTCCGGCGAGCGCGCCGCATCGCGCCTTCTATTACGCCATGGGCATGACGGAGAAGGAGATCGCGCAGCCCTTCGTCGGCGTCGCCACCACCTGGAACGAGGCGGCGCCCTGCAACATCGCGCTCGCGCGCCAGGCGCAGGCCGCGAAGAAGGGGGTCAAGGCCGCGGGCGGCACGCCGCGCGAGTTCACGACCATCACCGTGACCGACGGCATCGCCATGGGCCACCAGGGCATGAAGTCCTCGCTCGTGAGCCGCGACCTCATCGCGGATTCGGTCGAGCTCACCATGCGGGGGCATTGCTACGACGCGCTCGTCGGCCTCGCCGGCTGCGACAAGTCGCTGCCCGGCATGATGATGGCCATGGTGCGCTTGAACGTGCCGTCGGTCTTCCTCTATGGCGGCTCGATCCTGCCCGGGCGGTTCCAGAACCGCGACGTCACCATCGTCGACGTGTTCGAGGCGGTGGGACAGCACAGCGCGGGCCGCATGAGCGACAAGGAGCTGCACGAGGTCGAATCGGCGGCGTGCCCAACGGCCGGCGCCTGCGGCGGCCAGTTCACGGCGAACACCATGGCCTGCGTCTCCGAGGCGATCGGCTTGGCGCTGCCGGGCTCTGCCGGCACGCCCGCGCCCTACGATTCGCGCGATGCCTATGCCGAACTCGCGGGCCATGCGGTCATGAATCTCGTCAAGCACGGCATCCGGCCGCGCGATATCGTGACGCGGAAGTCGCTCGAGAACGCGGCGACGGTGGTGGCGGCGACGGGCGGCTCGACCAATGGCGGGCTTCATCTCCCGGCGATCGCGCACGAGGCGGGCATCGATTTCGGGCTCGAGGACGTGTGCAAGATCTTCCGCCGCACGCCCTACATCGCGGACATGAAGCCCGGCGGCAAGTACGTGGCCAAGGACCTCTACATGGTCGGCGGCGTGCCCATCATCCTGAAGTCGCTCTTGGACGGCGGCTACCTCCACGGCGACTGCATCACAGTCACCGGCAAGACGATGGCCGAGAATTTGCGGAACGTGAAGTTCCCCAAGGGCCAGGACGTGGTCTATCCGGTCTCGCGTCCGCTCTCGAAGACCGGCGGCGTCGTCGGGCTCAAGGGGAATCTCGCGCCCGAAGGGGCGATCGTGAAGATCGCCGGCATGAAGCGCCTCCAGTTCAGCGGACCCGCGCGCGTGTTCGAAAGCGAGGAGGAGTGCTTCAAGGCGGTGCTGCGGCGCCAATACAAGATCGGCGAGGTGCTCGTCATCCGCAACGAAGGGCCCAAGGGCGGCCCCGGCATGCGCGAGATGCTGGCGACGACCGGCGCCCTTTACGGCCAGGGTGTCGGCGAGTCCGTGGCGCTCATCACCGACGGGCGCTTCTCGGGCGGCACGCGCGGCTTCTGCATCGGCCACATCGGGCCCGAGGCGGCGGTGGGCGGTCCGATCGGCTTGCTCAAGAACGGCGACATGATCCACATCGACGCGACCAAGGGCACGATCAGCGTCGATCTCTCCGCTGGCGAGTTGAAGGCGCGCCGCGCCAAGTGGAAGCCCAAGAAGCACGACTTCCAGTCGGGCGCGCTCTGGCGCTACTACATGACGGTGGGGCGCGCCTGCGACGGCGCCGTCACCCATCCGGGCGCCAAGGCCGAGACGCACACTTACGCGGATATTTGAGGCGCGGACATCTAGGGCGCGGATATCTAAGGAGCGGGGACCCGGGGCGCGGCGTTCGACGTTGCTCGCAGGGAAGCGCGGGCGCGTCGCGGAGGTCGGGGATTGCTTCGCGACCCTCCCCCAGCCCCTCCCTTGCAGGGAGGGGAATCTTCAGCACCCGTGGGAAATCGCCCCGCGGGCTGATGGGCCACTCGATGGGGCGTTCGTCGGGTTGATTGGCCATTCCGAGGGTTGAGGAGTGGGTTGTCTTCTCCCTCCCCCTGCAAGGGGGAGGGTAGGGAGGGGGTCGGCCGCGCGATCGCAGAGGAGAAAGGCGCAAGGCGGTATGGGGCCGTCCGCGACGGTGCGCCAGAACGAAGGGATAAGGCGAATGAAAACGAAGGCAGTTGGACAGATCGGCCTTGGTTCGCTCGGCCGCGAATTCGTGCCGCACCTTGCCGAGGCGTTCGGAGCCCTGACGGTCTTCGACCGCGACGCGGACCGCATGGCGCCGCTCCTGTCCAATCGCGTGAAGGGCGCCGCATCCTCGCGCGAGGTTGGTGCCTCGAGCGACATCGTGATTCTTTCGCTCCCGGATCCCGATGCCGTCCGCGCGGTTCTCCTGGGGCCCGACGGCGTTCTCGCCGACGGAGTCCGGTGCACGCTCATCATCGACACGACGACGAGCGATCCGAAGACAGTGCGCGAGATGGCGGCGCTCGCGGAGACGCGCGGCATCGTCTATGTCGAGGCGCCGGTCAGCACGCCCATCGCGGGCGCACCCGGTCCCGTCGCGGCCCGGACGGGCGATGCCACCTTTCTCGTCGGCGCCGAGCCTGGCGCCTTCGCGGCGGTCGAAGCCGTCCTGTCCTGCCTTGGCCGGCACATCTTCCATGTCGGGCCGGTCGGGCACGGCAGCGCGATCAAGCTCGTGACGAACTACATTGCGGGTGCCACGCGCATGGCGATCGCCGAAGGCTTCGCGCTCGCGGCCTCGATGGGTATCCCGTGCGCGCGCACGGCGGAGATTTGCCAGAAGGCGGCGGCGGCGAGCCAGACGCTCGAGGAGGTGATCGCCAAGGTCATCACGGGCGATCTCGGCGAAGCCGGTTTCTCGATCGACCTTCGCTACAAGGATTTCCGCCTGATGAGCGAATTGGGGCGCGAGATGGGCGTGCCCATGCCGATCGCCGCCTACTGCACCGAGTTCTACCAGATGATGCGCGCGCGGGGCATGGGCGGGATGGACATGAACAACATGGTGCCCTTCGTCGCCGAGCTCTCGGGCGTCGACATCTTCAAGGGCGGCCGCAAGCGCTCGGCCTAGACAACGCGCTTGCATGGGCGACGGCGCGGCTGCGAAGATCGCACGGTCGCTCGATCGCACAATCGCTCAGCGGCCCGTGCAATCGGCGCCATCGTTCTGAGCGGCGGTTCTCTCCAGCGTCCGGAGGCGAGTCATGAAGTGGGAAGATTTTCGTCAATCCGACAACGTCGAGGACCGTCGGGACGAGGGCGGCGGCGGCGGGTTCGGTGGCTTCGGCGGCGGGCGCGGCGGGATGGGCGGCTTCGGCGGACTCGCGGGCGGGCGCGGGGGCTTGGGCATCGGCGCCATCATCGTGCTCACGCTCATCGGCTGGGCGCTCGGCATCGACCCGCAGGCGCTTCTGAGCGGGGCTGACATCGTCAGCTCCGGCGGCAATCAGGTCGCGATGCAGCCCGCCCCCCACAGTGCCGCACCCCAGGACAAGGCCGCGCGCTTCGCCTCGGCCGTGCTGGCCGAGACGGAAGACGTATGGGGCACGGTCCTGCCGGCCCAGGCCGGCATCGAATACCGCCGGCCCCACCTGGTGCTGTTCACGGAGGCGACACAGTCCGGCTGCGGATTCGCCCAGGCCGCCATGGGCCCGTTCTACTGCCCGGTCGACCAGAAAGTGTATCTCGACTTGTCGTTCTTCCACGATCTGGAGCAGCGCTTCCACGCGGGCGGCGACTTCGCCAACGCCTATGTCATCGCCCACGAGGTCGGCCACCACGTCGAGAACATGCTCGGCATCCTCGAGAAGGCGCACGCGGCCGAGCGCAAGATGTCGCAGCGCGACGCCAACGCCGTCTCCGTGCGCGTCGAGCTCATGGCGGATTGTCTCGCGGGCGTCTGGGCGTCCCAGGCCGACCAGCGCTGGAAGGTGCTCGAGCCGGGCGACGTCGAGGAGGCGATGAACGCGGCCTCGGCCGTGGGCGATGACCGGCTCCAGCAGGCCGCGGGGCGCCGCGTCGTGCCCGACAGCTTCACCCATGGCAGCGCCGAGCAGCGCGTGCACTGGTTCATGAAGGGCTTGAAAGGCGGCACGATCAATTCCTGCAACACCTTCGCGGGCAAGCAGGTCTAGCCAGCGGCTATGGCCCGCATCGCGGTCGGCGGCTGGCACCACGAGACCAACACCTTCGCGCCGACGAAGGCGGATTACGACGCCTTCGAGCGCGCGGACGGATGGCCCGGCCTCTCCCGCGGGCCCGTCATGGTCGAGGCCGTCAAGGGCATCAACATCCCCGTCGCCGGCTTTCTCGACGCGATGAGTCGCCACGAGATCGCGCCGCTTCTCTGGTGCTCGGCCACGCCCTCGGCCCATGTGACGAAGGATGCGTACGAGCGCATCGCGGCCATGATCGTCGAGGACGTCAGGCGCGCGCTGCCGCTCGACGCGCTTTACCTCGACCTCCACGGCGCCATGGTGACGGAGCATCTCGAGGACGGGGAGGGCGAGCTGCTCGATCGCATCCGCCGCGTCGTGGGCGCCGAGCTTCCCATCGTCGTGAGCCTCGACTTCCACGCGAACGTCACGCCGGCGATGGTGGGGGCGGCGACGGCGCTCGTCGTGTATCGCACCTATCCGCATGTCGACATGGCGGAGACGGGCCAGCGTTCGGCGGCGCTTCTGGAGCGGATTCTCAAGGATCCGGGCGTCGCGCGCCACAAGGCCTACCGACAGATCAACTACCTCGTGCCGCTCACCTGGCAGTGCACGATGATCGAGCCGGCGCAGTCCCTCTACGCGACGCTGCCCGACCTGGAACGCGACGGGATCGCGAGCGTGAGCGTCGCCATGGGATTCCCCTTGGCCGACATCCACGATTGCGGCGCGACCGTGCTCGCCTACGGCGAGAGCGCGGAGGCCGCGAAGCGCATGGCCGACCGGCTCCAGGCCATGGTGGACGCGCGCGAGTCCGGCTTCGCCGGCAAGCTCTGGGAGCCGCGCGAGGCCGTGCGCCACGCCATGGGCCTTGCGAAGCGAGGCGCGCGGGGGCCGGTGATCTTGGCCGACACGCAGGACAATCCCGGTGCCGGCGCCGACAGCGACACGACCGGAATCCTCCAGGCGCTCGTCGCGGAGCGCGCGACGGGTGCGGTCGTCGCCATGATCGCGGACGAGGCGGCTGCCCGCGCGGCGCACGCGGCGGGCGAGGGGGCGGAGATCACCATGGGCCTCGGCGAGGCATCGGCGCTCCCCGGCCACGCGCCGTTCCAGGCGAGCTACAAGGTCTTGCGCGCGGCGAGCGGCAGCTTCACCGCGACGGGCCCCTTCTACGCCGGAAGCCGCATGCGCATCGGGCCCATGGCGCTCCTCGAGGTCGCGGGCGTCAAGGTGATCGTGTCGGGGAAGAAGCAGCAATGCGCCGACCAGGCCATGCTCCGCCATGTCGGCATCGAGCCCAAGGACCAGACGATCCTCTCGCTCAAGAGCTCGGTCCATTTCCGCGCGGACTTCCAGCCGCTCGCCCACGAGATCCTCGTCGTCGCGGCCCCCGGCCCCTCGATCGCGGATCCGGCACTCCTCGAGTTCAAGCGCTTGCGTGCGGGCCTGCGCACCTCGCCCGGCGGCAAGGCCTTCCGGCCGCGTTAGACCGCGTTCACGGGTTTCCGCGACGCGCCCGGCGACATTGGCCTTGGATCACGCGCCGATCTCTCCAATAATGGCGCCGAGCATATCTTGATCGATCGTCATCGGACGCCGGGTCCTTGCCGCGCGCGCACCGTCGAGGGTGCTGGCACGACGGCGCGGACGGCGCATCGTCCGGACGAGTGGGTCGCGCCGCCGGGCGACCGAGCGCGTGACCGGCAGGGCTGGCGGTGGGGGCCGCAGGGATTGCGCGATGCCCGATGCTCGTGATGACGAGCCGTCGGCGGTTGATGTGTTGTCGCGTGACGAGCCAACCGGAGCAGAGGCGGCGTTGCCGCCCGCGGGGTGACCTCATGACGATTCCGCTTCTGATGCTGATCCCATGGAATCCGCCAGCGCCCCCGGCGCCGGCGTCCAATCCATGGGTGCCCGAGTCATCGGTCAACCTGTGGGATTTGGCCGGCGTGACGGACAAGGTCGACAGCGCGAGCATTCCGCTCATCAAGAACGCATTCGGGGTTTCGATGTCGCTGACGGAGCTGATCGATCGGCTCAATCAGTTCCAGCTCGGCACGTTGAGCGCCGGCGAGACCGTCGAGATCATCCAGATGGGGAGCTACTTCGCCCGCAACACGCTGAAGTGGACGTTGGCGGCGGACAATCTCGATCACTGGTTGATCGCCGGCACTCTGTTGAATCCGGCGCAAACCATGGACCACACGCTCATCATGAACCAGGAGCCCGTCCTCGGCACGCTGTGCGATGTGCATTACGACGCGATCGTCGCCGGCATCAAGAGCCGCCTCACGGCACCGGCGGGCACCAAGTTCCCCGCGTCCCTGGCGACGTTCACCGGACCCAAGGGCGAATCCATCGTCGTCACGCCCGCCGAGAGCCCGCTGCCCGCCGGGGGCGAGGAGACGATCTACAAGGAGAGCGGCACGCTCACGACCGACAGCCACCTGACCGATCTGTTCAACGCGGTGAATGCGGTCGATCTCGTGTCGCAGGTCCGCGTCAAGTCGGAGGTGCTCGACACCGGCGGCTGGAAGGTCACGATCGTCGACTGGCAGGTGTGGTTCTGGGACTCCTATGACTGGAACCTGGGCGGCCAAAGCGCGGAGATCCCCATCGGGCTCTTCGACAGGTTTCCGGGGATCGCGCCGTTCCGATCCACCATCGAGGACGCGCTGAAACGGAACTCGATCGACCCCGCGGTGCTGCAGGCGATCACCGTGAAGGACGCGCAGATGTCGAAGATCGAGGACAAGCGGATTCTCGTGAACGGCGTCGCCATGTGGCCGAAGGCCTACCCGATTTACAGCGACGGCTCGTGGCCGTTCGATGTGAGCACGTGCGGCAATGACGCGGTTCTGACAATACCGCCGCCGTGAGCAACCGGACTTTTCCAGCAAGGAGTGGGGAGCATGGACAAGTCATCGTGTATCGCGCATGAGCCGCTGTCGAAGCTCGAAGACAACGGCAGCGCGTCGGTACTCAACTACAATCTGCCGCAATCCACCACCTACGCGGTGGTGAGCCTCATCAAGCTCGACATACCTCTCAAGTCGTTCAAGGAGTCCGAGCGCCAGCCGACGCCGGGCAATTATTGGGAACGCTTCGATGTCGAGGCGGAGAAGCAGGATGTGACGCCCGGCCGCATCCAAAGCGTGCTCAACGCGCGGAGCTACTCCGGCGTCGACGAGATCATGAGCGCGGGTCTCAATTTCACCGCGGCGGAACCGTCGCTTTCGTCGGGCGTGCGAATGAAGGCCGCCAACATCCAAGTGTCGACCAAGAGCGCGAGCTTCGCGACGGAGTACGCGGCGAACAAGATCGCCGAGGGCTTCCGGCCGCAGCTCTACCGCCGGCCGTCCGGGAAGCAGGGACTGGTGTTCCAGCCCCGTCCCAAGGGCGCGCGGCCGGCCATCTATCTGGTCATGAAGATGCGCATGGCCTCCTACCTCGGCGATTATGGCGCCGGACAGACGCTCAGCACGTTCAGCCTCCTGCCGGGCGAGAAGACGGTCATCCAGATTCGCGACTACCGCCACGACGAGACGACGCAGTCGAGCTCGCAGAGCGTGCTGGACAGCTACAGCGAAACGGCGATGGAGGACTTGCAGACGACGATCGAGGCGTCGACGACGACGGGCGTCGAATCGAGCGACACCGACACCGATTCGATGTCCGTCCATGCCGGATACGGCGTCGGCATCGATCTCGGCATCGTCAAGCTGGGCGAGGACATCGGCGGCGAGGCATCCAGCGTCAACACCAGCACGGAGGCCGTGAGCCAGCAGGTGTCGACGCTCAACAACGCCGTCGATCACCACGTGCAGACCGCGGACACGCAGCGCCAGATCCAGATCGACACGGACGTGACCTCGACCGCCATTTCGGAAACGGAGACGACGACGACGCGCACGCTCGAGAACATCAACCGGAGCCGGGTGCTGAACTTCGTCTTCCGCCAGCTGCTGCAGGAGTACTTTACGCTGACCTATCTCGACGACGTGTCGCTCATGTATTCGAACGGCTACGACACGAGCCGCAAGACGGGATCCCTGTCATCGATGGGCGCCCTGCTGAAGAGCGTCCTCATCGACGCCAAGACCGTCGAGTCCGTGCGCAACGACATCTACGTGCACTTGTGCAACATCGTCGATTACACGGGCACGCGCGTGAGTTTCATCGAGAAGGCCGTCGAGCGGCAGGTCAACTGCATCGACCCGTCGCAACCGGAGAGGCCGGTGGCCTATGTGCGCAAGCGGAAGGATCTGGCGCAGAGCTACGGGGACAAGACGGTCAACGGCATCATCCTCGACGTCACGCATCGGGTGATGAGGACGCCGGCGGTGATCGTCGAAGCGCTGCTCGGCCAAGGGGGCGCGCTCGACTGCTATAACGAGGAGCTGCAGGAGGCGGCCGTGATCGGCGCGCAGCTCGCCAACAAGAAGATCGAGCAGGCGCTCGCGCTCATCGACGCCATCGCCGATCCGTCCGAGAAGGCCAGGCTCTACAACAACGTGTTCGGGACCTGCTGCAGCACGCCGCAGACCGCGCCACCGGATACCGGCACGTAGCATTCCGTTCCCGCTCGCCGGCCGCTCTCACGCGAGCTTGCGGCAGCCTTCAGGCTTCACGACGCGCTTCGTTGAGGCTGGATGTTTCGCCAACATGGACGGAGGCCGCACGGGCCGGCGCACGAGCTCGCCCCCGCAATTGGGGCAGGTGCCGAAGAGAACGGATTCGGCGCAACTGCGGCAGAACGTGCACTCGTAGGTGCAGATCATGGCCTCGCGCGATTCGGGCGGGAGGTCCTTGTCACAGCATTCGCAGTTGGGGCGAAGCTCGAGCATGTCAGCCGCGCGCGGCGCGGCGCGGGGCGCGCTTCACGCCGCGGACGGGCGATCCCCGCGGCCGCGTCGCGTGGCGCGGCAGGTGGCGGTCGATCTTGAGCCAGCCGACGCGGTCCGGCTCGAAGATGTGGCGCGTGGGCTTCGTCTTCGCGGGATCGTCGAGGGCGCCGATGGTGAACCAGATGCGCGAATGGTCGGCCGGGTCGCGCGAGCTCAAGGACGAGCCGCAGCGCGCGCAAAAGCCGCGCTCGAGCCAGGCGGATGAGCGGAAATACTTGATGCGGCCCTTCGAGAGACGGACGTCCTTCATCATGAAGCCCGCATAGGTGCCGACCACGCCGCCCGTCGCCTTCCGGCACATGGAGCAATGGCAGTGGCTTACGCTGAAGGGCTCGCCCTTGACCGTGAATCGGATCGCACCGCAGAGGCAGCCGCCGTGATGGGTCTTGGCCATGGCGCTCAACTCGGCGGGTAGGCTTTGTAGCGCGGCAGCCTGTCCTTGAACTTGAGCCAGGGCACCATGGTGGTCGTGAAGATGTGGGTCTTGGGCGCCAAACGCTCGGGCTTGTCCATGCTGCCGACCGCGAGCCAGATCTTGCTCCTGTCCTTGACGAGCTTGTAGACGAGGCTCGTGCCGCACTTGGCGCAGAAGCCGCGCGCCGCCCATTTGGAGGAGCGGAAGTATTTGGGCCGGCCCTTGCCGAATGTCACATCCTTGGACTCGAATCCGGCGTAGGTGAGGAAGGGCGCGCCCGAGGATTTGCGGCACTGGGTGCAGTGGCAATTGCCGACATGGTTGGGCTTGCCGCGCGCCGTGTAGCGGATGGCGCCGCAAAGGCAGCCGCCGGCATGGGCCTTGGCGGCGGTGCGTTTCACCGTCTTTCGCGTAGGGGATGCCATCGCCTCACCCTTTCCTTTTCTCGCGGGCGGCCTCGCCCTGGCGCTCGCGCGGCAGCCCGTCCTTCATGTGGAGCCAGGGGATCATGGTGCTCGTGTAGATGTGGCGCTGGGGCTTGAAGGCCTCGGGATGGTCGAAGCAGCCGACGTTGAAGCCCATGCGCTCGGGATGGTGGTCGAACTGGAAGTAGAGCTGGCTGCCGCACTTGGCGCAGAGGCCCCGCACCGCGATCTTGGAGGAACGATAGAGCTTGGGCTTGCCCTTGGTGAAGGTGACGGTCCCGGTCGGATAGCCCGCGAAAGTCACGACCGGCGCGCCCGAGGCCTTGCGGCACATCGTGCAGTGGCAGTGCGAGACGTACATGGGCTTGCCGCGTGCGCGGAAGCGCACGGCGCCGCAGAGGCAGCCGCCGGTGTGGCTCACGCTCTTTGCCCTCGTCGTGCGGCGTTTCGCTTTGGGCATGATTCACGTCTCCTGGCGTTTCGCCGGATCATCCTCGGCTTTCACGGCCGAGACAAGCGGCGCCTCACCGCTCCTGCAGCAGCAACTTGCAGCCGAGCAGCACGAGAATGCCACCGATCGTGCGGTCGATCACGACCTTCGTGCGAAGATAGAGCGCGCGGGCGCGCCCGGCCGAGAGCGCGGTCGCGACGATCGCGTACCAGCCGAGCTCGATCGCGCCGCCCGCCGCAAGAACCGCAAGCTTCGTCCAAAGCGGCGCCGCGGCCGGCACGGCAGCGGCGAAGAGGCCCACGAAGAACGCGATCGATTTGGGGTTGGTGAGGCTCGTGAGAAGGCCCACGCGAATCCCATGCGCGAGGTGGCCGTCGGTGACGGCGGCGATATCGGGCGCGGCGATGGCTCCGCGCGCGCCGCGCCATGACTTGATGCCGAGATAGATAAGGTAGGCGCCACCCGCGATCCGGATCGGACCGTTGAGCCAGGCCACCCGGTCGAGAACGATCGAGAGGCCGAAAAGCGTGAGCGCGGCATAGGTGAGGGCGCCCATCGCGATGCCGAACGTCGCGCCGAGACCGGCCGCGCGCGAGCGGGCGATCGCCATCTGCGAGACGATGAGCGTGTTCGGCCCCGGGCTCACCACGGCGAGCAGCCAGATGGTCGCGGCGCCGAGGACGACGAAGGCAGAGTCCATGGCCTATGCCGTCATTTCGGAATGCCGCGCGCGTAGCGCGGCAGGCCGTCCTTCGTGAGCATCCAGGGAACGGCGTCGGCCGCGTAGATGTGGAGCCAAGGCTTTACCCGCTCCGGCCGGTCGAGAGATCCCACATTGATGCTGACCTCGCCGCGGCGGCCGATGCGGTGGAAGGTGAGCTGGCTGCCGCAGCGCGCGCAGAAGCCGCGCCTGCCCGTGGCCGAGGAGCGGTAATACTTCAACTTGCCCTTGGTCCAGCGGAACGAGTCGCTCGGGAAGTTGGCGCTCGTGACCATGGCGGCGCCCGAGGCCTTCCGGCACATGGAGCAGTGGCAATTCTCGACGAGCGTCGGCTTGCCGGTCGCGCGGAAGCGCACGGCGCCGCAGAGGCAGCCACCCGTATGCACGGGAGTCGCGTGGCCCTCTCTCTTGCGCGTGGCTGAGCTTTTCCGTCCCGTGCGACTGGCCATGGCTCACTCCTCCCGTTTCGAGTTGCGCGGCGTCTTCGGATAGCGCGGCAGGTGCTCGTCGACATGGAGCCAGGGCAGGCGCTCCTCCCGCCAGACGTGCAGCGTCGCCGGCAGGGCCGCCGCATCGTCGAGCGTGCCGATGGAGATATCGATTTCCGCCGCGCGCTGATCCGTCTCGTAGGAAAGAGGCGTGCCGCAGCGCGGGCAGAAGCTGCGCACGACTCCGGGCGAGGAGGCGTAGCGGCCGAGCGGCGCGCCGGAGAACACGACGTCCGTCTTGAGGAAGCCCGCGCTCGTCGAGACGGCGGAACCCGAATGCTTGCGGCAGCTTCGGCAGTGGCAATGGGCGACCCAGCGCGGCTCGCCCGACGCGACATAGCGCACGGCACCGCAAAGACATCCGCCTGCATGCTTCATTCCGTCTTCACCTTCGCTCGCTCGCGTGCTGCAACGCCCAAACCAGCCTTGCCTTTCGCTTCGGGCGGTGCGCCTACGGACCCCCACCCGCTCGCTCTCGCTCGCCACCCTCCCCCTTGCAAGGGGAGGGTTGTTTCGTCGCCTGCATCAGGCCTCGCCGCATCCGCCAAGCGAGATGGACCAACCACCGCATCCTCCCCATGAAAGGGGGAGGGGAGGGAGGGGGTCAGAAGCACGACTGGTCGAAAACCTTGGAAGCCCAGTCGAAACTCTGTCTCGCCATCCGCTAATCCCTCAACTCGCACCAGACCGGCGTGTGGTCGGAGGCCTTCTCCTTCCCGCGCGGGGCCTTGTCGATATCGGCATCGAGCAAGCGGTCCGCCGCCTGGGGCGACAGCAGGAGATGGTCGATGCGCAAGCCCTCGTCGCGCTGCCAGCGTCCGGCCTGGTAGTCCCAATAGCTATACCGGCCGGGCTCCGGGTGAAACTGACGAAAAGCATCGGTGAGCCCGAGATAAAGTAATGCGCGGAAGCGCCGCCGCGATTCCGGATGACAGAGCGCGTCATCGGCCCAGGCGGCGGGGTCGTAGACGTCCTCGTCCCACGGCGCCACGTTGTAGTCGCCGCCGAAGACGATCGCGTCCTCGGTCTTGAGCAACTCCTCCACGTGGCGGTGAAGGCGCTCGATCCAGGCGAGCTTGTAGGGAAACTTGTCTGTCTCGACGGGATTGCCGTTGGGGAGATAGATGGACGCCACGCGCACGGGATGCGGCTTCACGTCGACGATGGCCTCGATGTAGCGCGCCTGCTCGTCCCCGTCGTCGCCAGGCAGCGCGCGCTGCTCGATCTCGATGCGCGGCTTCGAGAGGATGGCGACGCCGTTGTAGGTCTTCTGGCCCGAGACCGCGATGTTGTAGCCGAGATCGCCCAGCTCGAGCTCGGGGAACTGTTCCGCCACGCATTTGATTTCCTGGAGGAGCACCACGTCCGGCTTCGCCTCCTTGAGCCAGGCGAGCAAATTCGGCAGGCGCGCCTTGACCGAGTTCACGTTGAAGGTGGCGATCTTGACCATGGCTCGTTCGGGGCTCTCGCGCGCGGGTGGACCGACGCCATCAAAGGCGAGGGCGGGAGCGAGATCAAGCGATCGATTCGCGAGCGAGGTCTGCTGGTGCGGCGCGCGCAGGATTGCGCGTCAGGCGCTTGCCTCGGGCGCGCGGTAGTCCGGCTCCTCGGTGACGATGGGATCGAAGGCGCGGTAGGCATAGCGGCCGGCGATGGAGGCAGGATCGGTGTAGACTTGCGCCGTCTCGAGACCTTGATCGCGGAGCCAGGCAAGGCAGCGCGCGAGGACGACACGGCTCAAGCCCCGGCGCTGGTGGCGCGGATCGACGCAAAGCCCGGTGATGAGGTTGTGCCCGTCATGCCGTTCGATCGAGGCAGCCGAGACCGCGACGATCTCGCCCGCGTGCTCGACGACGGCGTAGTGGACACCGGCCGCATCGAGCGTCGCGCGGATACGCTTCGTCAGGCTGCGCTCGATCCCGCCGAGGATGGTCGCCCAGGCCGGGTCCGTTGCATAAGCAGCGAGCGCCGCGCGGATGATCGAATCGCAATCATCCGGCCGTCCTTCACGCGCGCGGTAGCCTTGCGGCACGTCGGCCGCGAAGACTCCGCCCGGCAAGCGCCAGGAGAAGCGGATCCAGGGTTGAGGCTGAGCGGCCATATCCGTCTCGCTTGGGCAGAGAAGACAATCACGTGGCGACGCATCGCACTAGCAGCAATTGGATCAGAAGAGACGGAAGCGACATTGGCGCGGGAGCGAAATTGGACTGGCCGACCCTCCCCTAACCCCTCCCTTGCAGGGAGGGGAAGCAAAAATGCGTCTCAACGAACGAGCGGCTTGGACGCTGTCTATGGTTCGAAGAGGGCCAATCGTCACTGTTGATCCAATGAGCGGGATTGTCGTCGTTGATTCAAGGATTGTCGTCGTTGATTCAATGAGCGGGATTGCCGTCACGTCTTTGCAAGCGTTGCGAGGTGCCCTCGCAATTTTTCCCTCCCCCTGAAAGGGGGAGGGGAGGGAGGGGGTTCTTGTGCTCTTCCATTCGCATGTGTGGGAGCGGAATGAGTGCGAGAAGTTTGCCGTCTTAGACGTGCAAAGGACGAGCTGATGGTGACCCGTTCCCCCTCGACAGCGCGTCTTGTAGAACGGATGTCTCGCGCGCACGAACGGATGGAGGAGAGTCCATGGAGATCGACGGCGGGTGCCATTGCGGCGCCATCACCTACCGGGCCGAAGTCGACCCTGCGGATGCCAGCCTCTGCCATTGCACGGATTGCCAGACACTGTCGGGCGCGCCCTTCCGCTCCATGATCTACACCGCGGCGGAGCGGTTCGAGCTTCTCTCCGGTCACCCCAAGATCTACATCAGGACGGCCGAGAGCGGTGCCAAGCGCGTTCAAGCCTTTTGCCCCGATTGCGGCACGCCGCTTTACGCGACAGCGGCGGAGCCGGGGCCGGGACCGCGCAAGATCGGCATCCGCCTCGGCACCGTGCGTCAGCGCGCGGCCTTGAAGCCCCGACGCCAATTCTGGGCGCGCTCGGCGCTGCCCTGGATCGGGGACCTGGCTTCGATTCCGAAGATAGAGAAGCAGTGAGGGCCGGCGTCGGAAGCGCAGTCGACGTGGAGCGCCTTCGTCCTCAGGCAGGCTCAGGACGAGGATGTGTATGAACCCTCATGCTGAGCGTGATCGAAGCATGAGGGCTTCCGGTGACGGTATCGAACGAGCGCCGAGGATCAGATCGAGAAGGACGTGCCGCAGCCGCAGGATGACTTGGCGTTGGGATTGCTCATCTTGAAATAGGAGCCCACGAGGTCCTCGACGAAGGAGACCTCCGAGCCCTTGATGAGATCGAGCGACATGCGGTCGACCACGACCTTGACGCCGCCATGCTCGAACACGACGTCGTCCGCGCTGACCCCTTCATCGAAGCTGAACTGGTACTGGAAGCCCGAGCAGCCCCCGCCGTTGACCGCGATGCGCAAGAGCGCGTCGGGCGTCCCGTCGCGCGCCTTGATCGCGCGGATGCGGGCGGCCGCGCTGTCGGCGATACGGAGGCCAGGATCGGTCGCGACGTCGGTCATCGGCTCACACGGTCGAGGGGCGCGTGGTTAACGCACGCGCTGGGTCGAAACATGATACCCGAAAACCTATCTAGTGGCTTAAGCGGCCAAGTCAATTCCGGGGCCCGATTCGGGGGCCCGATTGCCTCGCGCGAGCCCCGCCTGTAGCCTCCGCCCATGACCCCCGCGCCCTATGCGAGCCTGCCACACGCGAGCCGCGGGCGCCTTCATCCCGAGCCCGAGAGTCCGACCCGAGGACCTTTCCAGCGCGACCGGGACCGCATCATCCATTCGACCGCGTTCCGGCGCTTGAAGCACAAGACCCAGGTCTTCGTGTACCACGAGGGCGACCATTACCGGACGCGGCTGACCCACAGCCTCGAAGTCGCGCAGATCGCGCGGTCGCTGTGCCGCGCGCTCGCGCTCGACGAGGATCTGGGGGAGGCCCTGGCGCTTGCCCACGATCTCGGCCACCCGCCCTTCGGGCACGCGGGCGAGGAGGCGCTCGATGAATGCATGGCGGCCTATGGCGGATTCGACCACAACGCCCAGGCGCTCCGCGTCGTCACGGTGCTCGAGAGGCGCTACGCCGAGTTCGATGGACTGAATCTGTCCTGGGAGACGCTCGAAGGGTTGGTCAAGCACAACGGGCCGCTGACGGGCGCGGTGCCCGAGACGATCCTCGCCTACGATCGGCGCCACGATCTCGAGCTCGACACCTTTCCCGGACCCGAAGCGCAGATCGCCGCCCTCTCGGACGACATCGCCTACAACAACCACGACATCGACGACGGGCTCAGGGCGGGGCTCTTCGACGTGGACAATTTGGCACCGTTGCCGCTCGTCGGCCCAGTCTTCGCGGAGGTGAAGGCGCGCTATCCCGGGATCGAGCGCCCGCGGCTCATCCACGAGGCCGTGCGCCGTCTGATCGACCACATGGTGAACGATCTCCTGGCAGAGACCGGCCGGCGTCTTCTCGAGGCAAGGCCCTCGACCGTGGCCGACATCCGGCGTCTCGGTCGCCCCATCGCCGCTTTTTCTCCCGCCATGACGGAGCACAACAGGGCGCTCAAGGCGTTCCTCTTCGAGCGCATGTACCGCCACGCGCGCGTCAACCAGATGACGGACGAGGCCAAGCGGGTGGTGACGGCTCTCTTCCACATGTATATGGACGACCCCTCGAAGCTGCCGGCCGAATGGCAGGAGGCCGGGCGCGAGGAGCGGGCGAGGGCGCGCCACGTCAGCGATTACATCGCCGGCATGACGGATCGCTTCGCGCTCGACGAGCACGAGCGGTTCGGTCGAAAAGGTTGACTAATAAATGAATATTTTCAATATCTTCAAAGAAAGTCTTCATGCGATACTGAAGGCGATGGCGGCCGAGGGACAGCTGCCGCCGGCCCTTCCCATCGAACGCGCGGTGGTCGAGCCGCCGCGTGATCCGAGCCACGGCGACCTGTCGACCAACGCGGCCATGGTGCTGGCCAAGGGGGCGGGGGTCCAGCCGCGCGCCCTGGCGGAGCGACTGGTCGAGCGGCTGCGGGCAGCCGACGGGGTCAAGGAGGCCACGATCGCGGGCCCCGGATTCATCAATCTGCGCCTCCACGACCGCCTGTGGTGGCGCGCGCTCGCCGAAGTGCTCAAGGCGGGTCCCGCCTACGGCGCCTCTGGCCTCGGCAAGGGCAAGCCGCGGATCAATGTCGAATACGTCTCGGCCAATCCGACGGGGCCGCTCCATGTCGGCCATGCGCGTGGCGCGGTCGTGGGCGACGCGCTCGCGAACCTCCTCGAGAAGGCGGGCTATGCGGTGCTTCGCGAGTACTACATCAACGACGCGGGTGCCCAGGTCGACTCGCTGGCCTATGCGGCCTATGCGCGCTACCGCGAGGCGCTCGGCGAGGCGATGGACGAGGCGCGGTTCGAGGCGCTCTTCCCCGGCCGGCAGTGGGAATATCGCGGCGAGTACCTGAAGGATGTCGGCGTGGCGCTCAATGTAAAGTACGGGACGAGCCTCCACGACTTGAACGAATCCAATTGGCTGCCCGTCGTCCGCGCCTTCGCGGTCGAATCCATGATGGCCGCGATCAAGGACGACCTCGCGGCGCTCGGCATCGGCCACGCTGTCTTCTCCTCCGAACGCGCGCTCGTCGAGGCGGGCCGGGTCGACGAGGCGCTCCAAGCCTTGACCGAGCGGGGCCTCATCTACGAAGGCGTGCTCGAGCCGCCCAAGGGCATGGTGCCCGAGGACTGGGAGCCGCGCCCGCAGACGCTCTTCCGCTCGACCCAGTTCGGCGACGACGTGGACCGGCCGCTCAAGAAGTCGGACGGCAGCTGGACCTACTTCGCCGCCGACATCGCCTACCACTACGACAAATACCGCCGCGGCTTCACCGACATGATCGACGTCTGGGGGGCCGATCACGGCGGGTACGTGAAGCGGATGAAGGCGGCCGTCTCCGCCATCACGGACAAGAAGGGCGCGCTCGACATCAAGCTCTGCCAGCTCGTGAACCTGCTCGAGAAGGGCGAGCCCGTGCGCATGTCGAAGCGCGCCGGCACCTTCGTCACGCTCCGCGAGGTGGTGGACGAGGTTGGCAAGGACGTCGTGCGCTTCATGATGCTCACGCGCAAGAACGACGCGCCGCTCGACTTCGACCTGTTCAAGGTCACCGAGCAGTCGCTCGACAATCCGGTGTTCTACGTGCAGTACGCGCATGCGCGCGCGCGCTCGATCGCGCGCCACGCGCGGGAGGCGTTCGCGAACATCGATCTCTCTCGCGCATCGCTCGCCGAGGCCGCGCTCGATCGCTTGACCGATCCGGACGAGCTTGGTTTGATCAAGGCGATCGCCGGATGGCCGCGACAGGTGGAGATGGCCGCTGAAGCGCACGAGCCGCACAGGCTTGCCTTCTATCTCTTCGACCTCGTCGCGGCGTTCCACAGCCTCTGGTCGCGCGGCAACAAAGAGGTGCGCATGCGTTTCATCCTGCCCGAGGACGAGGCCCTGACGCGCGCCCGCGTGGCGCTCGTCCAGGCCGTCGCGGTCGTGATCGCCTCGGCTCTGGCGGTCTTCGGTGTCGAACCGGTTGAGGAATTGCGTTGATGGAAGACGACGAACTCGAACCCACGCCGCGCGACTTGCGCGCGCCGCTGCGCTTGACCACGCCGCCCCGGCGCCGCTTCCGATTGCTCACGGGCGCGATCGCGGCGGTGACGCTCGTCCTGTTTGCCGTTGCGATCTGGTACGCCTATGTGCTCGGCATCCATGCGGGTACGGGCGACCAGGCGCCGCTCGTCCGCTCCGACCAGAAGCCGGAGAAGGTCCGGCCCGACCAGCCGGGCGGGATGGCCGTGCCAAACCAGGACAAGACGGTGTACGACCGCGTCCAGCCGGAGACGAACGCGAAGCAGCCCGAGCAGTTGCTGCCGCCTCCCGAAGAGCCGGTCGCGCGCCCGAAGGAGCAGGCCCCGGCCGAGGGCGCTGCGCCGCCCGAGAGCAAGAGCGCGGAGGCGAAGCCGTCCGAGCCGAAGGCAGCGGAGCAAAAGGCGCCAGAGACGAAACCCGCGGAGACGAAACCGGCCGAACAGAAGCCGGCCCAGAAGCCGGTCGAGAAGAAGGCAGCGGAGCAGAAGGCCACGGGTGCGCCCACGCCGGTCACGCCGCCCGCGATGAAGGCGCCGCAGACGGCGAGCGCCGGCGGCTACCGGGTGCAGCTCGGCGCGCTCCGCTCGGAGGAGGAGGCCGCGAAGGCGATCGCCAAGCTCAAATCCTCGAACGCCGATGTTCTCGGCCAGGTGGCGCTCACGGCGCAGCGTGCCGATCTCGGCGAGAAAGGCACCTACTACCGCGTGCAGTCGGGGCCGCTCGGCGACCAGGCGGCGGCCAAGGCGCTTTGTGATTCTTTGCGGAGCCGCAACGTCGGGTGCATCGTTGTCAGACCGTAGCGGGTCGGGCACCGCCCGCGCCGCGATCTATGGTTGCGCCGGCCCCGCGCTCACCGCGCGCGAGCGGCGTTTCTTCGAGGACGCGGACCCGGTCGGCTTCATCCTCTTCGCGCGCAATTGCGAGAACCCGGACCAGGTGCGGGCGCTCGTCGAGGCGCTCCGCGCGACCGTGGCGCGCGAGGACGTCCTTATCCTCATCGACCAGGAGGGCGGCCGCGTCAGCCGCCTGAAGCCTCCGCACTGGCCAGCGCGCCCCGCTGCGGAGCGCTTCGTCGAGATCGCGTGCCGTGATCGCGCGAAGGGAATCGAGGCGGCGCGCCTCAACGCGCGCCTCATGGCCCGGGATCTCGCGGACCTCGGCATCAACGTCGACTGCGCGCCGGTCCTCGACGTCCTCCAGCCCGAAACGCACGACGTCATCGGCGACCGCGCCTACGGCGAGGATCCCGAGATGGTCGCGACGCTCGGTCGCGCGGTCGCGGAGGGCCTCATGGATGGCGGCGTGCTGCCCGTCATCAAGCACATTCCCGGCCACGGGCGGGCGACGGTCGACAGCCACGAGGCGCTGCCCGTCGTCGACGCCGACCGCGCGACGCTCGATCGCGTCGACTTCGCGCCGTTCCGCGCGCTCGCCGACATGCCGCTCGCCATGACCGCCCACATCACCTACCGCGCGATCGATCCTCAGAATCCCGCGACCTTGTCGCCCCGTCTCGTCGCCGACGTGATTCGCGGCGCCATCGGCTTTGACGGCGTGCTCATGTCCGACGACCTCAGCATGAAGGCGCTTGCGGGCACGCTCGGCGAGCGCGTGAAACGCTCGCTCGGGGCCGGCTGCGACGTCGTCCTTCACTGCAACGGGCGCCTCGAGGAGATGGAGGCGGTGCGGGAAGCGGCGCCGCCTCTTTTGCCCGAGGGCGCACGCCGCCTCGCGCGCGCTTTCACGCGGATCGAGCCGCCACGGGCCTTCGATGGTGCGGCCGCCGAGCGAGCGCTTGACGCGCTCCTGGCCAGGGCTTAAGCGGAGGGGGCCTTGAACACCGCATCCATCCTCTATTCCGCATCGATCTGGATCCTGCCGGTCGTGTTCGCGATCACGCTGCACGAGGCGGCGCATGGCTTCGTCGCCTGGCGCTTGGGCGACGACACGGCCTACCGGCAGGGACGGGTCAGCTTCAACCCGCTCCGCCACGTCGACCCCTTCGGCACCATCCTCGTGCCGGCCGTCCTCCTTCTCTCCGGTGCGCGGTTCCTCTTCGGCTGGGCCAAGCCCGTGCCGGTTAATTTCGGCCGGCTCCGGCGCCCGTTGGCCGACATGGTCTGGGTCGCGGCGGCGGGGCCGGGCATCAATCTCGTTCTGGCGTTCGCGTCGGCCTTCCTTCTTCATGCGACGACCGTCCTACCCGAGAGTGCCGCACACTGGGCGCAGGCCAATCTCGTGAACTCGCTCCAGCTGAACGTGGTCTTGGCCGTGTTCAACATGCTGCCCGTGCCGCCGCTCGATGGCGGGCGGGTCGCGGTCGGGCTCCTGCCGCGGTCGATGGCCTTGCCCTTGGCGCGGCTTGAGCGCTATGGGCTGTTTATTATCCTGGGCGGGCTGTTTATCCTGCCCATGCTTGGCATCGACCTTTTCGCTTGGCTCGTCGGCGTGCCGGCGAACCTCCTGATTTCGCTCATCGGCGCAGTCGCGGGAATCGACTAGATGGCCGAAGACATCCGCTTCGAAGACACGCGCGAGGATGCGGCCCCTGTGGCCGACAGCCAGCTCGTCGTCAGCCTCGAAGGCTACGAGGGGCCGATCGACGTCCTCCTCGACCTCGCGCGCGACCAGAAGGTGGATCTCACCCAGATCTCGATCCTCCAGCTCGCGAACCAGTATCTCGACTTCATCGCGAGCGCCCACAACCTCCGGCTTGAGATCGCGGCCGATTACCTCGTCATGGCGGCGTGGCTCGCCTATCTCAAGTCGCGACTCCTCCTGCCGCAGACGGAGGAGGAGACAGAGGGGCCGAGCGGGGAGGCCATGGCGGAGGCGTTGCGCTTCCAGCTCCAGCGCCTCGAGGCCATGCGCGAGGCGGCCCAGCGCCTGATGGCGCGGCCCCAGCTCGGCGTCGACGTCTTCGATCGGGGCGCGCCCGAAGGCATCACCGTCATCGCCCATCGGCCGTTCGAGGTGTCGCTCTTCGAGCTCTTGAAGGCCTATGCGGACCAACGCCGCCGCACGGAGACGCGCACGCTCCACATCCCCCCGCTTCTCGAGCTCTATGCCGTCGAAGACGCGATGGAACGCCTCGTCACCATGCTGGGCGGCGCGGGCGAATGGCGTACTCTCTTCAGTTTCTTGCCTGTCGGGCTTCGTGACCCCTTGATGATGCGCTCGGCGCTGGCCTCGACGCTCTCCGCGACTCTCGAGCTGGTCCGCACGCGCAAGATCGAGCTCAGGCAGAACGAGACCTTCGGGACCATTTACGTGCGCAAGGCCCAGACCGCCCCATGAGCGACCACGCCCAGACGCTCCGGATTCTCGAGGCCGTGCTGTTCGCGGCGCGCGAGCCGCTGGACGACGCCTCGCTCGCGGCGCGGCTGCCGGAAGGAAGCGATTTGCCGGCGCTGCTCGCGGACCTCCAGGCGCACTATGCGGGCCGGGGCGTGAACCTCGTGCGCGTGAACGAGCGCTGGACGCTCCGCACCGCGACCGACCTTGCCGCCTACCTCCAGACCGAGGTCACGATCCCGCGGAAGCTGTCGCGCGCGGCGCTCGAATCGCTCGCCATCATCGCCTATCACCAGCCCGTGTCGCGCGCCGAGATCGAGGACATCCGCGGCGTGAGCGTGAACAAGGGCACGATCGACCTCTTGCTCGAAGCCGGATGGATCAGGCCGGGGCGGCGGCGCGAGACGCCGGGGCGCCCGCTCACTTGGCTTACGACGGGCGCGTTCCTCGAACAATTCGGACTCGAGAGCCTGGAGGCGCTGCCGGGAATCGAGGAGCTCAAGGCGACCGGTCTTCTCGACAAGCGGCCGGCGATCCACGCGATCGAGGGCGGCCGCGGTGATGGGCCCGAGAACGGCGCCGATTCGCGGCCCCCCTTGCCCGACGAGGCCGAGGAGGGCGCCATCGCCGAATCGGACGACGATCTCGACGAGTCGCAGGAGTCGCTGAGGGACTGAGCCGGCCCGGGGCCGCGGATCGCGCGGTCGTCGCGCGGTCGTGGCGGGCGCCCAGGCGGACAATCGCGTTCTCACGTTCTTGTGTGCGCCTTCATCGCCCGGGCCGCATCCGGGGCGCACTTCCGCGTGTATCAGTCGCATGTGGGTGGACGCCGCGGCCTGCGGCCGCTTCGGGCGGCGATGCCGCGGTGGAGGTCGAGGCGCGGCTATCGCGGTTTTCGCGCGCGAGGCCTTTGAATTTCCACGGAATTCGCCCACATGGATGGTGTGCGTTGCGTTGCGGCTCCTGGCGTGTTCTGCCATGATCCGCCGCATGGGAATGAACCGATAATCGATGCGAGGTGCGTCATATGGGTGGTCTTAGCATCTGGCACTGGCTTGTCGTGCTGGCCGTGGTGCTGCTGCTGTTCGGCGGCGGCGGCAAGATCTCGAAGATCATGGCCGACATGGGCAAGGGCGTGAAAGGCTTCAAGAAAGGTCTCAAGGAGGAGGGTGAAGGCGAGCCGCCGTCCACGCCGACCGCCTTGAGCTCGGGCGGTAGTCCGAGCGACTCGTCCGTCCGCAAGGACGAGACGGTCAAGACCTGAGCTGCAAGCCGCCGCCGAGGCCCGGCCTCGCGCGGCCTAACCGCCATGTTCGATATCGCTTGGTCTGAGCTGCTGGTGGTGGCGGTCGTGGCCCTCGTGGTGCTGGGGCCCAAGGACCTGCCGAAGGCGATGCGCTTTTGCGCCCACTGGGTGCGGAAGGCGCGCGGCATGGTGCGCGAGTTCCAGGGCCATGTCGACGAGATGGTACGCGAGGCCGAGCTCGACGAGGTCCGCAAGGAGATCGACAAGATGTCGACGGGCGACATCGGGGGCGCGATCGAGCGCACGATCGATCCGGGCGGAACGATCAAATCGGCGCTCACGATCGACGAGCCGGCCGCTTCCGGCACGTCCGCTTCGCCGGCCCCGTCCGAAGCACCGTCGGCACCCGCTGCGGACGCGCCCCCGGAGTCAACGCCGGGACCCCGGCGCGCCAACGCCTGAGCCATGGCGGAGGATATCGACGACAAGCGGATGCCTCTCCTCGAGCATCTGATCGAGTTGAGAAGCCGCCTCATCTATTCGCTCGTCGCCTTCATCATCGCCTTCATCGCTTGCTACTACGTGGCGGAGGACATCTTCGCCTTCCTCGTCCATCCGCTGGCGGTGAAGCTGGGCGAGGGGCGTCGGATGATCTTCACGGGCCTGACCGAGACGTTCTTCACCTACATCAAGGTCGCGTTCTTCTCGGCCGCGTTCATCTCCTTCCCCGTCGTCGCGAGCCAGATCTACATGTTCGTCGCGCCCGGCCTCTACAAGAACGAGCGGCGCGCGTTCATCCCCTATCTCTTCGCGACTCCGCTCCTCTTCCTTCTCGGCGCCACGCTCGTCTATTTCTTCGTGCTGCCTGTCGCGTGGGATTTTTTCTTGAGCTTCCAGTCGCCGGGCGGCAAAGGCCAGCTCGCCATCCAGCTCGAGCCCAAGGTCAACGAGTATCTCGGGCTCACCATGCGGCTCATCTTCGCCTTCGGCATCGGCTTCCAGCTCCCGGTGATCCTCACGCTCCTGGGGCGCGTCGGCATCGTCACGGCCAAGGGCCTCCGCGAGAAGCGCCGCTATTCCATCGTGCTGGCCTTCGCCGCCGCCGCGGTGCTGACGCCGCCCGACGTCTTGAGCCAGACCTCTCTCGCGATCCCCATCATCATTCTCTATGAGATTTCGATCTGGCTCGTGCGCATGATCGAGAAGAAGCGCGAAGCGGCCGAGAGCGAGGACGAGTCGCCCAAGGCCGAGTCCGCGCACGCGGACGCCGAGGAAACCGACTTCAACATGGCGCGGTGATTCGCGCGCGCGGTCAGTCTCTCTTGGCTTGACCCTGAGCGTGTTGACGGGTGAGGCGAGCCACTTTGACCTCATGCTTCGACACGCTCAGCATGAGGTTCCGGGAGTCCGACCCGCCGCGTTCGCGATCGCTCTCCCGCACCGCGGCAAGGCGGCGTCCTGCGGTAACGGTGGACGCTCGCCCCCGAAGCGACATATAAGTGCCGCCCGAAACCAGGGGGATCGGCCGCGATGCACGACATTCGCTGGATTCGGGACAACAAAGAGTCCTTCGACGCGGCGCTCGCCACGCGCGGGCTCGCAGCGCAATCGGAGGCGGTGCTGGCGCTCGACCAGCGCTTGCGCGCGGCGCAGACCGCCTTCCAAACGGCGCAGGCGCGGCGGAACGAGGCGTCCAAGCAGATCGGCCAGATGAAGCGCCAGGGCGGCGATGCGAGCGCGCTCATGGCCGAGGTCGAGTCCTTGAAGACGACGATCGCCGAAGCGGAGCAGGCCGAGCGCGAAGCGAGCGCCGCGCTCGATGCGATGCTGTCGGGCATCCCCAACCTGCCGGCCAAGGACGTGCCGGTCGGCGCCGACGAGCACGCCAACGAGGAGATCCGGCGCCACGGCCAGCCCGCCGCCTTCGCCTACAAGCCCAAGGAGCATTACGAGCTCGGCGAGGCGCTCGGCCTCATGGACTTCGAGCGCGCGGCCAAGCTCTCGGGCGCGCGCTTCGTCGTGCTCACGGGGGCCCTTGCGCGGCTCGAACGCGCAATCGCCCAGTTCATGCTCGATCTCCACACGGGCGAGTTCGGCTACACCGAGGTGAGCGCGCCCATGCTCGTGCGCGACCAGACTCTCTACGGCACGGGGCAGTTGCCGAAGTTCGGCGCCGATCTCTTCAAGACCGAGGTCGGGCACTGGCTCATCCCGACGGCCGAGGTGCCGCTGACGAACCTCGTCGCGGAGGAGATCGTCGACGAGGCCAAGCTGCCCATGCGCTTGACCGCCTGGACCGGGTGCTTCCGCGCGGAGGCCGGGGCGGCGGGGAAGGACACGCGCGGCATGCTGCGCCAGCACCAGTTCTACAAGGTGGAACTGGTCAGCATCGCGCATCCCGAGCGCTCGGACGAGGAGCTCGAGCGCATGACGGCGTGCGCCGAGGAGGTGCTGAAGCGCCTGGGGCTCCACTACCGCGTCGTCGTGCTGTCGACGGGCGACATGGGTTTCTCGGCGCGGAAGACCCACGACATCGAGGTCTGGCTGCCGGGGCAGGGGATGTTCCGGGAGATCTCGAGCTGCTCGAACTGCGGAGACTTCCAGGCGCGGCGCATGCGCGCGCGGTTCCGCGGCCAGGGCGAGAAGGGCACGCGCTTCGTCCACACGCTCAACGGCTCGGGTCTCGCCGTCGGGCGCACGCTCATCGCGATCATGGAGACCTACCAGCAGGCGGACGGCTCGATCGCCGTGCCCGAGGCGCTCAAGCCCTACATGGGCGGTCTCGCGCGCATCGAATCCGCAAAGCGCTGATCGGTCGCGCGATGATCGATCTCGGCCGCGCGCGCATCCTCATCTCCAACGACGACGGGTTCCACGCGAGCGGATTGAAGGCGCTCGAGCGGATCGCGCGCACTCTCTCGGACGATGTCTGGGTGGTCGCGCCCGAGACGGAGCAGAGCGGGGCGAGCCATTCGCTCACCATCACGCGGCCGCTCCGCATCCGCCGGCATGGCGAGCGCCACTTCTCCGTCGACGGCACGCCGACGGACAGCGTGCTCCTCGCGGTCAACCAGGTCCTCAAGGACCGGGTGCCCGACCTCGTGCTGTCCGGCGTCAACCGGGGCGGCAATCTGGGCGAGGACGTGACCTATTCCGGCACGATCGCGGCGGCCATGGAGGGCACGCTCCTCGGCATCCCCTCGATCGCCATGAGCCAGATGGTCTCGCCCGATTCCCGGACGAAGTGGTCGACGGCCGAGCGCCATGCGCCCGAGATCATCCGGCGCCTGGCCGCGGTCGAGTGGCCGAAGGACGTTCTCATCAACGTCAACTTCCCCGACCTCGCGCCCGACGAGATCAAGGGCGTCGCGGTCACGAGCCAGGGCAAGCGCAAGCTCGGCAGCGTGCTCCTCGAGCGGCGCGATCCGCGCGGCAAGCCGTACTTCTGGATCGACAGCGCGCGGGAGGAGGACCCGACGATCGCCGGCACCGACCTCGCGGCCGTCAATGCCGGAATCATCTCGGTGACGCCGCTCTACCTCGACCTCACGCACCGGCAGGCGGTGCAGGCGCTCCAAGGCCTCTTCGCATGATGAGCGATGCGCGCATGGCGCGGATGATCCTCGATCTCCGCCGCGAAGGGATCACCGATGCACACCTCTTGAACGCGATCGAGCGCGTGCCGCGCGACCTCTTCGTGCCGGCGGCCTTCAACGACCAGGCCTTCGCCAACCGGGCGCTGCCCATCGGCTTCGGGCAGACGGTGAGCCAGCCGCTCGTCGTCGCCCTCATGACCCAGGCGCTCGAGCTCACCGACCGCGTCAAGATCCTCGAGATCGGCACGGGCTCGGGCTATCAGGCCGCCGTCCTCGCCCATCTCGTGCGCCGCGTCTATTCGATCGAGCGTCACCGCGAGCTGCTCAAGGAGGCGGAGGCGCGCTTCAAGGTGCTCGGGCTCCACACCATCACGACGAAGCAGGGCGACGGCAGCAAAGGCTGGCCGGCCCAGGCACCCTTCGACCGCATCATCGTGACGGCCGCGGCCGAGGCAATGCCGGAGGGGCTCGCCGCGCAATTGGCGCCGGGCGGCATCATGGTGGCGCCGGTCGGCCTGCAGGGCCAGGACCAGACGCTTTACCGCATCCGTCGCACGGAGGATGGGTTCAAGACCGAGAGCCTCGGCCTGACGCGCTTCGTGCCCCTCGTCGTCGAGGACGAGGTGCCGGCACGGCCGATGAGGCGGCCGGCCTCTTGACGAGCCGGGTCCCGATGGCGATATGGCACGGGAGATGAGCGCGCTTCTCCGCCGTCGAGCCGCAATGCCGCCACGATTCGCAGGGATCCTGGCCGTGGCTCTCGGCTTGGCCGCGTGCGGACCCGTGACGGCGCCGGTCACCGGCGCTTACGGGCCGAGTACCAGCCGCGCTCCTGCGGCCCCTCAGCCCGGACCGGCGACCAATCCGTCTTCGGCCAACCCACCCTCTGCGAACCCCGCGCCCACCGGCGGGCCCGGCACGATCAAGGTCGAGCCGCTTCCGGCTCCCCACACGGATGGCGCCCTGCCGCGGCCGATCGAGAAGCCCGTCGCCGACGGCGCGGCCTCGCGCGAACACGTGGTGCAGCCGGGCGAGACGGTCTACAGCATTGCGCGCCGCTACAATGTGACGGCGGCCGATCTCATGCGCGCGAACGCGATTCCGCCCGCCTTCACGATCAAGGTCGGCCAGCATCTCGCCCTGCCGGATGGAGCGTCCGCCGCGACCGACGTCGCGCGGAGCGATGCGCCTCGCCCCGAGACGCAGGCCGCGACCCAGGCTCCGGCTGCGTCGCCCGCCCCGAGCGGAGGGGCCGCACCCGCTGGCCACGGCACGGCGGCGTCAGCTCCTGCGCCGGCTGAGCCGGCCGAGACCTCGCATTCGCCGGCGCTTCCCGAACTTGCTTACGCGCCGCCGATCGCCTCGCGCGGCGACACGCAGAACCCGGAGCATGCGGCGGCACCCGCCACGCAGCCGGCTTCGCTCACGCCGCCCCAGCGCTCGGGCCAGGGCTTCCAATGGCCGGTCAGGGGGCGGGTCATCTCGGATTACGGCTCGAAGGGGCATGGGCTCAGGAACGACGGGATCAACATCGCGGCACCGCGCGGCACGCCCGTGCTCGCCGCGGACAATGGCGTCGTCGCCTATACGGGCAACGAGCTCAAGGGCTTCGGCAACCTCATCCTCATCCGCCACGCTAATGGCTGGGTCACGGCCTATGCGCACAACGATGCGCTGCTCGTCTCGAAGGGCGCGAACGTGAAGCGCGGCCAGCCGATCGCGCGGGTGGGCGCCACGGGCAACGTGCGCGAGCCCCAGCTTCACTTCGAGATGCGCCGGGCCCGCGTCGCCGTCGATCCGCTGCCCCACCTCGAGGGCGAGTCCGGCCGCGCGGAGCAGCCTCAGGCGTTCAATCGAGGCGTGTCCCGAGCCGGCCCGCCAGATCCTGGATGAACTGCCAGGCGACGCGGCCCGACCGCGCGCCGCGCGTCACCGCCCACTCGACCGCGCCGGCCCGCAAGGCCTCCGTCGTCACGGCCAGGCCATAGCGCGCGGCATAGCCTTCGATGATGGCGAAATAGGTGTCCTGGTCGCAGGCGTGGAAGCCGAGCCACAGGCCGAAGCGATCGGAGAGCGAGACCTTTTCCTCGACCGCTTCGCTCGGGTTGATCGCGGTCGAACGCTCGTTCTCGATCATGTCGCGCGGCATCATGTGGCGGCGGTTCGAGGTCGCGTAAAAGATCACGTTGTCGGGGCGTCCTTCGATGCCGCCTTCGAGCACGGCCTTCAACGACTTGTAGGTCGAGTCCTGCGCGTCAAAGGAGAGATCGTCGCAGAAGAGGACGACGCGGCGCTTTCCCCCCCGAAGATGGGCGAGAAGGACGGGAAGGCTCGCGATGTCCTCGCGGTGGACTTCGACGAGGGCGAGGGCGTGCGGCGTCTTCGCGTTGATCGCGCCGTGGATCGCCTTGACGAGCGAGCTCTTGCCCATCCCCCGCGCGCCCCAGAGGAGCGCGTTGTTGGCGGGAAGGCCCTTCGCGAACCGCTCGGTGTTCGCGAACAGGATATCGCGCTGCGATTCGACGCCCTTCAAGAGGTCGAGCGCCACCCGGTTGATCGCCGTGACCGGCTCGAGCCAGCCCTGGTCCGCATGCCAGACGAAGGCGTCGGCCGCGGCGAGATCGGCGCGCGCGCGCACGGGCGGGGCGATCCGCTCGAGCGCGTCGGCGATGCGCTTCAGGAGCTTCTCGGCACCGCCGTCGTTCATCGTTTTCTCGCTTGCCGTGCGGCCGGTCGCGCGCCTCACCGACTTGCTCGAGCGACGTGATTTTGGAGGCATCGGGAGTCCGCGCTGATGAGAATCCGCCGCATGATCGGCGGCCCAGTACTAGGCCGCCAGGGCGATGAGGTCAATCGAGAGCCTAGACCGGCCGGCGGTGGTCGGCAGGCCTCTCGAGGACCCCAGGACGCACCCCCGTGACGCGTCGATCGGGCCGCGCCGCCGGGTTGCAACGCGGGGGACGGCCGCTATAGTGCGCCCTCGTTGAGGGCAGCGACCGGAGAATGCGCATGTTTGTCTCGCCAGCCTTTGCACAAGGCCTCGGCGGCCCCGGCGGCGGTGACTTCGTCACCACCATGCTGCCGTTGGTGCTGATCTTCGTCGTGTTCTACTTTCTCCTCATCCGCCCCCAGCAGAAGCGGATGAAGGATCAGAAGGCCAAGATCTCGGCAGTCCGGCGCGGCGACCGCGTGGTCACCGGCGGTGGCCTCATCGGGACGGTCTCCAAGGTCGTCGACGACAACGAGGTGCTGGTCGAGCTCGCCGAAGGCGTGCGCGTGCGCGTCGTGCGCCAGACCATCACCGACGTCATCGCCAAGGGCGAGCCCGCCGATTCCGACAAGGGCGAGGGCAAGTCTGAGGCGAAGTCGGGCGAGGGCGAAGGCAAGTCCGAAGGCGGGTTGCTCGGCCGCTTGGGCCGCAAGTAGCGCGCCGAGCTCCGCCCGAGAGGCAGCGGCAGGACGATGGTCCATATCCCACGCTGGCAGTCGATCCTGATCGTCATCATCTGCGTGCTCGGCGCGCTGGTGATGGTCCCGAGCTTCTTGAGCCGCGCGACGCTCGAGACGCTGCCGGGCTGGTTCCCGAAGCGGCAGGTGAGCCTCGGCCTCGACCTTCAGGGCGGCTCGCACCTCCTTCTCGAGGTCGACACCAACGCCATCCTCGATGAGGATCTCAACGCGCTCGTCGAATCCGCGCGCACGGGGCTGAGGCAGGCGCAGGTCGGCTACCGGAACCTCGGCATCCGCGACAAGGCGGTCTCGGTCGAGTTGACCAATCCCGAGGACGTCGAGCGCGCGCGGAAGATCCTGACGGACTTGGCGTCGGGGGCCCTCGTCGCGACGGACGGCGCGGTGCTGACCATCCGTCCGACGGAGGCCAGCATCCTCGCGCGGCAGAAATCGGCCGTCGACCAGTCGATCGAGATCGTGCGCCGTCGGATCGACGAGACCGGCACGCGCGAGCCCATCATCCAGCGCCAGGGTCGCGACCGCATCGTCGTGCAGCTGCCGGGCGTGGACGATCCCGAGCGCATCAAGCGCCTTCTCGGCAAGACGGCGAAGCTCACCTTCCATCTGCTGGAATCGACCCAGCCCTATGCCCAGCCCGGCATGGCGCCGCCGCCGGGGACGATGATTCTCGCGGGCGACAAGCCGGATGCCGCGGGTCAGGTGACGCAATACGTCGTGCGCCGGAAGGTCGAGGTCTCGGGCGACCGGCTCATCGACGCGCAGCCGAGCTTCCAGAACAACGAGCCGGTGGTGAGCTTCCGCTTCGACGGCGCGGGCGCCAAGAAGTTCGGCGACGCGACGCAGCAGCACACGAACGAGCACCTGGCCATCGTGCTCGACGGCAAGGTCATCAGCGCGCCCGTCATCCGCGAGCCGATCCTGGGCGGGAGCGGCGTCATCTCGGGAAGCTTCACGACGCAGTCCGCCAAGGACCTCGCCCTGCTCCTGCGCGCGGGCGCGCTCCCGGCGCCGCTCCTCGTGCTCGAGGAGCGGACGGTCGGCCCCAGCCTCGGCGTCGATTCGATCGAGGCGGGCGAGCTTTCGGGCTGGATCGCCTTCGTCGCGATCTGCGCGTTCATGGTCGCGTCCTACGGCCTCATGGGCGTCATGGCCGACCTGGCGCTTGCGATCAACATGGTCCTCATCGGCGCGGCGCTGGCGCTTCTCCAGGCCTCGCTCACGCTTCCCGGCATCGCCGGCATCGTGCTCACCATCGGCATGGCGGTCGACGCCAACGTGCTCATCTTCGAGCGCATCCGCGAGGAGCAGCGCGCGGGTCGGACTCCCGTCTCGGCGATCGACGCGGGCTACCGGCGCGCCTTCGGCACCATCGTCGATTCGAACCTGACGACGCTGTTCCCCGCCATGCTCATGTTCGGCTTCGGCTCCGGCCCGATCAAAGGCTTCGCCGTCACGATCACGATCGGCATCATCACCTCGATGTTCACCTCCGTGATGCTGACGCGGCTCATGGTGATCGTGTGGCTGCGGCGCTGGCGCCCCAAAGCGATCCCGATCTGAGGAGCCGCGGGCGATGCGCTATCTCCACCTCATTCCCTATGGCACCAAGTTTCCCTTCATGCGCTGGCATCGCCTGTTCATGGCGATCTCGGCGATCCTCATCTTCGGCTCGATCGGCCTCACCCTGGTGAAGGGGCTCAACTACGGCATCGAGTTCCGCGGCGGCATCCTCGTCGAGCTGCGCACGACGGGGCCGGCCGACTTCGCTTCCCTCCGCCAGAAGCTCGGCGCGCTCGACATCGGCGAGTTCTCGCTCCAGGCCTTCGGCGGGCCGAGCGACGTCCTCATCCGCATGCAGGCGCAGGAGGGCGGCGAGCGGGGCAACTTGAAGGCCATCCAGGCCGTGCGCGAGGCCATGGGGCAGGGGGTCGAGTTCCGCCGTGTCGAGACCGTGGGCCCGGTCGTGGGCGAGGAGCTGCGGAACGCGGCGATGTGGGCGATCCTGGGATCGCTCGTCATCATCCTCGTCTATGTGTGGTTCCGCTTCGAGTGGCAGTTCGGCGTCGGCGGCGTGGTCGCCCTCATCCACGATGTGACGGCGATCCTCGGCCTGTTTGCCTTGACCGGCATGGAGTTCGAGCTTTCGACCTTGGCCGCCATCCTCACCATCGGCGGCTACTCGATCAACGACACCGTCGTCGTCTACGACCGCATCCGCGAGAATCTCCGCAAGTTCCGGCGCATGGATCTGCGCGAGCTCATCGACCGCAGCGTGAACGAGACGCTGTCGCGCACCGTCATCACCTCCTTCACCGTGTTCATGGCGGTGCTCGTGCTGATCGCCTTCGGCGGGCCGGTCATCCGGAACTTCTGCATCGCCATGCTGGTCGGCGTCGTGGTCGGAACCTACTCGTCGATCTTCATCGCGGCGCCGCTGCTCATTTATCTCAAGCTGAAGCGCGGTGCGGCCACGGGCGAAGGCGACGCGACGCAGGCGCCGAGCCCGGCCAAGAGCTAACCGCCCGATGGCTGGCCCGGCTCCGCTCCCGCCCGCCGGCCGCCCCCTCATCGACAGCTACGGCCCCGGCCGCTTCCGTGTCGGCGGCATCGACTATGCGGGCTCGATCCTCGTGCTGCCCACGGGAGCGGCGCCCTGGCCCGTCGCGACCCTGCCGGCGCTCTCGATCGAGTCCCTGGCCCCGATCACGGCGCCGGGGGCCGGCGTCGATATCCTTCTCCTTGGCTGCGGCGCGCGTCCGGCGGCGGTGGCGCCCGCGCTCCGCCAGGCCCTCAAGAGCGCGCGCGTCGCGCTCGAGGCGATGGACACGGGGGCCGCGTGCCGGACCTATAATCTGCTGGCGGGCGAGGGGCGGCGGGTGGCCGCGGCACTCATCGCGCTCGGGTGAGTCTCGGCGCGAAAAAAAGGCGGGGCCTTGCGGCCCCGCCTTCCACCGTCCTTGATCGATCGGATCAGAACAGGTTCTGCGCCGACACCATGCAGTAGAGCATGGGCACGGACAGCATCGTGTTCGTCCGCGAGAACAGCATGGCCATTCGCGCCGCTTTCTTCTTCGTGTCCGCGTCCGCCTCGACGAGGCCGAGCGCCTTCTTCTGGTTCGGCCAGATCACCATCCAGACGTTGAAGGCCATGATGGCGCCGAGCCACATGCCGATGCCGATGGCCGTCGTGCGCCCGCCGAAGTCGCCGTCGAGCCCGATGACGATCGCGCTGCCGATGTAGCCGTTGAGCGCCGCCAGGATGAGGCCCGTGACGAGCGTCGAGAGCGCCGCCCAGCGGAACCAGAAGAGCGCCGTCGGCGCGATGACCTTGCCGATCGCCGGCTTCTGCTCGTCCGGAATCTTGGGCATGCTCGGAATCTGGACGAAGTTGAAGTAGTAGAGCAGGCCGATCCACATGATGCCCGAGAGCACGTGCAGCCAGCGGAACAGGAACGCCCACCAATTCGTGTCGAGCGCGATCAGGGCCGACTGGCCCGAGAGCACCGTCACGATGATGATGATCGCGATCAGCAGAACAAATCCGGCGATCACGGTCGATCGCAGGTTTTGAAGAATGTTGGCCATAGCCACCCCTTCCGTTTCCCCCGAAGACTTCCCCCGAAACGGCACAGACGCTTGTGCGGCGCTTCGTGTTGAGTCGATACTTTGACACATTCTGAGAGAGAGGCCAAGTCCGCGCCCGCCTTGGCGTTCTCGCCCGGGGCAGCGCGGGCGAAGCGGCCGCCGAGGTGAGCGATCGCGGTGCCCACCCTATCCTATGTTGCGGAACAGGTCCGCCGCTTCGACCACGACCGCTATCTCACCGCGCTTTTCGCGCCCGATTCGCGGCGCGAGGACCTTCTCGCCCTCTACGCCTTCAACATCGAGATCGCCAAGACGCGCGAGGTGGTGAGCGAGCGGCTGCTGGGGGAGATCCGCCTGCAATGGTGGCGTGATGCCGTCACTGCCATCGGGGCCGGCGATCGCGCGGCCGTGCCCGTCCACGAGATCGTCGCGGCGCTCGCGCGCGCCATCGGACGCCACGACCTGCCCCTCGGCGACGTCCAGCGCCTCATCGATGCGCGCGCCTTCGACCTCGAGGACGAGGCGCCCGAGGATCTCGATTCGCTCGAACGCTACGGCGAGGAGACGAGCGCCCTCGTCGTTGCGCTGGCCTTGCGCTCCCTTGGCGCATGGTCGGAGGAGATGGCGCCGCTCGCGCGCCATGCCGGGCTCGCCCATGCGCTCGCGGGCCTCATTCGCGCCGTGCCGTTCCATGCGCGGCAGAAGCGCCTCTATCTTCCCCGCGATCTCACCCGCGCGCTCGACGTGGGGGCGTTGTTCGAACTCCGGCCGAGCGCCGCCCTGGCCGAGGCCGTGTTGGCGCTCGCGTCCCGAGCGCGGTCCCACATCGAGGCCGCGCGCTCGCTCGCACGCACCGCACCGCGCGCCGGACTCGCGGCGCTCCTCGTTGTGACGCTCGCCGATGCCGATCTTCGCCGCATCGAGCGCGCCTCGGGCAATCCGTTCGATCCGCGCCTCGCGATGGGTCCAACCGCGCGCCAGATGCGCCTCGCGCTCGCGGCGTTGAGGCGCCGGCCGTGAGGGAGCGTCCGATCCCGCTTGCGCTCGGCGGGCTCGCGGCAATGGCGGCGGCCATCGGCATCGGGCGCTTCATCTACACGCCGATCCTGCCGCTCATGGTCGAGGAGCTCGGCCTCAGCAAGGCCATGGCGGGTTTCATCGCCTCCGCCAATTTCGCGGGCTACCTCGCGGGCGCGCTGCTTGCGGCGACGCCGCTCGTCGGGGGATCGCGGCGCGGGTGGCTTCTCTCGGCGCTTGCCGTGAGCGGCATCACGACGGCGGCGATGGCCGAAGCCACGTCACCCTTGGCCTTCCTCGCCCTGCGCTTCGTCGGCGGGGCGGCGAGCGCCTTCGTCCTCGTCTTCGCCTCGGCCCTCGTCCTCGATCGGCTCGCGCGTGTCGGGCGGGCGCAGCTCTCCTCGGTCCATTTCGCGGGCGTGGGCGTGGGCATCGCCGTCTCGGCTGTGCTCGTCTCGCTTCTCGTCGCGTTGGGCGAGGATTGGCGCGCGCTCTGGCTCGCGGGCGGCCTTGCCTCGCTCGCGGCCGTGGCGATCGTCGCCGTGCTCATCCCCGCGGATGCCGAGCCTGCGAGCGCCGCGCGGCCGGCGGAGGGGAGTGGACGCGGCCTCGCGAGCCTCGTCGCGGCCTACGGGCTTTTCGGCTTCGGCTACGTGATCACGGCGACCTTCCTCGTCGCGATCGTGCGCGCGCTCGCCGATCTTCGTGCGATCGAGCCGGTCGTGTGGCTGGCCGTGGGGCTCGCCGCTGCGCCGTCCGTCGCGGCCTGGAGCGGGCTGGCGCAGCGCTGGGGTCTCGCGCGCGCCTTCGCGGCGGCCTGCGTGGCCGAGGCGATCGGCGTCGCGGCGAGCGTCGCCTGGGAGGCCGTTCCCGGCGCGCTTCTTGCGGCGATTCTCTTGGGCGGGACGTTCATGGGCATCACGGCCTTGGGACTCGTCCTCGCGCGCCGTCTCGCCGCGGGCGATCCGCGCCGCATCCTCGCGCTCATGACGGCGGCCTTCGGTCTCGGTCAGATCGCGGGGCCGGCCTTCGCGGGCCTCGCCTTCGATGCGACGGGGAGCTTCCTCCTGCCTTCGCTCGTCGCGGCGGCGGCGCTCGTTCTCGCCGCGGCGCTCGTGCTACTTACCCATCGCTCGGCTGCGGGCCGTCATAGCCTTCGACGATGATGAAATCCCCGTCCGATACGGGCGTCCTCAAGGCGAGCGCCCTCGCGTATTCGGGCGAGCGGTAGCACGCGAGGGCCGTCGCGTAGTCCTTGAACTCGATCACCACGGTGCGCGAGCGCGCCTTGCCTTCGGGGATCTCGCGCTCGCCGCCGCGCACGAGAAAGCGCCCGCCATATTTGCGAAAGGCCTCGGCGCTCGCCGCGATGTAGGCCTTGTAGCGCTCGGGGTCGTGAACGTCGACGAGGGCGATCCAGTAGCCTTTCCGTGCCATGGCGAGCGTGCCTCCGATGCCGTGCGGGCGGTGCGGTGCTATTCCGCCGCCGCGCGCGCGACGCCGAGCCAGGCATCGAGCGCCTCGAGCGCGCGCGTGGCCATCGCGCGCTTGCGCTCGCGTCCCTTGGGCGGATTGGCGAGCAGCGGGAACAGGCCGAAATTGACGTTCATCGGCTGGAAGGTGTCGCGGCCCGAGAGATGGCCGCCCGTGATGTGGGCGAGGAGCGCGCCCAGGGCGGTCTCGGGCGGCGGCGGGACGAAGGCGTGGCCGTGCCGCTCGGAGGCCGCGAAGCGCCCGGCAAGCAATCCGACGGCCGCGCTCTCCACATAGCCTTCGACCCCGGTGATCTGGCCCGCGAAGCGCAGGCGCGGCGCCGCTTTGAGGCGGAGCTCCGGATCGAGGACGCGCGGGCTATCGAGGAAGGTGTTGCGGTGGATGCCGCCGAGCCGTGCGAACTCCGCGCGTTCGAGGCCCGGGATCATGCGGAAGACGCGGAGCTGCTCCGCGTGCTTCAGCTTCGTCTGAAAGCCCACGATGTTGAAGAGCGTGCCGAGCGCGTTGTCCTGGCGGAGCTGCACGACGGCATGAGGGCGCCGCTCACGCCGCGGATCGAAGAGACCGACCGGCTTCATGGGACCGAAGCGGAGCGTCTCCGGCCCGCGCTCGGCCATCACCTCGATGGGCAGGCAGCCTTCGAAATAGGGCGTGTCCTTCTCCCAGTCCTTGAACGCGGCGGATTCGGCCGAGAGCAGCGCCGCGACGAACGCGCGGTACTCGTCGCGATTCAACGGACAGTTGATGTAGTCGGCGCCTCTGTCGTCGTCGCCCTTGTCGTAGCGCGACTGGAACCATGCCACGTCCATGTTGATCGACTCGCGGTGGACGATGGGCGCGATCGCATCGAAGAAGGCCAGCGCGTCCGTGCCGGTGAGGCGGCGGATCGCCTCCGCCAAGGCCGGCGAGGTGAGGGGGCCGGTCGCGACGATCACATTGTCCCACTCGTCGGGCGGCGCCCCCGCGATCTCCTCGCGCCGGACCGTGATGAGCGGCTCCGCGGCGAGCGCGGCCTCGACGGAAGCGGCGAATCCGTCGCGATCGACGGCGAGGGCGCTCCCGGCCGGAACCTTGTGCCGGTCGGCGGCGGCGAGGATGAGCGAGCCGCACCGACGCATCTCCTCGTGGAGCAAGCCCACGGCGTTGTACTCGCGGTCGTCCGAGCGGAAGGAGTTGGAACAGACGAGTTCGGCCAGGCGCTCTGTCCGGTGCGCGTCCGTCATGCGAGCGGGCCGCATCTCGTGGAGCACCACCGGCACGCCCGCGCGCGCGAGCTGCCAGGCCGCTTCCGAGCCCGCGAGGCCGCCGCCGATGACGTGGACGGGTGCGATCATCGCGACGGCGGGCCGTCGGCGCGGCGCGCGTCTTCGACCGCGATCCAGCGCGCTCCCCGCACGCCCACGAAGAAGCAGCGCAGGACGTAGATCGCCATCAGCGCTTGCGCCAAGGTGGCACCACCCGTCTCGCGGGGGAGCACGATGATGTCGGCGGCAAAGACCGCCATGGCGATGAGCATCATCCACCATCGCCGGTAGCCGTGGAGGTAGATGTAGCCGTAGAAGGCAAGCATGCCGACCATCCAGGGCTTAATGAGCAGACCGTAGTCGAGCTCTGGCATGTCCTCGTGCGAAGGCTGGAACATGACGAAGACGATGCGCAGGATGATGGCGAAGAAGGCCGCCTGCTGTCCGATCCCAAGTGCGCGTTCGGCATCCTCGCGACCCTTGATTTCGTGCCAGAACCAGCGTGCGGCTGCGAGCTCGCGGCGATGGAGTGCATCGTAGACCTTGGCGCCGAAGCTCTTGTTCTCGTCCAAAGCGGCCTCACTCCCCGGGGCGTTGCTCCTGACATAGACCGCGCCTCAAGGCCTGGCAACGCACTTCGCCATTGACCGGGGCCGGGGACAGGTGAAATCCTCAAGGCCTTTCGTGCAACCGACGCGCGGGCCCGGCTCGATCGGCGGTGGTTGGCGAAGTCCGGGCAGGCGCGCCGCGGCAGGGAGATTCCCGCGATGCGCTCTCGCTTCCTTCTCATGCTCGCCCCGTTCGCTTTCGGCCTCGCTGTCCTGCCGGCCACGAGCGCCACGGCAGCGCCGCAGATCCTTGCCCTCATCGCGACGGATGGGCCGGTTGCGCTCGACTGCGACGGCGCGAACTGCGCGGCCATCTTGTCCTCGATCTGCCTCCAGCGCGACCGCACGCCGCCGCCCGGCGGCACGGTCTACGAGCCCGCGGGCCTCGACAATCTGAAGCTCGTGGCCACGAGCGCGACGGGGGCGACGCGCGAGATCTCGGCCAGGGGGCATGTGCGCATCGAAAGCGCGCGGAGTTTCCTCGGCGTGCGCGTGACGGTGCCCGCGGAGATCAAGGATCAGCTCGGCGCGCAGCGCCTTGCGATCGCGGTCGGCCCGGGTGTTTCGCTCATGCCGCGCGCCGTCGTGGGCGATCCCAACCCGCTCACCGCCGCCGAGGTCGCGCATGTCACGGGGCCTGCGCGCGACCAGGTGGCCTGGATCGACGATCCACGCCAGCCGGGCACGGGCGTCGCGCGCCTGGCGACGCGCATGCTCAACCTTCTGCCGAGCGGGCGGACGGTCAGCCAGGACGACGCGATGCGCGCCTACCGGCAGGTCATGGCCGGCAACCAGGCCCATGCCGGCGCCGACCAATTCGCCGCCCTTTTCAACCAGTGCAAGGAGCAGCGCGGCTGGACGGCCTACGGCCGAAATTTGCGCGAATGCGTCGAGTTCTGGCACGACACCTACATGACGGAGGTGAACGTGCAGGTCTGGCAGACGATCGGCGCCGGCAGTTGAGGGAGGAAGGACCATGAAAAGCTTTGCCGTCATCCTGGTCGCGGCGCTCTCGCTCGGTCCGCTCGCCGCCCAGGCGGCGCCGCAGGTGCTGGCCCTCATGCCGACGGAGGGGGCGAAGCCGCTCGTCTGCGAGGGCGAGATCTGCCGCGGCGAATTCTCGGCCATATGCCTCCAGGAGGCGCGCAAGGTGCCGACGACCGGGACGGTCTACGAGCTGCTGCCCGGAAGCGAGGTCAGCGTCGCGGTCGTGGGTCGCGACGGGCAGAGCCGGGCGGTCGATCTCACGCCGACCGTCACCACCTTGCGCGGCCAGCTCGCCATGGAGATCGCCGTGCCGCGGCACGGGCTCGACGAGGACGCGACGGTCACGGTGAGGATTCCCAAGACCGTGTTCATCCTGCCGAAGCCCGTCGCGGGCGATACCGAGCCCATCACGGCCGCCGAATTGAGCGGCGTGTTGCGCCAGCACGTCGAGATCGCGCCGCAGTTCGAGAAGGACGTGGCCGCGGGTCTCGCGTCGACCCGGCTCTTGAGCCTGCTCCTCGCGACCCTGCCCAAGCGGAAGCTCGTGCCCGCCGAGGAGCGGCACATCGTCGAGGCGACGCTCGCGCGCTTCGACCGGAAGGGCAACGGACCCGAGGCGCGCGCCTTGGGCGACGTGCGCGGCGCCTTCGAGAATTGCGACATCAAGCAGGTGCGCCAGGTCTATGGCGGCGTGCGCACCTGCCTCCAGGTCTATCACGACAGCCGGATGATCGGCGTCAACACCGCTTACTGGGACCGCGTGCGGAAGAAGAAGGGCGGCGGCTAGGCCGCCGCGCTCACGCGCGTTTCTTCGCGCGCTGGCCCTTGCGGACGCCGAGGAGCGGCGCCAGGAACTGCCCCGTGAAACTCTCCGCGACGGCGGCCACGTCCTCGGGCGTGCCCGAGGCGATGATGCGTCCGCCCTTGTGGCCGCCCTCGGGGCCGAGGTCGAGCAGCCAATCGGCCGTCTTGATGACTTCCAGGTTGTGCTCGATGACGACGACCGTGTTGCCCTGGTCGACGAGGGCGTGGAGCACTTCGAGGAGCTTCCGCACGTCCTCGAAATGGAGCCCGGTCGTCGGCTCATCGAGGATGTAGAGGGTCTTCCCCGTCGCACGCCGGGAGAGCTCCTTGGCGAGCTTGACCCGCTGCGCCTCGCCGCCGGAGAGGGTGGTCGCGGCCTGGCCCAGGTGGATGTAGTTGAGGCCCACCTTCTCCAAGGTCTCGAGCTTCGAGCGGATCACGGGGACGGCCTTGAAGAACTCGCTGCCTTCCTCGACCGTCATATCAAGAACCTGCGCTATCGACTTGCCACGAAACAAAACTTCGAGCGTTTCGCGGTTGTAGCGCTGACCCTTGCAGACATCGCACTGAACATAGACGTCGGGCAGGAAGTGCATCTCGATCTTGATGACGCCGTCGCCCTCGCACGCCTCGCACCGCCCGCCCTTGACGTTGAAGGAGAAGCGGCCGGGCTTGTAGCCGCGGGCCTTGGCCTCGGGCAGTCCTGCGAACCAGTCGCGGATGGGCGCGAAGGCGCCCGTGTAGGTGGCGGGGTTCGAGCGCGGCGTCCGCCCGATGGGCGACTGGTCGATGTCGACGATCTTGTCGAGGGCTTCGACGCCGTCGATCGAATCATGCGCTCCCGGCAGCTCGCGCGCGCCGTAGATGCGCCGCGCCACGGCCTTGTAGAGCGTGTCGATGACGAGGGTCGACTTGCCCGAGCCCGAAACGCCGGTGACGCAGGTGAGGGTGCCGAGCGGGATCTCGGCCACCACGTCCCGAAGGTTGTTCGCGCGCGCGCCCGTGATGGTGAGGCGCTGTCCCGGATGGCCCTCGCGGCGGAGCTTCGGCACGGGAATCTGGCGGAAGCCGGTGAGGTACTGCGCGGTCAGGCTTTCCGGCGCGCGCATCACCTCCTCGGGCGTGCCGTGCGCGATGACGTGGCCGCCATGGACGCCGGCGCCGGGGCCGAGATCGAGGAGGTAATCGGCGAAGCGGATCGCCTCCTCGTCGTGCTCCACGACGATGACCGTGTTCCCGAGATCGCGCAGGCGCTTGAGCGTGTCCAAGAGGCGCCGGTTGTCGCGCTGGTGAAGGCCGATCGAGGGCTCGTCGAGCACATAGAGCACGCCGGTCAGGCCGGAGCCGATCTGGGAGGCGAGGCGGATGCGCTGGCTCTCGCCGCCCGAGAGGGTGGCGCTCGCGCGGCTCAAGGTCAGGTAGTCGAGACCCACGTTCACGAGGAAATGCAGGCGGTCGCGGATCTCCTTCAAGATGCGCTGGGCGATCTCTCGGGCTTTGGGCGTAAGGTGCGTCTCGAGATCATCGAACCAGGTCTCGGCCTGGGCGATCGACATCTCGGTCAGCTCGCTGATGTTGAGTTTGCCGACCTTGACCGAGAGCGCCTCGGGTTTCAGACGCAGCCCCTTGCAGGCATCGCAGGGCTTCGAGGTCTGGTAGCGCCCGAGATCCTCGCGGATCCAGGAGCTGTCCGTCTCGCGCCAACGGCGCTCGAGATTGGGGATCACGCCTTCGAAGGGCTTGCGCGTCTCGTAGCTCCTGACGCCGTCGTTGTAGCGCATGGTGATCGGATCATCGCCCGAGCCGTAGAGGATCGCGCGCTTCACCTTCGCTTCGAGCTCGCGGAAGGGCTCGGTCGTGCTGAACTTGTAATGGCGCGCCAGGCTGTCGAGGGTCTGGTCGTAGTACTGCGAGGGCGAGTTGGCCCAGGGCGCGATGGCACCTTCGCGCAAGGACAAGGAATCGCGCGGCACGACGAGCTCGGGATCGAAATACATCTGGACGCCCAAGCCGTCGCAGGTGGGACACGCCCCGTGCGGGCTGTTGAAGGAGAAAAGCCGCGGCTCGATCTCCTCGATCGTGAAGCCGGAGACAGGGCAGGCGAAGCGCGCCGAGAACACCGTGCGCTCGCCCGAATCCGCATTCTCCGCATAGAGAAGCCCGTCCGAGAGCTTCAAGGCGGTCTCGATCGAGTCCGCGAGCCGGTTGCCCAGATCCTCCCGCACGACGATGCGGTCGACCACGACGTCGATGTCGTGCTTCAACTTCTTGTTGAGCGAGGGGACTTCGTCGATCTCGTAGAGCTTGCCGTCGACCTTGACGCGCTGGAAGCCGCGTTTCTGGAGGTCGACGAGCTCCTTCCGGTACTCGCCCTTCCGCCCGCGCACGATGGGCGCCAGGAGGTAGAGCCGCGCGCCCTGGCCCATGGCCTTCAAGCGGTCGACCATCTGGGAGACGGTCTGCTTCTCGATGGGCAGGCCCGTCGCGGGCGAGTAGGGGATGCCGACGCGCGCATAGAGCAGGCGCAGGTAGTCATAGATCTCGGTGACCGTGCCGACGGTCGAGCGCGGGTTCTTCGACGTCGTCTTTTGTTCGATGGAGATCGCGGGCGAGAGGCCCTCGATCGAATCGACATCGGGCTTGGGCATGAGCTCCAGGAACTGGCGCGCATAGGCCGACAAGCTCTCGACGTAGCGCCGCTGTCCCTCGGCGTAGATCGTGTCGAAGGCGAGGGAAGACTTCCCCGACCCCGACAGCCCCGTGACCACGACCAGGCTGTCGCGCGGCAGATCGACGTCGACGTTCTTCAGGTTGTGTTCGCGGGCGCCGCGAATGACGATTTTCGGCGTCATGACCTGCGGATGAAGCGGTTCGATGTCAGCATGGGGTCCGTGGTGAGACTATAGGTTCTGCGGCGCGCGAAGGCGACTCTCTCAAAAACTATCCACAGGCCCGCCACGCTTCGGCCATAAGCCCATGGCAGGCTCTCCTGGATATTGTGTAAGGTCCCGCATTCAAGCGCGCCCCCTCGTGCTTCGACAGGCTCAGCACGAGGACGTTGTTTCCCTTGCGGCCTCATCCTGAGCGTGTCGAAGGACGAGGCCGCCCACGAGATCGAGCAAATCCCATGGCAGGCAGCGTCAACAAAGTCATCCTCGTCGGCAATCTCGGTCGCGATCCCGAAATTCGCACCATGCAGAACGGCAACCGCGTCGCGAACCTCTCGGTCGCGACCTCCGAGACCTGGAAGGACCGCGCCTCGGGCGAGCGGAAGGAGCGCACCGAGTGGCACCGCGTCGTCATCTTCAACGACCGGCTGGTCGATGTCGTCGAGAAGTACCTGAAGAAGGGCGCCAAGGTGTATCTCGAGGGCCAGCTCCAGACTCGCAAATGGACCGACCAGTCGGGGCAGGAGCGCTACACGACCGAGGTCGTGCTCCAGCAGTACCGGGGCGAGCTCACCATGCTCGACGGCCGTGGCGGCGGAGGCGGGGGCATGGGCGCCGATGACGACATGGGCGCGCCCGAGCCCATGGGGGCAAGTTCCCGCGGCGGCGGGGTGCCTCGCGGTGGCCGCGGCGGGGGCGGAGGTGGCGGCGACCTCGACGACGAGATTCCGTTCTAGCAGCGGGCGAGAGCGAACCAGCGCGCTTTGCCCTACCGGAGCGCCATCCGCACGGCGACGGCGGAGGACGCCGCGCGGATTCGGGCGATCGCCCGGGCGGCCTACGCCAAATACGTGCCGCGCATCGGACGCGAGCCCGCACCCATGGTCGCCGATTTCGAGGGCGAGATCGCGGCCGGTCGCGTCGTGGTCATCGCGCGCGAGGGCGTGATCCAGGGCTACATGATCGCCTGGCCGGAGGCCGGCGCTTACTTCATCGACAATATTGCGGTCGAGCCCACGCTCCAGGTCAGAGGCCTTGGCCGCGCGCTCATGGCGCACGCCGAAGCCGAAGCGCGGCGCCACCACCTTTCCGCGATCGAGCTCTACACCAACGTCGCGATGAGGGAGAATCTCGCGATGTACGCCCATCTCGGCTTCATCGAGACGCGGCGCGTCGTGGAGAAGGGATTCAGCCGCGTCTACCTGCGGTGGACTCTGCCGGCGAACACGTCCTGATCGCCGGAGTCCGCACGGCCCATTCATAACCGCGACGCGAGCCACTACAATGACAGCGGGATGACAAGAGCGGCCGCGATTCGCTTCGAGTCACGGCGCATTTTTTAGGAACGCACGATGGGACAGTACGACGCGCTTTTCGAGCCGCTCCGAATCAAGAACCTCACGATCCGCAACCGGATCATGAGCACCGCGCATGCGCCGGCCTACGGCGAGGGCGGCATGCCGGGCGAGCGCTACCAGGCCTATCACGAGGAGAAGGCCAAAGGCGGCCTCGGCCTCGACATCTTCGGCGGCTCCTCGACGATCGCGATCGAATGCCCGCCGACCTTCGGGCAGCTGTCCGTGGCCGACGACCGGGTCATCCCCCACCTCCAGAAGATGGCGGAGCGCATCCACCGGCACGGCGCCGCGACCTTCTGCCAGATCTCGCACTCGGGCCGGCGCACGCGCTGGGACCAGGGGCAGTGGCTCGCACCGGTCGCGCCCTCGGCCATTCGCGAGCCCGAGCACCGGCCGTTCCCCAAGGAGATGGAGGATTGGGATTTCGACCGCATCCGCCGGGATTACGGGCAGGCCGCGCGGCGCGTGAAGGCGGGCGGGATCGACGGCGTCGAGCTCCTCTATGGCGGCGGGCACCTCATGCTTCAGTTCTGGTCGCCCTCGGCGAACACGCGCGGGGACAAGTATGGCGGCGCGCTCGAGAACCGCATGCGCTTCGGCTTCGAGGTGCTCGAGGAGGTGCGCGGCCAGGTCGGCCCGGACTTCATCCTCGGCGTGCGCCTCACCTCCGATGAGCTCATCGCCGACGGATTGGCGCCGACAGAGTGTCTCGAGATCGCCGTGCGCCTGGCCGCGTCAGGCTATGTCGACTACCTCAACATCATGACGAGCCAGCCGCGCGACTGGCGTTCGAGCTCCCTCAGCACCGTGAACATGTCGTTTCCGTCCGCGCCCTATTTACATCTCGCGAGTGCCATCAAAGCCGCGGTGAACGTGCCCATTTTCCACGCGGGCAAGATCGCCGATCCCGCGACGGCGGCGCGCGCCATCGCCGAGGGGCACCTCGACATGGTGGCGATGACCCGCGCGCACATCGCCGATCCGCATTTCGTGCGGAAAGTGCGGGAAGGTCGCGAGGACGACATCCGCCAGTGCGTCGGCGCCAATTACTGCATCGATCGCATCTACACCGGCGCCGAGGCGCTGTGCATCCAGAACCCGGCGACGGGGCGTGAAACCAAAGTGCCCCACGTGATCCCGGCGGCTCAAGCCAAGAAGACCGTCGTCATCGCGGGCGCGGGCGTCGCGGGCCTCGAGGCCGCGCGCGTCTCGGCCGAGCGTGGCCACCGCGTCGTCCTGTTCGAATCGACGCCCAAGACAGGTGGACAGGTCAACGTGGCGATCAAGGCGACCTGGCGCTCGGGCCTCGCCGGCATCACGCGCTGGCTCGAATCCCAGATCGAGAAGCGCGGCGTCGATCTGCGCCTCGGCACGCCGGCGACAGCCGCGAATGTCATGGCGGAAAAGCCGGACGTGGTGATCGTGGCGACGGGCGGGGCGCCGAACAAGGGCGCGATCGAGGGCGCCGAGCTGGCCGCGTCCACCTGGGACATCCTCGACGGCAAGGTCGAGCCCGGCGAGAACATCCTGCTCTTCGACGACCAGGGCGGCCACGCGGGTCCGTCCACCGCCGAGTTTCTCGCCGCGCGGGGAGCCAAGGTCGAGGTCGTGACGCCGGAGCGCTTCGTCGGCATCGAAGTGGGCGGCACCAATTTCCCGGTCCACTTCCGCGAGCTTTACAAGATGGGCGCCGTGATGACGCCGGACACGCGTCTCGTCCGCATCTACCGCGAGGGCAACCAACTCGTCGCCGTCCTCAGGAACGAGTACACGCTCGCGGAAGAGGAGAGGGCGATCGACCAGGTGGTGGCCGAGCACGGCACGCTGCCGCGGGCCGATCTCTACTTCGCCCTCAAGCCCCATTCGATCAATCGTGGCGAGATCGATCTCCGCGCCCTCTCGGAGAACCGGGCGCAGACGCTCGCCACGAATCCGTCGGGCACGTTCCGGCTCTACCGCGTGGGCGATGCGGTCGCCTCGCGCAACATCCACGCGGCGATCTACGACTCCTTGCGTCTGTGCAAGGACTTCTGATTTTCGATTGCAGGCCGATACGGCGCCCGTGGCTTCCTTGACTTCGCGAAGCCTCTATGTCCGAAGTAGGCGCATACATTTGCCTCCACCGACCTCGGACGGCATGTCAAACCGAAAGGTGATGCGATGACGAAGCGTTCAACCCGGCTCCCCGGTGTCAGCAGGCGCGGGTTCCTCCTTGGAAGCGCCGCCGCCATGGCGACGGTCAGCGGTCCGCTGATCCTAGTGCCGGGCAAGGCCAAGGCCAGCGAGAAGCTCGTCCTCGTGAGCTGGGGCGGGCAGTACCGGGAGGCGGTCGAGAATGCGTTCGTGAAGCCGTTCACGCAGCAGACCGGCATCCCGGTCACGATCTCCGACACGCCCGACCTCGCCAAGGTGAAGGCGCAGGTGGCGTCGAAGAACATCGAGTGGGACGTCTTCGACGGCGTCGGCTCCATGGCCATGGCCGGCGCGAAGGAAGGTCTTTGGGAGCCCATCGACAAGTCGATCGTCGATGTCTCGCATCTCAAGACCGGCGTCTATCCCGAGACGGTCGCGTTCTACATGGCGGCGGGGGGCGTCGCCTGGGATCCGAAGCGCTATCCCGACGGCAAGCATCCGACCGACTTCAAGACGTACTTCGATTCGAAGACGTTTCCGGGGAAGCGCGGGTTGAGGACGCGAGTGAGTGAGACCCTCGAAGTCGCCTTGATCGCCGACGGTGTCGCGCCGCGCAGCCTCTACCCGCTCGACGTGGAACGGGCCTTCAAGTCGCTCGATCGAATCAAGCCGCACGTCGCCAAATGGATCGAAGCGACGCCGCAGACCATCACGCTCCTCCAGTCGGGCGAGATCGACTACTCCTACACCTATGCGAGCCGCGTGAAGCCGGCGCAGGCCTCGGGCGTGTCGATCCAGTTCTCCTTCGACCAGACGATCAACCTGCCCGAATACCTCCAAATCGTCCGCGGTTCGCCCAACAAGCAGGCGGCGATGAAGTTCCTGGCCTTCGCCTTGAAGCCCGACCGGCTCGCGGCGTTCTGCGAGACGCTCGGATTCATTCCCAACAGCGACAAGGCCGGCGCGATGCTCTCGGCCGAAGCCAAGAAGTGGCAGCCCAACATGGCGAGCCCCAACAACGCGATCATGGACGATTTGTGGTGGCGCGATAATTACGTCGAGCTCGAGAAGCGCATGAAGGAGTGGCTGCTGGCCTAAGGCGGCGCCGGCGGTCGCGCTCTCGTCATCGCGCCTCTCGCGGATGTTGGCGATTCGCCGTAGATGGGCGCGAAGTACGACGTCATCGGAATCAACTATGCGGAGCTCCGCAGGCCGGACCGGCGGATAGCGCGGACCATCGAAAGCGCCCTTGGGTCAGCGCAAACTGTCTTGAATGTCGGCGCCGGGACTGGTTCCTACGAACCGGCCGATCGAAGCGTGATCGCTGTCGAGCCGTCGCGCGAGATGATCCGGAAGCGCGACCCGGCGGCGGCCGCGGCGGTTCAAGCGAGTGCCGACCGCTTGCCATTCGATGACAAGCGTTTCGACGCCTCCCTGGCGATTCTGACCATTCATCACTGGCCCGACAAGGAAGCGGGTCTCCGCGAGATGCGACGCGTGACACGCGATCGGATCGTCCTCCTGACCTTCGATCCCACGCACCGGCCGTGGCTGACCGACTATCTCCCTGAACTCGCGGCATTGGACGAGGCACAGATGCCCGCCATGGCCGACTATGAGCGATGGCTGGGCCCGGTGCGGATCACGCCAGTGCTCGTGCCGCATGATTGCGCCGATGGGTTCTTGTACGCCTACTGGCGGCGGCCCGCGGCCTATCTCGACCGACGCATCCGATCCGGCAGCTCGTCCTTTTGGGCGATCGGCGACGCCGAAACCGGATTGCGGAATTTGAAGCGGGACCTCGAAGCGGGTGAGTGGGGGCGCCGCTACGCCCGACTGCTCACCCTCGACGCCTACGACGCGGGCTATCGCCTCGTCGTCGCGGAGTGATTCGTGAACGACGCGTGTCGAGCGAGGGAGCGGTCGCGAGCACAGTGACCGCCTGGCCGCAGGCCCGTCCTGCGCGCGGTCGAGCTCGGCGCTCCTATCCCGCGCCGCGGACGAAGGTCTCGCGCCCGCCGCTCACGTTGAGGATGGCGCCGGTGACGTAGGCGGCCTCGGGCGAGGCCATCCAGAGGACGGCATAGGCGACCTCGTCGACCTCGCCGATGCGCCCGAGCGGCACGCCGCGCTTGCCCATGGCGACGACTTCCTCCTGGCCCATTCCTGCGTCCCACATCTCCGTGCGCGTGAGGCCCGGGCGGATCGCGCAGACGCGGATGCCGTCGGGCGCCACTTCCTTGGCGAGGCCGAGCGTGAAGCTGTCGAGCCCGCCCTTGGTGCCGGCGTAGACGACGTCGCCCGGCAGCCCGCCGTAGATCCCCGAGATCGAGGAGATGTTGACGATGACGCCGCCCTTGCCGCCGCGGCGCGTCGACATGCGGCGAATGGCCTGCTGGGCCGTGAGCGCGGGCCCGAGCAGGTTCGTGTCGATGATGCGGCGCATGGTCTCGGGCTTATGGTCGGCGACGGGAGTCTCGATCGAGATGGCGGCGTTGTTGACGAGCACGTCGACGGGCCCGAGCGCGCGGTCGGTCTCGGCGAAGAGGCGCGCGACGTCGTCGGGCTTCGCGACATCGGCCTGGATGGCCGCGGCGCGCTGGCCGTAGCCGCGGATCTCCGCGGCGACCTTCTCCGCGCGGTCGGCCGCGGCGGTGTAATTGACGGCGACGTCGTAGCCGCGCTTGCCCGCAAGCCGCGCGATGCCGGCGCCGATGCCGCGGCTGCCGCCCGTCACGACCATGATGCCCTTGCTCGCCATGCGATCCTCTCTCGTTTGTGCCTGGCGCAGCCTCGCCAAAAGCGCGCGCTCGTTCAACGTCTCTTGCGATCCGAGGCTCGGTGCGTGCGGCCGGGAGGGGATTCCCCCTGAAATTCCGGGGCCGCGGCGGCGCCGGAAAAGCGCTCGATTCGACGCTGAAAGGGAGCCCGATTCGACTCCGGAATGGCGCACCTCCGCGCCCCCCTTTTCGTTGTTCGCAGGCGCGAAAACTGGTAGATTCTGGCGCCCGGAAACGGGCCCCGCAGCGCGTAAAATCTCTTCAATATTTCAAGGCATTAGCCGTTGACCACCAGCCCTCAAGCGGTCCCTCCGTCGTTCGACATCTCGCCCGTCGGGATCGAGGAGGAAATGCGCCGCTCCTACCTCGATTACGCCATGAGCGTGATCGTGGCGCGGGCGCTCCCGGACGTGCGCGACGGCTTGAAGCCCGTGCACCGGCGCATCCTCTACACGATGAAGGAGAACGGCTACGACCACACGAAGCCGTTCCGGAAATCCGCGCGCATCGTCGGCGACGTCATGGGCAAGTACCATCCCCACGGCGACACGGCGATCTACGACGCCATGGTGCGCATGGCGCAGGATTTCTCCATGCGCCTGCCCTTGATCGAGGGGCAGGGCAATTTCGGCTCGATGGACGGCGATCCGCCGGCGGCCATGCGCTACACCGAGGCGAGACTCGCGCTCTCGGCCGAGGCCATTCTCGCCGACATCGACAAGGAGACCGTCGACTTCCAGGAGAACTACGACGGCACGACGCGCGAGCCCGTCGTCCTGCCGGCTCAGATCCCCAATCTTCTCGTGAACGGCGCGGGCGGCATCGCCGTCGGCATGGCGACCAACATCCCGACCCACAATCTCGCCGAGGTGATCGACGCCTGCTGCGCCTATATCGACCGTCCGGAGATCACGGTCGAGGAGCTGATGGAGTTCGTCCAGGGACCCGACTTCCCGACCGGCGGCATCATCCTCGGCCGCGCCGGTCTCCGCGCGGCGCTCATGACGGGGCGGGGCTCCGTCGTCTTGCGCAGCCGCACCGCGATCGAGCCCATGGGCAAGGACCGCCAGGCGATCGTCGTCTCGGAGATCCCCTACCAGGTCAACAAGGCGCGCATGGTCGAGCGCATCGCCGAGGTCGCGCAGGAGAAGATCGTCGAGGGGATCACCGATCTCCGCGACGAATCGGACCGCGACGGCGTGCGCGTCGTCATCGAGCTCGCGCGCACCGCGACGCCCGAAGTCGTGCTGAACCAGCTGTTCAAGCACACCCCGCTCCAGACGAGCTTCGGCGTCAACATGCTGGCGCTCCACGGCGGCCGCCCCGAGACGATGAACCTCCAGGAGATCGTCGCGGCCTTCATCGCCTTCCGCGAGGAAGTCATCACGCGGCGGACGGCGCACGACCTCAGGCGCGCGCGGGAACGCGCCCACATCCTGCTGGGCCTCGCCGTCGCCGTCGCCAACCTCGACCCCGTCATCGAGATCATCCGGAAGGCCAAGGACCCGGCCGAGGCCCGCGCGACCTTGGTCGCCAAGACCTGGCCGGCCCAGGACATCGAATCCTACATCCAGCGCATCGACGATCTCGACGAGGGGCTGGTCGAGGGCCAGTACAGGCTGTCGGAGGCGCAGGCGCGCGCCATCCTCGATCTCCGCCTCCATCGCCTGACCGGTCTCGAGCGCGACAAGATCATCGAGGATCTGAAGGCCATCGTCGTCGAGATCACCGGCTTCCTCGAGATCCTGGGTTCGCGCGAGCGGCTCTACGCCGTGATGCGCGCCGAGCTCGTCGAGATCAAGGCCAAGTTCTCCGACGCGCGGCGGACGACCATCTCCGACGAGACCTTCGAGACCGACATCGAGGACCTCATCCACCGCGAGGAGATGGTGGTGACCGTCACCCATGGCGGCTACATCAAGCGCGTGCCCCTTTCGACCTACCGGGCGCAGCGGCGCGGCGGCAAGGGCCGCACCGCCATGGCGACGCGGGAAGAGGATTTCGTGACGCAGCTCTTCGTCGCGAGCACGCACACGCCCATGCTGTTCTTCTCCTCGCGCGGCATCGTCTACAAGACCAAGGTCTACAACCTCCCGCTCGCGACCCCGCAGGCGCGCGGCAAGGCGCTCGTCAACATGCTGCCGCTCGAGGAAGGCGAGACGATCTCGACGCTCATGCCGCTGCCGGAGGACGAGGCGCGCTGGAAGGACACCTACTTAATGTTCGCGACGCAGAGCGGCAACGTGCGGCGCAACTCGCTCGAGGACTTCGTCCACGTGAAGGCCAACGGCAAGCTCGCCATGAAGCTCGAGGAGGGCGACGCGCTCGTGGGCGTCCAGATCTGCACCGAGACCGATGACGTGGTGCTGGCGACGCGCGGCGGCAAGTGCATCCGCTTCCCGGCGACGGACGTGCGCGTCTTCAGCGGCCGGTCCTCGGACGGCGTGCGCGGCATCTTGTTGGCAGAAGCCGACCGGGTCATCTCCATGACCATCGCGCGCCATGCCGAGTTCAGCACCGAGGAGCGGAACGCCTATCTCAAGGCGGCCAAGGCCAAGCGCGGGGCCGAGGAGCCCGAGGCGGGCGAGGCCGAAACCCCAGAGTCGGTTGAAGCCCAGGAGGCGGCCGAGACGGGCGAGGAGGTCGCGGCCATCACGCTCTCGGACCAGCGCATGGCCGAGCTCGAATCGGCCGAGCAGTTCATCCTCACCATCGCGGCCGACGGCTACGGCAAGCGCACCTCGGCCTACGAGTACCGGGTCGCGGGGCGCGGCGGCAAAGGCATCGATAGCATGAACCTGGGACGGGGCGAGAACAGCGTCATCGCCGCCTTCCCGGTCTCGGAGCGCGACCAGATCATGCTGGTGACCGACGGCGGGCGGATCATCCGCTGCCCGGTCAACGACATCCGCATCGCGGGTCGGACGACGCGCGGGGTCACGCTGTTCCGGGTCTCGGAGGGCGAGCACGTGGTCTCGGTCGCGCGGCTCGGCGACGAGGGCACGACGGAGAACGGCGGAGCGAACGGCGGGGGGAACGGCGCGCACGGGCCGAACGGCAACGGCGCCGAGGGGGAGGACTCGAGTGGCGATTCGACGAACGGCGCGGACGAATAGCCCGCGCATCGGGCTCTATCCCGGCAGCTTCGACCCCCCGACCAACGGCCACCTCGACATCATCCGCCGGGCGACGCGCGTCGTGAACACGCTCGTCGTTGGCGTCGCGATCAACGCGGGCAAGGATCCGCTGTTCACGATCAAGGAGCGGGTCGCGATCGTGAAGGAGGAGATCGCCGCGATCAACAAGGGGCTCGCGAGCAAGGTGGAAGTGCGCTCCTTCGAGGGCTTGCTCATGCACTACGCGCGCGAGGTGGGGGCGAGCGTCGTCATCCGCGGCCTCCGCGCCGTCACGGACTTCGACTACGAATTCCAGATGACGGGGATGAACGCGCGCCTCGATCCCGATATCGAGACGGTCTTCCTGATGGCCTCCGAGACGAACCAGTTCATCTCCTCGCGGCTCGTGAAGGAAGTGGGCGCGCTTGGCGGCGACATCCGCCCCTTCGTTTCAGCGAACGTGGCCAAGCACTTGCGCCGGCGTCTCGCGGAGCGGGCGAGGGCGAAGGGGCGCTGAGGCCGCGCGCCTTCACGTTGTCTTAACCATTCGGGACACCAAATAGGGGGAAACGGGTCTCGCGCGGCTGGCGCGATTGCCGGCCCCCGAGGCCCCGAATGGAGGACCAATCCGATGATCGAGCGAGACATCAGGCGCGGCATGGCCACGATCGCCGTGGGTGCGGCGTTGATCGCGCTGCCCTGCCTTGCCGTCGCGCAATCGGGGCCGCCCGCCCAGCCGAGGCCCGCTTCGAGCCCCGTCGTCCTCGGCGCGACCGTCACGGGCGCCATCGGCCAGCACACGGCGGACTCTCTCCGCCAGGGCATCGACCTCGCGGCCCAGAAGCGCGACGCCGCGCGCTAGACGCGTCCCTCCACCGAAGTCTCTTCCCGCCTTCTCAGGGCGGCGCCAAGCGCGCCGCGAGGAAGGCGCGCGTCTTGTCGATCGAATCGGCGGCGGCCGCCGGATCGTGCCCGAGCTTGTGCCCGTAATAGACGCGGGTCGGCAGCGCCGAATCGAAGGCGTGGAGCGCGCCCGGATAGATCGTCATCTCGAGCGCGTGGCCGCTTGTCTTGATCGTATCGCGCCAGCGCTCGCAGCGCGTGGAGGGCGTCCAGTCGTCCGCGTCGCCGATGAGGATGAGCGTGTCGGTCGCGAGCGGCGCCGTCGGCATCTCGCAATAGGGGTAGTAGGCGACGGCCGCGCGGAAGGGCTCGGCGCGGTCCGCCTTGCCCGCATCCGCGAGGACCGCGTGGAGCGTCGTCCAGCCGCCGTGGGAGAAGCCGATGAGCCCGATCGCATCGGGGCGCACGGTGGGCAGCATCCGGAGATAGGCGGCGGCGCCGAAGGCGTCGGCCGCGCGCGAGGAGGGCGGGATGTCGCGGCCGCGGCCGCAGACATTGGCTTGGCCGCGCGGACGGAAGCTGTCGACGACGAGCGCCACATAGCCCCAGGAGGCGAGCCGCTCGCCCCAGGCGCGGGTGTGCGCGCTGACGCCGCTGCAGCCGTGGAGCACGACGACGGCCGGGAAGGGACCTGTCCCCTTGGGCTCGTAGAGCTCGCCGCGGGCATTGCTTCGGGGCGGCCCCACGGTCGACGTGGTGAAGGCCAAGGGATCGGAGGCCGGTTGAGGTGGCGCGGTCGTGCCGGTCGCGGCGCTTTGCGGTGCCGTTGTTTCGGACGCGGGTGGCGCTGTACAGGCGGCGAGCAGGAGGGCACCGGCGACGGCGAGCGCCGCCGCGGCACGCAAGACAGAGGGAACAAGCGCCATGGACGAAGTCTAACACCGATCGTTCCCTCCGATGCGCGAGCGCGCGGAGGAAACGCGTCCCCAGCGGGGCGCCGCCTCGTATTGACCCCCTCCGCGCGCGAACTTATGGTCCGCCTCATCCAACCGAGCCCGTAGCTCAGCGGTAGAGCATCTGACTTTTAATCAGAGGGTCGAGGGTTCGATCCCCTCCGGGCTCACCAATTGTTTCACACGCTCATTCCAACACGCGAAAGAGCCGATGCGCGCGCGGGCCGCCTCACGCCGCCAGCGGCCTCGTGCCCTTGAGCGTCACCCGCATCATGGCGCGGTCGTGGAGGCCGTAGTCCTTGGCCGCGTAGTGGAGCGTGCAGCGATTGTCCCAGAAGGCCACGTCGCCTTCCGACCAGCGCCAGCGCACCTGGAAGTTCGCCTGCTCGCAATGCTCGCAGAGAAGGTTGATCAGGTGCCGGCTCTCGATCTCCGACAGGCCCATGACGCGCGTCGCATAGGCGCGGCTGACGAAGAGGGCGGGGCGGCCGGACTCAGGGTGGCGGATCACCATGGGGTGCACGCAGCCCGGCTTCTCGACCTTCATTTTTCGCAAGCGTTCCGGCCCGTCCTTGACGCTCGGGTCGAGGAGGTAGGGCATGAAGGTCGGCACGCCGTCGTGGAAAACCTGCATGCCGTCGATCATGGACTTGATGCTGTCCGACAGGTGTTCGTAAGCCGCATACATGGAGACGAAGAGCGTGTCGCCACCCACGGGCGGCAGCGTCATCGGATGCAAGAGGGAGCCGAGCGGCGGCGCCTCCTCGTAGGAGCCGTCGGAATGCCAGATATCGTTGTACTGGGAGTCGCCCTTGCCCTTGCGCGAGGCGGCGACCATCACCTTCGCATTGTCGGGGTGCTTCTCGAGCCCGATATGGGGCGGATCGATCTCGCCGAATTTCTCGGCCGCGGCGGCAAAGCTGTCGGCGCCGAACCTCTGCCCCGTGAAGAACAGGACCTGGTGCTCGAGGAAGGCCTTCCGGATGGCCGCCACCTCGAACGGGCTGAGCGCGGCGAGGTCGACACCGGAAATCTCAGCGCCCAGATAGCCGCTCAGCCTCCGGATGGTCATCGTGTTCATGGCGTCAACTCCTCTGCCGTGCCGAGCGGAGATCGAATGGAAAAACGCTAGGCTCCTTCACGGCCTCGATCAAGCTCCCGCCGGTGACTGGCGCGCGCGTGCCTTCGGCGTCAAGCCGCAGGCTAGGCTTCCATCCGATCGCGCCAGCTCGCCCGGGCGTTCAGCAGCCGCGGGCAGAAGATTTCGATATCGGGCGCGCACGGTCTCGGCACGGGCACGGCCGCGACGTCACGTTCCCAGTCCTCCCGCGATGCGCCTTTCCGCTGCGCCCCGTCCGCGACGCGCTCGACCGCGGCCAGATAGGCCATGTCCTGCTCGCCGATGGTCAGTGCCTCGGCCGGCGACAGGACCGGTCCGTGCCCCGGCACGACATGGCGGAGATCGGACTGGGCGATGGTGTTCACCAGCCGCTCGGTCGTCCGCCGCGCTTCGCGCAAGGACCACCACACCATCGGATGCTGCGAGGCCATCAAATAATCTCCGACCAGGAACACTCCTTCTTCCTCGATGACGTAGGCCATGCCGTCGCCGGCATGGCCGGCCGCTTCGACCGTGCGGACATGCCACCGGCCGAGCGCCACGCGCGTATCCGCCGCGACCGTCACGTCGATGCGCGGCACGCCTGGAAATGCGAGCCTCCATTTCGCGGCTTCGGTCTCGAGATTCGTCACGGCCGATCCCGCCGCGATGCGCGCGGCCGTGGCCGCGCTCCCGACCGCCTTCGCAGGACCGCAGGCGCCGATGCAACTGCAGTGGTCGATGTCCCCGTGCGTGATCAAGAGGTGTGTTTCGTGATCCGCGATCATGCGTTGGAGAGAAGCGAGATCGCCGTGGCTCCAGATCGCATCGCCCGCCAGCGCGTGCCCATCCTTGCGGATGACGACGCAGTTGCATTGCCAGACGACGCCCTGGATGAGCGTCACGCTTGGGCTAAGGGAGGACACGGTGCCCGAAGGAGGGCCGCCCGATCGCGCGTCAGCGGACATGACGGCCAGTCATACATCGCCCGATGCGCCCGCGCCAAAAGATAACCATGCGGATCGGGGCCGGCCATCGATGTGCGAACGCAGATCGCGCCCCGCGCGCGACAATTCATGATTTCTCTACCGGCCCTTCGATTGCGCTTAACGGCCTTCCGTATTTGGAGTTCCAATCAGGGGGGCGCAGGAAATGCCGGAAGCACCACACCCTCCACGGGGCCGCCTTGCGCAGGGCGCTGGAGCAAACCGCCTACGGTTCGAGCGGCTGACAGACCTGCTGCGAGAGCCTGGCACCATCGAACTTCAACGGGTTGCCCAGCAATTTCAGATCAGGCTTGAGGGGATGCGGCACGTCCCTGACCATCCCGACTTCCTCGACGAACGGGTTCTCCAGCGCCTGCTGAACCGTGTAGACGGGAGACACTGGCAGCACTCCGCTCAGCGCTTCGAGCCAATAGTCGGTCGGGTGCTCGGAGAACGTCCTGTCCAGAACCTGCGTCAGCTCGGCGCGATGTCGCGCGCGAAGCGCCTGGTCGGCGAACCGCGCGTCACCGGCGATTTCAGGCTTGGCGAGGACATTGAGCAGCGCCGCCCAGAATTTGTTCGTCATGCACATCACGTAGAGCCAACCGTCGGCGGTGCGGAAGGTCTGTACTGGCGTGACCGAAAGGTGCGCGCCTCGCGGCAATCGGCTGGGCGCATCGCCGGTGTTCAAGTACCAGGTGCCCGCATAGCCCAGCTGGTGCAGGGCGACATCGAACAGGCTGACATCCACGTCGCATCCCTGCCTCGTGGTCCTGGCCTTGAACACGGCCGCGAGCAGGCCCAGCATCCCGGTGATCCCGGTCATGTAATCGATCACCGAGGCACCGAATCGCGTCGGGTCCCCTTGGGGGTCTCCGGTCAGATCCATGAGGCCCGATTCGGCCTGCATCAGGAAATCGTATCCCGGCCAATTGGCGCGAGAGTTGTCGCGGCCGTAGGCGGAGATGTGCAGGCACACGATTTCCGGTTTGATCGCCTTCAGAGTCTCGTAGTCCAGCCCAAGCTTGGCGGGCTGGTCGCCGCGCAGGTTGTTCATGACCGCATCGGCCCGAGCGGCCAGTTGATGAAAGGCCTGGCGCCCGTCCTCGGATTTCAGATCGAGGCTGACGCTGTGCTTGTTGGTGTTCCAGCCCTGGAAGACGAGGCTTTCCCCCTCGCTGACGAAGTGCGGCCCCATGAAGCGGGACGGATCGCCGCCGATGTCCTTGTTTTCCACTTTGATGACTTCGGCACCGAGGTCCGCGAGGAACATCGAGCCATAGGGGCCGGCGGCAAACTGCTCGACCGAAACGATGACCAATCCTTCGAGCGGTTTCATGGATGTATTTCCTGTGGGGTTGATGGACGGGTCGTCGCAGTCATCCGAAGTTCGGTGAGCGCTTCGTCAGGAATGCCTCGACACCTTCCTTGGCCTCGTCCGAGCAGAACACGCTGTCACTGGCTTTCAGCGACTCCGCGATCGCTTCGGCGTCGGGACGATCGAACGCCAGGTTGATGATCGACTTCGCCAACTTCATGCCCAGTCGCGGTCGTTTCGCGAGCACCTGCGCGATCTCACGGGCATGGGCCAGGGCCTGGCCGCGCTCGACCAGCCGATTGATCAGGCCCCACGCGAGGGCCTGCTCGGCGTCGATCGGCTCACCGAGGAAGACCATCTCCTTGGCGCGCGACTCGCCGATCTTGCGCGCCACGCGGAACGTCCCCCCGCTGCTCGGGAAGACGCCCAGCTTGATTTCCGGCAGACACAGCCGTATCTGCCTTTCGGCGACGATCAGATCGCAGCAGGCGGCGATCTCGAGCCCGCCCCCGTATGCGATGCCATTGAGCGCGGCGATCGTCGGCTTGGGGAATGCGCGCAGAAGCTCGAAGACCTTGTTCTGGAAGATCAGCTTTTTTTCGAGGACGGCGCCAGGCGCCGTCATGTTCTCGAGTTCGCTGATGTCCGAGCCGGCGCAAAAGGCTCGGTCGCCGTCTCCGGTGATGATCAGTGCGCGGACCGCGTCGTCGCGCTCGAGGCTGCGCAGTGCGGCATATAGCTGCCGCGTCAGCGCCAGCGAAACGACGTTAAGCGGCGGATTGGCGAGGGATACGATGGCGTATCCCTCCTCGGGCTGTACCCGGATGACTTGCGGTTCAGCGTTCATTCGGGGTTCCCTCAAGCGTGGTGCGCGCATCGACGCCACCACGGCGGAAGGATCCCCGCGGAGTTACGTCATCTCGCTGTTCGCGCGAAATCGTTGCGATTGGGTGTAACGATCGGCCGGGTAATAGCTGATCGATGTCTGCACCAGCGCGCCGTTGACGTCGAAAAAGAAGCGCTTGATCCGGAGCGCCGGACTCCCTTCTTGAGCGACAAGGGTTTGCGCCAGCTGCGCGTTCAGGACGGTGGCCGAGACGTCCTGCCGAACTTCGTGAACCCGCACGCCGAACATGGCCTCGATGTTTTTGTAGATCGGCGAGTTCGAGACGGGCGGCGTGACTTGAGCCGCGGCGAAGCGCGGGTGCACGTAGATGAGCACATAGCTCATCGGCAGATCGGCGCCCGGCGCCTTGCGCAGAAATGTCACCTCCGACAGCAGCAGCCCTTCCTTGCACTCGAGGATCTGCGCGAGATCCGGCTCGACCGTCACCTCGCGCAGAGACACGAGGTGCATTTCGGTGTTGCCGACGAACTCCAGCAAATCCTCGATCGAGTTGACCGAGCTGTACGTGTTCTGACGGCTCGCCGGCGCGCGCACGATCGTGCCGATACCGGCCTGGGACGAGATCAACCCCAGTTCGCGGACACTGCGCAATGCCTGCCGGACCGTCTGACGGCTTACACCGTACAACTCGGCGATCTCCTTCTCCGATGGCAGCGTGGACGAAGGGGGGTACTTCCCGCCACGAATGTCTTGAACCAGCAATGAGGCCAATGCCGCGTAGAGCGGCTGCTTCCCTGGACCTGCCACCGCAAGCTGCCGCCCCTGAGTGGTGTCGTGCATGCAAATCTCCCTTGATTGGGCAGACGCAAGCAACGCGACGCGACCCGATGAACAGCGTCGCATTTCGCGGCATCGCGCGTTCGAAGAGATTGTAGCAAGGCCACATAATCGCTCGTGTAACCATACATCGGTTATTGTAATGTACGTATATTATAATATCAGACTTGCAAGGAAAGCTGGAATCGTACAATTTGAGGGCTCGATGCCGTCTATCCGGTGCATCTCGGCATAGACCGATCGCAAATGCTGACCTCCGAGACTGCCCTTCGGGTCATGGAAAATGGGGAGAGTTATGCTCAGTGAAGAACAAATCGACCGGGCGGCGCAGTTGCTCAAATCAGCACGCCTGGCGAAGAAGAGTATCGACTGCATCCCGGAGGACATCAGGCCGAAGAGCATCGAGGATGCCTACGCGGTGCAAAGCCGCTTTCTCGGCATCATGGGCTGGAACGTTGCAGGCTGGTTTCTCGCGAACACCAACATAAAAATTCAAGAATTAATTCGTTACACCAAACCGTTTTATGGACGTCGTTTTACTGATCTTGTCTTCACCAGCCCAGCACGTATCAAGATGTCCGAATTTCAGTCGATTGATCTTGAATGTGAGTTCGGGTTTTCCTTGAAGCATGATCTGCCGAAGCGCGGAAAAGACTACTCTCAGGCGGAAGTTGAAGAGGCGATTGCGACCGTGCATCCCGTGATCGACATCGTTGCGCCGTATCTCAAGAACTGGACGGAGCATGACATATTTTCAATCATTGCAGACAACGGCGCTGATGGCGCCTTGGTCTATGGTGAGGGAGTCTCGGACTGGCGAGACCTGGACCTCATCAATATGGATGTCACCCTTTCCGTAAACGGCACGATAGTGCGCCGGGGCACCGGAGCCGACGTGATGCGCGATCCCGTGGCTGCTTTGGTCTGGATCGTCAACGCGCGCGCTAACGCAGGGGACGGCCTGCGTGCAGGCTGCGTTCACCACACGGGAACCGCGACAGCACTCTTTCGGGATATAAAGGCGGGGGATGAAGTCGTGGCGACGTTCAATGGACTCGGGGCAGCGAGAGCCAAATTCATCTAATGCCGGATGGGAGTTATCAATGAGCGAATCTCTGGCGGTAAGTTTGACCCGTGCAGACCAAAGCTTCTATGCCGAGAACGGGTATTTGCTATTGAAGGGCGCGATCTCGGAGAAGTGGCTGCAACGGCTTCGCGCCGGCGTTGAAGAGGTTGTCGCGGCAAATCGGCATCTCACTGCTTCGACCCACCGCGTCAACCTGCACAAAACTCATTCACCGGAAGCGCCCGAATTTGAGTGGATTTGGAATCCTGATTCGGACTCGAATGCTATCTGGGAGTTTGTCGCCAAGTCGGAACTGGTCGATGTCGTCGCGGGCTTGATTGGTGACAACGTTCGGTTTAGCCACACCTCACTTCTGTTCAAGAGGCCGGGTGTTTGCAGCTATGACTGGCACCAGGATATCCCCTATATGCCACATACAAATTCCAGCCTGGTTGTTGTTGGTTGTCATTTGCAAGATTGCAGTCAGCTCGATGCAAGGATGTGCGTCATACCCGGCAGCCACAAGGGGCCGATGTTCGCCCATTCTGATGAGAGCGGACGATTTACGGGCAAACTCTCGGAGCATGATCTTCGAACGATCGACACCTCTAAAATGGTTGAGCTGACCGGGCCTGCCGGCACAATCGAGTTTTTACACGGTAAAACTCTTCATCTGGATGACTTCGACTCTCGGCGTAATGGCGGGGCACGAATTAACATCACCTATACCGCTGCGGATGCCGTCCCCTACGCGGGCTTTGGCCACGCCACACACCGTTACGGGACTATTGTCAAAGGACGGCCCGCAAGGTTCGCTCGTCATGACAGCGAGGGGTGTTCGATTCCGAGGGATTTTGCTGAAATTGACCGCCGCTTTTCTCTCCTCGGTACAGAGATAGGAGTAGTTTGAGCCAACTGTCGCTGTGTTTGCCGGGCAGTGACATTGCTCCGAAGATTTCCTACAGGGGCCCGCTGGGAAACGTGCAGCCGTGCAAGTTTCACCCACGGGGGAAATTTGCATCTAAGTTGAGGTGATCCTGCGCCGCGCCAGCGGCGGAGTGCTCGCGATCAACGGGGATGGGCGGATGGCCTATTCCAAGCGGGCGACCGGGCGGATTCCGACCGAGGCGGAAATCGCGGCGGCGCCGGGATGAGGGACGCGACGATGAAATACCGGATGGGCGAGCTGACCGCCGCCGAGTTCAAGGAATTGCTGCCGACGCGGCCGGTGGTGCTGCTGCCGATGGGCAGCCATGAGGACCAGGGCCCGCATGCGCCGATGGGCGATTACCTGTCCGCCGAGCGCATGGCCGAGCTGATCGCCCAGCGCGCCACCGAGGCGGGCACGCGCACCCTGGTGGCGCCGGTAGTTCCTTTCGGCGGCTCCGATTACTTCGGCACCGTGCCGGGTGGCATCGCGCTGCGTCAGGAGACCTTGCGCGCGGTCCTGGACGACATGCTGGCCTGCCTGCTGCGCCACGAGATAAAGCGGATCATTGTGATCAACGGCCATTACGGTAATGCCTGGCCGGTGCATTTCGCCACCCAGGAAGTCTGGAAGGCGCGGCGGGTGCTCATCCCCAGCTTCTATGTGTGGAAGGTGGCGTGCGTCGTGCTGCCGCAGATCGTCGGCGCGGAGCGGGCGGAGCAGGCCCTGGGCCATGGGGCAGACCCGCTGACATCGCTCGCCTGGCATCTGTTTCCGCAATTCATGCGCCCCGACCTGATCCCTGCGCCACATGGCCAGATGGAGATGATGGGACTGAAGGTGAATAATTTCGGCACCATGCAGTTCGAGGGCGCCGATATCGACGTGCCGCTGGAGCTGGAGCACATCACGCCGGACGGGGTGTTGGGGGCGGATGCGCGGCTTTCCTCTCCCGAGACAGGGGCCAAGCTGGCCGAGGCGCTGGCCGCGATGGGGGCGCGATTCGTGGCGTATTACGCGGCGCATGCGCCCTGAAAGAATGGGGAAATCCCGGGAACGGTGGTGGAGCTGAGGGGCATTGAACCCCTGACCTCCTCATTGCGAACGGGGCGCTCTCCCATCTGAGCTACAGCCCCGCGCCACGGGCGGGTGGACCATGCGCATATGACGGCCCGTCATACACGGCCCATGCGCCCCTACCAAAGACAACCAAGTTGGGCGAGGCCGGCCATCGATGCGCGAACGCAGATCGCGCCCTCGCGCGACGAGCAGGTCAAGTGGCTTGTACGCGCGCCGGCTCGGCGTGCACCTCACGCATGCCGATCAAGGCGAGACGTCGTCGAACATGCTCCCACTGGGCGCGCCGCCGCGCGGCGAAATCGACGCTCCGGTCCCCGATCGACATGGCATAGGATGGGCGCATTCACCGCCGCCCGAGGGGCGGCCTCGCGGGAGGAGGGGGACCATGCGGACATCGATCGTGACGGGGTTGTTCGCGGCGGCTGCGATGCTGGCCGCAGGAGAGGCTGCGGCCCAGCAGCCGGCGCCGCCGAATCTCGATGCGGTGCCGGACAAGGCGCCCTTCGCCGTGCCCTACGGGCCGCCGATCACGGCCGAGCGCGCCCAGTCGTTGATTCAGGCGGCCGCGGCGGAGGCCGCGAAGAAAGGCTGGCCGCTCGCGATCGCGGTCGTCGATTCGGGCGCCAATCTCGTCGCGTTCCTCCGCATGGACGGCACGCAGCTCGCTTCGATCGCGGTCGCGGAGAAGAAGGCCGAGAGCGCCGCCAAGTTCCGCCGCCCGACCAAGGTCTTCGAGGACGCGGTGCAGAAATCCGACTTCAAGTATCTCTTGAGCATCCACGAGATCGTCGCGGCGCGGGGCGGCATCCCGCTCATCGAGGATGGCAAGGTCATCGGCGCCATCGGCTGCTCGGGCGGAACGGGCTCGCAGGACGAGGTCGCGTGCGCCGCCGCGGCGGCGCTCGTCAACAAGTAGCGCCGCGCGTAGGGCTGGGGCTGACGCCGGCGCCCGTTGCCGGCATCAGCCGCGTGGTTGGCCCCGCTATTTCACATGGCCGTCGCTGTTGAAGATGTCGACGGCGGCCTTCCAGTTGCCGTCCACTTTCTTCCACACGACGGTGTATTTGCCCTTGTCCTTGACCGGACCATCCGTCCCGTCGAAGGCCAGCTCGTAGGTGCCGGTCTCGTAGGCCAGGTCGCCCGACTTGGCGACGCCGACCTTGGTCGTCTCGAAGCTGAGCGCGAAGCCCGGCTGCGCCATGAGGTCCTGCCAGGCGGCGGTGAGCGCGTCGCGGCCCTCGATGCTGGCCGCCCCCGCCGGCATCATCACGCCGTCCGGCGCATAGAAGTCCACGACCGCCTTGGCATCCTTCGTTCCGACGACGGAGGCCCATTGGGTCGAGGCCGCGCGGATCTTCTGCTCCTCGGCCGCCGGATCGGCCTTCTCGCCGCGCCCGCAGGCGGCGAGCGCCAAGAGCAGTCCAAGGGCAACGCCGAGGAATTTCAATCGCATACGAGTCTCCTTTCGAGTCAAATCGTTGGTGGATTGCTACCGTTGGTCGATCGCCACGGCGGGTCGATCGAGAGGGGGAGGGCGGGGCGGGTCGCTCGGACCCGCGGGTCTCGAAGACCGCACGTTACGCAGGGGCGGCTCCGACCGGAAGAGGTTTCTCCGCGCGGCATTGTTTACGCCGCGCGACTACACCTATGATGAAGTCGCGTAACACCCTACGAACGGGAGGACGATAATAATGTCATCAAGTCTGAGAGGGTATGTTCTGGGTGCAGCGGCTTCCGCTGTCATCGCCTTGGCGGCGCCCGCCGCCTGGGCGGTCAAGGTTGGGCCGGTCGAAGATCCGGTCCGCGTGGTCAAGATCGACAAGGGCCAGCCGATGGTCTTCGGCATCTATACGGTCTTGTCCGGCGCAGACGTGGGCCAGGGACTCGATCCCTATCGCGGCATTCAAGTCGCCGCGGCCGACATGGGCGACAAATTGCTCGGGCACCCCATCCGGCTCATCGCCGAGGATGAGGGCTGCAACGCCGAAGGCGGGCAGACCGCCGCGACGAAGCTCGCAGCGAATCAGCAGATGATCATCGCTCTGGGCAGCAGCTGTTCGCCCGGCACGATCCCGGCGGCTCCGATTCTCTGGCGCGCCGGCATCCCTGATATTTCGTTCGGCGCCGCTTCGCCGTACCTGACGGATCCGCAGAAGCGCGGGCCGGGATTCGAGGGCTTCTCCCGCACCTATCACAATGCCCAGTTCCAGGGCATGGAGATGGCCAAGTGGGCCTACGAGACGAAAAAGATAAGGAACGCCGCGGCCATCCATGACGGAACGGCCTACACCGAAGGGCTCTCGAAGGCCTTCGCCGCGGAATTCCAGCGCCTCGGCGGGAAAATCGTCTCCATGGAGGCGATCAACGCGCAAGACAGCGACATGCGGCCGATGCTCACGCGCCTCATCACGACGAAGCCGGAGCTGGTGTTCTTCCCGACCTACATCGCGGCGACGGCCCATATCATCCAGCAGGCCAAGGAGATTCCCGGCTACGAAAAGGTCCTGTTGATGGGAACCGACAATGTGATCGACAAGAATTTCCTGGTCGCGGCGGGCAAGGCTGCGGTCGGGTTCCAGATCATCTCCCCGCCGCTCGATAAGGAATCGCAGGGCAAGGTGTATGCCGCGCTTCTGGAGAAGTACAAGAAGAAGTTCGGCGAGGATCCGACCACGCCGTTCGCCGGTTACGGCTACGACACGTTCCAGATGGCCGTCAACGCGATCAAGAAGGTCGCGGTCCAGGAGAAGGACGGGACGACTTACATCCCGATCTCGAAGCTCCAGGCGGCGATCATGGCCACGAAGGACCTGCAGGGCATCACGGGAACGATCAGCTGCGACAAGAATGGCGACTGCGCGAAGTTCGTGACGACCTTGTATGAATTCGTCAGCGCCGATCCCGAGACCTTCGACGTCGGCAAGAACCCGAAGCGGATCTATCCGGCAAAGTAAAACGACTGATCGACGACCCACAGAAGCGGAGAGGTCACGGCCTCTCCGCTTCCCTTTTTGAGACGATGGACCGGGACCGGCGCCTGACTCCGTCCATGTCGCCGCGGGTCCTTCGAGGGCAGGGGAGGAGTGAGCGATGGCCGACCTCAAAGTCTATTCCGCCGATTCGCACCTGAACGAGCCGCCGGAGATCTACGAGCGGCTGCCAAAGAACTACCGGCACCGCGCGCCGCACGTCGAGATCCGCGACGGCAAGCGCTATCACGTGGCGGAAGGCCAGCCGCCGCGGCCCTTGGAAGCGCCAAATCCGCTGACGGAAGACGACAAGCGCCGCTACTGGCGCGAAGACGACGGCGAGGAGGTGGGGCGCGTGTTCCACCGCGCAGGCGGTGCCGACATCGCCCAGCGCCTCAAGGACCAGGACGAGGACGGCATCAGCGGCGAGGTCATCTATCCGCACGGCACGTTCAACGTCTTCACCTCGCCCGATGCCGGATTCCAGTCGGCGCTCGCGCGCGTCTACAACGATTGGTACCACGAGATCTTCGGCGCCCACCGCGACCGCTTCGCGGTTTCCGCCGTGGTGCCGACCGTCGAGATCGCGGACGCGATCGCCGAGGCGACGCGCGTCGCCAAGCTCGGCTTCCGCTCGATCTCGATTCCGATCGACGTGCCGAGGCTTCCCTACAACATGCCGCAGTACGATCCGCTCTGGTCGGCCATGGAGGACCTCGGCGTTCCCTTGGCGCTCCACATCTTCACCGAAGGTCCGGGGGCGAATGCCGCGACGGACGAACCCACGCGGCAATCGCCGGGTCAGGACCTGGCCTTCGAGGTGATCGACAAGGCCTCGGCCATGCGCCCGCTCTGCATGCTCGTCGCCTCAGGCGTGCTCGAACGTCATCCGAAGCTTCGCTTCGTGCTCGTCGAGTGCGGCATCGGGTGGCTCGCCTGGGCGCTCCAGACCCTCGACCAGATGTACGAGAAGCGGCACATGTGGATTCAGCCGAAGCTCAAATTGCGCCCGAGCGAATATTTCAAGCGTCAGGGGGCGGCGACGTTCGATGACGATGCGGTGGGCCTCCAGAACCTGGCGGTGACGGGGACCGACTGCCTCATGTGGGGTAACGACTACCCGCATGACGAGGGGACGTTTCCCCACTCGCGGAAGGTGATCGAGCGCATCTTCAAGGGCGTGGCCCCGGAGGCGAAGGCCAAGATCGTCGGCGGCAACGCGGCACGGCTCTATGGATTTCCGGGGTGAGGGTATGACGCCTCGGCTGCTGCAGCGGCCCTAGTCCGACGTCAGGAGAGCGACGACGCGCGGCAAGACGGTCGTCATCACGGGGGCCACCTCGGGCATCGGCCAGGTCGCGGCCGAGCGGCTCGCGGCCTCAGGCGCGCGGATCGTGCAGGTGGCGCGCGACCCGGCGCGCGGGGAAGCGGCGCTCGCGCGGCTCGAGGCGCTGGCGCCCGGGCTCGACCACCGCATCCACCATGCCGACCTCTCGCGCCTTGCCGAAATGCGGCGCGTCGGCGAAGCGATCGCGGACAGCGAGAGCCGGATCGACGTGCTGATCAACAACGCGGGCGCGCTCTTCAACCGGCGGCGCGTGAGCGCGGACGGCTTCGAGCTCACCTTCGCCCTCAACCATCTTGCCTATGTCGTCCTGACGCACGCGCTCCGCGGACGGCTCGTCGAGACCGCCGGCCGCGCGGGCGAGGCGCGCGTCGTCAACACGGCGTCGGACGCGCATGTCGGGGCCGCGCTCGATTTCCAGGATCTTCAGTCGACGCGCGGCTACAGCGGGATTGCGGCCTATCGCCGCTCGAAGCTCGCGAACATCCTCTTCACGCGCGAGCTCGCGCGGCGCCTGGCAGGAACGGGCGTGAGCGCCAACTGCCTCCATCCGGGATTCGTCCGCACGCGTTTCGGGGACTCGAGCGGCGGCGCGATGGCGTTTCTCATCCGCGCGGCGAAGCTCTTCGCGATCTCGCCCGAGGCCGGCGCCGAGACGATCGTCCATCTGGCCGCCTCGCCCGCGATCAGCGGCGCGACCGGCGGTTACTTCGTCAGGTCGCGGCCGAAGACGCCGTCGCGGGAGGCACGGGACGATGCCGCCGCGCGGCGGCTCTGGGACGAGACAGCGCGCTTGGCCGGCATCGCGTGGTGACGTCACCGGTCACCATCGGCCTGCGGGCACGAAAGACCACGCCCACTTTCGCGGTAACAGAATGCCGCGACGGTGCCTTCATCGAAGGCACCGTGGCATCTGCACGAAATTTGGGCAGGAATTAACGGTGTGGGGAGATCAGACGCTCTTAACGCTTAGCATTGTCCGATGGCACGCACCACGGATGCCGCGTTCTGCACCATGGTCAGGTGCGACTCGCACACGAATTTGCATCCGCCATTGAGACGGATCTCAAGGAGGACGGTCCCATCATCGGCCAATTTGTGCTGGCCGGTCAGGTAGCCGAAGCCGAAGCCTTCCTCGCAAGAGAAGACGACCGGATGTCCACTGGGCGTGTCCGGCGCCGTCTCAGGCATGAGGCGGTCGACCAGGAGGTCCTGTAGCTGGGCCAATTCGATCATGGCCCGTGATTTTCTTTCGAACATGGCGATTCCCCACTCTTCTCAAGGGCCCCCTCTCGCCATGGCCGGTTTCTCTCGGAATCGGCTCGGCGGCGGGCGCCTGGGTGGGGAAAGAGCAATTAGCGGGCCAAAGGAGGGCGTGGCCGAAAATCCACGGCGAGCGCGGCAAAAAGGCCGCACCCTCCAGGCCGGCGCCCCCCGGACAGGGGGCCGTGTCCGGGCCAGCCGGTCCGGCCGTTAACCCCGATTCCGCCTATTTCTTGAACTCGAACACGGTCGCGACTCGGTCGCCCGACGGCGTCACCATCTCGCCGGGGGCGGAGCCGCCGCCGGGGGTGAAGGTATAGACGTACGTCGCATTCGGTCCGTAGGTGAGCTTCACCACCACGGCGCCGCCTTCGACTTTGGCCACCTTGCGGTCGCGGTCGAGGCTGCCCGACGGGCCGTTGCACCCGACGGAGAACGTCCCGTCGAAGGAGCCGTCCGCCGCGACGGAGGTGAAGGTGAAACTGGTCGGGCTCATGCGCGGGCGGCCCGGGTTCTTCGCCGTGGGGCAATTGCCGACGCCGGGCGAGCTCCAGCTCCCGAGGAGACTGTTCGCATCGGACGGTGATTGCGCGGCGCTCGGGCCATAGGCGGCGGCTGCGAGGACAAGAAGGGACAGCGCGCAGCCTTTGATCGACGTCTTCACATAAGCCTCCGGGGTTCGACCACTCAAGGGGCGTGGTTCTTCCACGGCACGCCGGTTTTGTCGACACCATCAAAAGTGATAAGGCTCGGCCCGTCCGTTATGGCGCATGCGCCTTCCGATTCCGTGCGGGCGCTCGGTCATCGCGTGGAGAAAGGCTGCGGGGTGGGGACGGACTGCCGCTTCGGCGATTCCGCGCGGCGCCGAATGACCCTACACTTTCCCCGCTTGCAGGAGCGGCCGCAGTAGTTGAGAATGATTCGCAACTGAGAGCAGACGCATCCCGAAAAGGGATGCCAGGACGGAGGCCGGCATGGCTGATGGGCAGAGCGAGAAAGTCATGTTGCTGACGGGGGCGAGCCGCGGAATCGGCCACGCCACGGTCAAGCTGTTCCAGAAGCAGGGTTGGCGGATCCTCACGGTGTCGCGCCAGGCCTTCTCGCCCGATTGCCCGTGGGTGGGCGGGCGCGGGAACCATATCCAGGCCGATCTCGGCACCATGGGCGGCATCGAGCACCTCGTCGCCGAGGCGCAGAAGCGCCTGCCGGAGGGGCGCCTTGACGCGCTCGTCAACAACGCAGGCATTTCGCCCAAGGGCGCGGACGGCGCGCGTCTCGGCGTGCTCGAGACGAGCTATGACACCTGGCTCAGCGTGTTCCACGTGAATCTCTTCTCGACCGCGCTCATCTCGAAGGCGCTGTTCCGGGAACTCGCGCGCGCGAAGGGCGTGATCGTCAACGTGACTTCGATCGCGGGCGCGCGCGTCCACCCGCATGCGGGGGCGGCCTACGGTGCGTCCAAGGCGGCGCTGGCCGAGCTCACGCGCGAGATGGCGTTCCAGTTCGCGCCCCACGGCATCCGCGTCAACGCGATCGCGCCGGGCGAGATCGATACCTCGATTCTCTCGCCCGGAACGGAGGCCATCGTCGAGAACCAGATTCCCATGCGCCGGCTCGGCGCGCCCGCCGAAGTGGCGGAGACGATCTACTTCCTCTGCTCGCCGCAGTCGTCCTACATCAATGGCGCCGAGATCCACATCAACGGCGGCCAGCACGTTTGAGGTGAGAGCGCGAACGAACGCGCGGGCGAACGCTATCGCCCGCCGTTCATCGTCGCGCGAGACGATGGGTTACTGGCTGACCGTGCGCCAGTTGCCGCTCGTGTCCTTGCAGGCGGTGCCGCGCGCCTTCTGGGTCTTGCCATCGACGACGATGGTCTGCTCGTAGTCGCGGCAGACCTCGCCCGAGGCCGTCTGGTAGGTCTTGGACGGCGTCACGGTGCCCACATGGCCGTTGTCCGGATTGTGCCAGGACGAGGTCTGGCCGGGCTTCGACTTGTCGAGGCTCTTCTTGGTCGTGTCGTCGGCAATCCGCTTGTCCTGGTCGTCGAGGAAGTGGCCGATGGCGCCGCCGAGGAGCCCGCCCAGGAGCACGCCGCCGAGGATCGCGGGCGCGCCGCCGATGGCCGCCGCCGCGACGAGGCCGCCGCCGGCGGCACCCGTGGCCGCGCCGACGATGGTCTTGGTGCCGAAGGGATCGTTGCCGCTTTGATCGGCGCAAGCACTGAGGACACCCAAGGCGACGACGACGGTGGCGACTTTGGCAACGCTCATCTCAACCTCATGCGTTCAAGAATCCAGGGCGCGGCGACGCGGCTCTACTGCTGGGGCCGGCGCCGCTCATCCTCGCAATATATTGTGATACCGCAGCTGTTTCAAGACAGGCGTCGGTGAGGGCGGCTCAGCGTCCGCGGAACTGGGGTTTTCGCTTCTCGAGGAAGGCGCGCATGCCTTCCTTCTGGTCCTCGGTCTCGAACAATTGGAGGAAGCGATAGAGCTCGTACTCCATGCCGTCGGCTTGCGTCATTTCGCCGGCGGCATTGACCGAGGCTTTGGCCGCGGCGAGGGCAAGCGGCGGCTTCGCAGCGAGTTCGGCCGCGAGCGCGCGCACGCGCTCCTCGAGAGCCGAAGGCGCGACGCATTCGTTCGCGAGATGGAGCGCGACCGCGTCCTCTCCGGGAATGAGCCGGCCGAACATCAGGATCTCCTTGGCCTTGAGGCGGCCCAGCCAGCGCGTCAAGCGCAGCGCGGCGCCGGCACCCGGGATGACGCCGATGTTGATCTCGGCGAGACCGAAGCGCGCGTCGGTCGTGGCGATCACGACATCGCAGGCCAAGGACAGCTCGGTGCCGCCGCCCATGGCGAAACCGTGGACGGCCGCGATGACCGGTTTGCCGATCGCCTCGATCGCCGCCAGGAGATCGAGCCACAGGCGGTTGTAGGCCATCATCTCGGCGCTGGTCTTGTCCTTCATCTCGGCGATGTCGGCGCCGGCGGTGAAGGCGCGGCCGCCCTTGCCGATGATGGCGATCGCGCGCACGGCGTCGTCGCGTCCGGCCGCATCGAGCGCGCCCGCGAGCTCCTGGAGGCACGTCGTGTTGATCGCGTTGTGGACAGACGGCCGGTTCAGGCGGATCCAGGCGAGCGAACCCTCGTTCGCGCATTCGATCGTCGTGTAGGGCGCCGGCATTCCGAAAGCCCGCGTTCCGCTCAGCAGCCGAGCGAGCGCGCGATGACGAGCCGCTGGATCTCGTTCGTCCCTTCGCCGATCTCGAGGATCTTCGACTCGCGGAAGAAGCGGTTGACCTTGTACTCGTGCATGAAGCCGTAGCCGCCATGGATCTGGAAGGCGTCGAGCGCCGCCTTCGTCGCGAGCTCGGTGCCGAGAGTCTTCACCATGGCCGCCTGAGCGTGGCAGTCGACGCCTTTCGCGTGCAGCCACGCGACGTAATGCGCGAAGCGCCGCACGGCCTCGGCGTGGATCGCCATGTCGGCCAGCTTCGACTGGATGAGCTGGAAGCTCGCGAGCGGCTTGCCGAACTGCTTCCTGTCTTTGGCGTGAGTGAGCGACTCCTCGAGGCAGGCGCGGATGAGGGCGACGCCCAGGATGCCGAAGACGATGCGCCCCAAGTTCAACGCCGTGAGCGCCTGGCGCAGGCCCTGGCCCTCGACACCCAGGAGATTCTCTTCAGGGATTCGGCAGTCGTTGAAGATCAACTCGCGGCTGTCCATGCCGTGCCAGGCCATTTTGGTGAAGGACTGGCCGACTTCGAAGCCGGGCGCGCCCTGCGGCACGATGAAGGAGGAGATGGATTTGCGCCCGCCCTCGGTGCTGGTCACGGCCATGAGCACGAGCCCGTCGGAGATCTCGGTGCCCGTGTTGCTGATGAAGGTCTTCCGCCCGTTGATGACCCATTCGCCGCCGTGGCGCGCGGCCCGCGTCGTCATGCCGCCCGCATCCGAGCCCGCGCCCGGCTCCGTCAAGCCGATGGCGCCGACGATCTCGCCCGAGGCGAAGCGCGGCAGCCACTGGCGCTTCTGCGCCTCCGTGCCGAGGAGCTTGTACATGTTCGAGACGAGGACATGGACCTGCCAGATGAGCGCGAAGGTCTGGCTGACCGTCGCGACTTCTTCCATGGCGAGGATGTAGGTGAGGCTGTCGGCACCGCCGCCGCCATAATCCTCCGGCACCGTGATGCCGGTCATGCCGAGGGCGCTCCACTGCCGCCAGGCGTCGTAGGGGAAGGCGTTCGTCTCGTCCATCGCGCGCTGGGCCGGGGCCAGCACGTCGCGGGCGAAGGCGCGCGCCATCGACTGGAGTTCCACTTGCGCCGGATCCAACTCGAAATCCATGGCAGCACCCGGTTCTCAGCGCCCGGTTCGGCCGTTGGGCGGCCGCGCCGTCAGCGCCCTCACTTGGTCGGCGTGCGGCGAAGCGTGAAGGATTCGACTTTCTCGAAGACGCCGCCCGACGCGGCCTTGACCTTCAGCCATTCGGGATCGGCGCGGAAGCGCTCCCAGCCTTCCTTGATCGCGGCGGCCGAGGGCCATTCCATCGTGTACCAGAGGTGGCGCGGGTCGTCGTCCTGCACCCAGTAGTCGAGGACCCGGAAACCCATGCGGTTGAAGATGGGCAGGATGTGGTCGGCCATGACCTTCAACATCGCATCGCCCTTGCCCACCGGGGCCACGTAGTGTCTCAGCTCGTTGATCATCGCGCGCTCCATTCATGAGGTATCTTTTCACTATCGCTGTCCCGCGTTCCTGTCATGTCTTTCTTTCGCGCGATCCCTCCTTCGGCTTTTCTTCCGGGCGCGATGCGGTCAGGATCGCCCGGGCTCGGCCGAGTCCGCATTCCGTTCCCGTCCACCATCGCCGAGGAGCCGCGACGTGACCATCTCACCTGCTCTCGTTGCGGGTTCGGCCAAGGACGCGCGCGCGTGATCGAGCGGCGCATCCTCATCGCTGTCTGCGGCGCCCAGTTGCTCGGCATGGCGAACTATGCGGGCTTTCCCGCGCTCCTGCCCACTTTCGTCGCGCTGTGGGGCTTGAGCAACGCCCAGGCCGGCTGGATCAGCGGGATCTATTTCGGCGGCTACACGCTCGCGGTGCCGGTGCTCGTGAGCTTGACCGACCGAATCGATCCGCGGTGCGTCTATCTTTGGGCGATGGCGCTCGCGGCCGCCTCCTGCATCGGCTATGCGCTCCTGGCCGACGGATTCTGGTCGGCGCTCGTCTTCCGGGCAGGCGCCGGAATCGGCCTTGCCGGCACCTACATGCCGGCGCTGAAGGCGCTGTCTGACCGCACGCCCGACTCCGCGCGGGCGCGCGTCGTCGGCTACTACACGACGACCTATTCGGCGGCCGCGAGCCTCTCCTTCGTCTTCATCGGGTTGATCGAGGAAGCGATCGGCTGGCGCTGGGCCTTTGGCCTCGCGGGCGCGGGTGCCATCCTCGCGGCGCTCCTCGTCGGCATCGTGCTGCCGCCGGCGCCGCCCCAGAAGGCGGCCGGGTCGTGGCGCGAGGCGCTCGCGGCGCTCGACTTCCGCGCCGTCGTCTCGAACCGGCGCGCCCTCGGATTCATGCTGGCCTACATGGCCGTCGTATGGGCGGCCTCGGCCAATCGCTCGTGGTTCGTGGCGCTCTTCGTCTTCAGCGCGAGCATGCAGGAGCCGGGCGCCATCGTCTGGAGCGCCACGCTCTCGGCCGCCCTTCTCAACCTCGTGAGCCTGCCGGCCAACATCATGGGCAACGAGCTGGCCATCCGCCTGGGCGCGCCCCGCGCGATCGCCGGCCTCTTCATCGCCGCCGCGGTGATGGCCTGCGTCTTCGCCTCGAGCCTCGATCGCGCCTATCTCGTCGTCGTGGCCGTGGGCGTGCTCTACATCCTCGTGCTCAACGCCAACGCGACCTCCGTCACCGCGGGTACCGTCGTCGCCGCGGAGGCCGAGCGTCGCGGCGCGACGATGGCGCTCCATTCCTGTCTCGGTTTCTTCGGCGGATTCCTCGGCCCGCTCATCTTCGGCTACGTACTCGATTTCGGCGGCGGGTCCGGCGCCATGGCGGCCTGGTTCACGGCCTTTGCGACCTTGGCCGTCGTCTGCGTCCTCGGCGCCCTGTCGGTGACGACCCTCGCGCGGGGCGCCCGCCTGGTCTGAGCGCGGGCGCGCCTGCCTCTTGATAGGGGCCGTGCATCCTCTGGTAAGATGTCCGCCGGACGGATGGGCCGAACGGTGGGGGACCCGATGAAGGCTTTCGGTAGTGTGGTGGCGCTGGCGCTTCTCGGCGCGGCGCTCGGCGCGTGCTCGCTTTACGGCCGCGACGCCTGGGTGGGACAGAATTTGAGCGAGCTCACCGCGGCCGCGGGCCCGCCCTTCGGCGTCGCCGATGTGGGCGGCGGCGGGAAAGAGGTGTTCTACGAGGACTTCAGCTACGTGCACTACCTGCCCAACTACTGCACGGCCACGTTCCGCATCGACGCGAAGGGCGTCATCGAGCACACGGATCTTTACGGCAACAACTGCGACGCGCTGGCGAAGAAGCTGCGCATCGCGAGCTGAGTTGCGCTCCAGCCGCGAGCGTCGCGCGACGCGCGGGAGAGGCGCGCGCGCCTGCGGCCTTGTCGCGACCGCGGGCGCCCTGCTTGCCGCGGCGGGGACGGCGCTCGGCGCCGACTGGGTGTCGCTCGGCGGGACCGCGAGCACACAGGGCGCCGTCGATCGGGCGAGCATCGCGGTCGAGAAGAAACAGCTCCAGGCCTGGGCGCTCTTCCGGTTCGCCGCTCCGCAGCCGTCGCCCGCCGGCGAGTACCGCTCGCAGCGATCGCTTTCCTATTTCAAATGCGCGGACCACTCCATCGCCTATGTCGAGCACCATCTCTATGCGAGCGATGACGGAAGCGGCGAGGCCGTCTACACCGTGACCTCGGCGCCCGGCGAGATCACCTTCGCCAAGCCCGAGGCGGGCACGATGGGCGAGCGCATCGTCACCTTCGTCTGCACCGAGGCCGCGAAGAAGCGCTCGAAGCAGAAAGGCTGAAACGGGCGGCGCCGAAGAAAGGGTGGGGATGATGGTCGACGAGGCTCAGGCACGGAACGGGGCTGAGTTGCTGGTGCGCTCGCTCGAAGCCCAGGGTGTCGAATACATCTTCGGCATTCCGGGCGGAGCCGTGCTGCCGATCCTCGACGTGCTCGCCGACCGCGGGCCGAAATACATCGTTTGCCGGCACGAGAGCGCCGCCGCCTTCATGGCCCAGGCCTGGGGGCGCATCACGGGCAAGCCCGGCGTTGTCATGACCACCTCCGGCCCCGGCCTCATCAACGTGGTCTGCGGCGTCGCGACCGCGACCGAGGATCGCGACCCGCTCGTCGTCATCACGGGCCAGGTGCCGCGCGGCGCGCGCTTCAAGGAAGCGCACATGAACGTCGATGCGGTCGGGCTCTTCACGCCGATCACCAAGTGGAGCATCGAGGTCTCCGTGCCCGACACGATCCCGGAGATCGTGGCCAATGCGTTCCGCATCGCCGCCCGCTCGCGCCAGGGCGCCGTGCACATCTCCATGCCGTCCGATGTCTCGAAGGCGCCGGTCAAGGCGCAGGTTCTGCCGGCCGCCGAGGCGCCGCGGCAGGGCGCGGCCCCGGCCGAGGCCCTCGACCGTGCCGCCGCGCTGCTCAACGGCGCCAAGCGCCCGGTCATCCTTCTCGGCGTGGGCGCGAGCATGCCGGCGGCGGCGGCGGCGGTGCGCCGGCTCATGCGCGGCCACCGGGCGCCCGTCATCGGCACCTTCGAGGCGGCGGGCGTCGTGCCGCGCGATCTCACCGATCGCTTCGTCGGCCGCGTCGGTTATGTGCGCAACCAGCCGGGCGACCTTGTGCTCGAGAAGGCGGACGTGGTGCTCACGGTCGGCTACGACACGATCGAATACGATCCGGCCGAGTGGCACCGGACCGCGCGCACCATCCACCTCGACGACAATCCCGCCGGAATCGACCGCGCCTATGTGCCGGCGGTCGAACTCGTTGGCGATGTCGCCGCCAATCTCGATGCGCTGTCCGCGCGCCTCTCCCTCAGCGAGGGCGAGGGCTGGGCCGACGTCAAGGCCGCGCAGAAGATGATTGTGGACGAGCAGGCGAGGGGGGCGACGCTGTCGGGCATGCCCGTCCATCCGCTCCGCTTCATCCACGACCTGCGCGCGACCATCGGCGACGACGTGACGGTCACCTGCGATGTGGGCGCGCACGAGATCTGGATGGCGCGCTACTTCTTCTGCCACGAGCCGCGGCGCCTCCTCTTCAGCATGGGCCATCAGACCATGGGCGTCGCCCTGCCCTGGGCGATCGGGGCGGCGCTCGCGCGTCCGGGGGAGAAGGTCGTCTCTGTCTCGGGCGACGGCTCGTTCATGATGACCTGCATGGCGCTCGAGACCGCGTGCCGCCTGAAGCTGCCCATCGTGCACGTCATCTGGCGCGACGGCTCCTACGGCTTGATCCAGGCGCTTCAGGCGCGCGAATACGGCCGCACCTTCGGCGCCACCTTCGCCGATCCGGACTTCGTCAAGCTCGGCGAGGCCATGGGGGCCACGGCGTTTCGCATCGGCAAGGCGGATGAGATCGTGCCTGTGCTCAAGAAGGCGCTCTCGCTCGGCACGCCCGCGCTCATCGACATGCCCGTCGACTACCGCGACAACGCGAAGCTCGTGGCGACGGTCGACGCGTCTGTCATGCACTAAGCGGGGAGCGCGACCGCATGGCCATCGACGACACCTTCATCAAGGCGTTCCGCGCGCATCGGGAGAAGGGCGATCTCTTCCACCATGATTCGAAGGCCGCGCACGAGCTGTTCCAGACCTCGACCATCGGCGCCCTCCTCGAGGGACTCTACGACGGCGAGACGACCTACGAGGAGCTGGCCAGGCACGGCGACTTCGGCCTCGGCACCTTCAACGCGCTCGATGGCGAGATGATCGCCTTCGGCGGGCGCTTCTTCCAGATTCGCGGCGACGGCACGGCCGTCGCCGTGGCGCCCTCGGCCAAGACGCCCTTCGCCGTCGTCATGCGTTTCGACCCGACCGTGAAGGTGCTGTGGGAGGAGCTGACCGAGTGGAGCACGTTCCAGGACTCGGTCGACAAGGCGGTGCCGAGCCGGAACATCTTCTATGCGGTCAAGGCCGAGGCCACCTTCGACTACATCAAGGTGCGCGCGGTGCCGCGGCAAACGAAGCCCTATCCGCCGCTCGTCGAGGTGGCGAAGCACCAGCCTGTCTACGTCCATGAAGGCGTGCGCGGCACGCTCGTCGGATTCCGCTTCCCCGACTACACGCGCGGCATCAACGTGCCGGGCTATCACGTGCATTTCCTCGATGCCGCGGAAACGACGGGCGGCCACGTGCTGGACTTCCGCATGCGCGATGCGACGATCGAGGTGGATTTGACCTCCGATCTCCACATGGAAGTGCCGGAGTGCGGCGCCTTCCTCGATGCCGATCTGGCCAAGGACCAGAAGGACGCGATCGAGAAGGCGGAGAAGGAGAGGTAGCCACGACAAGCCGTCCGAATGTGTGGACTAATTTTTTGTTTTTCTGCTTCGATTGTCCGAGAAGCCTTTCGCTAGACCGATCGACGTCGGGAGCGCGCCGCGACCATGTTAAATCGCCGCCAAATGCTTTTGGGAATAGGGGTTGCGGGCATTTCGTCGTCACCCGTGTCAATCTTCGCACAGCAGGAAATGTGGCTTCCGACGGATTCCGCGAATGCCGGATTGGCCGCCGATCTCGCGGAGCGGCTCGACAAGGCCATCACCGAAAAACGGGTCTGGAATATCCATGGCCTCGTCGTCGTGCGGAACGATCGATTGGTGTTCGAGCGTTATTTCGAAGGCCAGGATCGCGCGCGGGGAATTGGAGATCTCGGTCGCGTCAAGTTCACATCCGACACGATCCATGATTTGCGCTCCTGCTCAAAGAGCATCGTCGGCTTGCTGTATGGAATCGCTCTCCACCAAGGGAAGGTGCCGGCGCCGGAAGCGCCCCTGTTTTCCATGTTTCCTGAGTACGCCGATCTTGCCGACAAGGACGGGCGCTCGCGGTTGACGGTCCACCATGCTCTTTCGATGACGATGGGAACGGATTGGGACGAGAGTAGCCTGCCTTACGCCGACCCCCGTAATAGCGAAACAGCGATGGATAACGCCTCAGACCGGTATCGCTACATCCTGGAGCGTCCCGTCATTGACGCTCCGGGCACGCGCTGGACGTATTGCGGGGGAGCGACGGCGCTGCTCGCTCGCATGATTTCGAAGGGTTCGGGCAAGTCACTGCACGATTTCGCGCGCGAGACTCTGTTTGATCCCCTCGGCATGGGGCCTACCGAGTGGGCCACGGGACCGGATGGAGAGCCCTTTGCCGCATCCGGCGCGCGCATGTCGGTCCGGGATTTCGCGCGTATCGGATTGATGATGCTGCGTGGGGGCAAGGCCGAAGGCCGTGACGTCGTCCCGAGAGAGTGGATCGCGCGTTGCACAACGCCAACAGTCAGCGCCGACGAGCTTCGTCGCTACGGCTATCAATGGTTCATTCTCGATGTCGCCTTCGGCAAACCGAAAGGGTGGGCCGTTGGGCGCTTGGAGCGCATGTGGATGGCACAAGGAGAAGGCGGCCAGCGTCTGTTCATCATCCCCGCGTTGCAACTCGTCATCGCGCTGACATCAGGGAATTACGGAACAGACGATCAGGGAATTCCGCCGACGCGCATTCTGCGCGAAGTCATCTTGGAAAGCGTGCCATCGCACTAACGTGTCTGCCTTTATGTCCGGACGGAGCCCATCCACGATTGAGCGCACCGGGTCTCCGGCCCACGGAGAGAGCGAGACCGTGTGAGAGCGCCCTCGATTAGCCCCCGCATGAGTCCACGGCCTAGTGCGGCTTGTACGCCTTCTCCTTGATGAAGGCGCGCAAATCCGCTGGCCGCGCGACGCCCGCATGGCCTTGCTTGAAGATCACTTCGGCGATGCGCGCGGCGACCTCGGCGCAGGTTTCGCGGATGCGCGCCTGCGGGGGATAGACGCGGCCGCCCTCGATATCCGCCGATGAGACGCTGGCGGCGACCGCGCGCGCCGCCGCCATGAACATGGCCTCGGTCACGCGCTTGGCCTCGGTCGCGTAAACCGCCATGCCCATCGCTGGGAAGATGTAGACGTTGTTGCCTTGGCCGGGCTGGAAGGTCTTGCCCTCGAAGGTGACGGGCGCGAAGGGGCTGCCGGCCGCGAAGACTGCCTTGCCCTTCGACCAGCGGTAAGCCTCCTCGGCGCTGCATTCGGAGCGCGCGGTCGGGTTGGAGAAGGGGAAGATGATTGGGCGCTCGTTCAAGCGCGCCATGGCCTCGATGACCTTCTGGTTGAAGGCCTTGGCGACGGTGCTGACGCCGATGATGGCGGTCGGCTTCAAGCTCTCGATCGCCGCCACGAAGTCCTTCGCGGGCGCATGCGCGTGGGCGAACGGCTTTTGGTAGTCGAGAAGGTCGCGCCGCGTCGATTCGATGAGGCCGTTGACGTCGAAGAGCCAGCAGCGCCGCCGCGCTGCTTCTTCCGATAGCCCGTCCTCGGCCATCGCCTTCGCGATGAGCTCCGCGATGCCCGTGCCGGCCGAACCCGCGCCGAGGAAGAGGACCGTCTGCTCGGCGAGCGTGCCGCCGGTGATGCGGAGCGAGCCCATGAGGCCCGCGACCGCGATCGCCGCCGTTGCCTGGATGTCGTCGTTGAAGCAGCACACGCGGTCCCGGTAGCGCGCGAGGATTTGCGTCGCGTTCACGCTCGCGAAATCTTCGAACTGGATGCAGCACTTGGGAAAGACGTCCTGGACGGCCTGGACGAATTCCTCGATGAAGGAATCATACTCGGCGCCGCGCACGCGGTGCTGCTTCAGGCCGAGATAGAGCGGATCGGCCAGGAGCTGCTCGTTGTTGGTGCCGACGTCGAGCGTGATCGGCAGCGTGGCATGGGGCGGCACGCCGCCGCAGGCCGCGTAGAGCGCCAGCTTGCCGACGGGGATGCCCATGCCGTTCGCGCCGAGATCGCCCAAGCCGAGGATGCGCTCGCCATCCGTCACGACGATGAAGCGCACGTCGCGCGCGGGCCACTGGGCCAGGATCTCCTTCAAGCGTCCGCGGCGCTTGACCGAGAGATAGAGCCCCTTGGGCCGGCGCAGGATGTGGCCGAACTTCTGGCACGCCTCGCCGACCGTCGGCGTGTAGACGATGGGCATGAAGCGCGCCGGGTCGGAGGTGAGGACCCGGTAGAAGAGATTGGCATCGGTGTCCTGGAGCTGGGAGAGGAAGATGTAGCGCTCGAGGTCGGTCGGCTTCTGTCCGAGCTGCTCGAGCACGCGCTGCACCTGGGTCTCGGGACTGTCGATGCCCTCGGGCAGGAAGCCGATGAGGCCGAGGGCCTCGCGCTCGGCCTCGGTGAAGGCGGTCGAGCGGTTGAGGCGCGGATCGCGCAGGATCTCGACACCGCGAAGCGAACCCGTGCCCGTCGTGCTCATGCCGGCCCCTCCTTGTTCACTCGGTCGGATGCTCTGATCCGACCGATTCGCGATCATGGGAGCACCTTATAGTCTGTTTTGGCGGGACATCCCAACTGTGCGGACTTGCCGCGGGGGGTGCCCGTGTCTCGTGCCGAGCGCGCCCGTCGGCGCATCGCGGGCTTCATGTTCATTAACGCCATGGCCGTGCCGCAATCGGCGTTACAATTCCTTTGAGCGCGTCGCCGGATCGGCGGTATTTTTTCGTGCGGTAAGGGGTTCGGCTTTGGACAGTCCTCCGGTCGAGACGGCGCGCTTCGTCGGCAAACGGTGGCTCCTCGCGGAGATCGCGTTCCGCAACACCTGCCTCGAGCTCGTGACGCTCGGCTTCTACCGCTTCTGGGCGAAGACGCGGCTGAGACAGTATTTCTGGGGCAACCTGCTGCTCGCGGGCGAGCCGCTCGAATATTCCGGCACTGCGACCGAGCTTCTCAAGGGCTTCTTCGTGGCCCTCGTCGCGCTCATGGGCTTGAGTGCCGTGCAGTCGGTCGTCATCGAATTCGTGCCTGCGAGTGAGAAAACGGCGAGCGTCCTCTACAACGTCGTGCTCCTGGCCTTGATCCAAGTAGCGCTCTACCGCATGTGGCGCTACAGGCTCACGCGCACGAGTTGGCGCGGGGTCCGCTTCGGGCTCGACGGCTCGACCTGGACCTACGTCAAGCGCGCGACGGGCTGGTGGCTCGTGACCATCATCACCGTCGGCCTCGCCTATCCCTGGGCGCGCATGGCGCTCATGCGCTATCGCATCACGCACATGCGATTCGGCGACAGGAATTTTTCCTTCACAGGCGAGGGCGAAGCCCTGTTCGCCCGCTGGATGGTGTTCTATCTGCTCGCAGGTGTGATGGTCGGCGGCACGGTCGCGGTCAGCGTCGACCTGGAGACGGTGTTGAAGATCGTGAATGTAAGCCCGCTCGAGCGAGAACCCGAGGTCATCCTGAGGCAAATCATCCTGCCGGTGCTGTCATCGATCGCCGCGGTCCTCGTTGTAGCCTACGGCTTGTTTGTCTGGTACCGGGCGGGCGAGCTTCGCTACGCTCTCAGCAACGTCGAATTCGGCAGCGCACGTTTTACTTCCGCCCTCCGCCCCTGGACGATCGTCGGGAACACCCTGTGCGGGGTGGTGCCGATCGTCCTCGCCTTGTCGATTCTCGGGGGCGGCATTGCGTTGGCGGACAACCACATCACCCTGTGGGTCGTGCTCGCCGTCCTCGTTTGGGTTCTCGTCGGACGCGTCGTCTCGATCGCGATCGTCCAGTTCGCCATCGTAAGGCACGCCGCGGCGACGCTCAGCGTGAGCGAACCTGACGCCTTCGCCGTGGCGGCGCAAACGGCCGGCCCTCGGCCGCGCTACGGCGAGGGACTCGCGGACGCGCTCGATGTCGGCGCCTTCTGAAGGGCACCGTGCGACCTATTACGATGGCCGCGTCGCCGCCGCGCGCACGGCGCGCGTCACGGTCGAGGGAAGCGCGCTTGTCATCCGGACCGAAGGCGAGACAGCGCGCTGGCCGGTCGAGGCGGTCCGCATCGTCGGCCGCGCGACGGACGGGCCGGTGCGGCAGCTTCGCCACGGCGACGCGCGCCTCGTCGTCCACGAAGCGGCGGCCTTCGCCGCGCTCGCCCGCGCCTGTCCCCAGCTGACGATGTCCGCGCCTGAGCGGCGCGCGCATGCCCGCGAGGTCGCGTTGTGGATCGGCGGATCGTTCGCGGCCGTCGCGGTCCTCGTCTTCGTCATCATCCCGATCGTCGCCGCGAGCATCGCCGAGCTCGTCCCGCGATCGGCCGAACGGCGGCTGGGCGAGGTGGTGCGGCGGCAGCTCTTCGCCCAGATGGGCGACCGCACCTGCGACGGGGCGGCGGCCCTATCCGCTCTCAAGGGGGCGCTCGTCCGGCTCCATCCCCAAGGCGCGGACATCGAGCTCATCGTTCTCGACACGCCGATCGTCAACGCATTCACCTTGCCGGGCGGGCAGATCGTCCTCATGCGCGGGCTCGTCGAGTTCACCGAGGCGCCGGACGAGGTCGCAGGCGTGCTGGCGCACGAGCTGGCCCACGACGTCCACCGCCACGCGCTGAAGTTCTTCCTCAAGGCGGCGACGACATCCGTCCTCATCGGCATCGTCATCGGCGACGTCACGGGCGGGACCGTGCTGGCGGCAGCGGGCAGCTTCCTCGCCGCTGCGGCCTACACGCGCGAGTATGAGCGCGAGGCGGATTCGAGCGCGCTCCTGTGGCTCGACCGGGCGGGCTACGGCCCGTCGGGGATCGTGCGCTTCTTCGAGCGCCTCAAGGCGAAGGAGGGCGACTTGGGCGAGGGCGCGCTCCGCTATCTCTCGACCCATCCGCCCTTGGGCGAACGCATCGCCGCGGCGGATGACGCAGTGCCGAGCAGGGCGCCCGCCTTCTCCGACGAGGAGTGGCGCGCGATCAAGGCGCTCTGCCGCTAGCCGGGCCGGCCGTCGATGCGCGGGCGCGTCAGGATCGGCCAGAAGCGAATCGCGAAGAGAGCGTAGCCCGCCGCCCATGCGAGACCAGCGGCGAGGATCGCGTCCGCGGCAAAGTCTGTCCACGGGCCCGCGACGCGCAAGACGGCACCGAGCGTCACGAACCCATAGGCGAGCGCCGTCGCCCGGTCAGCTTCGAGCTTCCGTCCCGTGTGGCCGAGCGAGGCGCGGCTCATCACGGCGAGGATCATGGTGCCGACCGCACCAGCCGTGAGGGAGTGGCTCGCGATTGCGGGCGCGATGAGGCCGCCCGCCGCGAGCGCCTTCAGCGCGAGGCCGATGACGAGCCAGGCGTAGCCCAGATGGAGGACGAAGACGAGCGGCACGCTCCAGGTACGCCAGCCCTGCCAGCGGAGGAATCGCGCGCCGTTGAGGAGGGCAGCGAGTGCCGCCACGAGCGAGAGCGCGAGGCTTTGAGGCAAGAGCGCCTCGGTCGCCGCGACGGCGGCGGCGGACAGAATCGAAGCCCGGTCGAGCCAAGCGATCGGCGCGATCGCGACGGGCTCGCCCGCCATGCGCATGCCGCCGATTGTGAAGGCGGGCACGATCCTTCCGCCGATGAGCGTGAGGAACAGGACGAACAGGTCGAGGGCGAGATAGAGGCCCCAGCGTGCGCCCGAGCCGACGAGGTCGGCCGCTTCGGCGTGAAACGCGATATTCGCGACGGCAAGCAGGCCGAGCAAGAGGACGATGACGCCGTTCCGCTTGGCGTTGCGCGCGAGGATTCCCGGAGCGACGAACGCAATGAGGAGCGGGAGGAAGAGGCTGTCGACGATCGAGAAGATGGGCCCTGCCTCGCTCCAGGCAAGGACGCGCGCGGCGAGCCACAGGGCGAACAAGATGACGAGCCGCGCGCCCCGGACCGGTCCCGTGTCGGTCCAGCTCGGCACGGCGGTGAGGAGAAATCCCGTCAACCCCGCGGCCGCGAAGCCGAACAGCATCTCGTGCCCGTGCCAGTAGGCCGGAGACAGCGGGAGGGCGGGATCGATCACGCCGCTCCAGGCGAGAAGCCAGAGGAGCGTCGCGATGGCGGCGTAGAGGCCGGCGCCGAGGAAGAACGGCCGGAATCCGAGGGCGAAGAAGGTCATGGGAGAAAACCGCTGTCTGTCTCGTGTCGGGTAAGCGAACTGCTGGCGCGGCGCACGCGTGGTCCTCGCTCGCTCAACGCGCCGCTTGTCCGTCGAACATCAGCTTGTCGAGCCCGCGCGCGATGCCCTTGAAGCTCTGCACCTTGCGCGCGGCCAAGAGCGTGCCCTCGACGAAGATCTCGTCGCTCGTCTGCATGTCGTGGCGGATGACGAGACGCTCGCCCGCGAGGCCGAAGATCACCTCGCAGGCGGCCGAGTGGCCGGGGAGGCGCACGGCGTGGACGCGCGTGCCGGCGACCGAGGCGCCGCGCGCGCCCTTGGGCCCGATCATGCGCTCTGGATCGTGGACGTAGACAGGCGCGCGGACGGCGGAGAGCTGCTCGGCCAACTCCGTCGCCGTGCCGCTCGGCGCATCGGGCTTCTCGGCCTTGCAGTATTCGAGCACTTCCCACTGCGGCACGTAGCGCGCGGCCAGAAGCGCGAAATGCTGCATGAGCGCCGCGGTGATCGCGAAATTGCCGGTGGCGACGCCGACGCCCGCCGCCTTGGCCGCGTGTTCAATCTCCTCATGGTCTTCCGCATTCATGCCCGAAGTGCCGACGACGACGGGAATGCGGCGCCGAAGCGCCTCGAGCGTATGGCGCTTGATCGCGCTCGGATGGGTATAGTCGATGAGCACATGGGGCTTCCGATCGAGCGCCGCCACGATGTCGTCCGTCACCGCGACGCCGGCGGGGGGCAGCCCGAGGAACGCGCCGATGTCCTGGCCGGCCGCCTTCCGCGCGACCGCGCTGTCGAGCGAGAAGTCCTTGGAGGCGAGGATCGCGCGCGCAAGACAGCGCCCGACCCCGCCCGTCGCACCCGAAAGACAGACCTTCAACACCATGGCTTCCCCCTGTGTCGGCTCCGTGATGGTGCGCGACCCTAGCATGGCGGGGGGTGCCGGCGCGCGCGGCGACGGCATTGCGGATCGCGCGGTCTTCGGGCACAACCGGACGGAGATCAGGGCAGGGGAGGCCGAGCATGAGTCCAACGAAGCGCGTCGCCATCGTCACCGCCGCCAGCAAGGGCATCGGCGCCGGGATCGCGCGGGAGCTCGCCGCGCGCGGCTACGCTTTGGCGCTCATGTCGCCCTCGGGCGGAAGCGAGGCGCTGGCCAAGGAGTTGGGCGGCGTCGGCCTCAAGGGCTCGGTGACCGAGGACAGCGACATCAAGCGTCTCGTCGACACGGCGATGGAGCGTTACGGCCGCATCGATGCCGTCGTCAACAACAGCGGCCGGCACGCGAGCATCATGCAGAAGCACGGCTTCGCCGCGCGCAACGCGCTCACCGCTCCGCGCCTCACCTACGACCCCGATTTCGACACGTCCTTTCTCGATCTGACCGACGGCGTATGGCTCGACATCATGAATCTTCTCGTGCTGAACGCCGTGCGCATGGCGCGCCACGTGACGCCAATCATGATCAAGCAGGGCGGGGGAGCGATCGTGAACATCTCGGGCATGGAGTCCGTGCAGCCACGCCTTCTTTATCCGACCGGGCCCGTGCGCCTGGCGCTCCACGGCTTCACCAAGATCTACGCGGACCGTTACGGACGCCACGGCATCCGCATGAACAGCGTGCTGCCGGGCATCATCGAAAACGCGGAGGTGGATCCCGAGGAGATCCGCCGCTCGGTGCCGCTCGGCCGGCGCGGCACGCTCGCCGAGGTCGCCAAGGCGACGGCATTCCTCCTGTCGGAGGATGCTGGCTACATCACGGGGCAGAACATCCTCGTCGACGGCGCGCTCAACCGCGCGCTGTGAGATGGGGCCAATCAGCCGCGCGTCGGCTGTCGGAACATTCCGGCGCTGCAACGGGGCACACGACGATTTGTGACGGTGATGCGCCGGTTGGGCGTGTATTTGCGGATGACGGGAATCGACTCGGCGTGTCGCACTCGACTCGGCGTGCCGCAACCTGTCGTCATACAAAATGACGGCATTCAATTTCTATTTTCCATGATATCGATTATTGTTTGTAATCAGTCTGTTTCCTTGTAGCTATTTTAGGTAACACTCGCGCATCAGAGTCATTTACGTAACCGCTACGCAACGGCCCTTCTGCGATGATGCAGTTCGCTGCCGTGTTGAAAAACCAGAGTCACCTCAAAGCGCCGACCGAGCTGCTCGGAATCTTACGGCTCCGCTCCAACGCGCGTTCCACCGACACCCCGTATGACGGGACGGAATCATGCCGACTGACCTTCCGCCGGCATCTTGCCCTGATTGCGCCCAATGCATCCATCGGGCTCACACCATTTATGGCGGCATGGGCGCGCCCGAGGCCATCATGCACTTGCGCCGCAGGGTGCGCGTCGTTCCGAAGCGGACCATCCTCTACCGGGAAGGCGAGGCGTGGGAGGAGTTCTACAGCCTCCACACCGGCTGGGCGTTCAACTACAGGATCAGCGGCGACGGGAAGCGACAGATCTTCGACTTCCTCATTCCCGGCGACGGAGTCAATCTGTCCTCGCTCCGCCTCGATCGCGCGCCGTTGACGGTCCAGGCCCTCACCGATCTCACGCTGTGCGTGTTCGATCGGAGCGAGCTTGATCGCTACGTTCACGAGGACGTGGAGCGCACTCACCGCGTGGAGAATTATTGGCTCAACGTGGTGTGGGCGGTGAAAAACAACCTCATGGACATTGGCCGTCGGTCGAGCACGCAGCGCATCGCGCGCTTCATCCTTCACCTCGAGGAGCGTCTGCGCGAGCGGGGCCAGGTGACGGACGGGCCCTTTCCCTTTCCGCTGGGACATCCGCATATCGCCGACGCGCTCGGCCTCACGCCCGTTCACGTGAACCGCGTGATCTCTGCCTTCCGCCGGCAAGGGCTCATCGAGTTGCGCGGGAAGAAGCTGCACATCAAGAAGCATCGCGAGTTCACCGCACTCGCGAATTGACCGTCTGAGGCTATCGCACGCGATCGCCCGCACGTCGGCGGAGGCCGTTCACGCTCTCGTCCCGCCTTCTGTCACAGGGTCACGCAATGAGACTGCGAGTGAAAATTACTTGCAACTTATAGATATCCATGCGCGTATTAGGGGAATGGGAGGCAGTGCTGACATAGTATTGTAACATTTGATAAATTGACTGTTTCCCATTGGTGCTTAATATTCTTAACGCCCATCGGCGCCGGCGGTCGCTCCTCTCGGATCCGGTGATTCGCTGGCTGTCATAGAAGGGTTCATGTCCGCCGCCCCCGATTCAGGCCCCAGTTGCGACCACTGCCCGATGCGGTCGCATCTGGAGAAGATGAGCGGCGGGCACGACGTTGATCGCCTTATCGCGCTGCGGCAACACACCCGGGCCTTTCTCAAGAAAGGGATGCTGTTCCGGCAGGGGGATTCGTGGGACGGCCTCTACATCCTCCACAGCGGATGGGCGTTCAACTATCGCCTGACCGGCGAAGGCCGCCGCCAGATCTTCCACATCTTTCTTCCCGGTGACGTGGTCAACCTGTCGGCGTTGCGCCTGGAACGGGCGCCGGACACGGTCCAGGCCCTGACCGATGTGGTCGTGTGCGTCTTCCCGCGCGTGGAGATGGACTCCTACATGCACGACGACATACGCCGCACGCATTTCCTCGAGCGCCAATGGCTCGATGCGGTGTGGTCGGCCAAGGAGAGCATCGCCGATCTCGGCCGGCGCACGAGCGCCCAGCGCATCGCGCGGTTCATCCTAGGGATCGAACGGCGCCTTCGCGAACGCGACTTCGTGAGCGATGGAAAATTCGCCTTTCCGCTCCGCTATCAGCACATCGCGGATACGCTGGGTCTCACGCCCGTCCATGTGAACAGGATCTTCACGGACCTGCGCACGCAGGGAATCATCGACCTCCAGGGCCGGACTCTTTCGATCCTGCGCCCCGAGGCGCTTGCCTCGCTCGTGTCCTAGCGTCGCCGCCGGGATTTCCGCCCACAGGTCTCGGTCAGCAGGTCGCGAGGGGCTGGCCGCAGGACTGGGTGACCGGCCGCCACTCTTGCGCGAGGCGCTGGGCTTCCGCGATCTGTGCCGGCGTCATCTTGGCCGCAACCTTGTCGCGGATGCGTCCTGCCGCGTCGCGCATGTTGCCTGGCGCGAGACGCGCATGGGCGAGTTCGAGCCACATATGAGTCTGCACGGGATCGTTGGTGACGCCGAGGCAGCCGCGATAGCAGATCCCCATGGCGAAGAGCGCGATGGCATGGCCCTGCTCGGCCGCGCGCTGGTACCACTTCAAGGCCTCGGGGCCGTTCTTCGCGACGCCGCGTCCGTCCTGGTAGAGATAGCCGAGGGTGAATTGGGCCTGCGGATCGTTCTGCTCGGCCGCGAGGCGGAACCACTTCGCCGCTTCGGCCGCGTTTTCCTTCACGCCCCGCCCCGTATCGAACAAGAGACCCAGGTGGTATTGGGCGCCGGCGTCGCCTTTCTCCGCGGCACTCCGGAACCACTTGGCCGCCTCGTTCGGATTCTGCGCGACGCCTTGGCCGAGGAAATACATCTGTCCAAGACGATATTGGGCCGTCGGATTTCCGGCCTTGGCCAGCGGCTGGAATTCGGACAAGGCGACCGCATAGTCCGATCGCTGATAGGCGGCGATACCCTCATCGAGTCCGGCTTGTGCCGGCATGCTGGCCGCCGGGAGCCATAGAACGGCGAGAAGCGCGACTGCGGAGATCGCCCGGCCTCTCTCGATCCGAAATCTGTCCATGATCGTCACAGCAACACCCCACCACCGTTGCCCCATGGGCGAACCTCCACCTTTCGTGTCAGCCTACATCCTCCCGAACCGCTCAGATTGTTCTTAATCTTTTATCACAGAAAAGACACTGAGGTCGCGGGATCTTCGCATCGCGCTGTTTCACCGACGACCGAGGAGCAATGACGGGGCCGCAATCGACACTCGGCGCGGCCGGATCTCCGGGAGACGAGACGCCCATCGCCACCCGGTCGTGGGCTCCCCTGAGATGAGGCGTTCACGCTGTCCTCTGCCTCAGCGAGGCGGTGAGCCCGGCTCGAAGCGGCGTTGCGGACAGGTCGGCTATCCCCTTTCCGATGGCAAGCGACGCGGCGCGCGACTCTGGCGACGAACGCTTGCGCCGAGTTCTCTCCAAACGGCTTACGCCGAACGCACCCGAGGCCACGGCCCAGTGTCAAAAAACGTTAACGACGGCACACCGGCCGCCTGTCCCCGAACGCTCAATATTCCCTTGTGGAATCGCGCTGAATCGCTGGCGCATCGATCGCGACTGGTGGAGAATATTGCAGGACGAAATACCGGCCCGCGTGACACGAGGTCGGAAGGGGGCGGGGCGTGCGGCTCAACTTCAGCAGCGAGGCGCCGACAGTCGAAGTCGGACACGAGTTCCGGCATCGCCGCTTGGGTGGCGGCGTGGTCGAGACGGCGCGCGTCGTCGGATTGCTCGACGACCGCAGCGGCATTCCCCATGTGCGGTTCATGGTTTCGATCCAGCGAATCAACCGCACCTTCGAAGAGGGGCCGCGCACGTTGTCGCTGAGCTCCTTCCTCCGCCACTACAACGAAAACGTCTGACGGTCCCGCGGGCGCTCGGCTGCGTGCCCGGACTCGCTTGCAACGCGGCGGAATGGTAGAGAAGCTCGGCATGAGAATCCGCTCCGCCGTTCTCCACGAGATGGGCTTGCCGCGGCCGTATGCGACGAGCCGGCCGCTCCGCGTCGAAGAGCTCGAACTGGCGCCGCCCGGCGCTGGCGAAGTGCTCGTCGAGGTCAAGGCGGCGGGGCTCTGCCACTCCGATCTCTCGGTCATCAACGGCAACCGGCCGCGGCCCACGCCGATGGCGATCGGCCACGAATCGGCGGGCATCGTGCGCGAGACGGGCCCGGGCGTCGCCGATTTGAAGCGCGGCGACCACGTGGTGATGGTGTTCGTGCCGAGCTGCGGCCACTGCCTTCCGTGCATGGAGGGGCGGCCCGCGCTCTGCGAGCCGGGCGGTGCCAGCAATGTGGCGGGCAAGCTTCTCTCGGGCGAGCGGCGTCTTTCTCTCAAGGGCCAGCCGGTCAACCACCACATGGGCGTCTCGGCCTTCAGCGAGCACGTCGTCGTCTCGCGCCGCTCGCTCGTCAAGGTCGACCCGGACCTGCCGCTCGAGGAGGCGGCGCTGTTCGGCTGCGCGGTGCTCACCGGCGTCGGCGCCGTGGTCAACACGGCCAGGGTCCAGGCGGGCGCGACCGTCGCGGTCCTTGGTCTCGGCGGGGTGGGGCTCAACGCGCTGTTGGGCGCGGCACTTGTGGGCGCGCGCGAGATCGTCGCGATCGACGTGCTCGACGACAAGTTGGCGCTCGCTCGCCAGCTCGGCGCGTCGCGGAGCTTCAATGCCAAGGATCCCGACTGCGCGGCGGCGGTGCGCGAGGCGACGGGCGGGGGTGTCGATTACGCCTTCGAGATGGCGGGCTCGATCGAGGCGCTCGATCTGGCCTACCGGATCACGCGCCGTGGCGGCACGACGGTCACGGCCGGACTCGCCCATCCCGAGAAGACGCTCGCGATCCAGCAGGTCAGCCTCGTCGGCGAGGAGCGCACGCTCAAGGGCAGCTACGTCGGAAGCTGCGTGCCCATCCGCGACGTGCCGCGCTACATCGCGCTTTACAAGCAGGGAAAGCTGCCGGTCGACAGGCTCTTGAGCGAGCGGGTGCGGATCGAGCAGTTGAACGAGGCCTTCGATCGCCTGGCGGACGGCCTGACCGTGCGCCAGGTGCTGGTGTTCTAGCCGCCGGCCGCCGCGTCCGTGGCGATCGCGGCCTGCGCATCCGTCTCCCGGTCGTCCGGCGCGAACGAAATGCTCTGACCGCGCACTTCGCGGATGAGCTTCGTGACGATGGCCTCCGAGAAGGTCGTGTAGTCCTTGATCACGATCATGAACGAGCCCGCGCCGCCGATGACGTTGCGCTCGTAATAGCCGGCGAGAAAGCGCTCCTTGTTGGTGATGGGCAGGCCGTTGATCGTGACTCCGGCGCGGATCGCGCGGTCGCGAACGACGTTCGGCAGGATGCCCTTGTTGCTGTAGCCGTCGCCCGAGACGTCGATGACCTTGCGTCGTCCCTCGTACCCTTTCGGCGGGAACAGCTTGAGGCAGAACTCGAGCGCGTGCCCCATGGCCGTCTGCCCCATCTCGAAAAGGCGCGGCGCCGCGTCGATCGCCTTCGCGAAATCTTCCGCCGAGGTCTCGTCGTAGACATGCGTCCAGGCCACGGTCACGTCCTGCTGGTCCGGGTTCGCCCATTGCATCATGGTGACGGCGATGCCGCCGGCCGTCTTGATGGCCTCGATGAGCTGAGGCGTGCGGAAGGCCTCGGCATAGCCGCGCATCTGAAGGTCGAACTCCTCGACACGGACGCTGGCGGAGACGTCGATGGCGAGGATGAGCTCGAGCTCGACGGGTTTGGCCGAGGCACCCGTCCCGGCCATGGCGAGGAGGGCGGCGGCCAGGGCCGCGTGGCAGAAACGCGCGAGGAGGCGGCGGCCAGCCGACCCGATCGCGCGAATCCTCATGCGATGACGAGCCCGCCGCTCACGATCATCGTCTCGCCGGTGCAATAGGTGTTGGCGTCACCGGCGAGGAAGCACACGGCCTCCGCGATCTCCTGCGGCTCGGCGCCGCGCTTCAAGGGGATGCGCGGCGAGAGCTTCGCCAGGTAATCGTTCTCGCGCATGGGCGGGGTGTTGGTCGCGCCCGGCGCGACCGCGTTCACCAGCACCTTGTCGTCGGCATAGGCGATGGCGAAGGACTTGGTCAGGCTGATGACGCCCGCCTTCGCCGCTGCGTAATGCGCCATGGCGGGGAAGGCGACGAAGCCGTCGACCGACGCGATGTTGACGATGCGGCCGCCGCCCTTCGCGCGCATATGCGTCGCCGCCGCGACCGACATGTGGAAGACGCCGCGCAGGCACACATCGAAGATGAGGTCCCATTCGCGGTCGTCGATCGCGTCGATCGGCGTCCGGATGTAGAGGCCGGCGTTGTTGACCAGCGAATCGATGCGCCCGTACGCGGACACGCAGGCGGCGAAGGCGCGCTGGCACGCCTCGCGCCGGGTGATGTCGCCCTCGATCCCGACGGCCTGGTGGCCTTGCGCGTTGAGATCAGCGACCGTCGCGTCGAGCGCGGTCTTGTCCTTGTCGATGAGGGCGAGGCGCGCGCCTTTCGCCGCCATCACTTCGGCGATGCTGCGGCCGATGCCCTTCGCGGCTCCGGTGACGGCGACGGTCTTGCCTTGCATTATCGTTCTCCGCGCAGGCGAGGCGCCTGATCGCGGCATCGTGCCGTGCCGACCTCGCTCCGGTTAGCCTTAAGCGCCGGTCGGGCGCTTGTCAAACCCGGGCCCCGAAGGCGCTCATCGCTTCGCAGCCGGCCGCGGCTTGAACCGCTCGTCGACCTCGACCTGGTAGGCCGTCGCCAGCGCGTTCGTCTCGCACGCCATGCCGACGATCGACATGAGCTCGCCGAACATGGCGTCGCTCATGCCGGCCTTGCGCGCCGCCGCCGTGTGCGAGGCGATGCAATAGGTACAGCCGTTGGCCATGCTGACCGCGAGATAGAGCATCTCCTTCACCACCGGATCGAGCGCGCCCGGTCCCATCACCTCCTTGAGCGTTTGCCAGGTGCGTTTCAAGACCGCCGGGTGGTTCGCCGCGACCTTCCAGAAGTCGTTGACCCAGTCGATCTTGCGCGAGGTCATGATGTCGTCATAAACCGCGCGCACCTCGGGGCTCGCATCCGCGTATTCGATCTTATTCATCGCCAGTCTCCTTCCGTTGTTTCCGGCCAAGGATTTCCGGGCCGCGGGCCGTGGCCGCCGCGCCCGGCCGGCGTTCCCGGCCCGTTCCAGCGGCCCCAGGGGTTAACGAATGCTTAGCCGTTCTCACTTAGCGTCGGAAGTCACGACCGCGTGCCTGAGGGGCCGCGGGCCGTTGCTGGGCGAGGAGGCGGGCATGTCGGCGAAGCCGCGTAAGGTCAGGGTCAGGAAGAAGGTCGACGGCAGCGAATTGACGCGGCGGGTCGGACGGCTGGTTGACGCGCTCCGGAAGAAGCCGGAACAGCACGTGACGCTCTCCGATGTCGCGGGCGTGACCGAAATACTGATCGCGAGTCTCGATCGCTACATGGGCTCGATCGACACCAGCCTCTATCGCGAATGTCAGGAGTTGAGCGCGCACATCGCCCAGACGCGCGCCGAGATCGCCCAACTGAGCGATCAGGATATCACCAAGACACGCATCCCCCGCGCGGGACAGGAACTCGACGCGATCGTGAAGGCCACCGAAGAGGCGACCAGCGAGATCATGAGCGCCGCCGAGGAGATGATGGCCGCCGACGGGGCCGATGGCGCCGCCTTGAAGACGATCGTCGAGGCCGGCTGCATGCGCATCTTCGAGGCCTGCGCCTTTCAGGACATCACGGGCCAGCGCATCGCCAAGGTCGTGAACACGCTGTCCTTCATCGAGGAGCGCTTGGCCGGTCTTCAGAAGATCATGGTCCATTCGGACGGAAACGGCGTCGCCGAGGGATCGCTCGCGCCTGTCGAGGGCGCGCCGATCGAAGACGAGCGGGCCGGAGACGAGCGCCTGCTCAACGGACCGGCCCTTGCCGGCGAAGGCATCAATCAGTCCGATGTGGACGCCTTGATGAACGGCATGGGCAAGCCAGCGGCGCCGAAAGGACCCGCGCATGCCGGCGAGGGCGTCAACCAGTCCGATGTGGACGCCTTGATGAACGGCATGGGCAAGCCGGCGGCGCCGAAAGCACCCGCGCATGCCGGCGAGGGCGTCAACCAGTCCGATGTGGACGCCTTGATGAACGGCATGGGCAAGCCAGCGGCGCCGAAAGCACCCGCGCATGCCGGCGAGGGTGTCAGCCAGTCCGACGTGGACGCCTTGATGAACGGCATCGCGAAACCGGCCGCGGCAAGTGCGGCGACTCCGCGGGTCGTCGATGTTCTCGCGCCCGACACGGGCAAGGACTCCGAGCCTCTGCCGAGCGAGATCGAGGCGAAGATCGACGCGCTCTTCCGCTAGAATTCGATACGGATCGCCGCGAGGCCCTCGTGCTTCGACGGGCTCGGCATGAGACCGGGCTCGCTTGCCGAGAACGGGCGCGCGAAGCGGGCGCTCAGCCCTGGGTGTAGGGCACCACCACGAGCTGTGAAATGACGACGTGACGCGGTTGCTGGACGGCGAACGCGACCGTTCGCGCCACGTCTTCCGGCGTGAGGCATTCGCCGAAATCGTCATAGAACTTGGCGGCGCGCTTGGGGTCTTGCCATCGCGCCTCGGCGAAGCCCGTGCGGACCATGCCGGGCAGGATCTCCGTCACGCGGATGCCCGTGTTCTTGAAGTCGAGGCGCAGCGACTCGCTGAAGCCGTGGACGGCATGCTTCGCGCCCGCGTAGAGCGTGCCTGTCGCATAGGGTCTGAACCCTGAAATCGAGCCGATGTTGACGACGTGCCCTCGGTCGCGCGCGATCATGCCGGGGATGAGCGCGCGGGTCACGCGGATGAGCCCGATCACATTCGTCTGGATGATGGACTCCCATTCCGCCATCGTGCCTTCGTCGAAGCGCGAGCGGCCACCCTTGTCGTGCCCGGCGTTGTTGACCAGGATCTCGATCTCGCGCCAATCGGCCGGCAGGCGTTCGGTGAGGCTGTCGACCGAGCGGTTCGAATCGACGTCGAGCTCGATCGCGAGGCCGTTCGAGCCGATCGCCTCCGCGACCGCCTTGAGCTTCGAAAGACGCCGGCCGCCGCAGATGACCCGGCAGCCGATGGCGCCCAAGGCTGCCGCGATCGCGGCGCCGATGCCGCTCGAGGCGCCGGTGACGAGTGCAACCGCCCCCGGCCGAGGTATGCTGTCAGTCATGATGGAAGGCCCCCGCGAAGATCCCGTTGCCCGAGCCTATCCGAAGGCCCCGCGGGACGCCACGCGGATGCGCGGGGCGTGGGCATGAGGCGGCGTCTGCGCCTTCTCGCCTGGGCGCTCGGCGCGCTCGTGCTCGCGGCGGTGATCGCGCTTGTCGCGTTCTTTGCCGTGCTCGGTTCGGGCGATCCGGTCGCGGCGGCGCGCGCGCCGCTTCCTGCTTACGGCGCCCAGTCTCTTGGCACCGACCGCATTGAGAAGGGCGGCGCCGTTCGGCGCTACGAGTCCTGGCTGCTCACGGCACCCGACCGCCTGCCCGTGCATTTCACCGTGAGCCTGCCGGAGGACGGAATCGCGGGGCGGATGCCGGTGCTCCTCATCGTCGGCGGGCTCCGGTCGGGGCGGGAAAATCTCGAGCGCCTGCCGCCCCTGGGGCCCAATGCGCTCATCTCGGTCGAGTATCCGGGCCGTGACGCGATCCGCGACAAGGCTCTCGCCATACCCGAGCGAATCGCGACGATCCGGCGATCCGCGACCGCCATGCCCGAACAGCTCGCGGCGGTTCTGGATTGGGCGCGGGCGCAAGCCTGGGCCGATCCCGGCCGCGTGAGCCTTCTTGGCTACAGCCTCGGCGCCGTCTTCATGCCGGTCACGCAGGAGAAGGCCCGCGCCAACGGAATCGCGGTCGAGACCACGATCATGGCGTTCGGCGGCGCCGATGTGGGCCACATCATCCCGACGGCGCTGCGCATCGAGACGCCGCTGCTGCGCAAAGTCGTGGGCGTGCTCGCGACCTCGCTTCTCCACCCGGTCGAGCCGCGCTATTTCCTTCCGCGCATGTCGGGCGACATTCTCATCGTCAATGCCGAGGACGACGAACTCATCCCGCCGACTTCGTCGGCGCTCATGACGGAGCTCGCGCCCGAGCCCAAATGGGTCGTGACCATGCCGGGCGAGCACATCGATCCGCGCGATCCGGCGATGCTGCAAAAGGTCGTGGACGTGACGAAGGCCTGGCTGATCGAGCGGGGGGCGGCGAACCCGGAGCAGTGAGGGCGTGGCCCCGCGCCGGGCGTCGGGTCAGGGCGGTGCCGCGCAGCTCTTGCCCAGGGCCAGCATCTCCTTGCAGGCAAGGATGGCCTGGCGCTTGGCCTCGGTCACTTGCGATTCGGACAGGCGCAACATCATGCTCGAGCGGTTCGAGCGCGCGACCTCGTCGCCTTGCTCGGCGGCGAGCAGCGTCCATTTGAGCGCCTGGATGTCATCGGGGCCGATCCCGTCGCCGCGCGCGTAGCGGGCGCCGAGCTGGCTTTGCGCCCGGGCATAGCCTTGCTCCGCGGCCGCTGCGAACCAGTGCGTGGCCTCGGCGGGATTGCGCTCGACGCCCGTGCCGTCGCGGTAGAGCTTGCCCATGTTGTATTGCGCGCGGGCGTCGCCGTGCTCGGCCGCGACGAGGATGAGTTGCGCGGCCAGGTTGGCGTCCGGCACGACGCCGACACCGTGGAGATACAGCTTCCCCAGCGTGTATTGCGAGCGCGCGAGGCCGGCGATGGACGCGGCTTCGAGCAGCGCCACGGCCTTCTGCGCGTCTTGTGGCACGCCGTCGCCCGCGAGATAGGCCAGCGCCAGGCTGTGCTGCGCGTCCCCGAGCTTCTGCAGGGCCGCGCGCTGCCACCACTCGGCCGCCTTGGCCGGATCCTTCGGCACGCCGAAGCCCTCGTGGTAGAGGTAGCCGAGATTGTACTGCGCGCGGGAATCGCCGAGATCGGCGAGCGGCATCCATTCCTTCACGGCCGTCGCGTAGTCGCCCTTCGTGTAGGCCGCGTAGCCAGCGTTGTAGTCTGCGGCGACTGCGGGGGCGGAAAGGGCGAGCGACGCCAGAACGGCGTACACGAAGCGGCGCCACAGATGTGGGGTGTCCATGGCCTCATGCCCCGAGTGAGGGCCGGATTGCGCGAGCCGCCCGGCCCCGTCTTGAACGAGCCTCGAATGGATCGTCCCACGCCCCCTCGGTTGACGCAATGGCCATGGCGGATGATCGGCAACGAGTCGAGGCGCCGTACTTTGCTCTTGGTTCCTTGACCCGGCGGTGGTTAACCTTCGCCTTGCCAAGCGCGGACGCGATAGCACAAAAGGGAGGAGACCATGGCGATTTCGATCCATCCAGCCGTCGACAAGGGGTTCAAGCCGGGCAAGAAGGATTTCGCGGGCGGGACGCTGCGCTGCAAGTGCGCGCAGGGCGCCGTCGAGATCAAGATCAAGGGGCAGAGCGCCTTCAACCATGTCTGCGGCTGCACCAAGTGCTGGAAGCCGACGGGCGCCATGTTCTCTCAAGTCGCCGTCGTGCCGCGCGACAATCTCTCGGTCGGGGCGAACGGCAACAAGTTGAAGATCGTCGATGCCAACGCGCCCATCCAGCGCTATGCCTGCACGGGCT